>NZ_CANMRQ010000003.1 GCF_947500325.1 uncultured Lacinutrix sp.
TGCGGACCTTGTGGGAATATTACTGTAAACTATACTGTAACCGATGATTGTGGTAATAGCTCTACTGTTACTGCTACCCTATCTTTTGGAGATATCACTGGACCAGATTTATCTACTTGTAATGTAACTGACCAAACTCTAGAATGTGACGGTGATAATAACCAAACCATTGCTGACCAATGGAATGCTGATAACATTGCGGCTATTCAAGCTTGTGCTAATGATATTAATGTTACAGTTACTTCTAACTACGACTTTACAACGCTTACAACTACTTGTGGTGTTGGAGGAACTATTACGATAACATATACTGTGGCTGATGATTGTGGTAACACTACTGACTTAACGGCTACTCTTACTCTTGAAGATACTACTGGTCCTGATTTATCTAACTGTACAGTAACTGATCAATCTTTAGAATGTTCTGGTACAGATAACCAAACTATTGCTGACCAATGGAATGCTGATAATATAGCTGCTCTTGAAAACTGTGGTACTGATACTTGCGATGCTAATGCTACAAATACTGTAACTTCTAATTATGACTTTGCTAATCTAAGCAGCACTTGTGGTTTAGGTGGTACTATTGCGGTAACATATACTGTTGCTGATGATTGTGGTAACACTACTGACTTAACGGCTACTCTTACTCTTGAAGATACTACTGGTCCTGATTTATCTAACTGTACAGTAACTGATCAATCTTTAGAATGTTCTGGTACAGATAACCAAACTATTGCTGACCAATGGAATGCTGATAATATAGCTGCTCTTGAAAACTGTGGTACTGATGCTTGCGATGCTAATGCAGCAAATACTGTAACTTCTAATTATGACTTTGCTAATCTAAGTAGCACTTGTGGTGTTGGAGGAACTATTGCGGTAACATATACCGTTGCTGATGATTGTGGTAACACTACTGACTTAACGGCTACTCTTACTCTTGAAGATACTACTGGTCCTGATTTATCTAACTGTACAGTAACTGATCAATCTTTAGAATGTTCTGGTACAGATAACCAAACTATTGCTGACCAATGGAATGCTGATAATATAGCTGCTCTTGAAAACTGTGGTACTGATGCTTGCGATGCTAATGCTACAAATACTGTAACTTCTAATTATGACTTTGCTAATCTAAGTAGCACTTGTGGTGTTGGAGGAACTATTACGGTAACATATACTGTTGCTGATGATTGTGGTAACACTACTGACTTAACGGCTACTCTTACTCTTGAAGATACTACTGGTCCTGATTTATCTAACTGTACAGTAACTGATCAATCTTTAGAATGTTCTAGTACAGATAACCAAACTATTGCTGACCAATGGAATGCTGATAATATAGCTGCTCTTGAAAACTGTGGTACTGATACTTGCGATGCTAATGCTACAAATACTGTAACTTCTAATTATGACTTTGCTAATCTAAGTAGCACTTGTGGTGTTGGTGGAACTATTGCGGTAACATATACTGTTGCTGATGATTGTGGTAACACTACTGACTTAACGGCTACTCTTACTCTTGAAGATACTACTGGTCCTGATTTATCTAACTGTACAGTAACTGATCAATCTTTAGAATGTTCTGGTACAGATAACCAAACTATTGCTGACCAATGGAATGCTGATAATATAGCTGCTCTTGAAAACTGTGGTACTGATGCTTGTGATGCTAATGCAGCAAATACTGTAACTTCTAATTATGACTTTGCTAATCTAAGTAGCACTTGTGGTGTTGGTGGAACTATTACGGTAACATATACCGTTGCTGATGATTGTGGTAACACTACTGACTTAACGGCTACTCTTACTCTTGAAGATACTACTGGTCCTGATTTATCTAACTGTACAGTAACTGATCAATCTTTAGAATGTTCTGGTACAGATAACCAAACTATTGCTGACCAATGGAATGCTGATAATATAGCTGCTCTTGAAAACTGTGGTACTGATGCTTGTGATGCTAATGCTACAAATACTGTAACTTCTAATTATGACTTTGCTAATCTAAGTAGCACTTGTGGTGTTGGAGGAACTATTACGGTAACATATACTGTTGCTGATGATTGTGGTAACACTACTGACTTAACGGCTACTCTTACTCTTGAAGATACTACTGGTCCTGATTTATCTAACTGTACAGTAACTGATCAATCTTTAGAATGTTCTGGTACAGATAACCAAACTATTGCTGACCAATGGAATGCTGATAATATAGCTGCTCTTGAAAACTGTGGTACTGATGCTTGCGATGCTAATGCTACAAATACTGTAACTTCTAATTATGACTTTGCTAATTTCATATCTGATTGTGGATATACAGGTTCTATAATTGTTAACTATATAGTAGCGGATGATTGTGGTAATACAACAACTTTAATGTCTACTTTAACTTTAGAAGATACTATAGCTCCACAATTATTAACGCCTTTAGATACTAATATAAATGTAGTCTGTTCTGAAATTCCTGAAATTCCTACTGTAGAATTTAATGATGGATGCTCAGATACAGCAGATATTGTTATTGTATTTGAAGAAACAAATGGATTTAATGATGATGGTGAAGACTATGATATAATTAGAGAATGGACAGTTACAGATGCTTGTGGAAATACTGCTACATATACTCAAATAATAAATGTAAGTAATGAAGATACTGTAATAGAAGTAACTGATGAGCGTTGTACAGAAGATGGTCTTATTGATTTGTTTGATTACTTAAACTCTACTACAGATACTTCGGGTACTTGGGAAATAGTTTCTGGAGACACTACAATTGAAGATGGAATTTTCGATCCTTTAGAGGTTGAATTAGGAGATTATGTATTTAGCTATATGATTGGAGATGGTTCTTGTTTTACAACCACAGAAGTAACTATTACAGTTAACGATGATTGTGTTGTATTACCATGTGGTGTGGATGCATTTTCGATATCTAAAGCAGTAACTCCAAATGGAGATGGATTTAATGATTTCTTTGAAGTAAGTGGTGTTAGAAAATGTGGATTTGTTATAGAATTAAAAATCTTCAATAGATATGGTGGCATCATATTTGAGACAACAGATTATCAAAATGATTGGAATGGTTCTTCTATTAAAACTTCATTAGGAAGTGCTGATAAATTACCTAACGGAACATACTATTACGTAATAATAATTAAAGATAGTGGTTTAGACCCTATAACAGGCCCACTATATCTTGGAACGAAATAAATTTTTAATGAAAAATAAGACAGCATTAATATTTACACTTATATTTTTCAGTTTTGCGTTTTCTTTCGCTCAACAATTACCTCAATTCTCTCAATATATGTTTAATACTATATCTATAAATCCTGCTTATGCAGGTAGTAGAGAAACATTAAGCGTTGTGGGACTACATAGAAGTCAATGGGTTGGTTTAGATAGAGGCCCAAGTACACAAACGCTCTCTATTCATTCTCCAATGAAAAATGAAAAAGTAGGATTAGGTCTTTCTGTTATTAATGATCAATTAGGCTATGAAAATTTTGTTTTTGCATACGGAGATTTTTCATATACTATAAAAACTGGCGAAAATACAAAATTAGCTTTTGGTCTTAAAGCCGGTTTTACCCATTACAACTTAGATACTATAGGTTTTTTAGATGATGAAGCTGTGTATTCTGATCCTTTCTTTAGCGATATAAGTAGTCGATGGAATCCCAATGTTGGTGTTGGTTTATTTTGGCATACAAATAAATGGTATGTTGGATTATCTGCTCCAAGAATATTAAATACAGATTATAATTTAGCAAATAGAGTCGATGCTGTTGAATATGTTGCTTTAGAGCGTGTAGGCTATTATTTAACTGGAGGTTATGTGTTCAACTTAAGCGAAAACACAAAACTTAAGCCTGCAGTATTAGCTAAAGTAGTTAATGGAGCACCAATTTCATTTGATATAAATGCAAATTTACTCTTTTTCGAAAAGCTGTGGATTGGAGCTGGTTATCGCTACAATCAAGATACAACTACACTTGGAGGTTTAGTTGATTTTCAAGTACATAAACAACTACGTATAGGTTATACTTATGAATACTTTTTATCAGACTTAAGACCTTATACCAGTGGAACTCATGAAATTTTACTCATGTACGAATTATTTAAACCTAGTAAACGTATTAAATCACCAAGATACTTTTAATGAAAAAATTATTATTCATATTAACCTTTACTTCTTTCGCTTTTGTTCTAAACGCTCAAGTTAAAGTAGCTGATAACTTCTTTAAAGATTATGCTTACATTCAAGCAACTGAACTTTATTTAGAAGTATTAAAAAAAGGAGATACAACAGCTCATATTTTAACTAGAATTGGTGATTGTTATTATAATAATTCTAATGTAAAGTCTGCAAGTTTATGGTATAAGAAAGCTGTGAATAAATATGATGATATCAATCCTGAATATATCTATAAATATATTCAAACACTTAGAAGTTTAAATCAGTATACTGAAGCAAAAAAATGGACTGAAATTTTTAAAGAACGTAAAAAGAATGATAAACGTTTAAAAGAGGAAGATGTATTTGATATAGAAAAATTCGAAGCATTAGAATCTACTGACCGTGTTTATGTTAATTATAAAAACTTAGAGCTAAATACTGAATATTCAGATTTTGGAAGTTTTGAGAAAGATGGACTATTATATTTTGCATCTACAAGAGCAAAAGAAAATACTGAATTAGATGAGAAAAAGTTATATCAATGGAACAAAGAACCTTTCCTTAATATTTACCAAGCAAATGTAAAAATTGAAGAGTTAGAAAAAATAATTAGTGATACAGATCTAATTAATTCAAATTCTATCAATTCAGATTTTCATGAGGCCTCAGTTACTATTACAAATGATGGGAAAACAATATATTTTACTAGAGATAATCTTAGAAAAGGCAAAAAAGTAAATTATGATAAAGGTGGCACCTCAAATTTAAGAATATACAGAGCTAAATTAAATGATGGCACTTGGTCGGATCTTGAAGATTTACCATTTAATGGTGATGATTTTTCAAACGGTTCACCAGCCTTAAGTCCTGATAATAAAACTTTATATTTTGTTTCTGATAGAGAAGGCGGTATTGGACAAACAGATCTTTATAAAGTAAAAATTAAAAATGATGGTACATTTGGTTCTCCGCAAAATTTAGGAGATGAAATTAACACTGAGGGTCGTGAAAACTTTCCTTATGTTGCAAAAGATTCTACATTATATTTTTCTTCAGACGCCCACTTAAACTTAGGCTTATTAGATATTTTCGAAAGTAATATTTTAAAGAATGATACTTTAGATGTTTATATTAAAAACCTTGGCGCTCCATATAATAGCGGTTATGATGACTTTGCCTATTTTGTAGATTCTGATACAAATACTGGATACTTTTCTTCAAACAGAGAAGGCGGAAAAGGAGGAGATGATATTTATTCATTTGGTAAATATGAATGTAAACAAATAATTACAGGAATTACCAGAAATAAACTGTCTAATGATCCATTACCTAAAGTGGTTGTAAAACTAATGGATGAGAAAGGTAAGGTCTTAGAGATACAAACATCTGACAAAAATGGTTTTTATGAATTTAAAGATGTTCCTTGTGATTCAAAATTTATTGTCCTGGCAGAAAAAGTGATTTATAGGCCAGATCAAAGAGAAATTAATACATCTCAAGTAAATGGAGAAGAAACTCAGTTAGATTTATTTCTATCGCCTTTAATTATTGATAGTGAAATTGTAATTAACCCAATTTTCTTCGATTATAATAAATCTAATATTAGACCAGACGCAGCTTATGAGTTAGAAAATATTGTAGTTGTTATGCGTGAGCATCCAAATATGATAATACGAATTGAAGCACATACCGATAGTCGTGGACGCGACGCGTATAATATGAAACTTTCAGACAGAAGGGCTAAATCTACTAGAGATTACTTATTTTCTAGAGGTATTGCAACCAAAAGAATTGAAAGTGCTATTGGTTATGGAGAATCTCAATTATTAAATAATTGTACTAACCGTGTAAAATGTAGTGAAGCTGAACATCAAAAAAACAGGCGTTCCAAGTTTATAATAACTAAAGGTTACAGTAAATAATAAAAAAGAGCATCTAAAATTAGATGCTCTTTTTACTATCAATCAATATATAATTATTTATTTTTTAATAAATATATTAGTGTAATACCAATCACCTTCATCATTTTGCTCTGCAGATATTTCAAAATCTGTAAAATCACCTTCTATATTAGCTTTATGATCTTCACTGTTTAACCAAGCATTAACAACAGATTGTGCATTAGTAAAACCATAGGCAACATTTTCAGAAACAGATACAGCACCAGCATTATTAATTAAATACATTCTTCTGCTTGGAAAATTTGCGTGAGATACATTGTTTGTTTCAACCATATAATCTGAATGTGTGAAAGCTTGACCTTTAATAATATCTAAATCATCTAATGTATTTAATCCTTGACTAATACGATGGTTATTAATAAGTTCTAAAATTTCAATCTCTATAACCTTAGATTGTGGAATAACCATTTCATTATTTTCTAAACTTAACTCTTCAGTTGAGTCACTTGAACAAGACGTTGAAAATACTATTAAACAAGAGACTAAAAATAGGTTAAGTGCATTTTTCATAAGGGATATATTTACTTGGGCACTTTAAAGATAACTAAGCAAATTCTTATGAAATGTTAACAAAATGTTAAAATCGATAAAAAACATGTATTTTAACGGTATTTACTGTTTTTTATCGATGAAAAAGCCGAATTGAATGATTAGATATACATTTCGACGAAATAAAACAACCTTTAATCGTTAATTACGGAGATAGTCTAGTTTTAATCCATTCATTATCAGAGTTTAACTTAAAATCTATACGGTCATGTAATCGATTTGGTCTGCCTTGCCAAAACTCAATCTCTACTGGCTTAACAATATAACCTCCCCAAAAGCTAGGTCTTTCAATTGGTTTGTTTTTATAATGAACTTCTAAATCTTTTAATTTATCCTCTAAGAACTCTCTATTAACAATCACTTCACTTTGATTAGATACCAAAGCCCCTAATTGACTACCTCTAGGTCTTGATTCAAAATAACCATCACTTAGGTTTTTAGCTATTTTTTCTGCTTTACCTTTAATAATAATTTGTCTTTCTGCTCCAGGCCAGAAAAATGATAAACAAACATGAGGATTGTTTTCTATCGCTTTTCCTTTTTCACTATTATAATTAGTATAAAAAATAAACCCTTCGTGAGTATATTTTTTAAGAAGTACTACTCTACTCTTTGGATAACCATCAAGACCAATAGTAGCAATCGTCATAGCATTAGTTTCATCTTCTGGGAAATTAGTGTCAACTTCTAAAAACCAGTCTCTAAATAGCTCTATTGGATTGTTTGGAGTATTATTAAGCAATAATTCTCCTTTCTCATATGATTTACGATAATTTCCTAAGTCTTTTTCCATATTGCAATTTACAAGATTTAAAAATTATTATGCGAAGCAATTTTTATTAACTTTAAAAAATTAAAAACTACAATTATGAAATTCTCATGTTCAGTAGATATAGATAAAACGTTGAATAAAGTCGTTGATGTTTTTTTAAATCCCGACAACCTAAAACATTATCAAGATGGTTTTATAGAAAAAAGACTAATTAGTGGAAGTGCAGGAAAAAAAGGCTCTAAGTCAAAAATGATATATAAAAAATTAGAATTAATAGAAACTATTATTAATAATGATTTACCAGAAGAGTTTTATGCTTTATATGAACACAAGCATATGACGAATACCATGAAAGTTTCCTTTAAATCTTTAGATGAGAATAAAACGCGTTATATCTCTGAAATAGAATACACAAAATTTAATGGCTTATTTATAAAAATGATGGCTAAGTTGTTTCCTGGATTATTTAAAAAACAAGTTCAAAAATGGTTGAATCAATTTAAGAGCTTTGTTGAAACTATAGAATAGAAAGAGCTTAAATAGTATAGCTATTTAAGCTCTTTTATTTTAGTTTATAGCACTTACTTTAAATCACATTGATCTATACAACCTGTTTTATGATCTACAGTTTGTAAGCCTTTTCCTGTAAGTTTTTTTTGATCGAAGTTTGAAATCACTTTTTTGTTTAAGATCAAATTTTTTAAATCTTGTTTTTTCATAATTTTTAATTTATAATGCCTACACTTTATAAGGTTTTCGACTATACCTATCTATCGATTGACACTACCAAACTATAAAGTATTATTATAGATAAAAAAACAACTTAACACAAATTAGATGATTTAAGTTGTTAAAAAAGAAGTTTATTTAATTCATTGCATAACAAACACCATCTTCATCTGGTGCTTTAGTCATAGCAGGTGGAGAAATAGGATCTGTTCCGCCTTTAATTTTTTGCAGTGCAGATAATTGAATTTTTGCAATTACACTCTTAGATAGTTTTAAATTTTTAATTGTTTTTTTCTTCATAATTTTAAATTTTAAATTGTTAATCAATAATTTTATAACTATTTAAAACTAAATATTTTATTTTGATAACCATTAATTTAAAGCCTTAAATCATCTAATTTATGCTTTTATAATGAAGTGTTTTGTGCTAAAAAAGAAGGTAATAAGAGTTTTTTTAGCATGAAAAGATAAAATCTCTTTTAGAAGTCTTGAATAAAGATTTTAAATAAAAAACAAATTTATTACATTGAAGGTAGAGAAAACATTTTATATAATAAAGAGACAACTTTAGTTGTCTCTTTATTATTAGCTATAATTAATAGCATTGCTGATTACCGCACATAGAATATAAAGCGGTTTGTGTACATGTTGGTGTACAAGTATGATGGATGCCTCCTTTAACAGCTTCTTTATCTAACTTAGAAATAGTCTTTTTGTTTAAACTTAATTTAATTTTAGATTTCTTCATAATTAAAAATTTTAATGCCTACAATTTATAAAGGTTTTCAGCTATACCTGTCTATCGATTGACACCACCAAACTATAAAGTATTTTAGAAGATAAAAAGATTACTTAACCTAAATTGGATGATTTAGGGAATCAATTTTATGTTTAATAACATATTTCCATTCCACATTGAGATGCATGAGCAGAAACACCAAATTCTGGAGGAATAGGAGGCGAAATAGGATCTGTTCCTCCCTTAATTTTTTCCACTGTAGATAATTGAATTTTTGCAATTACAGTCTTAGATAAGCTTAGGTTTTTAATTAGTTTTTTTTTCATGATTTAATGTTTTGAATTGTTTCTATACTATATTATTCAATACTTTAAAATTATTGCTTTTATTTTTAAAAGCAATTTTTATTAAACATAAATCATCTAATTTAGGGTTTGTAAAAGACAACTAAAAAATCTAAATTATTATGTGTTAAGTTTTTCTAATTCTTTTATATAATACGAAGGATTAATTCCAGTTGCCTTTTTAAAATGCTTTGTAAATGACTCAGGACTTTTATAACCTACTTCTTTTGCTATATGCATGATTGCATACTTCCTAAATTGTGTATTCGTTTTTAAACGATTAATAGCATAATTTATCCTTAATTCGTTTATATACTCATAGAAAGTTTTTCCTTTTTGTTCTTTTAATATTTTAGTTAAATATGTACCATTAGTTCTAACCTTCTTTGCCATATTAGCTAAAGAACAAGTAACTTCCAAATAATATTCTTGCTGTTCTACTTTTTCAAGTTTTTGCAATATTTCTTCAACTTTAGCATCTGTTATCTTAACTTTAGATGGTCTCTTTTCTGGTTTTATTTCCTGACTTTTAATCAGTTTTTCAAAGCGTTCTTTATTCTTTTTTGCTTCTTTTTTATAATGTAGTATGAAGTATAAAGATGCTATACAAAATATAACGATGAATATTATAATCCATTTATTATAGACTACTCTTTTTGCATCAGCGACATGCATTTTTTTTATAAATTCTTCTGTTACTATTCGCAAATCACTTTCATGCAAAGTGGCTTTTATTTCATTGTTTTCTTTATTAGTAGTAAAAGATAGTTTATCACGTTTAGTTTCATACATGATAGATTTATTAATATTATCTATAGCTAAATAAGATTTTGATAAAAAATCATAAGTGTTTTCTAAAAAAAGAGGTTCAAACTTTTTGTTATTTAACTTTTCTGATTTGTTTACTATAGATAGTACATTTTCAAAGTAATTAATTGCTTCCTTATACTCTTGCTTTTTGTAATAACAACTACCTTTATAAAAAAGCGTTTCTGATAAGCGCTTATTATTATTTATCGCTTTTAAATATTTTTCAGCTTTACTTAAATTATCTAATGATTGATTATAATCTTCTTTTAAAAAATAGGCAATTCCAAAATCATTAAAAAAGTAACTTTCTCCAACTTTATCGTTTATTAATTTACTAATCTCAAATCCTTTGCGACTATAATATAATGCGGAATCAGGTTCCTGCAATTTTAAATAAGTTCCTCCTATTCCCATTAATACCCTTGCGGTATTATATTCGGATACTTCTATTTGCTTAGTTTGTTTATAGGCTGTTTTGTATTTTTCTAAAGCCTCTTCATATTTTCCTGCATTTCGCCTAATTTTAGCAATATTTACAGAAGATTTAAATAAATGTTCTACATTATTTTTTCTTTTTGCATCTTCATAAACTGGCAAATAATATTGGAGTGCTATATAGTTTTTCTCATCCAAGACATAATTATTACCTATCCTTAAAAGAAATAAGTTTTTTAATGGTAAGTTTTTGTAGTTTTTAATAATTTCTACACCTTTTTTAAGTGTATCGATACTATTTTTATATTCTTCCTTAATTGTTAACACAAAACCTTTTCTTAAATAGGCTTCAGCAAGAAGTAATGCGTTTTTATTAATATTTGCTTTATTTATTAATGAATCTATATGCGCATCTGCTATTTTAAAATCTGTTTTTATATAATTATCAATTAAATTAAGAGCCTGCTTGTCTCTTTCAGATATTTCTTTTAAGGTTTCATTTTTTGTACAATTAAAAAAACAAAAAAGTACAATAATTACAATAGCTATTCTAAGAAGTCTATTTCTAATATGCACTAAGATCATAATTTATTATTAATTAAAATTCAAATACTTTTCCATCATCTGCTAACTCAACATTTTCGAAATATTCACTAGCTTCTTCTTTAAAAACATTTAAATCGCCGTAGCGAGTAGAATAATGTCCCAATACTAATGTTCCTACATTAGCTTTTTTAGCAATGCTTGCAGCTTCTTTTGCAGTACTATGTTTTGTTTTTGGGGCTAATTTTGCATGTTGCTCTAGAAAAGTAGATTCGTGATACAAAACATCTACTCTATCTATTATTGGAATAATATCTTCTTTGTAGGCTGTATCACTACAAAAAGCATAGCTTTTTGGTTTATTTGGAGCTTTAGTTACTGTTTTGTTTTTTATAATGTCTCCATCATTATTTTCAACATCGAAACCTTGTTTTAATTTTCTATAATATGCTACATCAATATTTGCATTTAATACAGCATTCATATCTAATTTACGATCTCCTTCTTTCTCTTTAAAAAGAAATCCATTAGTGTAGACGCGGTGATCTAAAGGAATCGTATACACTTCTACTTTTTCATCTTCAAAGATAAGTTCTGATTCTTTGCTAGTTAATTCATGAAAAATTAGTTTATAATCTGTCCAAGAATTGGCTAACTTCATTTGAAGTGTAATCACTTCTTTTAAACCTTTTGGAGCATATATATGTAAATCTGCTTCACGAGTTAATAGGCGCATTGTAGAAATTAAACCTACCAAACCAAAACAATGGTCTCCATGCAAATGTGAGATAAAAATATGCTTAATGCGATTAAATTTAATCTTTTGTTTGCGTAATTGTACTTGCGTGCCTTCGCCACAATCAATCAAGAATTGATGGTTGTTAATTTCTAAAACCTGAGCTGTTGGATTTGTAAATTTACGTGGTGTTGCACTGTAGCAACCTAGAATATTTAGTTTCATTAATTTTTAAAATCCTAAATCACGCTCCATTTCTTCCATTTCAATAATATCACGCGCTTCTTGCATTGTAGGTACTACAACTATTTCTTCTGGCGTTTCATTTGTATTAATTGAGTTTGTAACAACTACAAAAGATTGTTTTGCTTCACGGTGTCTATTTGAAATTCTTAAAAACTCAATAACATCTTGAACGCTAATTTTTCCTAAAGAAGATAATTGAATAATAATATTATGCTTCTCAAATTTTGGATATAATGCTTCTATTTTTTTTACTAGTTCAACAATAGTAGCCTTTTCCTGAGTGATGATGGAAATGTTTCCGTCTTGATCTATAATCATAATTCTACTGTTTTATTTTTGAAGCTAATAAATAAATCACTGCCATCCTAACTGCAACACCATTTTGTACTTGATCTAAAATAATGGCTTGCTTAGAATCTGCAACATCACTAGTAATCTCAACACCTCTATTTATTGGTCCTGGATGCATGATTGTTATTTCTTTATCTAAAGAATCTAATAATTCTTTATTAACTCCAAACTGTTGTGTATATTCTCTTGTTGATGGAAAGTAGCTAATATCCATGCGTTCATTTTGAACACGTAACATATTGGCTACATCACACCATTGTAATGCTTTACGTAAATTAGTTTCTACTTTTACCCCTAATTTATCTATATATTTTGGTAATAATGTTTTTGGCCCGCAAACCATAACATTCGCGCCTTGTAATTTTAAAGCAAAAATATTAGACAAAGCAACGCGACTGTGTAAAATATCTCCAACAATTACTACATTTTTTCCTGCTACATCGCCAAGTCTTTCTCTTATAGAATAAGAATCTAAAAGTGCTTGTGTTGGATGTTCGTGTGCACCATCTCCTGCATTTATAATATTTGCTTTTACATGCTTAGATAAAAATACACCAGCTCCAGGATTAGGATGACGCATAACTACCATATCTACTTTCATAGATAGAATATTATTTACTGTATCTATTAAGGTTTCACCTTTTTTTACAGATGATTGCCCTGCAGAAAAATTAATAACATCTGCAGATAATCTTTTTTCTGCTAATTCAAATGATAATTTTGTTCTAGTAGAATTTTCAAAAAACAAATTAGCAATAGTAATATCACGAAGAGAAGGCACTTTTTTTATTGGTCTATTTATGACTTCTTTAAAATGATCTGCTGTTTCAAAAATAAGTTGAATATCTTTTTCTTGAAGGTATTTAATTCCTAATAAGTGATTGACACTTAATTCGCTCATGTTATTTACTATTATTTATCTTTAATCATTTATTAAATAGACAGTATCTTCTCCTTCATTCTCTTTCCAATTCACTTTTACCTTTTCTTCATTAATGGCATCTACTTGCCTACCACGATAATTGGGTTGTATTGGTAAATGTCTGCTAAATCGTCTATCTATAAGTGTCAACAATTCTATTTCGTTTGGTCTACCAAACGATTGAATTGCTGTTAATGCTGCACGAATACTTCTTCCTGTATATAATACATCATCTATAAAGACTACTTTCTTGTCTTCAACTACAAAGTTAATTTCTGTAGTATTAGCTTCATGTATTTTATCTCCTCTACGAAAATCGTCGCGATAGAATGTAATATCTAAATGACCTAATTGTAAGTTTTTAATTTTATATTCTGTTGTAAGCATATTAGCTAAACGGTTAGCTAAATACTTTCCTCTTGGTTGTATGCCTATTAAAACGGTATTAGAAAAGTCGTTGTGATTTTCAATTAATTGGCAAGCCAAACGATGAAGAATGATGTTTACGGCTGTTGCATTAAGTAGCACTTTTTGACTCATATACTCTGAAAGGGTATTTGAAGAACAAAGGTAAGGCAAAATTTTAGAAGTTGAAACATAAAATTATAAACAAAAAAAGCCTCTAGAAAACTAGAGGCTTTTAATATTATAATGGTTAGAAATTATATCTTTCCGTCCATTTTATCTTTAAGAGCTTGTAAAGCATCGTTAGCATCACCTAAAGTTGGTTTTGCTTCGGCAGCTTGAGCAGCTTGCTTAGCAGCAGCAGCTTTAACATTTGCCATTTCTTCAGCTTTAAAGATTGCAGTATGCGAAGCAACTACTCTCTTAAACTCTTTATTAAATTCAATAATTTTGAATTCTGCAGAATCACCTTTCTTTAATTTCTTACCGTCTTCTTGTTCTAAGTGACGAGAAGGAACGAAAGCTACGATATCTTCATTGAATTCAATAGTTGCACCTTTATCTACAACTTCAGCAATTTCTGCTGTATGCGTAGTGTCTAATGCGAACTCAGTTTCATACTTATCCCAAGGATTATCTGTTGTTTGTTTGTGACCTAAAGATAATTTACGTCCTTCAACATCTAATTCAAGTACTACTACTTCTAATTTATCACCAACTGCACAGAACTCAGATGGGTGCTTAATTTTCTTAGTCCAAGATAAATCTGAGATGTAAATTAATCCATCAATACCTTCTTCTAATTCAACAAAAACACCAAAGTTTGTAAAGTTACGTACAATACCTGTGTGCTTAGAACCTACAGGGTATTTAGTTGTAATATCTGTCCATGGATCTTGCGATAATTGCTTGATACCTAATGACATTTTACGATCTTCTCTATCTAAAGTTAAGATTTGAGCTTCGATTTCATCTCCAACATTTACAAAGTCGTTTGCAGAACGTAAGTGAGTAGACCAAGACATTTCAGAAACGTGAACTAAACCTTCAACACCTTCTGCAACTTCAATAAATGCACCGTAATCTGCGATTACAACTACTTTACCTTTTACTTTATCTCCAACATTTACTTCTTCACCTAAAGCATCCCATGGGTGCTTAGATAATTGCTTAAGACCTAATTGGATTCTTGATTTGTTTTCATCAAAATCAAGGATTACAACATTTAATTTCTGATCTAACTCAACAATCTCATTTGGATGGTTAATTCTAGACCAAGATAAATCTGTAATATGTACTAATCCGTCAACGCCACCAAGATCGATGAATACACCGTAAGAAGTAATGTTTTTAACAACACCTTCTAATACTTGACCTTTTTCTAATTGACCAATAATTTCTTTCTTTTGCTCTTCAATATCAGCTTCAATTAAAGCTTTATGAGATACTACTACGTTTTTGAATTCGTGGTTGATTTTCACAACTTTAAATTCCATAGTTTTATTTACGTATTGATCGTAATCTCTAATTGGCTTAACATCAATTTGAGAACCTGGTAAGAATGCTTCGATACCGAAAACATCTACAATCATACCACCTTTAGTTCTACATTTAACGAAACCATTAACGATTTCACCAGTATCGTGAGCATTGTTTACACGATCCCATGCTTTGATTACACGTGCTTTTCTGTGAGATAATACTAATTGACCAGTTGCATCTTCACGAACATCAATTAATACTTCTACTTTATCACCAACTTTTAAATCTGGATTGTAACGAAATTCGTTAAGAGAAATTACACCTTCAGATTTTGCGTTAATGTCAATAATTGCATCACGATCTGAAATATGCACTACTTCTCCTTCTACTACTTCATCATCTAAAGTATCAACAAAATTTTCTGATACTAATTTTTCAAATTCTTTTAATTGAGAATCTTCAACTTCATCAATACCTTCTTGGTAGTTATGCCAGTTAAACTCTTTTAAGAATTTTTCAGGGTTTGCTTGAGCTTCAGATACTACTGGAGCTTCTTTTGTTGCTGTTGCAGCTTCAGCTACAACCTCTGCTTGTTTTGCTTTTTCAGCCATTGCAGATAATAATTTGTATTCTGTATGCTTGGAAGAGTTTAAAGCGTTAACACACAGAAGTGTTATAAATAATTTTGTTTTAATTCCTTTTCATCTTTCCTATAAATCGCTAAAAAGGAGTGCAAAAATACTACATTTTAACCATATTGCCTAATGTTAAACAAAAAAGATTAAGTACTCTGTTTTATAGTAGATTAGAGTATAAATACTGTACTATTATATGTGTTAAACATACGTAATAGAAAACATGTGTTTTATCGGATAAATTAATCGTTTCATCTAATAAGTTGAAGAATAAATTTTAATAGAATTCTTCAAATTTTAATTTATATGATAAATTACTATCTTTAGTACATAAGATTAATATTAAAAACAAAACAATTATGGTAAGAGCAAAATATCAAGGTGTACTTGATTTAGGCGAGAAATTAAATATTCAGAATGGAGACGTTACTGAAGCTAATGGTGTATTAACAGTTAAAGGTACTGCTGGAACACAATATGAGAAAAATTTACTTTGGGATGAAATAAAAGCTGCTGGTGGAGAAAACCCAAGTGATATCGTTGCAGATATTGATGTAGCAGATACTACTGTTTATGCAAGACATACAGTAAAAAGCGGAGAGACATTAGGAGCAATCGCAAAGCAATATTATGGAAGCGCAGGAAAATACAATGCTATTTTTCAAGCGAACACTGACATCTTAAAAAATCCAGATGTTATTCACCCAGATCAAGAATTAGTAATCCCGAACTTGTAGGGATTAATAGCGAATTTCTTTTGAAAGCGAGTTGACTTAGGTTAGCTCGCTTTTGTTTTTACTCACATATTATATAAGTTTTGCTTAGTTATGCATAGAGAAACAAATACTTTAAAACTATTCTATATCTTCTAAAGTCATTTCTACTAATTGTAATACTTTTTCAAATTGTTCTTCTAAGGTTAAATCAGAATTATCAATTTCGATTGCATCGTCTGCTTTTCTTAAAGGGGAATCTTCTCTATGAGAATCTATATAGTCACGTTCTTGAACATTTCTTAATACATCTTCATAAATTACATTATCTCCTCTATTTATTAACTCGTCATAACGTCTTGTCGCTCTTTTCTCTGCTGAAGCAATCATAAATAATTTAAGTTCGGCATAAGGGAATACAACTGTACCAATATCTCTACCGTCCATTACAACTCCTTTATCTTTACCCATTTGCTGTTGTTCTTTTACCAGTTGGTAACGCACTTCAGGTATTGCCGCCACTTTACTTACATAACTAGACACTTCCAGTGTTCTAATTTCCTTTTCTATATTTTCACCATTTAAATATACTTCTGCAAAGCCTAATGCTTTATTAAATTTAAAAGTAATATTTATCTCTCTTAATCTTTCTACTAAGGCATTAACATCAAAATTTTCTTTAGTAATAAAACCATTACGCATTGTAAATAATGTTACTGCACGATACATCGCACCAGTATCTACATATATGTAACCTAAATGTTTTGCTATTTGTTTAGCAACAGTACTCTTGCCTGTTGATGAAAAACCGTCTATGGCTATGGTTATGTTTTGCATAGTATAAATTATAATGCGAAAATAATATAATTAATCTATTATGGGTTTTAATAATTAATGCTATGAATAAAATTTATTAGCAAAAAAAAGTGAAACATAAAGTTTCACTTTTTAATTTGTTTAAGAAATAAATTAATTATTTACAACTATTAGAGATTTCGACTTTAGCTATATAATAGCTTTTACTAAAGGTTTTTATACATTCATCGGTTTTACTGTTATACCATAATTTATATGTTACATTACCCTCTTGAAATGTTTTCGTATTTCCAAAGCCATTTTGCGCTAAACTTGTATATGCAGCTTTAGATTTCATGCCTTTATACTGCTTATTATATTTATTATCTGTACTACTATTATTGCTTTTACATTTAGTTGACTTTTCTATTTTAATTATATAATAATTTCGGCTATATGTTTTAACACATTCTCCAGTTTTACTATTATACCAAAGTTTATAAGTTACATTACCTTCTTGAAAAGTTTTACTATTACCAAAATCATTTTGCGCTAAAGTTGTATAAGCAGCCTTAGACTTCATACCTTTTAATTTATTAATTGTAAACTTAGTATCACTACTACTAGTATTAGTGTTTACTGTTGTAGTATTTGTATTGTTTGAGGTATTAGCAGTATTAGTATTTACCGTTGTACTGGTATTATTAGTTGTATTAATAGTAGTATTTGTATTACTAGTAGTATTAGTATTTACTGTTGTATTATTAGTACTAGAAGTATTAATAATAGCTGTATTTTTTCCTTTACAGTTATTAGAATTCTCAACCTTTACTATATAGTAATTTCTACTAAACGTTTTTACACATTGCTCTGTTTTACTATTATACCATAATTTATACGTAACATCACCTTCTTGGAATGTTTTACTATTACCAAAGTTATTTTGTTCTAAAGTAGTATATGCAGCTTTAGACTTCATTCTTTTTAGTTTATTTATATCAAAAGCATTATTACTGTTATTACTACTAGCATTACCTTTACAACTACTAGAATTTTCAACTCTTGCTATATAATAGTTTTTACTAAAAGTTTTTATACATTGTCCAGTCTTACTGTTATACCACAATTTATATGTTACATCATCTTCTTGAAATGTCTTTGTGTTTCCAAATTCTTTTTGATCTAAAGTGATATACGCCGCTTTAGATTTCATTCCCTTTAATTTATTAACATCATATTGTGCTGTATTAGTTTGCGA
Source organism: uncultured Lacinutrix sp. (assembly GCF_947500325.1). GTDB lineage: Bacteria > Bacteroidota > Bacteroidia > Flavobacteriales > Flavobacteriaceae > Lacinutrix. The sequence goes on from NZ_CANMRQ010000003.1 coordinate 18,612, forward strand.
CTGTACTGAATATGTTATCGCTAGTACAATGGTTAAAAAGACAGTCTTTATTTTTAGATTTTTCATGCTATTATAATATATATTTTATACAAAAATACTTATATTTTTTTTAAACAAACATTACAAGTTACTTAGCTCAAAACTTCTCAACCCTTTTTTTAATTTCATTAGGCATAATACCTTGAATTTTCCACCATTGAAACTGATCTATCATTCTAATATCTGGTGTTCCTTTAGGTTCTATATATAATTCTATTCTCATTTTCACTCATTGATTCTATTTAGCAGAGAAATATTATTTTTTTCTTTAAAAGCTAACATAATCTATAACATATTTAGATTCAAAAAAATGAAGATAATAGTTTTGAAATCGATATAATTTGACCTGCATTATTTATAAGAATTTAGTCTTTTAATTTTTTAAGATAGTTCCTTTTACCGTTATTATTCGACCATTCTCAATAATTCCATAAGTGTTGCTTATTTCTATAAGCATTGAGTCTAAATTTTATACAGGAATAACACATTATAGTTTTACTCTTATTTAAGCTTTATTATTATTTAACCTCTAATTGCATAATTAGGTCAGTATTATATCGTTCAATTTCACTTAAATCATCTAATAGAATTTTACCCTTCTTTTCTAATATATTGTACCAGTCTTGTTTTTTAAAATAGCGATCCATTTGTTTTCCTTTATAAAAAACATGCCCTCTTCTTGCGAAAATTTCATTTCGCATAATTTTTAAATCTATTTTAGAAAATGCCTTAATATCATTCATCGTTAATTTTACAAAACTTGCTTCAGGAAATCTTCCAGAAAATGATAGATTAGACTGGTAATTAAATTGAGTGTTATTATCGGTTTTAGAAATTAAACCAACATCTCCTTTTTCTAACATTTTATTTTTATTTTTTACAAAACGATATAGCTTGTAAAAAGTTTTATTAATCTGAATACTATCTACAAAATATCTTATACGTTCCCTAAATACTTTATTTACTCTTTTATCATTTTCCCAATCACTATAAGTACTTCTAGCATACAACTTACCATTACTACATAAAACCTCTAAATTAGGCACATCTTCTGACTCACCTAAATGATAATACCCTTGAAATTGTATCATTTTTGGTAAGTTTATTTTTTGTATAAAAGCAGAATCTATTTCGTAACTACTCTTGCCTATGTATGCTTTGATTGCTTGATTATTTGATTGAGAAAAAGAAGTAATGTAAAATGGTAATGTAAATATTAATAAGTATTTAAATTTCATCTTTGCTTATTGTTTGATTGACAATTTTCAAGCTTGAAATTAGTAATTATTTTTGATACTATACACTAAATTAATTAAAGAATTTTCAATATCAATAATTTTAGATTAATGTTATAAAAAACAAGCTATAATTCTTATCTCAAATCAATCTGCAAACCAAAGAAATTTGAATTAGCCGCTGTAGTATATTTAGCATGTGTATAACTAAAACGCAATTTGTTAAGCTTAATAGAAAAGCCTGCGGAAATTCCAGAAAAATTACGTTGATCTACAATACGTAATTCTTCACCACGTCTAAAACTGTACCCCAATCTAATATTAAATCCTTTATTTGGAAATAATTCAGCTCCTACAATAGTATGACGAATTAATTGCGATAAAAAACCAACTTTTTCTTGAGTTTGGTTGCCTTCTAAATCTGTAGTAGCTCTAGCTGGATTTTCTATACCTATTGGCCATTGTTGCAAATTCTCGAACGTTAAATGCCAACGTAATGGTACGTTTTCTAATGTTTGTGATAAGCCTACATCTATTTCAAGTGGTAAAGACTCTCTTCTTCCTGCATAAGTTGTTATTTGTGTCCCGAGATTTCTTACTACTAAAGTACCTTGAAACTCCAAACGTTCATCTATATATAACAAACCTAAATCTGCAGCTACACCAAATGAGCTATATTGTTCTAAAGTAGAAGTTATTAATTTTACATTAGCACCTGCATAAAAGTCACTATACCCTATTTGCTTAGCATAACCTACAGATAAAGCTGCTTCAGATCCAGAAAATGTTCCAGTTTCTAATCCACTTTCATCATAACCAATAAAATCACCATAATTAACGTAAGTCATCCCTGCGTGAATAGTTTGTGTGCGTCTATCCCATGTATAAGCATATGCAGCAGTACCATAAGAAATACCTCCTAAATAACTAGTGTAATTTAATGCAAATTGATTATCCATTTCTACATTAATTGTAGATGGATTATACAATGCTTGAGTAACATCATAATCAACATTAGTTAATACTTTTCCTCCTAAAGCTGCTTGTCTAGGTGAGTTTACTAAATTTAAAAATTGGTATGTAGATTGTCCTCCTAATTGCGCAAAGCAAAAAGAACTAAATAATAGATAGCAAAAAGGGACAATTTTTTTAAGCATAAAGCTGCAAAAGTAACTAAATCTATTTTAGAACGCCTAGATGTCTGTTTTATTTTTAATATGATAGAATTTAAAGCAATTATTTAAGTTTTAACACTTGTCCTATGCTAATTAAATTACTACTAAGACCATTAAGTGTTTTAAGCTGGGTAACTGAGATATTATTATGCTTTGAAATACTATATAACGTATCGCCTTTAGCTACTGTATAACTTGCACTAGTAGAGAGTATTCTTGTATTAGAATATCCAATGGTTAATTCTTGACCAATTTTTAAAAGATTAGTGGACAAATTATTAACACTTTTAATTTGTGCCATACTAACACCATATTGTTTTGAAATAGCATATAGTGTTTCTCCCTTTTTAACGACATGTATATCTGTACTTGAATCTCCAAGATTATCTATAACGTTGTTTTCAATAGTTGTTTTTGAAGGTTTTATTTTCTTACCAGTAAATTTGTATTCGCCAGTAGCCATATTCATTTTTGCTGGTCTATCATCAATGGTGACATCTACCATATTATTTTGAGAAATAACAGTCATTGACAATAGACAAAAAACTGTAATTGTAATAGTTTTCATGCGTAATATTAGTATAATTTGAAGTGTACTACTTATTTAATTTTGGAAGGACTTTTAATTTTTGGCCAATATCTAAGTTATTATTCTTAAGATTATTGAGTTTTTTTAAAGCATTAACAGTCATGTTATGCTTCTTTGCAATACTCCATAAGGAATTTCCTTTTTTTACAGTATAGAAAATCTCTTTTTCTTTTTTCTTTTCAGAATCTGAAGTTACAGTTTTTGATGGTTTCTTAGTTTCTTTAACTTGCTTAACAATTCGTGAAGCCTTAGCAGCAAGAGACTCTTCTTCTATTTCAACTTTATCGAAAATTTCTTCTTTAGAGTCTTCTTTATGTTTTTCAGTTATAATTTTTACTTCTTCAGTAGTTTTAACATTTTTCTCTTCTTTCTGTTCCTTCTTTAGCTTTTCTTTTTTTTCAGATTTACTATGATCGTGACCATCGTGAGCATCGTGAGCGTTTTTTTCAACAGTTTGTTTTGGTTCTGCTTCTAACTCTGCTTCTAATGCTTTCATTTCTGCCTTAAGCCGTTTTAGTTTTTCTTTTTTAGATTCTTTAACAGGCTCTTCGATAGTTTGATTTGTTATTTCTTCTACTTTATTATCACCTAGCCCCAAAACAGGGTTTTTAATATCATTTTCTACTTTATATGTTGCTTTTATGGGTTGAGCTCTGGTTTTTTCTGTTTTGATTAATTTCTTTTCAATCACTTCCATTGGTGGCGGTGGCGCCAAAGCCCCAGGAGATTCTCCCGGACGTAGACGCGCAATAATACGCTCTTCACCAGAAGTCCCTTTTACAGGACTACTTGATTTAACTAATGTTTTCTTAACAATTTTAACCTTAGCTCCAACTTTTAAATTTGAACTTGATAATTTATTATACCTTTTTATTTCTTCAATTGTAACATTGTTTTTTTTAGCTATAGAAGATAACGTTTCTCCTTTTTTAATAATGTGAGTAGAAATATCTGTATATACAACACCACTTGAGGTTGTCTTTAGCTGCGTTTCATCTGTCTCGCTATGTTTTAGATATGTATATTCACCTGTTTTAGTAGACATATAAGCTTCTCTTCCTTCTACTTCAATAGGAATAAACTCTTCTTCCAAGATTGCTGCGTCATCTTGTGCAAATACAGCAAAGGATAATAAACTAAATAGACTAAAGACTAACGTTTTCATTATTATAATTTTTTAGCGTTTTTAACTTTTTGATTTGTTAGGGCTAATTTTAATACATCTTTCATATCGCTAACATAATGAAAAGTTAAACCTTTTAAATAATCTTGTTTAATCTCTTCAATATCTCGACGGTTATCTTCGCAAAGTAATATTTCTTTTATTTTTGCTCGTTTTGCAGCAAGAATTTTTTCTTTAATTCCGCCAACAGGTAAAACTTTCCCACGAAGTGTAATCTCGCCAGTCATTGCTAGACTCTTTTTAACTTTCTTTTGCGTAAATAAAGATACTAAAGACGTTAACATTGTTACACCAGCACTTGGCCCATCTTTAGGCGTTGCTCCTTCTGGAACATGTATATGTACATTATACTTATCGAAAATATCAGGATTAATTTCAAATTCATCTGCATTCGCTTTAATAAACTCCATAGCAATAGTAGCAGATTCTTTCATGACTTTACCTAAATTACCAGTAATAGTCATTGTTCCTTTTCCTTTAGATAAAATAGATTCAATAAATAAAATATCGCCTCCTACTCTAGTCCATGCTAATCCAGTTACAACACCCGCAACATTATTATTCTCATATTTATCACGTTCTAATTTTGGTCCTCCTAAAACATCAACAATAGTTTCATTTGTAACTTTAAGATCGTACGTTTCTTCCATAGCAATGTTCATTGCGCCATAACGTACCATTTTAGCAATTTGCTTTTCTAAACCACGCACACCAGATTCTCTAGTATATCCTTCTACTATCTTTTCTAATTGCGGTTTGCCAATTTTTAAATGCGAATCATCTAAACCATGCTCTTTCAATTGCTTAGGCAATAAGTGACGTTTTGCTATTTCAACTTTTTCTTCAATAGTATACCCAGTAACATTAATGATTTCCATTCTATCGCGTAAAGCTGGTTGAATATTACCTAGACTATTAGAAGTAGCAATAAACATAACTTTAGAAAGGTCGTAACCCATTTCAAGAAAATTATCATGAAATTCACTATTCTGTTCAGGATCTAAGACTTCAAGTAAAGCAGATGATGGATCTCCTTGATTAGAGTTCGTTAATTTGTCTATCTCATCTAAAACAAATACTGGATTTGATGTCCCTGCCTTTTTTAAAGACTGGATAATACGTCCAGGCATAGCACCTATATAAGTTTTTCTATGTCCCCGAATTTCTGCTTCATCACGTAATCCACCTAAAGACATACGAACATACTCTCTACCTAAAGCTTCTGCTATCGATTTTCCTAATGATGTTTTACCTACTCCTGGTGGTCCATAAAGACATAAAATTGGAGATTTCATATCATTACGTAGCTTTAAAACTGCTAAATGTTCTATAATTCGTTTTTTAACATCATCTAATCCATAATGATCTCTATCAAGGATTTTCTTAGCTCTTTTTAAATCGAATTTATCTTCACTAAACTCATTCCAAGGTAAGTCTAGAAACAAATCTAAATAGTTACGTTGTATAGAATACTCTGCAACTTGAGGATTCATGCGCTGCATTTTTGATAGTTCTTTATCAAAATGTTTTGCAACTTTCTCGTTCCATTTCTTAGCTTTAGCACGAAGTTTCATTTCTTCCAGCTCTTCTGCATTACCACCACCTAATTCTTCTTGAATGGTTTTCATTTGCTGGTTTAAAAAATACTCTCGTTGTTGTTGATTCATATCCGTTTGTACCTTAGACTGGATATCGTTTTTCAACTCAAGTTTTTGAAGTTCTATATTCATAAACTTCAATGTTTCTAATGCTCTTTCTTTTAAATCATGCTTTTCTAAAAGTGATTGTTTATCTTTTACAGGTAAATTCATGTTTGAAGACACGAAATTGATTAAAAAAGAATCACTTTCTATATTTTGAATTGCAAAAGACGCTTCGCTAGGAATATTTGGAGAGTCTTTAATTATTTGCAGTGCTAAGTCTTTTATAGAATCTATAATTGCTTGAAACTCCTTATTCTTTTTTGCAGGTTTAGCTTCTGAAACTTCACGTACAGTAGCATTAATGTATGGTTCTTCCGTTATAACTTCAGCTAAACCAAAACGTTTTTTACCTTGAATTATAACAGTAGTATTACCATCTGGCATTTTAAGCACCTTAAGTATACGTGCTACTGTACCTATTTCATGTAAATCTCCAGCTTTAGGATCTTCTACAGCTTCATCTTTTTGAGATACTACTCCAATTACCTTATTACCTTTATTCGCATCATTAATAAGCTTTATAGACTTATCTCTTCCTGCTGTAATTGGAATTACAACACCAGGAAATAACACTGTATTTCTTAAAGACAATATAGGCAATGTCTTAGGTAACTCTTCATTATTTATTTTTTCTTCATCTTCGGGTGTCATTAACGGAATTAACTCTGAATTTTCATCAAAGTCTTGTAATGACAAACTGTCTAAACTAATAAAATTAGATTTTTTCATATTTATATATACGTCATTATGTCATTGATTTCTTAATCACATAATGTACCATTTGTAAAATTAAACTGTTTTATTTTTAAAATTTGCTGATTATCAAAACATTATCAACAAATAAACTGTCTTTATTGTTAGTAAAAAATCAATTAATATGCCATTCTTAATTTTAAGAAGAAGAATTAAAATTAATGATTTAGAAAAAATTTTAGTCAAACTGTAACAAATTAATTTTACTACTATCTTTATTACAACAAACCATCAAAAAATTGATATTAACCAATCACAATACAGAAGAGCTCATCAAGCTTTGTATCTCAAAAAACCAATCGGCACAATTGGAAATATATAATAGATACTATAAAGCAATGTATAATACGGCTTATCGTATAGTGAAAGATAGATATGAGGCAGAAGACGTTATGCAAGATGCTTTTTTACAAGCATTTACAAAATTAGAAACATTAAAGGATATTAAAACGTTTGGAGCTTGGTTAAAACGAATAGTAATTAATAAAAGTATTTATCATTATAATAAGAGTACAAAGTTTGATGAAGTCCCTCTTAATGATGTTTTATACAAAGTTGAAGACAATAATGGTATTGAATCAAGTCATGAATACAACAATGCAAAAGCGAAACAAGTATTAGAAACAATGTCTCTTTTAAAAGATAATTATAGAGTTGTACTTACACTTCATTTAATTGAAGGTTATGATTATGAAGAAATAAGTGAAATCATGGTTATTTCAAACTCAAATTGTCGCACAATGATTTCAAGAGCAAAAGATAGTCTAAGACAAAAAATGCTTGCTCAAGTATGTTAAAAATAATTAAGTGTAATGAAAATGAAAAATGACAACATAAATAATCTATTTGAAAGACTACAAGGTGATTTTGATATTGAATCTCCAAGTCGTTCTCATCAAGAAAATTTTCTTAAAAAGTTAAAAACCATTGATACAGAAAAACAAATAGTAAGCAACAAGCGTAATTTATGGAAACCTTTTATAGGTATAGCTGCTTCTGTTTTACTTATGTTAACATTAGTTTTTAATTTTAATAAAGAACCTGAGATTAAAGATTTAGCAAATGTATCGCAAGAAATGGCAGATACTCAAAGTTTTTTTACCTCAGTAATAACAGAAGAGTTAGAAAAAATAAAAAATAATCGTACACCAGAAACCGAATTATTAATAAAGGATGCATTAAACCAAGTAGATATACTTGAAAAAGAGTATCAACAATTAAAATTAGATTTAACAGAAAGTGGTAATGATAAGCGCGTAATTCATGCCATGATTAACAACTTTATGAATAGAGTTGACTTATTGAAATCTGTTTTAAAAAACATAGAAGAAACTAAAAACTTAAAAGAAAAAAACGATGAAAATATTATTACGATATAAAGTATGTCTTATATTATTTGTACTACCATTTGTTATGGTTGCAAATACTAATGGAAAAGGCAAATACAAAAAAGAAAAAACTGTTAAACAAGAATATAGCGTTAGTAAGAATGCAACTCTTAAAATTAATAATAGCTATGGCAATCTAGATATTGTTACTTGGAATGAAAACAGAATTGTTTTCGAAATAAAAATTAAAACTAGTGGTAATAATGAAGAGAAAGTCCAGAAAAAATTGGATGAAATTACTATAGACTTTGCCAAAGAAGGTGATATGGTTTCTGCTAAAACACGTTTTAATAAAAACAAAGAAAAATCATGGTGGAGCAGTTGGTCTAGTGGTAATAGTAATGTGAATATGGAAATTAATTACATTGTAAAAATGCCTATCTCTGGACAAGTAGATTTAAATAATGATTATGGCAGTATAAACCTTGGAACACTAGAAGGAAAAGCTATTATAAATTGTGACTATGGTAAAATTACTACTAAAGAACTTTTAGCAGATGATAACTCTATTACTTTTGATTATTCTAATAACTGCTATTTTGAATACATAAAAAGTGGAAAAATAAATGCAGATTATAGTGATTATGTCGTTTCAAAAACAAAAGATTTAAACATAATTGCTGACTATACTAAATCTAGAGTTGAAATTGCAGAAAATATAAAATACAATTGTAATTATGGTGGAATAACAATAGATAAAACAAATAATTTAAAAGGAATTGGAGACTATCTAACTTTAAGGTTAGGTGATATCTATAAAAATGCTAATATAAATGCAGACTATGGTTCTATAAAAATAGACAAGCTCCATAAAAGTTTAAATAATCTTACAATTGATTCAGATTATGTAGGTATAAAAATTGGATACGATCCTGCATTAGCCTTTGATTTTGATATTAATTTAGATTATGCGTCTCTAAAGGATGAAGATGCGTTTGAATTTATTAAAAAAAGAGTACAATCTTCAAGTAGATATTATTTAGGATACCACAATACAGAAAACTCAGGAAATACTATAAAAATTAATAGCGATTATGGTAGTGTTTCTTTTTATAAAAATTAAATCAATCAATTATTAATCAATTACAACGCAATCGCGGAAAAATTAAAACGAAAATTATGAATACATTAAAAACAACTTTAGTAATAGCTCTAGTAATGTGCAGCTTCTCTTGTGTAAATGCGCAATGGAAAAGTAAGAAAATTAAAGGCAATGGAAATGTCACTACAATAAAAAGGTCTACATCAGATTATGATGCCGTTAAATGTGCCGGATGGATGGATTTTGTCTTAGTAAATGGAGATGAAGGCGATATTACTATTGAAGGAGAAGAAAACCTTTTAGATTATATTATTACAGAAGTAGACGGTAATACCTTAAAAATTAAAACCAAGAATGGTATTAACCTAAAACCTAGTTATAACAAATCTGTTAAAATTACTATTCCTTTTCAGGATATTAATGAAGTAAGCTTATCTGGATCTGGAGATGTAATGAATTTAGATAGAATTGAAGCATCAAACTTTAAAACTAAAATGTCTGGTTCTGGAGACATTGTTCTAAATATAAAAGCAAATTATTCTGAAGCTTATGTAACTGGCTCTGGAGATCTGACTTTAAAAGGGCAAACAGATAACTTAAAAGCTAGCGTAACTGGTTCTGGTGATTTTCATGGGTTTAATTTAGAGTCAAATGATGTAGAGGCAAAAGTTACTGGTTCTGGAAATATTGAAACTGTTTGTAATGGAGAACTTAAAGCTAGAGTTACTGGTTCAGGTGATATAGAATACAAAGGGAATCCAAAGCGGGAAGATACCAAAGTGACTGGCTCTGGTAGCATTGGGAAATAAAATTCATTAGAACAAATAAAAAACTCTATTCTGTAACGAATAGAGTTTTTTTTTGTCTTATAATTTTGTAACAAATACTACACTAGAATTAAAGTCTAAATAACATATATTTGAAGAATGAAAAAAAGTAGCTTAGGCCACCAAACTACAATAGACTATTATGATTGTGATCCAACAATTATAAATACTGCAGATTCTATAAAAAAAATTTTAGAAAAGGCTGCCAATATTATGAATTTAACTATTGTAAACACTACTATTCATGAATTTTCACCTATAGGTGTTAGTGGTGTAATTGTAATAAAAGAAAGCCATATAGCTATACATACTTGGCCAGAGCATAAATATGTTGCTTTAGATTTTTTTACTTGTAATCATTCTTCAGATTTAAAAGAAGGAATTTTATGGATAAAAGAGCAGTTTAAAGCTGAAAGAATAGAAAAAAACACATCACATAGAGGCTTTTTAGCAAAAATGAAATCATAATTATGAGCCTAAAGAAAAAAGTGTTTTTATATTTTGACGATGAAAAAGGAAATACATTTGGAGACGTATTTATAGAACATTTTATATCTACATTAATTATTATAAATGTAATAGCTATTATATTGGAATCGTATAATAGTATTTATATAGAATACAAATCCTTTTTTACATATTTAGAAATTTTTTCTATTATATTTTTTACTATAGAATATGTAATTAGAATTTGGGTAGCAGATTTAATTTATTCAGAATTATCAAAGACAAAGGCTAGATTAAAATATATAACTTCATTTATTGGGGTTATTGATTTAGTTTCAATTCTACCATTTTATCTTCCTTTCATTATAAAAATCGATCTACGAATTGTTAGGGTATTACGACTTTTCCGTTTATTACGAATCTTAAAATTAAATAGGCATTTTAAATCTTTAAGAATTATACGTTCTGTAATTACAAAAACTAAAAATGAAATTATTGTTACGGCTTTTTTAGTTTTTATTCTTCTCATTTTAGCTTCTACATTAATGTATAATATAGAGAATAGAGCACAACCAGATGCTTTTCAAAATATAGGAGAAGCACTTTGGTGGGCAGTTGCAACATTAACTACAGTTGGTTATGGAGATATATATCCAATTACAGGTTTAGGAAAAATAATGAGTGCTATAATAGCTCTTTTAGGTATTGGTTTTGTAGCATTACCAACAGGTATAATTAGCTCAGCATATATTGACGAAGTTAGAAAATCTAAAGCTCAAGAGAAATGCATTTGCCCCCATTGTAATAAAGAAATAATATAATATGTTTGGAAATAGTAAAGAAGAATTCCCATTGAACAAATTAAAGTTAGATTACACTTTAAAATTATTTGATACAGATTGGACAATTGTAGAAGTTGGAGAATATGATTGGAATATGGATAACTCAAGTATAGAATATACAATACAATCTTTAAATAAGATAGCATATATTGAAGTAGAGCTTATAAAAGGTAAATACGAAGTGATTTACAGTGAAAATATAGATATCGAAGAATCATTTCTAATTGATGCAATACAAGAAAGGACTATTTATTTTGAAGATAATCCATATGTATTAGATGAAACCTACTCTGGAAACTACAAAAACCCTAATACATATACTAGAAGAGAGTCGTTAGATTCTTACATGTTTTATTACAAAGATTCAATTCTTACTATAGAAAAATGGGATGATGGAAGTTATGAAGCGTTTCTTGGTAAAGAAATAAAAGCAAAAAAAATTAAAAACATAAAAAATAATTAGAATGATTAAAAGACTAATACTTATAGTTATACCTTTTATAATACTAGCCTGTGGGAATAAGGAAAAAAGGTCAAAGCAAGTTTCTATAGAACCATCTGAAGAAATTATAAATAGTATCTCTAAAAATGATTTTTCTATCATTTTAGACGATATGAAAATAACAGAAGAAGACAACGTTATTAATCACCAACATAAATACAAAGTATTAGAAATGAAAGGAGATTCATTATACAGTACTTCTAAACAATGGAAATCTGTTAATAAGAGTTTCTTTTTAAAACATGAAAATGATTTAGGTATGGAAATTATTTCTAAACATGATAATAAAATATCTAGAGTTGCTAAACCTGTAGGTTTTGGTTGGGCCATTGGAAATGAATCTCATGGAGAATGGGAAGAACAAAAACAAGATTCTACTAAAACTACATCTTCAACAAATAGAAGATGGAGAACACATTCAACAAGTCCATTTTTTTGGTATTGGTTAGGAACTAGACGTAGTGTATATAGAAACGATTATAATAGTTATAGAACTTATAACAATAGCAGTAAAAGCTATTATGGTAATAAAACTTCTTCAAATAAATATAACTATGGAACAAGAAGTGATTATCAGAAAAAAAGACGTTCTTCATTTTTTACCAGAAAAAGTAAAAATAGTAGTCGTTGGAATACTTTAAGAAATAAGTCTAAAAGAAATTCATCTAGATACAATAATGGCTCTTCAACTCGATCAAGGTCTGGAGGAACTGGAAAATAACACATTGAAATACTCTATAAAACAAAAATCATTTGCGCTTAAAGTTGCTTTATTTGCGACTGGTATAAGTGGCATTGTTGCTGAATATATTTTATCAACATTAGCGTCTTATTTTATTGGAAATGCAATTTTACAATTTACACTTATAGTCTCAATTATGTTGTTTGCTATGGGACTTGGTAGTCGTTTTAGCAAACTAATAAATAAGAATATTATACTATACTTTGTAGTAACAGAACTCGTCCTTTCTTTATTGGTGTCATTTTCAGCTATTATATCTTATCTTATTTATGGTTTTACAGATATATCATGGTTGGTAATATATATATTATCAATTTTAATTGGTTTATTAATTGGTTTAGAAATACCACTAGCAACAAGAATAAACAATCAATATGAAGAATTACGGTTAAATATTTCTAACATACTAGAAAAAGACTATTTTGGAAGTTTAATAGGTGGATTGTTTTTTGCATTTATTGGCCTTCCTTATTTAGGTTTAACCTATACTCCTTTTATTTTAGGATTATTAAACTTAACTGTATCTTTTTGGTTATTCATTGTTTTAAAAGATGCTATTAATAAAAAAAGTCAAAAAGTATTAAGCTTTGTATATATAATAACAACTATAATTATTTTCTGTGGTTTGTTTTTTGCTGAACCTATAGTAACATACGGAGAACAAGCTAAATACAAAGATAAAATCGTATATAATAAACAAACAAAGTATCAAAAAATTGTAATTACTAAATGGAAAAAGAATCATTCTTTATACATTAATGGAAATCAACAACTTTCTACTTTTGATGAATTTATGTACCATGAACCAATGGTACACTTACCTATGCAATTAAGCGCTGAAAATAAAAATATTTTAATTTTAGGTGGCGGAGACGGATGTATCGCTAGAGAAGTTTTTAAATATAATGAAGTTGAAAAAATAACTTTAGTTGACCTCGATAAGGAAATGATTAATCTTGGGAAATCTCATGAAGTTTTTACTAAGCTTAATAAAAATGCAATGAATAATCCTAAATTAAAAACCATAACACAAGATGCTTTTACATTTTTAGAAAAAACTAAAGAAACTTATGATGTAATATTTATAGATTTACCCGATCCTAATAACGTAGATTTAAACAAATTATATTCAAAAGAATTTTATAGATTATGTAAAAACAGGCTTGCTCAAAAAGGAATACTAATTACCCAATCTGGAAGCCCTTATTATGCAACTAAAGCATTTTATTGTATACAAAAAACATTAAAAGCAGCTAATTTCGAAACCATGCCAATACACAATCAAGTTTTAACGTTAGGAGAATGGGGATGGACAATAGCTAGTAATAATGAAATTACTAAAGAACAATTAGAAAATATTAATTTCTCTAATTTAAAATTAAAATGGCTTACAAAAAATGCTATAAACCAAATAACATCCTTTGGAAAACCATTGGTTGACACAACTGGTATAGAGGTAAATACAATTTTTTCTCCTAAGCTTTATACATATTACAAGAAGGGAAACTGGGATTTATATTAAGATTTAAATCATGATATATCATAGAATAAGTATGTAAAAAGCCGCTTTTTCTATATATAGAAAAGCGGCTTTTTTACAAAATATATTAATAATATATAAATTCAATTGTACTATCAAAAGCCCCATCAAAATTATATGTTGAAGTAACAGGGTAATTATCTGAATTATATGTATACGTATGCTCTTCATGAATATTTGAAACTCCATTTTCAGTTTCTAAGAGCTCTAATAAATTATTATTACCGCCATCTATATAACCAGAAAAATCAATATTAATAAGATTCAATGTTTTAAGATTAGAAATATTTTTATAAATGCCATTTTTGTTATCATAGCTATATGTAGCTTCCAATCCATCAACATCATCTTCAAATGTAATTTGATTATTTTGCATTGAAATTGTTTCGTCCTCAATCAATGTTGTTTGTGAATCATGGTCTCCAGAGTATTCCTTAATATTAATCGTATCATCACTGTTGTAAGTAAGATCAAATCTCAACCCTTCATTAGGAGTTATATAAACCGTATAAGAAATCAATTCGTTACTCGAGTTATATTCCGTAATTACATAATCGCCTAAACCTCCTAAATCATTATAATTATCTATCCTTGTTAAAATATCATTATCATAGGTGAAATTTGTAGCAGAACCATCAGAATAGGTAATAGAAATTAATTTATTGCCATCATAGTTATAAGTTTCGGTTTCCATACTACCGTCTGCATAAGTAAAAATTTTATTTTTTAAAAAAAGTAAATTCCCAGAACCTGTTCCATTACAATCATCCAAACCATCAATTATAGCTTGTATTTCACCTGTACTATCTCCACATACATTAATTTGGTTTTGAAGTGCTGCTCTATAAGCATCACATAAATCTGCATTAGTAGTATCATTATTATATGCTGTTTCTGCAGAAGATGCAAAATTTGAAGCAACATTACAGCTATTATTTGTATTATTAGTTTTAGTCCAAACTGATGTTGCGTTAACTATAGAGGTAGTAGTTGAGCCACCTGAGCTATTTGTTTCGGTTGTATTTTGAGTAAATGTTAATGTTTGTCCATCTGCAGATATAGCAAAATTTACAGTTTGCTCACCGCCTAATTCAGAAAGATCCATCCCTTGAAAAGTAAACTCAAAAAAAGATCCATCTACTGTCATTTCATTACCATTAGTTGAATATACTCCAGCTCCAGTTACATTATCTAATGTATAACTATCTGTAGTAGCTTGCCCATTCACTGTCACAATTGTATTATAACTATAGCTACCATTTGTTGTAAAAGTATTTGTCGCAAACGTTAAATTATAGTTAGGATTAAAACCGTCAATCTCAACATTAGATTCTATTGACATACCGCCTACATCACTTGTATTATTTACTGTAACATCAAAATCTGACAAAGCCCATGTACCTATTAAACTATTTGTAAATGGGTTACCATCATTAGAATCAAAACCTACTAATGGTTCATTCTCACATGAAGACATTATTAAAAAGAATAGTGAAACAAATAAAACTGAAATCTTACTGTGTTTTTTCATATTTAATTTTTTTTAGCAAACATATTTAATATTCTACGCAAGGTATCATATTCCCTATAAATAAAAATGGCTTTTCTATAATATTATAGAAAAGCCATTTTTATTTATAATATTATTTTCTTTAGTACATTATATTAATAACACCTTGAGATAGGCTTAAATCACCTCCAGTAGAATTAGTAACTATACCTCCAAAAGAACCAACTAAGGTTCCTGTAGCATTTTCAGTAATTGTTGAAGTAAAATCATCTACTCCTGCAGTGTTAGGAAAATAATCTGGATCTGTAGTAGATAATGTTAATACAAAAGCACTATTTATAATTTCCATACCAGTAGCTCCTTCTTCAACTTCAAAGTATATCATATATGGGTTTGAAGCTGAAGTTTCTCCAGTAATTTTTAATGTTGTTCCATCTACAACAACATCTACCATATCAAATTCGATATTTAAAGTTCCTGTAGTTACGCTTATTTCTACAGATGTTGGCTGTGTATTATCTTGACAATCTCCTAATCCATCTATTATAGTTTGTATTTCACCTGTACTATCTCCACATGCATTAATTTGATTTTGAAGTGTAGATTTATATGCATTACATAAATCAACATTAGAAGTATCATTATTGTATGCTGTCTCTGCCTGACTTACTAATGTAGTAGCATCAGCACATGCCGTATTAGTATTATTGTTTACTTTAGTCCATACTGAAGTGCTAATGTTTGTACTAGTGGTAGAAACTCCACCAGTATTATTCGTTTGTGTTTCATTTTGCGAAAACGTTAGCGTTTGCCCATTATTAGAAATCACAAAAGTAACCGTTTGCTCTCCTTCAAAAATAGAACTATCTACACCTTGAAAGTTAAATTCAAAAAAAGAACCATCTACTGTCATTTGGTTTCCATTAGTAGAATACACTCCAGCTCCAGAAACATTATCAAGAGAATAATTATTAGACATTGTAGGTTGACCTGTAATATCTATATCCACAGAATATTCATAATCTCCAGAAGTTGAAAATGTATTTTGGGCAAACGTAATATTATAATTGGGGTTAAAACCATTTATTGCAATATCAGATTCGATTGGCATGCCATTAACGACTGTTGAAGTATTAACAGAACTAGTAAAATCATCAAGTGTCCAAGTCCCTATTAAACTATTTGTAAATGGATTACCATCATTTGAGTCAAAACCTTCTAACGCTTCATTCTCACATGAAGATAGAACCAAAACAAATAATGATAAAAATAAAACTGAAAGCTTACTATATTTTTTCATATTCAAAAAATTTTAGCAAACATAAGAAATTTAGTACTAATCTTCAAGACTTTGCCTTGGTACTCGAAATAATAATATTATGCCTAGAATAAAGAAAATAACTAAAAATAGAATTGCATTTCTCATACTACCAGTTATTTGATCAATGGTAGCAAAAATAACCATACCAATAACTATCCCTATCTTTTCTGCAACATCATAAAAACTAAAATAAGAAGTTGTATCTTCTGTTTCTGGTAAAAATTTAGAATATGTAGAACGTGCAAGACTTTGAATACCACCCATAACTAACCCAACTAAACTAGCAGCTATATAAAACTGAACTGGTGTTTTCATAAAATAAGCATAAAAACATAAACACATCCAAAAGGCATTTACAACTATAAGTGTTTTTATATTTCCATATTTAGCAGAAGCCCTTGAAGTTAAAATAGCTCCAATAATAGCTACTAATTGAATTACTAGAATACTAGTTATTAATCCCATTGTTTTATTAGCATCACTTCCCCAAGCTATCTCTTCTTCTCCAAAATAAACAGCAACTAACATTATTGTTTGTACAGCCATACTAAACACAAAAAAAGCAATTAAATAACGTTTAAGTCTTAAGTTTTTATTTAATTCTCGCCAAACTAATTTTAATTCTTTAAAGCCATTAAAAACAACAGCTTTTGTTACTTTATGTCCATTAGATACTCCTTTGGGTAAAACCCAAAATGTATATTGACTAAATAGCATCCACCATAAACCAACAGTTATAAATGAATATCTCATCATTTGCATTTTTTGATCATCCTCTACTCCCATTACCATCAAAAGATTAATAACAAGTAATAATACACTGCCAATATATCCCATAGAAAACCCTTTAGCACTAATACTGTCTTGTTGTTCTGGATACGCTATATCTGGCAAATACGAATTATAGAATACTAAACTTCCCCAATAACCAATTAAACCCATAAAATAAAACAGTAAACTGTAATAAATTTCACTTTCATCTATACCAAAAAAATATAAACCTATACAACCTGTTCCTCCAACATAACAAAAAAACTTCATAAAGCTTTTCTTATTACCTACATAATCTGCAATACCAGATAATATTGGAGATGTAGCAGCTACAACTAAAAATGTAAATGCAGTAACAAATGTTATAAGCGCTGTGCTCTTAAATTCAAATCCAAAAGCATTAACTACTTTTATTTTATCTATAAATAGTGCTGAATAAAATATTGGAAAAATAGAAGATGCAATAGTTAAAGTATATACAGAATTTGCCCAATCATAAAACGCCCAGGCATTAAGCAATTTTTTACTCCCTTTTTGTATTTTCGACATAATAAAAAAGCCACTTGTTAGGTTAAGTGGCTTCGAAAATAAGAATTTATTGTTAACTAAACATTAAAACTTAGTTATTGGTCTAAAAGATTGCACTCCAAATTTCTTAGCTTCAGATTTAGCTGTTGGCGCTAAAGCTTCTAAATTAGCTATACGAGTAGTTGTTGCTGGATGCGTACTTAAAAACTCTGGTGGTGCTTGTCCTCCACTTGCTTTTCCCATACGTCTCCATAAATTAGCGGCTTCATCTGGATTGTAACCAGCTAGAGCTGTTAATATTAAACCTATTCTATCTGCTTCGGTTTCGTGACTTCTACTAAAAGGTAACATTACGCCTACCGTTGAACCTATTCCATAATATTGGTTAAATAAGTTTCTATCTTTTTCATTTAATGCTATATTTCCAGCTAAAGCAAAACCTTGTTGTAACATTCCTGCACTCATACGTTGTTGTCCGTGATTAGCTAAAGCATGAGCAACTTCATGCCCCATAATTGCAGCAATTGCAGCTTCGTTTTCTGCTACAGGAAGAATACCTGTGTAAAATACTATTTTACCACCTGGCATACACCAAGCATTAATAGCTTTGTCTTCCACTAAATTGTATTCCCATTTATAATCATTTAAATATCCCTGATTTCCATTTGCATTTAACCAACGCTCTGCTGCAACAGAAATACGCTGTCCAACTCTTGTAATCATATCTGCTTGAGTAGTTCCTGTAATAACTTTATTCTCCCCTAAAAATTGATTGTATTGTGCAAAAGCTGTAGGGAACAATTGCGAATTTGGTACTAAAGCTAAAGTACTTTTTCCTGTAAAAGGATTTGTTGAACATGACAAAAACATGATTAGTGTTAATGTCATAATAATGCTCGATTTGTATTTCATTTTGTTAATGGTTTTATTAATCTGTGTTTAAATTTACAAAAAGTTGAACTAAAAAGCTGTAACAGCAAACCTAAATGTTTAGTGTTTATTCGATAAACTGTATACATAAACCTATAAAGTGCATTTTTAGCTAGTAATACATAAATTATTCCAAATGTTAGTTTTTATTTAAAAAAACGACTTTAATTTGAACAAATAGGTATTTAAATTTATCTTTATATCATTAATTATGATTTCCATTTTATTGGAGAAAAACATAACCCTCTATGAAAAAAATAGCATTATTAAGTTTTGCGCTTATTTTATTTAATTGTAATAGCAACAATGCGCAAGAAACGAAAAAAGAAGAAAAAGTATTTGAGATTACAAAAACTGAAGAACAATGGAAACAAGCTTTAACAGAAAAACAATTTTATGTTTTAAGACGAGCAGGAACAGAAAGACCTTTTTCAAGTAAATTAAATAAAGAATATAGAAAAGGTACTTATACCTGTGCCGCATGTAATACTCCATTATTTAAAAGTGATCATAAATTTGATTCAGGAACTGGATGGCCAAGTTTCGATAGAGAAATAAAAGGAAATGTTGCCTATTCTGTAGATTATAATTTAGGTCACGCACGCACTGAAGAGCATTGTGCTACATGTGGCGGGCATTTAGGACATGTTTTTAATGATGGCCCTAGTGACACTACAGGAAAAAGACATTGTATAAATGGAATCTCTTTAAACTTCATTCCTGAAAAATAATGAGTGACTTTAGCATAAAAAAGACTGAAGAAGAATGGCGTAATCAACTCACAGATGAAGAATATCGTATTCTAAGACAAAAAGGAACAGAAAGACCACATACAGGAAAATATAATCTTCATTTTGAAGAAGGCACTTATAAATGTGCAGGTTGTAATCAGCAATTATTTGAAAGCTCAAGTAAATTTGATGCGCATTGTGGTTGGCCTAGTTTTGATGAATCTATAAAAGGCACTGTTAAATATGTTTTAGATAAAACACATGGTATGGTTCGTACAGAAATAGTATGCTCAAATTGTGGAGGACATTTAGGGCATGTTTTTAATGATGGTCCAACAGAAACAGGTACGCGCTATTGTGTTAATTCTATTAGTGTAAAATTTGATAAACCAAATGGATAGCTATCTACATAGTATTGTAAAACAATTTGAATACTATAAGAGCTTAGGAGACAAAACGTTTTCACAATTAACATTTAAGGAGTTACAATATACACCAAACTCTTACTCTAATTCAATTAGTATAATTACAAAACATATTGCTGGCAATATGCTATCAAGATGGACCAACTTTTTAACCGAAGATGGTGAAAAAGAATGGAGACATCGTGATCAAGAATTTGAAAGTACATTTGCGTCTAAAGAAGAATTAATAAAGACTTGGGAAAACGGCTGGATTTGTTTACTTGAAGCTATTAAATCTTTAACTCTAAGTGATTTAGAACGTATTGTTTACATTCGAAATCAAGGTCACACAGTTATTGAAGCTATAAACAGACAGTTAGCCCACTACTCTTATCATGTTGGACAAATTGTATTTGTTGGTACTCTAATTAAAAAAGGAGATTGGCAATCTTTATCTATACCAAAAGGAAGCTCTTCAACATATAATAAAAACAAATTTAGTAAGCCCAAAACGATAAAACATTTTACCGATGATTTATAATTTAGTTAAAATTTGCGTGAAGGATTGAGGCTTTGTTGAAGCTCCTCGCAGAGAGCGACTGCCAAAAGCCTGACCTTGTAGGACACGCACAAATAAAAATGAAACTTCAATTTATTATTTCGGCTATGTTTCGTAAATTCGTAGCTTCTTAAAAACGACTAAAAATTACATAATGAGTAAATACGATATTATTGTTCTTGGAAGTGGTCCTGGTGGCTACGTAACAGCAATTAGAGCATCGCAATTAGGTTTTAAAACTGCAATTGTTGAAAAGGAAAGTCTTGGTGGTGTTTGTCTTAATTGGGGCTGTATTCCTACTAAAGCATTATTAAAATCGGCACAAGTTTTTGAATACCTTAAACATGCTAATGATTACGGTTTAATAGTTAAAGATTATGATAAAGATTTTGATGCTGTTGTCAATCGTAGTCGTAGCGTAGCTGAAGGCATGAGTAAAGGTGTTCAGTTTTTAATGAAAAAGAATAAGATTGACGTTATAAATGGTTTTGGCAAATTAAAACCAGGCAAAAAAGTAGATGTTGATGGTAAAGAATATTCTGCAGATCATATAGTTGTTGCAACTGGAGCGCGTTCACGTGAATTACCTAGTTTACCACAAGATGGAGAAAAAGTAATAGGTTACCGTCAAGCCATGACATTAAAAAAACAACCTAAAAAAATGATAGTGGTTGGATCTGGTGCTATTGGAGTAGAGTTTGCATATTTCTATAATGCCATGGGAACAGATGTTACTGTTGTTGAATATTTACCAAATATTGTACCTGTTGAAGATATTGATGTATCTAAACAGATGGAAAAATCATTCAAGAAAAGCGGTATTAAAGTAATGACTAGTGCTGAAGTCACTAGTGTAGATACTTCTGGAACTGGTGTTAAAGCGACTGTAAAAACTAAAAAAGGTGAAGAAGTTTTAGAAGCTGATTTAGTTTTAAGTGCTGTAGGTATTAAAACTAACATTGAAGGTATAGGTCTTGAAGATGTTGGTATTGCAGTTGATAGAGATAAAATTTTAGTAAACGATTACTACCAAACAAACATCCCTGGCTATTATGCTATTGGAGATGTAACTCCTGGACAAGCTTTAGCACACGTTGCTTCTGCTGAAGGTATTTTATGTGTTGAAAAAATTGCTGGACAACATGTTGAAGCCTTAGACTACGGAAACATCCCTGGTTGTACTTATGCTTCTCCTGAAATTGCTAGTGTTGGTTTAACTGAAAAGCAAGCCAAAGAGCAAGGCCTAGATATTAAGGTTGGAAAATTTCCTTTCTCTGCTTCTGGTAAAGCTAGTGCTTCTGGAGCAAAAGATGGTTTTGTAAAGGTGATTTTTGATGCTAAATATGGTGAATGGTTAGGTTGCCATATGATTGGAGCTGGAGTTACAGATATGATTGCAGAAGCCGTTTTAGGACGTAAACTAGAAACGACAGGGCATGAAGTGTTAAAAGCTGTGCATCCACATCCAACAATGAGTGAAGCTGTTATGGAAGCTGTAGCAGATGCTTATGATGAAGTGATACATTTATAAGCTTTTGCTTTATAGAAATATAAAAAATGCGATTCAATATTGAATCGCATTTTTTTTAGAATTTAAATCTACTACCTAAATTTAAAGTATTCCTAGATCCTGTCGAATAATGATTTTGAATAGGTAATTCATTATTATTAATACGGTAATTAAAACGAGCATCGAGCTGAATATTTTTTGTTGCATCATATTGCAATCCAAATACACCTTCAAAAGTCGTATGCTCAATATTACCATCCTTTTCTTTCAGTAAGTTTATTTCAGGACCAATTATAATATTAAGCTTATTATTAATATTGTGTTTAAATAAAAAAGGAAGCTCAAAAAGAGTTTTTCCTTCTACACTTTGCTGAATCATCTCTACTCTAAGATTCCAATTATCATTGAGTTTGTATTCTGAAAATCTTTTAGCATAAAAATTAGGAGCGTTTTCAATTTCCACTTCATCATTAACTCCAAAACTATCTGTCTTATTTTTTTCTTGAGCGTTAAGATTAAAGACTAAAAACACAGTGATACATAAAAGTAATTTATTTTCCATATGAACATAAAATCATTAAATAAAAAAGAATAACTACAATAAACTAAAACTCATTATTTTTTTAGAAAACCAAGCTTGCTGCTTTATATAAATTATTAGTAAATTAAATTTAGATTAACTAATTAAATAGTAATATTATAAGAAATATTACATCTAAAATGAATAACCTATAGAAGCTTGAAAAACACTATTCTTAAGTTTTCCAGGTTTAGGCTGTGTAACTGCTGGTGAATTTACCACTTTACTTAACCCCAAATTATAACGAACACCAACATTTAAATGTTTTGATAATTTATAACCAAGACCAAAGTTTAATCCAAAATCAATTCTTTCAACATCCTTTGTGATATTATTTAAAGAAGACAAATTAGAAGAAGACATAATATCATAATCCCGTTCTGCATTTAATAAATATCCTATTTGAGGTCCTACTTCTACATTAAACTTTTCTGTTATAAAATATTTAACCATGATTGGTATATTAATATACTCATAAGTATCACTAACAGTGAAGTTGCCCAATGCGGTAGTTTTTATGTTAACTTCTGCTCCTTGAATAGAATATTGCAACTCTGGCTGTATTGCGAATTTATCCGACAGTATTATCTCTGCAAATGCACCTAAATGGAAACTTAATTTAGATTCAGTATTATCTGTTAGATAGCCGTTTGGTGTCGATAAATTTAAACCTCCTTTTAACCCGTAAGTGATTTTTTTAGAATTTGATTTTTCTTCTTGTTGGGCATAAACACTTAACATAGTTAAGAAAAAAAGTAATACAGTAATTGATGATTTTTTCATAATTGATTTAATTTAATTGATTATTATAAAGCAAATCTATCTCAAGTACTTCTTAAAAGTCTCACAAAAGAATTATAAATAAAACAAAAAAGGAAGTTAATGTTTTACAAAAAACCTCAAATGCAAAAGGGGAAAATCTTATAAAAACCCTACATCGTTATACAAACCAATGTCTTTAACAATAATAGAGATTAAACTCAATAAAAAGTAATTTATTTTCCATATGAACATAAAATCAATAAATAAAAAAGAATAACTAAAACTCATTATTTTTTTAGAAGCTAAGAATCGTCTTTTTATGCTTAAAATTTATAGCCAATACCAATACTTACTCTATTATCTCGAAAGTTATTGGTAGATTTTCTTTTTTCAAAACCATGCCTAAAACGCCCATCGAAAAACACACTTTTAGTCAAATTATATTGTAGCCCAAATATAGAATTCCATTTTTTAAATCCAGAAATATGGTTTACTAAAGATGCAGATAAGACTTGTGTACCAGCATAGAAATTAAGCTTATTAAAAGCTTTGTATTTTAATAATACAGGTACAGTTAAATAGAGCTCATCAACATTAGCCCTAAAGCCATTATTAAAAAGCTCTTCTCTTTTCTCAGACCTTAAATTTAATTCTAGCAATAAGCCCCATTTTTCATTAAGTCTAATGTCGGTAAATGCGCCTACGTATGGCAAATTAAGTTTATAGTTTAAATTACTGTTGTTAACTTGAAATTCATAACCTGTACGTATACCAAAGGTTACTTTTTTATCCTTTGGTTTTTCAGTGGCTATTTGAGCATGCATAGAAAATACTGAGATAATAATGCATGCAATTAATAAAGTAGTTTTTTGCATAATATGTTGATTAATATAATTATGCTACAAAACTATCTTCGAAAGCTGTTAATAAATCACAAAGCTATCATAAACAAATTATAAGAATGCGTTAATACTCTATTAAAAAACTTAAAGATATTATAAAAAACTCTGTATCGCTAACTCATAACTTTGCAAGCCAAAACCCAAAATTACTCCTTTAGCATTTGGAGAAATAAATGATTGATGTCTAAATTCCTCTCTGGAAAATGTATTAGAAATATGTACTTCAATAACTGGAGTTTCTATTGCTTTTACAGCGTCTCCAATGCCAACAGATGTATGAGTGTAAGCTGCTGCATTTAAAACAATACCATCACTATTAAAACCAAATTCTTGCAATTTATCAATAAGTTCTCCTTCTATATTAGATTGAAAATAGGATAATTCTACCTCAGGATATTTTTCTTTAACAGTATCAAAAAACTCTGTAAAAGAAAGGCTTCCATAAATATTAGGTTCTCTTTTTCCTAATAAATTTAAATTTGGTCCGTTAATAATGATAATTTTTTTCATAGGTATAAAAATACGAAAGTTATAACATAAAAAAACCGAATCTTGCAGTTTGAAAAAAGTTATTTATAACATTAATATCTGCATTAAACTCACTCACTGTTTGTTCTTCTATGGTTTCAAATTCAGTTATCGCTCTTTCTTCATAAGTTAAGGTTCTATAATTTGCTAAATCTGATAATGTAAATGAAATAGCTAAATTCTCTTTTACAAAATAGTTAATACCTAATCTATACCAAATTCAAACCCACTAGCATTAACTGGTCCTTCTATACCTTCTTCATATTTTAATATGAAGCTCCTAATTCTGTATACACTTTAAATCGTTCTCCTAAAGGCAAAAAATAGTATCAACCAAAGACTCCATCATTAATATTTGTTATATCATCTGTATCTGCTCCTGCTGATGCCTCATTTGTTTGAGAATAAGATAAATCAATACCAACAGCAAAGTCATGTGCTACAAAATAACCTACTTTTGAATTTACATAATATGCAGTTGTTTTAATATCTCTTTGTTGATCATTTACAGAATTATAACCTAAGTTTCCTTCTAAAAATAATTTTCCTTCAAAAAGAAAATAACCTAAACCATCATCCTCTTGAGAATAAACATTCGTTATTGTAAATAGTGTAATTGTAATAATTGAAAAAAAAATTCATGTTAAAATAGGATTGAATTAATTAAATAAGTTGCAAAAATAAATTACTTTCAAAACTAGGCCAATAAAATTATAAAACGATAAAATAAAAAGGGCCGAAACAAATGTTTCGGCCCTTTAATATTAATAATTAGTTTAATTAAAACTTGTATATAATACCAAAGTTGATGTCTGATAAATTAACACCAAAGTTAAAGTTGTTACGAGCTTCTGCACCGTCAAAATCAGCTTTATCACTAGAGTAACCTAAAACACCAAAAGAAGCTTCTAAAGCAATGTTATTAGACACGAAATAGCTAATACCTGGAGCTATACCAATATTAAATCCATTAGATTTAGCATCAACATCTACACCCGTTTGTTCATTCTTAGTACTTGAGATACCTGCTGCTAATTCTCCAAATATAGAAAACTGGCTGTCTGGAGTAAAATAGTAACGTCCAAAAACACCAGCACCAAATGTAGTATCTTTATCTTCTATTGTAGTATCTGCAACTTTAGTTTCATCAGTAAAAGAACCGTAGCTTAATTGTGCACCTACTGCAATGTTTTCAGATACAAAAAATCCAACTCTTGGAGCAATTGTAAAACCGTTAGTTTTATCATCTGCCTGAGATTCACTTCCAAAACCAACAGATCCAGAAATAAAAACATCACCTTTTTCAAAACCTCCTTTAGAAGAAGAATCTTCTTGAGCATTAACACTTGTAAACCCTAATACAGCAATAGCAGCTGTAAATAATAATTTTTTCATAATTGATTAACTTTTAAATAATTTAAGGGCGCAAAAGTAATTTCAATAAGGACTTAAAACAAGTAAAAAAAGCAATATTTTACATTATATATCACAAATAATTGATATTTAAGTTTTTACAAAACAAAAACAAAAAACCGAAGCATATGCTTCGGTTTTAAAAATATATTTAAGTCTATTTTTTAGAACATATATCCTACAGATACTTGTAATGTTCTATTTTTTGGTTCAAAAATATCATCAACATTATCAACATCATCAGCATCATCTACATCTATTAAACCAAAATTATAACGTGCAGAAAATAAGATTCCATTATCTAATTTATATCCTACACCTAAGTTAAGTGCAAAATCAATAGATTTAACATCATCTTTAATATCAATACCATCTTCATTAGCATCACCATCAGAATCCGTATAATCTTCTTTAGCAGAAATTAAAAAACCAACTTGAGGTCCTGCTTCAATGCTGAAACCTTCAAAAGGCATAAATTTAGCCATAATTGGCACATTAACATAATCTAACTTAAGAATAGATTCAGAATTAAAATTCCCATCTACTTCTGATATCTTTGAACCTTGAGAAGAATATAAAAGTTCTGGTTGCAAAGCAAATTTATCTGATAACATAATCTCTGCAAGACCTCCAACGTGAAATGATGTTCTATATTCGTAGTCTATAGACCCAAAATCAATAACTCCAGGTAAACTTCCACCGAATTTAGAAACATTTACTCCAGCTTTAACTCCAAACTTAATCTCTTGCGCTTGTGTTGTAGCGAATGATAAAACAGCAATAGCAGCTGTTAAAAATACTTTTTTCATAATTTAATTGTTTTAATTTTAATTGATTAACTCGTCCAAAGTATAAATTATCCGATTATCTACCAAACTTATAGGAGCAAAACTCACAAGCAATCAATACAACAACTTGACAAACAGGTGTTTAACAAATTAATCAATTATTGAATAAAAGATCACAAATAAAAAAATGCTTTTCAATATATTTATACCATGAAATGGAAAAATGCTTTAAAAGATTACGAACTTTATCTTAAAATTGAACGCGGACTTTCTCAAAACTCTATTAATAATTATAGTTTTGATGTTAAAAAGCTAATTCATTATTTAGACTCAAATAATATTACTGTTTCACCTACAGTAATTTCAAAAGAAACCATACAACAGTTTATATATACTATAGCCAAAACTGTTAATGCTAGATCTCAATCAAGAATTATCTCTGGACTTAAAGGTTTTTTTAATTATTTAGTATTTGAAGATTATAGAGAAACAAATCCTTTAGACACTATAGATTCACCAAAAATTGGAAGAAAACTACCCGATACATTAAGTGAAACTGAAATAAATGAGCTTATTGCAGCAATAGATTTAAGTAAACCACAAGGTGAGCGTAATAGAGCAATTCTAGAAGTTTTGTATGGTTGTGGTTTACGTGTTAGTGAATTAACGAATTTAAAAATTTCAGATCTTTTTTTTGATGAAGGCTTTATTAAAGTAACAGGAAAAGGAGATAAACAACGTTTTGTACCAATTATACCAGCAACTCAAAAATTCATTAATATCTACAGAAATGACATCAGGAATCATCAACCTGTAGTTAAGGAATATAATGACACTCTATTTTTAAACCGAAGAGGCAAACAACTAACTAGAGCTATGATATTTACAATTATTAAAGATTTAGCTATAAAAATTAATTTAAAAAAATCTATTTCTCCACATACTTTTCGTCATTCTTTTGCCACTCATTTACTGGAGAATGGGGCAGATTTAAGAGCTATACAACTTATGCTAGGTCATGAAAGTATTACTACTACCGAAATATATATGCATGTTGACAATAGTCATTTAAAAGATGTTATGCAAAGTTTTCACCCAAGAAAATAGCACTTAATCGATATTTAAAGCTTTTTATCGGCATTTAACTATATTTAACGGTAATATGAGTCTTTAATCTTACTATATTAATATATTTGATAGACCCAGATTAAATGTTGTTATGAAGAAACTTGTTGATAAAGCTTCTATACTAAATAAAAATCAAACCAATATTGACCATTTTGAAACATTAAAATGGCAATTTGCTCTTGAGAACTTTAACGTTGGTGTTTGGCATTGGGACAACACCACCAATGAAGATATAGTCTCATACTCTAAAGAGTCTAAGTTAATTCTTGGCTATATTGACGATGATAAAAACTTTGGTACAAATTCACAAGATTGGAATGATAGAGTACATCCTGAAGATAAAGAAAAATATTTTCAAGACTTTCAAGATCATTTAAATGGATTATGCCCTATTTATCAAAATCAACATCGTGTATTATGTAATGATGGAACTTATAAGTGGATTCTTGATAAAGGTAAAATAATTGAGAGAGATTCTAATGGGGTTCCCGTTAGAGTTATTGGCACGCATACAGATATTACTGAACGTGTTGAAAATGAAATTAGAATTAACAATACATTAAGCTTAATTACTAAACAGAATAGTAAACTTAAAAACTTTGCGCATATTGTTACGCACAACCTTAAAGAACATTCTGGGAATTTTAAAAGCTTATTAAAATTTTATCAAGATACTGATGATATTTCTGAAAAAGAGGAGATTATAACTTATTTAGGTACTCTATCTCAATCTTTAAGTAAAACTATTTTAAACTTAAATGAAATTGTTTCTGTAGAATATAATGAAAAGATTACTACAGAAAATATTTCTCTAAAAACCTATCTAAAACAAGCCATAAATTTATTAGAAATAGATATTAATGAGCACCAAGTAACCATTAATAATAATATTGAAGATAATTTATCAATAAACTTTAACCCTGCTTATTTAGAAAGCATTATACAAAACCTATTATCTAACGCTATCAAATATAGACATCCTAATAGGAAGCCTATTATAAATCTAACATCTAGAACAACCGATGCATATAATATTCTAAAAATAGAAGATAATGGATTAGGTATAGATTTAGAAAAATATGGAAAAGACATTTTTGGTCTTTATAGAACTTTTCATAATAATGAAAATGCAGAAGGCGTTGGATTATACCTTACTAAAAGTCAAATAGAAGCATTTGGAGGTAAAATAGAAGTTTCTAGTATAGTTAATGTGAGTACAACATTTACGCTTTTCTTTTCAAAAGAAATGACTTCAACAGCAACTGTTGAAAAACAAAAAAGCCCAACTTTAACAAGTTGAGCTATATTTGGTTTTATAATTTTATTTTTATTTACTTCGCAATATTAACAGCTCTTGTTTCCCTAATTACAGTTACCTTAACTTGACCAGGATATGTCATATCTGTTTGAATTTTCTGTGAGATATTAAATGACAAATCTGCAGCATTTTGGTCATTTACCTTTTCACTCTCAACAATAACACGTAATTCACGTCCAGCTTGAATAGCATACGCTTTTTTCACTCCTTGAAAACCAAAAGCAACATCTTCTAAATCCTTTAAACGTTGAATATAAGAATCTAATACTTGTCGTCTTGCTCCAGGTCTTGCTCCAGAAATAGCATCACAAACTTGAACAATTGGTGATAATAAAGAGGTCATTTCAATTTCATCATGGTGTGCTCCAATAGCATTACAAACTTGTGCTTTTTCACCATACTTTTCAGCCCATTGCATACCTAAAATAGCATGAGGTGTTTCCATATCTGCTTCAGCATCTGGTACCTTACCAATATCGTGTAACAAACCTGCTCTTTTTGCTAATTTAGGGTTTAAACCTAATTCTGCTGCCATAACTCCACACAACTTAGCTACTTCTCGTGAGTGTTGTAATAAGTTTTGGCCATAAGACGAACGGTATTTCATTCTACCAACCATTTTTATTAATTCAGGGTTTAAACCATGAATTCCTAAATCTATAACAGTACGCTTACCTACTTCTATTATTTCTTGCTCAATTTGTTTTTGAGTCTTTTTTACAATCTCTTCAATCCTTGCAGGATGTATTCTACCATCAGTCACTAATTTATGAAGTGATAAACGTGCAATTTCACGCCTTACAGAATCAAAACATGATAAAATAATAGCCTCAGGCGTATCATCTACAATAATCTCAACTCCAGTTGCAGCTTCAATGGCACGAATGTTTCTACCTTCTCGTCCAATAATTCTTCCCTTTACATCATCACTTTCTATATTAAAAACAGAAACACAATTATCTACTGCTTCTTCTGTTCCTATACGCTGTATTGTATTAATTATAATCTTCTTTGCATCTTGTTGGGCTGTTAACTTAGCCTCTTCCATCTTATCTTGAATATAAGCCATAGCATCGCTCTTAGCTTCTCCTTTTAAAGATTCTACTAATTGAGATTTAGCTTCTTCAGCAGATAAGCTTGAAATAACTTCCAATTGCTCAATTTGACTTTTATGAAGTCTATCGATCTCTTTTTGTTTTTTTCCTAGAATATCTAATCTATGATTGTAATCTTTATCTTTAGCTTCAATTTCTAGATTTAATTTTTTATTCTTAGATAACTCATTAGAGATTTGAGATTCTTTATCACGAGTACGCTTTTCTGCCTCAGCCATTTTTTTATCCCTAGATAAAATAACTTTTTCGTGTTCAGATTTTAGTTCAATAAATTTTTCTTTTGCCTGTAATATTTTATCTTTTTTTATGCTTTCTCCTTCATTCTTTGCATCTCTTAAGATACTTGAAGCAGATTTTTTTGCATCTGTTATAAGTTTTGAGGCATTGTTTTTTTCTAGCATTTTTGCCACAATAAATCCAATTATGGCACCAATAGCAACACCTGCTACAATTAATAAAATTGTATTATCCATGTTAGTTAGTTTTGATTATATATTTATATCGGTTACTTATTTCAAAAAAAAAGCCTACACTAATTTTGGTTTTGTATAAACTCCTTAAAAACAAGTTTAGGGCTAACAAGCTGATCAAGTATCTGCTCTAAGACAGCACGCTTTTACAACTTAAACTCACCCTTTTTAAAGAATTAACGTTGAGTTTATCAAAAAAATAATTAATGTAGGCAGTAACCTAATGTTATTTATAAGAACGTTTATATTTTTTTAAGAACTTAAATGTATCTCTAGCACTTCGTTTAAAGCTTTAAGCTTATCCTCTACGTGCTCGTTTACATGTTCTTTATCTAAAGTTTTCTGTTCTACTTGAGCTGCAAATTGTAAAGCACACATTGCTAAAACATCTTGTTTATCTCTAACAGAATAACTTTGCTCAAATTGCTTAATCATGGCATCAATTTTCTTAGCTGCTTTTCGCAATCCTTCTTCCTGACTTGGTGGAATGGTTAAAGGATAAACCCTATTAGCTACAGAAAGCTTTATTTTAAGCATTTCAGCCATATTATTGCTATGTTACGTTTATTCAGAGAGTTGTCCAATACAATGATCAATTTCTCTTATTAACGCGTTTATTTTGAGTTTTGTTTCTCTTTTATCGTTGTCACTGCCAAGTATTGTATTGGCCATTTTGAGTGTTTCGTACTTTTCTTGCCAAGCAGCTATTGCTAATTCTTGGTTTTGAATAGTATTTTGAGATTGTTCTAATTCTTGTGATAATTTTAAATTAGTTTGCTTTAAAACACTTTGTTTATGTAAGACTTTACTAATTTTATTCTCAAGAGCATCTACAATTGCTTCAATATTACTCATTTACAAATATCAATACTTATCTTACAAAGTTAACAGAATGCGACCTATTTTACAATTGTTTTTCAATAAAATTTAAAATATAAAAAGCTAGCTTATTATATTAAATTTTGTTGCCTTATAATCAATACTATGGCTTGGTCTTTGATTTACTTTTATAAATAAGTACTAAATAAGCATATAAATACTTCATTAACATTATTTCTTTTTTTGGCAAATTTTAATATAAAATGTACCTCTAAGAATATTTACATTTTAGTTTAACTAAAAAAATAATAAAAAATTGATCTATAGCATTTATAAATTCATTTAGTATAATTGTAATCAAATGTATATTTTAGCACTAATACTTTTTTATGCGCATATTTCTATTATTTTTTTTACTTAGTTGTTCTGTTTTTTCTCAGAACCCATATCCTCAAGATTATTTTAGATCTCCTTTAGATATTCCAATAATTTTGGCAGGAACATTTGCTGAATTACGTTCTAATCACTTTCATTCTGGTATAGATATAAAGACTAAACGTGTAGAAGGATTAAAAGTTTACGGTATAGCTGATGGTTATGTAAGTCGAATAAAAATAGCTCATTTTGGATATGGTAAAGCATTATATGTTACACATCCAAATGGTTATACAAGTGTATATGCACACTTACAAAAGTTTAGTCCTGAAATTGAAGCCTATGTAAAGCAAAAACAATACAAAAAGGAATCTTTTGAAATTGAATTATTCCCAACATCTGATGCTTTAAAAATTAAAAAAGGAGATGTTATTGCTTATTCTGGTAATACTGGTAGCTCTTCTGGTCCGCACTTACATTTTGAAATTCGTGATAATGCGGAAAGGCCTATAAATCCTATGTTATTTGGTGTTGATGTCAAAGACACAACAAAACCTATAATATCTAATGTTTATGCCTATCCTATTGGTAAAAACTCTCATGTTAATGGGTCTAATAAAAAACAAAAACTGCGACTAATCCCACAAACAAATGGCAATTATAAGATTGAAGATATAAATGCCTATGGCACCATTGGTTTTGCAATACAAACAATAGATAGGCAAGATTTAGCGGCTAATAAAAATGGAGTTTATAATATTAAAACATATTATAATGGCATTGAAAATTTTGAAATTGACTTTAAACGTTTCTCTTTTGCCGAAACGAAACACCTTAACCGTTTAATAGATTACGAGCATTTTAAAACTAAAAAACAAAGACTACAAAAATTGTTTTTGGAAACAAATAATCCATTAAGCTTATATAATAATATAATAGATGATGGCTATATTACTATTAATGATAATACAGCTTCAGTTTATAAAGCAAAAATTAGTGATTTTAAAGGCAATGAAACCGTTTTAGATTTAACTATTAATGGTCTAAATAAGCTTCCAAGTGATATAGAACCAGAAGTTGTTATGCAAAATTATGTGCAATGTGATCAAGTCTGTAATTTAAATGAAGGAAACATAAGTGTAACTTTTCCTAAAAACACTTTTTATGATAGTTTTTTTATAGATTTTTCTGTAAAAAACGATACACTTACTTTACATAAACCAATACTTCCTGTAAAAAAGAACTTTACTATTAGTTTCGATATTAGTCAATATAAAAATGAAAATATTGATCAATTATATATTGCTGAATTAGTTGGTTGGAAAAATTACCCAAGTTATTCTTCTACAAAAAGAAAAGGAAATATTTTAACTACACGTACTAAAGATTTAGGTACATACGTTCTAGCTAGAGATACAATTGCTCCTACAATAAAACCTGTTAGATTTAAAAACGGTTCATGGATGAGTAAATATCGCTTTTTAAAAGTGAAGATTGATGACAAAATAACTGGTATCTCAAGTTATCGCGCCACTATTAATGGCAAATGGATATTAATGGAATATAGCCATAAAAAGAAAACATTAACATACGATTTTAATGATGGTATAAGTACTGACACTAAAAATAATTTAAAAGTAATAGTTACAGATAATGTTGGAAATAGTACTACATTTGAAACTACTTTTTATAGAAAATAAATTAAAGATCTTGACTACAAAAACTAACCTATTACAAATTTTAGCCTTTCTCCTGCCCTTTTTTGCTTTGGCTCAAACTGCAACAATAACTGGTGTTCTTTTAGATGAAAATAATGTACCCATTGAAGCAGTAAGTATAACTTCTAGAACAGATAAAGGAACAACAACTAATGCAAATGGATTTTACGAACTAAAAGTCCCAGCTAATACAGACCTTACAATAGAATACACCCATTTATCGCATAAAAAAGTATCTATTAAAGTTAATTTAAAAAATGGAGAAACATTTGAGTTTAACCCAGTAATGAAAATTGATATAGCTCAAATATCTACAGTTGTTGTAAACGGAAGAAAACGAAAAGATGTTGAAGGTGTTACTACTATAGAACCAGCTGTTATAAGAAAAATACCTGGCGCACAAGCAGGTGTAGAGAATATTTTAAAAACATTACCAGGTGTTAGTAGTAATAATGAATTGAGTACACAATACTCTGTGCGTGGTGGTAATTTTGATGAGAATTTAGTTTATGTAAACGGTATAGAAGTATATAGACCATTCTTAGTACGCTCTGGTCAGCAAGAAGGTTTAAGTTTTGTTAATAGTGACTTGGTACAAAACGTTGATTTTTCAGCCGGAGGTTTTCAAGCAAAATACGGAGACAAACTATCGTCAGTTTTAGATATTACCTACAAAAAACCTGTTGATTTTGCTGTAGCAGCAGATTTAAGCTTACTTGGTGGTAGTGTTGCTGTAGAATCTGCAAGCAAAGATTCAAAATTTTCTTCTATTACTGGAGTTCGTTATCGTGATAATAGTTTACTTGTAGAAGCTAAAGAAACAGAAACTAATTATGATCCAACATTTATAGATGGACAGACTTATTTAACATATACCTTTTCAGATAAATTTGAGCTAAGCTTTTTAGGTAACGCTTCTCTAAACAGATATAACTATCAACCACAAGCTAGGCAAACAAATTTTGGAACCTTAGATAATCCTTTAGCATTATTAGTTATTTATGAAGGTCAAGAACGCGATAGTTATCAAACACTTTTTGGTGCTTTACAAGGTAGTTATGATTTAAATGACAATGTAAACTTAAGTCTAGTAGCATCAACATACCATACCACTGAAGAAGAACATTTTGATATTTTAGCGCAATACCGTTTAGGAGAAGTTAATAGTAATATTGGAAGTGAAGACTTAGGTGAAGTGGAGTTTTCTGAAGGTATTGGTAGTCAGCTTAATCATGGTAGAAATGATTTAGATGCCTTAATAACAACTATAGAACACAAAGGAACTGCAGATATTAATGATAATGAAATTAAATGGTCTGTAAAATATACAAATGAAGACATTCGTGATCGTTTAATAGAATGGGAAGTTATTGACTCTGCTGGTTTTTCTATTAATACACCAGGTACCGGTTTTAGTGATCAGCCGTATGCTCCAGATGAATTCCCTATAACTGCTTTTAATAATGTACAAGCAAGAAATAATACACAAATAAATAGATTACAAGTTTATGGTCAATGGAGCAAACGAAGTACAATTGGTGATGCAGATGTATGGTATAATATTGGGGCTCGTTCACACTCCTGGACTGTAAAAGATTCTAATATATCTGGTAAATCTCAAACAGTAATAAGCCCAAGAGCTCAATTTGCAATTAAACCCAATTGGGAAAAAGACGTGTTATTTCGTATTAGTGGTGGTTTATATTATCAACCTCCATTTTATAGAGAATTACGTGATGCTAATGGAGATGTGCAACCAAATGTAAAAGCTCAACGTTCTGTGCATTTAGTATTAGGAAACGATTACAGTTTTAAAATGTGGGATAGACCTTTTAAACTAACAACAGAAGCCTATTATAAAAACCTTACAGATGTAAACCCATATACTGTGGAAAATGTTCGTATTCGTTATAGTGCAAATAATACAGCAAAAGCCTATGCTTATGGTTTAGACATGCGCTTAAATGGAGAATTTGTACCTGGTACAGAAAGCTGGTTTAGCTTTGGATATTTAAAAACTGAACAAAATATTAACAATCGTGGTTATATTGCTAGACCTACAGATCAGCGTTTAAAATTTGCAGCTTTATTTCAAGATTATGTGCCTAATTTACCTAACTTTAAAATGTATTTAAATTTAGTGTATAATACTGGTTTACCAGGTGGATCACCTAGCTATGCAGATCCCTATGACTACCAATTACGTTTACCAGACTATAAACGTGCAGATATTGGTTTTCAATTTGTATTAGTCGATGAAAAAAAACAATATGATAGTGGTTGGAAAAAACCATTTAAGGCACTGTCTTTAGGATTTGAAATTTTTAATGTATTTAATGTTCAGAATTCTATTACTAATACATGGGTAAGAGATGTATATAGTAAAAGACAATATGCTATACCAAATTACTTAACACCTCGTGTTTTTAATGTAAGAACTACAATGCGTTTTTAAAATATTATAGAAACTAATATTGATAAGTATTAAAAATAATTTCTTATTGAAATTTACTAACTTGTTGTATTAATAGTAAAGTATTTCTTTCTACATGAAAGATATAAACTAATACTTTATAACTAAAATCAATGTTTCTTAAATAAAAAAATCACTTATGAAGTCTCTCTTTGTATTTATATCGTTTTTATTGTTATTAGGCTGTAAGGGAAATGAAGAAAAGTTAAACATTTCTAATCTAAAAACTGAAACAGATTGTATTAAAGAAATCTTTAAAAAGGACAGCATTTATGGAGAAATTAGAAATCATGCTTCAAAAAACATCTCTATAAGTGAAACCATAACTATCTATACAAAAAATTTAAAATCTCTGGATTATTCAAATTGTCCAGATGAATTTAAATCAGCATTTTATAAACATATTCAAGCTTGGTTAGATTTTAGAAAAGTATCTGATAAACATCCATCACTTCGTGGAGAATTACACGATACCTTTACTAAATTAGAGAAAAGTGAAGATTCTATAGAATTTAAATCGCGTTTAAAACAAATTTTTGATACATGGGAATTTGTGAAAAAAATTCAAATCCATAAAAACTAGAAACCGTTAGAGCGTCTCGGTAATTAACATTACACATACTCATACATTTTATAGGTCTTTATTTATTAAAAAAATTGCGCAAGTGAATACTTTCATTTATATTAGCAAGCAATTACTTGCGTATTAATTTAAGAAACCATGAAAAGAGATATATTTAATGCTATAGCAGATCCCACAAGAAGGGATATACTAATATCATTGACGAGTGAATCTCAAAATATTAATGCCTTAGCGGACAAGTTTGACATGACCAGGCAAGCTGTATCATTACACATTAAATACTTGCAAGAATGCGGTGTAATTACCATTAAAAAAGAAGGTCGAGAACGCTATTGTAATCTAGAAGTTAAAAAACTAACAGAAGTAGCAGATTGGTTAGAGCCTTTTAGAATAATGTGGACTGAGAAATTAAATCTACTTGACAATTTATTAAACGAATTACAGTCTGAACCTAAAAAATGACAATAAACACTATTTAAGATGGATAATAAACTATTAATAATAGAACAAGAATTCAATGCTCCATTAGAACTTGTTTGGCGTTCAATTACAGAAAAAGAGTTAATGAAAAGGTGGTATTTTGATATCGCTGACTTTAAACCTGAAGTAGGTTGTAAATTTCAATTTGAAGGCGGCCAAGAAAAGAAACGTTATATACACTTATGCGAGGTTTTAGAAGTAATTCCTTATAAAAAACTAAGATACTCATGGAAATATGAGGGATATACTGGGATTTCTTTTGTTACTTTTGAATTATTATCTTTTGGAGATAAAACCAAAGTAAAACTAATACATGAGGGACTTGAAACTTTTACAAATCCAGATTTTAAAAGAGATAATTTCATTGGTGGATGGAAGTACTTGATTCACGAATCTTTAAAAGAACACCTGGAGAATGGTAAAGCACTTAGATATTGGTAGTAAAAATTGCTAGTAATAATATAAATGAGACTATAGAAAATACTACGAGTTACAAAATGGTATTTAAAAAACATATTAGCGTACAATTGGAACAAAAAAAACTCAAAAATATGCAGAAATTATTTTTTTTATTTTTCGCGTCATTAATTACTTTTTCTAATGTATATAGTCAACAAGAAATAGATGATAATAAAAGCTATAATATATTATTTATTGGTAACAGTCTTACTTACACAAATAATTTACCAAAGCTTGTAAAAAAACATGCAAAGCAAAAAGGCATAAAAGTTAATACTAAAATGATTGCTTTTCCTAATTATGCTATTGTAGATCATTGGAATAATGGGCAAGTTCAAAAATTGATTTCAAGTAAAAAATATAACTATGTTATTATACAACAAGGACCATCATCACAAAGTGATGGTAGAAAAATGTTAATTGATTACGGAGAAAAGTATAGTAATTTATGTAAATTAAATGGTGCAAAACTATGTTACTTTATGGTTTGGCCGTCTTTAAACTATTACTATACATTTGATGATGTTATAAAAAACCATAAAGATGCGGCAAAAATTAACAATTCAATTTTACTACCCGTAGGTGAAATATGGAAAAAACACATTGATTTTTCAAAAGAGAAAAATTACTACAGTTCTGATGGTTTTCATCCTTCTATAGAAGGCAGTGAAATTGCTGCAAAAACAATAGTTAAACACTTATTTCAGCAATAGAATACTTATCTGAATACCAGACAAATAAAGCAATCCAATAAAGCTTAATATTTTTTATTCAAAAAATAAATTTAAGGCTATTTAATATTTTTCTTATATATTTACACTATTGAAATAAAGTAACTATTAAGTTACACTCTTATTTTTTAGCTTTAAGGAAGACTATTGGAAAAATAAGAGAATGTCTTACGGAAACCTCCGTATACCTTAAAATCAATTCAATTTGATTTTGGTATACGGAGGTTTTTTTATTTAAAATATTATAATACTATAACACAAAGATTATGAAGAAAACAAGTATCATTTTAGGTATAATATTTATTATTATACTATCTATTATATTTTTCTTTCCAGAGGTTTTATATAATAGCGCTTTTGGTCAAAATGTATTACTAAAAATGGAAGGCGACCAAGTTGCAAAGTTCTATTTTAAGGAAAATCAAGTAGAAAAAGACACCATATATATGAAAGGGGTAATATATTCTAACACTTTAGAAGATATCTCTAAGGTTTTTAAAGCAAATCCAACAATTACTACATTAGTTATGGAAGAAGTACCTGGTTCTTTAGATGACGAGGTTAACCTTGCTGCTTCTCAAGAGATTAGAAAACATAATATTAATACTTACATTCCCGAAAATGGAATGGTTGCTTCTGGAGGAACAGATATGTTTTTAGCGGGTAAAAATCGTGCTGCTCATTCTACAGCTAAACTAGGAGTTCATTCATGGTCTGGAGGAGACCAGGCAGCATTAGATTTCCCAAAAGATCATAAAGAACACAAAAAGTATTTAGCCTATTATAAGGAAATGGATATTCCATTAGATTTTTATTGGTATACCTTAGAAGCAGCTCCAGCAGATAATATTCATTGGATGACTATAGAAGAAATTGAAAAATATAAGGTCTTAACGACTAATTCTTTTTCAGAACTTCTAGATATCCAAAAACGACTTGCCTCTAATGCTTTTAAAGGACGTGGAACTGGCGACAATAAAGAGGCTCAAGATTTAATTAAAAATTACTTTAATAAAATTGGTTTAGAGAAATTAAACGATAGTTACATAACTCCTTTCACTTTCGAAGATGAAAACACTAAAAAAGAAAGAGAAGGCGTTAATATTATTGGCCATCTAAGAGGCAGAACTTTTCCTAATAAATATATCGTTATTGGTGCTCATTATGACCATTTAGGGATTATAAATGACACTATCTATAATGGTGCAGATGATAATGCATCTGGAACTTCTGCATTATTGTATTTAGCAAACTATTTTACAAAAAACCAACCCGAACATTCTATCGTTTTTGCTGCTTTTGATGCGGAAGAACTAGGATTACATGGTTCAAAATCATTTGTAAAAGAACCTTATATACCATTAAAAGATATTAAACTATACATTAATTTTGATATGATAAGTCGGAATTTAAATAATGAAATTTATGTTGTTGGTACTTATCCATATCCTCAATTTAAAACCGCTATTGCCACTGTTGCAGAAAAAAGCTCTCTAGTTGTTTCATATGGACATGATAATCCTAATGATAAAACAAAAGATTATTGGATGTATTCATCAGATAATGGTCCTTTTTTCGAAAGAGGAATTCCTAATATTACGTTTAGTGAAGAAGATCATCCAGATTATCATAAAGCTACAGATGATTTCGAAGTAACAAATCCTGAGTTTTATATTAATTCAGTGAAGCTTATAAAAGCATTTATTAAAACAATAGATCAAAAATTTCCAAATTGAATACCATGATATCGCAAAAAGATATTGAAATAACATATAATAATATTAAAGATGGTATTAATAAAACACCTTTAATGTTTTCTCCAGAATTAAGTAAAATCTCTGGAGCTAATGTGTATTTAAAAATGGAAAGCTTACAACGTACAGGATCATTTAAAATACGAGGTGTATTAAGCAAGTTAAATTCTATTAATCAAAAAGAATCTAATAAGCCATTTGTTGCAGCTTCAACAGGAAATCATGCAGCAGCTTTTGGATATGCTTCAAAAAAAAATGGCTTTAAAGGCATTTTGTTTCTTCCAGAAAGAACAAGTACAGTAAAAATAAAATCACTAGAAGAATACCCTATAGAAAAGAGAATCTATGGAAAAAACAGCATGGAAACTGAGATTAAAGCTACTAATTATGCAAATGAAATTGGAGGTGTTTTAATTCATCCATATAATGATATAGAAATAATAAAAGGACA
Organism: uncultured Lacinutrix sp.; assembly: GCF_947500325.1. Classification (GTDB taxonomy): domain Bacteria; phylum Bacteroidota; class Bacteroidia; order Flavobacteriales; family Flavobacteriaceae; genus Lacinutrix. The sequence continues at coordinate 59,730 of NZ_CANMRQ010000003.1, forward strand.
AGGCACTATTGCCCTTGAAATAAAAGAACAACTCCCTGAAGTTAATACAATTATGGCACCTATTGGTGGTGGTGGATTAATTTCAGGAATTGCATCTTATTATTCCAATAATGATACTATTACTATAGTAGGTTGTCAACCAGTTAATGCTTCAGAAATGTATCATTCTATAAAAAAAGGAGCTATTGTCACGCCTAGTAATTTAAAAACTATTTCTGATGCTACGGCAGGTGGAATACAACCCAATGCTATAACATTTGACATTTGCAAAAACTTGATTTCAAACTTTGAACTTATTACAGAAGAAAATATAAAAAAAGCATTAGCATTTATTATAAAAAAGCATCAAATTATTATTGAGCCAGCTTGTGCACTTACAGTATCTCCGTTATTAACATCAAAAAAATATAGAGGACAAAATGTAGTTTTAGTAATTACAGGAAAAAAAATAAACAGCAATTTACTAACAGAAATCTCACATAATTATGGTCACTATTATTCATAAAAAAGAAATAGAACAACTCATACAAGATATTGATGTTGTTGAAGCTATGGAAAAAGGTTTTGTTGCATATAGCAATGGAAATACTATTGTTCCTCCTGTTGGTGAATTGCTTTTTAAAGAACCCAAAGGAGAAACTCATATTAAATATGGCTACATTAAAAATGATGAGTATTATGTAATTAAAGTTGCTTCTGGATTTTATGATAATCCAAAACTGGGTATAGCATCCAGCCAAGGATTAATGCTACTCTTTAGCCAAAAAACTGGGCAACCAATCGCTTTCTTATTAGATGAAGGCCATCTTACAGATATTAGAACAGCAGCTGCTGGTGCATTAGCAGCAAAATATTTTGCTCCAAAAAAGATAAAGGCCATTGGTATTATAGGGACTGGTATTCAAGCAAAATTACAATTACAATACCTACAGCAACATACACCATGCAAAACGGTATGGGTTTGGGGTAGAAACGTTAAAAACATAGAGAAATTTAAGTCCAATTTGGATCATGACTTTAATATACAAATTGCAAAAAATCCGGCAGAAGTTGCTGCGCATTCTAATTTGATTGTTACCACTACTCCATCAGAAACTCCATTATTATCTTCTAAAGACATTTTACCAGGAACACATATTACGGCCGTAGGGTCCGACACTTCTAAAAAACAAGAGCTTACAAGTAATTTAGTTGCCAAAGCACATATTCTTATTGTAGATAGCATTTCGCAAAGCAAAAGCCGAGGAGAAATATATAGAGCAGTAAAAAACGGCAAATTATTACCTGAAAAAGTCTTAGAACTTGGTAATGCTATCCAAGACATATCTATACAACGAACTAGCGAACAACAAATTAGTATTGTGGACTTAACGGGAGTTGCTGTACAAGACATAATGATAGCAAAAGCTATCTATACAAACTTTAAAAAATAAATATTATGAATATTCCAATTTTTGAACTAGAAAGAGTACAATCTTTATTTGAAAACACTGTAGATTATAATTTAACAGAAAGCGGTTTTCACCCATATACATTAAATGAATTATTAGATAAATCTCAAATAGAGACACTTACAAATACCGTTTTAGGCTATGGACAAACTAATGGTTCTATCCCTTTACGAAAAAGAATTAGTGCTATGTATAATGGTGTAAATGAAGAAAACGTATTAGTTACTAATGGATCTTCAGAGGCAAACTTTATTGCTTGTCATATACTTTTAGAAAAAGGAGACGATGTTGTTATGATGGTTCCAAATTATATGCAAATATGGGGAATTGCAGAAGAAATGGGTTGTTTCCCTAAAGCTTTTCATTTAAAAGAAGAAGAACAATGGAAACCGGATTTAGCACAGCTAAAGTCTTTAGTAACACCAAATACTAAAATGATAGCACTTTGCAATCCAAATAATCCAACTGGTTATACTTTATCCAGTGAAGAAATGCAAGAAATAGTAGCCATAGCAAAAAGTGTTGGTGCATGGATTTATTGTGATGAAGTCTATAGAGGTGCCGAATTAAACGGAAAGACTATTGAAAGTTTTATAGGCATGTACGATAAAGTTATGGTTAATGGAGGCTTATCTAAAGCCTATGCATTACCAGGTTTGCGCTTAGGTTGGCTTATTGGTCCAGAAAAACATATTGCAGATACATGGGCTTATCATGACTATACTTCTATAACTGCTGGAATTATGAGCCATTATATAGGTGAGATAGCATTAAGACCAGAGAAAAGACAAGACATTTTAAATCGCAATAGGACTATGCTTAATGAAAACTTAATTGCTGTTAAAACTTGGTTAGATCAATATGGTGATTTATTTGAATATACTGAACCAAAAGCTGGAGGAATGCTCTTTATAAAATATAATTTAGACATAAACTCTACTGAATTAGCAGAATGGTTAAGAACAGAAAAAAGTGTGTTTATCTTGGCAGGAGATTGTTATGGTATGGATTACCATTTTAGAATTGGCATTGGAGAACGTAAAACATACATATTAGAAGGTTTAGAACGCGTAAAACAGGCGTTAAAAGAACGGTTTAATTTGTAATTTATACATGTAATTTACTATCTCAATAACAATTACCTTTTTATTCTGAAAATAGCATCACGTAATTTTTAATATTATGTGATGATTAGGGATTAACCTTTTAATTTTATCGCATTAGTTATTAGCTTTTTTATTATTAATATTAGATAACTTAGCCAATAAAAAAGCGGCTATAGTCATAACTAAACCTCTTAATAAGACATCAACATAACTCCAACTAAAATTAATGTAAGAGTGCGCTTTCACCGTTCTAAAGAAAAGCTAAAGAATATACTTTATAAAATATCTAATGATAAAGACATTTTTGAGTTTGGACTTGGTAGTTGTGACAGAGTAACTGAAACTGTTATGAAGCAGATAAAATAACTTATCTTATAGATTAATAAAAATTATATAATCTGGCCATACTTCTTCTTCTCTTTCTCTCTCTTCTTAACGCTCGTCGTTTTTCTCTTTTTAACTTTCTTGCAGCTACTTTTTCCTCTGACGGTATAAAAATAGAAGCTACATATGTAACTCCATTTACAATGGCAATGCTTAAATAATGTGGTATCGCAAAAAAACCTTCAAAAATATCACCAAAAGTATTACCATACTTATCTGTACAAGCTTGTCCTATATATGATTTTTTCCACCAATGTCTTGTTGCTTTGCCTGCTATACCATCTTGAGCAACTTCTACTCCTGTTATATAAACACATTTTAAATGATGCCAAGGTGTGCATTTATTCACCTGTTTTATGCCTCGATTAAATGTATTAATCGTATCATTTTTCGCAATATTAACTAAAGGTTTTTGTCCAAATACTGAAACAGTATTTAAAACATAAATCATAATTGAATATAGTATTATTCGTTTCACAGGTTATCTCTTTGGTCTTAGTATAGTTAAAAGACTTACAATTAACAAAACCTTAAATAAATTATTCCTTATTCTAATATAATTTTGTAAAAAAAAGATGATGTTTGGATTATTTAAAACAAAAAGTAAACTTGATAAGCTACATGAAGAGTATAAAAAACTCTTAGAAGAATCATATAAACTGTCTACAAAAAATAGAACAGAAAGCGATATAAAGCAAGCTGAAGCTCAAGCAATTTTAGATCAAATAGAAGTTTTACAGCAAAGTTAATTGTAACTTTGTCAAACAAAACTTAAACTATGAATTGTTTACTTACTGGTGGTACTGGAATTGTAGGAAGTCACATTATATTCGACTGGCTCAAAAAAGCTTTTATAGATAAAACAGTAAACCATTTGTTTGTACTCATTCGTGATAATGAAACAACGGCTCAAGAGCGTTTATTGTCTATTTTAAAAGCGCCTTCACGTCCAGAATACCTTAATGCCTTTAGTATTGAAGATTGCCTAAAAAAAATCACGGTAATTACTGGAGATTTAATATCTGTTAGTAAAACAATTTTAAATAAGTATGACTTTGATACTGTTATACATTGTGCTGGTTCTACAAACCTATCTAATGCTAATAAAACAGAAGATAAAGTACAAGAACAAAACGTAAAAGCAACTAAACAGTTATTAACTAATCTTCCTAAGCAAGTTAATCGATTTTTATATATAAGCACAGCTTATTCATTTGGAATTCAAGAACATAAAGTAAAAGACACTATTGCAGAATATGATGTATCGTCTTTTAGAAACCCTTATGAGAAATCTAAATTTGAAGCTGAACAATTTGTAAAGAAAACATGCGAGAATCTTAATATTTCTGCTCAAATATTAAGACCTAGTATTATTTGTGGACGTTTAATTGATGCGCCTTTTTATGAAACACCAAAGTTTGATGTTTTTTATTCTTGGCCTATATTCTTAGACAAATATGCTAAGAAATTTAAAGATGTTTTTAGAATTTGGATTGATAAGGATAGTGGACTTAATATAGTACCTGTAGATTTTGTATCGAAAGCAATTTTATATGCTGCTGAACATCCAGAAATTAAAGAACTTAATATTGTAAATCCAAAACAAATACTTCATAAAGAATATGTAGGCAATGTTTTAGAATCTTTTGCAATTAAGGATTATCAATACATTACTAAAAAACCAAGTAATTTAAATTCTTTCGAACAATTGTACTATAAGACTATTGGCTCTGTTTTTGAAAAATACGTCTCAATTCCAGATTTACAATTTGATGCACAGTTAATACTAAAATTAATTAATCAATTAAAATTAGATACCACTTTAGGTGTACATGACAATTTTATGAACTTGATAAATTTTTCGGTAGAGAAAAAATTTAGAAAGAGTTATTAAGTAATTGCTTTAATAAACTTTATAGTTTCTGTATTAAATAAATCTGGCTGCTCTACATTAACAACATGACCGCAATTTTTGACTACAAATAGCTTAGATTCTATGTGTTTAGAAACAATGCTTTTTATAGATGGCAAAAATAAATGATCTTGTTCTCCCATAACATATAACGTAGGTATTTTAATGTCTTTAGCTCTAAAAAAACGTAACAACGGATTAATTTCAGATGTTAATTTAAACCAACGAACAAACTCCTTTTGATATAATTTCTTAGCCTCATTTACAAACAATAATCGTGACTTTTTATGGTTTTTCTTTGGCATTATAACAAATGCAAAAAACTTATATAATAGCATATATGGCACCACAGATTTAAAAATAACACCCAATTTCATTAATACTTGCGATCTAAAATTAAGTTTCATAATGGCACCACCCATAATCATACTTTTTACTCTATTGGAATGTTTTTCTGCTAAGTTTCTAATTAGAATAGTACCCAAAGAAATACCAACAAAATGTGATTTTTCTATCTTTAAATGATTAATGACTTCTAAAATATCATTAGTAATCGAATCGAAAGTATATTTTGAATTAAAAGCATCTTTAAGAGCGGGTTTACTATTACCATGACCACGCAAATCTAATACTAAGACATTAAATTGCGATCCAAAACTACGTATTTGTTTATACCAAATAGATGAACTTCCTCCTGCTCCATGAACAAAAGTAACCCATTCTGTAGCTGTTTTATGTATATATGTTGTATAGTTTAACACTATTTATTTTTTTAACGAAATTACTATATTATAATCATAAACTAACTAAGAAAACGTTAAACTGGAAATTGAAAAGTAATTGTAGTGCCTTTTCCAATTTTGCTATTTACATTAATTGCCCCATTAAGCTCTTCAGACAGTTCTTTACATAGTATTAATCCTAATCCTGTACCTAATTCTCCAGATGTTCCTTCCTTCCATAAAACTGTATTATTAGAAAACAATGTTTTTTGTTGACTTTCATCCATACCAACACCAGAATCTATTACAGATATACTATACATTCCATTACTTATTTTATTTTCAACCTTAATTTCTCCATTTTCAGGTGTAAATTTAATAGCATTATATATTAGGTTTCTTAAGATAAATCTAATAATATTTTCATCATTTTTTAATTGACAATTATTATTAATCGCATTAACTAATTTAAGGTTTTTCTTTGCTGCTTTAGATTCAAATAAACTATATAATTCATCAACTATATTATTCAATGCAACATCTGCTTTCCCTATATTAACATTAGTTATTTGGTATTTAGCCCAAACCAATAAGTTATCTAATAATGCTTGTACTTTGCTTAATTCTTTTTGTATTAATCCAGTATACTCAGACATTTCATCTTCTGTAATCGCTTCATTTGTGTCTTCAAAAATCACCAATAAAGTTCCTAAATTTAATAAAGGAGATTTCATATCATGAGATACTATCGATAGAATTCTGTCTTTTAATTCATTTAGATCCTTTAATTTTTCATTAGCTTCTATAGTTTTTTCGTTGGCCTCTGCTAATGCAATATTTTTTGTTTTAATTATTTTTGTACGTGCTTCTACTTTATGTTCTAATTCAATATTTCTTTTCTTAGCTGTATTTAATTTTATTTTATAGTAACTAAAAACGGAAAGTAGTATAAATAATAAAGTTCCAGCTCTAAAATACCAACTCATATACCATGGTCCTGTTACTTTAAATTTAAAACTCGAGTAATTATTATTCCATATAGCATTACTATTAGTAGATTTTATTCTTAACTCATAATTTTTAGGTTGTAAATTGGTGAATTCTAAATACCTAATTTCACCCATTTCTCGCCATTGATTATCTTGACCAACTAATTGGTAAGCATATTTAATATTGCTAACATTATTTGCATTAATAACAGCGTAGTTTAGTAATAATCTATTTTTATATGGTACAATGACACTTTTAGAATTAAGATTATATATACTATCTTCTACCTTTATACGTGTAATTACAACCTTAGGAAAGGTACTCTCTTTTTTTATATCCTTAGGATTAAAAAACGTGACCCCATTTTTACCTCCAAAATACATGGTACCATCATTAGTTTGTGTATAGGCTTCTAGATTATAGTCATCACTTGCTAAACCATCTGCTGTGGTATAATTTTGAAACGTTTTATTTTTTGGATTAAATTGAGATATACCATTATTAGAACTAATCCAATAATTATTTTTATAATCCTTAAGCATTCCCATTGTAGAATTATTTGAAAGTCCATCTTTTTCTGTATAGTTTTCAAACTTATCTGTCTTATAAAAAAACTTATTTATGCCGCCTCCAAGTGTTGTTACCCAATAAAAACTACTATCTGGTTCTTTGTATATATGTAAAGGCTTATGATTATTTAAGCTAAAAGACTTCTTAGTGTCAGGAAGAAACCGTTTAAATGTTTTTGTATTTTTATCATAGGAATTTATGCCACCACCATAAGTACAAATCCAAATAAGACCATCTTCTCCCTGAAAAAAAGAGGTTATATGGTCGTCACTAATAGAATTTATATTGTCTTTTTCATGAACAATAGATATAAAATCATCGGTTTCTGGCCTGTAAATATTAATTCCACCACCATAAGTACCAATCCATAGTTTTCCATCTTCATCTTCAAACAAAGCTGTTATAATATTATGATTAATACTATTAATGGTATTAGAATTAGGTAAGTAACGTCTAAACGTTTCTGTTGTTTTGTCAAATTTATTTAATCCGCCACCCCAAGTACCAACCCAAAGTGTATTATTACTGTCTTCAAAAATAATACGAACCCAATCATGGCTTATTGACGATGAATTATTCTCATTATGTCTATAGTGTTTAAAACGTTTTGTTTTAGGATTATACTTATTTAAACCACCGCCAAAAGTTCCCATCCATAATATTTGATCCTTTGTTTTGTATATACAATAGACATTATTGTTACTTAATGTATTATCATCTTTTACATTATTTTTAATTGCATAAAAAGGAGTTGTAATTAATTTATTAAAACCTTTAGTGTATAAACCAACATAAAGTTCATTACTATTTCCAAAAAAGAGGCTACTCACATCATTGTCAAATAATGAGTTAGAATCAAATGGATTCGTTTTGTAATGAAAAAAAACAGCGCTCGTTTTTGAATAATACGCTAAACCTTCAGTAGCACTACCTATCCATATTCTTCCATTCTTATCTTCTGCAATTGTTTTTATTTTATTTCCAGAATCATACAAGTATTTTTCTTTATTATTCTTAAAGTTTATCGTCGTTTTAGATTTTGTATTATAAAGTAGTAAGCCATCTGTATCGGTACCAAGCCAAATATATCCTTTAGTATCACAAAGTAAACTCCATATTGTTTCACTTGGTATGATATTAGATTGTAATAAACTGTTGGAATTTAATCGATTACTATCTATAACGAAAACACCTAAATTCTCTGTAGCAATCCATAAGTTTTTCGTATTGTCCTCAGAAATCGCGCTTATTTTTGCGTTTTTTGGAATTAAGTCTACATTAGAAAAAGTTTTTGTTTCTTCATTAAATAAAAACAATCCTTCGCCTTCTGTACCAACATAAAAACGTTTATTTGAATCTTCAAAAAGAGCTTTTATAGAAAGTGTTCCTAAAGATGCTGTTGTTTCTCTAATAAAATAATTCTTAAAATTATCTTGTTCTCTATTATATTTACTTAATCCTGCTTTAGTACCAAACCATAATGTTTTGTCTTTACGTTCATAAATAGACCAAACGGAATTATCTGGTATAGAATTAATATTATCAAAATCATTTATATAAGATGTAAATTCATAACCATCAAATCTATTAATACCACCAAAATTTGCAATCCAGAGATAATTCTCCGAGTCTTGGAAAATAAAGTTAACACTACTCTGGTTTAGCCCATCTTGCTTACCATAATGAATAAATTTTTGAGATAATTGTTGCCCTGTTACTTTAATACTAAGTAACAGAAACAAACCAATATAAGAGTGGTTTTAATGTATTAACATGTTTTGAAAAGGCTATCAATCTATATACAATTTACAATTTGTAAGAGACTTATACTATAAAAATTCTTTTAATACTTCAATAACATAATCTATTTCTTCTTTCGTATTATACTTACTAAATGAAAATCGTATTGAAGGTTTTTTCATATTCTCTTCACTTAAAATTTCTGCTAAAACATGTGAGCCTTTTGTACTTCCGCTTTGACATGCACTTCCTTTAGAACAAGCGATACCTTTTAAATCTAATTGAAATAATAAAATAGATGCTTTTTCTGGAGCAACAGGAAGACAAACGCTTAACACAGTATAACTACTTTTTTCTAAATCTGCACTACTGCCATTATAAGATACTCCTGGAAAAGTTTCTGATAATGATTTTATAAAATACTTTTTTAATTCTTTTATGTATGTGCTTTCTGTTTCTAAATTATCGAAAGATTGTTTTAATGCTTCTTCTAAACCTACAATATTATGAATAGATTCTGTTCCTGCTCTATAACCACGTTCTTGTTCACCTCCATAAATTAATGGTTTTAGTCCTGAATTTTTTCTAATAAAAGAAAAACCAATTCCTTTTGGCCCATGAAATTTATGAGCACTTACTGCCATAAAATCAATATTTATATCCTGAAGATCAATTTCATAATGACCAAAAGATTGTACAGTATCGCTATGAAATAAGCTTTTGTTTGCCTTACATAAGTCACCTACTCTTTTAATATCTAAAAGGTTTCCTATTTCGTTATTTACATGCATTAAACTAACTAACTTCTTTTCAGGAGTCGATAATAAGTCTTCTAGATGTGTATAATTTACATGTCCTTCACTATCTAAATCTACATATTCAACAATAACATTATATTCTTTTTCTAATTGTTCTACCGTATGTAGCACTGCATGGTGTTCAATACGTGACGTTATTATTTTTTTTACACCTAAATCTCTTACTGCACTTCTAAGTGCTAAATTATCTGCTTCGGTACCTCCAGATGTAAAAACGATTTCCCCAGATGAAACGTTTAAATATTTGGCAACTGTTTTTCTTGTATTTTCAATTAGCGATTTAGCAGATCGTCCAAAACTATGTGTAGATGAAGGATTACCATAATATTCTCTCATTACGTCTGTCATACGCGTAACAACTTCTTCTCTTAATTGTGTAGTCGCAGCACTATCAAAATATATAGACTTCATTATTTATAAATATTAATCAAAAAGCCTATTATATCTGGCTTTAAGGCAGTAAAAATAAGTGAAATAAAATTAATTCCTTTAAGCTACGTTATCATTTATACAATTCTATTATTTTTGCTTGAAAATATACTATTCTATGAAAAACATTTTGTCCCTTTTTGTTATAGGTTTAATTCTATTTTCATGTAATGATGGTGATATTATTACAGAAGAACTTGAATTTGATGCAACATTTGATACTTGTGGAGAATTATTAGTATTTAATACTAAAACCGATCCTAATGAGTCTTTATCACTAGAAATCAACTCTCCAGTTACAACATTAGAAAGTTTATTTTTAACAGAAGTTGATGCTACTAATCCGCTTTTAGTAAATCTAGTTAATGTAGAAGAAAGTATTACTATAGGTACTATTAATAGATTTAATTACAGAACTTATGATGCCAATCCAGCTAATATTTTTTGTAACGATGTACCGGCTTCTGGTATAAATATTACCCAAGATTATACCGCAAGTGGCGGAACTGCTACTTTTACAATTAATTTAATTGAAGATGATAATGATGGTATTCCTGCAGAACTTGAAGATATTAATGGAGATGGGAATTTAGATAATGATGATACAGATGGTGATGGTTTACCTAATTATCTAGATGATGATGATGATGGTGATAATGTAAAAACAATAACCGAGCAACCAAACTATACTGAAGCTGACGGATTATCACTAGCTCAAAACTCTGATGCTACCTTGGCAAATCCTGATAACATACCAGATTATTTAGATCCTGATGATGATGGTGATGGTATTCTTACTATAAAGGAAGTAAGTGCTATTGATGATTTAAATCCTACAGATGATATTACAGATAACAATATTGGTCCAGATTATTTAAATGAAATGATAACAACTTCTTTTGAGGTTGTTACATATTCTAGCCATACTATCTCTCAAACTTTCGAATTACAATTAGTAATTACAGATTTATCATTACCTGTATTAAATCAAGATTTTTTAAATTTTGGACTACTTGAAAATGCAACAGGCATTAATCAATTTACAAGGGAAGTAACGCCTACATTCTAACCGTTAGGTTTTATACTTTGTAGTATATAAACTTCTGTAGCGCCTTGTCCATATTTTCTATAATCGGCATCGTAGAATTTAACATTGTTATAGCGACCAAAAAGGTATTGCAATTCTAATTTTAATGTGCCTTCGCCTACTCCATGAATAAATACAATTTTTTGTATTTTCTTTTTCATAGCAAACTCTAGCTTATGCCTTGCTGTATCTAACTGTAATGTTTTTTTATCGTGACTACTCATACCGCGTTCAGACTTTACCAGCTGATGGATATGCAAATCGACTTCCATTGTTGGTTGATAACGTTCTTTGGGTTTAATTTTTGGTTGCGTTCTACGTTTTTCAGATGTTTTTTCTGAAACAACTTGATTTATACTTTTATTAGAAAAGGCTTCCCGTTTCAAGGTATTATCTTCTTTCTTTACTATTTCTGAAGTACTAAAATGCAATTCGAAACCATTTGTATCTTCTATAGTAATAATATCACCAGAAACTTTAATAATTTCCCCTGATAAATCTTCATCTAATACAAAAACGATATCTCCAATTTTAAAACTCATTCTTCTTCTCCAGTAAAATAATTCTCTTTTTCTGACTTAATTGTCTTACTTGGTATTTTAGCATTTAATCTAAAACCACCAAACATCAAAAATGCTATTCCAAGTATTAAAAGCCATACATTTTGTTCTGTTTCTGCGTTAGCATATATAGCAATTGCTCCTCCAAAAATAATGGATAGATAACTTATAATATTCTTATTTTTCATTATAGCAAAATTAATAAAGATTACTATTAATCTTGTTAAATAGACTTTTAAAATCATAATATTTAGTATTTATCATTTTTTTTTGAAAAACATAAAACATAATAGCGTAAAATGAGTATATATTTGTCATTGTAAAACCGTAAATAAAATTATATATTTGCTTAGCCCAACATTTTAATATTTAAACACTTAACCCTATGAAAGCTTACTTCTCTCTCTTTGTCTTTCTTTTTTTATTAAATACTTCTTTCGCGCAATTAACAGTAAGAAATGATGCCTTCATTTATGCTACAAACGAAGTTGTTTATGTTGAAGATGAAGTAAATTTAGAAGAAGCAGATGCCTCTTTTTATTTAAGAGATGATGCTCAATTAATTCAAGGTAGTGGTACAACAGGAAACTCTGGGATAGGAAAATTAAGTGTTTTTCAAAGTGGAACTGTACATAATTGGGCATATAACTTTTGGGGATCACCTGTTGGAAATGTAGATATAAATAGTAATGGCAATAGTGATTTTAGGCCAAATACCAATTTTTATGATTGGACTGGTAATGCAGATCCTGCATTGCATCAAATTACTAGTACTGCAGCTTCTTTTACTACTGGAAATAATGGTACAACTAGCCCTTTAGTAATTTCTAGTAGATGGTTATATGCCTATAATGCTGGTGTTGATTATTATGATTGGGGACATATTGGTAACTCAGGAAATTTACCAACTGGTTATGGTTTTACTATGAAAGGTTCTACAGGCATAACAAATCAATTATATGATTTTAGAGGCAAGCCAAATTCAGGAACTATTTCTATTTCTGTTACGGCTTCTACAACAACATTAGCGGGTAATCCATATCCATCTGCTATTGACACAGCTGCTTTTATTCATGATACTAACAATAGTCCTTTAATGCAAGGTACTTTATTATTTTGGGATCATGATTTAAGTGTAAACTCACATGTTACTACAAATTATATTGGAGGTTATGCTCAATATACTATTAGTGCCGATGGAATGACAGAATCGTTTACAGATGCAATATATTCTGCACCAGATGCTAATGCTTTTCCTTCTGGTATAGGTACAACATCTACATCTGGAAAAAGAGTATATAGATACTTACCTATAGGTCAAGGTTTTTTTATTGAAGGTGTTACTGCTGGTAATGTACAGTTTAAAAACGCTCATAGAGTTTTTTATAAGCAGTCTGATTTAAATAGCGAGTTTTTTAGAACTGAAAATCAAAATAACTCTTCACAAAATAATAATAGCACTATTGTTGAATTTAATTATAATGAATTAGGATATCAAATTGTTGAAGCGCCATATAAACGCTTTAGGTTAAATATTAACTTTGATAATGCTTACACTAGACAATTATTACATAATTTTCATCCAGATGCTACAGATGATTTTGATTATGGTTTAGAGTCTAATAACTCTGAACCTGCTTCTAATGATGCATATTATATTTTAGGAGATATGCCTTATATTACTCAAGCTCATGATTTCGATATAGATTTAAAAATACCATTAGTAGTAAAAGTTGAACAAAATATGCCTATAGAAATGCATTTATTTGATGTTCAGAATTTTGGTGATCAAGATATTTACATACATGATTTAACAACAGATCTTTATTATAATTTAATAGAACAAAATTTCCAAATATTATTGGACGCAGGAGTTCATGATAATAGATTTGAAATTACATTTAAAAATGGTAGTACATTAAGTATTTCTGAATTTGAAAATAGTGATTTCTCCATTTTTCAAAATAATACACTAGCCCAATTAGTTGTTTCTAATCCAAATAAATTAGCTATTAAATCTATACAATTAATTGATGTTGCTGGAAAACAAATTATAAATAAAGTAGATCTAACTGAAGAAACTAGATATGAATTCTCAACTAAAAACTTAAGTGATGGTGTTTATATAGTTAGTGTTTCTTTAGAAAACAACGAAGTACAAAACAAAAAAATAATAGTATCTAACTAACTACTAATAATTATTACTTTTTAAAAAGCTTGCTATTGCTTAAAACTGCCTTTTTTTTGTATTCTATTTTATACTTTTGCTCATAAATTAATATAGATGAGTTTATTTGAAAATTACATGTTACCCTGTATAAACAAAACTCTTTTTGGGTTTGAATGTATGGGTTGTGGTTTACAAAGAAGTTTATATAGTTTATATCAAGGCCATTTTATTGAAGCATTTAAAATGTATCCCGCAATTTATACGCTCATTCCATTAGGTTTATTAGTATTACTATCTTTTTTTTACAAATTTAAAAACATGAATAAAATTATAAATGGATTAGCAATAGCTTCTATATTAATAATTATTATTAGTTTTATAATCAAACAATTTATCTTATAGAAACTAACAAAATGAAAAAACAACTCAATCCAACTTTAGTTTATGTATTATCCATTTTAGGCTTTGTATGCTGCTGTTTAGGAGGTGCATTTTTATCTGTTCCTGCCTATTTTATAGCTGCAAATAAAGTTAAAGATGCTCAGCTTAATCCAGAGGATTATGAAGGGGATTTACAAGCCATGAAAACAGCAAAAACTGTTGCATTGATTTCTGCAATAATAGGCGTATTAGTATTAATTAGAATTATATATGTTCTAAGTACTAATGATTGGGATGAACTGCAAAAAGTATGGGAAGATGCCATGGAACAAGCAAGGCAACAGCAAGAAGCTCAGAATTAATATAATATTACTATATAAAAAGGCGACCAACATTGGTCGCCTTTTTTGTTAATTATAGCTATCTAATAATTTGATAGTGTAATTCAAAACGATTTATTCAAATTGTTTCAATGTTTTTATAATAATAGAAACACAATCTAATAATTGTTCTTTAGTCATTACTAAAGGTGGCGCAAAACGAATAATATTTCCATGTGTTGGTTTAGCTAATAACCCGTTATCACGAAGCGCTAAACATATATTCCATGCAGTATCACTTTCTTCTGTATCATTTATTAAAATAGCATTTAAAAGACCTTTTCCTCTTACTGCATTAACAATAGATGTTGTTTCAATAAATTTAGATAATTCAGATCTAAATAATTCACCTAATACCTGAGCATTTTCGGCTAGGTTTTCATCTTTAATTACTTCTAAAGCAGCAATACCAACAGCAGCAGCTACTGGGTTTCCACCATAAGTACTTCCATGATTCCCTGGCTTAATAACATTCATGACATTATCGTTAGCTAATACTGCAGACACAGGATACGCACCTCCTGAAAGCGCTTTTCCTAAAATTAATATATCTGCTTTCACCTCTTCATGATCAATAGCTAGCATACGTCCTGTTCTAGCTATTCCAGTTTGCACTTCATCTGCAATAAACAATACATTATGTTTTTCACATAATGCTTTAGCAGCAGTTAAATAACCTTCGCTTGGTACATAAACACCAGCTTCCCCTTGAATAGGTTCTACTAAAAAACCAGCAATATTTTTACTACTAGTTAAGGCATCTTCTAAAGCAGTTAAATTATCATATTCAATTTTAATAAATCCTTTAGTGTAAGGACCAAAGTTTTTACGAGCTATTGGATCATTTGAAAACGATATAATAGTTGTTGTTCTTCCGTGAAAGTTATTTTCACATACTATAATTTCTGCTTCATTCTCGTCTATTCCTTTTACTTCGTAAGCCCATTTTCTACATAATTTTAAAGCAGTCTCTACAGCTTCTGCACCAGTATTCATTGGTAATAACTTATCGAAATTGAAGGTTTCTGTTGCAAACTTTTCAAATTTCCCAAGCATATCATTATAAAATGCTCTAGAAGTTAATGTTAATGTTTGCGATTGATTTGTCATTGCCCCTACAATTTTTGGATGACAATGCCCTTGGTTTACAGCTGAGTAAGCTGATAGGAAATCATAATATTGTTTTCCTTCTACGTCCCATACATGAACGCCTTCTCCTCTACTTAATACTACTGGTAACGGATGATAATTATGTGCTCCGTACTTGTTTTCTAAATCCATCGCTTCTTGCGATGTTAAATGTGTTAAAACAGCCATTTTAAATGTGTTTAATTGTGAATAAAAAAGCCATTCCTTCTCTACCTTTATCCTTTCGAAGACTCGAAAATTCAGCGTGGGAGAGAAATCATCCCTAAGAACTCGCAAATTACTAAATATAAATGTTGATTTAAAATGTTAATCGGACATTTTTCCTGCCAATGACGAAACTTGTAATTCTAAACGTTTCATTTCTCTTAATATAGCATTCTTATCCATTTGCATCCATGCAAAAACTTTTAACATGCTTACACCAATTAAAAACACTAGAGCTCCTAGTCCCCATTTAATTAATTCGTTAGTGATATCGGTATTAAAAAATTGCACTGTACAGTATATAAATAAGATAAAGAATACCACAGTTACCAAATTCATTAAAATTAGCAGCCATTTATTTTTTCCTTTAAAAAGCCCAAAAATCATTCCTATTACTCCTTGTTCGTCTAGATTATCATAAAACTTTGCTTCTTCTTGACTTAAAGTTTCTTTTATTAACTTGTCTATTTCTTCGATATTATTTTTCATCATTATAATTTTTTAATTGTTTTTTTAATTCCTCTCTTGCATGAAATAATCTTGATTTTACTGTACCTAACGAAGTTTCCATTATTCTAGCAATTTCTTTTAAAGAATAGCTTTCTATATAAAAAAGCTTAATAGTATCTTTTTGCTGTTGTGATAATAAATTAATTGCATTTAATAACTTCTTTTTTATTTCTGTTTTGTCAGTATACGTTTCATTAAAACTGCTTTGGTTTCTTGCATACACGTTAAGCCTTTCTATTTCTTTATTTCTTGACTTTATACTATCTAATGCCTTATAATAAACAATACGTAACGCCCAGCTAGCAAAACTATTTTCGTTATTTAAATCATTAATCTTTGTAATAATAGTCTTCCAACTATCTTGAGCGATATCTTTTGCTAAATCTGAATCTTTTACTATAAAATAAGCCTTTTCACAAAAAACTAAATGCCACCTTTTAATTAAAATTGTTAATGCTTTTTTGTTTCCTAGTTTATAGGACTCAATTAAATCTGCATCATTGTTTTTTTTTGTTTTCAAAGTATTATTTATAAGTTTAGTATATAACTATATTATTCATTTATAAAGAAAACGCAGTACACGAACCCAAAGATTGTAAGGTGTTATTTTCTTTTCTAATGAATAATAGCTTTCAACCTTATCAAAAGCATCTTCAATTAAAGCATCATGTAACCATCTTATTACTATTAACCATAACAATGTTGCTTTTTTGTAGGTAGTCATTTTAATTTCATGTATTATCTCTGTTTTATTTTCATGAATTGAATTAATTGCTAGTTGGTGCGTTCCTACAAATCCTTCAGGGCTTATAAATTGAAATGTTATACCTTGATTATTGTTATCAATAATTTTATAACGTATTCTTCCATGGCCTCCTTTACTACCAACCTTAATTCCATCTTCAAATCGTATCGCTGGCCATTGTTCATATGGCCAAATGGCATCATCTTTTGTAGATAGTGTTTTTAATAAACAGGATACTTTTTCTATTGGTTCATTAATTTTACGCCTATGAATATTTACTACTCTCATACTATAAAGACATAAAAAAGTAAAAAAGGTTCATTTTATTTCTATAAAAATGAAAATCTAATTAAAGATAATTCAAATTCCCTGTCTTTTATTTGATGCTATTATTATTTTTGCACTTATGTCGAGAAGTAAAAAAAGAAAACAATTATTTACTAATTTAGAAGTAATTGATGCAGCAGCTAAAGGAAAAACTGTTGCAAAAGCACCAGATGGGAAAGTCGTTTTTTTGCCAAATGCTGTTCCTGGTGATATTGTAGATGTACAGACCTTTAAAAAGCGAAAAGCGTATTATGAAGGTAAAGCTACTCAATTTCATAAATTATCTGATAAACGTACAACACCAGCTTGTGAACACTTTGGTACTTGTGGTGGTTGTAAATGGCAAAATATGGCTTACGAGCATCAGTTATTTTATAAACAAAAAGAAGTTACTAATAATTTAATTCGCATTGGCCATATAGAATTACCAGAAGTGACTCCTATTTTAGCTTCTAGAGAGCACTATTTTTATAGAAACAAAATGGAGTTCTCTTTTAGTGATAGCCGCTGGCTTACTCTAGAAGAAATACAAAGTGATAAAGATTTAGGTGATAAAAATGCATTAGGTTTTCATATACCTGGTATGTGGGATAAAATTTTAGACCTTAACAAATGTCATTTACAGGCAGATCCTTCTAATGCAATACGTAATAGTGTAAAACAATTTGCTATTACTAATGAATTGGAGTTTTTTAATACCAGAAATCAAACAGGTTTATTAAGAACTTTAATGATTAGAACATCTTCTACAGGAGATATTATGGTATTGATTCAGTTTTTTAAAGAGGACAAACAAAAACGTGAATTATTATTAGATTATATAGCTGAAACTTTTCCTGAAATTACGTCTTTACAATATGTTATTAATGGAAAAGCTAATGATACTATTTATGATCAAGAGGTGATTTGTTACAAAGGAAACGATCATATTTTTGAAGAAATGGAAGGCTTGAAATTTAAAATTAACGCAAAGTCATTTTATCAAACTAATTCTGAACAAGCTTACGAATTATATAAGTTAACACGAGAATTTGCAAACTTAAAAGGTAACGAATTAGTATACGATTTATATACTGGAACTGGAACAATAGCTCAATTTGTTGCAAAAAAAGCTAAAAAAGTTGTTGGTGTTGAAGCTGTTCCAGATGCAATAACTGCTGCTAAAGAAAATGCACAATTTAACGGTATTGAAAACGTTGAGTTCTTTGTTGGGGATATGAAAAACGTTTTTAATCAAGACTTTATTAATACTCATGGACAACCAGATGTTATTATTACAGATCCTCCAAGAGACGGTATGCACAAAGACGTTGTTAAACAAATATTAAACATTGCTCCAGAAAAAGTAGTTTACGTAAGTTGCAATAGTGCTACACAAGCTCGTGATTTAGAATTAATGGATAATATGTATAAAGTAACTAGAGTTCAAGCTGTAGATATGTTCCCGCAAACATTTCACGTAGAGAATATTGTACTTTTAGAAAAACGTTAATTAATTATGAAGAAAAAACTAATCTTATTATTTGTTTTTTGCCTCACACTAAGTTGCGAACGTGACGATATCTGTGCAGAGAGCACTCCAACAACTCCTAGATTAATAATGGACTTTTTAGATTTATCAAATTCTGACAACCCAAAAAGTGTTGCAAATTTTAGAGTAGAAGACGCAGACGATTCTACAAGGTTTTTACCAGATTACTCTGGATCTGGTGCTGCTACTAGTGTTATTTTACCTCTAAAAACTAATGAAAATAGTACACAATTTGTTCTATATAATGGTTATACAACAGATAGTGATGGCAATGTTACTGGAGGAAACCCAGATACAATAACTATTGAATATGGTACTGAAGAGGTTTATGTCTCAAGAGCTTGTGGGTTTAAAACCATATTTAAAAATGTAGAAGTCACTATAGAGACCGATAGTGATAATTGGATACAACTTATTCAACCTGTTAATGCAAACCAATCTATTGAAGATGAAACAACAACACATTTTAACCTATTACATTAGTAGTATTTTTAGTCTATTACTATGTTGTACTTCAATTTCTGCTCAAGAAGATACAACTGTTACAGATTCTACTAAAACAAAACAAAAATACGGTATTCGTATTGGTGTAGATGCTAGTAAATTATTAAGATCTTTTATTGATGATGACTATCAAGGTTTTGAATTAAATGGAGATTATAGGCTAACTAAAAATTTATATTTAGCAGCAGAAATTGGTAATGAAGAAAAAACAACAACCAACGATTTTTTAAATGTTACAGCAAAAGGCTCTTATCTAAAAGCTGGAGTAGATTATAATTTATATGATAATTGGCTTGGCATGGAAAACATGATTTATAGTGGATTTAGAGTTGGTACTAGTACATTTTCTCAAACATTAAATAATTTTTCTGTTTATGCGCAAGATCAATTTTGGCAACCTCAATTTAGTTCTAATGAAATTATAGAAACTAAAGGCTTATCTTCTGTCTGGATAGAACTACAAATGGGTATTAAAGCAGAAGTTCTCAATAATTTATTTCTAGGCCTTAACTTTCAATTAAAAGGAAACATTTCACAAGATCAACCAGTAAATTACGAAAATCTTTATATCCCAGGTTTTAACAAAACATTTGATAGTGGACGTATTGGAGTTGGATATGGTTACACAATTTCTTACCTTATTCCTATATTTAAAAAGGGATAATAATGCATAAAGAGGCTATAATTGAAAAATTAGAGAGCGTTCATAATGATTTAAGTCTGTGGTTAGAAAAACACGATGAAGAAAAATGGACTATTGGTCCGGAAGGAAAATGGACAACTGGTCAACATGTAATGCATTTATTACAAAGCATAAAAATGCTTAATAATGCTATGAGTATGCCTAAATTTATATTAAGATATAAATTTGGCAAAGCTAATAGAGCTATTAGAGATTTCGATACTGTCGTTTCAAGATACAATGAACGCTTATCTCAAGTTAGCAGTGATGCAATCTTCTCTCCTTCTAAAAATATGAAAGCACCAACTTTAAAAGATAAAGCTTACATCATAGATCGTATTATAGCAGAAAATAAAAAACTACAACATAAAACTAAAAAGTGGAGTGATAAACATTTAGACACTTATATACTACCACATCCTTTAATGGGAAAAATGCCTGTAAGAGAAATAGTAATGTGGACATCACATCATGTAAATCATCATTTAAACACTCTTAAAGAAAAGTATTAACGCTTATTTTTAATAAGTTTATATTTATTAACGATTTTAAAATAATACCGTTCTATTTCTCTAGTCAGCATAGCAATTAAATACGTTATTACTGTAAATATTAATAAATAGATATAATGATAAATATCATGATCTGCTTTATTAGCCATACCAATCCATGGTGTTCTTAAAAAACCATGAACAGCAAAAATATAATAAGACAAACCTCCAGTAAATAGTAAAAACTGTTTAAAATACTTTGGGCTTTTATATTTTTTAAGAAAAGTGTACAGAGCTAAAACTATTATTATAAATGTCATATAAGACAAATACCAGAAATATAAATTATAAAGACCAAGTACAAAAAGCACGATAGATAAAGGTACAAGCCATACAAATTGTTTATTTATTATTGGAGCATATTGAGCGTATAACATACCAAAAATAAAAATTGGCAAATGCCCAACAAAAATAGAATACAGGCTAAAATTTTGATATGATAAATAATCATTTAAACAAAAGATTAATATAAGGGCTATAAATGCAACAAATAATAAATTATAAATACTTCTTTTAAATAAGTTTATAAGAATAGGAAAACAAAAGTATAACTGAACAATCAAAGAGTAAAACCAAAATGGTCCATTTAAAACAAACATTTTACCGGGAATAAAATTGGCCAACAACGTGAATCTTAAAAAGAAATCTATAGCTGTAGCTTGCGTAAATTCTACCCTAAAAATTAAATACTTGTAAACAAATAAACCAATTAGAGCTATTGTAAAAACAGGATATAATCGTGATAGTCTTTTAACTATAAAACTTTTAAAATTAATCTCTTTGTTTATATAAGACTTCGTTAAACCATAACCGCTTAGAAATATAAAGAGATGTAATGCTATAAAAGGTGCTATATAAATAAATATATACCTAGGTGTGTTTAAAGGATCATTAATTAAACCAGAAATAAAGTTATTAGCTGGTTCTTCTCTATAATAAAATTCATTCTCTCCTAACATTGGAGCTATCCAATGCAGAAAATTATGACAGAACACAAAAATTATAGCAATACCCTTTAATAATGTTGAATCTGTTTTAGATAACATACTTAATATTTTTTATTTAATAAATGTTACTTCCATCTATCGTAATCTAGACTATCTTTAATCCAGCGTTTTCGTTCTTTAAAATTAATATTAAAGAGACTTCTTGATTTATCATTACCAATAAAGTCAACATTGATAATATCTGAAAAACTATAGATAAAATCTTCTGCATTATATTTTCTATTAGAATAGTTTGTTAGTGTATCTATCCTAGAATTTTTAAGTTTATATTTATCAGAAAACCAAGCAATAAAAGGGATATCGAACATTGGTTTTGAGCCTTTATGTCTATGGTGTCCAACAAAATCTATAGTATCATAGACTTCATCTCCATGATCTGAAAAATAAACAACAAAACTATTTTTATGTTGCTTTTTAACTAAATTAATAATTTCACTAATTACATAATCATTATAACGAATGGCATTATCGTATTCGTTTACTAAACGTTTTGACTTATCTGTTTTAAATTTAGTTCGTTCATTTACCCCTTTAAAGTAATTATAAGACTCAGGATAACGTTTTTTATATGTTCTATGTGTTCCAATTAAGTGGACAAAAACTAGTTTTCTTTTGCCCTTAGAAGTAATTACCTTTTCAATTTCGGGAATAAGACTTTCGTCGTAAATAGTACTAAAATAATTATCTGTAGCTAGAAACTGTTGTTGTTTTGCAGCCGTAGCAATTATTGTAGGTGTACTTTCTGTAAAGCCTACAGGTTGCTGATTTGAAATCCAATACGTATCATAATTTGCCGCATTAGCTAATTGTACAACAGAGAAATTATTTTCTGCTTTTGGATTTTTATTATTAGACAGTGTTAATGCTTTTTCAAGAGATAAAATAGTCATAACGTCTGGAGCAATCACATCATTAAAAACATACAACTCCTCTTTCATTTTTGATAGTAACGGGTTTGTTTTTCTATTATAATTATACAATCCCATATGCCATCTAGACGTCGCTTCTCCAATAATTACAATACCTATTTGCTCTTCTTTGGTTTGAGATGTAATTTTTATATCATTATTTATAGATTGCGCTAAATGTTCTTTGTAATAGTCCTTTGCGATATTATAGTCCTTAATAGATTCAGAAAGTTTTAAAACTATACTTTGTTCACTAAACGAGCGCCTTAGCATATAACCTGAAACTAAAATTAGGCCAATCAAACTAATTTGAAATGCTCTATTAGTAATACTAAAATCTAAAAAATTAAATGCTTTTTCTTTAAGTAAGGATTTAATTATTAGATAAATACATATAGAAAAACATAACATAAGAATAACTATAAAAGAGAAATTAAAATAACTCTTAAAAAACTCTGAGCTTTCTGTGGCATTTGTTTCAAAAATCACAAAAATAGATGACGCTGTAGGTTTAGTATCAAAAGTGTAATAGAAAAACAGCTTAAATGCTATAAATAAAGCTAACAACCATTGGAAAAAAACTAATAATATAGACTTTAATTTATACGATTTAACCAGTAAAATAAAACTTATACAAATAACTGTTATACAAAAAATAGCACCTAACTCTCTATAAAACGAATCTGTTTCAGAAACTAAAAAATAGCCTAAAGTAAAAAATAATAGTAACGGAAAACTCATGATTAGAGTTAAACGTAACAGCGACTTTATATGGTTTTTAATATCTTTAATCAAAAGCTTTTAATTATTCATATACTTCCCTTTTTTACTTCCTGCATACATTTCGTATTTAACTAAACGTGATTCTAACTTAGCGTTCATTAGTTTTATTTTACGAGAAGGTCTTAAACCTACATGTTTTATTGCTTCTAGATTTGAAGTAATAAACCATGCATTAGTATTTGGGTAACCTTGTTTTAAAGTATCTCCAATAGCTTTATAAAAGCTTTCCATTTCTATATCCAAACGTTCTCCATATGGTGGATTAAAAACCATATGTAACTTACTGTCACCTCCTTTTTGGGTTTTAAAGAAATCTTCATGTTTGATAGTTACAAACTCATCTAAATGTGCATTTTTTAAATTGTCTTTAGCTTTTGCTACTGCACTTGGTGATTTATCGAATCCTAATAATTTATGATGAAAATCTCTAGTTTTCTTTAACAGCGATTCTTCAATTTTTTCAAATAACTCAACATCCCAATCTGTCCAACGTTCAAAAGCAAACTCCTTTCTCATTAAATTTGGAGGTATATTACAGGCTATCATTGCTGCTTCAGCTAAAAGTGTTCCACTACCACACATTGGATCCATAAAATCACTCTGCCCATCCCAACCAGACAGCATAATTAAACCTGCAGCTAAGACTTCATTTATTGGTGCGATATTAGTTGCAGTTTTGTAACCACGTCTATGCAAAGATTCTCCAGAAGTATCTAAAGAAATAGTACAAACAGAACGATCTATATGTACATTAATTTTTAAATCAGGAAAACGTAAATCTACATTTGGTCGTTCGCCAGTTTCATCTCTAAATTTATCGACAATAGCATCTTTTACCTTTAAAGCAGTATATTGAGAATGCGTAAAGACTTTAGAATGTACTGTTGCATCAACAGCTAATGTCCCGGAAGACTTCATATATTTCTTCCAGTTCATTCTATAAACATTAGTGTACAAATCTTTTTCGCTACTTACTCGAAAAGTCTTTATAGGTTTTAAAATTTTTATAGCTGTACGCAACCCTAAATTTGCTTTGTACATAAACCCTTTATCACCAACAAAACTAACATTTCGCACACCTGTTTTTACATCTTGCGCACCTAATTGTGTAAGCTCTTTAGCTAACAACTCTTCAAAACCAAATAAGGTTTTGGCAACCATTTTGAAATTATCTTCCATTATTTTCGTCCAATAGAAAGCAAAAATACTCTATTTTTGCTCTAATTCGATACTAACTAATTTGAGATTCTCATTTTCGTGAGAAAAATTATGACAAAAGATAATACAACGTGGTATGCTTCGTGGTTTGATACCCCTTTTTACCATATTTTATATAAAGATAGAGATTATGCTGAAGCCGAAAACTTTATGACTAATCTAACAAACTACTTAAACATTCCTGAGCACGGTAAAATTTTAGATTTAGCTTGTGGTAAAGGAAGACATTCTGTATACCTTAATACACTAGGCTATAATGTTACTGGTGTAGATCTTTCTGAAAATAGCATTACCCATGCTAAACAATTTGAGAACAACAATTTACACTTTAAAGTACATAACATGTGTAAACCATTCCCAGATCAATTTGATGCAGTTTTTAATTTGTTTACAAGCTTTGGTTACTTTGATAATCTTGAAGATAATTTAAATACTATAAAAGCTATTAAAGCCGATTTAAATGATACTGGTTTTGGAGTTATAGACTTCATGAACAGCGAGTATATTATCGATAATTTAGTTGCCGAAGATATAAAAACTGTAGAAGGCATTAATTTTCACCAAAAGCGTCGTGTAGAAAATGGTTTTATAATAAAAGATATCTCTTTTGAAACTCAAGGTAAAACATATAATTTTCAAGAACGTGTTAGAGCATTTACATTACAAGATTTCGAAACACTTTTCGAACAAGCTGGAGTACATTTAATTGATGTGTTTGGTGACTATAAACTAAGTAAATACATAAAAAAACAGAGCGAACGTTTAATACTTATATTTAAATAATATGCAAAATATAGTACTTCC
The DNA here is from genome assembly GCF_947500325.1 of uncultured Lacinutrix sp. Taxonomy (GTDB): domain Bacteria; phylum Bacteroidota; class Bacteroidia; order Flavobacteriales; family Flavobacteriaceae; genus Lacinutrix. The sequence continues at coordinate 85,353 of NZ_CANMRQ010000003.1, forward strand.
AATACTATCTGTCGTTTTAGGTTATCTAGTTGTTTTAGTATTAAAACCAAAGCAAAATAAAAATTTAAAACTGCTCTTAGCCTTTAGTGGTGCCTTTTTATTATCTATAACTGTATTTAGCTTCTTACCAGAAGTTTATAGTACCGATAATAATCATATTGGGATTTTTATTATGATGGGTATTTTATTACAAATCATTTTAGAATTCTTTTCTAAAGGTGCAGAACATGGACATGTACACATAGATAAAGAGGCAGTAGTTTTTCCTTGGTTATTATTTATAAGTTTAAGTATACATAGTGTTTTAGAAGGTGTTCCTATTCATGCTCACGATAGTTTAATTTATGGTATTATTATACATAAACTACCTGTAGCCATTATTTTAGCAACATTTTTTTCAGCCTCAAAAATGAGTAAAACCAAATCCCTACTGTTTCTTTTACTATTTGCTTTAATGACGCCTTTAGGCGTATTTTTATCTACAAATTTTTCTATAATAGAAACTTATTTCACAGAAATATCTGCAGTAGTTATTGGTATCTTTTTACATATTTCTACAACCATTTTATTTGAAAGTAATGAAGGTCATAAATTTAATATCACTAAACTATTAACTATAGTTATTGCTATAGTTTTAGCCTATTTTATATAATGTTTTCAAGAGAAGAATCTAAACAAATAAAACAACTATTCTGGACAAGTTTTGGCAAATCCTTTCCACGAAAATGGATTAAATATGATACCAAGATAAAAGGCTTTAGTTTTAAATTTCATTTTGATAATAAAGTCGCTTTAGTGGCTTTAGATTTAGAAGACAGCTTGGAAAATCGTATTCGATACTGGGAAAAATTACAATCACTTAAAACCATTTTAAAAGATGACTTTTTACCCGAAGCTATTTTTGAAGAAGAATACTTTTTAGACAATGGTAAAGAACTCTCAAGAATCTATGTCCAATTAGAAGAAAAAGTAAATATCCATAACAAAAACCATTGGCAACAAGTAATGGAGTTCTTTAATAAAAACATGAGTTTATTTGAAGCTTTTTTTACTGAATATGAAGATGTTATAAAATTATAACTATTAATTAAAAGCTGGCTAAAACAAATCTTAAACAGATTTACTCTCTTTATTTTATTATAATATTTTCAGCATTTTAACATCATTAAAAGCTTTCTTAAATCTATTTATTAATTCATAAATTTCTTCATCATTATATGCTGCAAAACCAATTCTTATATAATTATGGTTAAGTTTAGCACTGTCATAGCGTTGCCAATCTCCAATTTCTAATTTATATTCTTTTGCAATTTCTGCTATAGTTTCCCAACAGTAATTTGAATTCAATTTTACCCAAACTGCCATGCCTCCTTTTGGAATTTCAAATTGAAAAAAAGAACCTAATTCCGCTTTTAAAAGCTTACAAAATAAATCACGCCGTTGCTTGTAAATTTTTAACACTTTACGAATATGCCTATCCAAATCTCCAGATTTTATAAAACTTGCAAATGTTAATTCTAATAGCGCATCTCCTTGTCTATCTATAAAACCCCTTAATTTAGATGCTTCATCTACAAACTCTGTAGAAGCAATTAAATATCCTATTCTATAAACTGGAGCAATAGTTTTGCAAATAGAGCCAATATATATTACGTTTCCATTTGTATCATGGCTTGCTAATGGCAAAATAGGTGCGTGATTATAATTAAAATCGTAATCGTAATCATCTTCAATAATTGCAAAATTATATTGTTTTGCAAGATTTAAAAGATGAATTCTTCTTTTAGCCGAAAGTGTTACAGTTGTAGGATGATGGTGGTGAGAAGTTACATATACTGCCTTAATTTGTTGGTGCTTACATAAGTTTTCAATATCATCTGTTACAATCCCATTTTTATCAACCATAACGCGTACTAATTTTGCGTGTTGATTTAAAAAAGTGGAATCTGCAGACTCATAATTAGTATTTCCTACAATAATAATATCATCTTTTTGAAGTAATAATTGAGCCGACAACCAAATCCCCATTTGACTCCCTCGAGTAATCAAAACATTGTCTTTACTAATATTCAAGCCTCTAGTTGAGTTTAAATAATTAGCTAAAACGTTTCGTAAAGTAGCATTTCCATATGTAGAACCATAAGATAAATAATCAAATATGTTCTTTTTTGCTGAAATTCTTCTGTACGTTCTTGCTATTTCATTAATTGGTGTTAATCTACTATCTGAAACCCCATCGTTTAAATATATAAAGTCATCATTCTTTTTTGTGAGTTTTTTAGATAAAATACTATTCTTATAAAAAGAAAACCCAGTACTTTTCTTTAAACCAATAACTTTTGAAGAATTTATTTTTTGTTGCTGCAGTATTGGTAAATTACGAAGTACAAAAGTTCCTTTCTTGGGAATACTTTCTACCCAACCTTGTAGTAATAATTCTTCATAACAAGCAACAATTGTTTTTCTGTGAACATTTAAATCCTTAGCTAAAATTCTACTACCTGGAAGTTTCGTATTTGGTGCTAAAGTTTGATTTTTAATACATTGAATAATCTGGTTAGATAATTGTAAATACAATGCCTGATTGCTCTTTCTATCAAATTTAATACTAGTTTTAAACGGAAACATCTGGACTACTTAATATATCTATTCTGGATTATTATAACAGTCCATAAATATAGTATTTTTGAGTTATAAAAACAGGAGAAATGACAAAATCGGACTTAAAATCATCGGAATTTGACGAGTATTATTTAAGATATATTGACAAACTATCTAGTAAAACTGAGTTAAGAAAAGGCTTTGAATATGGAAAAAACACTACCATTAATTTCTTTAAATCAATCCCAAATGAGAAGTTAACATACCGCTATCAATCTAATAAATGGAGCATAAAAGAAGTACTTCAACATTTAATAGATACAGAACGTATTTTTATGTATCGTTGCTTTAGAATTGCTAGGAGAGATACAACTGCCTTGTCAGGATATAATCAAGACATATATATTAATCCTTCTAATGCAAATAATAAATCAATAGATAGTTTATTGAGTGAGTTTACAATAAATCGCAATAATTCCATTTCGTTATTAAATAGCTTAACAGATGAAAATTTATCTTTTATAGGAAACTCTAATAATTCAAAGATGTCTGCGAGAGCTGCCGCTTTTACTATTTTAGGTCATGATATTTGGCATATGGAAGTAATACAAAATAAATATTTATAATATGTTAGACTTAAGACCCAATTGCGAGCATTGTAATAAAGATTTGCCAAACACATCTACCGATGCAATGATTTGTTCTTTTGAATGTACTTATTGCAAAGTATGTGCTCTTGAAATCTTTGAAAATGTATGCCCAAGTTGTGCTGGAAATTTTGTTGAACGTCCCATTAGACCACAAAAAGAAATTGAAAAAAATCCAGCATCAACGAAGCAAATATTTAAACCAAAAAATTTAGAGAAAGCTAAATTACATTCAGATAAATTTAAAAATATTGCGCCAGAAAAAAGGTAATTAGAATTCGTCGTTATAATAAGTTACATCTATAAAAAAGATCTATAAGTTTAGATTGGCAAATGTTAGTGAATTAAATTCCTTAGTCAATATAAAAACATATGAAAATATAGTTTTCTCAAAAAAACATAAACATGCAAGACTATTCAAAATCGAAATTAAACAGAATAAAACGTGGGCAAAACAGAGCGACTTACGATGTTGAAAAAATAAACACCATTTTAGATGCTGGTTTTATTGGTTACGTAAGCTATATATATCAAGATAGATCTATAACACTCCCAATGGCATATGGCAGGAAAGGCAATAAAATTTATTTACATGGTTCTCAAGCCAATAGAATGTTACTCGCTTTATTAAAAGTAAAAAAAATGAGTATGACTGTAATGCATTTAGACGCTTTAGTATTAGCGCGTTCTGGTTTACACCATTCAGTAAATTATCGATCTGCAACTTTGTTTGGTTCTGTAAAGAAAATAGAAAACCCTAAAGCAAAAGACGCGGCTCTTCTCTGTTTTATGGAACATATGATGAAAGGTCGTTGGGAAGGAATTAGACCAATGCATCAAAAGGAATTAGATAGAACTCTAGTTTTAGAAATGACTATTGAAACTGCTTCTGCAAAAATTAGAGATGTTGGTGTTGCAGACGAACCAGAAGATTACGATTTAAACGTTTGGGCTGGTATAGTTCCTATAAAGCAAATAGCAGAATACCCAATTTCGGATGAAGGCATACCTCAAAAAATGAAAATCCCAAAACATGTTTTAGATTATTACCAACAAAAAAAAGGATAAAATTCAACTAAGTTCAAAAATTCACATCGTAATAAATAGAAATTGCTACCTAAGCACAAGTCATTAGAACTTGTGCTTTTTTTAATACATTTATACTCTATAAATGACAAAAATATTTATGAAACAAACACTTATTATTTTCTTATACGCTATTTCTTTTTTTTCTTGTAAAGAAGAAAAGAATAAAATAGCAGAGCATCAATTAACAACAGAAAACTTAAAAGAAAATATAGATGATTATTTTTCTGCACTTAATACTATTGGTAAATTTAACGGAGTCATTTATGCTTCAAAAAATAATGCAAAAATCATTAGTAAGGCATATAATTTAAAGCCTAATAACAATAGTAGTACTTATGTTTCTACAGAAAGTCAATTTGACATTCATTCTGTTTCTAAATTAATGGCTCATTATTTAATAGAAAAATTTGAACTTGAAGGCAAAGTTAAAAAGACTCAAACACTTAATGATTTTATTCCAAGTTTTCCAAATGGAGAAAAAATAACTATAGATATGTTGTTACATCATACTTCTGGTTTACCTAGAAGTTTTGATAACATTGAAGGTGATGAAATAAATTTAACCTCTAAACAAATCATTGCATATACAAAAAAGCAAAAACTAATATTTGCCCCAGGTACAGCTTCGCAATATTCTAATGTTGGCTATGAGCTTGTATATTATATTATTCAAGAGATTTCTAATAAAACCTTTGCTCAATGTTTAACCGATGAGTTATTCAAACCATTAAAAATGAAAAATTCTGGAGCGCATTTTTATACTAAAGAAAAGAACATTAAACATTTGGCTAAAAATCATGAAAAACAAGATACATTAATTACACAGGTAGATAATATTTTAAAAGATGAATTAAAAACTGCTAGAATATTCTCTACAGTCAATGATTTAAATATATTCTTAAATCACATTAATAAAGAACCTTATGCTTCATTACTAAAAACCAAAGACAATGTTATTGAAAAAAGTGGCGGTTCAGATGGCATTAGAGTTGAAATCTATACCAACCTTGAATATAATTACAACTATATATTATTAGCTAATTATGAAGAAATACCTTTTCAACAAACGGTAATTGATTTCACTAAAATATTAGAAAATAAGCCATACGATATTCCTAAAGAATTAAATAGACAGCCAATAGACCTTCAATTAAATATAATAGAAAAGTATATAGGTAGTTATTCTTTTGCAGATATGGGCAATCTAGAATTAACTTTTAAAGTTGAGGACGGGAATTTGGTTGTTTATCAAGATGGAGAAAACATTGCTATACTTAAAGCTGAAACAGAAAACACTTTTTTTGATGATCCAAAAGAACCAGAATCATTTGAATTTATTGATGATAAAAATGGGAGTTTTAATGTATTAATGGGTTGGAAAGGAGTAAAACTAAAAGGATTAAGAAATAATACTAAAAAGTTTTAAACCACATAAAAGTAAACCATAAAAAAGTGGAATACGGCACCAGCTAAAACAAAAATATGCCAAATAACATGATTATAGGGTATTTTTTCAATAGCGTAAAAAACAACACCAAGTGTATAAGCTATACCTCCAGCCATTAATAACCAAATGCCTCCAGTTTCCATTACTGTATTTAAAGCAGTATAATCTAAAATAACCAACCAACCCATAACTAAATAAAGTAGCACTGAGAGGAACTCAAATTTACCTGTAAAAAAAAGCTTTAATAAAATACCAAATAAAGCAATACTCCATACGGCATAAAACAATGGCCAGCCCAAACTTTGCTCTAAAGTGATGAGTGTTATTGGTGAATAAGTACCTGCAATTAAAAAATAGATGTTTATATGATCTGCAATACGAAAGTAATGTTTGTACTTTTCATTATCTACATAATGATATAAGGCAGAGGCCAGAAACAATAAAATAAAGGTAATACCATAAGTAACAACGCTAAAAAAACTCCATTCTGTTTTACTAGTATCTTTTAAAATAAGTAGTATTAGACCTATAATACCAAATACAGCTCCAAAAGCATGCGTTATTGCATTCCATTTTTCTTCAAATGCAGTTTGCTTACGCATTTATTCCTTCTTTTTATTAATCCACTTATTAGTAAGTTCATAAAAATCAAAGTCTACAACAGATTTTTGGCGTTTTAATAAACCATCTTGAAAATTACGCTGTAAAATGTCTTCAATCAAGTAATCTTCTTTTACATTTTCAGGATCAAACTCACGTTTTAAACTTATATTAAATAGTTTCGCTGTATTATTAAACCAAAAGGCTCGCCACCCATTTCGTAAGTTTTTAATTAACTCAAAAGTTGTTTTTCCAGTTTGACGATGCACAAGCTTTACCAAAATCTGTCCTTCTGTTCTTGTTAGCTTTTTTAATTCAGCAGAAAACTCTTCTTCAATATACTTTTGTATTTTCTTAGCGTATTTCTTTTTCTTTCGTTTGCTATCTAAAGACTCTAATCTTTCGGTTAAAGATTCCAATCTTTCTGCAGCTAATTTAGCATAAGGGTATACTTTTAGTGTTTTTCGTCTTAAAATTAAATACGTCCTTCTGTCTTGTTTATTTGCAAACTTAAGTTTATGCATAACCATAACTTCTTCTAAATCTATCGCTTCACGAGGAATAGAATCTCCTTCAATAATCATATACTCTACATGAGTAGAGTCTTGTTCTATTTCTTGTGTCTGTCCGAAAACAAGCATCGGAAAAACGATTAAAAAAGATAATATATACTTCATATAAAAAGTTACGCTAAAATCGTTCCAAAAGTTTTGTATTATAATAACAAAATTAGCAATTATGTTATTGCTAACTATTAAATAAGTGTGAATATTGTTATTTTAGTGAAAAAATATAAATAATGGCAAAAAAAAGCATCTTAAACAAAAAGTCAATGGACTTTTTAGAAAAATACCTAAATAATGCATCTCCAACTGGTTATGAATGGGACGGACAGAAAATATGGATGGATTACTTGAAACCATATGTTGATGAATTTATGACTGATACTTATGGCACTGCAGTTGGTGTTATTAATCCTAAAGCAAAATATAAAGTAGTCATTGAAGGGCATGCAGATGAAATTTCGTGGTATGTTAATTACATTAGTGATAAAGGCCTAATATATGTAGTAAGAAATGGTGGTAGTGACCATCAAATTGCACCAAGTAAAGTGGTTAATATTCACACTAAAAAAGGTATTGTTAAAGGTGTATTTGGATGGCCTGCAATACATACTAGAAATCGTGCTAAAGAAGAACCTCCAAAGCCAAATAACATATTTATTGACTGTGGTTGTAAAACTAAAGAAGAAGTAGAAAAACTTGGTGTACATATTGGATGTGTTATTACCTATCCAGATGAGTTCCATATACTAAACAAAAACAATTTTGTTTGTAGAGCATTGGATAACCGTATGGGTGGTTTTATGATTGCCGAAGTAGCGCGTTTACTAAAAGAAAATAAGAAGACATTACCATTTGGACTATATGTAACAAATGCAGTACAAGAGGAAATTGGATTACGTGGTGCAGAAATGATTACACATACTATACAGCCAAATGTGGCTATTGTAACAGATGTAACGCATGACACCACTACTCCAATGATTGATATGAAAGTACAAGGAGAAGCAGAAATTGGTAAAGGTCCTGTAATTGCATATGCACCAGCTGTACAACAAAAGTTACGTGATTTAATAACTGATACGGCCGAAGAAAAGAAAATCCCGTTTCAACGTGCTGCACTATCTAGAGCTACTGGTACAGATACAGATGCGTTTGCATACAGTAATGGCGGTGTTGCTTCTGCATTAATCTCATTACCGCTTCGCTACATGCATACTACCGTAGAAACAGTACACAGAGAAGATGTAGAAAATGTTATTAAATTAATTTATGAAACATTATTGAAGATTGAAGACGGAGAAACGTTTTCTTATTTTAAATAATTAATTAAGCTAAATTAGGCACAATACTGAATACTAATTTAAAGCCTCACTTTTGAGGCTTTTTTTATCTAAATAGCATAAATATGATTTTACAACATCAAAAAGATCTATTTGATCTCCCAGAAGACATAACATATTTAAATATTGCCAGTCAATCTCCCATTTTTAAAGCCATATACGATGCAGGTATTAATGGATTAAAACAAAAAAGCAGGCCATATACTATTACTGGTTCAGATTATTTTGAACCAGTTACTGAGCTTAAAAAATTATTTGCAAAACTTATAGAAGTAGATGATTATAATCGTATTGCAACCATCCCATCTGTTTCTTACGGTATAGCTACAGTTGCAAATAATGTAACATTAAATTCTGGAGATGAAATTTTAGTTATTGATGAACAATTTCCAAGTAATTATTACTCATGGGAAAAACTAGCAAAAAAATATAATGCTACAATAAAAACTATTAGTGCTCCAAATATAGAAACCGATAGAGTAAAACAGTGGAATGAAAACATTTTAGAGGCCATAACAGATAAAACAGCCTTAGTTGCTATGGGAAATATCCATTGGTCTAATGGAAGCCTATTCAATTTAAAAAACATTAGAAAAAAAACGACACAACATAATGCTTTACTTGTTATAGATGGTAGCCAATCTGTTGGTGCCTTACCCTTTTCTGTAAAAGACATTGCACCAGATGCGCTTATATGTGCTGGTTACAAATGGTTATTTGGTCCTTATGGTTGTGCATATGCATATTTTGGTAGTTATTTTGATAATGGAACGCCACTTGAAGAAAATTGGGGCAATAGATTGGATAGCGAGAATTTTACTGGTTTAACTAACTATCAACCTAAGTACAAACCTTTAGCAAATCGTTATTGCGTTGGAGAAAGTGGCAATTTTATTTATATAAAAATGCAAATTGAAGCCTTAAAACAAGTTATTGAATGGACACCAAAAGCCATTCAAGATTATTGTAAAAGTATTTCTGCAAAAGCAGTAGAAGAATTAAAAGTTTTAGGTTGTGAAATAGAAGATGAAAACTATAGAACGCATCATCTTTTTGGAATTAAATTACCAGAAAATTTAAATATTGCTATTTTAAAATCTGCATTAACAGAGCAAAACATTTTTGTCTCGTTTAGAGGAAATTATATAAGAATTTCATGTCATTTATATAATACTGCTGAAGATTTTAGCAAACTTGTAAAATGTATGACTTCTGTTTTAGCAAAATAGGTATTCCTAAACTGTTTTTTGTTTTCTTGAAAACAAGCTTCTAATTGTTATTATATTTAAAGGAAACTCTAACATAACGTGCGTGAGACTTAGAAATATTGACACTACAAACCCCAGCCTAAAATCATAGATATAAAAGCACAATATAGCAATCCAAATAATTAAAATAGTTACTGTTTTTTTTGTTGTTAATTGTTTGTGCCAGCCTATAATAGTCGTTTTAGAAAACCAATTTAAATAATGATAGATATAAGCAAAAGCAATAAATATTTGAATTTTTAAATCAATTTTTTCATAAAAAAAGAACCTTAAATCATCATAAACACCAAAGAGTTTAGATAGGTTAGCATTTAATACATGAAAATTATTACCAATATATCTGTTTTTTACGTCTTGAGAAAACTGATAATTAAATATATCTGTATCTAAGAACACTAGGCATAATGGCAATATTAAGACAAGAACTATATTTATTATACCATAATTAGTCTTCTTGTTCCTTGCTCCATATAACATAAAAAGAATTGTAAATAAATAAACATGTATTATTGTTGGTAATAGGACTCCATTAATTAAAATATAAGTTTCAGATGTATAAGTCCATAGAGAAAGTAAAAATGCTATTAATAAGCTAATAGCAAATGCTTTATAAGTTTTATAAAACAGTACTAAAATAGCAGAGATAAGCACAAAGAACAGTACAAAATTAGTATATCTAACTACTGTATTTGTTAAAAAGATAATAATTGATTCATTTAAAAATTTAGAAAAAATAGGCAAGCTAAAAATATAAGGAACAGAATAAATAATAGCTGCACATAAAACTAAATACTTCCAATTTTTATTAATTACAAAATAGTTTTTATCTGCTATCCAATTCGTTTCCGTTAAATAATGCAAAGGTCCTAAAAAAGCATATCCAAACAAGAACAACTCAAAAGGCAAAAAGCAAGCTAAACTAAAACTTAAAAGTATTAATACAAGATTTAGTTTATCAATGTTTAATGAATTCATGCTCTTCAATTTTATAACAATTAAGGAAAATTACATCAATAAAAAGAGGCTGTCTAAAAAATCATTATAATTTACTTTGTCAAGTTGAATCTGTCGAAACCACTATTGCTTAACAATAAGATAAAATATTTCGACAAGCTCAATATGACATAGAACTATACTTTTTAGACAGCCTCTTTTAATATTAATTAATGAATATTATCGCTTAGTGTTTAATAATTTATTAACCATAGTCTTTAATTCTTTTACTTCTTTTTCCAACGCTTCAATTCTATCGTCTTTAGTACCTTCTCCAGATTTAGACGCAGATGCAGTACCTACGTTTTCAGCATATTTAGCATGTATAGCATAAGGCACACTAACAAATGGAGAAGCACCTATAACCACATAATTACCACCACCAGAAGCATCTAATTCTACTCTTAAATTGTTTACATGCGACCAATCTATATCAGAGAATACTCCAGTAATAACAATACCACCACCAATAGTAAAACTAACGGTACCATTTGATGATGTGGTTACATTATGAATTTCTGTATATACAGTAGTATTACCAGCCGTAACATCCTGTATATTCATTCTAAAACTAACAGATTGATTTATAAGAGGATCACCATTATTATCTCTAAGTGCACTCTGGTAATTTAGTAATTCTGGTACTGCACTTGTTGCCGGACCTGCATCATCTTTACCAACTTTACCCCATTCTGAGCCTTCCCAAATGTATAATGCTAGTTCTGTAGTATCGTAAACCATTAAACCAATATCACCAGAGCTTAATGCAATTCCAGAAGCAGGAGTTGTTGCCATAGCGATACGCTGTGTTGTAGTCAATCTATTTATTAATAGTCCCTTATTTGTATCGCCTAAAGTTAACGAGGCATCAGGATTTACAGAAGAAGTACCAATACCTACACTATATCTGTTTGCAGTTGTACTACCTCCTAATAATAATGAATTAGCAACATTGTTAGTAACATTAGGACCTATAACTGCTGCGTGATCTTGAAACGTTTGGCTATTTGTCCCAATTACAATTTGTTGATCTCTATCTATAGAAGTACTCGTTCTAGCATTATATCCTAAAACTATATTATCGGTACCTCGTACTCTAGAGTTATTTCCAATAAATACATTTCTATCTGCACCTGATGTTAAAGAAAAATTTGCATCATGACCTAAACCAATATTATCGTTACCAGATCGGTTTAAAGATCCTGCAACGGCTCCTAAATACGTGTTTCTGTCTCCTCCTACTACACTAGTAGAAGACGTATCGTTGTTCCAACCAGAACCATATCCTACAAAGGTATTTAAATTTCCCTGTTGGTTTCTTGATCCTGCATTGTAACCTAAAAAGGTATTCGCTGTACCTTCCAAATTAGAATGGCCAGAACCGCCTCCAAAAAAAGAATTTGCCTGACCTGTTGTATTACCATAACCACTACCGCGAACTGTAAATGTATCTAAATCGTATCGATTAGGATTACCAAAAAAAGCATCTATAGTAACCTGTATGCCTGTATCTCCTCCTACAAAAGTATTTCCTGATGCTGTTGTATTAAATCGCCCTGCTCCAGAACCAATAAAAGTATTAGCGCCACCTGATGTATTTGAAAACCCTGTATCTTCACCTACAAAAGTATTATTAGAACCAGAAATATTATTAGTTCCAGATTCCTCCCCTATAAAGGTATTATCTGTACCTGTGTCATTATTCTCTCCAGCTTCTGCTCCTACAAATGTATTATCGAATGTTGTTGTAAAACGGCCTGCTTCCGATCCTATAAATACATTATCACTGTCATCACTAGAATTGGCACCAGCCAAAGTACCTACCATAACATTTCTAGAACCATTAACAAGAGTGCCTCCAGCACCATCACCTATAAGTGTGTTAAAATCTCCAGTAGTTATAGAAGCACCAGTTGTATAGGTTTGTTGAGCCCCTCCAGAATCGAAAGAAATCACGCTGCCTCCTAAAATTTCGTTGGCTGTTTGCGCTTGAGATAATGAATAAACTCCTAATAAACTTAAAAGGAGTAAAAATGTTAGTTTTTTCATGGTTATAATAGCTTTATGTTAATTGTCTACAATTAACATAAAAAAGCAATTGTTTTAGTTGGTAAATGTGTAGATGGACATAAACAAGCTATTTTTGGTATTATATTTTGTATAAATTGCAACATGACTTTTCTTACAATAAAGTTGGTTCATTAAAGGTTTATTTAACAACAAATATGAAAGAAGAATATATAGATATTGTTACTAGTAATGGAAGTTATACTGGAGAATCGGCACCAAAATCTGAAATACACAGTAAAGGTCATTATCATAATACTGTACATATATGGTTTTACACCTTAAAAGGCGAGATTTTACTACAACAGCGTGCTGCATCAAAAGTAATTTGTCCTTTACTTTGGGATGTTTCGGTTGCTGGACATATAGATGCAGGAGAAACTTTAAAAAGTGGAGCTATTAGAGAAATTGAAGAGGAAATAGGTTTATCTATTCCTGAAGCTCATCTTAATAAAATAGGTATTTTTGAATGCTTTCAAAGTTATCCAAATGGCATTATTGACAATGAATTCCATCATACATTCATTGCAGAATTAAAAGTAAACGTAAACCAATTAACGCCTCAAAAAGAAGAGGTTGAAGCTTTAAAACTAGTTAGTATTGAAAATTTTAAAACATTACTAGATAATTCAGAAAGTAACGGTCATTTTGTGGCATCAAATAGAAAACATTATGAGTTTGTAGTTAATAGTATTCAAAAAACACTATAATTTTTCTACATTAGTTTCATGGATTTAATTCTCTACGCACTAGCACCAATTTTTATTATCATCTTTTATATCTACTTAAAAGATAAATATGAAAAAGAGCCTAAAGGCTTACTATTAGTTTCCTTTTTATTAGGAGCAATTGTTAGTATTATTATAACAACTTTACTTTATAAAGTTTTTGATATTATAGTACCATTAACTAATAGTTTAAGTGTTTTACAACAGTTTGTACAAGCTTTTTTTGTTGTTGGTTTTACCGAGGAGTTAAGCAAATATCTTATTGTTCTATTATTTGCGCAACGCAGAAAAGAATTTAATGAACCCTTTGATGGTATTGTATACGCCGTTATGGTTTCTATGGGATTTGCTGCAACCGAAAATATTTTTTACGTTTTAGAGAATGGAGTACCTACAGCTATTTTAAGAGCATTTACTGCAGTTCCAGCACATGCAACTTTTGGTATTTTAATGGGTTATTTTATGGGGAAAGCTAAGTTTTCTAACAATAGAATAGTATTAAATCTTACCGGTTTAGCATTAGCTATTTTATTTCATGGTGCTTACGATTTCTTCTTGTTTATCGATTTTATTCCAGGTATATGGATTGGTGCATTTGTTTCACTTTTTATAGGTATATTTCTATCTCGAAAAGCAATAAAAAGACATCAAACTGCTTCACGTTTTAAAGATCTTGAAAATACAGATTCGTCCTCTTAAAGGTAATATTTTGTATCTTTAAATGTATAAACCTCCGTTATGCAAAAGAGTATCAAATACATCTTATTCTTTTTTATTATACAATCGTGTGCAACAAAAAAATATATTGATAGAGAACAATTAAAAGGTCCTATTTCTAATATCACAGAAAAGACTTATAATGTTCAAGATGAAGGAAATGTATTAGTTACAAGAAAAGAAATGCGTCTTACAAAAAATGGACGCATAAAATATTCTGAAACGTTTGATGCCAATAACAAGAAAATAGAAACGACAGAAAAAAAACTCTTCTTCGAAAAAAAATCATTTCCAGATAAAGAAGCTTATTATTGTAAAACTAGATGGAAACCTGGATTGAGAGAGCGTATAAGCTGTTACTCACAAAAAAGGTATAAGCAAAATGAAATTATAGCACATTACTTAAAAGATGGTAGAATAGACTTTATTATAGATAATTTTACGACTTTTTATAAGCACTCTTATCAATACAATAAAAATAACAAACTATTAAAAACAGTTACTATAACTAGTAATAATGCAAAACCAATAGAAGAGGTAATTATAAAATGCCTCACAAAAGACAATTATAACAATTGTACGCAAATAGAAAAAAACTATTCTAAAGCTAAAACAAAAGAGCTTATAGAACGTACATATAACTATGACTAGTCTTTTATAAATTAAAAATAGATTTTACAGAGGCGATAATATACTCTACTCCGATAGCAATAACTATAAAGCCAATAATTCTAGACAACGCATTTATTCCAGAAGCGCCTAAAAACTTCACAATAAAATAGGCACTTTTCAATACTAGATAAATAGTTAATGCTGTCAAAGTCATAGCTCCTACAATTATTAAAATATCTGTAGTGAATTTGTATTCTTGGTTATAAGTAATTAATAGTGAAATGGTTCCAGGACCAGCCAACATTGGTATTGCTAAAGGTGTTAATGAAATCGCTTCACGGGAGTGGATATCATCCTGCACCTTTTGTCGTTTCATACCTTTATGTTCACGAAATTTCCCTGTTAGTAAAGCAAAACCGGAAGACGCTATAATCATACCACCTGCTATTTTTAAGGCATTTAAGCTAATCCCGAAAAAAGATAATATATACTTCCCAGCAAAGAATGATAATAATAGAATCGCTAAGACATCAATAGCGGTCCAAAATGCTGTAATAGCACGTTCTCTTTTACTATGCTCTTGTGTTAATCCTACAAAAACTGGTACAGTTCCTAAAGGATTCATAATTGAAAATAATGCACCAAAAGCAACTAAAAATAATTCCATTGTTTTTGTTACAAAGAGACTCTTTTTACCGCTTCAAAAAGTTACTATAACTTTAAAGAACTATTATAGAATTGTAACCAAAACGCAATAATGTTAAATCAACATTGCGAATTAAATCTTAGCTTGATAAGTATACAAGTCGAAATATCTGCCTTTAGTAGCAATTAACTCATCATGATTACCACGCTCAGCAATTTTACCATTTTCAATAACTAATATTTGATCTGCTTTTCGAATAGTACTTAGTCTGTGAGCAATAACAATAGTTGTTCTATTTTTAGTTAACTCGGCTAAACTTTTTTGAATTAACGCTTCACTTTCTGTATCTAAATTAGAAGTTGCTTCATCTAGAATAATTATTTTAGGATCTGCTAGAATAGCTCTTGCTATAGCAATACGTTGTCTTTGTCCTCCAGATAACTTCACGCCTCTTTCTCCTATTAAAGTTTCTAAACCATCATCAAAACGATCTGTAAACTCATTAACATATGCTGCTTTTACTGCTGCTAACAATTGTGCTTCTGTAGCATTTGGTCTTGGGAACATAATGTTTTCACGAATGGTGCCTTCAAATAAGAATTCATCTTGTAAAACCACACCTAGATGCTTTCTGAAGCTCTTTAGTTTAACTTTCGATAAATCTTTACCATCTATAGTTATTTCACCAGACTCAGGATTTAAAAAGGTAGCAGATAATCCTGCTATAGTAGATTTTCCAGAACCAGAACTTCCAACTAAAGCAATTACAGAACCAGAAGGTGCATTAAAATCTATATTATGCAATACAGGCTTATCTTCTTCGTATGCAAAGGATACATCCTTAAAAGCGATATCTCCTTTTAAATCTTGAAGTTCTATTGTTCTATTCGTATCATCGTCTTCTGCTGCCATATTCATTAATTCTTCAGTACGATCTAAACCAGCTAATGCTTCCGTTAATTGGCTACCAATATTACTCATTTGTACAATTGGTGCGACCATGAATGCTAGTAGAAACATAAACTCTAAAAACTGACCTGAAGTAATTTCGTCTTGCATCATATAATAACCACCAATACCCATAATTCCAGCAGAAGCAAGTCCAATTAGAAAAGTTGAAGAACTCGTCATTATAGCTGTAGCTGTCATACTTTTCTTTACATTTTTAAAGATATTGTCTACACCTTTTTCAAAAACTATATTTTCTTGATCTTCAGCATTAAAAGCTTTTATAACACGTATACCTGCTAACGTTTCGGTTAAACGGCCTTTAACCTCAGCATTAATTTTTCCTCTAGCTCTAAAAATGGGGCGAATGTATTTAAAAGCCTTCAAGGCTACAAAACCAAAAACAGACAATGGAATAAATACAAATAAAGTCATCCAAAGATTGATATCAATTAGTAATTTAACAGAAATTATAGCTGTAACCGTTCCTCCAACTAATTGTACCAAACCTGTACCAATAAGATTTCTTACACCTTCAACGTCACTCATTATTCTTGATACTAATGCACCAGATTTAGTATTATCAAAAAAACTAATAGGCAATGACAATACTTTTTTTTGCACTTGAGAACGCAATTCACTAATTAAATATTGAGCTTGAATACTTAAAACTTTAGTCAATAAAAAAGAAGTGATTGCTTGAATCAAAATTGATGCAATAACAATAATAATCAATGTATATAATTGATTGTAATCTTTACTTGGAACTACTTGATCAAGCAAGACTTTACTTTGCATTGGCAAAACCAAACCAGCTAAACTACGAATAACAATAAGAATTAAGCCTATAAACACTAATTTCCTTCTTGGCCAAATAATAGTTTTAAAAGCCTGTTTTAAGGTTACTTTAGGTTTCTTCTTATTTTTTATATCTGAAGAATTGTCTTTCAGGTGCTGCATGTATTTTTTGTGTAAAGGTACTACTCTATTAAACGTCTATGATAATTTATTTGCCCTAAATGATACGCTAAATGCATCGTTAAATGCACTAAAAAATATTCTGTAGTCATCGTATCTTCATTTACGCGACGCTTATACTCTTTTTGTAAATCGGTCGCAGTTAAAGTCTTTAAGGTATTCTCAATAATTATTATAACGGCATCTACTTGCTGTAGTAATGCTTCCCTTGGAACATCTTTTAAAGAAAATTCTAAATCCCTTTGTCTTACATAACCTGTATTACCTATAGTCGCGCCAATAAAATGGTTAAGATTACCAACAAGATGTAAGCATAAATTACCTGCAGAATTAGAAATATCTTTTGGGGTAACCCAAAGATTACTTTCATTTTTATAGAGACAAATTTCTGTTTTTAATCTCTCTAAATCTCTCTTAAATAATTTTATTAATGTCTCTATGAGCATATTGATTTTTTTTATATTTTTCAATGTAAAAATAGGTAATAATTGGCTTATTTTTGCCCAATGCTAGACCGCCAACCTCTAAAAAAAGAATTTGTAGCATTAATGGCTGCATTAATGTCTTTAGTTGCTTTATCAATAGATGCTTTACTGCCTGCTTTACCTGAAATAGGTGCTACTTTAGGCGTTAAAAATCCCGCGAACAACCAATTATTAATCACCATGATCTTTTTAGGTTTAGGTTTTGGTCAATTAATTTTTGGACCATTATCAGATAGCTTTGGACGTAAATCTATGGTCTACTTTGGTTTTATCATTTTTGTTATTGCTAGTATTATTTGTGTAACCACGAAGAGTTTTGAAATGATGATTATTGGCCGTGTTTTACAAGGCATTGGATTATCGTCCCCAAGAACTATTGCCATAGCAATGATACGTGATACTTATAGTGGTGATTATATGGCAAAAGTATTATCAATTGTTGTCATGTTTTTTATTTTGGTTCCTATAATTGCACCTACTTTTGGACAACTACTTTTAAATGTTTCAGACTGGACAGCAATTTTTAATAGTAACTTAATTATTGGTTTATTAATTATAATCTGGTTTTGGCAACGACAGCCTGAAACATTGTCTAATAAAAACCGAATCCCTTTTTCTTTTAAAATTTTTATCACAGGCACTAAGGAGTTTTTTAAATATAAGGCATCTGTTGCATTTACCTTAATCTCTGGATTTATTACAGGTTCTTTTATGGTGTATTTAAGTACCTCTCAACAAATATTTCAAGAGCAATATGGTTTAGGAGAATTATTTCCATACTTCTTTGCTAGTACAGCAATCGCTGTTGGTGCTTCTACATTTTTAAATAGTCGTTTAGTAGTAAAATATGGTTCTATGCGTATTGCTTATATAGCTACAATAGCCTATGTTGTAATATCTTTACTTTACATTCTATTATACTTTAATGGTAACCCAAGTATCTATATACTTATTAGCTTTTTTATGGTTCAGTTTTTTGCTGTGGGTTTACTTTTTGGAAATCTTCGTGCCTTAGCTATGGAACCGCTAGGTCATATTGCTGGTATTGGTGCTGCTATTAATGGCTTCATATCTACAATAATGGCTGTACCCATTGCTAATTATATTGGTAGTTTTGTAAAAACCTCTGTATTACCTTTATTTATTGGCTTTTCTTTATTTGGAGTATTATCCTTTGTTGTTTTTTTATATGTAAAACAAAAACGCACTTTAGTTAAAGCCTAATTACCACCATTGCAAATAGTGAGTTTCTCATGAGCAATCTCTAGAGTATCGATAGCAACTTCATTGCCATCAGATTTTAAATCTGTACTGGTTATTTTTGTCGGCCAAGCATTATCTAATTGCCATTGTATAGTAACAGTACCGTTTTCATCTAATAGCTTAATAATAACAGTTTGTCTCTTAATTGTATTCATAGAAATTTGAGCATGCCATTCCCAAAAAGTAGCATCATTTACAAAAACACCTCTTTTCATAGTAATATTACCATACTTTACAATACCTGGCATGTTTTCTACTGAAAATAAAGCGCTATTATTTTTACGGTATTCTATAATTTGATTTTCTACATCCATTCCAGAAACCTCTTGAAATGCTACATTTTTGAGAGTGTTTCCAAAATCTACTTCAAATCTAAACTTTGGCATTGGCCAAACAGCATTTTCATTATCTACAGGCATACTATATTTTTTTAACTAACTTGATTTTGCCATTTCTTGTTGAAACGTGATAACTATAAATTCTGCTGGGCGTACTACAGCCACTTTTATAGTAACATTCATAAATCCATTTAAAAGGTCTTCAGAAGTCATTGTTGTACCTAATCCGCAGGCTACAGAAAAGGCATCTGCAGCTGTTGCTCCTTGTAATCCGCCTTCTTTCCATATAGTAGTTAAAAAACTACTTATCATTGCTTTAACGCCTTCCCAAGTGTTCTTATCATTAGGCTCAAAGACGTAAGCATGTGCGGCAAGTTTACAAGATTGCTCTATAAAAGTCATTGTTCTACGTACTGGTAAATATTTCCAATCTAAACTATTACCATCTAAAGTTCGTGCACCCCAAATTAAAATCCCTAAGCCATTAAAAAAACGAATGGCATTAATAGACTTACCAGATACTGCATCGACATTTAAATCACCTTGTTGAGATTCTGATAACCTAATAGGTAAACTAACAGCTCCAACAATAGAAGTATTTGCTGGTGCTTGCCAAACACCTTCTTGATTATCTATAGTTGTCATAACACCTGCCATTGCACCACTAGGTGGTAATATATTAGCTTGTGCAAGTACCTGTTTAATAATTGCACTATACGTTTTACTCGCATTTAATAAAGCGTTATGCCCTTGGCTAGTAGTTAACGTTTTCTTTTTAATAGTATCAATAATAGTAGCTACAGATGGATTTGGATTGTTTTCAGGGCTTAATAACGACGCTAACAAATCAATATTACCTGCAAATAGATTGGTATAATCGATATCTGTATTTTGCATAATGCTTGTTCCAATAAATGGATAATATGCCGTACCGTAATCTAAAGCATTACTTCCTGTATTATTTCTAAAAGTCTCAATATCTTTAGTATATAGTATTGGATCTGGAGTATTACCGCCTATAACATCAAAAATGCTAATAGCCGTTTGCATTTCAGTATTTTGAAGTAACATAGACTGCATTAATGTACCATTATTTTCTATTGACAGTAATGTTGCTTCTGGACAAATGTACATTGTAGGTTCTGTTTCATTTTTCAATAAAGCTAAACCAGCTTGTAACTCATTTAACTTCACATTTGGATTTACAATCTGTTCTCCAGCAGTTATAGGTTTTTTGGACGATTCTCCATACGTACCAACCGAAACAATATACGCGTCTCCGCCTCCATTTTCATAAAACAATCTAATACTGTTGTACAAATAATAAATGGTATTAGGGTCTGGAACGATACTATAATACTTACCATCAATAAGTATATAATTGCCCTTTTCTGGCTGATCCATTTGTTCTACTAAATAATATTCAGGACTGTATTGCTTTGTTGGACTTGCTGGTGCAGCTGGATCTGGATAACAATATATCGCTTGAAACTCTGCAAATGATGTGATTTTCATTGCGACATTAGTATACGACTTCCCTTCAAATAAGGCTTGCGGCGTATACCCAATAAATGCAGGAACAGCTGTTGCCACTGGAACTACAGAATTAGGAAAAGCATTTGTTTCATTTATATATACACCTGGTGATTTAATATTAGATTCAATCATAATTATCCTTGTTGCTACAACACTTTATATTAATTATTTTAGATTTTCAAATTGCATATTATATTAATATAAAACAATAGGTATATCTACTTGTTTTTATAGTAAATGTATCATCAAAAGATTCTACCATAATAGTTTAAATCTACTACTTCTCCTTTAGTTGTTCTATAGTCTTTTCTAATAGTGCCTTCTAATTCAAAGCCATTTTTTAATGCAACATGAATACTTCCTATATTTTTACTGCCTACTCTAGCTAAAAGCTTTCTAAAGCGATACGTCTCCATTAAATAATCGATAACTAAACCTGTGGCTCTAGTTATTATACCATTACCTTCATAAGCAGCATCTATAAAATAGCCTAATTCTGCTTTGGGAATATGCCAATCGATATTTTTAACATCTACCAAACCAACAAACTTGTTAGTCACCGTATTAATTATAATAAATGGAAAGTAACTTTTTTCAATAATCCGTTCTTCTATTTCTTTGCAATACAATATTGTCTCTAACAGTGTTTCTGTTTTAGACACCGTACCTGCAAAAAAATCTTCAAGTCTTCTGCGGTTAGCATCAATTAACTTAAAAAACGCTTCGCTTTCATTGGGTTTTAAAAGTTCTATTTTGTAATCGTCAAATTGCATTTATTTTAAAATTATAATATTACTATCATTCATGAGATTGCCACGTCCTACGTCCTCGCAATGACGATACATTTATGTTTTTTACTTCTAACTATCATGCTTACGTCATTACGAGCTTTTCCTTAGAAAAGCGTGGTAATCTTTTGAGTTGAAATACGATTCAAACCATTACTACTATTCATGAGATTATTCACGTATACTATTTTATTAAATCGGAATTTATGAATGCTACGCATGTGCCACGTCGTTCTTTCCATCACTCCTCGCAATGACATAAAGTTAACTAAAGTAAAACAACCATCCATCCGATAAATCATTCCATTCAGAATTCATATATGCAATGAGCTTTTCTTTATTTTTTCTATTACCTTTTTTAATTTGTTTCTCTCTAACTATAGCTTCATCTATTGAATTAAAAGCTTCAAAATAAACTAATTTATCACAGTTGTATTTAGATGTAAACCCTTTATATGTTTTATTTTTATGTTGGTATACTCTTTTTGTTAGATTAGAAGTAACACCAACATATATCACCGTATTATTTTTATTGGTCATGAAATACACATGAGATTCTTTCATTGTTTATTCTCTTCTTTACTTCTTAATACTCAGGCTAACGTCATTACGAGCTTTTCATTAGAAAAAAGCGTGGTAATCTGTTGATTTGAAATGCGGTTACAATTATTACTTCTATTCAATAGATTGCCACGTCCTACGTCCTCGCAATGACGATACATTTATATTTTTTACTTCTTACTATCATGCTTACGTCATTACGAGCTTTTCCTTAGAAAAAAAGCGTGATAATCTTTTGAGTTGAAATACGATTCAAACCATTACTACTACTCATGAGATTATTCACGTATACTATTTTATTAAATCGGAGTTCATGAATGCTATGCATATGCCACGACGTTCTTTCCATAACTCCTCGCAATGACATAAAGTTAACTAAAGTAAAACAACCATCCATCCGATAAATCATTCCATTCAGAATTCATATCTGCAATGAGTTTTTCTTTATTTTTTCTATTACCTTTTTTAATTTGTTTCTCTCTAACTATAGCTTCATCTATTGAATTAAAAGCTTCAAAATAAACTAATTTATCACAGTTGTATTTAGATGTAAACCCTTTATATGTTTTATTTTTATGTTGGTATACTCTTTTTGTTAGATTAGAAGTAACACCAACATATATCACCGTGTTATTTTTATTGGTCATGAAATACACATTAGATTCTTTCATTGTTTATTCTCTTCTTTACTTCTTAATACTCAGGCTAACGTCATTACGAGCTTTTCATTAAAAAAAAGCGTGGTAATCTTTTGATTTGAAATGCGGTTACAATTATTACTTCTATTCAATAGATTGCCACGTCCTACGTCCTCGCAATGACGATGTATTTATGTTTTTAACCTAACTATTTCATATTTCCTGCGTCCTCGCAATGACATTACTTGTTAAAACTTCCATCATCTACACTTTTAATAAAGTCTATCAAGCCTTTAAAGAATACTTTCTGGTCATCAAACTGTGATAAATGACTGCCGTTTGGGCATAATAAGAAGTCGCCGTTTTTCACTTCTTCACTAATCCATTTCATATGCTCAGGATCCATGGTATCGTGAGTCGCTCCTATAGTTAATGTAGGTACTGTTATTTCTTTAAGTCTGTCTTTTACATCCCAATTTTTAAGTGTCGCATCGCCTTTTATACCAAATTCACTTGGGCCTTGCATAGTAACATAAACCTCTGGATTAAGATGTTTAAAGGCTCTATTTATGGGTTCTGGCCATTGGTCTACTGGCATTCTAATCACGTGTTCTGTATAGTAGTTTTGAACAATTAAATCTAAGTAACGTGGATTAGCATAATCTTCTTTCTCTTCGTAACTCATAATCTCTTTAAGTACTTCTGGATCTAGTTTTGGCGCTAATACTTTGTCACTATACTCTTGATATTCTGGTATAGACGCTACCATATTAGAAATGATTAAGCCTTTTAAGTTCTTTTGGTACTTTAAGGCATATTGCATGCCTAAAATGCCGCCCCAACTTTGTCCATACAAATAGAAATTATCTTTATCTAAACCTAAAGCTATTCTCACCTGCTCTACTTCTTCTACAAAACGGTCTAAATCCCATAGCGATAAGTCTTTGGGTTGGTCGCTGTAATACGAGCCTAATTGGTCGTAGTAATAGTATTCTATATTTTCTTGCGGAAAATAGCCATCAAAACACTCGTAAATCTCATGTGTCATTCCTGGTCCACCATGTAACAACAACACTTTCATGGTTGGATTATTACCCACACGTTTGGTCCAAACTTTAAATTCTCCTTTTGGTGTGGTGATTGGTATCATTTTAATACCGCCAAGAAATTGATCTTTATCTTGTGGTTGTAAGTAGTTTTCTACAGAAGCACTAATTGTTTCTATTTCGTGTTCGTGAGTGTGTTCGTGTTCTTGTTTGCAGCTAAAACTGATTGTTAGTATTAAACTGAGAATTAAAATTTTGGTTTTCATATTCTGGTAGGATTAGAATATAAAGTTAGGGAAAAACAAGTAATCATTCTTGTAACATTATCCTTCTAGTGAATTCTTTAAAGCTAACACATCTATTTGGAGGCACAGATGCTGCTATCCAATTTTTACCTCTTCCTTTTTTAATTCCAGGATCTTTTCTTAATGGTTTATTTAATTTAACAGGCTCATCCATAAAATAATAAGTATAAACTTTATTGTCTTTATCTAACTTGACACCTCTAATCCACAATTTTATCAATTCTTGATCTTTAGAGAATTTCGATAACTCAGTACTCGTATTTGTAATTTCATGAGGCTTCATTGTTAGAGTTCCAAGAACTTTAGATAAATAACTAATGCCTTCACCTTCTTCTTGTTTGGCTTTTCTGGTAAAGTGTGGTGCGAAGTAGAGAGGAATACCAAATGTTTCAAAGCGCCTGTATACTTTATAATTTTTATACCTATCCATTTCTGTAGGATCTGAAACATCTTGTATTAATATTTCTTTTTGTTCATTCATATTGTACGTTCTTAATGCGAATTGAGAGAACTCTTTTATTAATAGGATTGCTAGGTGTTTTCTTGAGGTGTATAAATCAATAATTTCTAACCAACCTAAATAGGTTACCTCTACATTCTCAACTTTTTGTTTGGTTGAGTCTCGCTCTTGTGTGATAAAACATAAAATATTTTGTGGACACTCTGGGTTAAAATCTCTTATGTATTGTGTGCGTTGTTCTGTGACTTTGCCTTTTCTAACTTTACATTCTATAATGATGTGAAACCTATTTGGATAACTTATTTCTATATCTGTGCGGTTTCTATCGCGTTTACGTTCTATTTCAACTTTAATCTTACTAAAGTTGTTTTCTGTATTTTTTAGTTTTATACCAAGATGTTTTAAAAACGAAAACATAGCTTCTCGCTCACTGCCTAATACAAACGCAAAACCTTTAGATAAAGCGACTTCATTTTTGCCTAAAAGCGAAAATCGGTTAAGGATAGAATGGTTTTGTCCTGTTTCTTTTATGATCATTTTATCAATTTAAGTTGTCTAGCTATATCTTGAGTATATTTAGACATTGGCCTTTTACTCAACTCTTCTGGTTTTGAATAATTACCTATTAATAATCTATCAATAATTGTAGCATCAGGGAAAATTTTTGAAAATTCTTTTTCAAGAATTCTTCTATAAGTTTGAGGGTTTGCTTTAGCTTTTAAAATAAGTTCTTCTGCTACATCTTTATGATTATCGTAAACTGAATCTATTTGAAAAAGCTCATTGTGATTTTCGAGTAAATCTACATCTCCAGAATTTGACTCTAAATTTACTTTTAGACGATGAAGCTCAAACTTTACCCAATAAGCTAATACAGATTTATCCTCAATTTTAAAATTAAACAAATCAAGTTCGTCTGATGTTGTGTATAATTCAAATAAAGCTTCTTTATTTCCTTTTGCTAAGTTACAGTTTGCACAAGTTGGATATAAGTTAAAGAAAGTAGTGCATAAAAAAGGATATTTGGATTTTGGATAATAATGATCTAATTGTAGCTTTGCCAAAATCTTCTTAACTCTACGTTTTTTTTTATCATAAAACCTTTTCTCAATTGCTAACGTAGATTGAGCATTACAATACACACAAGATTTTAAATTAGAACCTGAAAGATATTCGGGAAACTCTTTTTCTCGTAAATCTTCATAACGCATAGCTTTGACAATCTCCTCATGAAACGTATATTTAGAATTTCCGAACTTCTTATTTATTTTACTAACTGCTAAAACTTTATTAAACTCTATAATGAAATCTTTCATTTCATCAGGATTTGCATTTAATATATTCTCATAATTATCAATAATTTTTCCTATATACAATTTGTAGTTATGGCTTCTTTTTCGCTTGAGCTTTTTTAATCGTTCAATAGGCAACTCAAAAGAACTCTTTCGTGTTTTTACAAATAGATTACTGTTGAATTTTTTCACAGTGTATGCCAACTCATCCGTTACTTTAATCCGCCTCATTTATTTAACTTTGCTAGTTGAACCTCCATCTCTCTGATTTTTTGAGCCAAAAGCTCCTTGTCCTTAAATAAAAACTTTTTATTATGCAAAGACTGAATCCTTTCTTGAATTAATGGTTCATCTATTATATCTATAACTTTTTGTGCTCTTGCAGGATTCCAATCTTTTAAATGTTTAATATTTTCTTCTGATTCTTCTTTCTTTTCATTGAAGGTTAAAAAGTTTATTAAATCAGTAATTAACTCCTGTGCAAACTCGCCCATAAAACCATCTTCTAAAAAGAAACTATGAGCTAGTAAATCGTGTACATTTGCACCAAATGATTTTACAGGTTTCTCTTCCTGATTAAGAATTATATTTTTCCCTTCTTTTTTATTAAGGTAGATAATTTGATTATTAGGTAAATCAGATAAGGTAATTGGGTCGTGTGTAGTAAATATAATCTGAATTTCAGATCGCAAATCTTTAAAAAAATAAGGCAAAAATGTAGTTATAGATTTAACAAAAGATTTTCTCCATTTTGGATGAAATCCCATATCTGCTTCATCTAGCAACAAAACGTAGAAATCTTTTTTTGAAATACTATTTATATCTAAATACTGTTTTTTGAAGTAATAATAAATTCTTGAATAAAAGTTTAATAAAGCAGTTTCACCTGAGCTTAAATCTCTTTCAGATGGCTCATAGCTTATTAAACCTTCAATCCTTTCTCTTTTACTAAATATTACTTCGCCTTTTTCTTTAATTCCACCATAGTATTGATCGACCTTGTTTAAAAAGGAAGTATGATACTCAATTAATTGAATAGCCTGATCATTATTTAAATAAATTGATTTTGAATTCCAATCAAAATTTCTTGTATCTCTATCATTTTCAGCTTCTAATCCATCAATTACATCAAACAAATAATTAATCATTTGTTTTGTCTCGTCAACAGGTAGTAAAGCTATTTTTTGAGAGCCAACTTGAAAATAATGCAACTCTAATAACTTAAAAAGAGCTTCTTTTGGATCTAAGTCATTTATTAATTCTGTATATTCTTTATTCGTTATTTCAAGATGACCTTCTTGCAAATACTGATTTTTTTTCTCCATTTGAATTATAAACAAGCTCAGTAAATCTTCTAACAAGTAATTTTTTAAAAGATTTTTTTGAAGAATCACATGGCTATAACCTTTAGGCCTATTTTTGTTTATCTCTCTTCCTTCGTCACTAATTAATTTATATAATGTATGAATTGCATATTGCAAATCAAATGGAGTATTATGAAAATTTATTCTATCCTTATCGTAATCGATATCTAATTTATACCTAATAAAAGAAAACCTTGCTCTTTCAAATTTAGGAAAATCAAATACTGTTTGTAATTGTATGGCGTATTTTGAAATTTGAAACTCAAATATTCGGATAGAATTTTTTGCCTTCAACCAGCGTGATAAATTCACATCCTCATTCGCAACAAATTTATTTTTAGAAGCTTCAATGTCTTCTTCCAGAATTGTGTCAAAACTTAAATCAACACCATCTAAAGGCTCTTTAAAATCTAAATATGGTGAATAATAAAGTGTTTCAATTAGATTTATATCAAGTTTCCTTTCAGTAAAATCATAACCAGCTCCCAAAGAAGGACATAATGTGTAAGTAATATTATTATCTTCTACTATGAGTATATAATCACTCCCATACCCTTTTCCTTTTAAAAAACTAATGATATATCTTAATAAAGTTGTTTTACCAGAACCATTTTTTCCAACAATTGCCGATACTAAACTCAAATTAATTTGGTCATAAAGATTTTCAACCAAACCATGATTTTCTACTCTTGTTATTCCACGAATATCTGTAAAATCATATATAAATTTACCACCAAAATTTATAGTTTGAGGCTCTTCAAAAAGGAAATTATCTTCAATATATATTGCAGCTAACCTCATACCTCAACATATTTTGCATTCTCCTCCGCAACCATACCCAACTCTTCTTTAGCCTCACCAACAGTAACCTGCCCATTCATAAGCATAGGCAACAACCAATCGCGTAACTCGGCGAGTTTTTGGTTTTCTTCTAAGTTTAACGCGACTTTATCATTGTATTGACAAAAAATAGAAGTTGCTTTATTAATTAATTCATCATTCAAAGGAAGCGCAATTTTCAATTCCATAATATCGTTATGAGATATTGAGGGATAAGCAGAAACAGATCCTACTGCAATTTGTTGAAGCCTTGCACTCACATAATCTTGTGATAAAATTTGAAATATAAAATCATTAGTAATCTTAGAATCATTACTTCTAATCTGAGCAAAACCAGTAGATGCAATTAAATTTTCAATAGGTCTTTTTATAATTCCGTAATGTAATTGATTAGGACGAACTGTAGAATATAAAATATCGTTTTTAGACACAATTCTTTGTGCTCTACTTGGAATTTTATCTCTATCAAAATCTAATTTCTGAAAAGAATCGATAACATTTTCAGTTAAACTACTTGTATCTAAATAATTGATTTTATCATATCGACTTTCTTTTGTTATATTCCATTTATTACAATCTGCAAAACCGGAAACACTCCTAACTTCCCAACCCTCCGGAATCTCGCGTTTCAATGCCTCATTATAAACCATTTTACCACCAGACGCTTTATAAGGTTTACCATTAGCATCAGGAAAATCAAACTGTACAAACCAATAATCGTAAATGGTTTTTGCAATCTCTTCTAACTCTTGGTTTATTTTGTTGTTGACTTCTATTTTGGCATCTAAATCGGATAAGACTTTAACAAGAAAATCTTGCTGTTTTCTGGAAGGAATAGGAATTGGGCAATTCCCAAACGAATTAGCATTCAAATTCCCTCGAGTACTTCCCAAGGAAAAATTTTCAACCCATTGTTTATAATGCTTTGTAATTGTATAATATCTTAAATACTTTGGATTCACTTTTTCAGGATCTAAAGAAAACTTAATCAAGAAGCCAGCAAAAGCTAATTCACCATTTTTTATTTCGTGAAAGTAACTTTTACCTGTTGAATTTCCTGTTCTTGCAAAAACTATATCACCTTCCTCTAATAGATACTTTTCAATTTGAGAATCACTAACACTTTTTTTATCTGAATCTAATAATTTTCCATCTTCTGAAATATCAGTGATTCTTAAATAACGTATTTTAGTTTCATCAAAATCTTCAGCAGATGCAGGAATACCATAAATTCCGCATTTATTTGGAAAGCATAATTCTTTTAAGGCCTTACTTTTCATAATTCAAATTTTTCAAATTATCTTGAATTTCTTTTTCCAACCTGCCGCTTTCAGCAAATAACTTTTCCAAATTGGTTCCAAAACCTTTAAGTTTTGTATTAAACTCTTCCGCAGTAATATCAACATATTCAATCTTGACTTCAAAATATTGCCCTGCACTCAACGAATAGTTTTTGGCTTCAATGTCTTCGTAGCTTACCACTACAGAAAAATCCTCTTGTGTTTCTTTAGCATTAAAAACATCTATGATTTGTTGTTCTTCAGCATCGCTTAACAAGGTCTTTTGGTTGCCATTACTGTCTTTAACTTTGCTTCCTAAATTAGAGGCATCTACCAACACAACATCTTTGGTATTGGTCTTATCTAAAAACAAAATACTCACATTGGTTCCTGTGGTTGCAAAAATGTTGGATGGCATACTTACTACGCCTGCTAGCATTTTGCTTTCTACGAGCTTTTTTCTAATCTTTTTATCAATACCAGATTGAGCTGTAATAAAACCTGTGGGTACGACAATAGCGGCTTTACCTTTTGCTGTTAAACTGTGCATGATATGCTGAATAAACAATAGATAAATGGCCATAGAATCCTTTTTCTTGGCTGGCACTTTAGGAATGCCAGCAAAAAATCGCTCCTTATTGGCTTTGCTGTCTAAATCTGCACTGTAATCGCTAAAATCTAACTTAAATGGTGGATTGGATACGATATAATCAAACTGTTCTAATTGCCCATCATCTTGTTTATGATACGGACTTAAAATGGTATTACCTTGTATAATGTTTTGTATAGAATGTACTAGATTATTTAAAATCAAGTTTAAACGCAACAAGGCAGATGACTTCTGCGAAATGTCTTGTGAGTAAATGGTACATTTATCTTCACCTATGGCATGTGCTAGATTCATTAGTAAGGTTCCAGAACCAGCACTAGGATCGTAACAGGTTACGTTGTTTACATTATCATCAGTTACTAAACATGCAGCCATAATTTTGGCTACTGCATGCGGCGTGAAATACTCTGCATATTTTCCGCCACTATTAGAATTGTAATCTTTTATTAAATATTCAAAAATGGTTGCAAAAAAATCGAACTTCTGCGTGAAGATATGTTCAAAACTAAAATTAACGAGTTTATTTACAATGGCTTTGCAAAAGGCGTCTTTATTATCTGTGACGTATTTACTTAAGTTTTCAAACAACACTACTTTTTCGCCTCCTTGTGTGAGCACCGAAAAAATATCAATATTGTCTTTCGCGACATTTAGTAAGGTCTGATCAAAAATGTCTGCAAACTTATCCTTGTTTTGTTGCACAAATAATCGTGATAATAGATTTTTAGGCGCAATACGTGCTGTATTCTCACTAATCTGCATCGTGAGTAACTCTAAATCATCATCTGAATATTTCTTAAGTGCTTTATCAAAATCATCTGCTTTGGCTAAAGTAGGTTCTAATTGTTTTAACTCATAAACATATTTGTCGTTTAAGAATTTATATAAAAATACTTGGGTGATGATTTTAAATTCGTTTCCATCATTTCCTAAACCATAATTGGCACAGACGCTTTTTAAATTGTCTATGAGTTTCTTGGTTTCCGCTTCAAATTGTACTGTAGTTGTCATATATTAGTTAAGCAACGTTGCCGTTGTATTCGTTCATGTATTCTTTTACTATGATGCTATTAATGCGTTTTACGTCTCTTGCCGTGACATCAATTTTATGTTCACGCTTAAATTGATTCACAACCAAACGCATGACCATTTTTTCTACATAGCTCTCATTTTCTAGTAATTTTGAGTTCTGTAAAATTTCGGTATCAATAGCATCTTTTAATCCTTTAAGTGCTTCAAAGAGTTTACGTTCGGTATCAGTTAAAGGATCTGTTTCCATTAAGCGTTTATGAATACGAGCGTATTTAGCATCGTAATCGTATTTAGCTCTTAATAGTTGATTTTCACGTTCTAGTTTTTTGGCTTTATCGTAAATGGCGTTTAAGGCTTTAATATTAGCTTCCATATCTTCTTTAGACACTTCGCTTAAGTTTTTCTTTTTAAATAAACGTTCCAGTTCTTCTTTTAAGGATACAAAAATAGGATCTTTTTGATCGAAGTTGCCTGCAAGCATTTCACGTGTTCTACCCAAAGTATTTTTTAGCTCATCGGCCAAAATCATTTCTTCTTCCTTCACTTTGGTAAAGGCAAAAATGACATCTTCTAACGCTGTATTTAGAATATTGTCGGTTTCAACATTATTCTCTAAAGCAATTCTGGTATTAATAAGTCCTAATCTATCGTTAGTTAATCGTGATAAAATGGTGAGCTTTCTAAAATCTAACTTTTCAAGTAATTCAAAATTACCTGATAAGCGAATCAGATTATAGAGGTCTTTGGAATTGTTGAGTGCTTTGGCAATTTTACGAATCTCTGTACGATCATTTATTTCTGAAATTTGATCTCCGAAAATTGTTGCATTGTCTGTGTCGAATCTAAAAAGAATATCTTTTATTTCCTCGATTTCTTCCTGAATCTCTTGAGGTGTTTTAAAGAGATTGGTATAATGTTGCATTTCGTCACCAAGTTCAGACTGCAGCTCGTTAAAATAATCTTGATTGGTTTTATCAAACTCTTTCTGAATATCTGCAAAGTCTACTACATAACCATACTTATGCATTTTGTAAGTTCTGTTAACTCTGGTTAAAGTCTGTAATAAGTTATGAGACTTTATCTTTCTCCCAATGTAAAGTTTCTTTAATCGTTTGGCATCAAAACCAGTCAGTAACATATTGTAAACGAAAAGTAAGTCTAGCTTACCAGCTTTAAAATCACTTACCCAATCACGACGGTCTTGTTTAGTACCAATATCATGTAAAATGACTTGTGCAGTTTTTACTTTACTTTCAGTTCTATTCTTGTCTCCATATGATGCTGATGGTTCAGCAGCTTGATCTAAAACCGCATTGGTTTGTTCAGTATATGTGTTCTGAAAGATTTCATACATCATTTTGGCTTGCTCTGAAGAATCGCAAACTACCATACCACCAATGCTATTGTCGTTCATGGAAATACGAGCTTGTTCCATATCCTTTACGATATAATCTAGCATAGGTTCTACAAAACGATGATCTGCAAACAATTTCTTCTTTTCAATATTACCTTGTAATACTTTGATGCTTTCCAAAGCTTCTTGTAGAACTAACTTGTAATTGGTTTCAATCTCTTCACGAATTAAACGTAACGTATAACCATCTTTAATCGATAGATTGTAGTAATATTTATGAATGTAGTCACCAAATAAGCTTCTTGAATTATATTCCGAGCCTAATAATGGTGTTCCTGTTAAACCGATCTTTATAGAATGCTTATCTGCCAATTCTAGATTTGCTAAAAAGCTTCCTTTTGGATTATAACTACGATGCACCTCATCCAAAAAGAAAATACGTTGTACACTTAAATTGTAATCGTTGTTTTTAATAACATCAGGATCATCTTTAAACTTTTGAATATTCACAACTGTTATTTCGGCCTTGCCTGAACTGTTATGAATAACTTCAGTCGATTTAATATCTTTACTGAATTCTTCTCGACTATTGACTTTATGAACTACCAAACCTCTAGCATTAAATTCTCTAGCCGCTTGGGTTAATAAATCCAACCGATCTACAATGAAGTAGAACTTTGGAATGATATTTTTCTTTTGGTAATAATCTGTCAAGTGTTTAACATTAAAAAATGCCAAAGCTGTTTTTCCAGAGCCTTGTGTATGCCATATGATGCCTTTTTTTACATCATTCTCTAGTTTATTCTCAATCGCCTTAGTCGCGAACAATTGCGGATAGCGCATCACATGTTTCTCTAATCCTTTTTCTTCTTCAACATATGCAAAGGCATATCGCAAAATAAATTTTAAACGCTCTCTTTGAAAAATTGAGGTTGTAATAGAATTTGTTGCTGTTTTCGGATTCTTATTTGATTGATACTCTTTGTTAGTTTTAATACTTAATAAATTGGTATCTTTTAGCACAAAGGTTTCCGTTTCATCAGAAATCGGTTGAAGTAGTTTTTCTAAATCAAAGGTTTCTTCCTCCCTAAAGAAATTGAATATTGGTTTTTTGTAATTGGTAGTGCTGTAAAAGGCACCTTCTAACATTTGTGTATCTTCATCACTATACTTCATGTTATTAGAAAACACCATGAGTTGCGTGATGTTAATGAACTTTCGGAACTTTATGTTTTGGAAGCGACGTTGCATTCTATTATGTTCGTCTTTAACTCCATTACGATTATTTGGTTTTTTGACTTCTATAAAAACTAACGGCATTCCATTGATGAGCAGAATAATATCAGGTCTAAAACTTTCATCGTCTTTCTGATAGGTCAATTCCGTAACAACATGGAATGAGTTATTATCAAAATTTTCAAAATCAATGAGTTTTGTTCCTGACTGATCAATTAATCTTTTGTAAAACGCACGACCTAGATCTTCATTTTCTAGTAACAACGAAACATCATCAAATACTTTTTGAACATCATTATCTAATAGTCCTGGATTAATTTTCTGGATTTGCTTATCAAAAATACCTCGAAATATATTCGTGCTTTCGTCCCATGAGTTATCCTTCAATGATAGGTATATGTAACCTAATTGAATTAAATGGAGTATAGAAGGTATTTTGACTCTTGAGTCTTCGTTAAATATCATGTATTATATTTAGCAAATCATATTTTTGTAAATTCAAAAAAGGTAGAGTTTAAATATAACACCTTTATTAAAACTAGTTGTTGTAATACGTCGAAAAGTTTTGGTATTTTTTTGAGTTTTTGGTAGTATTATGAGGTTACTCACGCATACTATTTCATTAAATTCGGAGTTCATAAATGCTACACGTGCCATGTCGCTAAAAAAGCTCCTCGCAATCACGTAAGCATTATACCGTTGTAATGTATCCCATAAAATTACGACAAAGCATAAAAGCATATACTAATTTAACAAAGAAAGGAACTATAGTATGCTTACTTGGAGAAATGTGATTAATTTCACAGTAAAAGGAAACCCAAAGCCTGACAGAACAGTCGAAAAAACGGAAGTCGAATGGAGAGCACTACTTACTCCAGAACAATTTAGAATTACCAGACAGAAAGGAACAGAAGCTGCACATAGCGGAGCACTTTGTAGTATTTATGATCAAGGACAGTACAATTGCGTATGTTGTAACACCGCTTTGTTTGATTCTACCATAAAATTTAGCTCTGGTACTGGTTGGCCTAGTTTTACACAACCTATTAAACCCAATGCTATAAAGTATATAAAAGATACTGCATTTGGTATGGTTCGCGTAGAGGTATTATGCAATACTTGCGAGGCACATTTAGGACATGTATTTCCCGATGGTCCAGAACCTAGTGGTTTACGTTATTGTATTAATTCTGAATCTATGCGCTTAGCAAAAAAGGAGAACACAAATGACAACTAAAAATTTACAATTAGCCACTTTAGGTAGTGGCTGTTTTTGGTGTACAGAAGCTGTATTCCAGGAAGTAAAAGGTGTTGAAAAAGTAGTCTCTGGTTATTCTGGCGGCAATGTTCCAGGACATCCAACCTATCGTGAAATTTGTTCTGGATTAACAGGGCATGCCGAAGTAATACAAATTACGTTTGATGCAAATGTGATTTCTTATGAAGAGTTGCTTATTATCTTCATGACAACACACGACCCAACGACTTTAAACCGTCAAGGTGCAGATCGTGGTACACAATACCGTTCTGTTATTTTTTATCATGACGATAAACAAAAAGAAATTGCAGAAGTGGTAACTAAAGCAGTGGCTGTATACTATGATGATCCTGTTGTAACAGAGATAAGCGCGTTAACTGTTTTTTATGAAGCAGAAACAGCCCATCAAGATTACTACAAGAATAATCAAGGACAAGGCTATTGCAGTTTTGTAATTACACCAAAATTAACAAAGCTGAGACAACTACATGCTGAAAAATTAAAATAACTTAACACCATTGCGAGCACAGTGAAGCAATCTCATGAATTGAAGCACTAACACTAAACAGATTGCTTCGTTCCTCGCAATGACATAAAAAGAAAGAGTATAGAAATGTCAAATACAAAAGAACAAGCCCAAGTATTTAAGGCTCCTGAATTTAATGTGAACCATTGGATAGATGCGAATGGAAACAAAACAGAACCAATAAAACTATCCGATTTTAAAGGGCAATTTAAAATAGTATATTGTTTTCAAAGTTGGTGTCCTGGATGCCATAGTAAAGGATTACCAGATTTAAAGACAATGGTAGATGCTTTGCATGATAATAAAAACATTCAGTTTTTAGCAGTGCAAACTGTTTTTGAAGGTCATGAAAGTAATACTTACAAGAAAATGGTAGAGACACAAAAACAATATGATTTGCAAATACCGTTTGGGCACGATGCTGGAGACGATGGAAAATCACATTCTAATATCATGAAAAACTATAAAACTGGTGGTACGCCTTGGTTTATTTTTATAGATAAGCACGACAATGTTGTATTTAGTGATTTTCATTTAAACCCAGATGCAGCTATTCAGTTTTTAAAAACATTATAATAAATGAGTACAACTATTAAACTTTATGGCACCGAAAGGTGCCATAAAACTAAGTATTATCAATCCTTTTTTAAAGATAATAATTTACCTTTCACTTTTTTAGATGTAGAACAAAACGAAATTTATGCTGAAGAACTACGTGGTCTTTATGAAAACAGGAAACTTAATTTCCCAACCATAACAATAGGGCAAAAAAAATTAAGAAACCCCAATAAGGATGAATTAGAAAAATGGCTAAACAAATTAATACCAAGTAGATTGAATATAGTTCACGAGAAAGACAATAAGCGGTTTATATTAGATATTAATGGAGACATTGCTAAAATAGA
The DNA here is from genome assembly GCF_947500325.1 of uncultured Lacinutrix sp. GTDB lineage: Bacteria > Bacteroidota > Bacteroidia > Flavobacteriales > Flavobacteriaceae > Lacinutrix. Next base: position 121,717 of record NZ_CANMRQ010000003.1, read on the forward strand.
TTACCAATTACGTGATAATAAAATGTACCTTATTCACTCTGAAGTGCCTTATAATTTAAGAGGTCAAGGTATTGGCAAAATTTTAGTAAAAAAAACGTTTGAACAACTAACTAAAGAAGGTTACAAAGCTATCGCTGTCTGTAGTTATATAAAAGCTGTGGCTTCACGAAGTGAAAAATGGAGGGATATTATAGAACATTAAGTAGAAAGTAAAATAATGCAACTTAAAATAAAAGATAGATTTAATAAAGAATTACCCGCAGATCCAATTCTTGTAAACACGAGACGTCAGGTTGAAAACGCTTGCTTTTCTTATGCTGCGCCAAAGACTACAGCACAGCCGGTATTGCTACACGTTTCTCCAGAAATGCTTTTAGAATTAGGATTAAAAGAAGACGACACCAAAACCGAGACTTTTCTAAATGTATTTACTGGCAATAGCATATTACCAAATACTAAGCCATATGCTATGTGTTATGGAGGGCATCAATTTGGAAATTGGGCTGGACAATTAGGAGATGGTCGTGCTATTAATTTAGCAGAAATAGAGCATAAAAATAAGCATTGGGCAATACAATTAAAAGGCGCTGGCGAAACACCATATTCTCGTACTGCAGATGGTTTGGCAGTATTACGTTCCTCTGTACGTGAGTATTTATGTAGCGAAGCCATGCACCATTTAGGCGTGCCAACTACAAGGGCTTTATCGTTAGCTTTATCTGGCGATGATGTAATAAGAGATATGCTTTACGATGGTAATGCTGCATACGAAAAAGGAGCTATTGTTTGCCGTGTGGCTCCAACCTTCGTACGCTTTGGGAATTTCCAGATATTAGCTGCCAGAAATGATAAAGAGACATTAAAAACATTAGTAGATTATACCATAAGACATCATTTTTCTCATTTAGGATCACCTTCTAAAAAGACCTATTTACGGTTTTTTGAAACCGTACTAGATAGCACTTTAGAAATGATTATTCATTGGCAACGTGTTGGTTTTGTTCATGGTGTAATGAATACAGATAACATGTCTATTCTAGGACAAACTATAGATTACGGACCGTATGGCTGGTTGGAAGGTTACGACCATAATTGGACGCCAAATACAACAGATAGCCAGTTTAAACGCTATCGTTTTGGGGCACAATTAGAAATTGGCCATTGGAACTTGTACCAATTAGCAAATGCTTTATATCCTTTAATTGAAGAAGCTGAAGGATTAGAAAACATTTTGAAATCTTACAATGAAAAGGCTAAAACACAATATCTAACTATGATGCGAAGTAAATTAGGCTTGTTTTCTGAAGAAGCCAGTGATATTGAATTAATTTTTAGTTTAGAAGACCTCTTGCAATTAACCGAAACAGACATGACTATCTTTTTCAGGAATTTAAGTGATTTCTCTATAGAAAAACAATCTGAAGGATTAGACATTATTAAAGATGCTTTTTATGTTATTAATGACGTCTCTGATACTATTAGATTAAAATGGAAGTCTTGGTTTGAAAGCTATACAGAACGTTTAAAAAAAGAAACTGTTTCTTTTGAAGACCGTAAGAAAAAAATGAATCTAATTAATCCGAAATATGTATTGCGAAATTATATGGCGCAATTAGCGATAGATGATGCTAATAAAGGAGATTACAAATTAATAGACGAGCTATTTCAGTTACTTAGAAAACCGTATAATGAACAACCAGAAAACGAAAAATGGTTTGCAAAACGCCCAGATTGGGCAAGACATAAAGTTGGGTGTTCTATGCTATCCTGCAGTTCGTAATGTTTGAATTAACTAAAATAGCCTTTGGAGGCGGTTGCCATTGGTGTACAGAAGCTGTTTTTCAGTCTTTAAAAGGTGCTATAAAAGTAGAACAAGGTTTTGTCGCTTCTGTAGATGTCAATAATAGTTTCTCTGAAGCTGTAATAGTACATTTTCAAGCAAAAGATATTAGCTTAAAAACGTTAATAGAAGTACACTTATTAACTCATAAAAGTACTAGTAATCACTCTATGCGAGAAAAATACCGTTCGGCAATTTATACTTTTTCAGCAGCACAAGAAAAGCAGGCTTTAGATTTGCTTGATTATTTTCAAACAGAATTTTCTAATCAGATTATAACGCAAGTGCTTCCGTTTTCAGAATTTAAAGCCTCCAATGATGCTTTTCAAAACTACTATTTAAAAGATCCAGAAAAGCCATTTTGCAAACAATTTATAAATCCGAAATTAGATGTTCTTAAGAAAAAATTCTCTGAGCATATTAACATATAAAACAACAACTATGAGTCTTATAAATAACATTAAAAATTACTTCAGCAAAAAAGAAAACAATCAAGAAACTGGTATAGCTCCAGAAGGAATTTGTCCTAACTGTTGGGGAAAACAAGAATGGGATGGACAATATTATAAATTCATAAAAGGAGAAAATGGAAATCCTAGTACTGAAACCTATAATTCTTTTGTACAAGATGTAGCCAGAAAACTTGATAAAATTAGTATCCATAAGGATACTTATACTTGCGAAACTTGTAATGTAAAATATAAATAGCATTAAATATATTTTCAAGTCATTTTATAAAGTTTAATAAAAAAGCACAACCTAAAATAAGTTGTACTTTTTATTTATAACCTAAGACAACTTAACATCATTTTTTCGGAATCAAACGATTCAAATCGTTAGTTACTTCTTCTTTTTCTAGCCTAGCTTCCAAAGATCGGACAGCAATACGAGATAAATAACGTCCTAATGGAATAATAGGCTCTACTTCTCCTTCTGTTATGCTAATCATTGCTTTATGTTCGTTTATTTCTGTACGTTTAGATTGTACATTACATAAATTACTAAAGCTTTTCTCCATTTCTTTTGGATGTGCAAATGTTGCTTTAGCTATCATACCAGCTGGAGCAGTTAATTGGCTACTATATTTTATTGCTGTTGCATCCCATGGTGCTTCGTAATTAGAGATTAGTAAATGTTTTATTTCATATTTACCAGTTAAACTAGTATCCTTTTCTATTTCTTTTACTAAAGCAGCTGTTAATCGCCTTGTAACAGTTCCACCAATATTATCGTAATAACCTGCATCTCCAAACTGTCCTGCGCCTTTAATTCTAGCTACAGGACTTAGATAAGGAAAACGTGCATTCATAGACATTGCTGTAGAACGTTTTATCATTTTATCTGGTTTGTGGTATTGCCCTAAAAGATCTACAAAAACTGCCATGTTATTAGTATCTCTATCTGTTTTGACAGGACTTATTATAAAACGTTGGCCAGACTGCAAATGGGTTGTATTTGTAATAATTAATGGTTTTATATAAGTATTTGATTGTATTGCAGGCATCATCTCTAAATAGGCTTCTCCTAAAGGATTAGTATTTTCGTATTTAAATACTTTTTTAAACTGATTTTCCCATTCTTGATCTAACAAAGCACCACGATCTTTAAACACACCTATATCGGTAATATTTTTAAATAAATCTCTGCCCATAATACTAGCAACTGAGGTTGATAAATAATCTTGATTATAGATATCGCTAGCACGATATTGTACATTGTTAGTTATAGAATCGAATTTTAATTTAACAGTACTCTTACCTTCTTGTAAGTTATAGGCTTGTGTATAAAACATATTATTACCTACACCGCCACCAGATGCTCCTGTCATAGAGAATAAATACTTTTTAAAATAGTCTGGATTACGATCATACAAATAACTTTGCACTAAAAAAGACCATAAACCTGCTCTAGAACCGCCACCTTCGGCTGCTACTAGTATTATTGGAAACCGTTCTCCTGATTTTTGATTTAATATGTCGGTTTTTCGGTCGCTAATCCATTGTTTAACATAGGTATTTAATTCTAAACGGTTATCTGGAGAAATATTACTTGGTACTGTACCTGCATCATAGTGTGAAAAATCGACTTTATTCGCCGTCCAAACCGAAAGAACAACACTTACTATTAATACTAAACCTAATAACGGTATATCATTTCTATGGCCAATAAGCTTAATAAGGTTTAAAACAGTATAAATTCCAATAATACATACCATAACGATAGATAATGGTGTGATTATTTTTAAAGCTTGTGGATTAAAAAACAGTATAACATAAGCGATAAATGCGCACACTACCAATACAATAATTAAGTAAACACCAATGTACTTTTTAAATTTTAAAATGTATTTATTATAAGATATTGAAACAATTAAGAAAAAGGTAGCTAACAATAATAAAGAACAGAAAAAGTATTTTGTATCTATCTTCGCACCTCCATTATTTAAAGCTCCTAATAATAATATTCCTGTAATACAAAGCATTGCAATTACAATTGGCACATAAGTAAACCACTTTATAGGCTTAGCCCATTTTGTTAGTGCATTTACGAGTCTTTGATTGAGGCCAAAAAACAATAAAATTATAGCAATTAGTAAGCCCCAATTACCGCCTATAATAATATCTTCTCCATATATTTTTTGAAACGTATTATTTACTGCAAAAGCGGCAATTAAAATTAGAATAGTTCCAAGAATTTTTGGAAACAAACGTTTAATATACTCTGCTTGAGTTTCATGAAACTCCTGAGATGCACTAAATATAACACCTCTCTTTTCTTGTTGCTCTATATAAATCTCTTTACCATCTTGTGGTATTTTAAACATAGGAGATTTATGACTAGTACCTATTTCATTTTCCGCACTAAAATCATTTGTAGTTGGAGGATTATAATACGAGTTTATTGTACTAATTAAAAAGGCTAAAACACTTAGAGATGAGAAGAAGATAAGAACAACTAACCAATCGTATTTTGCTTGGTTTATTACAACAATAAGATCATTAATTTGCGGTACAATCCATAACAAAAGATAAATAACCGTTATAAGCGTAATAGAAATAATGTGGTTACTAATTTCATTTAAGATCAGTTTTAAAAAATTTTGATCGTTTTGCATTTGCTTTTTGACAGATGGCATAATGGTTTTTTGATTTTATAGTTAAAAAATAGCGCTATTAAATAGTATAAAACAACCAAGAAAGCACAATAGTTTTATCCAACTATTATACTTACTAAGTATCTACATAGTATTATGTTCTAGGGAAGAGTCTATATAAAAGTAGTAAAAAATGAACGTATTTATAATAAATAAATAAGAAAATTCTGAATTAATTTAATAAATACATTGTTAAATAATTACTATGATTTATTATTAACTAAATTTGAAAAGACTATAAATTAATAAGAGTTTCACTATCGTGAAAACTATATATGAAGAACAATAAAAAAATAGGTTTAAGTTTATCTGGTGGTGGCTATAGAGCTACCATTTATCATTTAGGAACGTTAAGAAAACTTCGTGAATTAAATGTTTTAGACGCTGTGGATGTAATTTCTACAAATTCTGGAGGTTCTATTACTGGTGCTACATATGGTATACATTTAGATGACTTTGATACTTTTGAAAAAGTTATTAGAAAAGGGGTAAAACGTAGTGTTATTAAAGGGGTATTTACGTCTTGGCGTTTTCTATTGGTATTTTTGTTTCTTTTAATTTGGGTTGGTAACATCGTTTACCTTTTATCCCAAGGTCATGCATGGAGAAGTTTTGGTCTATTATTTACATTAATAGCTATTTTACTTTACTTCCAATTTAAACTATTCCCTATTAGTAAACTAAATGAACGCATGTATAATAAGTTCTTTTTTGGTGGAAAATCATTATCTGCGTTATCCTCTAAAGTTAGATTTGCTATTAATGCTACAAATTTAGAAACTGGTCGGTTATTTACATTTTCAAATACCACTATGGGAGATTCTGTTTATAGCTATCCTGAAGATGAAGAAAAAAGTGAGCCTGTCTATTTTAAGGCAAAACACTTCCCTATCGCAAGAGCTGTTGCTGCATCTACTTCTGTTCCGTTTGTATTTACACCAATAAATATAGGCAAAGAATATTTTAAAGACCCAAATGATTATAATCGTATAAAACCTAGATTAGTAGATGGTGGTGTTTACGACAATCAAGGTGCACATAAAATAACACAAATTAAAAGCGCTTATGGTACTCAAGTAGTTATTATTAGCGATGCAGGTAATATAATGCCTTTTAAAAATACTTATAAAAACACATTGACACTTTTAATTAGAACAAGTAATGTTTTTATGAATCGTATAAAAAATTTACAAATGGTTCAATATTTATATGAAAATCATAAAACTTATAAACGTGAGATTGCCTACCAATCTTTAGGCTGGGATATTGAAGATTCTATACCAAAATTTATTGAAGGTATAAAAGACGGTATTATTCAATCTGAAGTTTTAAAATATCACAATATTACTAATCATGATATTATAAATAAAAAATGGGATCTTATAGAAACTAAACTTAAAACAAACATTGGCTATAGTACAATAGTAGAAAATGCTAATACAAAGGAACAATTAGCCATTGCAAGACGTGTGAAAACGGGATTATCACCTTTAAAAGATGAACAAATTAATGCCTTAATAAATCACGCTTCTGTATTAACCGAACTACAAGTAAAACTATACTGCCCTAGTTTATTTAACTAGCAGTTTTTTTAAGTTTAATAATTCTAAGTTTATCTAAAACGACCATAATACAATAGGTAATATCAATCTCATGCCATTTTACACCAAAATTAGCACGACCAGAATGTGTATGATGGTTATTATGATAACCTTCACCCATCATTAAAAAATCGAATGGTAGTAAGTTTTTAGAAGTATCATTTACTTTAAAGTTTACATAACCATAAATATGAGCAAACCAGTTTATAATAACACCATGAATTGGAGCCATTAAAAAGGCAACTGGTAAAAACAACCATTGCCACCATGCTGTCGCAAAAACCACAAAGAAAACAGTGTATAACGCACACCATGTTAACCTAGATATTCTTGAGCTAGCAAACTTATCGAACACTTCCCATTGTGGTACGTTTTTAGTGAATTTATCTGCTACAGCAATTCGTTTTTTATTAATGTCTTGATATATATTTTTTGTACGCCACATCATAGAAAATACATTCGCATCGTATTTAGGAGAATGTGGGTCTTTTTCTGTATCTGCATAAGCATGATGCATTCTGTGCATAACTCCATAACCGTAGGCACTTAAATAATTAGAGCCCTGAAATACCCAAGTTAAGAAAAAGCATATTTTCTCCATAGCCCTAGACATAGTATAGGTTTGGTGTGCAGCATAACGGTGTAAAAAGAAGGTTTGAAAGAACAATCCTGAGTACCAAAGTATCACCATTAATATTAAAATCTTCATAGTCTTTTGCTTTTCGCAAAGGTCTAAAGTCTTAATGGTATATAAAATGAACCGAGGTTAAGAAATACGCTTTCTAATACGACTTAATGCTTGCGCAGTAACACCAATATAAGACGCTATGTATTTTAGTGGGATTTCTTTAATTAAATTAGGGCGATCTTCAAATAGATTAAGGTATCGTTGCTCTGCCGTTTCATTTAATAAAGATTGTTCTCGCTTAGATTTTATAAGATATAAACGTTCTGAAGATAAACGACCAATTACATTACCCGCAAAACTCTTTTTGTACACTTCTTGTAAATCTTGATATGAAATACTCCAGATTGACATATCTGTTAAAGCTTCAATTTGATGCGTTGATGGTTTGCGTGTTAAAAACGAATCGTATGCACTTATATATTCATTTTTAAAACAAAAACCGAAAGTAATCTCTTTGTCTTCATTCTCTTTAGGTATTACGAATCTTGCAATCCCTTTTTCTATAAAAGAAATATAATTTTCTGTATCACCAACTTCAAGAATTAAACTTTTCTTTTTAAAAACTCTATTCTGTAATTTAGACGAAAACAGATGCCAATCTTCATCACTAATAGCAACTGTTTTCTCTATGTATTCTCTAATGTTTATCATTCTATATATTGTAATACAAAGAACGTTATTTAATTTATAGCTTATTGTTATAAATTAATCAATTTTAGAGATATTCCTTTTTATAAAAATTTAGATAACTATAGTTTTTTTTTAATCATTAGCGCCTTCTGGTAATCTTTGCAAAAACAAAAATGTAGGTGTTGGTGGACCTCCAAATATAGAATTCGATGGATTATTAAATATATTATTTCTAACATATAATAGATCGCTTGTAGTTCCTGAATACAGTGTTTCTCCATCCATATTTATATCTGTTCCTAAATAACCAATAGAAGCATAATTAGCCACTGGTGGACCTCCAAACACAGAGTTATTTGGATCGTTAAATACTTGACTTCGTATTGATGTACTTTCAGAGAAAGTACCAGAATAATTTAAACGTCCATCACCATTAGAGTCTCCTGCCCACATTCCAACTTTACCAGCAAACATACCAAATGTAGTTTGCGCATCTGTACCAAAGGTTATTTGATTATTAGCATCTGTAAAATCTATAACATTGGCTACACTATTAAGAGCAACAGTATTAGTAGTCATTACTGCTAAATGATTATAATGTCTTATAGCCACATAATAATTTCCTGCTGCTTGATTAAAACTTAATGGCGATGTTCCATCTGTAGCGACTATATCTCCATCACGTTGCAATAAACCACTCTGTCTTTCTACAATTATTGTGTTATTTCCAGAACTTCTTAATTCTACTTCTACCCAATCTACTATTGCATTTGCACCAGTGATATTAAACACGGAAGCATTGCAAGTTGCTGGAGACGATGCATAAGGACTAGTGGTTGGTATTATACCTGCAACTCTTAAATCATCACGCATTAAACTCTCTTCTCCAGTGTTTGGATTAATTGCAGATCCTTGCAAATAGATTTTTGGAAGTGCCCCTAATGTTGAATTTAAATTGAAATAATTAGAATAACTATCTCCAAATTCGTTTGCTGAAGCACAACCACTAGCAACATCCCAATTTACAGACCAGGTCATAACTCCTCTTAAATTTGGATGATTTCCGTTTTGTAAACTATAATTCCTTCCAGTAAAATCTGTCCCGAATCTTAAATAGTCTAATGCTTTAATCGTTTCTGAAGGTTGTAAATATCCTCCAGCTGGAGCAGCAGCAGGACAAGACGGAATACCAACCATTATTTTAGATGCTGGTAAGCCAGGAAAGTTAAATCCGGTTGTTGATACATTAAAACCCGTAATTAACATATCTGTCATTGCTGTTAAAAAATCTGGGGTAGCTTGTGCATAAGCTGTTCCATCTAAAGCATTTACAGAACCTGTATTATATAATTGCACCATAATAAGATCTAATTCATCTCTTAAATTATGAATTACGGGTAAAAATGCGCCAGCAATACCGCTATAAGTAGAATAGCCTACTTGAACGTAGAATGTCTCTGGAGCACAGGTCATTATAAAATTGTTCCCATAATGTTGTTTTAGCTCCTTAAAAGCATCTACAACATTTTTTAATTTAGGATATGGAGCAAGTGATGAATAAGAAAAATCTGTTAGTGCTCCAGCTCCAAAATTCATTGAACCACCTTCGAAGTCTAAATCTATACCATCAAAATTATACTCATCAATAATGTCTTTAAGTCCTTGAACAAATTCATTTTTTTCTGCAACCGTACTTAACTCTACATGTCCATTCTGTCCACCAATAGAAGCTATTACTGGCACACCTTGACTTCTTAATACGTTAATGTCATCTTTTAACAGTTGACTATCAAATACTCCATTTGTTAGATATCTATTAGAATTTATAGTTAATTGTGGAGTATATCCATTTTGTCCAACAGTTTCTATAAAAGAATACATTACAACATTGTATTTTGTATTCTGTATTTCATTAAAATACAAGAATGGAGCATTTGCATTCTCCCATGAATGGGCATAACCTAAAACAATATTTCCACTAGGTAACGTTGTGAATATAGAATCAATAATATTTAAAGCCTCATTTAACGTAGAGAAATCATTATCATTATCAACTGCAGTAATTACCATTGGATAAGTTTGATAACTTGTAGGTATAAAATTATAAGTATAGGTATTATTAGCACCAGCTACCATTGTTTCTGTAATTCCATTAATAGTTATGGTTACCGATGCAACTGTACCATCAGAATCTGTAACTGTTACTTGTATAGGAATATTTTGCAAACCTCCATTTTGATTAATCGTAGTACTAGCTGGAGAATCTAAAATAATTAATGGTGAGATATTTGGACAATTTATTCCAGAACATATTAGAGTAAAGGAAAACGTTTCTGTTACACTAGTACCATTAGAGTCTAGTGCAGTTACTGTTAATGTATGGGTATTTCCAAAATCTGAATTTATTGGTGTCCATACACCAGTATAAATATCATTTACATTAGTATTTGTTATTGTTGTACCATCTACATCAAACGTAACAGTATTAATCGTTGTACCGTCATTAAACGTTAATCCTATCATAGCCTCTAAATTTACAGAGGCTCCAGGTGCTATAGTTACCGTAGATTGATTTGGTTGATTAATTGTAATCTCTGGAGATACAGGTTGTGAATTAAAATTATATTCCGTCGCTACCGAAGGCACTGGTATATTTGTAATATCTGTTGGTAAATATACTATCCCATTATTTTCATAATCATTTAATTTTAATGATGAAATAGTTGCATAACCATCTAGTTGTGTTTCAGTATAAAAGTACTCGCCTTGAGCATTTGTAGTCGCATTTAGGTTTACATATGGATGTGAAGCATCTGTCCAAGGCATTATTAAAGACACTACAGCTCCAGCAATTGGAGTACTCCCACTTTTAACAGTACCATATATTAAGCCTAAGTTCTGGGCAAAATCATACACTTTATCTTCATTAAGTGAAATAGCTTGTACATTAGCAGGTAAAAAACTAATATTACTTAAAACTGGAGTAACAGTATAATCATAACCCGCTGGAATATTAGCAATTGAGTAATTACCTGAAGCATCAGAATCATTAGAAAAACTTTGTCCATTACCAGTAACTGTAATTGTTACATTTTGCATAGGGTTTGCTCCTTGAACAATATTACCACTAATAGTATGCATACTTCTTGTCACTGTTAACTCTTGATTCGCTTGATTAGCTATAAGATTTGTATATGTTAATACAGTAGATGAGTAAAAGTCTTTTTCGGCAGTAACGATATAATCATTTCCTCCTATAACAGAATTAAAAGCATAATTACCATCGGTAGACGTTATTCTATCCAACTCCGCATCTGTAATAGCATCTTTTAAAATAACATCAACATCTGTAAACAACACGTTGTTTTCTTTAACAGATCCTGTAATGGACACTAACTGATCTGACCCAGTAATATCTACAACTTTATCTGAATTAAATTCAAGAGCATTATATACTATACTACTTGGCAAAAAGGCATAATTAGTTAAAGCGTAAGTAATAGTATAGGGAACATTACCTGTTTTATTTGAAAAAATAACTTGGCCAGTAGCATTAGAGTTTAATGTTTCTAGCACTACTCCATTGCCATCTTTTAATTCTACCACTACTGCTGATAATGGGTTATCTGATGCATCTTTAAAGTTTATTGTAATATCATAATCTGCAAGTTGCAAAGAGTTGTCAATTGTATTAAGAAGACTATGACTAGAATTATTTCTCGCATCTTGTGAGAGCTCCCATATCATAACACCTCCTAAATTCTTAGAAAGCGCATATTTCACTTTTAAATCTATAGATTCATTATCATCATACGATATAAATTTATTAGATGTTGCATTGTATAAATATGGCACTTTAGCAGTATCATCCCAATATCTAGTCCAACCACTTGCAGCTGCAGCAGTAGATACCTGCAAAGGATTTGTAGCATTTAAATAATGGTGTGTATTAGAACCAATACCCTGAAATAAATCGCAAAACTCTATTGAACCCGAGTTTTCACAATTTACAGAGTCCCAAGTACCTTGTGGTGCTTGAGGATTTGTACATGCTAAATTATTTACTCTTGGAGCTGCTTCATACAAACCAGGTAAACCAGGCACTGCTCCAGTTGTAGCTACACCTTCAAATAATTTACCATAAAAAGGAATTCCCATTACTAATTTATCTGTAGGGACTTGCATATCATTTATATATAATCCAACAAGACCATCTAATACTTGATTTGGATTTCCTACACCTCGATTTAAAGGGTCTTCTGGATGATCTCCACCATATAAAGGTGCGTTATAGCATGTTTTATCAAACCAATTTCCACCAAAGTCATACCCGAAAAAAGTAACAAAATCACAGAAATCGAAAACATTCTCTGTAACGCCATGCATAGATTCTGTTCCTGGTCCTACATGAGTTGGCAATAAATTTGAAACATTATTACCTGCAGCCATAGAAATAATTTTATTCTGCATATTATTAGCATCAAAAACTGATCTCATTTCTTTTAATAAAAGCACAAGATTTGTATGGTCATCTGTATAATGAGGCTGTGCAGGGATTAAAACACCACCAACAGACTCGGTACCATCAATTCCACCTTCTACAGGAAACTCCCAATCTAAATCAAACCCATCAATCCATGGATGAGTTGTCATAAAATCAACCATGCTTTGAGCTAAAGTCGTTCTTGCATTTACAGACTTTGCTATATCTGGAAAGGCTTGAGATTTTGTCCATCCACCTAAAGAAATAACAACTTTTAAATGGGGATAGCTTTGTTTTAATAGTTTTAAATCTCCAATATTTCCTTTTACAGGATCATCAAAAGCATGTAGTCCACTTTCATTATGCTGAAAATCTGCATAATCATCTAACGTTTGAATATAAGCAGAATCTGTTGCTGCATTATATTTTGTGTCAAAAAAGGCATATAATAAATGTGTTAGTTTATCTGCTTCAATATCTAAAACATTATAATCTCGGGCATAAATAGCCCATTGTGCGTAATAACCAATAACCATTTTATTGTGTTGTGGTTGGGTTTGTGCATCAATTTGAAAAATGGAAATGAAGGCTATAAAACCATAGAGGGATAGTTTTTTCATTGGTAGTTTTTTATTGATTTGGTTTTTCTGAAATTTCCATTTAAATTAAATTAATTCAATTTCTTTTTTCAAAAAATTAGACAGTCAACATTAATTTATCGACAGACAACCTTGTTTTAACCATTTACGTAAAAAACAGTTGTTTTAATTGTAACAACAATTATCTATAAACGAATACACCAAATCAAAAACTATATAAAAGCATCAAAACTTTTAATTATAATTATTTAAGTAACTACTCCCATATTTTACTATTAATTTTAGATTAACAGCTAAGACATTTTATTCAATCTTTTTTCCTGGAATGGTTCTTCCGTTTTGGAATAAAGTCATAGTATCGATTTCACCTTCAGCATTTGCACTAAATTCTATTGTTGCTTTTACTACTTTGTAATAAAATGTATTCTCATCTGAAGCATAAATTTCAAATTGTGATTGTCCTGTTGCTTGTGCAAATAAATGTCCATCTTTTGTAGTAATTACTATATTAAAATTAGGAGCTAATTCATACTTCCCAACATAAGTTTCAAGAATCTCTGGAGCAATAGTCTTAGCTTTTTTGATTTCTTTTAAAGGTTTTGACATGCCTAATAAATTAAAACCAATTGTTGCAATGTTTTCAGTAGAATTAGTTAAAACCACTACTCCTTTTTGCGTTCCTTTTATAAATGCTGTAAAGGAATTATAACCTCCAGTTTGTCCATTATGCCATATAATATTATTATCATAATGCCATCCTAAACCAATCTCAAAATCACTAGTTTTATCTTTGAAAGCAGATTGATGACTTAATTGCATTGCATGATACAGTTTAGTCTTATTTACTCCCATATTTGCTTTTAAAAATTTCACCATATCGTTTGCTGTAGAACGAATTCCTCCAGCACCACCAAGCGTTATAATATCCCAGTTAGCAACTTCAATTGTACTTACATGACCTTTTGCTAAACGTTTTTTCATAGCCTCTGTAAAAGTTATAGCTGTATCTTTCATTTCTAAAGGTTTCGCGATAGTTTCTATAACTAATTCTTCGTATGTTTTTCCACTTTGTAATTCTAAAACATGTCCTAACAAGCCCATACCAAGGTTAGAATATTCATATGTAACACCTATATCTCTAGTTAATTGGTAATTAGAAAGGAATGAGTACAATTGTTCGTATGTATAGTCTGCAAAAGGATTATTTTGATCTTTTGGCGCAAAATTATTTGGCATTCTTGGCAAAGCTGATGTATGGGTTGCTAAATCTTTAATTGTAATAATTTTACCATTTCTTGAAGGTGTTTTCACAGTTTCCGGAAGATATTTAGAAATAGGATCTTCTAAACTTATTTCTCCTTTCTTTATTTTATTGGCTAGAAGAATTGTAGTAAAAACTTTAGAAATAGACCCAATCTCAAATACCGAATTTTCGTTAATCTTAGTTCCATTATCTACTGCAGTTTTTCCAAGACTATAATATTCAACGCTATCTCCTTCTACTAATCCAACTATTACACCTACATTGAAGTCATTTTCAACACGTGCTTGAATATGGTCTTTTATATTTTGGGGAATTTTACTGTCTTGCGCATTGATAGAAAACACCATCAAAAACACACCTAATAATACTACGATTTTTTTCATAATAACTATATTTATATTACTGCTGTTTTATTATTAATTATAGATACTTGTAACTTATTTTAATATGACGCTACTTATATAAAAATGTTACTGAAAAAATAATTTTAATAACTATATATTTTGGATATAATGTGAAAAGTATTGATTTTCAGTTTCCGTAATAAATATTCACTATTTTTGACGCCCTTTAACTATTTAACCTACTATGAAAAGTATTTTAACAGTATTACTAACACTTTGCGTTTTATTTTCCTTTGCTCAAAGAAAAACTGAAGCCACTCCTGAAGATATATCTAAAGCAAAAAAACTAAAAATTACCTATCCAAAAGATGATGTTATTATTTTAAATAATTTTGAAACGATTTCTTTTAACAAAAATAAAAAAACAGAAAAAATAACTGTTTCTCATGAAAACAAAGAAGAACTTCTTAATATTAGTGCCAGAGCAGATATTCAAAAATATGTGAGTTACACTGGAGAGTCTATTGTTAAAGAAATTAATTTAAAATATAGAAATAAAAAAACGACACATGACCGTTTTATAGACGAAGCTATTTCTGATAATGATTTATTTCATCATGATGCTAGAGTTAAATATGCAAATGTTAGTTTTCCTGTGCAAGGCTATAAACTTCTTTTTGATTCTAAAAAACAGTATAATGATATAAAATACTTTACAAGTATATATTTTAATAAAGAACAGCCTATTATTAATAATGAAATAAAGATTATAGTTCCTGAATGGCTAAATATCGAATTTAAAGAACTTAATTTTGAAGGCTATAACATTGAAAAAAAAGTAACTTCAGACAAAAAAATAAAGTCCACAATCATTACTTACATAATTAAGGATTTAAAAAGTAAGTATGATGAAGAGCAATCACCTGGGCCTAGTTTCATTTATCCTCATTTATTAGTACTTGCAAAATCTTATAAAGATTCTGATAAAGACATTTCTTTATTTAAACAAACTAAAGATTTATATGGCTGGTATAAATCTTTAGTGAATAAAATGGAAGAAAATCCAGAAGCTCTCAAAGAAATTGTATCTACACTTACTAAAGATTTATCCAGTGATGAGGAAAAAATTAAAAACATCTATTATTGGGTACAAGACAATATAAGGTACATAGCTTTCGAAGATGGTATTGCTGGATTTAAACCAGATGAATCTCAAAATGTATATAGAAAAAAGTATGGAGACTGTAAAGGTATGGCTAACTTAACAAGACAAATGTTAAAATTAGCAGGTTTTGATGCCAGATTAACATGGATAGGAACTAAACGTATTGCTTATGATTACTCTACACCAAATTTATCTATAGACAACCATATGATTTGTACTTTATTTAAAGATGGTAAAGCCATTTTTCTTGATGGCACAGAAAAGTATAATTCATTTGGAGAATATGCTGAACGGATACAAGGAAAACAAGTTTTAATTGAAGATGGTGATAATTTTATCTTAGATAACGTTCCAAAATCTCAATCTATAGCAAATAAAGAAACTTATACATTTAATGCTAAAATAGAGGAAAACACGCTAAAAGGTAATGTTGAAATGTCTTTTGATGGCGAAAGCAGGGCATCATTTTTATATTACTTTAATACTATAAAAAATGATAGAAAAGAAGATGCTATAATGTATTATCTAAATAATGATGATAAAAACCTTACAGTAACAGATGTTGAAACTTCAGATTTATCTAATAGAGATAACACATTATCTATAAAATATAATTTAGTTCAAAAAAACACTGTTTCTTCTTTTGGAGATGAAATCTATATTGATTTAGATTATAAAAAAGAGTTTGATAAATTTCAATTTGAAGAAAGAAATACTGACTATTTATTTTCTTATAAAAAACATATTAACTCTATTATTACGCTAGAAATTCCTGCGAATTATAAACTTAGTGAAACACCTAAAAATATAAATATAGACACTGAAAATTATACTGTAAATGTCTCTTTTCAACAAGACGGTAATATTTTAAAATATAAAAAGACTTTTATTTTAAAAAATGCTGTGATTAAAACAAATGATTTTGAAAATTGGAATGAGACAATGCAAAATTTAAATTCTATATACAATGAACAATTAATCTTAACAAAAGTTAAGTAGCAACCTAATTATATGATATCAAAAATAAAATTGCCTAAACATTTAATGTTTTTAATGTTTTTTATTCTAGTAGCTACCAACATTACATATGGTCAAAAGAAAAAAAACAAACCTACTATAAGTGATAAAATATGGAATACAACTACAAAAAATAAAATTAATACGGTACCAGAAAAATGGAAAGGAGAATCTGCTGTATACTTGTCAAAATCCTTAAATTATACTTACAATAGGCCTCATAATAGTATAGAATATACTAAAATTGTTAACCATAGAGTAAAATTATTAGATCAAGCAGCCGTTTCAGAATTTTCAGAATTTAAATACCCAAAAGATAATAGTTATGTTGCTTATGGAACAAGTAAAGTAACAAAAACAATAACTATAGGAGTAAAAATTATAAAACCTGATGGTAAAGAAGTTATTGTAGATACAGACGAGTCCATTGAAGGAGAAGATTATAACAAAATAGCTATACCCAACTTAAAAAAAGGAGATATTATTGATTATTTTTTTCACACTAATGTGATTTTAGGAGAAAATGACCTTTATCACTATGAACCGGTTGAAATTCTTATACCGGACGATTACCCGATATTAGATTATAAATTTGTACTAAATACAGAAAAAGATTTTTTTATCACATTTGGGACATATAACAATGCCCCTAGTTTAGAAAAAACAACTCCTGAAGCTGGAAAAAAACGAGATAAAAAAAGGAGATATATTTTTAATCTTAAAGATGTTGAAAAAATTGATTCTAATAGATGGTTTTTTCCTTATGTTGAATTACCAGCTTATAAATTTCAAGTAAACTTTGCTAGAACTGGAAAATATGAAAAACGTGCTTATGCGTTTATTCCTGAAGAGTCGGGAATGATAAAAGATAAAATAATTAAAGAAGACATTTTTAATTTTTATGAAGATAAATTTAGACCGGTAGGTAAACTTTCAGAAGTTAAGAAATTTTTAAAAGACAAAACATTCACTTCAAATGAGGAAAAAGTAAAAGCTGTTTTTTATTATATAAGACACGCCTATTTCACCAATTATATAGAAGCAATATTAGCTTATCAAAGTAAAATCATGATGAATTCATTTGCCTATTATGGTAAGAATCCAATCTTTTTTCAAGAAGATCAAGAGTTTATAAAGTTTTTTGCTGCCTTTTTAAAAGATGAAAAAATAGATTATGATATTTTAATTGGGACCAAGAGATATAATGGTACTCTTGAAGAATTGTTGTTAGAAAGCAATATAGATTTCCTCTTAAAAGTTAACACAGAAACTCCTGTATTAGTCCAATCATTCAATCATTTTTCTAATGTAAATCTTATTGACCCATTATTAGAAAACACAAATGCTTATGCATTAAAAGTTACAGATAGAAAGTACATAGAAAATATAGAAACCGTAAAGCTTCCTAGTACTACAGACAAAGAAAACAATTCAACAAATAAATTAAATATTAATTTCACCAATGATTTTTCTAGTATTAATGTGAAAAAACAATCTTACTACAAAGGTCAAAGTAAAATAAATGAGCAAAAGAACCGACTTAATTTTTATGATTACATATATGAGGACTATAAAAAATTTAAAACTAAACCTTTAATAGACCGCATTAAAAGAAAAAAAGAAAAAGCCAAATTTAAAAAGGAATTTGATGCTGTAATATCTAAATCTAAAGACGATCAAAAAGAAAACTTTGAAAATATTATAAATAGCGAATATGATATAAAAGTTAAAAATTACAATTACAAAATAAACGAAACAGGAAGGTTTGATAAGAATGAAGCTTTCATTTTTTCTGAAGAATTCTCTATAGATAATGATTTAATAAAAAAAGCTGGTAAAAACTACTTATTGGAAGCTGGTAAATTAATTGGTGGGCAAGTAGAGATTAAAGATAATGAGAGAGCACGTAAGAATAATATTTATATGACTTATGCACGTTCTTTTGATAATAATATCACTATTAGCATTCCAGACGGCTATACTGCTCAAGGACTTGAAAAATTTAATATTAATATTGAAAACGAAACTGGTGGTTTTAATAGTAAAGCTGTTGTTAAGGATAATATGATAACCATAACAACACATAAATACTATAGTAATAATTATGAACCAAAAGAAAACTGGTCAAAAATGATCGATTTTTTAGACGCAGTTTATCAATTTACTCAAGAAAAAATATTATTTAAAAAATTATAAGTATAAAAAAGAGCCAGTATTTACTGGCTCTTTTTTTATTAAATTAAATATAACTTCAAGGTTTAAAAAAGCTACTATTTTTAGCTAGTGGACGACTTTTTTAACTTTCTCTTTTCCGTTATTAAGCGTAGCTTTAATTAATAATACATTATTAGTTTTATTGATATTATCTAAACTAATTGTTGACAGATTAATGTTATTAAAACTGAATAACGTTCTTCCTATAACGTCATATACAACAATATCTTTAATAGTAGATCCTGCAGTCACATTAATAACATTGTTTTCTAATTCTATTATAATTTCTGAATTCTCAATTACATCTTCAATTATTACTGAAGGATCTTTATAACGTAAAACAAAACGATTATTTATAATATTACTATTAGCTGTGAATATATATGGGCTATTTAAAAGATTATGTAGGGTACCTGTCTCTAAGTCTTCAATAAAAATGTTTTGCGTTCTATTTTCAAACAATCCATCTAATTTATTGATACTAATTGTATGCGCTCCTTCTTCATAGATAGACAAACCTAAAGCCACTGTATCATCATCATTAAAAGGTAGTTTCTTTCCTTGTATTACCATTTTTTCTTCTTCAATAAGGGAGTAAAAACTTTGAGAGTTAATTGACTTGTTAGTGTAAGCGTCATACAATCTATCTTTTTCATTAGTAGCATTTTCAACATAACCAATTAAAACGCGGTTTAACAAACCAGAAGGTGCAACTAAATCTAACCAAATTCTATGTTTTTCAGTATCATTTTGATTAGTATTATTAGCTCTATAAAATTGATTATTATTATAAGTTCTATCTCTTAAACTATTATTAAAAGTAACTGTTTCATTAGTACTAGCAGTCGATTCATTCATAAACACAAAGAAGCCTTGTCCTGCAGCAATTTCACCATTGAAACCTGGCGGTGTAGATCCAGTAGAGTTATAAGTAATATAATCTAAGCTACTATAGTTATAAACATAATCTGAATAAAACGGATCTGGATTAGCAGCACTAGGATCTATCAAGTGCGCCCATAAATAAACAGCGCCATCAATATTTGTATTGAGTGTCATAAAATCATCAGCATCTATGGCTGAAGGATATGGATTACCAATTAAATTCCAATTATCATCTTGATTTGTCACTAATGTAGAACTCGGGCCCATGTAATCTGCTCCCGTATAAGTACCTCTACTTATAGGCATTAAAATCTCTCCATTGTTAGCAATTCCAATGAATGTTGCCGTATAATCTTGTGGTGTCGAGGTATATGTACTTGGTCCTCTAACGGCATAACCTTTACCTGCACTCATGTTTCCACTTGCACTAGCCCAATTACCAAAATTATTAGCTATTGTTGGTGTCCATTCCCAAATTAAACTGGCAGGAGTATTTGGAGAAACAGAAAGTATAGGAAAAGCATTTACTGGAGACGACCAATATACATAGTCTAATTTATTAATATTAGTCACTCTATCCATCGTTATATTTCCAACGTTATTTACATCATTAACTTGAATAATACTTCCATCATCTTCCACAAATAAATCTCCATTATTCGCTATAGAAATAGCATCTACAACTGATAAGGTACAATCAGATTCAATAGTTAAATTTGCATCATCCTCAATTAATACACTCAATGCATCACCATCAAAAAGACTAGAAATAATAGGATCGTTTGCAGTTACCGGTATTTGTACACAATCTGTATTAATAGGAACTCCAGATGGCGTCCAATTCGCCGCTACTGCCCAATTAGAGCTAGTACTTCCATTCCATATTTTACTTGGTAGGATTGTAACCGTCGTTTCATCAGTTTCAATTAAAGTAGAGCCATCACATAATGTATATACTACTTCTGCGGTATAAGTTGTTGTAGATGTAGGATTTACAGATATAGTATTTGTATTTCCTAAAGATGCTCCAGAAGTTCCTGAACCTTCGTACCATGTTAATTGAGTAATTGATGTTCCTGCAGGTACAAAACGCCATGCTTCATTAGTTACAGTCCAATCTGCATCTAAACCATTTCTACCGGGAGCAACAACTGCTTGTGTAGCATCATCATTTTGAATGCCAACTATAGCATTACCATCATTCCAAGTGCCATCAATATTTTTTTCTTCTATATATACTTCAATAACATTTGTATTTTCATACAATACTATCATTCCTGTATATAGAATAGAGTTATCACTATACATAGGAACA
Organism: uncultured Lacinutrix sp.; assembly: GCF_947500325.1. GTDB lineage: Bacteria > Bacteroidota > Bacteroidia > Flavobacteriales > Flavobacteriaceae > Lacinutrix. The sequence goes on from NZ_CANMRQ010000003.1 coordinate 142,916, forward strand.
TCATGCCAGGATGCGACTAGGGCTCTACAACCTGTATTAAGGGTTATTAATTCCCAACCTACTTCTCCTCCAACACTTGGATCGATATCATGATAAACCCCATAAATAGTATTAGCAAATAAAGCATTTGCAGTACTTGGCAAATCATTACTAAACTGATAACCTGTACCACTGCCAGGTGTAGAAATATCAAAAGTAATTATACCATTAGACCCTATTAATACTTCATTATATGTATTACCATAAAAACAAAAATCAAACGGTAGGTTAACTACTGGAGACCATACATCATCACTATTTACACTTACAGGGTTAATAAGACATTCATATTGATATGGTGGTGCATAAGCAATAGACTCTACATTATAAGTAGAAGTATCTCCTAAATCTAGAAACGTTGCTTCTAAATCAATATTAGAAGACGCTGCGCTACAAGCTATAGAAGCAGGATCTACTCCATTTAATCCTAAACCTCCAGATACTACAGATGGACACCCTAAAGTCGTTGTTCCTGTTCCTGGGCCGATAGCACAGTTAGGAACATATAAATACGTTGGGCCTACCCATACTCCATCACCTGTACCTCCACAATTTGCACGTACCCATACATAATAATCACCAGTTACTAAACCTGTTAAATTAGCTGTTGTTATTCCAGCAGCTGTACTACCTGTTGGAGTATCTGTTGGATTAGGTGCTAATGTACTAGTAGTAACATAATAATCATATCCATTAGAAGGTACTGGTGTTCCTTCAGTCCAACTTATAGTCGCTGTCGTTTGAGAGGTTGGTACAGCTGTTATCGAAGTAGGATTTCCCGAACAAGGTAAAGCAGAGGCTACATTAAATGTATAATCCTCGGTTTCACTATAAGTAATAACTCCACAGGCAACCGGATCAGAATCAAAATAGTCGATACGAATACGCATCCTATGGTCTCCTATACTAGCAGAACTAGGCACTGTAAAAGTTCCCGTATTACTTGCATTATAACCTCCAGAAGCAAATACTTTTTCATCTGTATTATTAAAAGTAAAATCATCATTCCAATCAACCCATATATTAAATCCATGAGTACCTCCAACAAAATCTGAAGAAAAACTTATACTCCCGTCATTAACTTGGCTTACAGATGCTGCGGTAAAGTTTCCATATCCACTAGTTGAATAACCAGATCCATTATTAGTTATATTAGCAATACCTCCTGAGGTAGAAAAATTATCTATATAATTAGTAGAATTAGAGCTTGTTGAAAGACAATATCCTGTAGAAAAAGAATATACTGATGTCCATGAACTAAAACCATTAGTATCACAATCACTTCTAACATATAAATAGTAAATTGTATCTGCTGTTAAACCTGTAATGTTTTGAGAAGTGTTAGTTGTTGGTGTTCCTGCTCCAGTTGGTGGTGTAGAAACAGTAGATAATACATATTGATATCCATTAGAAGGAGCTATGCTTGGAGCTGTCCAATTAATAGTTGCAGATGTTAAAGTAATATTTGTAGCAGCATCTACAGTAGGTGCTAGACACACTAGACCTACAGCACAAATGTCGAAAGTTCCATTATTATTATTTCCTGCTTCCCAAAAACGAACATAGAGTGTATCTCCAGGTGTTAAACCCGTTCTATATATATATGGCATATTACCATTTGCACTACTATTATTATTACATTCTAAGAATGTTAAACTAGAACATGTACCAGAGTATAGTGCCATACCTCCATTTATAACAACTCCTGTATTAGTATCTAAAGTTATTTCTCCATTTGCTGGAACAACCACAGAGAACCAAACATCTCCTCCTTGGTAATTTGCACATCCAGGATTAGCTATACCACTATCTGTAGCTGTAGCATTGGTATATGTCGAGAATACACATGTCGAATTCTGACTTAGAGGAATCGCAGTACAAGGTGTATCATTCGATGGTGGTAAGCCCTTATCTATTAAGCTATATGCATTACTAAAAGTGGTAAAAAAAACGTAGGTTAATAAAGTTAAAATAAATTTAACTTGGTAAAAATGATTCATAGAGATAGGTGGTGCTATTAGTTGATTGTAATTTACAAATATTCTCTTAATAAAAAGTTAAAATATTGAATTATTGTAAAAATAAACCGATTAAACTAACTTTATTATAGTTAAAATTACAAAATTGAATATTCATTCGTTAAAAAAAGATATTTTTTTAACATAATAATTCCTACTCTACAACCAATACTATTTAAGTTTCATAAAGTAGCTTTTAGCCTCTTTCAATACTTTTGGAGCTAACAATATAGTCGCTAACATTGTTGGTATTGCCATTAGAGCAAAAACACCATCAATTAAATTTAACATTAAACTTAAAGATGTCGTAGCCCCAAGAATAATACTAATTATATAGAAATAATTAAAATAATGTTTATTATGTGCTCCAAATAAAAATGACGCACATTTCATTCCATAGTACGAATAGCTAAATAATGATGAAATACTAAACACTGCAACACATAGCATCAATAAATATTTCCCTCCATATGGAATAGCTTGAGCAAAAGCCGATGCTGTTAAGCTTACTCCATTAGCATCACTAGTTTGCCAAACTCCTGTAACCAAAATAGCTAAAGCAGTTAATGTACAAACTATTAATGTATCTATAGCTGGGCCAAGCATAGCAACTAAACCTTCACGAATAGGCTCGCTTGTTTTTGCAGCTCCATGTGCCATTGGAGCTGTACCAATACCTGCTTCATTAGAGAAAGCACCTCTACGAATGCCTAAAAGAATTAATCCTCCAAGAATACCTCCAAAAAAAGAATCGCCTTTAAAATTATTTGCAGCAAATGCATCGGTAAAAATAAGTTTTATATAATGTGGTACTTCAGAAAAATTTATAAACAGTATAATTAATACTAATATAAAGTATAAAATCACCATGCTTGGTACTAATTTAGAAGCTACTTTACTTATTCTATTTAAGCCTCCAAGAATTACCAAAGCAGTAAGAAAAACCAAAACTAACCCAATACTCAAATTCGAGAAAAAAGATATTTTAATTCCGTTTGGAGTTAATACAATATCATTTATTGCTTGTGTTAACTGATTAACATTAAAAACAGGTAGAACACCTATTAAGCCGGAAAAACAAAAGAAAGCTGCCAATGGTTTCCAATGCTTACCCAAACCTTCAATTATAAAATACATTGGACCGCCTTGGATATCTCCATTACTATCTTTACCTCTGTACATAACTGCTAAAGAAGATGTGAAAAATTTTGTACTCATTCCAATTATAGCACTTATCCAAAGCCAAAAAATAGCTCCAGGGCCACCTATTGCAATTGCTACCGCTACACCAGAAATATTTCCCATACCAATAGTTGTAGATAAAGCTGTTGTTAAAGCTTGGAAATGTGTTATTTCACCTGGATCATCTGGATTGTCATACTTACCACGTAACACCTGAATGGCATGACCTAGGTACCTAAAAGGTAAAAACTTTGAATATATTATTAAAAATATCCCACCACCTATTAATATAATTAGTAAAGGTAAACCCCAAACAAATGAAGCAAAATCAGAAATAAATTGGTCTAGTTTTTCCAAAAGTTATGTTTTTATAAATGTAACAAAATGAATAGTTAATATTACAAAACATTTTTCCTCTTTCTATAATTTAATTATTAGAATATAACAATATGGTAATCTTTTATTAATAAAAGTAGGGTGTCACTCATTTTAGATGTTAATATTATATTATAACCATAAAAAATATCTTAAAATGAGATTAAAATTATCTTTACTATTGTTATTATTTAGCATTACAACAATTATTAATGCTCAAGAACGTACGTGTGGTATGGTTGAATATATGCAGGAAAAAATGAAAGATCCTGAATATGTTAAACAATATCAGAAAACTCAAGCAAAATTTAAAGCTCAGTTAGAAAAGAATTTAGCAAATAAATCTTCATCAAGAATGATGGATCCTATTATTATTCCAGTTGCAGTCCACTTCCCTAGTGGTGTGGAATCAGATAGAGCTTGTTTAGAAGCTTTAGCTCAAAATCAAATTGATATTTTAAATGCAGATTTTAATGGCACTAATGCAGATATTTCTAACTGGACAGCTGCACAACCATACTACCCAGGAGTTTCTACTGGTAATGCAAATTTTCTATTTTGTATAGCAACCATGAATCATCCAACAGGTATAGATCCAGATATGGTAGAAGGTGGACCAGCAGTAACTATTGGGTATAATTTTGGAAGTGGTAGCGAAACAGATCCAGCTTGGGGTGGTTATATGAACTTTCTTGTAAAAGATATTGGTGCCGGATTATTAGGTTTTTCTCCTTTTCCTGGGAATGTAGCTGCAGGACAATCTGTAACCATGAATTTAGGCGCTTTTGGCTCTGGGGCTGGATGTCCAAATTCTGGTATAGTCCCTGGCGCTCCTTATGATTTAGGTAGAACAGTTACACATGAATTAGGTCACTTTTATAATTTAGACCATACTTTTACAGGCTCTTGTTCGTCTGATGATGGTATTGCAGATACTCCAAATCAAAATGCTTCAAGTGGTGGATGTCCTGCTTTAGGATCTCAAGCGGGATGTGTTTCTGGTGAACAAGTATTATTTCAAAGTTATATGGATTACACCAATGATGCCTGCATGTTTATGTTTAGCTCAGGTCAAACAGATGTTGCAAGAGCTTTAGTAATGTCTTTAGAATCTACTTTTAAACCAAATGTAGTATCATGTAGTGCTGCTCCTGATTTTAACCTTACAGCTGCAAATACTTCACAAAATATATGTACACCAACTAATGAAGTAACCTATTCTATTAATTATGTAGCTACTGGTGGTAATACAGATACAACTACATTTTCTGCAACTAATTTGCCAGCTGGAGCAACTGCTTCTTTTAACCCTGCAACATTAAATGCAGACGGAACAACGACATTAACAGTAAGTAATTTAAGTGGTGTAGCCACTGGAAATTACGCTATAACTATTACTGGAACTGGAGTTACAACAAATACAATAAATGTTGATTTAGGTGTTGAGGGAGCTGCTCCATCTATTCCTACTCTAACTAGCCCTTCTAATGGGGCAACTGGAACAAGTATAGTAGTAAATTTAGATTGGAGTCCAATTGCCAGCGCAACTAGTTATACTGTTGAAACTGCAACCGATTCTGGTTTTACTACAAATACAACCTCTGATACTGTTAACAGTGTTGGATTTAATACACCAACTCTACAGGAAATGACGCAATACTTTTGGAGAGTAAAATCTATTAATGGCTGCGGGGAATCTACTTACTCTTCAGTATACGATTTTACTACAGCTTCTATTTCATGTAGTACATATAACTCTACCCAAAACAATATTAACATTCCTGGTACTGGTAATAGTGCGCATGTTATAACTTCTACAATAAATATAACTGATGATACAACTATAACAGATCTAAATACAACAATTAATATACAACATATTTGGGCTGGTGATATGGAGTTAATGTTAACTTCTCCTGCCGGAACTTCAGTTATTATGTTACCAAATAGTTTATGCGATGATGGTACAGATGATATAGCTGTAACCTATGATGACCAAGCTGCTGGGCCTGTATCGTGTAGTACTACTGCCCCATGTGTAGGAGGCACTGCTCAACCTAGTAATCCTTTATCTGCTTTTAATGGAGAGAATACTATTGGTGATTGGGTATTAACCGCTACTGATGGCTATCCATCTGCAGATGGTGGTGAGTTCTTAAATTTCTCAATTGAAATTTGTGGTGTAACATCTGCTTTGAGCGTTGATGAATTTAGTATAAGTAATTCTATTAAATTATGGCCAAATCCATCTAATGGAGATATAAACATCTCATTTAATACTCAAAATAATGACAATGTTAATGTAAGTCTTTATGATTTAAGAGGCCGTATTATTAACAAGCAATCTTTTAATAATACGCCAGGAATATTTAATAAAACTATACAGTTTGGAGACTTAGAAAGTTCTGTTTATATATTGAGTGTAGAAAATGGAGGACAAATAATTAACAAACGAGTTATTATAGAATAATATAAAAACATTATAACCAGATTAAAAAAAGGGCTCCTATTGGGAGCCCTTTTTTTAATCTGGTTATATATAATTCTAAATAAAAAACACTAAACAATAAATTAAACTTATATATAAAAAATAGGGTAAACTAATTCTTAAGTGTTACTATATTATCCATGAATGAAGTAAATATAGAAAAATCTCTTATGGCTTATATTCATGATATTTATTTAACCAAAAACATAATAATAAATGAATTTAAAAATTACTTTTTCAAGTTTTTTCTTAGTTATGTTTAGTCTTATTGTTACTGCACAAGATGGCATATGGACTAAAACGACTTTCAAAGAAAACACCAATGGCATCTCATTAAAAAACCTAGACAAGGATAACTCTGAAGTTTTCCAATTTAATATAGAAGGTTTCAAACAACAACTACAAGGTGCACCATTAAGAAATGCATCTCAAGGTAGATCTAATACCATTGTTTCTTTTCCAAGTATAGATGGTAAAATGCAAGAATTTAGAATTGTAGAAACCCAAATTTTCTCTTCTAACGATAATGCTGCAGACCATCCAGGAATTAAAACATATTTAGGATCAAGAGTAGATAATTCAGGAACTAGAGTAAGATTTAGTGTAACACCTTTAGGATTAAAAGGAATGATTTCTGAACCAGGAAAAGAAATGGTTTATATTCAACCAGTTACTAAAGTGTCTAATGGACAATACCTATTATATAACAGAACAGCAAAACTTAACTCTTCTGAAACATTTGAATGCTTAACAGAAGATATAGAAATCACTAAGCGAATTGTTAGTAGCGAAGTATCTAGAGATGCTAACGATCAATTATTAAGAACTTTTAGAATGGCTTGTTCTGTAACTCAAGAGTATACAACTTTTTGGGACGATGGCAATGCAGCTAATGGAGATGCTAGAGCTGATGCTTTAGCACAAATGGTTTCAACTTTAGATAGAAATAATGAAGTATTTGAAGTAGATATGGCGATTACATTTGTTTTAGTTGATACAGCAGATGATCCAGCTTTAGATTTAGTATATTCAACAACAGTTCCAGATCCATATGGAACAAATTATAATGGAGACCTACAAGCAAATTTAACAGCTACAGTTGGAGAAGCAGATTATGACATTGGTCATTTATTAGTATTTGCTGGAAATAATGGTAATGCCGGATGTATAGGTTGTGTATGTGAAAACGGAAAAGGATCTGCTTTTTCTGCTCACCAGTTTACAGATAATGATGGCGGTCCATATATGGCAGACTTTTTTGATATAGATTATGTACCGCATGAAATTGGTCATCAAATGGGAGCTAATCATACTTATTCTCATGTTAACGAAGGAACTGGAGTAAATGCAGAACCTGGTAGTGGAACAACTATTATGGGATATGCAGGTATTACAGGGCCTAGTGATGTTCAAGATCATAGTAATCCATATTTTCACTATTATAGTATCACGCAGGTATTAGACAATGTTGCTAATGCTCCAAACAATTGTGCAGTAACTACAGCAATAACAAATAATCCTCCAGTAGCAAATGCAGGAGCAAATTTTGCAATTCCTAATGGTACAGCTTTTATATTAAAAGGAGCTGCAACAGACCCAGATGGAGGAGATACTTTAACGTATACTTGGGAACAAATAGATAGTGGCACTGTTCCAAATACTGTTTTTGGACCAACAAATACTGCAGGAGCAATGTTTAGATCTCGTCCACCGAGTACTTCACCAGATAGATATATGCCAATATATAGTAGAGTTTTAGCTGGAGAATTAACTGAATCTAATCCAGTTGAAACTGTTGCAAATACTTCTTGGGAAACAGTATCCACTGTAGCTAGAACATTAAATTTCGCATTAATAGTAAGAGATAGATCAGAAGCTGGAGGCGTTGGACAATCACCTCAAACAGATTTTGATGAAATGGTTGTAACTGTTGAAGGAGGAGCTCCTTTTACAGTAGTGACTCCACCAGCTTGGGGAAGTGGAAGTTCTCAAAATGTTATATGGAATGTAGGGTCTACAGATAATGCAACGATTAATTGCCAAACTGTAAATATTAAATTTTCTACAGATGGAGGAGCTACTTTTCCTACTACATTAGTAACAAACACACCTAATGACGGAACAGAGTCTATAACTGTTCCTGCAGTGGCAGATACTAGTAATGCAAGAATTTTAGTTGAAGCTGCAGATAATATTTTTTATGCATTGTCTGAAACATTTGATATTTCAAGTGCGCCTTCATTTGCTTTAAATAATACAAATGGCGCTCAAAGTGCATGTGGTATAGATTCGGTATCATATGATGTTGATTTCTTTACTGTAAATGGTTTTTCTGAGACTACAACTTTTAGTGCTACTGGAAATCCAGCAGGATCTACTGTTGTGTTTTCTCCAACAACATTGAATGCAGATGGAACTACAGTTATGACTGTTAATGGTTTAATGGGAGCAACAGCAGGAGATTATACTATTGTAGTTACTGGTATGTCGGCTTCAGAAACTAAGACAGTTGATGTTATGCTTACAGTTGTAGATGGACTGTGTGCAGCTGCAGCAACTAATGCTGACGATGACAGGATTACTAGAGTAATATTTAACACCATTAATAATGTTACTTTAGATGCAAGTGCAGATGATCCTTATCAAGATTTCACTTCTATTTCAACTGATGTTGAAATAGGTTCATCTCATGATATGACAGTAAATGTTAATACTAATGGTGATTTCCCATATGTAATAAGTGCTTGGATTGATTGGAACCAAAATTGTATTTTTGATGCAAACGAGAAATATAATTTAGGAACGGCTGCAAATGTTGTTGATGTTGCAACGAGTGACTCTCCTTATACTATAATGGTACCTGCTGATGCAATTCTAGGAACGACTACTATGAGAGTCAGGATGGAAAACACACTATCTGACATAGATAGTCTTACACCATGTGGAACTGGTTTTTGGGGACAAGTAGAAGATTACTCTGTAAATGTTACAGATGCTTTAAGTGTTGATGAATTTAGTCTTAATAACTTAAGTATTTATCCAAACCCAAATAATGGAGCGTTTAATGTTAAATTTAATACTACATCAAGCAATATAGATGTTGCAGTATTTGATATTAGAGGACGTTCAATTATTAACAACTCTTATAATACTACTTCTGGTGAATTTAACAAAGCAATTAACCTTGGTAATGTTGAATCTGGAATGTATTTATTAAATATTGATGATGGCTCAACAACTATTACAAAGAAAATTATTGTAGAATAATTTATTTAAGTAATTAGAAAAAAAGGGAACTCATTAATAGTTCCCTTTTTTTTATACAAGATTTAAATTTTAAAGCTATTTAGCTAAATAAACTTCGACATTATTATTTATTCGTTCTTGAATGTTAGAGACATCTGCTTTAATAAATTTTTCACCCATAATATTCTCGTATAATTCAATGTAGCGCTCACTAACAGTTTCTATATATTCATCACTCATAAAAGGCACAGTTTGTCCTTCTAATCCTTGAAAATTATTAGCTATTAGCCATTGACGCACAAATTCTTTAGATAATTGCTTCTGCGCTTCTCCTTTATCTTGACGTTCTTGATAACCTTCAGCATAAAAATAGCGTGAAGAATCTGGAGTATGAATCTCATCTATTAAAACGATTTTCCCTTCTTTTGTTTTTCCAAACTCATATTTAGTATCAACTAAAATTAAACCACGAGATGCAGCTATTTCTGTACCTCTTTGAAATAATTTACGTGTATAATCTTCAAGTATTATATAATCTTGTTCACTAACTATACCGCGTTTTAAAATATCTTCTCGAGAAATATCTTCATCATGATCTCCCATTTCTGCTTTCGTAGCTGGTGTAATAATAGGTTTAGGAAACTTATCATTTTCCTTCATACCATCAGGCATCTCAACACCACATAATACTCTTTTACCTAATTTGTATTCACGTGCAGCATGACCAGACATATAACCCCTAATTACCATTTCTACTTTAAATGGCTCACATAAATGACCTACTGCAACATTAGGATCTGGTGTTGCTGTTAGCCAGTTAGGGACAATATCTTCAGTTTGCTCCATAAATTTGGTAGCAATTTGATTAAGAATTTGTCCTTTATAAGGTATTCCTTTTGGCATAACAACATCGAAAGCACTTAGCCTATCTGTTGCCACCATTACCAATTCTTCATCATTGATATTATATACTTGTCTTACTTTTCCTTTATAGACGCTTTTTTGGCCTGTAAAGTTGAAATTTGAATCTGTTATTGTGTTATTAGCCACGAATTCAATAGTTTTAGTTGTGTGTTTTATGTTTCCTATAATTTTAGGAAGTGCAAAAATATTGATTTGTTATAAACTACTCTACGTTTTCTATATTTTTATATGCAGCAATCACTTTCTTAACCAATTTATGACGAATCACATCTTTATCATCAAGAAAGACCATGCCAATACCATCAATATCTTTAAGTACTAAAAGTGCTTCTTTTAATCCCGAAATAGTACGACGTGGCAAATCTATTTGTCCTGGATCTCCAGTTAATAAAAATTTAGCATTTTTCCCCATACGTGTTAAAAACATTTTCATTTGAGCATGAGTCGTATTTTGTCCTTCATCAAGAATCACAAACGCATTATCTAATGTTCGACCACGCATAAATGCTAATGGAGCAATTTGAATAGTACCATTTTCTATATACTGCGCTAGTTTTTCAGGAGCAATCATATCTCTCAATGCATCATAAAGTGGTTGCATATAAGGATCTAATTTTTCTTTTAAATCACCTGGTAAAAAACCAAGATTCTCTCCTGCTTCTACAGCCGGTCGTGTTAAAATAATACGCTTAACTTCTTTATTTTTTAAAGCTTGAACCGCTAATGCAACACCTGTATATGTTTTACCGGTTCCAGCTGGACCAATTGCAAAAACCATATCATTTTTACGCATTAGCTCTACTAATCTACGTTGGTTAGCTGTTTGTGCTTTTATAAGTTTCCCATTAACGCCATGAACTATGGTTTCTCCACTTTTTTCACTAGTAATATAATCATCACTACTTTGGCTTGTTAATACGCGCTCTATAACATTTTCATCTAGCTTATTATATTTCGCAAAATGTTTGAGTAACATAGTCAGTCGTCTATCAAACTCATCAAGTAATTCTTCTTCACCAAAAGCTTTAATTTTATTACCTCTAGCTACAATTTTTAATTTTGGAAAATACTTTTTTAAAAGTTTAATATTTTCATTTCCAGCTCCAAAAAATTCTTTTGGAGTGATTTCTTCAAGTTCAATTATGATTTCATTCAAATGGCAAACGTTTTAAGTAAATTATCTATTCTATTTTATTAGATTTGTTCTGTGCATTAAACTTAATAAAGTTACACAAATTTTAGTCGCTTTAAACCAAAAAAATATCAACAATTACTAAATGGCAATTATCACATTAACAACAGACTTTGGTGAGAAGGATCACTTTGCTGGTGCGATAAAAGGAGCTATTTATAGTGAATTGCCTGATGTAAAAATTGTTGATATCTCTCACTCTGTATCTCCTTTTAATATTCCTGAGGCTGCATATATTATTCAAAATGCATATAGCAGTTTTCCAAAAGGCACAATACATATTATTGGAATAGATGCAGAAATTAATGAAGAAAACAAACATATAGCGATTAAATTAGACGATCATTATTTTGTTTGTGCGAATAATGGCATTATGAGTATGATATGCTCTGAAATTTCTCCAACAGAAATTGTAGAGATAAATATTCATGATAAGATTGAAACCAGTTTTCCTGTTCTTGATGTTTTTGTAAAAGTTGCTTGCCATATTGCTCGTGGTGGCAAACTAGGTATTATAGGAAAAACTATTGGTGAAATAAAACCAATAAAGAACCTTGAACCTTATGTAAATGATGAGAAAACTCAAATTATTGGAAGTATAATTTACATCGATAACTACGGAAATGTAGTAACCAATATTAGAAAATCTTTTTTTGAAGACATACAAAAAGGACGGCAATTTGAAGTCTCAGCTAGAAACCATAAATTTAAAAAGATACATTCAAAATATAGTGATATTGTTAATTTTGAAATACCTGAAGAGAATAGAAATGATGAAGGTCGAGGTTTAGTAGTCTTCAACTCATCTCATTATTTAGAAATTGCAATTTACAAAGGAAACACCAGTAATATTGGTGGTGCCAGCTCTTTAATGGGATTAAAACTTAGAGATACAGTAACTATTAATTTTATAAAGTAAATTATGTTTGTACGAATTGTAAAAATGAGTTTTGCTGAAGAAAATATTGAACAATTTCTTACTAATTTTGAAACCGTAAAACATCGTATTCGCAATTTTGAAGGCTGTCAATTTCTTGAATTATATAGAGATAAACACAATACAAACATCTTTTTTACGTATAGCTATTGGAATACCGAAACCGATTTAAATAATTATAGACATTCTGACTTATTTAAAGGTGTATGGGCACAAACAAAACCAATGTTTAATGCTAAACCTGAAGCCTGGAGTGTGGATAAGCTAGTTACTTTAAGTTAAAGCAAGAAGAACTCATTAAAATAATATGCTTGGTAAAGCGCATTTATATATAGGAATATTAATCGTTATTATTTTTCTTTTAACGGGTCAATATATGCATCATGAATATGACCATTTAAAGAATATGGAATTAATGAATAGAGCTTTATTTAGAGCTGGTCATTTATATATTTTGTTATTCGGTTTAATTAACACCTCATTAGGAGCCTACTTAGTGCTTGCAAAAAACAAAACACTTAAAAAGATTCAAATATTTGCTTCTATAATAATTTTTATAGCAAGTTTTCTTGTTATATATGGATTTTTCATAGAATTACCGACAGAAGAAATAGAAAGACCTTTAACACGCTTTAGTCTTTATATGATATTTTTTGGTGTTGCTATTCACGGTTTAATATCTTTGATAAAAAATAATTCTAAATTAACATAATGTTCGCATTACTAAAAAAAGAAATCAACTCATTTTTCGCTTCTCCAATAGGTTATATGGTGATTGCCATTTTCTTATTATTAAATGGTTTGTTTTTATGGCTTTTTAAAGGAGAATTTAATATTCTAAACTATGGCTTTTCAGACTTATCGTCTTTCTTCTTATTAGCGCCTTGGATTCTTATTTTCTTAATTCCTGCTGTTACTATGCGAAGTTTTAGCGACGAGAAAAAACAAGGCACTTTAGAATTATTATTAACCAAACCTATCTCACATTTACAAATTGTTTTAGGTAAATATTTTGGTGCTTTCTTACTTATTCTATTAGCTTTAATTCCAACACTACTTTATGTATACACAGTTAACCAATTAGGAAAACCTATAGGTAATTTAGATTTTGGAAGTACTTTGGGTTCTTATTTTGGTCTACTATTTTTAGTAGCTGCGTACACTGCTATTGGCATCTTCTCCTCTACTCTAAGTGATAATCAAATTGTAGCTTTTATTATTGCCGTTTTTTTGTGTTTCTTCTTTTATGTTGGTTTTGAAGGTTTAGCAGATTTCACAGCTCCTTTTATTGAAAAACTAGGGATGAGTTCTCATTTTAAGAGCATGAGTCGTGGTGTTTTAGATACTAGAGATGTTATTTATTTTTTAAGTGTAACGGTATTCTTTATATTTCTTACAGTAAAACGTATTAATAATGAAGGTTCAAGCCCAATAAACAAAACGTATTTATTACTAATACCATTAACGTTAATTATGATAAATATTTTTATCAGTTCTAAATGGTATGGTCGTTTCGATTTAACTTCAGATAAACGTTATACACTAAATAAAGCTTCATTAAATGTTGTTAAAGATGTAGATTCTCCTATTCTAATAGATGTGTTTTTAGAAGGAAACGATTTTCCTTCAGAATTTAGGCGATTACAAACTGAAACCAAACAATTATTAGAAGAGTTTTCAGCTTATAACGACAATATAAAATTCAATTTCATTAACCCCATTGAAGATGAAACCACAAGAGATAGAAACATTGCTCAATTAACAGAACGAGGTTTAACACCTATGCAGTTAAGTGTTCAAGAAAATGGTAAACAATCCCAAGCTATAATTATTCCTTGGGCTTTGGCTAGCTATAATGGGCAAACTGTTGAAATTCCATTAGTTAAATATAAAATAAATGCTAATCAGCAAGAATTAGTATCTAATTCTGTACAACATTTGGAATATGCGTTTGCAGATGGTTTAAGTAAATTAGTAAACCCTAAACGTAGAAAAATAGCTATTTTAAAAGGCAATAATGAACTTGCAGATATTAAGATTGCCGATTTCCTTAAAACTTTAGGCCAATACTATTACATAGCACCTTTTACATTAGATAGTGTTGCATCTAATCCTCAAAAAACATCAAAATCGTTAAATACCTATGATTTAATTATAGCGGCAAAACCTACTGAAGCCTTTTCTGAAGAAGAAAAGTATGTCCTTGATCAATACACAATGAATGGAGGAAAAAGCTTGTGGCTAATTGATAAAATGGCGATGGAAAAAGATAGCCTATTTAATGCTGAAGGAAAAAACATTGCTGTTCCAAGGGAATTAAATCTTACTAATTTCTTTTTTAAATATGGCGCTCGTATTAATCCTTTATTAACCAGTGTTAAAAGTCAAAATATAGGAAGAATCACATTAGAAACTGGGCAAGATGAAAGTTTGAAACTACAACATTTTCTATGGCCTTATTCTCCTTTAGCGCTTAGCGATGTTAAACACCCTATTACTAATAATTTAAACTTTGTTAAATTTGATTTTGCTAACCAAATAGACACGTTAAAAAACAACGCTATAACAAAAACTATTTTATTAAAAAGTGATAGACCAAGTCGTTTAGAAGGAGCGCTATCTGAAATTAATTTAGCTTTTGCATTAAAAGAACCAGATTCAAGATTATTTACAGAAGATAGACAAAACTTAGCTGTATTATTAGAAGGTGAATTTACTTCTGTTTATAACAATAGAGTAAAACCGTTAAAATTAGCAGATGATAAAACTAAAAGTCCTGCAACTAAAATGATTATAATTGCCGATGGTGATGTTATAAAAAATGATTTAGAAAAAGGGAGACCAACTAGTTTAGGTTTTGATAAATGGACTAAAGAAACATATGGTAACAAAGAATTCTTACTCAATTCTGTTAATTACCTTTTAGACGATGACGGACTTATAAACATTCGTAGCAAAGAAGTAAAAGTAGCTTTTCTAGATCAAACAAAAATTGCTAAAGAAAAAACAAAATGGCAAATCATTAATATTATACTTCCTTTATTGATTCTAGGGCTATTTGGTTTTATTTTTAACTTTTTAAGACAACGTAAATACTCAAAAAAAGCTTAGACAAAACTTAAAAAAAGGAACACATTCGCAGTAATTTCTTGTTAATAAGTTTGTTTCAGTTTTAAGTGGTTAAATAATATATTTGTAGTAATTAATTATTCGGAATATATCGGCCAATTCATAGATGACATATTCATAATTCTGAGTTTATAATTTATAATAATCTCATAAATGAATACAATAATTTGTCTTCTAACAAAAATATAAAAGACCAAATGAAATTTATAGTATCAAGTACTTATTTACTAAAACAATTACAAGTTTTAGGTGGAGTTATAAATAGCTCTAACACTTTACCAATTTTAGATAATTTCCTTTTCGATATTGATAATAACAAATTAATTGTATCGGCAAGTGATTTAGAAACTACTATGTCTTCTACATTAGACATAGAAAGTGATAGTAAAGGTAGTGTTGCTATTCCTGCTCGTTTACTATTAGATACTTTAAAAACGTTTCCAGAACAACCACTAACCTTTACAATTGAAGAAAATAATACAGTTGAGATTAGTTCTAATCATGGTAAATACGCTTTAGCTTATGCTGATGGAGCAGAATTCCCTAAAGCTGTAGCGCTAGAAGACCCTAGTTCTACAACTATTGCTGGAAATATTTTAGCTACTGCAATAAGTAAAACCATTTTTGCTGCTGGTAATGATGATTTAAGACCAGTAATGAGTGGTGTGTTCTTTCAATTTTCTACAGATAATTTAACCTTTGTAGCTACAGACGCTCATAAATTAGTTAAGTATACTCGTGAAGATGTTAGCGCTTCTCAAGTTGCAGAATTTATTATGCCTAAAAAGCCTTTAACATTATTAAAAGGTATATTATCTGCTAGTGATGAAAATGTAACCATAGAATATAACGATTCTAATGCAAAGTTTACTTTTGAGAATACAATTCTTGTTTGTCGTTTAATTGATGGAAAATATCCTAATTATGAAGCGGTAATACCAAAAGAGAATCCTAACAAACTTAGTATTGACCGTACGCAGTTCTTAAATTCTGTGAAGCGTGTTAGTATTTTCTCAAATAAAACAACACATCAAATTCGCTTAAAAATAGCTGGAGCAGAACTTAATATTTCTGCAGAAGATATAGATTACAGTAATAAAGCAGAAGAACGTTTAACTTGTGATTACCAAGGTGATGATATGCAAATTGGTTTTAATTCACGCTTCTTAACAGAGATGCTAAATAATCTTAATGCTAGTGATGTACAATTAGAAATGAGTATGCCTAACAGAGCTGGGATTTTAACGCCAGTAGATGGTTTAGATGAAGGCGAACATGTTACAATGTTAGTAATGCCTGTGATGCTAAATTCTTAATGAATTAAAAACATTTCTACTTTATAAAAAATAAAAAACGCGTACTTTTCAGTACGCGTTTTTCTTTACCTTTTAAAAGATCTACAACTAACTAATAAAATTAAAAGATAAAGGATAATGTGGTTCTTCTCCATTACTAACTTTAATAGCATTTACAATTGGAAATATTATAGCTATTAACCCAAGTACTATAAAACCTAATAAGCCTAAGCCAAATAATAAGATTAAAGGAACGCATATAATACAATATACAATTAAACTTAATTGAAAATTAACGATGCTTTTACCATGAGCATCCATTCTATATATTTCATCTCTTTTAGTTAACCATACCACTAATGGCACAATTAAACTACCAAAGCCTACTATTAAAGTCACTAATTGACTTAAATGCGTGATTACTAATAATGATCTATCTTCTTTCATTTCTCTTGATTATTTTATATCAAAATAAAATGTGTTCACCAAAAAAAGGTTCGGTTTATAACATTCTAAAATATTGATTGTTACATATATGACGCACAATCTTTTAAAACGTTACAAATGATTTATAAAAATATATAAAGAGAAATAAATTATTGATTCGAAAAGTGCTCATTGATGAGCACTTTTCTGCTATCAATCAATTAATAAAATAAATAAGGATAACTTCTTTTAAATTTGAAGCTTTTATTTTATCTATTGCCAATATACATATAATGCTTAAACCTATATGTAACTATAGTTACATATTAAGTTATTAAAGAAGTAAAACACTATTAATGTGGTAATTTATTTTTGATAGCACCATAAACAAAGGTACCTAAAAGCGCTCCAATAATTAGCACTAAAATACTTGGTAAGCCAGTTCCTAATAAAACATACATTGGCCCTGGACAAGCTCCTGCTAATGCCCAACCTAAGCCAAAAATAATGCCTCCAACAAAATACCTTATAAACCCTTTATTTTTTGGAGTGATGATAATAGCATCTCCATTAAAATCTTTTTGTTTAGAATATTTTATATAGTGTACAATTATAATTCCTAGAACTACAGCAGATCCAATAATACCGTACATCTGAAAGCTTTTAAACTGAAACATTTCATATATACGAAACCAAGAAGCTACTTCAGATTTGATAAATAATATACCTAAAAATAACCCAATAAAGAAAAAGGATAAAAACTGTTTCATATAATTAAAAAATTAAAGGGAATAAAAAATGAATCATTACTAAACCACCTACAAAAAAACCTATCACTGCTATTAACGACGGTATTTGTAAATTACTTAGTCCAGAAATAGCATGACCAGAAGTGCAACCTCCAGAATATCTCGCTCCAAAACCTACCAAGAAACCACCTAATAATAAAATAGAAAACCCTTTAATAGTCATTAAGCTTTCTAAGCTAAAAATTTCAGAAGGTAAAAAAGATGTATTTGCACTATTTATACCTAATTCTTGAAGCTGAACCACTACATCTTGATTTATTTGCGGTGCATTAGGAGATAAAAACTGAAGTGCTATATAACCACCTGTAATTACACCTAAAACGACATATAAATTCCATTTATTAGCTTTCCAATCAAATTTAAAAAAATCGACATATTTACCAGCTCCAGCCATAGAACACATTGTTCTTAAGTTTGAAGACATACCAAATTTTTTACCCAATTTTAAGAGTAAAAACATAATTAAAGCTATTAATGGCCCAGAGACATACCAAGGCCAAGTATTATAAATTAAATCCATAAAAAGGTCATATTATTTTTTTAAAGTGGAAGGACATATAAAATCTGAAACAGGAATACCAGCTTTCTTAATTGCTCCCATGCCACCTGCAACATCAATTAGATTATGAATACCTCTACTTTTTAATATTGAAGATGCAATAACAGATCTATAACCTCCAGCACAATGCACATAAAATGTTTCATTTTCAGGAAATTCAGCTAAATGCGAATTTAAATTATCTAAAGGAGTAAAATTAGCATTTTCTATATGTCCTGCTATAAACTCACCTTCTTTTCTAACATCAAAAATTGGAATAGGACTCTTTTCTATTCGATTTTTAAATTCCTCTGCAGAAATAGATATCATATCATCTATTTCTTTACCAGAATTTTTCCAGACATCAAAACCTCCTTTTAAATACCCTAAAGTATTATCGAATCCTACACGGGATAATCTCGTTATTGCTTCTTCTTCACTACCTTCATCTACCACTAATAAAAGTGGTTGTTTAACATCTGCAATTAAAGCGCCAACCCATGGTGCAAAACCACCTTTTAAACCTATAAATATAGAACGAGGAATGTGCCCTTTAATGAATTCTGATTGATGACGAACATCTAAAATTAAAGCTTCTGTTTCATTTGCTGCTACTTCAAACTCCTCTGGAGATAGCGCTTTTGTTCCTTTAGCTATAATAGCATCAATATGCTCGTATCCTTCTTTATTTAATTTTACATTTAATGGGAAATATTTAGGCGGTGGCAATAAACCATCTGTAACTTCTTTAACAAATTCTTCTTTCGTCATATCTGCTCTTAAAGCATAATTCATTTGTTTTTGATTACCTAAAGTATCAACTGTTTCTTTCATCATATTTTTACCACAAGCAGAACCTGCTCCATGACCAGGAAAAACAATAACATCGTCACCCAAAGGCATTATTTTAGAACGTAAACTCTCAAAAGACAAACCTGCTAAATCTTCCATTGTCATATCTGCTGCTTTTTGAGCCAAATCTGGACGACCTACATCTCCTAAAAACAAAGTATCACCACTAAAAATAGCATGATCCTTTCCATTTTCGTCTTTTAATAAATATGTTGTACTTTCCATGGTGTGCCCTGGAGTATGCAAAGCAGTAATTGAAACTTTACCAAGTTTAAAAACCTGCTTATCTTTAGCTATTATTGCCTTAAACGAAGGGTTTGCAGTGGGACCATAAACAATTGGAGCTCCAGTTTCTTTAGATAAGGTTAAATGACCAGAAACGAAATCTGCATGAAAATGTGTTTCGAAAATATATTTAATTTCGGCATTACTCGCTTTAGCTTTTGCTATATAATCTTTTACCTCACGTAATGGATCTATTATAGCTACTTCTCCTTCACTCTCAATATAATATGCGCCTTGTGCAAGACATCCTGTATAAATCTGTTCTATTATCATTTCTATTATTATCTTATTTTTTTACTTAGCAAAATTAACTCAATTTATTAGTTTTTTAAGCAACCTTTGTTACAATTACTATTTTATAAAAAATTCCATGTAAAATATAAAAACAGCCATAACTAAAATAAAATATCCAAACCCTATTTTAAGTTTTTTACCATCAATAAAGTTACCTATATAACTTCCTATAAAAATACCTACTAAAGAAAGAGTCGAAAAAGTTAGCAAAAACTGCCAATCTATTTCCATTATTAATGCATCTCCTAAGAAAAAACCTAATAAAGATTTAAAAGCTATTATTATTAAAGAAGTACCAACTGCAACTTTCATTTTAACGTTGGCCAAAATAACTAATGCTGGGATTATTAGAAATCCGCCACCAGCACCTATCAATCCAGTTACAGCCCCAACAATAATACCTTCAATAAAAATAAGAGGGTAATTGTATTTTACACCACCTTTTACTTTTCTTTCTTTTTTATTTTTCAGCATTGATATTGCAGCTGGAATCATTAATGCTGCAAACAAACCAAACATAGCCATACGTCTAGTAAATTGAAAATCATTAATATAAAATAAGGTGTTTGGTAATATTGGCACTACATAATATCTAACAATAGTAACCCCAATAATTGCTGGTACACCAAATACAATTGCTGTTCTCCAATCGACATAACCTTTAAAATGTTGTTTTATTCCTCCTAAAAGTGCACTTACACCAACTACAAACAAAGAATACGCTGTAGCCGATTTTTCATTGATTGAAAATAAATAAGCTAAAATTGGAACTGCTAAAATAGAACCACCGCCTCCAATGAGGCCTAAAAAAACACCAATGAGTAAGGCTCCTAGGTAACCAAAAAATTCAATCATTTTTATTAAATAAGTATTTATACAAAAATAACTAGTGATTTATAAAATGACTGTAACTATTGTTACAAGTCTAATATTTTTATAGCATTACGATACAATTCTATTTTATTATTTTTCTCTAAAGCTTTTAATAATCTTGAAATTACAACTCTAGACGTATGCATATCGTTTGCAATCTCTTGATGTGTTGTTTGGAGTGTATCATTATGATTTACTTTAGCTTTATCTAGTAAATGTTTAAATAATCTTTCATCCATTCTTAAAAAAGCAATATTATCTATAGCATCTAACATTTCCATCATACGGTCATGATAACTTTGCAAAATATAGTTTTGCCAACTTTTATATTTACCCATCCATTCTCCCATCTTTTCAACTGGCACCATTATAAGCTTAGTATCCGTTTCTGCTACAGCTCTTACTTCACTTTTTTTTTGCCCCATACAACATGTAATAGTCATGGCACAAGTATCTCCCTGTTCTATAAAATAAAGAATTAATTCATCTCCATTTTTATCTTCTCTTAAAACCTTTATTGCTCCATTAAGTAATAATGGCATTGCTTTAATTTGTTGACCAATATCCATCAACATCACATCTTCTAAGATTTCAATATAACTTCCAACATTTAAAATCTCTTGAAGTAACTCTTTTTCAAATAAATAACCATAATGCTCTTGTAAATCTTTCTCCATAAAAAATTACTAATTGAAACTTTATCAAAGCTACTAATATTATAGTTAATACTATCATATACATAATTTGATGATATAGATTACGTAATTACACACAAAAAAGTGTTTTAATCGATTAAATTCACATTTTATCGTTTATTAATAATAAAAAAAGTTACATTGTAGAACTGTAAGCTAAGTAAACTACTTTTATAAACTTATGAAGAATAAAATTGAATGTGTATTACTGATTGATGATGATAAGGTTACAAATTTTTACAATAAAAAAGTTTTAACCAAGCATGAAGAGTTTAAAGAAATTATTGCGGTAACTAGTGGAGAAAATGCATTAAAGCATCTAACAGAAGCATCAAAAGGGTTATGTTTAAAACCTAATCTGATTTTTTTAGATATAAATATGCCTGCAATGAATGGATGGGAATTTATCTTAGAATATAACAAATTAGATAAAAAATTCACCAAGGATATTAAATTAGTAATGCTAACAACTTCTAACAACCCTGATGATTACAAAAGATCTAAAGAAATAGAAACTGTTAATGATTTTATAAATAAGCCTTTGTCTATTGATTTATTAAGTAATTTAATTGAAAATCATTATGAAAAAAAAATAACGTATTAAATTATTTTTTTCCAATTTGGTGCTATTGAAAATTTAAACCTAAACTTTTTTATAAACTAGTAAAATAATACATTCTACCCTATAAAGTTGCTATTACTATGTTATCCCTTAAACCTTTACACTTATTACTATTAATACTTTCCTGTAGTATATCCTTTAATGCTTTTTCGCAAAACAGAGCAATAATAACTGGTACTGTGTCAGACCAATATGGAATTTTACCTGGAGCAAAATTAAGTATTGAAGGTACTAATTATAAAACAACAACAGATGTTAATGGTGTTTATATTTTTAATTTAGAAGAAGGAGATTATATTGTAGCTGCAGAATTTGTTATGTACGAATCTAAAACTAATTCTGTAAGTGTAAAAGTTGGAGATACCGCAACTTTAGATTTTTTATTAGAAACTGGATTCTCTATAGATGAACCAGTATCTTTAGGTTCAAGAGCGCAACCTCGTTCTCTTTTAAAAACCACTGCTCCAGTAGATATTATTTCGCCACAAGAAATTACTAACGCCTCTCAAATAGAACTAAGTCATATACTACATTATCTAGTACCATCATTTCATTCAACAAACCAAACTATTTCTGATGGAACAGATCATATTGATCCTGCCACGTTAAGAGGTTTAGGCCCAGATCAAGTATTAGTATTAATAAACGGTAAACGTAGACATAATAGTTCTCTATTAAACGTTAATGGTACTGTTGGTCGTGGTACTGTAGGTACCGATTTTAATGCTATACCTGTAGCTGCTATTGAAAGAATAGAAATTCTAAGAGATGGTGCAACTTCTCAATATGGATCTGATGCTATTGCTGGTGTAGTAAATATTATATTAAAAGAACAAATAGAAGTTATAAATATTGATGGTCGATATGGCATGAACACAGAAGGTGATGGAAAAGCTGTATATATGGGAACCAATTTTGGTTTAAAAGTTGGCAATAAAGGCTTTATAAATGTGACAGCTGAGTATAGAAATCGAGAAGCTGTTAATCGCGCAGGTGGTTATACTGGTAGTGTTTATTCTACAGATGCTACTCAAGATCAAACCTTAATTAATGAAAATAACTTCTTTAATACAACTGGATACGATAATAATAGAATAATGGAAATTGGTAGCGCGCAAACAGAAAATTTAGCTGTTTTTTTTAATAGTGAATTACCTTTATCTGATACTTCTACATTCTACTTTCATGGTGGTCGTAATTACCGTGAAGGAAAAGCAAAAGGCTTTTTTCGTTTACCAAAAGATGAAGATCGCGTAGTGTTAGAATTATTTCCGAATGGTTTCTCTCCTCAAATTTTAACAGATATTCAAGATGATGCTATTGTTGCTGGTTTTAAAGGAGTAAAAAATGATTGGGATATTGATTTTAGCCATTCTATAGGAAAGAACGGTTTAGATTATACTGTTAATAATTCAAATAATGCCTCTTTAGGTGTGGCTTCGCCTCGTACTTTTTATTCTGGTGGTTTTAAATACAAACAAAACACATCAAACTTAGATATTTCTAGAACTTACGATTGGCTTAATGGAGTAAATATTGCATTTGGTGCAGAACTTAGAGTAGAAAATTATGAAATTATAGCAGGAGAAGAAGCATCCTACGCTAATGGAGGAAGTACTTATATTGATGCCAATGGAGATGAACAGCCAAGAATACCGGGAGCTCAAGTTTTCCCTGGCATTCAACCAGAAAATGAATTAAACAGATTTAGAACAAACTCATCTGCCTATATAGATTTAGAAACGAATATTAATGAAAAGTTATTAATAAAAACTGCTGCACGATATGAGTCTTATAATGACTTTGGAGGACAACTAATTTACAAGTTATCTGGTAGATATAGATTAAATGATAAGATTAGTTTAAGAACCGGTTACTCTACTGGTTTTAGAGCACCTTCATTACATCAAGTCTACTTTCAAAATATAAGTACTCAATTTATTAATGGAGACATTGTTCAAGTTGGTACTTTTAATAATGAAAGCGCCGTAGCATCAGAAGCTTTTCAAATTGAAAAGTTAAAACCTGAATTATCTAAACATTTTAGTGCAGGTTTTAGCGGTAAGATTAAAGAGCATTTCACTTTTACTTTCGATTATTATTATATTAAAATTAAAGATCGTATAGTATTATCAGGGCGTTTTGCAGATGGTTATGAAACTATATTAGAACCTTTTAATGTAGGTGCTGCTCAATTTTTTACTAATGCTATAGATTCTAAAACAAATGGCTTTGATGCCGCTCTTAACTATAGAACAGTAATTGCAGATGGTGAATTTAATGCTTCTTTTGGTGCTAATTTCACAAAGACAAGAGTAGATGGACCAATTAAAGTTTCAGAATCACTTGCTGGTCAAGAAAATGTATTGTTTAATAGAGAAGAAATTGCCAGAGTAGAAAGTTCTCAGCCAAATTTTAAAATGAATTCAATTCTGTCTTACAAGATTAATGATTTTAAAGTACAAATGGGTAATACTTATTTTGGAGAAGTACAATTTATTCATCCAAATGATGGTAATCCTAATAATTGGGTAGAAAACGAATTAACAGGTAATGTAGAAACTCGTGATCAAACATTTTCTTCAAAGCTATTAACCGATTTAGCATTATCATACCAGGCCAATAAAAATATAAAATTAACGTTTGGAGGTAATAACATATTTAATGTTTATCCAGATAAGCATAAACATTCTGCTAACATAAATAATGGCAATTTTGTGTACAGTAGACGTGTACAACAATTTGGAGTTAATGGTTCTAACTATTATTTAAGAGCTCTTATTAAACTATAATGAAAAAAACCTTTCCCTCAAATTATAAATTCCTCATATTATGTCTTTGGATTGCTTTTACATGTATTCCTAGAATTGGACAATCGCAAAACACAAGTAACGAGCAAGTAAAACGCTTACAACGTGCTATTTTTATATTTAATTTTGCTGAACAAGTTACTTGGCAAAATCAAAATAATATTACAGATTTTAAAATTGGTGTATTAGGCCAAGACCGTACGTTTATTGATTTAAAATCACTATCTCAAAAGCGAAAAATTAAGAATAAACAAGTAACTATTGTATGCTTTAATAGTGTTAAAGATGTTGCAAATGTTCAATTGTTATATGTTAATCAAGCACAAAATTTTGATATTGACTATATATTAAATAAAATTAGTGGTAAAAACATCTTATTAGTTAGTGAAGATTATAGTTATAAATCATCTATGATTAATATGGTTAATGTTGGAGATACTTTTGAATATGAAACAAATGAAAAAAATATCTATAGAGAAAACTTCACTACAGCAA
Organism: uncultured Lacinutrix sp.; assembly: GCF_947500325.1. Taxonomy (GTDB): domain Bacteria; phylum Bacteroidota; class Bacteroidia; order Flavobacteriales; family Flavobacteriaceae; genus Lacinutrix. Next base: position 168,440 of record NZ_CANMRQ010000003.1, read on the forward strand.
ATTCACTACAATCACATGCGGTAAGTTCATCTGAAAAATGGAAGAAATTATATAAAACTACCGAGGCTTCATTAGAAGAAAGCAAAAAAATAGAAGCCGAAAAGCAAGCAGAAATTGACGAGAAAGAAAAAGAACTTGATCGTAAAACAAAAGCTTTATTATATAAGGATGAAACTATAACTACTCAAAAAGATAGTATTAACAGCATTTCTAATATAGCAAAAAAAAGAGAAAAATGGATACAACTTTTATCTTCTGAAAGTGATTTACAACAACAAAAGTTAGAATCAAAAATAGCTTTAGAGCGTGAACTTGAAGAAACTATTTTATCTCAATTAGCTATTGTAAAAGCTCAAGAAAAAAATATAAGAGACAGTGAATTAAGACTTAAGCAACAAACAGATAGTATTACTAAACAAAATGCTACAATTAAAAATAATGCTAAAGCTCTAGAAGCAAAGAACGAAAAGATTTCAATGCAGAATAAAATCAATTACTTATTGATTGGTTTATTTACGTTATCCCTAATTGGAGCCTATTTATTATACAGAAACATTAATAATAAGAAAAAAATAGCGCAAACATTAAAAGAAAAAAATGCAGCTATAACAAAACAATCTTTTGAGTTAGAAGCAAAAAATAACGAATTAGAACAGTTTGCTTATATCGCTAGTCATGATTTGAAAGAGCCTTTAATTACTATTTCTAGTTTAATAGATATACTTGTTGAAGATTATGGAACTAAGTTTGATGAAGATGGAAGAATGAGTCTAAACTTTGTAAAAGATTCTAGTGATAGAATGAAGCGATTAATAGATGCCATTCTTGCTTATTCACGTCTTGGAAAAACTAAAGAATATGGTACCGTGAATTGTAACACTGTAATAGACACATTAAAAGACGATTTGCAAAATGTTATTACTAGAACCAATTCTAAAGTTCAAGTCACAAACCTTCCAACTATTAAAGGCGCCGAATTGGAAATACGTTTATTGTTTCAAAACTTAATTAGTAATGGAATTAAATTCACTAAGCCAGATATAGATCCTTTAATTGAAGTAGATGCCAAAAAAGTTAATATAAAAGATATTGAGTATTGGCAATTTACAGTAAGAGATAATGGTATTGGTATCCCGAAAAAGCATCAAGAGCGTATTTTTTCAATTTTTCAACGTTTACATTCACGTGAAGAATATGAAGGCACAGGTATTGGTTTAGCCCATTGTAAAAAAATTGTAGAATCTCATGGTGGCAAAATATGGTTAGATTCTGAAGAGCACATTGGTACAACCTTCTTTTTTACAATTCCCGTGTAAGATTGATTAATTAGTAGGTTTTGACTGTTGAAAACAAAGCGATAACATTTTATATAATTCTGGATGTTTAGCTTTGAATAGTTTTGGTCTTTCAAAGAAATATTCTGAAGCTACAGCAAAAAATTCTGCCTGACTAGTTCCTCCATATTTTCTAATATCTGAATTATCACTATTTATAGCTTCCATTTCTTTATGCATTAATTCCAACCATGGTGCTATAAATTCTTTACCAAAAAATCGTTCAGGAATACCGTCTGTACTGCCATCCATTTTATCTAATAAATGAACAAATTCATGCACTGGCGTGTTATGCTTGTCGGTTTTATTATTAAACGCTTTTCGTATAGCTTTTTGTGATAATATCATTTGATTTTCAAAACGTCCAGTTCCAATCATACCCAATATTTTTCGATTTTTATTGTGTTTAGAAAACTCCAAATCCTCATTAAAAGTATCTGGATATACAATAATACCTGTAAGATTATTATAACTCCAATTAGGAAAATTAAAAACAGGTATAACACCACTAGAAGCAATTAATATTTTATCAAGGTCTTCAATGTTAGTTTTTACACCTTCTATATGTATTTCGCTTAAAAAAAGCATTATCCGATTTCTAAAAAGAAGTTGGTCTTTATCTGATAGTTTATCATAAAACAATACTTTTTCTTTTAAAATGGCATGCCAATGCTTAGGAAAAGGTTTGACTTTCTTTGGTTTTATTTTAGTAAAAGAATACACAACAAAAACAACTAATAGAATAAAAAGGACTATATAAATCATATAAAAAATATCTCAGCGCAAAATATTGCAATTGAAAGAGAGAAAAAAATTTACATCTTATAAAAAGAAGTACTTTATAATTATCTTCGCTCAACAAAAAAGAAAAATAAATGTTGAAAGCTGTTTTATTTGATATGGATGGTGTTATAGTTGATACCGAACCACTACACCACAAAGCATATTATATGATGTTTAATGCTTTTAATATAGAAGTATCTAAAGAATTATATGAATCCTTTACGGGACAATCTACTATTAATATATGTCGAAAACTATGTGATATTTTCAATTTAGAAAATAATCCTGAAGAGTTAGTACAAAGTAAACGCAATAGCTTTTTTAGTTTATTTGATAACGATCCTAGCTTACAACTTATAGATGGCGTTTTAGAGTTAATTAAAGATTACTATTCTAATGGTTTGACTCTAGTTCTGGCTTCATCTGCCTCGATGTTTACTATAAATAGTGTATTTACTCGCTTTGAATTAGATAAATATTTTAAATCAAAAATTAGCGGTGCAGATTTAAAGGCCTCTAAACCTCATCCTGAAATTTTTGAAAAAGCTGCCGAATTAGCTGGCTATAATAGAAGTGAATGTATTGTTATTGAAGATTCCACTAACGGTATAAAGGCTGCAAAAAGCGCAGGTATCTATTGTGTAGGATATGATAGTTTAAATAGTAAAAATCAAGATTATAGTTTAGCAGATATAGTAGTAAACGATTTTAAGGATATTGCCTATAATAAAATCAATGCTAAACTTTAGATTGCTTTTATTAGATTAAAAGCTAAGAATTTAATGGTGCACTTAAATGATTTTTAATATCATTTTGTATAATTTTTATAGCTTCCATAATTTTATGTTCATTACTTGGAGCATTACTATTGTTCATTGCATTAACAAAACATTTGGTATAGCTAGACACATATTCATCAATTTTTTCTTCACTCACATTTTTCTTTCCTTCAACCACAATAAATAAAATTAGCTCGTGAATTATTTTCTTTAAATCTGAAATATTAACTATATCATTCATATTCTTAGTATTCATCAAATAATTCACATTTCTCCTATAAAAATAAAAGGATTCAATAAACAAGATCCTATTTATTATTATTGAATAATAAGTAAAATTATTAATTAGATATTTACAATAATTAATGGCTTACTAAATGACATTTTTTAATTTCAGAATTATCATTTAAATCTTAGGGATTAAGCACATAATAAATGTCAGAATAATATATTGTAATGATCTATTTACAAAAGAAGTAAAAAGAAGATATCGACTAAAAACCTATTTCAAGGATAAAAAGCTATTTTACGTGAATTGAAAAAATATTTTGTAAGATAAAACTTTCTTTTAAAGATACTTAAGATGCTATTAGCACACATTGCACTAATCCATTATTAATATAAATTTCTAATAGTTTTGCATTTTGAGAGTTGAAGGCTATTTCTTCAGCTTTTGCTGGTAACAATACTGTCTCCCCAATTTTTAAATTTTCGGTATAATAACCAGCTGTAATATCTACTTCTCCTTCTACACACATAAAAACTACAAACGAATCTAAATTAGAATAGTCTTTCGCTATATGTTTTGTAATATTCATTACGTTAGTTGTAAAATATTCACAATCTACCAGATTAGTACTCTTATTTGGTTTTATAGTATACTCTGCTTTACCATTAGAATCGAAAATCTTGGTCGCTTTTTCTGCTAACTGTGTATGTAATTCTCTTTTTTCACCATTACTATCTTTTCTATCCCAATCATAAACACGATATGTAATATCTGAGGTTTGCTGTATTTCTGCAGCTAATACTCCAGCTCCTATAGCATGTATTTTACCTGCTGGAATAAAAAAACTATCTCCTTTTTTAACCTTTTCTCTATTAAAAACACTATCTACATTATTAGAATTAATATGATGTAACATTTTTGGACTCATATTTTTATCTTTTAATCCCAAAACAATGTCTGCATTATCATCACTATCCATAATGTACCACATTTCTGTTTTACCAAAACTATTATGCTTCCTTTTTGCCATAGTATTATCTGGATGTACCTGTACAGATAAATCTGTTTTTGCATCTAAAAATTTAATAAGAAGTGGAAAATTATATCCAAAGTTTTTAAAATTGTCTATTCCCAGTAAATCAGATTCGTGATTCGTTATCAAATCTTTTAAATTCATTCCTTCATATTCACCGTTATTAACTGTAGAAATATTTCCATTAACATCTGAAATTTCCCAGCTTTCGCCAACATTATCTTTTTCTGTAGTTTTACCTAAAAGATTGGCTAACTTATTTCCTCCCCAGATTTTTTCTTTTAATATTGGATTAAATTTTATTGGATATACTTTCATCTTTTTAGGTTTTATAGTTTACTTAACTTTTGTAGTTCTTGAAACTTATTATTTATTTGTATGTCTTTTAAATAATCTAATACAGAGAATATACTTTGAAATAAAGTTCTTTTTACTTCCTGTTTTTCCAAAATTTCGATATTATGTTTTAAAATAACATCTTGATTTTCATTAACTGTTTTAATTAAATTATTAATATCTATGTGTTTTGCATTCAAAACATTCGCATTAACATAACCTATATGTTTAAAATTAAACTCATTAAACATATACCTTGCTCCTGCCCTGACTGCTGCTAAATCTGGTTTGCTTTTTTTAATATTTACCAGAGAAACATTTTTACATGCTTCTTTTATCTCTTTTAAAATAACATATGTGTTGTCTGTACTATTATTATTAACTAAACAAAATTCTATTTCTATAGCCTGTTTTGCTTGGTTAATAAAAAGGCTTTTGTCTATGTCCTTTATATTGTTATAAAATATAATGATGATTCCTATTTTCATTTACAATGTATCTATTGAAATTATAATTAAGCTATTTTTAAATTAGCTGATTCTTTTATTTTCACATCAATCTTTTGCTTTTTATATACCCAGGCAATTTGAGCTAATTGTCCAACAATTTTTACAGAATCTTTCATAGACAACTTAGAACCATCTGCATGGATCCATCTTTTTAATGGTTTTTCACAAAGCATTTGCTTTGCTTTTTTTAATCCAAAATGAAGAGACATTCTTTTAAAAATTTCTACATCAAAAATCCATTGCGTTACAAACTTTTTACTAAATGCTATTTCAATGACATCTTTGCTAAAAATTTTTGCTCCACATTGTGTGTCCTTAAAATCCATTTTTAAAATCTTTCTAATAATAAAGTTAATGGTCATACTAATAATTTTCCTTGCAGATTCTTTAGTAATATTAGCGCCCATTCTTGCTATTCTAGAGCCACTAACAATTTTAAATTCTGACTTTTCAATAGTCTTAACTAAATCATCAAAATCGGCTAAATCTGTTGATAAATCTGCATCAAGAAAGCCTATATAATCCAAATCTTCTTTTTTTGCCATATGCAACATTCCAAGACGAACAGCTTCAGCTTTACCTCCATTTTTTTCACAGTTATAAACCGTTATAAAATCTTCATTCCCTTTTTGTAATGCTTTTAAAACATCTAAAGTTTTGTCCTTACTTCCATCATTTACAAAACACAGATGGTAACCCGAATTTTTATTTATAAAATCTGTAAATTCTTTACTTAGTAACCTTTCTTCTTCATTATAACAAGGTATTACAACTCCAACACAACGTTGTTGTATCATTACATTATTAGTTTTAGCTTTTTGTTGTAATTCTGGTGCTCCAATTAATCGTTTTACACGAGCACAAATTTCATTTAAACTTAAAGGCTTCTTCAAATAATCGTTAATACCTAATTCAAAACCTTGAGTGATTGTTTCATCTTTTGTATTTCCAGATAAAACCATAATTGGCGTTTGAGAATTTTTAGTTGTCCTTATATATTTAACAATATCCAACCCAGAAATTATTGGCATATTTACATCTACAATTACTAAATCTGGATTAAAAGAATTATATAATTCTATTCCTTTAGTAGCATCTGTTTCTGTTTTTACTTCGTATCCCAATTCTAATAAACGTTTCTCTAAAGGAAGTAATACTAACTGTTGATCATCTATTGCTAAAACTTTCATAATACTTGTTTTTATGGTTATTGATACTCCAAAAGTAGCCCGATTAACGCTTAAAAAACTGATATTTAGTCAATCTAACGTTTAGTGTAGACGAATGGTAGATTGCTATAGATGATTGATAAACGTCTCACTATTTTATTATATATATTTACATATATCAATTTGATATTGATTTTAAAATGAAAGAAACCTCAAACAAATACTTAATCTCTGCTATACTATTAGGATTAGCTTTTCATGGCACTTCCATCTTTTTTACTTTGGAAACAACCTATGATGCATTAATTCATTTGTTTTTTGCAGATCATTATGCAAATAGTTGGTTTGAGCCGTGGAACTATAAATGGTATACAGGTTTTACTGTTATGAGTTATCCGCCTTTGGTACATCAATCAATAGCTATATTCTCTATGATTGGAGGTTTAAAATTTGGCCTTTTTAGTGTTGCATTAATAAGTATCGTTTTATTTATTACTGGAGTTTATCGATTTTCATTATTAATTACTGGACATAAAACAGCTGCCGGATACGCAGCATTACTAGCTGTTTTTTCTTCTTCATTTGTAGAAACACTTCATGTTTTTGGCCAATTACCTAGTATTGTAGGTATTTCAATTTTAATGCATGCCTTACCAGAAATCTATTTGTGGTTAAAAACTGGTAAGCATTGGTATCTAATGACTTCTCTTTCTTTAATAGCTGTAACTGTTACGTCCCATCATGTTACTCCTATTTTTGGGATGGTATTTTTTATCTTTCCTTTAATAGGAATGGTAATAATGGATGTTTCTAAAGAGCAAGTAGAAACTATAAAAGCTATAACTTTTAAACTATTTTTAAATAGCTTTTTTAAGCTTTTTAAACGTATTGTAAGTTTTGGACTATTATCATTAATTATTATAATTGGTTGTATTCTCCCGTATTGGATTAACTCTAAAAACAACCCGATAACACAAGTTCCTATTCCACATGGATCTCGTGACAATTTCCTTGAAATTACGTCTTCTGGTTTAGTATTCTTTTTAATTCCTTGGGGCATTCTTCTTGTGCTTCTACCATATATATTTTATAGGTATTATAGTAAACGCTATTTATTTTTTGGTCTATCAATTACTATTCTAACTATTTTAGGAACTGGCGGTACGACTCCTATTCCTAGAAAAGTACTTGGAGAAACCGCATTCAATATTTTAACCTTAGATCGTTTTACATTATGGGCATCTATAATGTCTTTACCAATTCTTGGTGAATTTGCTTATCGTTTTGTTCAAGGTGATTTAAAAACACTTATTCAATCTAAATTTGGTGCTATTTATCATCGCATTATTGGAGGTATTCTTGCTGGGCTATTTGTATTTATGACCATTTTCACAATGAGCTTAGGCTATTTTAGGCCATCTCAACCCCAAAAAATAAAAATGCTGCCTATCGTTAATTTTTTAAATCAAGATGACCATGACAAATGGCGCTTTTTAACTCTTGGCTTTGGAGACCAAATGGCATGGTTAAGTTCGCAGACTAATGCTATGACTGTAGATGGAAATTATCATTCTGCTAGACGACTTCCTGAATTAACAACTAGGCCGATTGAGCGTTTAGAGAATTCAAAGTTTAAAGGAGTTGCCGGTATTGGATCATTGCAACAGTTTTTAACAACACCAGAAAAATACAATCTTAAATATATTTTCTCTAATGATAAATTTTACGATCCTATTCTCTATTTCTGTGGCTGGCAACGTCTACGACAATTAGAAAACGGTATAATGGTTTGGGAGCGTTTAAATATTCCTCCAATCTCTTCTATACTTCCAAAAGATGATGTCTCTAAATGGCAAAAAATCCTTTGGGGTATTGTTCCACTTATAACTGTATTGCTTGCTTTTATGTTGAATATACAAGCTTTATGGATAAAAGCATTACAAACTAAACTAAAAAAACAGCCCGTTTTTTTAAGCTATAAAAGCAATTATTCTAAATTCTCCAATACGATATTAAAAACGACTCATGCTTGGTCTATTATTTTAGCTATATCTGTTTTTTATGGTATTTATCAATTTTATATAAAGAATGACTCACAACGTAGCCCAGAAAACACACTAGTTGCATATTATGATGCTTTAGATTTTAAAGCATTTGAAACAGCATATAATTTGATAGATCCAGAAAGCAATATTTCAATTGCACAATACATGCTTGAAGTTTCTGTTACTGATGGTTTACTTAGTAGTTATGCAAAATTAGATGCTATTAAAACCGAAATTACAAACAAAAATGATAGTCTTGCTACAGCTAAAGTTATTACTAATTGGATTACGCCATTAGAAAAAATAAATCGTGTAGACTATAAATCGCTAGCCAAACATCGAGGAAAATGGTATATACTTCCTGAGGATTTAGACACAGATTTACCTCCAGATCAATTATATTCTAATAATACCACTAGTTATTTTAATCAAGGACGAAGACGTATAACCACAGAACAAACACATCATGAAGATGTTTTAAAACAACCTGTTTTAGAAGTCCTTTCTGCAAAATTAGTTAAATACAATAAACATTATGCTATTATTGGAGAAGTTCAAAATATAGACAATGTTCCTGCAGATGTTTTTTTAAAAGGCACACTCTATAATGATAATAATAAAGAATTAGCAACCTACAATGCTAAATATCATGTAAAACATAAATTAATGCCTAAAGAAACAAGTAGTTTTAAAATTAACTTTGAAGGTATCGCTTGGTCAAAAACCAAAGACTCTATTCCTAAAACCTTTAATCCTGATGAATTTACTCCTATTGAGTTTGAGGAACAGCCAACAAAATTTAATATACAAGCAGCTGGTAATGTTTCTGGATCAGATTTATATAAAAACATTGTATTAAGTAATATTGAAATTAATAATAAAACGATTAATGGAAGTCTCTTTAATAGTGGTATTCAAGAAATTACTGTACCTCAACTCTTATTAACATATTACGATGAAAATAAAACAATGGTTTGGGTAGATCATTTATTTATAAAAAATGGTATTAGACAACAACGCAAGCAAGATTTTGAGTACACCTTTTTAGAAAATGATACACTAAAAATAATAACAGATAACATGGAAAATGTTTTTGTAAATGGATTACCTAATAAAGACATTTCTAATAAAACAGTTCCTAATAGAATTAAAAACCATACTAATTCTGAATTACAAAAGATTAGTAATCCAAATTTTAGTTATATTAAAATAGAAACCAACTCTTATATTGGCAACCCAAATTAATGCATTTAAAATATACACATATACTCTTTTTTGGCTTGATTTTATTATCATCGTTTACTCTAATAAAACAGAGTGAAACAGCTTTAGATATAAAATTACTAACCGCACAAACCGAGTTTAAAGTTGGTAGCGACATTGAATTAAAATTTTCAGTCTCTCAAAATGCCAAGCCTTTACTTTATTGTTCTAATAGTTACGGATCTACAGTAATCGATCCAATTATTGAAAATAATGTGGTTAAATATAAAATTCCCCCAAACATAAATTCTAAAATAGGTATTGTTAACTGGAAATTAATTAAAAATAATAGCACTATGCTTTCTGGTCAGTTTCATTTAAACCCAAAACAAGAAGTCGCTACTATGGAAACCTATATTGGGCCACCAAGTATTGAAGCTGGTGGAATAGATTTTACTATGCTAGTAGTCATTCCTACTGATTCTTTAGATAACCCTTTAGCAGAGAACACTCTTGTTACTGCCAAACATCAGTTTTTAAGTACTGAAGACAATGAAGCTATATTCACCAAAAATTTAATTAGTTATAAAAACATATATTCTCAAAAAGAAAGTGGTCGCATGCTTGTCTCTTCAGAAAGCCTTACTGTTAATTCTAAAGAATTTACAGTAACCGTTTTTCCTGCAATTCCTGCCGATTTTACAGTTTTAGCAAAACGCCCACATGATTATGCAGATGGGAATCAAATTACAATATTCGAAACTTCTATTATTAAAGACAAACAAGGCAACATAGTTATTGATGGGACTTATGTTAACTTCTTTGTTACTAACGAAAAAGGAAATGTTTTAAAAACATCTGGAACAACTATTAATGGCACAGCAATAGCAAAGATGATTCATCCAGACTATGAAACTAAATGGACCATTAAAGCATATGTAGAAGGCATGGCAGAGAGTAATACTATTGCTATAGATTACAAAAAAGTAATACATGATTTTGAAGTTGATTTTTCTAAAAACAATAGAGCTATTACTATTGGTCCTCTACAAAGTTTTATGAAACAAATGATACCAGATGGATTACAAGTTAAACTTCTGGTATACAAAAATGATAAGCTTATAGAAGCACTTTCGAAAACAACAATTGACGGTTACGTTCTTTTTAATTTGAAATCTGATCTATTTAAAAATGATAAGTATAACATCGTTATTAAAACCGCTGGAATAGAAAAAAAATATAATTCTAAAGCATTATGGTAAGTATTAATAGAAACATAACACGGGTTATTTTAATACTCTCATATATTATTATTATAGCTTTAATTATATATGGAATTAGTGCTTTATATAGTTACTTAAATACCGGAGCAGATAGAAGTGCTATGCTGCATACAGAGATTAAAAAGATTGATCAATATTTACCAAAAGTGATTTGGAAACCTTTAAATAATGACGGTAGACCAATGGATCCTGAAACTTTAAAGGCAATAGAAAATGACTATTTAGATGCTTGGTTTGTTAAACATGTTGCTTATAAAACTAATGCGCTTGATGGGATTAAGGATTATTACACAGATAATGCCCGTTTAAATCTTTACAATTTTGTGGAATTAAATACTGCTAGTAATACCAGTATAGCCTCTACTACTTTAGAACACCATCCAGTATTAGAGTTTTTTAGTGAAGATGGCCAATTAGCTGTTATTACAGATAAAGATGTTATTGAATACAAGCAAATTTTTAAAAATAAAAAGCTTGCCTTAGAGTCTACTGAAAAATCAACTTATAAAATAGTCTTACTTCTAGAAGATGGCTTTTGGCGCATTAGGCATATTGTAAAAGTAAATACTCAAGATTATAAAACAGAAACCAAAGCTGTTGTAGCTACAAATCTTAATATTAAAGGCATTAATTACTATCCACAGGCTTCTCCATGGGATATGTTTGGTGATTCTTTTTCTAAAGATATTATTGCTAAAGATTTTAAAATAATAAAAGAAGCTGGCTTAAATACTATTCGTGTTTTTGTACAATATGAAGATTTTGGTAAAGCCAAAGTTAATATGCAAAAACTAGAAAAATTAAAACAAACATTAGATATTGCCAAAGTAAATAAACTTAAGGTAGTAGTAACTCTTTTTGATTTTTATGGTGATTATTCTGTTTTAGATTGGACATTAAATAGACATCATGCAGAAACTATTATTAATGCTTTAAAAACTCATGATGCCATTATTGCTTGGGACATTAAAAACGAACCAAACTTAGATTTTGAATCTAGAGGGAAAAATAATGTAATTGCTTGGTTAGATAATATGATAGATTTAGTGAAATCTATAGATGACCAACGTCCAGTAACTATTGGTTGGTCTAACACAGAAAGTGCTATTATTTTAAAAGACAAAGTAGACTTTGTGTCTTTTCATTTTTATGATGCTATAGATACTTTAGAGGCTTCTATTAAAACGCTTAAAAAGGAGATCACTCAAAAACCTATAGTTATGGGAGAGTTTGGATTGTCTTCTTATAATGGATTATGGAATCCTTTTGGTAACTCGGATAAAGATCAAGCCAACTATCATAAAAAAGCCCAAGAAATAATTGCTAATAACGATCTACAATTTATGTCTTGGACTTTATACGATTTTAAAAACGTTCCAAAAGAAGTTGTTGGTAGATTACCCTGGCGTAAAAATGCTCAAAAGCAATTTGGGTTTATTAATCTAATAGGGGGAAAAAAGCCTGCGTTTAAATATATTTCTAATTAGTGAAAACTATCTACAATATTAACAACATATAAATAATCTTTATTTTTTATTATATGACACCCATTTCCTAGGAACTCTTCTTAAATAAGTTTCTGTAAAAATATTATCTGGTATTCCTACATTGTATTTTATATCTATATAGTTGACATAGGTAGATTCTCCAGTTTGAATATTAGTCATAGAAAATGCAGTGATTGTATCATAATTTTGAATCTTCTCTACTTTATCTACGCGATATTCTCTTTGTTTATCTCCATTTTTATCATAATAAACACGCTTTGTAGGAACAAACGTTTTCTTATCTATCCACGTATAAAAATAAGAAAACTCAACTGCAGAAGTATTTTTAGGAGTACTCTTAACCTCATAGTAATCATCGGTAGTTTTGATTAACTCGTGAGTATCTAATTTAGGCAACCTACCTGTTACATCTTCATATACAAATTGAGACCCTACAAAACTACTTCGCTTATCTGATCCTGCTAATCGTTTAACCAAATCCATGGCAGGTAAATAAATCCATCGGTCATCATCTTTTTTTGTGTTTTTCCAAACCATAAATACCATTTTTCTAATATCCGCAGGTTTCTTAAAATAAGAATACCATTTTTGGCCCAATCCAGAAGCATCATTTTTTCTAATAAGAACAAGTTCTCTATTCATTACAACTTTACCATTCTTGTTTTTTATATCCATATTAACTACATTAATTCTGTCGTCTCCATTATATTTGAATACCTTATTGGCTTTGTTTACAATGTCCTCTACATTCTGTGCTTGAGTGTTTTGCATAGCAAAACTGCAAAGAAATAGTAATACAAAAAACGTTTTATTAAATGTCATCTCAAATTTATTTTTTTGTTTCATATTAATTTATTTTTTTGGGCTTAAAAAACCGTTCTAAAGTATTAATTAATGCAGGTAATAAAAGAAGTGTAATAATACCTGAGAGCACTAAGATACTAGCTAATAGAATACCTACTGTTTTATATGGGATTAAATTTGAAAGCAATAATGGTAAAAAACCAATAGCAATAACTATAACATTTCTAGTTATCGCTCTTGAAGGTTCACCAAACATAATTACAGAGGCTTCTTTCCAATTTCCAGTTTTTTCAATCGCTGCTCTAGAACGCACTAAAAAGTGTATTGAAAAATCAATAGCTAATCCAAGAGCTAAAGACGATAATACAGCAACTGGCATATCGTAATCTTTTCCTATATAACCTATAACTCCATATATGATAGCGATTGTTAAACTAAGCGGTAACATACATAGGAAAGCCCATTTTACAGAACGAAAAAGGAAAGTCATCATAAAAAATACAATAACAAAACTTCCTAAAAAGGCTTTTAACATACCATTTACCATTCTTTGTTGCCAAATGACATTAATATAGGTTAAACCAAACCATTCGTATTTTAAGCTTGTAGGTGGCTCATTATTTTTAAAAAAACGATCTACTGCCGCTATCGTTTTTTCCATATCCTTATTATCTCCACTTTTTAATTGTAACCAAAGGTTTAATCCATTAAAATTAGTATCAACACAGTGTCTTAATCGTTCTGGTAAATGGCTGTTTTGGTAGGAAATAATACACTGTCCAACACCAGAAAAAGTTTCAGGTAATTTATAATAATCTCCCTTTCCTTCATGTAATTCTTTATTTATTTTTTTTACTAATTGCGTTAAACTATTAATTTTACCAACACCACCTTCTTCGATAAGATAAGTTTCTAGTTTTGAAATATAATTAAGAACTTCTGGTTGCTTAAAAATTTGAGTATTCGCTAAAGCATTGAGTTCTATTTCACTCGTTAACTCTTCCCAAATCTCCATTTCTTCATCAGTCTCGCTGTAATCTATTATATCGAATAAATTATTGATAATATTCTTATAAACAGTAGCTTCATCTGCTTTTACGTTCACTGTTTGTATTAATGAATCTATTTTATCTTTATAGCTAGTATCTACTATTTTTGCCATAAAAAAGGCATCGCTTATTTTTTGAATTTCACGTTTAACTTCTGTTCCAGTTTTTTCTCTTTCTTTATCTTTAGTAAGGCTTAAAAAGGCCATATATGTACCTCCAAAATGTTTATTCAACTCACTATCTGCTTTTCGTATAGGATGATCTTTAGTAAACCATTTAACAGGATTATCGTTTATAGTAATAAGTGATATTCCATATATTGATAGCGCAAATAATATTATAGATCCTAGAAGTATTTTTTTAGAATGACGTCTTGTAACACGGCTCCATGATTGTAATACTTTAATTAATTTATTACTTTCTCCATCTTCTTTAACTCCAAAATTTTCTAATGTCTTTTTAGACATTAACATGATATAAGCAGGAATAAAGCAAATAGTTAATAACCATGCAAACAGAATGCCGAAGGCTACAAAAATTCCAAATATCTGTACAGGAGGAATTGGTGTAAGTGCTAGAGATGCAAAACCTGCAGCCGAAGTTAATGACGTAAATAACATGGGTCTGAATAATTCCTTCATAACCAATTCTAATGTACGTTTTCGATCTTTAACTTCTTGATATTTATCAAAAAATTCAGAAAGTATATGTATGGAATCTAATACAGCAATGGGCATAATAAAAATAGGAATCATAGAACTCATAATATGTACAGTATTACCAGTCGCTATTAATAATCCCATGGTACATATAACTGAAACCATAGCCACAATCATAGGGCTTAATATTAACTTTAGCTTTTTAAAGAAAAACAACATTAATAAGAATATACACAACATAGCTATTGGAGCTGTAATTCCCATTTGAATAAACATTTCTATTCCAAAAGTATCTTCAGCTACAGGTAATCCTGTTATATGAAATGTATCATCTCCTTTATAAGTCGCTATTTTTTCTTGTAGCTTTGAAGAAATTTCATAAGAAATATCCTTAGAACTAATAGGAATATATAAACACAGTGCCTTACCATCTTCAGAAACAATAGTATTTTTAAACATATTATTGCTTAAAAGTTTATTCTTTATTTCTAATGCTTCTGCTTCTGTTTTAGGAGCATTAGGCATTAACCAATCAAATTTTAAAACTCCTAATCCTATTGGTTCAATATGGTCTATATTAGACGGAGACATAACATCACGTTTAATAACGCCTCTATAGGATACAACCTCTTCTTTAGATAGAGCATCTTTCGTAGTATTAGAACTATCTGTAACATTTACTACTTCTTGAAGACTATATACATATTGACTTAACTCATGGATTTTAGTAAGAGACGTTTTATTAAATACACCATTGGGATGAGTCTCATTTATAACACCCATAACAATAATGTCATGCATATTATATCGTTCTTTTAATTCATTATGCATAATTCGAACCGGTTCGTTTTCAGACAACATGTTTTCCGGATCTGTATCAATTTTTATTTGAGGAATAAACAGTAACAAAATAATTGTAATTGCCAGCATTATAACTACAACTAGTTTGGGTTTATTTATTGAAAAGGATAATAACTTCATGGGGTAATTATTAGATTTTTTCTATTTTACTTAAAAACTCCGTTTTAAGCCTACATATATATTATTATTGTTTTGAAATTGATTCCAAAACGTAGTATCGTTTTCTCCCATAAATAAGTTCCCACCAGCTTCAATCTTCCAAGCATCTGTTAGTTTATAAGAAACATTGGGTCTTAAATAAGCATCATTATCTGAAATGGAATAATAGGAAAAAAGAGATAATTTTAATTTTTGTTTTACTAAAAGTTTAGTTAATCGCAATGTAATCATATCTCTAAGGCGATTAGGTTTTGCAGCACCTGTAGGCAAAGTATTAATCATATTATTATACTTTACAACCATTTCCGCATAATATTGAATACCAAATGATAAATCATTCTTTAAATCTCTAGTATAACCCAATAAAAATATCCACTGACTATTTCTAACAGAAAAGTCTTCACCATTAGCATCATCTATAGAATGATAATATCCTGCTTCAAAACTTGTTATTCCTTTAAAAAGATTGCCTTCAAAACTTAAACCATGTACACTCAACTTAGGGAATGTTAAATTTCCATTTTGCAAGTCTAAACCAGCAGGACTTTTCCAGTAGCCATAATAACCATATAAAGCTAAATCAAATCCTTTTACATTTTTTCTTGCTCTCCAATGGATTTCATTGTTTTTAAACCAAGTATTTTGCTTTGTTATATTAATTGGATTACTATTACCAACAAAAGCATTTTGAAAAGGGTTGAAAAAGGACAAACGTTTCCCTGTAGGAAAAACATCACTATTAAAAGCAGGTACATATACAGTGTTAAATTCAAACCATGGTAAGTAAACGGTTAATTTAACAGCATCAGAGTATGATTTCAAGTACTCCAACTCTCTACCAATAAAGAACGACTGCCAATCTTTAGGGAATAAATCATTTACAAATAGCATATCTCCTTTTCCCCACGTTAAAATTTGTCGCCCAATCTTAACATCAAACCATTTTGAAGGTGTTAAAAACAAATTAGCTTCTCTTAAGTTTATTAAAAACTTGCCTTGCTGAGAATCGTAAATAAAATCAGTTTTTAATTTTATTTCAGAAGCATCGGTCCAATGGTCTAATTGCAATTGCAATCTGGTTTCACTTAAACTAAAAGAATTACTTTGGTATGGATCGCTTTGTAATCTTGGTCCATGTCTAGAATCTATAAACCCTTGCCATTCTATTGGAAGATCAGAAAATTTAAAATCTTCAGTTTTTTCTGTTTTTTCTTGAGCTTGGATTTGCCAACAAGACAACATAATAAGTTGATATAAAAAACAATAAAACAATAACGTTTTCATAAATGAATAGTCTTGTAGTTTAGTAGGGTTTAAAAGCCTTTTGGCGTATTTTTAACAAATATATTTATATTTTTTTTACCACCATTAAAAAGTGTTTATATTTAAAAATACCCTTGTAAATCTATAGACTAAATCATATATCTCATTTAATTATTTAATATAGGTTAAACAGAAATTATTTTAGTTTCATAATTTTTTTTATAAATACATTTTTTAAAAGTATTTAAATACATTTCTGTAATTTTTCCCATCGGATATGCAGTTGCTGCTTTATAATTTGTTTTACCTAAAGTAATTCTATAAGCTTCATTTGTTATAATAGTTTCTATAGCATTTGCTAAACTATTTACAGATGTTGGATCAAAAAACTCACCTTGATATCCTTCATCTTTTACTAATAGCGCTAAATCCCCTAAATCTGGCATGACTACAGCTTTCCCATAACTTCCAGCTTGATGTAATACGCCAGAACTTCCTGTTGTAGACGTGTATGGAAAAACAACTACAGCACTTTCTCTAAATAAGGTTGGCACTTCATATTCTTCTACATAACCTGTAAATCTTACTTGTGGTATATGCTTATATTGTTCTTGTACTTTAGCTAAATAACCAGGTACATTTGGATTATCTGTTCCAGCAATTACAACTTCTAAATCTAAGCCCGTAGATTGTCTTACTTTTTCTACAGCTTCAATCATAGCTTCTACTTTTTTATACGTTCCAAATTTTCCAAAGGCCATAACTTGCATTGGTCCAGTAGGTAAGCTATAATCTGGTTGCTCTTCTGTTATTTCAAACGTACCATGAGGAATTAATTTTACGTTTTTAACATTGTATTTTTTTTCTAAAATAGTTACATATTTTTGCATTGTTACAGCAACAGTATCTGCTTGTAATATCAACCTTGTAAGTGTTGTACCTATAAAGCCATATATTTTTTGCATTAATTTATTAGATGTAAATCCTGCAGAACCCAAGTCTACTTCTTCCAAAATGTTGTGTAATAAAACGATATTTGGAATGCGTTTAAGCTTACAAACTAAAGGCAACATTAAACCTAAGGCTGCAGCAATTTTTTTATCTCCAAATTTCATGAATTGTAAATTAAACAATACTGTATCTGGTTTTGTTTTATGTATTGCCTTAGTAACATTTATAATATTAGAATAGCTATTAAATTCCCAGCACTCTTTTACTGTAACTTTACATCCTTTTCCTGTAAAAGAAAGCTCTTTAGGATTTGTTGTCTTATCTGTTAGCAATACTATTTCTGTAATATCATCTTTTTGTCTAAAATGTTTTACTAAATGATATGCATATTCATTTAAAGTAACTTTACTTGGCGGATAGGCTGTAACTATAGCTAATTTCATGATGTATATATTTAAGTTATTATTAATTATACTACAAATTTGCAGTATAAAAAGGATTAAAATTGACCTTTGTAGATAGGATACGTTTTACTGTAGACGAATGGAATAAGTCTTACGATTTAACTTTAATTAGTTTCGATTTAGAATCGTAAATAAAGTAACTTATTTGAAAAACAAGCAATAGAAACATTGCTAAAATCTGCATATGCACTACTTCTTCTAAACTGTTATGACAAACAATTACTAATAGCATTTGAAGCATTCCAAAAACACCAGAAAGTACAACAGGTATATAATTGTCTAAAGATAAATAGTAATAAGCAAAAATGTTTGAAATTGCGAATACACCAGTAGCCAATGCATATTTCCATAATAAAGGTGCTACAGCTAAATAACTATCCCCAAATAAAAGTGTTATTGCTGTTTCTGGGAATAATGCACAAGCAAGAACTATTACAAAAGCTATAACTGCTATATATCCAACATATTTAAATAAAATTGGAGCTGTTGCTTTTCCTTCTTTTTTAAGTTTTACAACTGTTGGTAGTAATAACATAACAAATAGCCAGGCAATAAAATAAACCACACGACCTATTAGTGCTAAAGAAGCATACAATCCAGCGTCATAAGATTCGAAGTAATGTTTTACTAAAAGTATGTCACTATTATTAATAATAATTTGAGTTAGCTCGTAAAAAGCAGTGATTATAAAAAAGCTTTTAACTTGTTTCGCTTTTGTTGCTTCTATATTAACAACAGATTTAAAGTTTAAGTTTTTAAGCTTAAAAGGCATTAAACCAAAAGCAAAAGAAATTAAAATACCTATTGCTATAACTACAGAAGATTCAATATTAAAGAAGAGAATTAATGCTAAAGTGATTAATAAACGACTTAGCATTTCGGTTTTATAAGTAATAGATAATGATTTAAATTCTTTTTTTCCTTGAAAAACACCTCTATTAACACTCATTAAAAAGTATAGTGGTACTCCTATTCCAAAAATAACAAACATACTAGAAGACGTTGTATTGAAAAGTAATTGCAATTGTTTTGAAAAAACAATGATTAAAACCCCAAAACCAATACCAACTACAGTAGCATTCTTATAAATTTTGGAAATAAAACTAGTAAAGGTTTTATCTTCAAAAACTACAGAGAATTTTGCAGTTACTAACTGAAAGGTCATTGCTACAAAAGACAATACAAGTAAAAAAGTAATAAGTACTGCAGCATCTGCAAATTGTGTTGGTCCTAATATGCGACCAAGAATAAGGTTGTATAAATAATTCCCTCCATTTACAGCCAGAACACTCAACATAAACAAGCGTTCTGGTGTAAATAGCCTGGTACTTTTATGTAATTGCTTACTAGTAATCATTTGTGTTAAGATTTATCTTTTTTATTAAATTTCCTATGTTGCAGTTTTCATTTGCTAGAACAAATAAGGTTTTACTTCTTCTTTTAGCTTTTTCAGAAATAAATTGTAATACTTTTAAAGCTGGTTTATCTATTGCTCGTACTTTTTTTAAACTAATGACTACTTCATAGTATCTATCTAAAAGCGTATCGAAAAACTCTTTGGTACGTTGCGTGTTTTCTTTAGTTAAATCTCCGTGAATTTCAAAAACACCTTTGTTATTTATTATTTCAAAGTTCATATCTGTAAAATTTAGGGTTAGTAATTTATGCCATTTGGCTATGATTAAACTCGTTGTAAATATCTTTGCATCCATTTCCAATGACAGAGAATAATTTATTTTCTCTTAATGCATTAGCTAATAGTGTTTTAAAAGCAGCAACACCGTTTGTATCAATTTCTTTTACTTTCTCAATATTTACTGTTACCTTTTTAAATGAATTAATTACATGTTCAAAATGAATAATAAACGCTCTAGAAGTTGTTGCATTAAGGTTTCCTGATAAATGAAATGTTCCGTTGTTTTCTAAAATTTGTAAAGCCATAATAGTTATTGTTTTTAGTTATTATTTGTTTAACTCTGACGTAAAGATCATCTATGTTTCTGTCTATATCATGAAGATTTCGGTGAATGGCGGTTTGCTGTAGATGAATGAATAGCTATTCATCCGTAACTTGTAATTATCAAACAAAGCACCAAATATGACTTTAAAATCTATACTCACAATTCCTTTTATACTAATAGTATTTAGCATTAATGCTCAAGAAATGCAAGAAGGTTTTACTTACTTAGAAACTGGTAAATTTCAAAAAGCTGAAGCTTTTTTTGAAACGATATTAAAAGACTATCCAAAAAATAAAACGGCACGTTTATGTTACGGGAGAGCTGTTGGTCTAAACGGAAATGCAAAAAAAGCGAACCAGCTATTTATGTATCTAATGCACGACTATTCTCAAGACACTGAAGTAAAGCTAAATTTTGGAGAATCATTATTATGGTTAAAGCAATTTGAAACCGCAAAACGCTTTTATAAAAACTTGTTAAAAGAGATACCTAATAGTTTTCCAGCACTTTTAGGTTACGCCAATACGTTATCAAATTTAAAAGAATATGAAGACGCTTTAGTTTATGTAAACAAAGCATTAAATGTTTCACCTGGTAATGCTAATGCATTAACCTCTAAAAAATATATCTATTTAGGTTACGCCTACCAGAAACAACAAGCGCAAGATTATAGTGGCGCAGAAGCATTATTAAAAGAAAACCTAACATTCTTTAATAATGATAAAGACACATTACTTAATCTAGCTAATTTATATTTAATTGTAAATGAATTACAGAAAGCTAAAGACACGTATAATCTTATAGCAGAAAATCCAACAAACAAAATAACAGCTTTAAATGGTTTAGCATTGGTTTCTCATTTAAACGGAAAAGATAAAGACGCATTAAAAACCAGTAAACAAGCTTTTAATAGTTTAACTAATACAGATGAAACATTAACACAACAAACTACTGAACGTTACATACAAGCTTTAATATGGAATAAAAAGTATAAAAAAGCAACTTCATTAATTACTGGTTTAATTGAAACTAAACCAAACGACAATTGGGTTTTAGCATTGCGTGCAACATTAAACACCTATAAAGGCGATTTTAAAAAAAGTCTATTAGATTACAATGCCATTTTAAAAAATGATAGCACGTCTTTTGATGGAAACTTAGGTAAAGCAAATACAAAAAAAGCCTTAGGTTTATATAACGATGCTTACACCTCTGCTAATAAAACATTATCAATTTTTAAAAACCAAAAAGATGCTGTTAACTTTATAAATATTTTAGATAAGCAGTTTACGCCTTTTGTAAAAACTAAAACAGCTTATAGCATTGATAATGGAGATAATGAAGCCTATACCTTTTTAACCAATGTGACAGTTCCTTTATCTACAAAACTTAAAGTAAATGGTGTATACAGTTATAGAGATTCTAAAAACACGGTAACAAACAATGAAGCAAAAGCTAATAATATGCTATTTGGTTTATCGTACTTATTACATCCAAATATTGGTGTTACAGCAAATATTGGTGTTACAGATATTAATGCTAAATTTAATGACTACACCCAGTTTTTAACAGATATTACTTTTAATATCAAACCTTTAAAATTACAAACATTAGACCTTGGTTTTAAACGTGAATGGCAAGATTTTAATGCCGATTTATTAAGTAGAGAAATTGTACAAAACACCTTAT
Organism: uncultured Lacinutrix sp.; assembly: GCF_947500325.1. Lineage (GTDB taxonomy): Bacteria > Bacteroidota > Bacteroidia > Flavobacteriales > Flavobacteriaceae > Lacinutrix. The sequence continues at coordinate 190,511 of NZ_CANMRQ010000003.1, forward strand.
ACACTAATTATAACGTAAATACCAATTTTAATTTAGGTTGGTATACGCAATACAATTACACCTGGCAAAACGATAATAATGAGAGGCATTTATTATTTACCTCTTTATATTATAACCTTTTAGATAAACCATTACTTAAAACAGGACTTAACTACCAATACATAACTTTTAAAGACCAAGTACCTACTATCTATTTTAGTCCAGAACGATTTAATGTAATAGAAGTTTTTGTAGATCTTATTAAAAACCAAAAAGGGAAATGGTTTTATAACCTAAATGCTGCTACTGGTTTTCAATTTATAGAAAACCAAGACAAACAGAGCACCTATAGATTTCAAGGGAAATTAGGTTATAATATTTCTAATAGGTTTACTGCAAATCTTTATGGCTTGCATAGTAATATAGCCTCTACAACTGCTACAGGTTTTACGTTTACCGAAGTAGGCTTTAGATTAAAATGGGATTTGTTTAGGAAGCCTGTTTTTAGGAAGTAATTAGTCTATATATTCTCTTTTTTCTAAATCAATTATTCCTTATTTTTCTTCTTTAATTCTAATTCAACCAATAAAGGTAAACTTTAACAAAAACTAGTAATTAATAAAATTAATTACTAACATTATTCTTTTCATTTATAAAATATGTATACTTTTTTTGATTACACTTAATCTTTTTTAAAAACACCACTACTCGCTTCAAATAACTCTCCAACAATTTCGAATTCATCAATCCAATAAAAATCGTTCTTCCAGTCAATATTTTCATTTTCCAATATTCGTTTAATTAAATTGAGAGTGTCGTCATCTATTTTAAATTTGATTTTATGGAGATTTTCAATCATAATCTTAAATCCTAAAAACCATTTCTCATTTAATATTTTTTCATTACAATCTTCAATAATTCTTTGAACACTATTTCTAATTGTTATTTCGCTATGTTTTTTAGAACTATAAACGAATTGAATAAGGTTTAAATATTCGACCTTTTTAACAAAGCGTCGGGTATTTTCTTGACCACTTACTTTAATATTTAATTTGTCATTTAAACGTCCTAAATTTAAATCCTCACCTTTTTCCTCTGGATTATATCCATTTTTTAATCCATAAACAATTACTTGTCTAACAATATGCGGTGTTATATAATCTAATTGGGCAATTAGTTTTTGACCATTTGTTTTTGCTGAAATAATATATAAATTAAGCTTTTCATCATATTCTATATCACCAGAGGCGATCCAAAAATATTCATGACCATTTACTATTATCTTTCTTGACTTCTTTTTAGGGAATGACATTTTCTTCTAATTAGCTTTTATTTTGAAAATCTTATTTAATTTTTAATAGCCGTTTTATCTATGATTTCCAGTTAAAAGCCAATATAATAAAAGTACGAACAATTTCGGTTAGCAAATTCAAAAGCATTAGTAATATATTTTATTAATTGATTTTATAAAGATTACCGCTATTGCGAGACATTTATTTATTCGCAATTTTCATCAATAAAATCAGTTATAGAAGTATTTTTTTTCTTTGAGCTTTTTCTGAATCTCTCTAATTTTTCTTTACACTTAGGAAATGTTTTTTTTGCATTTCTTATATCTTCATTTATATTACCTGGTTTAAACCATACAATTGCATTTCTACTATTTGGTTTAGTGACTGCTATAAATTGCCTATCTCTCTGGCTATCTGAATAAGAGTAATAATAAAAATCATAATTATTTCCTTTTTTAGTCAAATTAGCATATACTTTAGAGTCATCACTATAAGTAATTGTATAGTATTTATTATATCCCTTTTCAAGTTCTTTTTTTCCAAAACCTAAGAATCCATCGGCTCTTTTTAACTTACTATAGAACATAGAAAAACTATCAACTTCAACAGGTTTGTATTTTACACATTTACCTCTTTTTTTTCGAGATTTCCCCTTACACATTTTTATTTTTCTAGTGCTATTTAAGTTTTTTTTAATCACGCCAGTTATTACTGTTCTATCCTTTAAATATAGAGTATCCAACATTTTATTGTTATCGTTTTTTTGTCCAAAAGCAATTGTAGAACTTAATATTAAAAGCAAAAGTATTTTTTTCATCTTTATTTAATTTATGAGATTCTTACAATACGTAGGTAAAAATATTAAGCAATGGTTAACTTATACTAAACGTAGTATATAAAAATATAATAGCACAATATCAATAGTATCTATATCTAAAACAAACACAAATTAATATTCGCAGCTGGATAATTCATATTTGTATTTAAAACATGTTTTAGTAATTACTAGATAGTAAATTATTGATACATATTCAACCATTAGGTTAAATAATGAATACTCAAAAACTTGTCATTAATAGATAAGGAAGAATCCTTTTAAATTTTAAGTTTTAATAAAAGGAGATTCTTCAGTCGTTCCTTCTTCTGAATGACAAGCCACTAAAATAAAGAAAGGGCAAAAGATTTCTCCTTTGCCCCATTCTCAGCTATCAATCAATCACCTAATCATGAGTTTTAATATTTTATAGTCTTGTTCTTGGCTTACTATTTTACAGAAATATAATCCTGTACTTAGTTTACCTTTATTTAATTGTATTTCATTTATACCTTTTACGGTTTTATAATCAACCTGTTTTACTTGTTTACCTAATTGATCGTACACTACTAATGTTACATTTGTAGATGCATTTGCATTAAAATATACTGTCGTATTTGCAGACATAGGGTTTGGTATTATTGCAAGTCTTGTAGTTTCTTTTTCAAATGTATCTACTGCCAATGTATTTGTATTAGAGAATCTTACATCTTGTAAATGCATTGTTTTTGTTACCAATGAACCATCTTCTGAAGCCATAGTAAAAACTATAGTTACAACATCGTCTAATACTAATTCTTGCCCGTTTGGTGCTGTAAAATCTGAAAATGGGATATTAAAATCTTGAAAATTATCGGCTAATGCTATAGTTGTTTTATGCTGTAGTTCCCAGTTAGTAATACTTTGTTTTACAAACGTAATAAGTAAGTTACCTGTTCCTTTAGCCTTTAAATTAAAGCTATTATAATCTGTTAAATCTACAGCCTTAAATCTTGGTGTCAATGCTCTATACGCTGCAAAATAAGTACTTGTTGTTGCCTCAAGGTTTACGTTTCTTTCTATTGGAAAATCTGTAGTCTCAAAACTATTAGTGTTTGGTAATACTTCGTAATTATTAACTACTGTTGTTGGTTGTGCATCGTCAATTCCCCATGGTCCATCAGACATAAATAAATCATCTGGAGTTGCTATGCCATCACCTATTCTAAAACCAACATCGAATAGGTTTCCTGTTTGTACTTCTAAATCTGTAATGTATCCGTTTAGTGCTATAGATGAACTTATAGTATTTATATCGCTTGTTTCTGTTACTCTTAAACCTGCATCTAATGTAACATCTTGCGTACCATTTGTGTTTACTATTTGTAAATCTAACTCACCATTTATATACTTTCCTTTTCTAACAAAAACTGTTGGCGGTGTTGAGTTATTGTAATCTGATATTGGTTTTTCAATATTTAATAAATTTACTACTTCTTCTGCTAATAGATATAAATCGTCTAGTGAGTTTGACCAAATTTGAAAGTTATAGAAAGTAACATCATCTTCGTATCTATCTAAATTCCAATGGCTTTCTATAGCGAAGTTAGCATCATCATTAACTACTTTAGCAGATAAGCTTAACACAAACTCTATAGTATTATCTGCGTTTTTAATTAACGACTTTATAAACGATTGTCCATTAATATCTATAGTAGATACAGAAATTAATTGTGCTCCTAACAAACGATCACAAATGTATTTTGTATGCTCATAAACGCCATCTTCTGTTTTTAAAGCTAGAATAGAAGCCACAGATGTATCGTTATTTATGTAATCTACTGAATAGATTTCTGTTGCATTAGTAATATTTAATAAATCTGTGGCTGTAGATTCTACAACATAATCTTCATTAATAACGCTTAATGGAATAAAATCTTCTAATTGAAAACCTGTAAACCCATTTCTTTGTGCATAATTTGCTGTCTTCACGACTCTTTTTGCTGTCTCTTTATTAAACTTATAACTAGTTTTTGCTCTGTTATAACTACGTTTATTTATTTTATCTGATAATCTATTGTTACTTTCTAAACCACCAGCATTAGCACTAGATGTTGGTGCTTCTACTACTGCACAATCACCAAAAGTAGAACATGAAGGATCTTCACAATCTATTAAACCATCACCGTCATCATCTATACCATTATCACAAACCTCTTGTGGTACTGGAGCTGTTGGGCAACGTGCACCATCATTACTTGCACTAGAAGGTCCAAAAGCAAACAAACTTGAATCCATACCATTTGTACCATCTACATCCTGTACATTTTGTATAACATATATAGTTCCTGTTTGATTTGCAGAGACATAGAAACGTCCAGAGGCATCAAAATAGACTGCGCCATATGTGTAATTCAACCCAGATAAAACAGGCACTTCTCCAAGTGTTAGTACTACTCCATTAGACGGATCGATACGGTATAAAATATTATAGGTTTTTTCTACTGCATATAAATTTCCATCTACTGCATTAAATGCCCAATCATGTATGCTTAAATTTTGCGATAAATCTTCGGTTGCTAAGTGTTGAGAATATGTTGGAGACGTTGGATTCAAGTCTACTTTATAATAGGTTGTGCCACCACCTTTTAAATAGTATACGCCTTGAGCACTTATATCACCTATATACCTGTTAGAGTTAGGCAATTCATCTATATAAAATGTAGTAGTATTAAAATCTTGACCTATTCTTACAATAGTCTTTTCTGGCGTACTTAACGATCCCCAAATATAGCCGTCAACAGGATTATAAGCTGCGGCATTAATATTTCCTGGTGTTATATCTGAAGCCATTAGATAAAAATTCCCAGAAGCTAAATCTATAGAATACAAATCGTTATACTGAAATAAGTATGCGTCATAATCACAATAAAAAGGAAAAATTTGTGCTTGACTATTAAAATTGAAAAATAAAATAACAATTAGAATAAATTGGTTTTTATATGAGTAAAATTTTTGATCCATAATAGCTTTGTTTAAAGATTATAGAACTAAATTAGAAAGTAAACGCTTCCTTTTTTTAATTTTTCGATTGACGAGATTAATGCATCGTTAAATGAACTTTTACTATAGACGAACAGTATTTCTTATCTATTACAGTATACTTTTCCATAGAAGTTACAGTGTATTATATATAGAAAAAGGCAAAAGATGACTCTTTTGCCTTTTCGACTGCTATTACTTCGTAATTAAGGTAGAATTATACTACAAATATATAAACACATATTAAATATCATCTGAATTTTTCGACAAAAAACGCATTGCTATCGATTAAATGATTAAAAAACACGATTAACAGATATTTTGCACGAAAAAAGTGACTAAAAAGAAATCGCCTAAAAAATATATTTTAGACGATTTCTAAGCTACTATTAAACCTACACGTTATGCAGAATTTTAATCAAATATAAAAGGTCTCTTTTAGTAAGACTATTATTTTTAGATAGTATATCATTCTAAAAAGTTGAGATGCAAATAAATGTAGATATGTGGTATTATAATAGGTTAAGTCGTTTCATTAACTCTGGTCTATTAGATCGACTTACTGGAATAACGTCTTTTTTAATAAGTACACTATTGTCTTCTATATCAATTATTTTTTTAATATTAATAACATAAGAACGGTGTACTTTTAAAAACAAATCTTCAGGTAATTTCTCTTCTATTTTTTTTAAAGTAGAATGTACTGTATAATTTTTATCTTCTGTCTTTACATTAATATAATCGCCTTTAGCTTCTATAAGGTATATACTAGGTATATCTATCTTAATAAGACGTCTATCTATATTAATATATAAATCGTTACCAGAAGATGTTTCTGTATTAGTATTTAAAACAGTGTGCTCTTCTTTTATCGAAAAATTTTTCGCTTTTTGAATAGCCTTTTCAAAACGTGGTAATAGTATTGGTTTCACTAAATAATCAACAATACAATCGTACTCAAAAGCATCAATTGCAAATTTAGAATCTGAAGTCGTTAAAATTATTTTTGGAGGATTTTTTAAACTTTGTATAAAATCGAAACCTGTAAAATCTGGCATATGTATATCTAAAAAAATGAGGTCAACCTCATTTTGATTTAAATACTTCATAGCTTGAATTGCATTTGGAAATTCTTCAAGAACGTTTAATTCTTTTATTTGTGAACATAATTGATTTATAATAACTCTTGCAGTAGTTTCATCATCTATAATAATACAATTCATATAAATACGTTAAATCGTGGTCAAATAATTAGTAATGTTTTCTAAGATGCTTTCAAAATCATCTTTTAGAGTTGTATTACCTTCATCTAAATTATTTTCATAATCTACAGCAATCTCATAACTCTTTTCAAGACCTAAAATACTAATTTTATGTTTAAGTTTATGCACGTTTCCAGAAGCTTCTTCATAGTTTTTTGCTTCAATGTTTTTTATATAAATTGCTTTTTCTTCAGGAAATTCCTTCTTTATAACAGCTATTAGTTTTGCTTTAAAGATACTATCTCCTCCAGACAAGCTATCTATATATGATGAATTAGGTTGTTCATTTAGGTGTTTCATTAGGGGCTTTTTTTAAGGTAAAATAAAAAGTAGTGCCTTTTTCTATTTCAGATTCTAACCATATGTTTCCATTATGTAAGTTAACAATCTTCTTTACTATAGATAATCCTATTCCAGTAGAATCTTCACTTTTATTTAATGTATTAAAAATTTTAAAAATTTTGTCATAAAATTTTTCATCAATACCAATGCCATTATCTTTAATTGAAAATTGATATTGCTCTGTTTGTTCTACTACATCAATATCAATATAACCTTTATCTTTATCTATAAACTTAACGGCATTACTAATGAGGTTTTGAAATAATTGCTGTAATTTTGTTTTGTCCCCTTTTATAATTGGTAAGGTGTTATGAACCTTAATTTCTATGTGTTCTGGAATGTATAGTATTTTAATTAATTCTTTAACTACACTATTTAAATCTACATTTGATATTTGAGAATTATCTGCGCTTACACTTGAATAGTTTAACACATCTGAAATAAGCTGTTCCATTTTTTCAAGTGTCGTTTCTATATGCTTTATGTTTTGAAGGCTAGCAGCGTCTAAATTCCCTATATTATCTTCTTTTAACCAACTTACTAGAGCATAAATACTTCGCAATGGTGATTTTAAATCGTGAGACACTATATGAGCATATTCTTGAAGTTCATCATTACTTTTTTCAAGAGCTTTTAAAAGTGTTTTATTTCTATTTTCAACTTTTTGTCTTTCTCTTAAATTAATTGCACTCTTTAATTGCATTGCAACTAAACTTGCTATATTCTTAATCGTTTTTAAATGTGCTTTAGTAAAGTAATTTTTATCTATATGCTCGGAATCAATAATACCAATAACTTCACCATCATTTAAAATAGGCACTGTTAATTCTGAAAAACGCCTTTGCCCATCAATTACATAATCTGGTTCTTGAGAAGTATCATTTATTATTTTTGCTTTCTTTGATTTAGCAACTCTACCAACAATACCTTTTCCTAATTGCAAACTAAACTTGTTATCTGAAGCATTTTTATAATTAATGTCCTCTCCGTATGCTGCTATTTTCTCTATTGTACCAATATCTTTATTAACAAGATAAATAACACAATCTTCTGTTCCTAAAAAGGCTGCAATATTAGTAGTAATTTCTTGTGCTATTTCATAGATATCTATTTTTCCTAATATAGATTTAGCCACGTCATTAATCATATCTATAATTAATGTTTTCTCCCTTTCAGACGTTATATCTTCAATTAAAGCAACTTGGTATTTTATATTATTATAGCTATCTCTTACAGCATTTACATTCGTTTTCGCCCATATAAATGAGCCGTCTTTTTTCTTATATCGCTTATCAATTACAAAATTATCTAGAGTACCAGAATTCATTTTTGTTAAAAGCGCTTTAGATTCGGGAAAATCTTCTATAAATGAAACATCTTTAATTGTTTTTTGTTTTAATTCTTCTGCATTGAAACCTAATAAATTTTGAAACGCTGCATTGGTTTTTATCATCTGGCCTAATTGCGTAAGCGCAATTCCAAAAGGTGCATTATCAACAATAGTATCTAATTGTTTTTTTTGTTCTTCAATTAATTCTCGTGTTCGCCTATCTTCTGTAATATCTCTAACGATGCCTTGAGCAGCTATTGGTTTTTTATCCTTATCAAAAACAATACTTGCATTGATATGTACCCATTTAACTGCTTTAGATTTAGTATACACTCTAGCTTCATAGTTTTTAAAAAAACCTTTGCCTTGTAAATCCATAAAAGAAGACATTGCATATTGCATATCTTCTTTATATATAAGATCTATAACATTTACGGATTCTTCTTCAATATTATAACCAAAAAAGTGAGTTGCAGCTTCATTAAACTTAATAATATTGCCTTTAAGATCCATAACTACATAGGCATCTAGAATGTTTTCAAAAACTCCTTGAAGTTGTGATGATTTTTCGTCTAGAAGTTGCTCTAATTTTAAAGACGTTTGGTAAAGCTCTCTTGACTTTTCTTCTAAAATTTTCTCAGCAGCTTTTCTAGCCGCTTTTTCTCTTTGCAGTGCACGTTTTAATATGTCAATATCTTCTTGACTCATTAATTTTTATTAATGATAAATTTAACTTCTGTACCGTCTTCCTTTATTTTTTCAAGAACGATAGTTGCAGTACTATTAAAATGTTCGAATGTTTTATTCATTAAACCTAAGCCAAAATGATGCATTGCTCGACTAGATTTATAAATCATAATTAATGAATTTTCTGTTTTTTCTTCAACAATAAAGGTAGGTAGTTCTGCATCTGGATATATTTTTCTAACCTCAACATGAATATGGTTTTCAATTGATGCTAACATTTCTATAGGATCTTTATAAGTTGCTAAAAGCCCAGGATAACTATCCTCTAAAACACTAAAAAAATGTTCTGCATATACTAATAATAAATCATCTATTGCAATACCTGTATTGTTACTTAAGTTTTTTAATAGCTCTAACATTTCGGAAAACTTATAAGTTCCTACTGCTGTATAGACACCTTGAGATTCTAATTTAGATTGTGTAATGATTTTATCGACCATTTCTAATCCAAATTTATCTTCAACTAAATCTAAAAACTCTGTAAATACAATACCTTTCATTTATATTTTTATTAATTCGTTTATACTCCAATAGGCTAATAGTTTTTCAATTTTAGAGACATAATCCTCGTATTTTAATGGTTTTAAAACATATCCAGCAATACCAATTTTATAGCATTCTAAAAGGTCCTTTTGATTGTTGGATGTAGTAAGTATAATGGTAGGAATATACTTTAGAATATCGTTATTCTTTAAAATTGTTAAAAATTCTATACCATTAATTTTTGGCATATTTAAATCTAATAAAATAATATCAGGAAGCACCCCTTTTTTTTCTAAAATTTCAAGAGCATCTTCTCCATTATTAGCTTCAATGATATTATGATTAAGATTTAACTTCGAAATTGTCCTATTCAATTTCATGACTTCTATAGTGTCATCTTCTATTAATAGAACGTTTAGTATTTTGCTCATAGAGGGAGAGTTTTATATAATAAAGCTGAAAAATAGTTTAATTCCATAAACTTATTATTCTATTTCGTTTAACCTATAATAAGTGTCGGTGAGTAACCTTTAACTGTCGACGAATGGAAATAACAAAAATATCTTATTACAAAATATAAGGCCACCTATTTGAATAGGTGGCCTTATATTTTGTTTGTAATATTTTTATCTTAATTATTAGCGCCTTCAGGTAATTGTTGCGTAAATAAATAAGTAGATGTTGGAGGTCCACCAAATACAGAGTTCGATGGATTATTAAATATATTATTTCTAACATGTAATACATCACTAGCTGCACCTGAATATACGGTTAATCCATCCATATCTATATCAGTATCAAATAAGCCTTCAGATTGATAACTTGCTACTGGAGGTCCACCAAATACTGAATTATCAGGATCATTAAAGACTTGACTTCTTATAGGTGGAACATCTGATAATCCTCCTGAATAATTTAATCGTCCATCTCCATTAGAATCTCCTGCCCACATAGCTACTGTGTCTGTTGGCATACCAAAAGTAGTTTGAGCATCTGTTCCAAAAGTAATTTGATTATTTGCATCTGTAAAATCTACTGTTACAAGTGTATTGGATAACGCTACAGTATTAGCTGTCATTATACCTAAGTGATTTCTATGTTTTACAACAACATGATAATTTCTAGCCATAACATTAAACTCTAAATCTGATACTCCGTCTACTCCAACTATGTCTCCATCACGTTGTAATAAAGCAGATTGACTAGCTCTTACTAAAGTATTATCATTTTCATCTCTAAGCTCGATAAATACCCAATCAACAATATCATCACTAGTAACACCTGTTCCAGATGTTCCTCCTAAATCGAAAACCGTAACATCACATGTTAAAGCATCTGCATAAGGAGAAGTAGTCGTTAAAAGTGTACTACGTAAATCATCGCGCATTAAATTATTAGAACTATTTAATAAAGCGCCTTGTAAAAAAGCAATAGGATTTACTTTTATTCCTAATTGTATTGTTTGTTGGTGAAAACCTTGCGTTAAAGTTGTAGTACCATCAGATATGGTTGTTACGACTAATTCTCCTACTGTAAAATCAATTGATACACTACCATTACTTAATGTAGATCCAGAACTCCCTATAACTTGACGTTCTATGCTTTGACCAAATGCGAACACAGCAGTCAACAATCCTATTACTAATAATTTATTCTTCATAATTAATTTGATCTTAATTTAATGTACTAAAACAAAAGTAAAAAAATATACAACATTTGATGGTTATTCAAATCATTTATATTACTTTATTCGATGAAATACACAAAAGTTAATATTTTATCCCTTTTTAATAAGCTTTATTGTTGTATTTGCTTCTTCTGTACTTAACTTTACAAAGTAAACTCCAGATTGTAATTTACTAATATTAATAGTCTCTAAATTATTTACCGCTGTCATTACTTTTTGCCCTGAAATATTATAAATCTCAACACTTTTTAAGTTGTTTTCTAAACCTTTAATTGTTACAACATCTTTTGCTGGATTTGGAAATATTGAATACCCTGTTAATTCGTTTTCAACAGTACCCAAAGTAAAAAATTCGTAAGTTGTTGTTCCCATTTGACCCACATAGTTATCTGTTGCTGTATCCACAAGATTCCCTGATAATGTACCTATAAAGAATGAATTAAAAATACTTGGGGCTGCCATAGCTAACGAAGAGGTATTATCTAATAAAGTTATTGAACCTGAAGTTGGAGAGCCATCAACATCAAATGTTGTTAAAATAATTGGTGTACCTGCTGTATGTGCAGGTAAGACTACATCTTGTACTAGATTAAATGCAATAGCATCTTCAGCTGTATTAGGTGCTGGTAAACTTGTAAACACTGGTACAGAATAACCTCCTGTTACATTAGAAATAGTAACATTATCTGGTAATAATACTGTAAAGTTTTGATCATTAATGTATGGATGTGGTGCAGTAGAATTAAAGTCTGGAACTGCTGCTACAGAAAAGTTATAGTTATTATTCTGGATAAGTGTCAATTGATAGTTTTGAGCTTGTAGTGTTAATCCAAACATTAAAGCAATTAGTAATAATAATCTTGTTTTCATTTTTTTTGTTTTTAATTATTTGCGCCTTCTGGCAATTGTTGTGTAAATAAATATGTTGATGTTGGTGGACCTCCAAATATAGAATTTGATGGATTATTAAAAATGTTATTTCTAACATGTAATACATCACTTGATCCTCCTGAATACACAGTTAAACCATTCATATCCACATCGGTACCATTATAACCTTCAGATTGATAACTAGCAACTGGTGGTCCACCAAACACAGAGTTATCCGGGTCGTTAAACACTTGACTTCTTATTCCTGGAACATCAGATAAAGCTCCTGAATAATTTAATCGTCCATCTCCATTTGTATCTCCAGCCCACATAGCTACTACTCCATTTGGCATACCAAATGTTGTTTGCGCATCTGTACCAAAAGTAATTGAACTACTTGCATTAGTAAAATCTATTGTAGTTGTTGCTCCTGATAATGTTACTGCATTTACCGTCATTACTCCCAAATGATTACGATGCTTAACAACTAAATAATAATCCGTATTTGCTATATTAAATTCTAAGCTTGAAATACCATCAAAATTTACAATATCACCATCACGTTGTAACAAAGCAGATTGGCTTATTCTTAAAACAGTATTATCTATTGCGTCTCTTAATTCTACAAAAACCCAATCCACTATATCATCATTATTTGCTCCTGTTCCTGAAGTTCCACCAGTATTAAAAACAGACAAATCACATGTTAACCCATCTGAATAAGGGCTAATAGTAGGAATTAGTCCAGCTATTCTTAAATCATCTCTCATTAAATGCTCTTCTCCTACATTTGGATTTAATAATGCGCCTTGCAAATAAGCTTTTGGACTTACTCTACTTACTATTTGTGTTCCTTCTATAACAAAATCGTCAATAACCATTCCTTCTCTATTCTCAATATTATCAGAATGCAATGCAATTCTAAAAGTAATATTATCTGCAGTTGTAAGATCTGTTTCTCCTAAAGTTGCATTAGCTGTAAAATTATAAGCATACTCAGTCATCGTTGTAGCATTCCCTGTCCATTGTGCTCCAGGACAATTAAAACAAGTTCCAGTTGCATCAGAATCTGAACTATTATACCAATTAGGTTGGCTATTAACCGTTCCTAAAATTGCCCAATTACTCCCGCCGTCTATAGAATATTCAACATTACCCCAATCCCAATCTGTCTCTAACTCAAAAGCCATTTGAAATTTAAGTATAGGGTTAGATATTAGTGTAAAATCGTAACAATTTGACATTAAATAAGCTTCTGTATCTGCAGGATAGTTTCCAGATAAATTTGTGCCGTAAGCACTTGTCCCTGTAGCTGTTGCATTTAAACTCGTCCCACTAGGCACACCGCGTTCCCATACATTGTTTACTATTAATAACTCGTCACTTGCAGTTTCAAAAGAGTTTACTACATTTAATTCTCCTGTTTCATTTACTAAGAAATTTACCGTTTTATTATTGTTTGCAATATTAGCATCGTTGCTAATGTTAATAATAACACCTAAACTATGCGAACCTGTATTTAATTCCATTTCTGGAAGATTAACAGTAATTTGCTCTGTAGATAATAGCGTACCATTCCAATTAAAACTACTAGAAGTTCCTCCATCAATTGTATAAGAGATATCTATAGAATTAATAGTATTGAGTCCATTGTTTTTTAATAAAATTTGAGCTGTAGTTGCTCCACAGGTCATGCTATTAGAGATTGGATTGCTTATTGCAATTAAACGTACATCATTTGCATGCAATTGTACAGGAATAGTAGAACGCCATAAGCCTCGTCCATAAGTTGCAGCTGTAATAGATTGATCGTCTAGATTAATTTCTAAATCTCGAATGTCTGTGTTAGGAAGATTAATAAAAAAAGGCTCCCAGTCTGGACTACTATCATCTAATCTATAGACGCCTAAATCGGTAGCAACAAAAATAGGGTTTAATGGATGATCTCCTTGATGTACTACTGTTGTTGGAAACTCTCCAGCAGGAAAATTGTTAGTTATATCTGTCCAAGTATAGCCTCCATCTGTAGTTTTAAACACACCTTTATTGGCATAATCACCATCTGTGGTTATCCACATAATATCTGGATTTGTTTGATGTATGGCAATATCTGAAATGGCATTACCAACAACATTAGTGTCAAAATCGTAAGTTACACCTCCATCTGTACTAACACGTAAATTTTGGTGACCAGAAGAGACTATTCTCATAGGATCTGAAGGTGCTATTTCTAGCTCATCTGTATAGCCAGTTACAACAGTTCCTACTGTTTCCCATGTATTTGTATTCTTGTTTAACTTAAAGAGTCTATCCCAAGCTGCATATATTTCTCCATTACTGTCTGATGCTAAAGGTGTCTCCCAAACTCCTGTTCCTGCGTTTGCTGGTTTACCAACCCAAGTAATATAACCATCTGCTCTATTAGATATATATAAACGCTGTCCACCTTGTATAAACCCGTAATAAGTATTATCATCTGCAGGTGTTATTAATGTATTTATTCCATCTCCAGGATGGTAACCTCTCCAATCTCCATTAACCCCAAGTCCAAAACCACCGTTATCTTGTAAACCACCTGAAACATTATTAACATTTCCTACTGCAACTGCTACATTAAAAAATTCCCCTATTTGTAAGCCTGCACTATGATCTTGAAATGTTGTACCATTATCTACTGTTGAATATATTCCGCCATCACTAGTACAAAACATACGTCCATTATGAGCTCGCAATGAATGTATATCAGCATGAGTGTAGGCATCTGTTAATTGATCCCAACGATTTAATTTACTCCATGACGTTCCTCCATTTGAAGAGCGCCAAACATCCATAGTCCCAACATAAACTTCGTTTGCATCAATATCTGAAACACCTATAGCCATGTTATACCATACTTGTTGATTTCCTATTAATGTAAAAGTATCTGTGTTTCTTAAACTAAAATTATCTCCACTATCTGTAGACCTGTAGATACCATGTTGCCATGTATTTGTTGCATCTACAGAAAATAAATACACATAATTAGCATTTGCAGGCGTCACATCTATTACCATACGATGAGTATTTGTAGGCATTCCACTGGTTATTTGTGTAAAATTTGAACCACCATCTGTAGATTTATAAAATGCTGTTGGACTTACTGCATATACCGTTTGCGCATCACCTGGTTTTAAACGCATATCACGAATATTATTTCCGTTTAATGTTTGTGTCCAAGTCACGCCAGCATCTGTGGTTGTATATACTCCATCTGTTCCAGAACAAATTAATTTATTTGAATTAGTTGGATCTATAAAAATTTCACTTAGCGCTGCACTTCCATTTAAGTTACTCGCATTTAATCCTGTAGCCGTCCATGTTAATCCACCATCTGTAGATTTATGTACACCTGTTGAAGCAGCATAAACATAAACACCATCATCATCACCAGTTGTTATATAAATTGTATTAGGGTCATTATAATCTACTGCAATTGCAGAGACACTAACTCTTGGCATTTCATCTGTTAAAACTGTCCATGAATTTCCTGAATCTGTTGTACGCCATAATCCACCTCCTGGAGCGCCTACATACCAAGTATTACTATTACTAGGATCTATTGTAATACAGTTTAAACGTCCCATTCCTGCAGGTTGAGCATTAGCTTGGGTATAATCGAAAGGTCCAATAGATTGCCAATTACTTTGATCCATCATCATGTTGGCTTGTCCAAATGCCTTTTTATATTGCCAAGCACTCCAAAGGTCTTGAGCTGTTGGTAAATGGCCATTTTCGTTAACACGAGAGCTCCATATATTCTCAAATCGTTTAAAAGGTTTATAGCCACTACCTTTAGCACTTTTATCATGAGTTAACCAATGTGATTCAAAAGCATCTTGAACCTCTTTAAAAGTTGGCTTCTCATTTCCACTTTTATCCAAAGATTTCATCCAAGGCGTGTTTGAGTTTTGAGAAAATGCAGAAAGACTACAAAATAATAAAAATAGTATTGTAATTTTTTTCATATTGAATTGATTTAAACTTAACTTTATAATTATTCTTACACTATAATTAAGACTATAAAAAAGCCTTTCACCCTATTTTGTTACTATAATTTATTTACCAGATAACCATTAAATCAATTATATGGTATTACAACTTATTTACTAAATACGCACTAAATCCAGATTCTCCAATAATAGACCAAGAAGTATCTGATTGAGAGAACACTCCAACAAAAATAGCATCGCCTGCATTTAGTTTCATTACCCCGCTAATACTATGCATTATCCATGTTCCGGTAGTTGGTGTATCTGCATTTATTAAAGAGTGCATTCCTCCTGTAAAACTATAGGTTGGGCCAACAGCTCCAACCGGATCTACTCCAACAACCACACGGCTATAACTATAGGTTCCTGAGCCTGCAGCTACTGGATCTATACCATCTACTCTAACTTGCGTTGAAACCATATATAAGCCATCAACTGGAGCTGTAAACTCTCCTGTAGTTGGGTTAAAATCTCCACTATTGTGCAATTGTCCTCCTGTATCTGTCCAATTTGTTATTTTAACA
Source organism: uncultured Lacinutrix sp. (assembly GCF_947500325.1). Lineage (GTDB taxonomy): Bacteria > Bacteroidota > Bacteroidia > Flavobacteriales > Flavobacteriaceae > Lacinutrix. Next base: position 206,890 of record NZ_CANMRQ010000003.1, read on the forward strand.
AAAGCTCCAGTTGTTGTTTGATTACTTATTAAGGTAGTTGGCACTGCATTAAATGCAGGTAATGTATTTACTTTTAGCTCTTCTACCGTTACTTCTCCATTAATGGTTGTATTTCCATTTTTTAAGACCACCATGGCATCACTTTCACTACCAGAATTTGTACCATTACCAATAACAAATAAACGGTCAGTAGCCACATAATTTGTAGCATTTCCTGTTTGTATTGTATTATATGTACCTATTGTAGTTTGCGCATAACTTTCGGCTAATGTTGCATTTCCTGTTGACGTAGAATAACTCCCTGAAGCATCGCTACTATATCCAAAAGCTGTTGAATAATTTCCTGAGGCATCACTGAATGCTCCAGCAGAAAAGGTCCCTAAACCACTTGCTATGGTATTTGCCCCAAAAGCTGCAGAATCACCTCCTAAGTTAACGCTATCCCAATTATTCGAACTCATAAGCCCTGCCCTAATAGCACCTTTACTTTTATCAAAAAACATACGCCTATTATCATTTGTGGTACTTGTATCATCATCTAATTGTGTACTCCCAAAAACAAAATCGTCTGTAGCAATATCTCCAGAAGTATTACTAGTTACATTTGTTGTTGTAGAAAAAGCACCACCAGAAGCAGCGTCTGTCCAACTTACAGTTCCAGATGCATTGGTAGTCATTACTTGACCTGCAGAAGTACCATCTTGTGCTGGTAAGGTATATGCTGCTCCTGTACCTGCATTATCTCCATCAATAGTTAAACTACCATTCAACGTTGCATTCCCTGATTTGCGAATTACTAATGCATCACTTTTATCATTGACATCTGTACCGTTTCCAATAACAAACAAACGATCTGCAGCATTAAATGTCGCTGTAGAAACTGGCGTTTCCGCTGTATTATATGTACCAATACTCATCTGGTTAAAAGATTCTGAAACTAATCGTTGCCCAATAGCAACAGAATTGTTTCCTGTTGCTTGATTAAAATCTCCCATAGCAATACCAAAGCTTCCTGATGCTGTGGAAAAAGCCCCAAAAGCTATAGAGGCATATCCAGAAGCTGTTGTGTTGAATCCATGAGCAAATGATGAGATTCCAACATTACTAGCATCCCATTGTGTTCCTGTGGCTCTACCAACTCTAAAAGCACCATCTCTAGACGTATCAAAAAACATTCTAACATCATCATTTGTTCCAATTGCATTATTTAATTGTGTACTACCAAATACAAAACTATCGGTAGCTATATTACCTGGAGCATTACTGGTTACATTAGCTGTTGTAGAAAAAGCAGGTGTTGGATTATCTACCCAGGTGTATACTCCGCTACCATTCGTTTTTAATACTTGTCCGTCTATTCCTCCAGTTGGCAACTCTATTTCGTTGGTTGCATCTGCATCTGCATCATTATTAGTTACCCATGTATAATTTCCTGCCCCATCTGTTTGCATCACAAAACCATTGGTACCTCCATTGGGTATTGCATTTGCATCGTTAGTTACCCAAGACACATTACCTGAATTATCTATACTCATTACCTGACCATCTGTTCCTGCTTGTGCTGGTAAAGTATATGCTGCTCCTGCCCCTGCATTATCTCCATCTATGGTTAATGCCCCGTTTAAGGTTGTATTTCCATTTCTTAACATCACTAAAGCATCACTTCTAACAACACTAGCATTAAAAAGATCATCATATCCATTACCTATTACAAATAGGCGATCATTTTCATTAGGTGTTATAGTATTACCAGTAGGAGTAGCTGCTGTATTATACGCTCCTATACTTGTTTGATAATACGTTTCTGCTGTTAACCCTTCACCAATAGCTTGGGATGTTGCTGTACCAGATACTACATTTGAAACTCCTAATGCAGAACCGCTAATACCACTTACGGTATTTTGTGTTCCTATAGCTATTGCTCCTACGCCCGAAGCCGTATTACCATTACCAATACCAACTGCTGTTGCTCCAGATGCAGTATTGTTATACCCCATAGCTATGGTATTTAGACCAGATGCGACACCTAAATGTCCAAACATAATACTATTTGTTCCGCTTGCGGTATTACTAGTTCCCATAGCAACAGATCCAGGACCTACATTAACATCATCCCATTGATTTGCACTATAACCTGCTCTAAAAGCACCTTTATTTTTATTGTAAAAAAATCGAGATTCATCTGCTAATGTTCCAGTATCATTATCTAATTGTGTACCACCAAATACAAAATTATCCGTAGCAAGATCACCTTTAGCATTACTGGTTACATTAGCTGTAGTAGAAAAAGGTCCTTCATTACCACTTTTTGCAGCATACATAGCATATGGTATTTGTTGTAGTTTAGAATCCCCCATTAAAACATAGGTGGTTCCTCCAGTAATATCTACTGATATTTCTAGCCAATGGTCTTGAATAGACCAGTCTATCAAATTAAAATCATCTGATGATGTTCCAGCTCCTACAGATAACGATATTACGCCATACCCATTAGATGTAACCGTATGAGTTTCTGTATATAAATATGTTCCTGTTGCTGGATTCCCTTCTGTAACAGAAAGTTCTACACCAATAGATTGATTAACTACTACGTTGTTAGATGCGTCTCTAACAACGGCTTGATAATTAAATGATTGTGAAAATGTAAAACCAAAGCAAAATAATGCTAAGATGAAGAGGCTCTCTTTTTTCATTTTATTTGATGTTTAGTTATTTCTTAAATTATTCTTGTATTAAGATTATAACTCTTAAAATACTTGTTATCCTATTTTATACTCTTATAATCTATTTACCAAATAGCCATTAAACCCAGATTCTATTTGAAGTGTAAAATTTGTATCTCCTGTAGACTCAATAAATACTGAAACGTAATCATTTGCATTCAATTTTAAAATACCGCTTACACTTTGTGTATCCCAATTTGCTGTACCTGAATCTACATTTCTGATAGAATGTAATCCATTTCTAAACGTTTTTTTATCACCATTTTTTACAATCATTAAACGTGAATACGCTGCTCCTGAAGTCCCGTTCATACCATCTATTCTAACCTGAGCAGAAAAAAAGTATAACCCACTTACAGGTGCTGTAAAACGTCCGTTTGTAATATTTAAATGGTTACCATCATTAAATAAATCTGTGTTATGAGTAACATTCCAATCTCCCACTTCTTTTTCTCCTGCTGTTGTATAAGCGGTCGAATTAGAAGTTACATTAAAGGCTGGTAAATTGACAATTTTTACACTTGTTGCTTCAATATCACTAGACCAAGCAGATCCTCCAGCACCATCACTTTTTAACACTTGTCCTATAGTTCCACCTGTTGGTAATTCAGTAGGTGCATCAACCCAAGAAGGAGAAGTTCCATCAGTACTTAATATTTTTCCTGAATTTCCTGTTTGTGTAGGTAATTCTATTTCATTTGTTGGATCTGAATCTCCATCTGCAGCAGGTGCTGCCCAAGAAACATTACCAGAACCATCGGTAGTCATTACTTGACCATTAGTTCCTGCTTGTGCTGGTAAAGTATACCCTGCACTTCCTCCTACATTATCTCCGTCTATGGTTAACTCTCCATTCAATATTGTATTTCCATTCTTCAACATCACCAAAGCATCACTTCTACCTGAAGGGCTCGTACCATTACCAATAACAAATAAACGATCGGTTAGGACATCTGAAACTGTTTGGCCACCTGAAGCTATATTATAATAACCAAAAACTTGTTCTGATAAGCCATCTACTATTAAGTTTCTTCCTGAAGCAAAACTATTTGGCCCAGATACTATATTTCCTGACCCTAATGCACTACCAGAATTAGTAACAGTATTTCCAAAACCTGAAACAAATGAATAGTTTCCACTGGCAACATTATCTTCACCAAAAGCAACAGAACCTCTTCCAACATTAGCGGTATCAAAATCATCCAGAAAAGCTTTTCCTGCTCTAAATGCCCATTTACTTTTGTCAAAAAACATTCTTGAATCATCGTCAGTACCACTCGTAATATCATCTAATTGCGTACTACCAAATACAAAATCGTCAGTAGCCATAGCTCCTGGTGCATTACTGGTTACATTAGCAGTTGTTGAAAAAGCAACTGTACTAGCTGCTGTTTGGTTTACCCAAGCATAATTTCCTGAACCATCAGTTTTTAAAACTTGTCCATCTGTTCCTCCTGTTGGCAATTCTATTTCATTAGTAGCATCGGCATCTGCATCATCTACAGCATCGGTAATCCATGCATAGTTTCCAGATCCATCTGTTTTTAAAACTTGTCCATCTGTTCCTCCTGTTGGCAATTCTATTTCATTAGTAGCGTCTGCATCGGCATCATCTACAGCATCAGTTGCCCAGCTATAATTTCCAGAACCATCTGTTGATAATAGCTGTCCGTTAGTTCCTCCAACTGGCAAAGTAGCACCGCCTCCTGAAGGCGCATCAATCCATGATACTGTTCCAGAACCATCTGTACTCATTATTTGATTTGCAGTACCATCTTGTGCAGGGAAAGTATATCCTGTTTCCATTCCTTGATTATCCCCATCTATAGTTAAAGTTCCATTTAAGGTTGTATTTCCATTTTTTAATATTACAAAAGCATCAGAATAATTAACACCATTGATATCTGATGTTCCATTACCAACAACTAATAAGCGATCGGTTGGGACATGTACATTTGCATTACCAGCAACAGCTGTATTTAATTGCCCAAGTGTGGTTTGCCCTCTAGACTCTGCAGTAATACTATATCCTAAAGCAACAGATTCTGTTCCTGATGCGTTAGTGTCTCTACCTAAAGCTACTGAGTAATTACCAGAAGCTGTATTATTATCTCCCATTGTCATACTATAAAATCCTGAAGAGACATTTCGTTGCCCTCCCAGCGTAGAAGCATACCAACCTGAAGCTACATTACGTTGTCCAAATCCTACAGTAAAAGGACCTACATTGGCATCGTCAAAACCTCCAAAACCATCTACTTCATTACCAGCTCTAAATGCGCCTTTACTTTTATCAAAAAACATTCTAGAATTATCATCAGCTCCTGTAAGATTGTCTAATTGCGAACTACCAAAAACGAAATCATCTGTAGCAATAGTTCCATTTGTATTACTCGTAACATTACTTGTAGTTGTGAAAGATGCTGTTGCTGTTTGGTTTATCCAAGAATACACTCCAGAACCATCTGTACTTAATACTTGTCCCGTAGCTCCTCCAGTAGGTAACTCATCAGGCGCATCTTGCCAGCTAACTGCTGTACCATCTGTTGTTAGGAATTTACCTGACTCTCCTGTTTGCGTTGGTAATTCTATTTCGTTAGTTGGGTCTGCATCCGCATCATCATTAGTTACCCACGATAACACTCCTGCTCCATCTGTAGCCAAAACATAGCCATTAGTTCCACCATTTGGTATCGCATCAGCTGCTGGTGTTACCCAAGACACATTTCCTGCGCCATCGGTTTGCATAATTTGGTTTAATGTTCCGTCTTGCCCTGGCAAAGTATATCCAGCACTTCCGCCTACATTATCTGCATCTATAGTAAAGTTTCCATGTAATGTTGTATTACCATTTTTTAGCATTACTAAAGCATCACTATTTAATGCTAAGTTTATGTCTTCTTCTCCATTTCCTATTACAAATAAACGGTCTGTAGGTACCCAAGTATCTGCCGAACCAGAAACAAACGTACTGTATTGTCCTAATTGTGTTTCTGCCATAGAGTTTGCTATTACTTGTCTTCCTATTGCTGTAGAATGTTGCCCAAAGGCACGTGCCGTTAATCCAAAACCTCTTGCATAATCTGCAAAACCTCCTGCATTTAAACCAAAAGCTACAGAATAGTTCCCTGTGGCATTAGCATTTCGCCCCATAGAAAAAGAATTACTTCCACTTGCAATACCTCCTTCTCCTAATCCAACAGAGTGATTACCAACTTTGTCTTCATCCCATGAATCTCCTGATGTATATCCTGCTCTAAAAGCGGCTTTACTTTTGTCAAAATACATTCTATTATTAAGTGCTGGACTAAACCCTCCATTAACATCTAATTGAGACGATCCAAAAACAAAGTCATCTATAGTAGCGCTTCCATTAGCATTACTTACTACATTATTAGTATAATCAAAGGGTCCTGCGTCTGTAGATGATTCACTCGTTAAAGCATGTAATGCATATGGAACATGTTGTAACTTACTTACACCAAGTGTTACATAGTTAGTACCTCCTGTAACATCTACTCGAGTTTCAATCCATTGATTTTGTTGTGCCCAGTCTATTGCCAAAAAATTAGCTCCAGAAGTTCCTCCTCCTACTGGTAAAGTAATAACACCTTGATTGTTTGAAGTTACAGTATGTTCTTCATTATATACAATACTTCCCGTAGGACTTCCTATACGTATTGCTATCCATACTGATATAGATTGATTAGTTACAGGTGCATCTGCTGCATCTCTAACTACTGCTTGATAATTGAAATTTTGTGAAAACGAAAACGCAAAGCATAATAATGCTAAGGTGAAGAGTGTAATTTTTTTCATAAGTAGGGTTGTTTAATTTTGTTACCTATACCTATGACAGAGAATAAACAATACACCCTATTTTTTTTTACTTTTTTCATTTTTTAAACAAAACTCCCAAATCTAGTTTGGGAGTTCTTAAAATAGCACCATTTACCTCTTCACTTTAAATAGTACTAATCCTGATTATTATAATTAAGGGGGAAGAGTATTTTAATTTTCTGGCAATTGTTGTGTAAATAAATATGTTAATGTTGGTGGACCTCCAAATATAGAATTTGATGGATTATTAAAAATGTTATTTCTAACATGTAATACATCACTTAATCCTCCTGAATATACAGTTAAACCATTCATATCCACATCGAAACCATTATAACCTTCAGATTGATAACTAGCAACTGGTGGTCCACCAAACACAGAGTTATTCGGGTCGTTAAATACTTGACTTCTTATTCCTGGCACATCAGATAAAGCTCCTGAATAATTTAATCGTCCATCTCCATTTGTATCTCCTGCCCACATAGCCACTACTCCATTTGGCATACCAAATGTCGTTTGCGCATCTGTCCCAAAGGTTATCTGATTATTAGCATCTTTAAAATCGATCATCATTAATGTATTATTTAAACCAAACGTATTTGCCGTCATAATACCTAAGTGATTTCTATGTTTAATCGCTATATAATAATCGCCTGAAAGCCTATTAAATACTAATGGCGAAGTGCCATCTGTAGTGCTTACTATATCTCCATCGCGTTGTAATAATGCTGATTGTCCTTGAACTACTGTAGTCGCACTATTTGCGTCTCTAATTTCTACCCAAATCCAATCGACAATAGCATCATTTCCTGTGACATTAAATAATGCTGCATCTATTGTTTTCCCATCTGTATAAGGACTTGTTGTCGGAAGTAAACTATTAACTCTTAAGTCATCTCTCATTAATTGTTCTTCTCCAGCATTAGGGTTTATTGCTGCTCCTTGTAACATTACTTTTGCTGCGATAGGTAACTCATTACAATAACCATTAGTATCTATAATTGTTACTGTAGCAGTTTGTTCTGTAATATTTCCATTAGTATCGGTAGCTGTAAGTGTTACAGTATTTACGCCTAAGTTTGAACAATCAAAAGTGGTTTGCGAAGCTATAAAAGTGTCTACTCCACAAGAGTCTGCAACTTCTCCTGTTACAGGTATAAAAGCAACGACATCATTTGAAGCTGACCATGTAACTGCATTACGACCAGGTACTATAATTGCAGCAGTACCATCTATATTTTCAAGCCCTTGAGTTTTAGTGTTAGATAAGTCTGGGATATTAGTTGCATGAATTTCAATACGGTTTGTTCCTTCAAAAAGTTTTACTTGTGTAGTCGTTGCATCCGTATTATCAACAAAATCAATATGTAATACCGCATCAAAATCCATAATTAAAATACGGTTTGGATCAGTACCAATGGTTTCGTAACGAATGGTTCCTCCTTCTGATGGATAATCTCCCCTAACCAATAGTTTCCTGAATTATCTTTCACTATTTCTAAAACACTTGGTTTTTTTTCAAGTGATTCTGGATAGTCTGGAAGTTTAAGCTAAAAAAGCGTTTTGTTGATTTTTGATAGAAACTAATACCAGATTCTGTTCCTATTAAGATAAAACCATCTCCACCTCTTAAAGCTATTATACTTTCACTCTTAAAATTATAGGGTGCTTTTATTTCTTCAGAAAAGTTTTTAAACTGCTCTCCATCATATCTATCCAATCCATTTTTAGTGCCCATCCACAAAAACCCCTTTTCATCTTGAATTATCGAAGACACATAACCTTGTGATAAACCGTCTTCTATTGTAATCCGTTCTGGCGTTATAGTCTTTTGAGCATAAGCATATATGCTAATTAAAAAGCAAAGTAGAAAAAAACAGTTTTTTTTATCCCTCATAAATCAAATATAAAATATAACATTATGATTATCTATTATATACAAAAAACTCTTAAGTTTTTACTTAAGAGTTTTTTGTATATAAATTATTTATTCCTTGACAAACTTAAGTTATATTATTTATGCTGTGTAATTCTTAATTTATTCCAAAGAGCCTTCAAACTTGTGCTATTAATCTAAAAAGAAAGTTTGATAAGATATTTTCTGTTTATATAGTTTGAAGGTTCTTTGGGAAATTATTTCAATAAATATCAATACAATTAATCTAAAACAAATTTAAATGCTGTAGATATAATCCCAGCTTTTAAGCCATCGCTTCTATCATAAATACTATATTTTAAATCGAAAGTTTTTAATCCAAATTTGAAGATTTTAAACTTGGTAAATGCATCATAATATTTAAAACCTAAACCATATTGATGACTATTAAATTTAGACAAATCATAATCTGATGTATAAAATTCTGATGTAGACAAATGAGTTTCATAAGGCGCAAAATAATCTGCTGCAGTTTGATTGTAAAAGCGATAGTTTGGATAGAACGTAAATTTACCTAAACCTAATTTTATTGGTAACTCTATACTAGCTGTATGAGAATTTACTCCCCAATTATCCATATAATAACGATAGTAGGTTCTTAAAGCAAATGTCTCATTGAGATAGTAGTTAAAACGTGCTCCAATTGGAATTTTAAATCTAGAATTTGGCAAACGTTCTATATCATCTGCTAAATGAAATACGTCTGTATTTTCTGGTGTAGCATAATTTGGAATACTTGCCGCATTACCTACATAATAATTATCTCTATCTGCGAAATAAACACGTTGCATTGGGTTAGCCAACCATCCTTCTTGTTGCACAACATCAAAAAACAAAGAGATTTGAGCATTTTTGTTTAATATTTGAGAAAAACTAAGGGACAATGAATACGTATTTCTTGACTTATCTTGAATTAAAGTAGTGTTAAATGGTGACCAAACTACTGGTCCATTTTTATCTATTATATTGCCGTTTTGATCTAAGATATCTATATTACTAAAGAAACCATTATTTAAATTTTGTCCGGCTTCATTATAAGAATCTAACTCGGTAGGATATTTAGGACTCCACGTATCTAAATAGACTTGTCCTTTAATTCCTAGTTCTGTATTTTTTTCATTAAACAGTTTTGTAAAACCACCACCAAATCCTGCAGATACATAATCGTATTCTGCTGCAAAACCAACATTGGCTGTCCAAATATTGTTTCTATTGTCTGAACTATGACTATAACTAGCATTTATTGTACCCCAAACATCTTGAGCAGATGCTCCTGATGATGCTACCCATGGACTTCCTGTAACTGCTCCTGCTCTTTTATCTTCTTCTTCTCCATTTCCTGAAGCTCCACTAGCATCAAATGGATCTAAATTACTTGATGAAGCTGAAGTATAAGCAGAAATACCTGCATCTACTGTTAAGACATCGTCTGCATTTAAAGGAATAGCTACTACAAAAGTTGGTGTAATATCTGTGAGTTCTTCATTACCAATACCGCCAGTGACTGAGGCATGATTACCATCTTGTCTATAGTAACTCATTAAAAAATCTACCTCTGTAGATTCTAAAACTCGCTTTTTATAGCTATTTAAAGAATCTATAGGTTTTGTTTGCGAAAAAACAAACGTTGTACTAAAACACAAAGTAAAAAATAGGAACTTTCTCATATTAGTTACAACCACATCCTCCACCTGCTTTACCTCCATTAGCTCCAGAAGCAGCTTCTCGATATACTTGAAAATTAGTTTCAAAACGATTAATTGTCAATGCAGATAATTTCATATCTGGATCGTTTATATTCACTTTTTCATATTCTTTTACTGTACTACAAGAGCTCAAACTAATTACAACTAAAGCTATTATTACAAAAAGTAATCTATTCATATTCAATCTTTATTTTTTAATTGGATTTATTAATATTATTAGAATAATGTACTTTGCCAGAATCGTCTACAATAATGCATTCAACTGATTTTAATTGATTTACAAAATCAAGACCTACTTCTTTCCCCATCACAAAAATGGACGTTGCTATAGCATCTGCTAATTCTGCACTAGAAGTAAGTACACTTACACTAACGATACCACTACTTGGGTAACCCGTTCTTGGATCTATAATATGTGTATATTTTTTACCGTTAAAGGTTACACTCTTCTCGTAATTTCCGGAGGTTACAACTGCTTGTTCATAAATAGGTAACAATGCAAATACTTTATTTTTATTTAAAGGATTTTTTATTGCGACTTGCCAATCGTCTCCATTGGTTTGTTTTCCCCAAGTATTTAAATCTCCTGAAGCGTTTATAATGCCTGCAGATACTCCTTTACTTTTTAAGAGTGCTTTGGCTTTATCTGCTGCATACCCTTTACCTATGCCTCCAAAACCTATTTTCATTCCTTTATGCTTTAAGAAAACAGTTTGCGTTTCATGGTTTAAAACAATATTGTTGTATCCTACTTTAGCTACAGAGTTTTTAATTTTTTCCTTAGATGGCATTTTGTTCATACTACCATCAAACTTCCATATTCGATCCATTGAAGCATAACTTATATCGAAAGCACCATCTGTTAGCTTTGAAATTTGTACTGCTCTTTCTATCAACTCAAATAATTCTAAATCAACTTTTACAGCTTTTACTCCTGCATTTTGGTTTATTAATGTAGTTTGTGAATTAGCATCCCAGGATGAGATTAGTTTTTCAATTCTAGAGATTTCTGCTATAGCTATATCTATATATTTATTTGCGTTATCTTTAGTAGTCGATACTACAGTAATATCAAAACGACTACCCATTAACATAAGCGTACGCTTATGAGTTTCTTGGGCATTAGTTATACCTAAACATAGAAAAAGGCTATATATTAGAATCTTCTTTTTCATTAACATTAAAAGGCGTTAAGTTTGTCTATATACTTTTTAGGTTCAATTTTCTCGTACCCCATTTGCCCTAAAGCTTTACCTTCTTTATCTAGAACAACAACTAAAGGGAAATAGCCATTGGGATTATATTGTTCTGCAAGCTTGTTATTATGGATTTGTAAAGTTTCTGGTAGTGCATTTTTTTTACGTTTTGGGAAATCGGCTTTTAATAGCGTATAATGTTCTTTTGAATATGTTTTAAACACTTCAGAATCCCATATTTCACGTTCCAATTTCATACAAGGCGCACACCAATCTGACCCAGAAAAGACTAATATTATCTTATGTCCTTTTTCATTAGCCGTTTTTTTTGCATCATCAATATTAGTATTCCATTCTTGACAATAACTTAAGGATGCAACAAAAAACAATAAGTAGGCTATTTTATTCATAATGTAGATTTTAAAAGGTTTTATAGATTGCTATTCTACTTTAAGACAGAAAAACTATAATACACCCTATTTTTTTTTAGATTTATTTTAATACTTTAAGTACTTTTGAGTCCTTTATTCAGTAAAACATGTCAGAAAAAGAGCCTTCAATTTGTGAAGAAAAAAATTATAATCAACTGTTTCGTAAGTTTTATGAACCAGTAACCAAATTTATATATTACAAATGTGGCGATTTACAGCAAGCTGAAGATATTGTACAAAATGTATTTGTAAAACTTTGGAAGCTCTGTGCTACAATTACTTTTTCTAAAGCTAAATCCTATATCTATACGGCAAGTAATAATTCCTTTTTAAATGAAGTTGCGCATCAAAAAGTTGTTTTAAAGCATCAAAAAACGGTTAGCGATCATGCAGATTATGAAAGTCCCGATTTTCTAATTGAGATTGACGAGTTTAGAGAAAAATTAAAAACAGCTATAAGTGCTTTAGCTGTAAAAGAACGTGAAGTCTTTTTATTAAGTCGAGTAGAAAACAAAACTTATAAAGAAATTGCTGAAATAACAGGACTAACTGTAAAAGCTATAGAACGAAGAATGAGTAAAGCTTTAAAAGAGTTAAGAGCACTTTTAGGAAAAGAAATTAAAATATAAAATAGGGTACTTTATTTTTTAAATGTCTAATTAATAAGACACTAGATAAATGGCAGAAAATTACGATACTGATGATACTTTTTTAGGACGCTGGATTGCTGGAGAGCTCTCTGAGCAAGAGCGCATAGCTTTTGAAAAAACTAAAGCCTATAAGCAATTTAATATTATTAATAAAGAAGTACAACTACTAGAAGGCCCAAATATAGACACAGAGGCTGCTTTAAAAGCAGTAAAACTTAAACTTAAATCTAAACAAAAAAGGACTAATGTTATTAAATTATGGCAATCTATAACTGTTGCTGCAATTATAATTATAAGTTCTGGACTTTTTCTTAATTCTTCTAAAACCTACACCACAGCTATAGGTGAAACTCAAAATATTACATTAGCAGATGGCTCTATTGTAAATTTAAATGCAAATTCTAGTATCACACTTAAACGCTTTTTTTGGAATAATGATAGACAATTAAATTTAACAGGTGAAGCTTATTTCACGGTAACAAAAGGAAATGACTTTATAGTAAACACTTCCAAGGGCATTGTTAAAGTACTAGGAACACAATTTAATATTAAAGACAGGTCATTTTTTGAACTGAAATGTTATAAAGGAAAAGTGAGTTTTAATAAATTAGATGACTTAACAAAAACTTTTATTCTAACTAAAGGAATGCAAGTAAATATCTCAGATTCTAAAATTAATGAAGGTATTTTTGAAGAACAAGCACCCAAATGGAAACAAGGTGTTTCTTCATTTAAAGCGCAACCGTTTTCTATAGTTTTAGAAGAATTAAGTAATTATTACTCTGTTACTTTTGAAACTAGTTCAATAAATACTAATAGATTATTTACAGGTAATTTTAGTCACAAAAATCTTGATACTGCTTTAAAAACGACTCTAGTACCTATGGGCATTACTTATAAAAAATCTAGTAATGAAAATATTATAATGCTACAAAATAAATAGCAATAGTTATATTTGTACTCCCATAAACTACGTAATCTTATGAATAAGTGCTTTTTTTTAATAGCATTTTGTATATCTATAACGATTCATGCTCAAAAAAAACTTGATTATGATTATAAGGAGACTCCATTATCATCTGTAATAAAAGATATAGAGAAAAGAAACAATGTTAGTTTTTCTTATGCTATTGATGTAATAAAAGACAAAGTAATATCTCTTGATATCAAAGCCATTACATGGCTTGACCTTTTAACAGTTATAGAAACTGAAACGGGTTTAATTTTTGAAAAAATAACAGCAGATCAAATTATAATAAAAGAAGGCGCTCCCGAAAACACATTAGAATTTACCGAGACTTTAGAGAATGTTTTTTTATTAGGTTATGTTACTAGTGGTATTGATAGAAATAAAGATGGTTCTATAGATGTATCTCAAAATGCTTTAGGAATATTACCTGGTTTAGTAACTCCAGACATATTACAAAGTATCCAGTTAATTCCAGGAATTAGTTCTCTAGATGAGTCGGCAACTGGTATTCAAATTAGAGGTGGTTCTCCAGATCAAAACCTAATTTTATATGACAATATTAAATTATATAATACTGGTTATTTCTATGGTATGTTTTCATTATTTAATCCATTTGCCACAGAAAAAGCTACAATATATAGATCAGGTACTAGTGCTAGTTATGGCGATCGTATTTCTGGAATTATAGATATTTCCAGTGGAGATAAAATTCCTCAAAAAACTAAAGGTGGTTTTGAAATGGATGGTTTATCATTAAATGGCTATATAAAAACACCTTTGTCTAATAAAATTGCGCTTTATGCATTTGCAAGACGATCTTATGCCGATTTATGGGAAACACCTACATATGATAGTTATGTAGATAAGATTTTTACCAATTTTGGTGTTGCAAAGGATAGTAACGGGAATATATTAGTGTTAGAAACCGATGATGATTATAGTCCCGAAACGAGTAATAATAAATTTAATTTTGCTGATGTAAGTACTAAACTTATTATAAAACCTAATGCTAAAAATAATATTACATTAAGTGCCTTATATACAAGAAATCGTTTAGATTTCGATTTTCAAGGAGGAGATGAAGTACTTGTAGACTCATTAATTACTAAAAACAAAGGCTTTAGCTTTAATTGGGAACATAAATCTAATGACAAACAACAAGAAAATATTACCGCTTATTTTTCTGAGTATAATTCGTTTTACCAAAATAATGAAATAAAAGACGAAACAGATGATGGTATTTTAGATTTAGCAGAAATTAATATTCGTAAAAATGATATTATTGATGTTGGATTAAACCTCTCTTCTACTACTCAAATTAAAGAGTCTCAAAAACTAACATTAGGCTACCAACTCTCTTATACAGATTTAGATGTTATTATTAGTAAAGAAAAGCCCATAGACAATGAAAAAGAAGTACTTGAGCAAGACAACAGTAATTTAAACAATGCGTTGTTTGGAGAGTATACATTACAATTAAAAAATAAGGGACTTATAAATGCTGGGCTTAGGTTTGTACATTACAATGTTATAGGGCAATTTCTACTTGAACCACGAATTAATTTCGAACATCCTATTAGCAAGCGTATAAGAGTAAAAGCAGCCATTGAAAGGAGACACCAACCTATTTCTCAATTAATAGAATTTAATCATACTGAATTACGTTTAGAAAACAACTTATGGCGCCTGTCTGATAACGAACAATACCCTTTATTATCAAGTAATCAAATTTCTGGTGGTTTATTATACCACTATAAACGTTTAAACATAGATATTGATGCTTATTATAAGGAACTAAAAGGATTAACCACATTTACTAATGGATTTAGTAACCCTTTAGAAAATTTAGAAGAAGGAGAAAGCACTATTAAAGGTGTAGATATTTTATTAAAATATAAATGGAATAATTACAAGATATGGGCTGGTTATACTTTTAACGATATTACTTTTCAATTTCCTATTTTAAAAGATACTCCATCTAAATTCCCAGGTAATAATGACATTACACATCAGTTTAGAATTTCTAATTCTCTTAAATTAAATAACTGGCAATTTGCTTTAGGTTGGCAATATAGAACAGGAAAACCAAACACACCAGTAGATAACTATGAAATAAAAATTGACGCTGATGGTGAAAATGCAGGAGTTGTTAATTTTGGTGGGATAAATAGCGATAGACTTCCAGATTTTCATCGATTAGATGCTTCCATTTTGTATGATTTTAAGATTAATTCATTAGATGCTCAATTTGGTGTATCATTCTTAAATATATATAATAGAGTAAAACCTTTAAACATAACCTATAAAGCAGAACGTAAACCTTTAGATGATGGAGGAATCGCTATTGAAGGTACCACAGGAGCTACACCTGAAGAACGTGAAGTTATACTAGAACAAGTAATACAACGCTTTTCATTAGGTTTTACTCCAAATGTTTCTTTTAAATTATTATTTTAATTACAACTTTCTTTAAATCTCTTTATATAAAGAAAGAAAAGAGATAAAAAACTATTATACCAATTATAATAACTATTATCTAATAGTAGCAAAAAGTAGCAAATTGAAAAAATGCTATATTTTTGTTGTTCTTTTGTAAAAATGATGAGAAAACAATATTCCCTTTTACTATTACTTCTTTTTACTTCTTCTTTATCTTTTGGACAAAGAAATCTAAATAGAATAGACTCTATTTCAAACCTACTAAGTGTTGCTAATTCAGATTCTCTAATTGTAAGACACCATATGGAATTAGGAATATTAAAAGACACTTCCAATCCTTTAGAGGCTGAAGTTCATTTAAAAACAGCCATAACGACATTGAAAACTAGTTATTACTATTCTGATCGTCTAGAAAAGATGGCACTTGCTTATGATTGCCTTGGTATTATAGAACGCCGTAGAAACAACTATGATCAAGCCCTAAAGTATTACATTAATGCATTGGAGATTAAAGAAACTACTAAAGACTCAAACAACATTGGTCGTTCATATCATAATATAGCGATGCTTTTTAGTGCCAATCGTAATTATGATAAAGCTATTAATTATATGCAAAAGGCGTTACCTATACGCAAAAAAGACTCTACAAATTATGCTGTCTCACTAAATAACTATGGCTATTTTTTATATCACAAAAAAAAATATGAAAAAGCATTAGCAATATTAGATAGTGCCAAAAGATATTATGGAAAAGATATAAGAATTGCTGATGCAAACAATAATATTGCAAGAATATATAAAAAGAAAAAACTGTACATAGAAGCTTTAGAAATTCAAAAAAGAAACGCATTAATATACTCTAAAAACGAAAAACTAGAACGATTAGCTAACACCTATAGAGACTTAGCTATTACCACAAGAAAACTTAAACAATATAGTGAGGCTAGTAAATACCAAGATAGTTCTGAGAAAATTGCACAAAACTATGGTAACAAAAAACTAATTGCTATAATAAATAAAGAACGTTATAGAGTTGCTAAAGTAAAAAAACAATACAAAATCGCTTTAGAATATTACCAAACATATAAAAAGTACGAAGACTCTGTTTTTAATAATTCTCAATCTGAAAAGATAAAAGCTATTGAATTAAATTATAATTACAGCAAAAAAACTTTAACCGATAGTTTAAACTATGAAGCAAAAAAAACACAACTAACGGTTCAAAATAAATCGCAACGCTTACAAAAACAATGGTACGCTATATTGTTTTGTGTTACAACGATAGCTATGATAGGTTTTATTTTCGCTTACCGTTATCAAAAAAGAATTAATATTCAAAATATACAAAAGCAAGAATTAGAAGCAAACTTATTAAATGAAAGAATACTCTTTCTACGTTATAAAGTAGAACGTTTACTAACAGATAACAAAATGCGTTCTAGTTTTAATAAAGAGTTAACAGAACGTCTTAAAACACTTAGAAAGAGTGATAATACTAAAATAGTAATTGATGAATATCAATCTATATTAATACAATTAAAAAATCAATTACAAGCAGAAAAAAGACTTGATAGTATTTCTGAAAGCTTACAAAAAACAAATGAAGATTTTGAACAAAAACTAGCTAAAAGATTTCCTCAACTCTCAAAATCTGAACGCGAAATTTGTCATCTTATCTATCTTAATTTAAGCACAAAAGAAATAATGAATGCACGTAATATGACATTACCTTCAATTAAATCAATACGTTATAGAATAAGAAAGAAAATATTAGTTCCTAAAGGACAAGAGTTAGAACTCTTTATTAAACAGTTATTTAACTAAGACTGTTTAAACTTTAATAAATATCTTTTTTTTATAAAGCACATAACCTAATCCTAAATAAAATATCACGACAACTATCGCATACAACAATGATGATAGTTTTTCTGAAAAGAATGATTGAACGAATACTGTTTCGTATAAATAAGAATGAATATTACTATTTTCTCCTATTTTAATTAAATACATTGATTTTGTAATAAAACTAGAAAGAAAATAAATAGTAATAGCATTCATACCTACATATTTAAAAATGGTTCCAAATTCAATTTTCTTTATGTCTTTTAGATAATAAATTGCTGCAAGAATTAAAACTGCCCAGCCACTAGTTACAAGAACAAAACTACTACTCCAAATAGCTTTATTAATAGGAAACCATATATTAAAAACATAGCCCGATACTAAGAGTGCTACAGCAGCTAAAATCAATAATTTCATATGTGTTAAACCATCTATTAATTTACCTATTAGAACTCCAATAATACACGTTACAATTGCAGGAATTGTACTTAATAATCCTTCTGGGTCATAATCAGGTTGCCACATATGTTTTCCAAGAATATGCAAATCTATATAATTTACCCAATTGTTTGGAGCTCTATCAAAAGTAGGTATTGTTACGTATAGATTAGGAATAGGGACAAAACCAATAAACAACCAATAACTTATTAAAATTAATATAGCTAAGCCTAGTAGCTTTTTCCAATTACAATTAAGATATAGTATAGCTGTTAATAAAAAAACAACACCTATACGCTGTAAAACACCAGGAATTCTTAATGTTTCAAAACCATTAATAAAAGGAAAAAACGGTAAAAATAAATTTAAAAAAAGTCCAAGTCCAATTAATTTTAAACTTCTATATATTATTTTCTTATAAATAGATGCAGTAGCTATTTTATTTTTATAGGCGAAGTAAATTGATATCCCAACTATAAATAAAAAAAAAGGGAATATTAAATCTGTAGGTGTTAGCCCATGCCATTCTGCATGTTTAAGTGGTGTATATATTGCATTCCATGTTCCTGGCGTATTTACTAATATCATTGCGACAATAGTAAACCCGCGCAAAATATCTACAGATTCTATTCTCTTTGCCATATTACAATCTAATCTTGTTTTTTCAAACCTACTTTATGTCCAAAAAAAGCATAATACATAATAATAATATAGCAAGGCAGTAATATCCAATAGCCATATGTTGACGCTTGTGAAGATACTAGAGACTCATTAATTCCTTGGGAAATTAAATCTGCTTTATTAATATCTACTATTTTTCCATATAACCATGGAAGAATTGCTCCACCTGAAATTGCCATTATAAGTAATGCTGATGCTGTTTTTGTAAACTCACCAAGTCCTTTTAATGCTAAAGGCCATACAGCAGGCCAAACTAAAGCGTTTGCAAATCCTAAAGCTGCAACAAAAAGAACAGATGTAAAACCGCTAGTAAATACAATACTAAATGATAATATAATACCTAAAATCGCACTGGCTTTTAAAGCCAATGCCTGACTTATATATTTTGGAATTAAAAACACCCCTAAAGCATAAGTAAATACCATAGCTATAAGTGTAAATAATGTAAAAAACTTAGCCTCTTCTGTAGGTATTCCTAATGAAATACCGTACGATATAATAGTATCTCCAGCTATAACCTCTACTCCAACATATACAAATAAAGCTAAAACACCTAGCCATAAATGTGGAAACTGAAAAATATTAGTCTTTGCTGTTTCTCCTGCTTCAGTAGCTTTAATTGGAGCTGCTTTGACATTTGGTAAAGGCGCTTTTCTTATTAATATACCTAATATAAATAAGACTATAGCCATAATAATATATGGTGTTACTACGCTATCTGCCATAGAATCCAGTAATTGGAGTTTTTCAACGTCATCTACAGTACTTAATTTATCTTTCATTTTATCTATCCCAGATAAAAGAATAGCTCCAAAAATAACCGAGCCTAAAGCTCCAGCAACTTTATTTGCAATACCCATAATTGCAATACGTTTTGCAGCACTTTTAAGTGGACCTAGAATTGTAATGTAAGGATTAGAGGCAGTTTGTAATAATGTCATACCAATACCTTGAATAAAAATAGCCATTAAAAACATCCAGTATGTCCTAGCTCCAGCTGCAGGAATAAATAATAATGCTCCAATCCCCATAATAACCAATCCTAAAGACATGCCTTTTTTATATCCAATTTTTTTAATAATGTACGATGCTGGTATTGCCATAACAACAAAAGAAATATATGATGCAGAAGCTACTAAATAAGATTGTGCATCTGTTAACTCATTAATCGTTTTCATAAATGGAATTAAGGCACCGTTAATCCAAGTTACAAACCCAAAAACAAAAAATAGTCCAGCAATGATAACTATTGGAATTAAATTGTTCTTTTTAATATTCTCTGCGTTTTCTTCAAAGGAATTAGACATGTATTATTAGTTTTCTTTATTGTCGTTAATATTAAATATTCTTTCTTTAGCTATTTTTAAATAATTTCTACCAATTGGAATTTTTCGAGTAGCTATTTCTATTGTATTACCTTCTAATGCTACAATTTTATTTATTGAAATTGTATAAGAACGGTGTACTCTCATAAAATTAGATTGAGGTAGCTCTTCTGTAATTGCTGTAAGTGATTTATGCACTACATAGTCACCAAGTGTTGTTATTACTTTTATATAATCTTTTAAACTTTCAATAAAAAGAATATCATTAAGGTTAATTTTTATTAATTTCTTATTTACTTTTAAAAAAATGTGTGGCTCTTGTTGTAAATTAGAGTCTCCACTTACATTATTTACATATACTTGTTGGTAAATTTTATTTATCGTTTTTAAAAATCTATTAAACGGTATAGGCTTTACTAAATAATCTAATACGTTTAATTCAAAACTCTTTACAGCATATTCTCTATAAGCTGTAGTTATTACAATTAAAGGCTTGTTTGTAAGGTTTTCAATAAATGAAAAACCAGTCATTTGTGGCATATTAATATCTAAGAAAATAACATCTACTTTTTCTCGTTCAAGAACAGGATAAGCCTTTAATGGATTATCGAAGGAAGCAACAACTTCTACATGATCAAAATTCTTTAAATGGCTCTCTATAACTTCTATTGCAAGCCTTTCATCATCTATTATAACACACTTAATTTTCATTGAATAGGGATTTTTAAAAACAAGTTATACGTATTACCTTCTATTTTTGATTCCATTATAAAATCATTCAAAAACAACAGGTTCAACCGTCGTTTAGCATTATTTAAACCAATTCCCTCCTTACCTTCTTTATTTGCATTGGGATTGAAATTATTTTCCAGAATAAATTCTAGATATTTTTTTTCTACAACTTTAAAACTCATTTTAATAAATATATTGTCGTTTTCTTTTAAGCCGTGCTTAAAACAATTCTCAACAAAAGAGAGAAACAACAAAGGAGGTACATTTACATCTTCAATCTCCCCTGTAATATTCAACTCAGACTCTATTCTATCATAAAATCGCATTTTCTCTATATCTATATAATTATCTATATGCTGTATTTCTTTTAATAAATTTACTTTTGGACTATTAACTTCATACAATACATATTCCATCATATCCGATAATTTTAAAATAACTCTAGGAGCGTCATCAGATTTGTTTATAGTAAGCGCATATAAATTATTTAATGTATTAAAAAAGAAATGTGGTTGTATTTGAGATTTTAAAAGATTTAATTCTGTTCTTAATTGTACCTCTTGTAATTGTTCAATTCGTTTTCTTTCTAAAATCCAATCGGCAGTTAATTTAATTGTAGTTACTAATGCTACATCGTAAATACCAATCAAGAAGACAACTATAATATGATTAAAAGAATAGGCATTTTGAGGTGTTTCAGATTCTGGCCAAACATTTTCATTTATAAACTGATAAATAAGCTCTGTTCTTACTACATAAAAAATACAAAGGGCAATTATAAAGTAGAAAATATAACTTGCGTATTTCTTATTAAGAACATATCTAGGAAATAATATATATATATTAACATATCCTAAAACCATTCCCATAGTAACAGTAACAAGATTAGACTTAAAAGAATACCAATAGTCTTGATAATAACTTCCCCATCTAATTAAATTAAATATAAAAAAGCTTACCCAAAAAATAAAATGATATTTAATAGGTATGGTACTATATGGGTTTTTTTTAATAAATAATGAAATAACTATATCTTTTAGAAAAAGTAAAACAATCGCACACTTAATTGTTTAAACTTTAGTAATTATTCAACAATTTTAATGATATAATAATTAATTCACAATAAAATAATCAAATCTTTATTTTAAGAAAATCACTTATCTATAATTTAATGCTGTCTATATATAAAATGATGTCGTTTATATATTTTTTTTTATTACTAATTTCTTAATCAATAGTTTTAAATCATTATTAAATGACTAAACAATTAAATTATGAAACACAATTTTAGATTGCCTTTCTTAGTCTCTCTACTTTTCTTTACGGTTCAAATAACATTTGCCCAAGAAAGAGACATTATTGGAACTATTACTTCAAAAACCGATGGATTACCTCTAATTGGTGTAAATATAGTAGTAGAAGGTACATCAAATGGAACGCAAACAGATTTTGATGGAAATTATTCATTAACTGCTTCTACTGGAGATGTTATAACGTATTCGTTTATAGGAATGACTTCAGTTCAAAAAACTGTAGGAGAATCGAACACTATTAATGTTCAATTAGAAGAAGACGCAGAAAGTCTAGGAGAAGTAGTAGTAACTGCATTAGGGATTAAAAAAGAGAGGAAAGCTCTTACTTACTCTGCTCAGGATGTAAAAGGAGATGATTTAACTAGAGTAAGGCAAACAAACCCAATTAATAGTTTGTCTGGAAAATCTGCTGGTTTAACAATCACTAGAAGTTCTTCTGGTGTTGGTGGATCAACAAAAGTAGTATTAAGAGGTAATTCTTCTACTAGTAATAATGATCCTTTATATGTTATAGATGGCGTCCCAATGCAAAACAATGGTAATGGTGCACAACCTGGAGGCGATATTTTTGGTAGTCAAACAGGTAATAGAGATGGTGGAGACATCACTTCTCTAATTAATCCAGATGATGTAGAAAGCATGACTATATTAAAAGGTGCTTCGGCTGCAGCATTATATGGTAGTCAAGGAGCGAATGGTGTAATATTGATTACAACTAAAAGTGGAAAAGAAGGACAATTAAAAGTTAATTTTAATTCAACCTTCACCGTTGATCAAGTTATATCATTACCAGAATTACAAACAGAATACCAATCTTTATCTGTTGGCCAACCCATAGCAGAAAACGGAAGTGTAGCAGATCCTAAATCCTGGGGAACAAAAACTGGGGGATTATCTAACACTATTGATGATTTTTTTGAGACTGGTTATACAGCAACTCAATCTATAGCTTTAAGTGCTGGTAATAAAAAAGCGCAAACCTATTTTTCTTATGCTAATACTTCAGCTGGAGGTGTAATTCCAGAAAATAGATTAAACAGAAATGTTATAAACTTGAGAGAAACTGCTAGCTTTTTAGATGACAAAATACAAATCTCAGCAAATATTAATCTATCAGATCAAAGAACATGGAACAGACCTACTAACGGTCTATATTCTAACCCATTAACAGGTTTATATCTTAACCCAGTTGGAATAGACTTAAATAATTATAAAAATCGATTTGAATATTTTAATACAGCAACAAATCAGTTTGATCAATACAGAACATCTTTCGATGAAAATATTCAACAAAATCCATATTGGTTAATATACAGAAACCCTAGCAAAGACATCGCACAAAGAGTTTTGGCTAGTGTAAGTGCAAAATATCAAATTACAGATAATTTCTCTCTACAATCTAGAGGTAGTTTTGATAAATCATTTTTCACGTATGATAAAAGATTATATGCTGGTAGTGATCCTACTTTTGCTCCAGACACAGGTCGTTATGTATTTGAGAAAACAGAAAATACGCAACAATATGTTGATTTAATCGCAATCTATAACAAAGAATTATCAGAAGACTTTAATCTTACTTTAACTGGAGGTACAAGTCTTACTAAATACTCTACTGGAGATAAAATCTTATTAGATTCTGGTCAAGGTGGTCTTAGGTTTTCGAATGAGTTTACTATAGCTAATTTTGAGCAAACTAATAATATCTCTCAATCTGTTTCTAATAGAGAAGTTCAATCTGTTTTTGGAGCTGCAAATATTGGTTATAAAAACATGCTATACTTGGATGTAACAGGCAGAACCGATTGGTCTTCTACTCTTGTTAACACAGCATCTTCTTCTTTCTTCTATCCTTCAGTTGGTTTAACTGGCGTATTATCTGAAATGTTTGAAATGCCAGAATATATCTCTTTTGCTAAAATAAGAGCTTCTTATGCAGAAGTGGGTAAAGATATTCCTGCATACGCAACAATACCTTTAAGAACAATAGGTGTAACTGGTTCTGCAGACCAAGCGGTTTTTGCACCTAGAATTGGTGAAACCTTAGAGCCTGAAAAACAAAAATCATTCGAAATTGGTACAGAATGGCGTTTCTTTGGAAACAGATTAGGTTTAGACTTAACATACTATAGCTCTACAACTGAAAATCAAATTTTCTTTATAGCAGCAGAACCAAATACTTTTGGTTATACACAAAACATAGTAAACGCTGGTGAGATTACAAATAAAGGAATTGAATTAGTTTTAAATGCAAAACCAATAGTTAATGATGATTTTAAATGGAATACAACTCTAAATTTCGCACAAAATAAAAATGAAGTAATATCAGTACATCCAGATTTAGAAAATGGAACAGCAGTTATAACTGCTCCTGGAGTTAATGGTTATGGTTATGCATTAGTAGAAGGTGAAGATTTTGGAAGTATTCAAGGTCGCTCTATACGAAGAGATGCAAATGGAACGCCTATAGTTACAAATGATGGAGGTGCTTTAACAATTGAAACTACAGATTTTGAAACTATAGCACACGCTCAACCAGATTTTACTTTAGGTTTTAGCAATACATTTAACTACAAAAATTTATCATTAAACATATTAATTGACGGGAAATTTGGAGGAGATGTAGTAAGTGTAACTGAAGCTGTAAATGATTTTTATGGTGTTTCTCAAGCTTCTGCAGATGCAAGAAATACTAATGGAGGAATGATAAATGTAGTAGACACTAATGGAAATCCATTACAGATGAGTGCCCAAGAGTACTACACTAAAATTGGAGGACGAGCTGGTTTATTAGGAGAATATGTTTATGATGCTACCAATGTTAGTTTACGAGAACTCTCTCTAGCATACAAGTTACCTACTAAAAGTAAGTACTTTGAGTCTATCGATTTATCATTAATTGCAAATAATCTTTTCTTTATATATAAAGATGCACCTTTTGACCCCAATATTGCTTCAAGTACTGGAATTGGGCTGCAAGGAGTTGATATCTTTGGTCAACCCTCAACAAGAAGTATAGGATTAAATCTTAACGTAAATTTCTAAGAAAATGAAAAAAATACTAAAATATACTCTAGCCACGTTTATGGTTGTTAGTTTTACGAATTGTACAGATGACTTTGAAAATGTAAATACTAATCCACATGGCATTACTGAACAAAGTTTAACGCAAATGTTTAATCACATAGGAAACGAATTTCAACCTATGTTTTTAAATGTATTTAATGTTACTCCAGCATGGAATTATCAATTACAACAAGGTCTAATAGGTGACGTTTATTCTGGTTACATGACTCCTCCAACACCGTTTGCAGGTAATGTAAATAATATGACATATTCATTAGTTGATGGATGGAACGGTTTTCCATGGTCTGATGCATATGGTAACGTAATGCCGCAAACATTAAATATTAAGAACTCTGTAGCTTTGCTAGATGGAAATAGTGCAGAAAAATTCACGCATATAGCTAACATCATTAAGGTAACAGCAATGCATCGCGTCTCAGACATCTACGGACCAATACGTTATACTAAATTTGAAGATCAAGCTACTACAGGTGAATATGATCCTCAGGATGTAGCATACCAAGCCTTTTTTGATGATTTAGCAACAGCAATTAATGAACTAGAACAATATGAAGGAGAAGGACAATTTACAAACTTTGATAAATCAAATTTAAATGGTAGTGTTGCTAAATGGAGACAATTTGCAAATAGTTTAAGATTAAGACTAGCAATACGTGTCGTTAAAGTAAATCCTTCACTTGCGCAAACACAAGGTGAATTAGCGCTAGCAAGTAATGCTGGTTTAATGCTAACAAATGATATGGTTATTAATACTGGATTTGTTCATCCTATTTCTGTAATTAGCAATTCATGGGGAGATATTAGAATGGGTGCAGAAATGGAATCTATTTTAACTGGTTATAATGATGGTAGAATGGAAGCCTATTTTAACCCTTCTGCAGACTCTTCTTTATCAGGAGATTATAAAGGCATAAGAATGGGAATAGATATTACAGCTAAATCTCAATATGTAGACCATGCTTCAATTGGAAGCGTAATTAATGATGAAACCTTAACTTGGATGACAGCAGCTGAAGTACATTTCTTAAAAGCTGAAGCAGCTTTAAGAGGTTGGGCCGGAGCTGGAACAGCCCAAGAAAACTACGAAGCTGGTGTGACCGCTTCTTTTACCCAACATAGTGTTTCTGGAGTAGGCGCATATCTTGCAGACAACTCTAGTACACCAGCAGATTTTGTTGATGCTTTATTTCCTGTTAATGATATTGCTTATGCAAGCGATGTAAAAATTGCATACAATCCAGCAGGAACAAACGAAGAGCAATTAGAGCAAATTATCACTCAAAAATGGATTGCTATGTTTCCTGACGGTCAAGAAGCCTGGAGTGAGTTTAGACGAACCGGTTATCCAAGAATTTTTCCTGTAGTTGTAAATAATAGTGGTGGAACTATTGATACAAACACGCAAATTAGAAGAATAAATTTTGTTGCCAATGAATTGAATACTAATGCTGCGAATGTAGCTACTGCTGTAGGCTATTTAGGTGGCCCAGATGATGGTGGAACAAGACTTTGGTGGGATACTGGAGGTCCAAATTTTTAATGACAAATAATTTATTTAATAGTTATTTTTTTGATTAGTTCTTAGAACAAGCGGGAGAACTACTTTTTCCCGCTTGTTCTTAATTAAAGTATTAAACAATATAAGAATGAGTATACAAATTGCTGATTATAACAGTATTTCATACAACAAGGCAGGGAAATTTGAAGACACACGTTTTGAGAAAATTCATAATGTTATATTCAAATCATCATTAAATGCTTCAATATTAGTGGCACAAGAAATTGCCACTTTAATTCGCTCTAAAGATTTAGCAAATGAAAATTGTGTTTTAGGTCTAGCAACTGGTTCTTCCCCTATAAAAGTATACGAAGAATTAGTTAGAATGCATAAGGAAGAAGGATTAAGTTTTGCAAACGTAATCACCTTTAATCTAGATGAATATTATCCAATGGATAAAAATAATATTCAAAGTTATTACTATTTTATGCATGAGCATTTATTTAATCATGTTGATATATTACCAGAACACATTAATATTCCAAATGGAAAAGTAAGTAATGAAAATCTTTATCAATATTGTATTGATTATGAAATGAAAATTAAAGAAGCTGGTGGTATAGATTTTCAGCTTCTTGGAATAGGAAGAACTGGTCATATTGGTTTTAATGAACCTGGTTCGCATTTAAACTCAGGTACTAGAATAATTACTTTAGATCACATAACAAGAATAGATGCAGCTCCTGTTTTTTTAGGAATAGATAATGTTCCTAGAAAAGCTATAACCATGGGTATTGGAACCGTCATGAGTGCAAAGAGAATTGTTTTACTAGCTTGGGGTCTCAATAAAGGAGAAATAATTAAAGAAACTGTTGAAAGTAAAATAAGTTCTAATGTTCCTGCCACATACTTACAGCAACATAACAATTGTACATTTGTATTGGATAGAGAAGCCTCATCAGAACTTACAAGAGTAAAAACACCTTGGTTAGTTACCTCGTGTATTTGGACAGATGCTTTAAAACTTAAAGCTGTTGTTTGGTTAAGTGAATTACTTAATAAACCTATTTTAAAACTTACAGACAAAGATTATAATGATAATAGTATGTCTGGTCTTTTAACAGAAGAAGGTACTGCCTACGATTTAAACATTAAGATGTTTAATAAACTTCAACACACTATTACTGGTTGGCCAGGAGGAAAACCAAATGCTGATGATTCTAATAGACCAGAAAGAACTAACCCCACAAAAAAAAGGGTTATTATTTTTAGTCCACATCCTGATGATGATGTTATTTCAATGGGTGGAACTTTTGATCGATTAGTAGATCAAGGTCATGAAGTACATATAGCTTATCAAACGTCTGGTAATATTGCAGTTTCAGATGAAGAAGCTCTAAAGTATGCAGAAATCTCTAATGAAATCAACACCAATTCAGACAAAGCAAATAGTATTATAAATTTCATTAAAAATAAAAAGGGAAATGATATTATTGACCCTATTGAAGTTAGAAATCTTAAAGGGCTTATACGTAAGAGCGAATCTCTTGCAGCAACAAGATATTTAGGTCTTCCAGATGAAAATGTTCATTTTTTAAATCTTCCATTTTATGAAACTGGTACTATTAAAAAAGGAGAACTTACTCAAGATGATATTAATCTAATGTGTAATATGATTGAGACAATAAAACCTCATCAAATATATGCTGCTGGTGATTTAGCAGATCCTCACGGAACACATAAAGTTTGTTTAGATGTTCTTTTTCTAGCTATTGAAGCCTTAAAAACACAAGTCTTTATGCAAGATTGTTGGGTATGGTTATACAGAGGTGCTTGGCATGAATGGGAATCCTATGAAATAGAAATGGCTGTTCCAATGAGTCCAGATCAAGTATTAAAGAAGAGACACGCTATATTTTTTCACCAATCTCAAAAAGATGGTGTTATGTTTCAAGGAGATGATTCTAGAGAATTTTGGGTAAGAGTAGAAGATAGAAATAGATTAACTGCAAAAAAATATAACGATTTTGGTTTAGCAAACTATGCTGCTATAGAAGCTTTTAAACGTTATCATTTTTAAAATGAGAAGAATAGTGTTCATCATTATTTTTACTCTTGGTTCTATTATATATTTTCTATTTATAAATAAAATAACAACATATACTACAACTCAAGCTATAGATGGAACTTGGAAAATGATATATGCTGAAATTAAAGAAAATGATTCAATAAAAATAAAGGATTTAACGCATACGAGTTTTATTAAAATTTTAAATAAAACACATTTCTCCTTTCTTAATCAAAATGATTTTGACTCAAAACAATTTTATAGTGGTGCTGGAATATACAGTCTAAATGGAAATAAGTATACAGAAACAATAACCCATACACCTATGGAAAACATTAGGGGTGTAAAATATACTTTTCTATTAAAATTTAAAGGAGATACTTTAATTCAATCCGGTATTGAAGAAATAAAAGGAGTAAAACGTAAGATTTTAGAAAAATATGTAAGATTGGATAATTCTATGTCTTTAAAAAAATGAAAAAAATGAAAAAACACATATTTCTATTAATACTACTTGGTGGGATTCAATTCACTTTATCGCAAAACGAGCTATCTAAGCGATATAATCTTATGCCATGGCCTCATAAAATACAAGAAAGTCATTCTAATTTTTTAATAAATAATGATATTACTCTTTCTATTAATGCAAATGATGAAGGCAGAGTATATAGTGCAGGTGTTAGGTTTTTAAGAAGACTTTCAAATAGGTCAGGTATTTTTATAGATAGAGGTTTTCCTTTAAAAAATACTTCTGCTTCAATAGAAATTAATTTCGATACTCTATCTAATCTTGATTTATCTGACGATGAATCCTATAATTTAAATATTACAAAAGATAAAGTTTTAATAAATACTATTACAGATGTTGGAGCACTACGTGCGCTTGAAACATTATTGCAATTAGTAAATTTTAATGAAACTGGATACTATTTTGAAGGTGTTATAATAAATGATACACCAAGATTTATTTGGAGAGGTTTAATGATTGATACAGCCAGACATTTTCAACCAATAGATGTTATAAAACGAAATTTAGATGCTATGGCATCTGTAAAATTAAATGTATTTCATTGGCACTTAACAGATGATCAAGGATTTAGAGTAGAATCTAAAATTTATCCAAAGTTACAAGAATTAGCTTCAGATGGATTGTATTACTCACAAGAACAAATAAAGGGTATTGTAGCATATGCTTCAAATTTAGGGATTAGAGTTATTCCTGAATTCGATGTACCTGGTCATGCTTCAGCAATTTTAACAGCTTATCCTAATTTAGGGAGTAAGGACAATTACAATTATACCATTGAACGTTACGCAGGTGTTTTCGATCCTACTATGGATCCAACAAACGAAGAAACCTATGTGTTTTTAGATCATTTGTTTACGGAAATGGCTGCTTTGTTTCCAGATAAATACTTCCATATTGGTGGAGATGAAAATGAAGGAAAACATTGGACAGAGAATAAAAAAATAGAGCGTTTTAAAGAAAAACATAAATTAAAAGATAATCACGAATTACAAACCTATTTTAATATTAGATTAGAAAAGATACTTAATAAATTAGGGAAGCATTTAATGGGATGGGATGAAATAATGACTCCAAACATGCCAACAACAGCAGTAATTCACTCTTGGCGAGGTAAAAATGAAGGCTTAAAAAGTAGCACTTTAATAGAAGCTGCAAAAAAAGGATATCAAACGGTGCTCTCAAATGGCTATTATATTGATAGAATGTTATCAGTAAAGCACCATTATAGTGTAGACCCTATTGGTGATGCAAAACTTACTCAAGAAGAACAAAAACGTATTCTGGGTGCCGAGGCAACTATGTGGAGTGAATTAGTAACTCCAGAGACTATAGATTCTAGAATATGGCCTAGAACAGCTGCAATAGCCGAACGTTTTTGGTCCGCTAAAGAAATAAATGATATTGATAACATGTTACACCGTTTACAAAGTGTAAATAATAGATTAGAAGAATTAGGAATTACTCATATAAAAAATAGAGCTGTTATTTTAAGAAACATTGCAAACTACCAAGATATAAGTGCATTACAAACATTAGCGGACCTATGTGAACCATTAAAAGTTTATTCTAGAAATGCTGGAGGCACTGAATACAAAACATTTTCACCATTTACATTATTTGCTGATGCTTGCACAGCAGACGCTATAAAAGCTGTTTCCTTTAACAATCTTGTAAAGAGCTATAATAAAACATACGACAAAGTCTTCTTAAACTTAATAATACAAGACCTTGAGACATGGTCTAAACATTATAATTGCTTTCTTAAAATAAGTAACAACCCTAATGTAAAACCTTTAGAATTATTATCTGAAAATTTATCGAAAATTTCTAAATTGTTAAGTAGTGCATTAGACAAAAAAACTATAAATAAAAAGGAGTTAAATGAATTAAACACTTGTATTTCTGTTTTAAGAACACCTTTTTTAGATACAGAATTAGCAATTGTTGACTCATTAGAAACATTAATAAAATACTGTGAAGCTAATTATCTAATTCAATAAAATTATGGGAACAAATACAATTAAATTAAAAGATATAGCCGCTATTTTAGGCGTTTCTGTTTCTACTGTTTCTAAAGCATTAAATAATAGTATAGATATAAGCGAATCTACAAAAAACAAAGTATTAGAACTTGCAGAATCACTTAACTATAAGCCAAATTTTCACGCTTCAGCATTAAGAAATAATAGAAGTTTAATACTGGGTGTACTCCTACCCGATTTAAAAGATAATTTCTTTTTAGATTCTTTAAATGGAATTACAGAAGAATCTATAAAAAACGATTATAAAATAATGGTATATCAATCTTGTAACGATTACAATAAAGAGATTACTTATGCTAATCTTTTAGCAGATAGTAATATTATAGATGGTTTAATTTTTTCTTCTACAAAAAATATAATTATACATAAAAAGGAAGAAAACCATATAAATAATTTTATAACTAAAGGTGTTCCTGTTATATATATAAATAAACAGAAAAAATCTAGTGTAAACAGCACCTATAAAGAAAGTGGTTTCAAAATAGGAAAAGAATGTGTTAAAGAACTACTTTCAAAAATAGAGCATACTAATTTAAGCGCATAAAAAACTATATATGTTATTAATTGCAGATAGTGGCTCAACAAAATGTGATTGGGTTATATACAAAGACATAAATCAAGAACCTTTTAAAATTAGGACAAAAGGTATAAATCCTGCAGTTTTAAGTAAAAAGAAATTAAAAGGTATAATTATAAAGAACTTAGAGCTTTATAAATACAAAGATTTAATAACCTCTATTTACTTTTTTGGAGCTGGTTGTGGCACTAAAAAAAATCAAAACAAAATAGATAATATATTAACCTCATTTTTTAAAAAAGCAAAATCAAATACAAAAGAAGATATTATGGCTGCAGTATATGCCACGACTAATACTCCAGCAGTAGTTTGCATATTAGGTACTGGCTCTAATTGTTGCTATTTTGATGGTACTAATATAACTTTAAAAACACCTGCGTTAGGTTATATTATTATGGATGAAGGAAGTGGTAATCATCTAGGAAAAAACCTTTTACAATCTTACTATTATAAAAAAATGCCTATAGAATTAAGGTTGAAATTTGAAAAAAAATTTAATTTAAAAGAAAAAAAGGTTATTAAAAAACTATACCATTCCTCTACTCCAAATAAATATTTAGCAGAGTTTTCTCTATTTTTATTTGAAAATAAAGACAACCCATTTATTAAAAATTTAATTATTGATGCGATGGATAAATTTATTGAAAATCACATCTTACAATATTCTGAAGAATTAAAAACTGTTCCTTTACATTTTGTTGGATCTATAGCATACTTTGCTAAAGATTATATTGAAATAGCTTTAAATAAAAAAGGATTAAAAGCCTCAAGTTTTATTAGAAGACCAATAGATAATTTAATTAATCATATAAAAACAGAAGGTGTAGCATAGTTTTAAGATTACTTAATATAAAAATGAAATTAACAACAACATACACTAACATAATATATTATTTAATTATACCAATATTACTATTTTCGGCTTGTAACAAGGCCGAAACAAAAACAAATGAATCCCTTTTTAGTTTATTAGATAGTAGCATATCTAATATACATTTTACAAATGAAGTAAAAGAAGATTTATACTTCAATTTTTTAAACTACCCGTATATCTATAATGGTGGTGGCGTTGCTTCTGGTGATATTAATAATGATGGATTAGAAGATTTATATTTTACTTCTAACCAAAACTCTAATAAACTCTACTTAAACAACGGCGCTTTTAAATTTCAAGATATTACAGAAACAGCTAATGTAGCAGATAAAAATGGTTGGACTACAGGCGTTACAATGATAGATATTAATAACGATGGCTGGCTAGATATTTATGTTTGTAAATCTGGTTCATTACAAAATAATGATGCTAGAAAAAACAAGTTATTTATAAATCAAAAAGATAATACTTTTAAAGAAAGTGCTTCACAATACGGACTAGATTTCTATGGTTTCTCTGTACAGTCCTATTTCTTTGATATGGATAATGATGGTGATTTAGATATGTATTTAGTTAATCATAGAGCAGACTTTAGAAATAATACAACTATTGATTTAAAAAGAGATGAACAGATTGAAGATTATGGTTCAGATCAATTATACAAAAATGAAAATGGAACATTTATTAATATAACCAAGAGTTCTGGCATAGCTAATAAAGCTTGGAGTTTATCTGCATCTATAGGTGATTTTAATAATGATGGTTGGTTAGATGTTTTTATAGCAAACGATTTTCTCCAACCAGATTATCTCTACATAAATAATAAAAACGGAACCTTTACAGATAAAGCTATAGAAACATTTAACCATATTTCTAATAATAGTATGGGTTCAGATTTTGAAGACATTAATAACGATTCAAAACCAGATTTATTAGTACTAGATATGATGGCAGAAGACCATGTAAGAAGCAAAGAAAATATGGCAACTATGAATACTCATAGTTTTAATACTATGGTTAATGCTAACTATCACTATCAATACATGTCTAATACTTTACAATTAAACAATGGCAATACTACTTTTAGTGAAATAGCGCAATTAGCTGGTATTGCAAAAACAGATTGGTCTTGGGCGCCTTTAATTGCAGATTTTGATAACGATGGTTTTAAAGATGTTTTTATTACTAATGGAATACAACACGATCTTTCTAATCAAGATTTTAGAACGCAAATGCGTCAAAATATAATGAATAGAAAAAAAGTAAGTTTAGAGCAAGCAATTGCAATGATGCCTTCAGAAAAATTACAAAACTACATTTATAAAAACAATGGAGATTTAACTTTTACAAAAACATCTAAAACTTGGGGTTTAGAACAAAAAACAAACTCAAATGGTGCCATCTATACAGATTTAGATAATGATGGAGATTTAGATATAATTACTAATAATCAAGCAGATAAAGCTTCTATATACAAAAACAACACTCGTAATAATTCGATTTCCTTTTCTCTTAAAGGTCCTGAACAAAATAAAAATGGAATTGGTAGTATAATTAATCTATATACTAAAAACTCACAGCAATCTAAAACTCTTTTTACTAGTAGAGGCTACCAATCTTCAGTTAGTAATAAGTTACACTTCGGTATAAAAGACATTACCTCTGTAGATAGTGCAGAAATTATATGGCCAAATGGAACAAAGCAATTACTTACCAATATTAAAGCTAATCAGACATTATATGTGGATTACAAAAAATCAAATATTGAAAAGCATATAAAAAAATCTAACGCTCTATTTCAAACCATAAATCCAACAGACATAGGTATAAACTATATACAAAAGGAAAATCAATTCAACGATTTTGATTTACAGCTTTTATTACCGCAAAAACAATCGGAAATGAGTTCTGCATTGACTGTAGGTGATGTTAATAATGATGGGATAGAAGACTTTTTTGTTGGTAATGCAAAGGACGCTTCTGCTAGTCTATATGTTCAAAATAAAGATGGCGGTTTTATTGAAACAAATAAAGAATTATTTGAATTAGATAAATCTTTTGAAGATACCAACGCAAAATTTATAGATATTGATAATGATGGTGATTTAGATTTGTATGTCGCTTCTGGCGGCTATGAAATTAAAGAAGGTAATCCCTTATTACAAGATAGGTTGTATATAAATAATGGACAAGGACTTTTCCATAGAGGTAATAATTTACCAAAAACATTAGTAAACTCTAAAAGCATTACTGTAGCAGATTACGATAATGATGGAGATTCAGATATTTTTATTGGAGCTCATGTAAAATATGCTAAATATCCTCTAGCCTATCCATCATATTTACTTGAAAATAAAAATG
The DNA here is from genome assembly GCF_947500325.1 of uncultured Lacinutrix sp. Classification (GTDB taxonomy): domain Bacteria; phylum Bacteroidota; class Bacteroidia; order Flavobacteriales; family Flavobacteriaceae; genus Lacinutrix. The sequence goes on from NZ_CANMRQ010000003.1 coordinate 242,145, forward strand.
GTAAATTTATAGATGTTACTGATCCAAAAATAAATAGTATTTCTGAATTAAAAATAATTAATGATGCTGTTTTCTCAGATTTTGACAAGGATGGTGATCTAGACTTAATTGTTGTTGGAGAATGGATGTCAATCACCGTATTTGAAAATAACAATCAGCAATTTTATAAAAAAGAGATTGATATACTTAAAGATTTTAATGGTTGGTATCAAACCATTAAAGAAATTGATTTAAATAATGATGGGTATCCAGATTATATTGTAGGAAATTGGGGAGCAAATAATAAGTTTCACCCTTCCAAAACAAAACCTCTACATGTTTATGCAGATTATCTTGATACAAATAAAACGTTTGATATTGTTCTTAGCAAAGTATCAAAAACAGGACATTTAATCCCTGTAAGAGGTAAAGAATGTTCTTCACAACAAACACCTTTTATAAACAATAACGTAAATACATTTAAAGCATTTGCAGCTTCTACTCTACCAGAAATATATGGTTCCAACAAATTAGCTAATGCAACACATTATACGGCTCATAATTTTGAATCTTTAGCCTTAATTAATAATAAAAATGGTGGCTTTAAAATACAAAAGCTTCCAATTAGATCTCAATTCGGGCCCATTTTAAGTATAGATACCTATGATATTAATAACGATGGCTATTTGGATGTTTTTGGCGTTGGTAATGTGTTTGATTCTGAAGTAGAAACCATTCGCTATGATGCTTCAAAAGGCTTTATTCTTATGGGGAATAATAAAGGCACACTCAAATTTAAAGAAGATAGTAGTTATTTTAATAACCATGAAGCTAAGGCTATTAAAAAAATTATAATAAACGAAATTGTACACTTTATTATTTTAAACAAAAATAGTACGTTAAACATTTTAAAATTAAAATCATCTTGATAACTAATCTAGACATAGGTAACAAGATTCAATATTCATCAATAATGAATTCAAGAATAAACAACTTTTTTTCTAAACATTATTACGAATGGAGTTATATCGAGTCTTTTGCTGACTCTAAACTTTACAAGAAATTTTTAAACTGGATTAGTGGAGAATTTGATTTATTCTTGCAAGAGGAAAAAAATGGCTTGCAAATATTTTTTCCAAATGGATTCTTTTATATAAAAAAGCAAATTACAAGTTCTAAAGCCATTACAGTAGAAATTAGTATTAAAAGTAAATCTTCTACTATAGGAAATAATATATTTAATCAAATAATTTCTATTTCTAATCATTTAAACGAAGTATATTAGTTCAATTAATCATAACTATTATTTATGAGTCAAATTCAAATAAATTCTTTTCAAGACTATCAAGAAGCCTATCAAAAAAGCATTGAAAACCCTAGCCTATTTTGGGGGGAAATAGCAGAACATTTTGAATGGAATAAGAAATGGGATAACGTTTTAGAATATGATTGGCAAAAACCAGAAACAAAATGGTTTGTTGGTGGTAAATTAAATATTACAGAAAACTGTTTAGATAGACATTTAGCAACTAAAGGAGATCAAACAGCCATTATATGGGAACCTAATGATCCCAAAGAAGCTACACAACATGTGTCTTATAAAGAATTACACAGTAGAGTTTGTGCTTTTGCTAATGTTTTAAAAAATAATAATGTAAAAAAAGGAGATCGTGTGTGTATCTACATGCCTATGGTTTTAGAGTTATCTATTGCTGTATTAGCATGTGCAAGAATTGGTGCCATACACTCTGTTGTTTTTGCAGGATTTTCTGCCACAGCGTTGGCGGCTAGAATAAATGATGCTACGTGTACTGTTTTATTAACTGCAGATGGAGGCTTTAGAGGAAAAAAAACAACTCCGTTAAAAGATATAGCTGATGAAGCATTAAAAGAATGTCCAAGTATAAAAAGAACCATAGTATACCAAAGAACACATCAAAAAATTTCTTGGAATACAAAAATAGATACATGGTGGCATGAAGAATTAAAGAAAGTAGATGATGACTGCCCTGCAGAAATCATGGATTCTGAAGATATGCTTTTCATTTTATACACTTCTGGGTCTACTGGAAAACCAAAAGGCATGGTACATACTTGTGGTGGTTATATGGTCTATGCTACATATTCTTTTCAAAATGTCTTTCAATATAAAAACAATGATATCTATTGGTGCACTGCAGATATTGGTTGGATTACAGGTCACAGTTACATTGTATACGGCCCTTTATGTTCTGGAGCCACTACTGTAATGTTTGAAGGTGTACCTAGTTACCCAGATTTTGGCCGTTTTTGGGAGATTTGTGAGAAACTTAAAGTGACTCAATTCTATACTGCACCAACTGCAATTCGCGCTTTAGCAAAACACCCTAGTGAATTTGTAACTAAATATGATTTATCTAATTTAAAGGTTCTTGGTACTGTTGGAGAACCCATTAATGAAGAAGCATGGCATTGGTATGATGATAATGTTGGTAAAAATAATTGCCCAATAGTAGACACGTGGTGGCAAACAGAAACTGGAGGTATGATGATTTCTTCTTTAGCTGGTATAACTAAAGACAAGCCTACATTTGCTACGTTACCTTTACCTGGTATTCAACCCATTTTATTAGATGATAATGGCAATGAGTTAACTGAAACTAAGGCAGAAGGAATTTTAGCAATTAAATATCCTTGGCCATCATTAGCAAGAACTATTTATGGTAATCATGAACGCTATAAAAATGTTTATTTTTCGGCTTACCCAAATCATTATTTTCCTGGAGATGGCGCATTGAGAGATGCTCAAGGAAATTATAGAATTACTGGTCGTGTTGATGACGTAGTAATTGTTTCTGGGCATAATTTAGGAACAGCTCCTATAGAAAACGCAATAAATGAACATGAAAGCATTGTTGAAAGTGCTGTTGTAGGTTTTCCTCATGATATAAAAGGAAATGCCTTATATGCCTATGTTATAACTTATAATAATGTAGAAGAAAATGAAGATTTAACTAACGAAATTAGAACACTAGTTGCAAAAACAATTGGAGCAATAGCTAAACCTGATAAGATTCAATTTGTAAAAGGACTACCAAAAACACGTTCTGGCAAAATTATGCGTCGTATTTTACGTAAAATTGCTTCTAATGATATTTCAAATCTTGGAGATGTTTCAACATTATTAAATCCAGAAATAGTAAAAAGTATTATTGATGAAAAACTATAAATAGTAACTAATTAAAGGATTATCAAATAAACTATTAAAATTATTATCGATTCAAAATTAAACGCCTTGTTTCAATAAAACTGCCTACTTTAAAAACGCAGAAATATAAACCGCTATTTAAATTTTCGCCATTAAATACAACCTTATATTCTCCTGCTGGTTGCTTTTTATTAACTAAAGTAGATATCTCTTTCCCTAAAACATCATATACTTTTATTGATACTAAGCCTGTATCTCTTAATGAGTAACTAATAGTACTGGTCGAAGTAAAAGGATTAGGATAATTTTGATCTAAATGAAAATCATCAATAGATAATACATCTCCAAAATCTATATCACTTGTTGAATAAAATGCTTCTTGACTATCTGATCGCTGCCAAATACTATAAATAACATGTTTCCCTGTTCTAAAAGGTAATACAACTGGTATATCTACTATATATTCTGCTACACTTGCGCTGGTAGTAACAAGCGGTGTTAGGCTTTCCCATGTTAATACTTGATCTGGTGTCCAATCATCTTTTGTAATATAAACAGAATAGTAGGATGTTGCATGTGGCGCAGAATTTGTCCAGGTAACTGTATATGGTCCTGGTGAAACTGGAGTTGCTACCCAATCTGTTCTTACTTGATCCATTCCTCCATATTTGTCTGGTCTTCCTCCACTAGGTAAATTACCATTCATTACATATAACATATGTTCACTATTAGCATTGGCTTGGTTAATTTCATTCCAATCATAAAGTGGTTGAGTTCCATGAGATGCAACAGCATCTATACAGGCAGCAGAATCTGGACTCTCTGGTCCTTCTTGATAGCAATTCCAAACACGACTAGGAGGACTTGTTACTGTACCGTGAGGAAAAACATATTGAATAATAGTTAATACAAATATTATACAAATTATTTGTTGCTTTATTAATTTACTTCTATTAAAATCTATTGATTTTGAAATGCTTTTGGGTAATGTATTTTTTTTCATAATTAAAATAATTGATACTTTTCTTTATAATATTTTATCTCATTATAAAGCTTAGTAATAAACTCCCTTTTCCATAAAATTATATACGATAATCTATATAGCTATAGACTTCGAAGCATAAAATAATTACCTTCTTTACTAATAGAAATGAATTAAATTTTTAATAGCTACAATCTCTTAGCTAGATAAATTTATTAATATATAAGAATGCCTAGAATGCGTTTCCAATAAGAAAAGTTGAAGAATAAATAATTTAACTTTGAGCTTTAGCAAATTCACCTTTAAAGTCTAGGGTGATAATAAATTTAGTACCAACACCTAATTCACTCTCACAATGAATTTTACCATTCATAGCTTCTACATATTTTTTCACAATAGACAGACCAAGTCCTGTTGATGCTTCTCCAGCTGTAGGTTTTGCCGAGAGTTTCTGAAATCTTCCGAATAATTTTTTCTGATCATTTTCACTTATCCCAGGTCCATTGTCTTGAACCACAACATAAGTCTTTTCTTCTTGAGATTTTACATGCAATACTATTTTGCTTCCGCTTTCAGAAAATTTGATTGCATTAGAAATCAAATTTTCTAAAATCTGAATCATATAGTTTTTATCTATTTCTACTAAATGATCTCCGTCTTCAATTTCTAATATTATTTTAATATTTTTTCCTGATGAAGTAACATGAAAAGATTGGGCTACATACTCAACAACCTCGCCTAAGTTAACAACTTCATTAACTAATTGAATTTGTTTTGTTTCTAAGGCATGTACATTCAAAATACGACTAGTCATTTGTATTAATCGATCTGAAGAATTCTCTATTTCTGTTAGATATACTTCTTGATCCTCAGTCAATTTAGTTGGTGTCATATTAAATAACTGCACTAACATTTTAATTTGCCCCAAAGGTGTTCTAAGATCATGAGAAACGATATTTACTAACATATCTTTCTCCTTATTCAAATTAACTAATTCTTTATTTCTTATAGCAATCATAGCCGTTCTTTCCTCTACCTTCTTTTCCAATACTATGTTTTGCTCCTTAATTAATTTTTCATTTGCTTTAGCAGATAATAAAGCGTTTGCTTGTGCTTCTTCTTTTTCCTTTTTATACATATTAATTCTGTCACCTAAAGCAAAAGAAAGTAATAAGACTTCCATTGCAGAACCAATCTGCATAGCATTTAAATATGGCATTACAAAAACTAGATTTAAGGATTCTAGTATGGCAAAACAAATACCAATAATAAGCGCTCCCCATGCAAATAAATAGTACTTAGCTGGGCGATAACCTTTTAATTTAAATTGTACTCCAAGAATAAGAAAATATGCAGCCATAATTAGTAAACCGCCTTGAGCTAACTTAAGACCTTCTATTCTATATCCAAACACAACAAGTACACATACTAAAAGACCTACAACCAGAAATGCCATAGCACCTTTGTGCATCATAGGAGCAGATTTTTTAGTGTTTAAAAACTTTTGGGTAAATAACGTAGCGGTGATCATAGTCAATCCAGAACTTACCACTACTACTTTATTAATATAAGGAGCATTAGGCCAAAAGTATTCAAAGAAATAACCAAATACAGAAGCCATAAACCATGTAATGCTAAATACATATGAAATGTAGTAAAGGTATATTTTCTCTCTAGTTGAAAAATACAAGAAAAGGTTATAGAGAAAAATAAGAAGCATAAAACCAAAATAGATACCTTGGAGAAAGTCAAAATCATGTCCATATGCTACAAAATTAGAAAGAGCACCTACATTAAGAGGAAAAAATAATGGTTGATCACTCTTTACTCTAAGGTAAAATGTTCGTGTAACATCCTTATCAAAATCAAGTGCAAATAAATAATTACTAACTTCAATTTCTCGAGTATTAAAAGGTAAATCATCACCGGTATGACGCTTAGATATAAGTTTGTTTTCTTCATCAAATTCATAAAGACAGATAGAATCAATATAGGCAGAACCAACATTAAGATAAAAATTATCTGCTATTACCTTCGTAACTTTAAATTTTACCCAGTAAGCAGATGCAGTACTAGCAAAGTTTAAAGTTTCTTGAGCATATGCTTTAAACTTAATCTCTAGGTTTTCGTTTACAATGTCTTCTATAGACAATTCTAGAGAGGCATCTTCAAAATAATGGGTTTGTTTTCCAATATCACGTATTTCAGTTGTATTATCTAGGAGAATCTCTGCCTGCCCAAATGAGCAAAGAGGAAATACTAACATAATCGATAAAAATCCTAAATAATATTTGAAATATGATACCATTCTCAATACTTAATATTTTTAATAAATGAGCAAAATTATAAATTAAACCAATAGGATTTCCTAAAAAATTTGTTGTAGTTTTAGGTTGTAACTCGTAAGCAAATTAATGAATGCATGAACAAACTTAAAATACTGGAACAAAAAGCCAAGGATATTGTATCTAAAGTTTCTAATCACCCACAAGGTCGCTATCAATTACGTTATGAATTCTATCAAAAGTACGGAAATCCTCTCATTAAAGGAAAAGAAGGCTTAGGAAATTCTGAATTAGCTTTTATTAACTGGGAAATAAAAAGAGGAACACTTAATTCTATGAGTGACTCAAAACCTGGCAGCCTATGGTGGAGAGAAGTTAACAGTCATTTTCTTTACTTAGCAACACTAGCCCAATTGATTAAAGAATCTGGTAGTACTTTTCAAGAATTACCCATTCCTGTTAACTTTTGGTTAGATTACATTAATTCACCTAATGAGCAAACATGGTATCGCGCACACAATTCAAGTATAATTTCTGGATATTATGCAGCAGATGCTCTAGCTTTTAATGAAAATATTTATGAACAATATTTTATGAATATCGTTCTATATCGTGTGCTTTATGCGCAATCAATGGTTGAAGGTGTAAGTTTTGGCATATTGGGAAAAATATTTGGTAACCCTAGAGGTTGCGCCGTTTCAATAATCACACATATAGAATCTTTTTATCCAAGTCATTATCCGCTATCTAAAGAAGACATTAAATATGTTACTCATAATGCCCATAATTTCTTAGGATTGATTGAAGATGTTTTTGATAAAATATTTATTCTACCCCATTTAGATAAACTTTATGCAGAAGCTTCTCAATGGAATAGCTCTCCTGTTCTAAAAATGTTTATTAAAAATAATAAGCCAATCTATCCAATTACTCAAAGTGAATTAAATAAAAACCATTTCAATAAAAAAATAAAGACAAAAGAAATCCCTACGCTTTAAAACAACAAATCAATGCAAAACAAAGAACAAAACAGAAAGAAAATAGCCGTACTAGGCAGTGGTATGTCTGCTCTAGCAAGTGTTTATGAACTTACTTCTTACGAAAACTGGCAAGATCATTATGATATCACTATATATCAAATGGGCTGGAGACTAGGAGGCAAAACCGCAACTGGTAGAGGTCCAAAAGAAAGAATTCAAGAACATGGCATTCATATTGCGCAAGGTTGGTATGAAAATGCCTTTCGTTTAATACAAGATTCTTATAAAGAATGTGAAAAGCACAATTTAATGCCAAATAGCCCTTTCAAATCATGGGAAGATGGTTTTGATAGAGAAGACACTACATTATTAACTCATTTCGACCCTAAGACCAATCAATGGATTAAAAAGAATATTATTTTTCCTTCAAACGATTATATCCCTGGTCAAGGTGGACCATTGCCATTTTCAGCAATCGTACATAAAGCTCTAGGTCTTGTTATTGAAATTTTATTTGGAATAGACCCAAACAAAGATAGTCTCATGAGCATGGCTTCAGAATCTGCAAAAGATATAAAAGCGCCTGAACATCATTCGCTTTGGGGAGATTTTAAAGCTAAATTTGAAGCCTTTGGAAAAAATGCCCTTAAACATGAAGGTGAAAAGTTATTGAATTATTTAGCCGAATTAATTCAGAACATGAGCAACATGGAAGATCATGACCATGCTAAACGAAAAGAGCATCACTCTTTGATTAAAGAACTATTCGACTTGATTTCTAAATGGGTTACTAAGCTTATTAATTCAATAGCCGAACATAATGAATACTTTTATTGGCTAGCCGTATTTGTAGAATTTGGCTTAGTTAACATGAAAGGAACATTTGAAGATGTATATAACCCTGAAACTCATGAGCTGGATTATGAACGTATCAATGATTTAGATTACCGTGCATGGCTTAAAAAACATGGCGCAAGTGATCGACTATTAAGCTCTGCAATGGTAAGGTTTCTTTACACGGGAACATTTCATAATTTAACTGGAGCTGACAAACAAGGTAGCCTGGCTGCTGGAGTTGGACTTCACTTTTTAACAAATTCTGCAGGTTACAAAGGTTCTTTCGTCTGGAAGTTTAAAGCGGGAACTGCAGATACTATGATTACTCCAATTTATTTAGTATTAAAGAATAGAGGTGTAAATTTCAAGTTCTTCCATAAAGTAGAACAAGTACACTATTCAGATTCTGGTAACATTGAAAAAATATCTATGGCAGAACAAGTGACATTAAAAAACGGCACATATAACCCTACATACCCGCTCAAAGGTTTAGATGTTTGGCCTGGAGAACCGCTTTACGACCAAATAGATGATGAACAAGCGAAAGCTCTAAAAGAAGGCAAGTATGACATAGAAGAGTCTTGGTGTGCTTGGAAGAATGTAGGGCAAATTTCTTTAGAAAAAGGGACAGACTTTGATTATGTTATTTTAGGTATACCCATTGATGTTTTAGGAGGTAATGAAGGGATTTGTAAAGAAATTATTGCTAATAACGACGCTTGGAAGAATATGTACAATAATGTTAAAAGTATTCCTACAATGTCTATGCAATTATGGATTAAACCAACATTAAAAGAATTAGGTATGAACTTACCAGATTGGGGCTTTCCTGAAGGATCATTACCTAATTTAGTTACTTATGCAGATCCTCAATATTCATTTATAGATATGTCTCAAGTAATGCCTTATGAAGATTGGAATGAAGACGAACCTGGTGTATTAATATACTATACAGGCTCGTTCCTAGACCCAGAAATTATTCCTCCATTCTCGGATCATAACTATCCACATGAGCAACTAGAACGTATTATGCGTGTTTCAGAACAATGGCTAAAAGATAAAATGGGTTGGTTCTTCCCTAATGCTACGACATTAGAGTATCCAGAAGGCATGAAACTAGATGTCATTCATGATTTTTCAAAAAGTGCCAAAACTGATTATGCAAGATTAAAAACACAATTCTTTAGAGCTAATGTAAATCCAACAGATAGGTACACTCTATCGCTTCCTGGTTCCAACAAATACCGTCTAAAAGCTAACGAATCTGGCTTTGACAATCTTATTATTACTGGAGATTGGATTAATTTTGGTGTTAATGTAGGGTATTATGAAGGTGCAATTGTTTCTGGTCTTCAAGCTGGACAAGTAATGAGAGATAAACTTGGTTTGCCTTCTGAAACGGAAATTTTTAGTGGCGTGAAAATGAAGTAATAATAATAAAATGAAATAAGAGGGATTTTATCCCTCTTATTTCATTTTATTCTAAAACATAAACAATAGTTATCAAAGTGATATCTATAAGTTATAGAATATACTTAATCATTATTATTTTCAATAATCGCTATATTAGGTTTCATATTTAATAATGCTTCTATCTTACTCAATCTAGCTTCCAATGCTTTGTTCTCCTTAGATTTAATACCATTGATTGCTTTTAAGTCTTCAATTTCATTTTGTTGCTCTTTTACAGCTTCTAACAAAACTGCCGTAAGCGACATATAATCCATAGATTTATAACCTTCTTCATTAGTTTTCACTAACTCAGGATATACTTTTTCAACTTCTTGAGCTATTAAACCTATTTGCTTATCTGAAGTAAAGTTTTGATCGGGAAAATCTTCTGTTTTCCAGAAATAAGAAACACCTCTCATTTGTTTTATATTCTCAATAACATTAGGTAGTGTTCTAATGTTTTTTTTCCATCTTTCATCAGAGCTGCAAGTACCACCTGTACAATTTACAGAACCATTTACATCTAACTTTACAGATGGATTATTTCTTCCTATACCTACTTCTCCAGCGGCATCTATAACAAATCTTCTAGCTCCCGCTGTATTATCATATATATGAAATTCTCCAGGATTAGCATCAAAAGCACCTTGAACACCAACAAAAATTTCTCTTACACTATTTTTAGATACTATTCCTGCCCAACCATTACCTGTATTTTCTGTTCTTACTCGCGTACCATTACCTCCACTTGAAATATGAAGCATATCATCAGGACTAGTTTCATTAATTCCAACTTCTCCTCCTTGGTTAATAATCAATTGCGTATTCCAAGAGATTGGATCACCTGCATTACTAGATGCTCCATCTGCATGTTTAAACTCTATCCAAGCATCATTATTAGTACTAGCAGTACCATTAATATCAATAAAGGCAGCATCTTCATTCCCTTTAATATAAGTTTCATTAATTCCATAACTAGCATTCCATTTATGTTGTACTCTTCCATTTCCATCTTGAACACTAACAATATAATCTGAGGTACTTCCTGACATTATAATACCTTCTGCTCCATTAGGTACCATAGTGTTAACCGTTGCATTTGCTGCAGTTGAAAAGATGGTACCTGTAGTTAGAGTATTTGTACCAATTAAATTGTTATTTGCAAGATTTAAATCTTGTGTTGCTATATGGTTGCCAAGATTGTCTCCAATTTCTGTTGTTTTAGAATGCAGTGCATATGGTACACTTAGTAATTGTTGCGTACCAAGAGTTGTATAAGTTGTTCCTCCTGTAATATCTACACCAACCTTAAGAAAATAAGTGTTTGTAGACCAAGTAATAGTTGAAAAATCATCCATAGTTGTTCCTTGTCCCAACGCAAGTGTAACCATACCTATATCTGTTGTAGTCACATTTTGCGTTTCGGTGTATACTACGGTTCCTGATGCGCTTCCTTGATGGATTACAAATTGTAGTGCAATATCTGTATTTGTAATTGAGTTTCCAGAACTATCTTTTATTACAGCTTGATAGTTAACTTGTTGTGGCGTTTGAGCATAAAGTTTACATGCTAGCAAAAGGAGCATAGTAAAGAGTACTTTTTTCATATCATTAATAAGTTATAAGTTAATTATGATGCAAATATAGAGTACTAACTATTTATTATTGACATGGTTTTTATATTGTTATATATTAGGTAATAAAAAAACCACCCTTTTCAGGGTGGCCATAATAAGTAAAATGAACTGCTATTAATCAATCTACTTAAAAAAAGAATAAGTAAGAGTATATTCTTTTTTTAATCTTTCTAATGTTATTATTTATTTTTCATATTAAAACAATACTAAAGATATTTAGTTTCCTCCTTCAGGTAACTGTTGTATAAATAAGTATGTTGATGTTGGTGGCCCTCCAAAAACAGAGTTAGATGGATTATTAAATATATTGTTTCTAATATGCAATACATCACTAGTTCCTCCAGAATACACGGTTACGCCATCCATATCTATATCTGTTGTATTGTAGCCTGCAGATTGGTAACTTGCTACTGGTGGTCCTCCAAAAACTGAATTATCAGGATCATTAAATACTTGACTTCTTATGTTTGGCACATCAGATTCTCCTCCAGAATAATTTAGTTTCCCATCGCCATTGGCATCTCCTGCCCACATCGCTACGACTCCACTTGGCATATTAAAAGTAGTTTGAGCATCGGTACCATAAGTAATTTGATTATTAGCATCTGTAAAATCTACAGTAGTAACAGATTTTGATAATGCTATAACATTAGAACTCATAATTCCTAAATGATTTCTATGCTTGATTGTTACATAATAATTATCTTCAGAGGCACTAAAACTTAAAGCAGAAGTCCCATCTACATCTACTACATCTCCATCTCTTTGTAATAAAGCTGACTGACTATATAACACTGAAGTATTATCGTTTTTATCTCTTAATTCTACCCATATCCAATCTACAATAGCATCGCTGCCAGTAACTGTAAATACACTTGTATTACAAGTTAAGTTATCTACATATGGACTCTCTGTTGGTATATAGTTGGTCAAACGTAAATCATCACGCATTAAACTCTCTTCCCCTATATTAGGGTTTAAAATAGCTCCCTGTAACATTACTTTTGGTGACAGGTAAATAACATCACAACTAACATCATTAAAACTGGCGGTTCCATCTACATTACTTGTCCAGTTATTAGTACTCCATAAAGCGTCATCTACTAAAATACAAGTCAAACTTGGATTATTTAAAGCATTGAATACAGTAAAATTGATATTATTTCCGTTTTTGGAATTTAAACTAGTTAACAGATTATTAGATACATCTATGTATGTTAATACTGAATTCAAACTCAAATCTAAGTCTACGATATCATTGTTTTGACACAATACACTTTCAAGATTTACATTATTACTAAGATCTAAAGCTACTAGGTTATTATTAAAAATAGTTAAAATTTTTAATAATACATTATTACTAAAATCCACTACTGTTAATCCACTATTAGATGCAAATAATTCTTCTAAAACTGTATTACTTGTTATATTAATAGTTGTAAGATTTGCGTTATCTGTAATGTCTAGTATTTTTAGATTTAGATTAGTGCTTAAATTTAATGATGTCAATGCATTATCACCTACATACAAATTCTCTAATGCCACAAAATCTTCGATACCTGTTAAACTTGCAATATCCTGACTTGTAGCGTTTAAATTAGTTACTACCTCAATTAAAGCAGTAGGAACCAGACCATCATTATTAATATCGTCGTAACCCAAAGTACCTAACCATGCTTCAAAATTAGTATCTGGAATAGCTGTATAACGACAATAGGTATCAGAGAAAATTGCTGTAGCATCTTTAGTCCACCCACTATAATCATTTGCTAAATCATCTACTAAAATACAAGCTAAATTAGTGTTACCTAAAGCATTAAAATTTGTTACATTATTATTATTACCGTTTTTAATAGTTAAGTTTTCCAATTCATTGTTATATACATGTATTATTTCTAATGCTGTATTTAAGGAAAGATCTAAGGTTGATAGGTTTGTATTGTAGCTATATAGATCTTCTAATAAAAGATTCTGTGATAGATCTAAAGTAACAATATCTGTATCAAAACATATTAACCTTTTTAATAGCGTATTGTTAGTAAGGTCTAAAGTTGTTATATCTGTACTTCTACAATTTAACTCTTCCAATTGTGTATTGTTTGCCAAATTTAGAATTGTTATAGGATTTGCAGTACATTGTAACGCTGTTAAATTAACATTATTACTAACATCCAACGCAGCTATATTATTAAGATTACAATTAAATGTTTGTAAAGCTATAAAGTCTTCGATTCCAGTGATATCTGAAATACTTTTGTTTCTTACATCTAAGTCTGTAACAACTTCTATTAAAGCAGTTGGTACTTTTCCGTCATTTGTTGTACTATCGTCGTAACCTAACAATCTTAATTCTGCTTCGAAATTTGCATCTGGTATTAGAGTATAACGGCAATACGTATCTGAGAAACTTGTTGAAGCGTCTTTAGTCCATGTACTATAATCATTTGATAAATCATCTACTAAAATACATGATAAACTAGGGTTATTGTTCGCTGCAAAATTGGTGACATTCGTGTTATTGCCATTATTAACATTTAAGAAACTTAAATTACTGTTATTCTGACAGGTTAATTCTAGCAATGCAATATTACTACTCAAATCTAGATTTGAAATATTGTTATCTTCAACAAATAGTGTTTGCAATAAGACATTATTTGCTAAGTCTAATGCAGTTAGATCATTTGCAGCAAGGTCTAAATCTATTAACTGTGTATTCAATGAAACGTCTATGTTTGTTATTGAATTGCCATATACTTTCAAACTTTGTAAACTTGTATTATTTGTTACGCCTAGACTTGTTAAGCCACAATTGAAAGCACTTAATGATAGTAAATTTAAATTGTTAGAAAGATCTATAGATGTCAACGAATTATTATTTGTAGATAATAAAACTTCTAGGGCAGTAAAATCTTCTATTCCTGTTAAATCTGCAATTGATTGATTTGAAACATTTAGATTGGTTACAACTTCAATTAATCGTGTTGGTACTCTTCCATCTGCAGAAGCATCATCATAACCTAAAGCCTCTAATCTAGCTTCAAAATTAGCATCTGGAATTAATGTGTAATCACAATCTGTATCACTAAAGTTTACATTCCCGTCTATAATCAACCAATTAGTTGTTGAATATGCTGCATCATCTACTAAAACACATGCTAAATCTGCATTTCCTGTTAATTGGAAATTGGTACCTCCAGTAATATTTGTATTCGTACCATTTTTAAGGTTCAATGAGGCTAAACTATTACTGCTTGCTCTAAATGAATTTAGCGCTGGATTATTGGTTAAATCCAGTGTAACAAAGTCATTACCACTTCCCCAAAAAGAGGTTAAAGCAACATTATTACTTAAATCTATTGCAGTTAAATCATTACCTGAAAGCCATAACACCTTTAAATCTAGGTTATTTGTAATGTCTAAACTAGTTAGTGAGCAGTTTTCCGCTTTGAAGCCTACCAATAAGGTATTTGCTGAAAGGTCTATTGTAGTAAGGTTATTACTCCTAATAATTAACTGTCTTAATTCAATATTATTAGTAACATCTATAGTGCTTAGCGAGTTATAACCTACATCTAAACTTTTTAATGCTCGGAAATCTTCAATACCAGTTAAGTCTGCAATGCCTTTGCTTTCTACATTTAATGTTTCTATAACTTCAATAAGCTGTGTGGGTACTTGTCCGTCTCCAGAAATATCATCATAGCCCTGAGCTTCTAACTCTGCTTCAAAATTAGTATCAGGAATTGCTGTGTAACGACAATATGTACCATCATTAAAGGTTACTCCCGAATCAATATCAGTCCAGTTAGTTGTACTATATGTTGCGTCATCAACTAAAATACAGGTTAAATCTGGATTATTGTTGACTCTAAATGTAGTTACATTTGTATTATTTCCATTTTGGACATTTAAATAAGTTAACTCACAATCGACACATTCTAAATCTTCTAATAGTGTATGATTACTAAAATCTATATTGGCAATGGTATTATAAGATAAATACACTGCCCATAATTGAAGGTTATTTGATACATCTATCTCTACTAATGAATTGTTTATGACATCTAATGTCTCTAATACTGTATTTGCACTAATATCTAATGAGGTAAGAAAATTTGTATCAATATCTAAATCTACTAAATCCGTATTTTGAGATACATCAATCGTTATTAAGCTATTCTCGAAAGCAAATATTTGTTCTAAAGCCACATTGTTTGAAACATCTATAGATGCAATGCTATTTTTTGAAAAATTAAGGCTTTCTAAAGCTGTATTTGAAGTGATATTTAAAGCTGTTAATATATTTGACGAACAGTTTAAATTTGTAAGTGCTGTAAAATCTTCTATACCCGTTAAATCTGCAATAGATTTACTAGAGACACCTAAAGAAGTTACCACCTCTATTAAGACTGTTGGTACTTGTCCATCTGCAGTAATATCATCATAACCTAAGGCTTCTAAAGCTGCTTCAAAATTGACATCTGGTGTAGCTGTATAACGACAATACGTATCACTAAAGTTTGTTGTAACATCTTTAGTCCATGTGCTATAATCATTAGCAAGATCATCTACGACAATACAACTTAAGCTTGAATTTCCTGATGAATTATAATACGTAACATTAGTATTGTTTCCGTTTTTTACATTTAATCCAGTAAGATCGTTATCCTCAAAAGCTAGTATTGTTAACTGTGTATGGCTACTTAAATCAATAGATCCTGAAACATTATTTCTTTCAAAAGCAAGAAACGTTAAAGCTGTATTATTGGTAACGTCTAAACTAGTTAATTCGTTATCACTTAAATCTAATAACGTCAATGCTGTATTTTGAGATACATCTAGAGTTGTTAACGTGTTTTCATCTAAGTCTAATTCTTTTAAAGCGGTGTTTTGAGATACATCGATACTTGCAAGTCCATTATTTTCATAAAATAATTTTTCGAGTAAAAGATTATTACTAATATCAATAGTAAGTATACTGTTATCCGAAATATCTAAATCTACTAAGGCTGCAAAATCCTCAATTCCTGTTATAGCTGAAATATTTTCATTACGCACATCTAAGGATGTTACTACTTCAATAAGCGCTGTTGGTACTTGACCATCTGCTGAAATATCATCGTAGCCTAAAGCTTCTAAAGCAGCTTCAAAATTAGCATCTGGAATAGCTGTATAACGACAATATGTATCGCTAAAACTTGTTGTTGTATCTTTTATCCAGAAAGTATAATCTTTATTTAAATCATCAATCAAAATACAGCTTAGATTTGCATTTCCAGATGCATCAAAATCGGTTATAATTTGATTAAATCCGTTTTTAAAATTAAAAGAGATCAAATCATTGTCTGCACATTCAACTTGTGTCAAGGCAACGTTTGTGTTAAGATTTAATGTGGTTAAATTATTTCCCGAAAGTCTTAATATTCTTAACACTGTTTGATTTGATAAATCTATTGTAGTTAGATCATTATTGGTTAAGTTAATATTTTCTATTAACGGATTTTGTGAAATATCTAAACTTGTTAATGAATTATCAAGTAAATAAACATGTGACAAACTTGTATTATTAGTTATGTCTAGACTTGTTATACCTGTTTGATTAAGATTAAGAACAGTTAAGTTTGTATTGTTAGCAACATCTACAGTTGTAAAAGTATTGTTTCTTAAATTTAGATTATCTAAAGCAATATTAGCACTTACATCTACAGAAGTTAGTTGATTGTATCTTCCAGACACATCAGTTAAGTTTGTATTTGCACCAAGATTTAAAGTTGCTACATCATTATTATCAAAATTTATGATTTCTAGGTTTACATTATTACTAACATCTAAACTGGTTAACGTATTACCATTTAGATTTAAATCTATTAAAGCCGTAAAATCTTGAATTCCTGTTAAATCTGCTATAGATTGAGTATTTACATCCAAACTCGTTACTACTTCTATTAAAGCTGTTGGCACTTGACCATCATTTGTTGCACTGTCGTCGTAACCTAATGTTCTTAAAGCGGTTTCAAAATTTGCATCTGGTATAAGTGTATAATTACCACAGTATAAACTAAAATTAGAGGCCGCATCTATATTGGTCCAATTGAGAGCACTCCATGCAGGGTCATCAACTAAAATACAATTTACGGGTGTTCCTGACGTATTGAAACCTGTAATACTAGTATTCGTTCCGTTTTGAATGTTTAAACTTGATAAAGTTGTTATATCATTAGCTATTAAATTAGTTAAAGATGTATTATTGGATAAATCTAGCGCTGTAAGGTTAGTTGAATAAACATCTAGTACTTCAAGATTACTATTTAAGCTTAAATCTAGCGATGTGATTTTAGAATCCCATAAATCTAAGTTCACTAAGTTTGTGTTAGAGCTGGTATCTACAGTTAAAAAATCACAACTTGTACAGTTAAAACGGGTTAAAGCTGTATTTGCTGATAAATCTACTGTAGTTCCTGAATATTGTCGTAATCTAAAGTCTTCGAGTAGCGTATTATTACTCACATCTATTGTACTAAAAACATTTCCACTAGCTGCCCAAAGCGTTTTTAAATTTATAAGATTCGATACATCTAAGGATGTTAAGCTATTATTATTCAATTTTAATGATTCTAGAGCTACAAAATCCTGGATTCCGGTTAAATTAGCAATACCTTCATTAGATACATCCAAGCTCGTTAACACCTCTATTAAAGAAGTTGGCACTTGTCCATCACTAGAAATATCGTCATAGCCTAAAGCTTCTAGAGCAGCTTCAAAATTGGCATCTGGTATAAGTGTATAATCACAAAATGTACTGCTAAAAGTAGCGCCACCATCATTAGTCCAATTAGTAGTACTCCATACGGCATCATCTACTAAAATACATGTTAAGTTTGAATTTCCTCGTGCATCAAAATAAGTAAAATTGGTGTTATTTCCGTTTTGAATGTTTAGATCTGTTAGATCATTATTTTGAACGCTGAAATTGACTAATGCTGTATAACCTGAAAAATCGTAATCTCCTGATAAATTACAACCAGACAATGTAACTCTTGTTATTATTGAGGGATTTGCTACTGTAAAAGAAGATAAGTTAGCATTATTATAAGCTATTAACTGCTTAAGTGCCATATTACTACTAACATCAAGTGTCGTTAAATTATTATTATCTACATATAAATCTTCAAGAGCGGTAAATGCTTCAATACCTGTCAAATCAGTAATATTTTCTAACCGTACATTTAAAGAAGTGGCTGTATTAATTAGTGCTGTAGGTACTTTGTTATCTCCTAAATAATTATCATAAGTCAAATTATTTAATGCATTTTCAAAATTAGTGTCTGGTATTTGGGTATAAGCCATTTCATTCACCGTAAAGCTTCCCAGGCTTTTAGCACAAGATTCATCTCCAAACGCTACCCATACATCATATGTATCGGCAGCTAAACCTGTTAATTCTCCGGTACCTAAACTATCATTAAATACAAAAGCATATGAAACTCCTCCATCTATACTAAATTTTACATTTGTTTGTGTTGGCTCATCATTGAAGCTAACTTGTATAATTCCATCAATTTCAGCAATATCAGCTTCTATAATAGCATCTACCGTTGCAGTTACAGTAGGAACTGAAGTTATTGTGTAAATTCCTAATTGTCTAGGGCAATCATTATTTCCTCTTCTAACCCAAACATCATAATCACCTGCTGCCAAACCTGAAATTGTTTGTGAACTTGTAGTATCGTCATAGTTATAAGGATAACTAGCTCCACCATCTATACTAAACTCAAGGCTTGTCATGCCAGAAACATCATCAAAATTCACTATTAATGAACCATCCGTAGTACTTGAGCATCCTGCTCCATTTGAGACTATACTCGTCACATTAGGAAGTGTATCTACATAAAGATACCTGTTATTTGTTGTTGATTCTGTACCACAATCATTCGAAAATTCTAATCTAAAACGAACACCATCTAATGTTTCACTTGGATTTGTAATGGTTAAACTATTAGTTGTTACTCCTGCATAAGTTGAATCATCACTTAAATCTGCCCAACTACCACTTGCATCGTTTTGCCATATCATAGTATTAGCATAATCTGCTTCGGCAAAAAATGTTGCTGTTTGGTCTGTACAAACCGTTTGATTAGAGGTATCTGTAGTGATAGATGGAGTTTGCGAGCTATATACCGTTCCTACTCCAACAGCATAAAATGCATTGGTTACAGACTCTTCTTCTGGAGAGCAAAAACCATATAAGTCTTGAGATGCTTGTATAGCAGCATCTCTAGCTGCAGCATAATCTGATGTACTAGTTAAATAAATACTTTCCATTCTATATGCTATAGCTGCAGCTTTATCTATTCCTAACCCCGAAACAGAAAAAGCATTACCTATATCATTTGTTCCAGACCCACCATTTACTAATAAATAAAACCAATAATTTAAAACACCACTATTGGTATGTATGCCACAATAATCATTATTAGTGCCATTAGGTGTGCAACCTGCAACATCATACCAATATGTACCACCATAGGTATCTGGTTGTCCATAAGCGTTAGGATTTGACATAGATCTAATCACTCCACCTCCATTTTCATCATTAATTAACCAAGCATTTTTTGTTGTTCCATGATTAGCTGTAGCATAAGTATCTATTGCAGCTGCCCATATATCTGACATTCCTTCATTTAATGCTCCAGATTCTAATTCATAATCTAAATTAGAGTTTGCATTGGTAACACCATGTCCAATTTCATGACCAACAACATCTAAATTTGTTAAAGGTGTAAATGAACCTGCTCCATCACCGTAAATCATAAAACCTCTTTGACTATTAAAAGAAAGCCAAGCAGCATTAGTATAATTTGTATCAAAATGCACATAAGAAACTATGGCAGCATCGGCAGCATCATAACTATCTCTACTGTGTTCGTTTTTCCAATAATCATAAACTACTTGCGCACCCCAATGTGCATCTAAAGCATATTGATCTTCGTTAGCACTCATTTCTCCTGCTGTCCAATTATTATCATTATCTGTAAAATCTGAAACAAAAGCAGAATTGTAATCATTTACATCATCATGATTATTAAAATTAACAGTCACAACCCCATTACGCGTTCCTGCACCATGATTATGACCTTGCCCTGTATTCGCCCTAGTTTGATCGTATAATATATAATCTGTATCTAAAGTTGTTTCTATAGTTTGTGATCCTGAATATACTGTAGCAGCAGTTCCTGAAACAAATGGTCTAGCTAAATCATCTTCTAATTTATGGTCATGATTGGTAGGGTCGTGACTTTCATCACTGCTATCGAAACAATTGTAGACTTGATTTTTAAATTTTAATACTTCTCCTGATTGTGCATCAACATACACAATACCCATCTTTAATTCTGGTTTCGAGGCTCCAATTCCAATAGCATAAACCAAATGCATTGTTTTTTTTCTCCTATTAGGCAGAATCAATAATTCAGGCTCTGGAATAACAGTTTTTGAGATATCATTTTCACCTATCCAAAACACATCATTGCCTCTCATATATGTTTGAGCAATATTTTTAATACTCGAAATTGGAATACTTGGACTAGTTCTAACTTCATTTGGATTAAAATATGCGCCACCAAAAGTTTCTCTTACTCCATTTCTTTCATGCATTTTTAATATTCCGAAATGAACTTTAATACCATTATAATATTGTTGGTATGTTCGATGCCTCATTCCTAGCTTATCGGTTTCAGTTTTTATTAGTCGAAATTCTGTTCCTCCAACAGGCTTTAATTCAGAATTAAAAATACTTTGGTCAGTAGATTTTTGATTTAGTTCATCTACCTTTTTTAATCTTATCTGTCCAAAATTGTCTTGAGCTTTAATTAAATTAAAACTTAATAGTAATAACAATAGTAATACTCTATTCATAAGTTAGTTATTTTAGATCCTCTAATTCTTTTTATAAAAAAGGAAAATCAATATCGTTTATCTTGAAATCTATTTTTCAACTTTAATGGTAATGCTATTTTTTAGCCATTATTAACTCTTTAATTAATTTTATTTCTTTTTTTAAATTTTCTATTTCTACATTTTGATTATCTATTAGCTTCTGCTGTTCTTTAATTCCTTCTAATAAAGCGGGTATTAATTGTATATAATTAACACCATAATAGCCTTCTTTATCTTTAAGTTCTTTAACCATTTCTGGAAACACTTTTAGAACATCTTGAGCCATTACTCCATATTCACGTTGTTTACTTTTATCATTAATCATATTGTAGCTATAGCCATTAATTTGATTTAATTTATCTAAAACCTTTTCTACTGGCTTAATATTCTCTTTCAATCTCCTGTCTGAAACGTCTGTTATTGTTCCCGTGTATTCTATACTTCCTGCTACATATAATAAACCATCTGTGATATTAACTTGAGAATCGCCATCGGTAACAAAATGAATTTCATCATTTGCTCCATAATTCCCATCATTCCCTATAATTATAGATGTTGAACCTGTTCCTCTTTCACTTTGTGCTTCAATGGCATTTGTATAAATCCAAGGTGTTGTTATATATCCTAAACCACTATTGCCTGATGCTGCTTGATCTGTACTTTCTGATCCTATACTTATGTTTCCAATAACAGCCGTATCTACAACATCTAAACTTGTTTGCGGTACTGATTCTCCTATTCCAACATACCCATTAGCATCTATATACAATGCGTCTGCTCTAGCACCACTTTCTATTCTAAATGGTGAATTATCATTAAGACTATCATAAAAATTAAAACTATCATCAGTACTATTCGATCCTATATTCCAAGACACTGTACTTGTACCATCATCTTTATCAAACAAAATGCGTGGGTTATATCCAGCAGAAGGCGTTATTCTAATAGCAGTATTATTGGCAGCTGATGATACAACATGTAATTCTTCAGATGGAGAGTCGGTTCCTACACCAATGTTTCCTTCTGTATCTACATACATACCTTCATCTTCTCCATCACCAGAAATCCAATTTCCATTCATTTCTGAATTATGCTCTACAGTTCCTGGATGCGTTTGAGTTTGTATTGGAATAAAGTATACTGCACCAGAATCATTTGGGAAATTAGTATACTTCGCTCCTACTACTAATGTTCCGCTTGAAAAAGCAATAGCTTTCCCTCCAAACCATGTAAAATAGCCTGCTCCGTGAGTTATTTTTGCTATTTGAGCCCAATTATGATTACCATCATTTTCAAATACATAAACCGCATCTCCTTCTGTTCCAGAACCACCTCCAAAACAAGATACATACAGATAGTTACCATCTAAAACTACATCTGAAGCGAACTGTTGATTATTAAAACTATCTTTATCATCGTTTTGTACCATTACACGATTGGTATCTAAATAATCGCCATTTTCATCGGCTTTATAAATATATACTCGTCCGTCACAACTATCAGATTGACAAGCTGCACCTACTGCCATATATTCGCCATCTATTGCTATACTAGTTCCAAAAAAACGATAGCTAGCACTTCCTCTTAAATCTTGAGTTATGGACCAAGTACCATCTCCAGCTTGTTCGAATATTTGAACTGCACCTACTTGTGCACTACCGCTATTATAACGATCTGGTCCTCCTAGGTAAGCTTTTCCATTAGACAATACAACGGCTTCCCCAAATCGTGTTTGGTCATAGTTAGATGCTATGGTTGGCTCTAATGCGTTTTCTGTCCAGGTACCATTACCATTATCTTTATAAGAATAAGCACCTCCACCAACATAAGCATTTCGAGCACCTACTAATACCATATCTCCTTCTATATCAATATCTTCACCAAATCGATCTCCATCTGCTCCGTCACTTGGCTCAAAAATTGCTGTTTCAGTCCACGTACCTGCACCGTCATATTCAAATAAATAAGCTTTTCCACTAGCTATTCCGCTTGTATTGGTTTGAGATATTGCTCCAACTACTAATTTATTCCCTTCTATAGCTACACTTCTACCAAAATCATCATTTGCAAAAGCATCGCTTGCAGATAAAATGGTTTGTTCTGTCCAGTTCCCAACTCCATCATTTACAAAAATATAGACTTGACCTGCTATAGATGAATCAGCATATGCCGTTACAGCCGCTATATCGCCATCTATAGCAACACGATCACCAAAACGATCGTTAGTAGTCTCATTACTAGCTTGAACTTCTGAGGCTCCTAATACTAGGGCTGTCTGAGTTCCAGATAAGTTATTACTACCTAAAGAATATCCAGTTAATGAATACCATTTACCATTTTTATAGCCTTCAAAATCTTCTGTGTCTGGATTGTAACGAACAGAACCGACAGCATCACTTTCTACTTGGTTTTCTCCTAAAGTAATGACATTACTGGTTAGTACTCTACCTTCATCATCTATAGTTAAACCTTCATCATCTCCATCATTAGAGATATAATAGCTTCCCAATTGCACATTTTCTGTAGCTGTATGACTTCCTAAATCATCTCCATTTTCTACAGTTTTAGCATGTATTGCATAAGGTACACTTTGCAATTGTGTGGTTCCCATACTTACATATGAAGTTCCGCCAGACACATCTATACTAATTTCTATAAAGTATAAATCTGAAGACCAATCTATTGCTGTAAAATCATCTGAAGTTGTGCCTTGACCTACAATAGTTGACATCACACCATAAGTATTTGTTGTTAGCGTATGACTTTCAGTGTAAACAACTGTTCCTGTTACCGTAGCTTGACGTAATTCAAACTGAACACCAATTGTTGTATTAGGTAAAACATCACCTAAAGCATCTCTTATTACAGATTGATAATTAAAACCTTGCGGGGTTTGAGAAAAACTGATAATTGGAATTAGTATTATTAATATAATTATTGCTCTTTTCATTTTTTATTCTAGTTATTTTATATAACATTAACCTTCTGTTAATTAACATTATACTTTTTAGTATTTATTTTATCTTCTGGAAGTCTTTACCTAGTTAATGAATTATGGTTAATGACTAAAAAAGTTTATTATCTAATGAATGAATTTTGGAAATACTTTGGTCTTTATAAATATCTTTTAGATTCTATTGCCTTTTCAACTACACCAAAAGAATCTTGAGAATGAGATTTACATAAAAACATAAAAGAAAAAGGGAACAAAATTAGTTTCATATTTATAAGATTTGGGTTCTTAAAATTTATAAAGCGTAAAGACCTAAAAGAATTAAGTTCTAAAAAAGTATAATTGTACATGTGTAGGTTTTTATAATATTTAATGAATTTGGGAAAAATTTTAACTCAAAAGCCAAACATACTTTAATAGGTTAAAAATCTTATAGTGAACAAATAAAACCAAATATTAAATATTTGATTACTTTTTAAAGGGTACTAATGGGGTTTTACAACTTATCAACCTATCAAAACCCTTAAAAAATAAGAGTTTTGATATAAAATTAGTTTTAAATAAAAAAACACAAATTTTCATAAATCCTCATAAAAACAAGACTTCATAAGGGGTTTTAAAAGGGTATTTTAAAATAAAAAAACTTATTATTTTAAAATTCAATTTATTATTTGTTTTATTGTAGTGCATTTATGGCTTTTAAACCCAACATCTATTTTAATTTAAGAAGTGTACCAAAAACACTTGTTATATTATTCTTTTTATTTGCAAAACATACGCTGGCAAATACACAAGAGATTGATTTCTGTAAAATACCAAACCTTACTATAGAAGAATTAAATAGCTATGTTAATAAGGACTGGTTTAAAGTATTACACGAGGAGCTAGAAATAGTAAAACGAGAAAGGCAAAATACGTATACGTACCTTCAAGAAAATACAGCTACTAATATCGATGATTTTAAAACCATTGTACTCTACGTTTGGTACGCAGAACTTAGCAATAGAGTACAAGAATTTGAAGACACTAACCTTTATTTTCATAAAGCGTTATCTCTAGCATTAAAAAAGAACTCTAATCGTTACATCTATTTTGTTACTGTAAATTATGTAAGACACCTAAGAACACAAAAAATTTACCAACCTGCTCAAAAAATGCTGGAGGAACTTTTGGACATTTTTAATAACAACTGTAGTAATGATGATTTAATTAACTCTCTAAGAACTATGGAATTATTAAGTTCTATAGCTAATGAAACTGGTAAATGGACTACTTGTGAATCTTTACTCAAAGAGATGATTACTATTATAGAAGGAAAACAACTCAAATCGTTCAGGCTCTCTACTTTTTATAACAATCTTGGATATCTTCAGCTAAAACAATTACAAAATATAGTAAAAGCAGAAACTTACTTTAATAAGTCGCTAGAAACCTTATCACTTATGCCGCCTTCAAAAAATCCGCAAAGAGATACACTAGCTATGTGGAATGTAAGAGAGAACTTAGCACATGTTTATGTCAAGAAAAAAAACTATAAAGCGGCAGAAGACTTATATATTAATACGCAACGTTATAGAACTAAGCACAATATTAAATCTATTCGCGCTAAACTGTATTTAGCAGAATTATATTTAAACTATTACTCCGATTCCACATTTATTAATTACATGAATGACTTACTATTAACTTATAAAGACACACCTAATGTTATTAGTAAAAGCGATAAACTTAAGTTTAGTAATTTACTAAATTCATATTCAAAAAAGGATTTAAAGGATGAATCTAAAAGCAGTGCTTTAGATTTAAGTGCTGTATTGCTTCAGTCCTATTATGAAGAAAAATCTAAGGCACAAATCTCATTTTCTAAATCCTATTTTAGTACCATACAAAAAGATGTTGCCGAAAAACTAAAAATTGAATCTCAATTATTAAAAAATGAGAAAAGAAATAGTGATCAATCAAAAGTTATCTTAATACTACTTATAATTATTTTAATAAGTATTGCAATTGCAGCAAGAATTTATATTACAAGAATTAGAACACAAAAAAACAGTCAAAAAATAAAAGCTGAGCTTGCAGAAATGAAATTAGTACAATCAAAATTAGAATTGGATGCTAACAAATCTCTTTTAGACAATATTAAATCTGATAATTTAGTAAAAAATCAATTACTTAAAACTTGGTTAAAAGAACTTAAAGACATTGGTCGTACTAAAGATATTTTAGACATAAAAAAACATGTTAAATCTTTAATAATCAACACTAATGAACGTTTAAACGACACTAGCGCCTACAACCATATTATTGAAAATTTAGATGAAGCTAATCCTTTATTTCAAAAAAAATTAATTAGTAAATTCCCAAATCTTACAAAACGTGAGATTCAATTTTGTTTACTTATTCATTTAGATAGAAGTCGTAGTGAAATCATGAGTTTAATGAATGTAAATTTAAACGCCTATAAATCAACTCAAAATAGAATACGACGCAAATTAGAATTGGATAAATCTATTACGCTTAGAGATTTTATAAAAGACTTTTAATTTGGAATATTTTTTTAAATATTGAAGAAATACTGCTGTTACTAATAATGATTAATTAAGCTACTTACCAATACAATAAATAATAACACCCACTTTTAAAGACTTTACAGAGTTCGAGGTGTAAATATGGTGTAATCGTTTAGTTTCTTTTGTTAGTCTTTTGTTTGTTGATAAGTTATTTAGTATCGTTACACCATATAACAAAAAAATTGTTAAATATTATACTAATAACTCTTCCCGTTATAAAAGCTTTTATTTATTCCTTTATTTACTTCCTTAAACCTACACAATTTGCAAACTTTATGAAGCAATTCACAGTTTCGTATAAATTATTTAAATAGGATTAATAACTCTATCTATATCAATATTTATAGAGAAATACGCTCCTGATAACTTACTAGATTTACTGCCTTCAAATTTAAAAAATGGTGTTAATCCATAGTCAAATTTTAATTCAGCTTCTAAAAATTTCAAAAAACGTTGACCTATAGCCAATTCTAGACCTATGCTCATGTTTTCGAAATCAGACTTTACATCTTTTCCATTAAATTCAGCTTTACTTAATAATGCAAACTTAGGACCTAACAACATATAAAAACCTCTTCTGTATTCTTCTCCAAAATCGTATTTAAAATTAGGATTAATATCTATATAACTTAAATTATATATTTCATCTAGACTAGCATTAGCAAAACCTTTTTCAAAAGATTTTTTATTAAAAGATAATTCTAGTTTTACCCCGATATTCTTATTAAATCCATACTCAAAATAAGCTCCTAAATTTGGCACTACAAAATCACCATTTCCAGAATCGAAAAACACATCGTTTGGTCCTCCGCTTGAAAACTGATCATTGTATATATTAGCTCCTAAAATAACACCATAAGATAAGTCTTGCGCTTTACTAATTGCAATTGAAAATAAAAAAATGAGACCAAATAATACTTTTTTCATGTTGTAATTTTGTTTTTATTAAAATGTTTAATTATCGTGTAAACTTAATATTTATTTGGGATTATTATGTTTTATTTATTAAAGAATTGTTTAATAGTATACTTTCTTTTAAAAGCACTATTTTCTCCATTACTATATTCCTTTATAAAATCTTTCCTAAGTTGTTTTACTTACTCAAAAAATCGCAATAAGTATTTGTACACTTGCGTTAGCAATTGCTTTTTACACAAACTTAATTGCTCCATTTTTGGGGTTATTATCTTCTAAACACCTGAATATTAATTTAAACCCAACACTTGTATGAATTATTTTCCGTACCATATTTATTACTATACTAATTATTTTGCGTCTATTTTTAATAACACTAAGTCTTCACTACTATTAATACCTAAAACATAATAAGAATCACCTTTTTGTATTACTTTTAAATTAGGTATACCTTCTTCATTTATAATTTTATTCTTTTCTAAAGTAAATTCGTTTCCTATATATATATCTTTATTTAATTTATAGGTTTTTCTATCAAAAAAATAAAGTTTACTTCTATTGTCATAATAAAAGCCAATTATAAAATTTCGTGACATATATGCAATATGAAAGTTTTCAATATCATCTATACCTTTCATATATTCTAAAGGCCTTTGTTTTGTTAATTTTATTTTATTATTTCTAATAGAAAAATTATTTAAAGAATCAGTCACACTTTCAAAATAACTAAAACCAAAATTTGATTTTATATAAGATGTATCAATAAAATCCATTTTTATAGAATCAATTACTTCTAAATTTTTATTTAACAATTTCACTCCATTATAATCACATATAAGGCTATACTCATTTTCTAAAAAACTATATACAATATTTTCTTGTTGATAAACTTTATTCTTTGTATTTGTTTTTTCATTATATAAAACGACAGAATTAAAATTCTGAATTGTATAATCATCTTTCAAACCTTTATTAAAATTAAATATATAATCAAGATTATTCGTATTATCAAAAATAGATGGTCTAAAACTTAACTCACTATAAGTAGTGTTTTTAATATCTATTTTCATAATATGATTATTAATAACAAAAGATAAAGTATCTTTCTCTACCTCAAAATCATTTAAATTTTCTATAGAAAATTTTTCATTTTTGATTTTAATTCTAAATAATTCTTTACTTTTCAAATCATTACTTGGCTTCTTTTCAGTAGTACTAATTTTACTAATGTTTATTTCTTTTTTAGAAGAAATATTTTCCTTGATTATTCTTTTTTTACAAGATAAAGCAATAAAAAAGATAATGATAAGTCCTGTTTTTTTCATAAATATTTTAACGTCTTCCTAAACCAACAAATGGTTGATTAAACCCTCTCATTTCTCCATTTTTCATTAATCTCTGCACTTTTATTGATCCAGGTTTATAATTATTTTTTTGAGCTTGAATAACTTTTATCTTAACTCCATTAGCAGTAGTAGTAACACTCAAAACTATACCAGTATGATATGCTTTTTTTCCTCTTTTCCAAAATATATGGTCTCCAGGACTAGCGTTAGATAGATTATCTGACCAAACACCATTTTTTTGATACCAAACAGCTTGGTCAAATGCAACTCTAGGTATTGAATACCCTGCTTGACATGCTACATCTTGTGTAAATCTTGAACAATCAACTGTACCCTTTTTATTACTCATAGAATATATTCTTTGATCTCCTTTATAGAGTGCTGCAATAGATGATTCCGAGTTAGGAGGTTCAACACCTTCTTGCATAGGACCGACGAAATCATTTACTAATTTAGATTTAGAACTTGTTTGAGAAGGTGAAAACCAATTTGGAGGTTTACTATTGCCTACAATAGGTTGCATTATAACAGGTTGCACAACTATAGCTTTAAAATAACTCCCAGTATAACTATTTGAACCATCTAACCCTCCATAAAATTGATGCTCAATTATAGCTGGTGTACCCAGTGCAGCATTAATTTGTGCTCCTATAGGATCTGGGTCTGTCATACCTCCTGTAGGGTCTACTTTACTTATAGGGTTATTACCCATTCCTAAATATGGGCTATAAAATTCGTCCATTGGATCTGTCGTTAACCATCTCCCTATTCTACTATCCCATAAACGTAATTCAAAACCTTCCATTCCTGTTTCAGTATCTTCCTCTGCAAATTCGCCTTGGTAACCATAACGGTAATCTCCTTCGACATTTCTATCAGGCATTGATGAACCAAAAGGATAATAATCTGTTTTAGCAATTAAAGATACAGCATTTGTTCCATTTTTAGCTATTACTGCTCTTACATTTCCTAAATGATCTGTAATTTGATACACATAATTACCTCCTGTTTTACTACCACTTTCTCTATTAAAAACTCCAATTCTACTTAGTCCATATAATGGTAGAGGTGTAAATTTGGTGTAATGAAAGTACTAAAAAGAGATAAGCAAAGGCAAACTGAAAGCCCTATAGTTATTAACAAAATGAGTGATAGCAACCAAAGGAAAACTTTATACCATTAAAGGAAAACAACTCTACTTCCCAATACAGAAATTAGCAAAAATATTACCTAATAAATCATCACTTGTAATTTCTCCGGTAATTTCTCCAAAGTGATACAACGCCTGACGAATATCTATAGCCATTAAATCTCCTGAGAGCCCCATTTCGAGGCCAGATTTTACTTTATTCACTTCTTCAAAGGCTTTTAAAAGTGAATCGTAATGGCGTGTATTTGTTACAATCGTTTCATTATTACGAAGCGCTCCTGTATTTACAAAACCTATCAATTTTTCTTTAAGTTCTTCTACGCCTACTCCAGATTTAGCAGAGAGCAAATGGAGGTTTTCAAATTCAGATTTAAGAGTGTTTAATTCTGAATCATTTAAAGTATCAATCTTATTAGCAATAATAATTAAAGGTTTTAGTGGAAAACGATTTTTAATTTTTTCTATTTCTACTTTAAGACGTTTGCTTTCTGTTTTAAATTCTTCTGCAGAAAATAATAATACAACGACTTGCGCTTGTTCCATTTTCTCGAAAGTCTTTTTAATACCTATACTTTCTACAACATCTTTAGTTTCGCGTATTCCAGCAGTATCTATAAAACGAAATCCAATACCATCGATTACCAACTCGTCTTCAATAGTATCTCGTGTTGTCCCGGCAATATCACTAACTATAGCTCGTTCTTCATTTAAAAGCGCATTTAATAAGGTCGATTTACCAACGTTCGGCTCTCCAACAATTGCTACAGGAATCCCATTTTTAATAACATTACCAACGGCAAAAGAATCTATTAATCTTTTTAATACAAATATAATTCTGTTTATTAGTTCTTTAAACTGTGTTCTATCTGCAAATTCGACATCTTCTTCGGCAAAATCAAGTTCTAACTCTATTAACGATGCAAAATTCATTAATTCCTCACGAAGTTTAGCTATCTCACTTGAAAAACCACCACGCATTTGTTGCATCGCTATTTGATGTGATGCTTCATTATCACTAGCTATTAAATCGGCAACAGCCTCTGCTTGACTTAAATCTAATTTTCCATTTAAGAATGCTCTTAATGTAAACTCTCCTGCATCTGCCATGCGGCATCCTTTTCTAAGAAATAATTGTATTATTTCTTGTTGAATATATATAGATCCATGACACGATATTTCAACAACATTTTCGCCTGTGTAAGAATTAGGGTTTTTAAAAATGGACACTAAAACTTCATCAATAGTACGATCATTATCAATAATATGCCCTAAGTGAATTGTATGGGTTTTTTGATTACTAAGCGACTTTTTACTTTTAACAGACTTAAAATTAGCATCTGCAAACGCTATTGCTTTAGGTCCAGAAAGTCTAATTATAGCTACAGCTCCTGCTCCAGAAGCAGTAGCTAGTGCTACTATAGTGTCGTCATTATAATTCATAGCTGCAAAAATAGCGAATTGTTAATGAAATTTAATTTATACTTCAATTCAAAAATTGAATAAAAATGATAATATCTCTTATATTTGCGAAAAAAACAGAAACCTATTATGATTAAAAAGATCATCCTATTAACTCTAATTTCATTCATGTTTGCTTGTCAACAAGAACAAGACAATTTTCATATTGATGCAACTATAGATAGTAACTATAATAACAAAAAAGTAACTATATATAGAATGGAGAAACGCAATAAAATTGTATTAGATTCTGCAATAGTAAAAGACGGAAAATTCACTTTTGACGGTAAAGTAGATCTTATTGATGCCTACGCACTTAGAGTTGATAGTATAAGAGGTATGTTACCAGTTATAATGGAAAATGCAAACATGACTATTGAAATCTATGCAGACAGTATATATGCTTCAAAGATTACTGGAAGTAAAGAGAATGATATT
The DNA here is from genome assembly GCF_947500325.1 of uncultured Lacinutrix sp. Lineage (GTDB taxonomy): Bacteria > Bacteroidota > Bacteroidia > Flavobacteriales > Flavobacteriaceae > Lacinutrix. The sequence continues at coordinate 274,250 of NZ_CANMRQ010000003.1, forward strand.
ACAAATATATATAAAGATAAAACTAAGGCGTATAGTCGCTTAAATAAAAAGCTTATAATGCGTTCTAAAGATTCATTAACGCATAGAAATGAAATCATTGGAATAAGAGCATCTTATGACAGCTTAATGCAAGTAGTTAAAGGATTTAACAAAGAATTTATAGCCGATTATAATGATTCTGCTTTTTCTGTTTTCACACTTGAAAGAATGGTTTATAATAAACAAATCTCTAAAGAAGTCGCTTTAAAACTTTATGAAAAATTAAGTGATAAAATGAAAAACTTAAGATCTGCAAAAGAGACTTTAAAATATATTAATGAGAAAATGTAATACTATATTTTTCCCATTCTTTTCATTACAAATAAAATAACGATAGGAATTGCTAAAAGAATTATCATTGTAAAACTAGATTGAAAAAGCCAAGTTGCTAATAAGAGCGTAAGAATATAACCTCCTATAGCTCCACCAAAATGTGCATCATGACCTATATTATCGTTTCTTGCTTTCATTCCATAAATAGAATATAATAAATACCCTATTCCAAATACATATGCAGGAATTGGGATTGGTATAAAAAACAAATACAAGCTCATACCTGGCTGTAATAATATAGCAGAATATATTATTCCCATTACTGCTCCACTAGCTCCTACTGCTGTATAATGGTATTCATTTTTATGAAAATAGTACGACAATATATTTCCTAACAAAAGGCTACCCAGATAAATAATTAAAAAATTCATTTCGCCTAATGTTCTTACTACTACCGGAGCAAAAAAGTATAATGAAAACATATTAAAAAATAAATGTTGTGGATTTACATGCAAAAACCCAGAGCTTACCATTCTTATTTTTTCTCCTCTATTAATTGCGCCAACACTAAATTTATATTTTTCAAAAAATGAGAAATCATTAAATCCTTTTATAGAAGCTAATACATTAGCACCAATAATAACAAGTGTTATAATATTTATATCCATTAAGTCTAAACGTTTATTTTAAATATAGCATATATTTGCAGCTGTAAATCTAAAACTTATTGATGCAACTTTTAGCATATATTCTAATTTATCCATTTTTATGGCTTATTTCCATACTGCCTTTTAGGTTATTGTATGCGTTTTCCGACTTTGTCTTTATTATCATATTTCGTGTCTTTAAGTACAGAAAAAAGGTTGTAAAGCAGAATTTAAGATTAGTATATCCAGAAAAATCTAACGAAGATATAGAGGAAATTACTCGAAAATTCTATCATCATTTATGCGATATGATTTTTGAATCTATTAAGTCTATGACTATTTCTGAAGCTGAAATGAAAAAACGCTATGTTTTTACTAACCTTGATGTTATACATGATATTGAGGCTAAAAATAGAAGTACTATTTTAATGTGCGCGCATTATGGTAGTTGGGAATGGATTTTCATTCTTCAAACTTATATAAAATCAAGAGGAAATGCTGTTTACAAACGTTTATCTAACAAATATTTTGATGCCTTAGTAAAACGTATTAGAGCACGTTATAACTCTTATTTAGTTACTACAAAAGAAACAATACCTGTACTTACTGAGTTAAAAGAGAAAGGTATATTAACCATTAACGGTTTTGTTTCCGATCAATCACCAAAACCAGACAAAGCACATCACTGGAATGAATTTATGGGTATAAAAGTACCTATACATACTGGAGCAGAAATGTTAGCAAAAAAACTAGACATGTCTGTTGTCTATTTTAGTGTTAAAAGATTAAAACGTGGCTATTATAAAACGACTTTTAAAACTTTAGCTGAGTATCCTAATGAGTATAAGAACTATGAAATAACAGATCAGTTTTTAAAACTCGTAGAACAACAAATTCATGAAGCACCAGAATATTATTTATGGACACATAAACGATGGAAACATCGTGATAAAGTACCTGTAGAATTCCTTTAAGAAATTCTTAATAATTAAAATTTTGAATACTCAATCAAAATTTCATTTTTATTATCTAATAAACTTAAATCACCATTACTTTTTAATTCATAACTCCAATCAAAAGGCTCCTTTTCTATACGGTAAAATTTAGAATCTGCTTGAGATTTTATGAACTCTAATTTTTGTAACCTCTTGTTTTTTCTATAGTATAGAGAATTATCAGACATTTTTACAAATTCAAAAAAACCATCTTCAATTACATCTTTAAAAAGTTCTCTTTGCCACTTTCCTATAACATTTACTTCTTTTAAGTTATTAATTTTTGTTTGATATTTTAAAGCCTCAAAAAGAGTTTTACTAACAGAGTCACTTTCAATTTTATTAAGTGTATTTAATAACTCATTATGCTTTAATTCCTGACTAGATACTGTATAATCATAAAAGGTTAAAGCCATCCCTTCCAATTGATATGCTGGATATAGTATAACTCGCTTTTCCCCTTTTACTTTTACACATTCTTTTATTATTGGCCAAAAAGCAATGTTTGATACTCCAAAGTAATTATGAGTAAAATGCAGCTCTGCAACTATATTATTATATTTATATGTCTTACTTCCATGAATTTCAAACATTAAAGCAGTTCTCAGCATATGAGTTATAGAAACAGAATCATGATATCTAACATCTTGTTTTTCTTTTTCAAGTGCTTTTTGGTCCATTTCATGTAGTTTCTTCCAATAAGCATCAATTTCTTCTTCTGTTTTAAGCGCAGAGATTTCAGCTTTGTATTGTTCTATAAGTGTTGGTTGTTGAGAACAACTAATTAATACAATCAAAGCAAGGCTAATAAACAGTTTTTTTGTCATGAATTTTAATTAACTGAGTTATAACTCAAACCAATCACTAACACGAGTATCTTGTTTAGGCACAAACGTTTTATGTATAAACTCATTATTAGCTTTATTGTATTCATAATCTTTAGCCCATTCTTCATGATTTTCAGCTAAAGCAATTAAACTTTCACAGACATAATCAATCTCATTACAAGTTGTTGTTGGATGAATAGACATACGTATCCAACCTGGTTTATGAGCTAGTTCACCTGCTGTTATCTCACAAGTTAATTGATTAGAAGTTTCGCGATCTACATTAAGTAAGAAATGACCATAAGTTCCAGCACAACTACAGCCTCCGCGTGTTTGTATTCCAAAACGATCATTTAATATTTTAACACCTAAATTAAAATGTAAATCTTCAATATAAAAAGACACTACACCTAATCTATCTTTTTGATTTGGCGCTAAAATTTTAATATTATCAATGTCGTCTAGATTATTAAATACTTGATGTAATAATTCATGTTCGCGATCCAACATGTTTTTTACACCCATTTGATCTTTAAGCTTAATAGCTAAAGCTGTTTTAATAGTTTGTAAAAAGCCTGGAGTACCTCCATCTTCTCTATCTTCAATACTATCAATATATTTATGTTCTCCCCAAGGGTTTGTCCATGATACAGTGCCTCCACCTGGACAATCTGGAATCATGTTTTTATATAATTTTTTATTAAATACTAACACACCAGATGTTCCTGGTCCACCCAAGAATTTATGAGGAGAAAAGAAAATAGCATCTAATGCTTCGTCTTCATTTTCCGGATGCATATTAATATCTACATACGGCGCAGAACAAGCAAAATCCACAAAACAAACACCTCCATGTTCATGCATTGTTTTCGCTATTTTATGATAAGGTGTTTGAATTCCTGTTACATTACTACCACCAATCACAGAAGCAATTTTAAGCGTACAATCTTTATACTTCTCTAATAGAATTTCTAAATTTTTCATACAAAACAAACCATCATCTCCTGCTGGAATCACTTCTACCTTAGCAATTGTTTCTAGCCATGACGTATGATTAGAATGATGCTCCATATGTGTTACAAAAACTACCGGACGAATAGCATCAGGAATATTAGCATATTGCGCTATATTCTCAGGCATTTTTAAACCTAAAATACGCTGAAACTTATTCACAACACTAGTCATTCCATTTCCTGCTACAATTAATACATCATCTGCATTACTATTAACATGTCCTTTAATAATATGCCTTGCTTTGTTATACGCATTAGTCATAGCTGTACCAGAAACGGTAGTTTCTGTATGTGTATTGGCAACAAAAGGCCCAAATTGATTTAATATTTTATCTTCAATTGGTCTATATAATCGTCCAGAAGCTGTCCAATCTGTATAGATAATTTTCTGTTTACCGTAAGGTGATTCAAATTCTTGATCTATACCAACAATATGTTTTCTAAATTGTAAAAAGTACTTTTCTAATTCAGAATGTCTTGCTCTTGGGGCTTTTGTGTTAATCATATTCTCCATTTTTGATACTGCTAAAATACTAAATATTAGCGATTTGTTTAATTTCTGAGATTATTTTATCTGCTAAATCATCTGCTATTTGTTGCGATTTTGCTTCGGTATATATTCTAATAATTGGTTCTGTATTACTTTTACGTAAGTGTACCCAATTTTCAGCAAAATCAATTTTAACACCATCAATAGTCGTTAAGTTTTCAGAGGCATATTTAGTTTCCATAGCTTTTAAAATAGCATCTACATCTATTTGAGGTGTTAATGCAATCTTCTTTTTACTCATAAAGTAACTAGTATACGTTTTTCTAAGCGCACTAACACTCATTTTCTTTTCTGCTAAAAGTGTTAAAAACAGAGCCACTCCTACTAAAGCATCACGTCCATAATGAGAAGCAGGATATATAATACCACCATTACCTTCTCCACCTATTACCGCATTATTCTTTTTCATTAGTGCTACTACATTTACTTCTCCTACAGCGCTCGCTTCATAAGTTCCCCCATGTTTTTCTGTAATATCTCTTAAAGCACGAGTAGAACTCATATTACTTACAGTATTTCCAGGGTTTTTACTTAATACATGATCTGCACAAGCGACCAAAGTATACTCTTCTCCAAACATCTCACCTGTCTCATCCATAAACGCTAATCTATCTACATCTGGATCTACTACAATTCCAAAATCTGCACGCTCTTTTTTAACTTCAGCAGACAAATCAGTTAAATGCTCTTTTAATGGTTCTGGATTATGAGGAAAATGACCATTAGGCTCACAATACAATTTTACAGCGTGCACACCTAATCGTTCTAACAATAAAGGAATAGCTATGCCGCCTGTAGAATTTACACCATCGACTACAACTTTAAAATTAGCAGCTTCAATAGCAGCTTTATCTACATATTCTAATTCTAAAACCTCATCAATATGCATATCAATATAAGCTTCATTTTTAGTTATTTTTCCTAAATCATCAACTTCCGCAAACTGCATAGCATCACTTTCTGCAATGTCTAAAATCTTTGCTCCTTCAACCGCATCTAAAAACTCTCCTTTCGCATTTAATAACTTTAGAGCATTCCATTGTTTTGGGTTATGACTAGCTGTTAAAATAATTCCACCATCTGCATGCTCCATTGGCACAGCTATCTCCACCGTTGGCGTTGTAGATAGTCCTAAATCAACTACATGTATCCCTAAACCAACTAATGTATTCATGACTAAATTTTGAATCATCTCTCCAGAAATTCTAGCATCACGACCAACTACAACTCTATAGTTTTCTTTACTACGTTGTGATTTTAACCATGTACCATATGCAGATGCAAATTTTACAGCATCTATTGGCGTTAAATTATCGCCAACGTTTCCGCCAATTGTACCTCTAATTCCTGAAATTGATTTTATAAGTGTCATTAACTGTATTTTAAAATTGAAGTACAAATATAGTATTTCAAAAGCGGAAAAATCTATTCTGAATTCGTAAATTCGGCTTATGAATTTTCTAGCTCACATTTATCTTTCTGGAGATAATGATAATATTACAATTGGCAATTTTATAGCTGATGGCATCCGTGGTAAAAAGTATTTAAAATACCCTAAAGATATTCAAGTTGGTATACTGCTCCATAGACATATTGACACATTTACAGATGCGCATAAAACAGTAAGATTAAGTACCAAAAGATTACACAAAAACTACGGCCATTATTCTGGTGTTATTGTAGACATTTTATACGATCATTTTTTAGCAAAAAACTGGAGTAATTATTCTAATATTCCTTTAGAAGAATACATTGATCATTTTTATGATATTTTAGAAGATAATTTTAAAATATTACCAGAGCGTATTCAAAAAATGATGCCCTATATGATAGCTGACAACTGGTTATTAAGCTACGCCTCTATTAATGGCATAGCTAAGGTTTTAGATGGCATGAATCGCCGTACAAAGAATAGATCTCAAATGAATTTAGCAATCAATGAGCTTCAAGAATTTTACAACGAGTTTGAAGATGAATTTACTCGATTTTTTGAAGAATTAATTCAGTCATCTAACGAAAAATTAACCGAATTACAACAATGAAAAAACTAATAACACTTCTTTTATTTATAGCATTTATTAGCTGTAAAAAAGAAGCACCAAAACATGGTTTAATAACTAAAAACGCTATGGTAGTTTCTGCCAGAGTTGAAGCTTCGAATATTGGGAAACAAATTTTACAACAAGGCGGAAATGTATTTGATGCTATGCTTGCTACAGATTTAGCACTAGCAGTTGCTTATCCATATGCTGGGAATCTTGGCGGTGGTGGCTTTATGATCTATAGGTTAAATAATGGAGATATTGGAGCCATAGATTATAGAGAAAAAGCACCTTTAGCTGCAACAAAAAACATGTATTTAGATTCTATTGGAAATGTTATTCCAGATATGAGTACTAGAGGTGCTATGGCCGTTGGCGTCCCTGGAACAATTGCAGGTATTTTTGAAGTACATAAAAGATTTGGAACATTACCGCTTGAAAAAATAATGCAACCAGTTATTGACCTAGCTAGAAAAGGTATTATTGTTACTAAAAAACAAGAAGACAGATTACTTGAAAAACGCCCAGATTTTCTTAACACAAATAAAGACACTATTCTTTTTGCTAAAGATTGGAAAGAAAATAATATTATTGTTCAAAATAACTTAGCAAACACCTTAACTGCGATCATGCAAAATGGTAGTGATGAGTTTTATAAAGGAGAAACTGCAAAAAAAATAGCAAAATTTATTCAAGCCAATGGCGGTATTATTACTGAAAATGATTTAGCTAATTACAAACCAAAATGGCGTACACCTATTACTTTTAACTATGATGATTTAAGAGTTATATCTATGTCTCCTCCTTCAAGCGGAGGAATTGCGATGGCTCAAGTACTTAAGTCAGTTGAGAATTATGACTTAAATACATTTGGACATAATTCTGTGAAAACAATCCAAGTTTTAGCAGAAGCTGAACGTCGTGCTTATGCAGATAGAAGTTATTATTTAGGAGATCCAGATTTTGTAAATGTACCACAAAACAAACTAATAAGTGATGCCTATTTAAGCAAAAGAATGAGTGACTTTTCATTTGAAAAAGCAACACCTTCTACAGCAATTTCCCATGGCACTGTAGCTATAGTAGAAAGTGATGAAACCACTCATTATTCAATCGTAGATCAATTTGGAAATGCTATTGCCGTAACAACTACATTAAATTCTGGTTATGGCTCAAAGCTATACTCTGAAGAATTAGGTTTTTTCTTTAACAATGAAATGGATGATTTTTCTAGTAAACCTGGAGTACCAAATGTTTATGGCTTAATTGGAGCTGAAGCAAATGCTATCCTACCAGAAAAACGAATGTTAAGTTCTATGACACCAACCATAGTTGAAAAAGACGGCAAGTTATTAATGAGTCTTGGAACACCTGGCGGTTCTACAATTATAACCTCTGTATTACAAACCATTCTAAATGTACACGAGTTCGATATGACTATGCAAGAAGCCGTTAATGCACCACGTTTTCATCATCAATGGCTACCAGACGAAATTAGAATGGAACCAAATCGTTTTAGCAAGGAAACTATAAAAGCACTAAAACAAAAAGGATACATTATAAACGAAGAGCGCTCACCTGTTATTGGTATAGTAGATGGTATTTTAGTTTTACCAGATGGCAAGCTAGAAGGTGGAGCAGATACACGAGGTGATGATACTGCTGCTGGATTTTAAATTATTCATTAAATCAAAAATAAGAATCAAATCAAAAAAACATGAAAAACAATTTTCTTTTACTTACACTTATATTTACTTCTATTGCCTTTTCCCAAGGCACGCAATTACTTAGACAACCAACAATATCAGATACTCATGTTGTTTTTGTATACGCCAACGATCTATGGAAAGCGCCAATAAATGGTGGAAATGCAATTAGATTAACCAGTGATGAAGGTGCAGAATATGAACCACATTTTTCTAATGATGGAAAACATATAGCTTTCACAGCTCAATATGATGGAAACTCAGACGTATATGTAATTCCAAGCGAAGGTGGAGAGCCAAAACGATTAACTTTTCACCCCAGTACTGATGCGGTTCAAGGCTGGACAAATGATAATAAAATACTGTTTAGATCTAGCAGAGCATCAAAACCAACAAAATCTAATAAATTTTACACTATAGGTATTGATGATAGTTTCCCAAATGATATTGACTTACCAAGAGCTGCTTACGGTGAAATGTCTTCAGATGGTAAATATATGGCGTACACTCCTATAACATCTTGGGATTCGGAATGGCGTAATTACAGAGGTGGTCAAGCCATGCCTATTTGGATTGTTAATTTAGAAACTAAAGATTTAATTACTACGCCTCAACCAACAAAGGAGCGCCATTTAACTCCTATTTGGTTAAATGATATTGTCTATTATATTTCTGAACGTGATTATACTAGTAACATTTGGTCTTTCAATCCAAATACAAAAGAAGAACAACAAATTACTTTTCACAAAAAGTTTGACGTAAAAAGTTTAGACGCTAACCAAAATAAAATTGTTTATGAGCAAGGCGGCTATTTACATCTTTTAGATCCAAATACTAAAACATCTAAACAGTTAAACATAAATGTTGCTGCAGATTTAAATTTTGCGCGTTCTAAATGGCAAAAAATTGAAGGTTCAGATTTAATTCACCCAAATATTTCGCCAAATGGAAAACGTGCGATTTTCGAACATAGAGGTGAGATTTTTACAGTTCCTAAAGAAAACGGAACATGGAGAAACATTACTAATTCTTCTGGAACTGCAGATAGAGATCCGATCTGGTCTCCAAAAGGCGACAAAATTGCATGGTTTTCTGATGCTAGTGATAATTATAAACTAGTTGTTGCAGATCAAAATGGGCAAAATAAACTACAAATCACATTACCAAACCCTACATTTTATTTTAAACCAGAATGGTCACCAGATGGCGAACATATTGCTTACACAGATACCGACTTTAATATTTGGATTATTAATCTAGCAACAAAATTATCTATCAAAGTAGACTCTGATAATTATGCACACCCAAATAGAAGTATGAATCCTGTGTGGTCTCCTGACAGTAAATGGATAGCTTATAGTAAGCAAAGTAAAAGTCATTTTAAAGCCATACATGTTTACAATATTACGACTAAAGAAATCATACAAATAACAGACGGAATTGCAGATGCAATTACACCAGTTTGGGACGCTTCAGGTAAATATATTTATACTTTAGCAAGTACTAATTATGGTCTAGCCAGTGGTTGGTTAGATATGAGCTCTTATGACCCAGAGACAACAAGAAGTCTGTATGCAATTGTTTTAAATAGTAAGGATAAAGCACCAAACCTTCCAAAAACTGATGAAGAGGTTAAAGACGAAGCGAATAAAGAAGATAAAAAGAAAGACAAAAAGAAGGGCAAGGACAAAAACTCTGATGAAAACAAAGAAAAAGTAAAAATTACAATCGTAGATAAAACTAATATTTTTGATCGAATAATTCCATTAAAATTACCCGAAGGCAATTATATTGCTTTAGAAAAGGCAAAAACAAATTTTGTTTATGTATTTGAAAATATAGATGATGAAAACGGCATTAAAGTTCATCAATACGACGTTGAGAAAAGCGAATCAAAAGATTTTGCATTAGGTGTTTCAGAATTAGTAGTATCTCAAGATCGTAAAAATATATTATTACAACAATCTGGTTCTTGGAAAATAACAAACTCTGAAGCTCCAATAACTCCAGAAACTAAAGCAATCAATACCAATTTAAAAATTAAAATAGATCCAAAAGCAGAATACCATCAAATTTTTAAAGAAGGCTGGCGCTTTATGCGTGATTTTCTTTATGTAAAAAATACTCATGGAGCACCTTGGGATGAAGTGTATAGTTGGTACTCTCCATGGATAAACCACGTAAGGCATCGTACAGATTTAAATTACGTTGTAGATATTATGAGTGGTGAAATTGCAATTGGTCATTCTTATGTTTATGGTGGAGATTTACCAGATATTAATCGTGTTCCTATCGGTCTATTAGGTTGTGATTTTAAAATTGAAAACAATAACTATCGTATCTCAAAAATCTTTAATGGAGAACGCTGGAACCCTGATATATATTCACCATTAAATTTACAAGATGTAAAAGAAGGCGATTATATTATAGCTATAAACGGAAAGTCATTAGACGCATCAACAAATATTTATAAACTATTAGAGCAAACTGCGGATAGAGAAATAACTATTACAGTAAACAGTACTAGTTTAAAAACTGGTGCTAGAACTATTTTAGTAAAACCTGTATCTAATGAATTTCAATTACGTTATATTGATTGGGTAGAGGAAAACCGTAGAAAAGTAGATAAGCTTTCTAACGGCAAACTAGCATATGTTTATGTTCCAAATACTTCTGGAAATGGCTTTGCTTCTTTCAATAGATATTATTTTTCGCAACAAGACAAGAAAGGCGTTATTATTGATGAACGTAACAATGGTGGTGGTTCTGCTGCAGATTATATGATAGACATTATGTCTAGAGAATTATTTGGCTATTTTAATAGTAAATCACATGACAATAGACCATGGACAACTCCTATGGCTGGAATATGGGGACCAAAAGTGATGATTATTAATGAACGAGCAGGCTCTGGTGGAGACTTACTACCGTACATGTTTAAAGCAAAGAAAATAGGTCCATTAATTGGAACCAGAACTTGGGGAGGATTAGTAGGTACTTGGGATACGCCTCGTTTTATTGATGGTGGTAGTATGGTCGCTCCAAGAGGAGGTTTTTATGACATTAATGGTAATTGGGCTGTAGAAGGTGATGGTGTTGCTCCTGATATAGAAGTTATTCAACATCCAAAGCAATCTTTAAATGATAGAGACCCACAACTAGAACGTGCTGTTGAAGAAGCTTTAAAACTACTTAAAACAAAAGAATTTCAATTAAAGCCTGAACCAAAAGCTCCTATAAAATTCAAAAGACCTATTGGTTATGAAAAAGAAAATTAAAAAGTATAAAGGTAGTCGTTGGCTACATAATACTTACTAAGTCTACTTTAGACTACCTTTAAAAACATAGGTAAACTTATAATAATGAGCTCGATATTGAATCGGGCTCATTATTTTTTAGATCTTAAAAAATAAACCTGCACTTAATGCAGCTTGCTTTGCTACGTTATTAGCCGAAAAAGCACCTCCAAAACCAACACTAAAACCTAAGTTATCTGTCAAACTATATAATCCTTTTAAACCATAAGCAGCATAGTCTTGATTATTAATATATAATGCCGTTTCTAAAGATGTTTGAGGTAAAATTATATCTCCATTATTAAATGATTCGATAATATCAACAAAAACAATTAATGTGGTCTTTTTTATAGAAGTTAAACCAAATTCTCCTCCAATTCTAAAATTAGAACTATAGTCATTAGTTCTTATATCTGCTCCTATAAAACCTTGAAAATAGTAGTTTTCATAACCTTTACCTACATTAACTGTTGGTGTAAACGTCCAAGCATCATATCCTGATCTTATACCAGATGTTTTATCGAAAAAAGAGGTATTAGCTTCTACTGTTAATTGACCAGAAACTATCATCTTACCTCTATATATGTTATGTTTTAGACCTATTTGTATATTACCAAATCCACTTTTTCTAGTTGAAACAATAGAAAGTGGTACTGTAGAGTTTTCAATTGCATCTCCTGTTTTTATTAATTTAAATGGAACATTAACTAGTAAAGTTAAATTATCATTTACTCCATATTCTCCATACAATTGAAGTGTGTTATCTGAAATACTTCTACTTGTTATATAATCTTTATCATTAAATATTTCACTATAATTAGGAATGGTAGAATATGAAATTTGAGAAAATAATTTCCCTTTCTTTTTTGTCCAAGCACTTTGTGCTTTAGCGTTTTGAATTGAGAAACAAAAAAAGGATAGAGATAAAACGAAAATACAATAGAGTTTAAAGTTATTCATTGTTAGAAAAAATTAAAATGCAAAATCATAAAAACAATTACTCCATTTGTCTCTAATTTTATCTAATGCTTACTAAGTTGTTTTAATAATACATTCATGACTTTAATTCGTAGATTTGTGTTGGTAATCAAAAAATAAAATGAGGAAAAGAAAGAAGCTAACACCAAAAAGAGTATTTAAATTTATTATAGGAGCAATTATATTTATAACACTACCAACACTACTCCTATTTGGTTTCTTATACTTTAAATACAACGAAGACTTACCAATTGGAGAAGAAACAGCACAAGCAGATATTTTAGCAAAAAACATGTTAGAATCTTTAAATTACGACGCCTACAAAGCCACAGACTATATAGAATGGACCTTTAAAAAGCGTCATCATTTTAAATGGAATAAAACAGAAAACACTTGTGAAGTCTACTGGAAGAATTACAAAGTCAATTTAGATTTAAACGATAATAGTAAAAGTGAAGCCTTTCAAAACGACATAAAAATAGAAACAGATCAAGCTAAGTACATAAAAAAAGCTACCAATCTATTTAATAATGATTCCTTTTGGGTTGTTGCGCCATACAAAGTATTTGATAAAGGTGTAAAGCGAAGTGTAGTGACTTTAAATAACAATGAAAAAGCTCTACTTGTAACCTATACTTCTGGAGGCTCAACTCCTGGAGATTCTTATTTATGGCAATTTGCTAAGGACGGAAAACCTAAAAGTTTTAAAATGTGGACGTCTCTTTTACCTATAGATGGTTTAGAAGCATCATGGAATGATTGGACAACTACTGAAACTGGAGCAATATTGCCAACATTTCACAAATTAATGGTTTTAGGATTAGAAATAAACAATATTAAAGGAATTAATCTAAACTAAAATCCTGTTCAAAAACCTAACATACATAACAATCACTATAACCATCTTCTTTTTATATTTTTTTTTAAACTCCTCTTTTTCAATAAAACTCAAAATAAGCAACTACTTAACTGGTTATTATGTTAAATTAGCCAAAGCTAATTACCATAACTAAACGCCCTAAAAAGATGAATAAAATTAAACTATTGTTTCTAATTTTAATATTAACCTATACATCACAAGCTCAAATATACCTACCAAATGAAACTTTCGATACAGGACTAGGAGCCTGGACCACTACAGACTTAGGAGGTGCTAATGGTGACACTTGGGCTTCGGGTTTTATTGATATTGATGCTAGCACAACTTTAAATGGATCTAATTGTGCATTTGTAGACAGTTTTAATAACGGGACGGGTACTCCTGCATTATTAGAGGTTTTAACTTCTCCTGTTTTTAATACAACCGGCAGCACAGTCCTTTTACTAGAATTCGAGCAATATTATAGGACCTCTTTACCTAATGATCCTGATGTAGGATATGTAGAAGTATGGGATGGGGTTACCTGGCAACAAGTATTACTAAATGATAATGAAAGTATTGGTGCTTTTTCTGCACCAAATATACAATCTATTGATATTTCAGCACATAGTAATGCTGAAATGCAAATACGTTTTATATATGATGATGGCGGTGAGTCTGGCTTTTATTGGGCCATAGATAATGTAAAAGTTATTGAACAAATAACTTGTGCTGCGCCAAATACTCTAAATGCTATTAATATAACCGATAATTCTGCAAATTTATCTTGGACAGAAACCGGAACTGCAACTTCATGGAATGTAGAGTTAGTAAATATTTCTGCCGGAGAAACAGTAACAGGTACTGCTACTACCACAAGTGTAACAAACACGTATGCAGCGACTAGCTTGTTATCTGGTAGCACTTACGAGTTTTATGTTCAAGCAGATTGTACTACTGGAGATTTTTCAACTTGGTCAGGTCCATTTATATTTACAACAGTAATTACTTGCCCAACACCTACAAATTTAGATGCTACAAATATAACAACAAGTTCTGCAAATTTATCTTGGACTCCTGGTAGTACCGAAACACTTTGGAATGTAGAACTTGTAAATATCACTGCTGGCGGTTTACAAACGCGCATAGCAACAAATGCGGGTGTTACAAGCCCTTTATTACTTACTGAGTTACCCGAAAACAATACTTATGAATACTATGTACAAGTAGATTGTGGTAGTGGAGATTTCTCAACTTGGTCGGGCCCATTTACATTTAGTACAGTAGCTAACTGTATAGCCCCTATTAATCTAGACGTTAGTTTTGCCTTTGGTAATGTAACTATGTCTTGGACAGAAGGTGGTGTAGCTACGCTATGGAATTTTCAGTTAATTGACATTACTACAGGAGGAACTGTAGTTGGTGCAAGTTATGATATTAACAATACTCAAAGTTTTGTTGCCGATTATACAATAGTCACTCCTAATCACGAGTATGAATTTTTAGTACAAGCAAATTGTGCTGCAAATGGTTTATCATCATGGGTAGGACTTCAGTTTACTCCTCCATACATATGCCTAACACCTCCTAATACTTTAACAGCTAATAATATTTCTAATAATACTGCAAATTTAAGTTGGACAGAAACTGGAACTGCAACATCATGGAATGTTGAGTTAGTTGACTTAACTGCAGGAAGTACTGCAACAGGAGTACCTACAGCTACGAATGTTACTAACTCATATAACGCAATGGGCTTAACAGGGGATAACAATTATGAATTTTATGTGCAAGCAATTTGTAATGTTAATGACGGACCATCAGTTTGGTCTGGACCTTTTGCTTTTAAAACTTTATGTGATCCTTTTACAATACCATATACAGAAAATTTTGAACAGTTTATAACAAGTCCGTCAGCTTTTAAAAAATATAATTGTTGGACAGCAGGTACAACGACGAATCCTACTAATCATTTTTGGGAATCTGCACCAGGAACAGATACTGGTTCAGCACAAACAGGACCATCTCCAGCAATTACCACAGGAAATTATTTTTATACTGAAAATTTAAGTTTAAATAGTACTGCTGGTGATACTGCAGAATTAAACTCACCTTTTATTGATTTATCTGCAACAACCGCACCAGTATTAATATTTGATTATCATATGTTTGGAACTCAAATAGGAACTTTAGATGTTATTGTAAATAGCACAGATAATATATTTTCTATTTCTGGACAACAACAAGCTACAGAAACTGATCCTTGGATTAATCAAATAGTAGATTTATCCTCTTACATAGGTCAAACTATAACAATAACTTTTAGAACGACAGCCAATAATGTAGCATTTACTACTAGAGGAGATATAGCTATTGATAATGTTTCTTTTGAAGAAGCTCCAACATGCCTTAAACCTTCTACATTAACAACTACTAATATTACTAATAATACTACCAACTTAGGTTGGACAGAAACCAGTTCCGCAACTTTATGGAATATTGAGTTAGTTGACTTAACAGCTGGGGATAGTGCAACTGGTATAGCTACAACTTATGACATCACTAATAATCAATACACAGAAACAAGTTTAGCAGCTAATAATGATTACGCATTTTATGTGCAGACAAATTGTGGAGCTGGTGATTTATCAACTTGGGTGGGGCCTCATTTTTTCACTACATTATGTGATCCTTTTTCTACACCTTATACAGAAGATTTTGAAACATTTACTGTAAGCACAAATCCCTTTACTAATGAAAACTGTTGGCTAGCAGACGCTATTTATACTAATTATTTTTGGGAATCTGCACCAGGAACCGATACTGGTTCAGCACAAACAGGACCGTCTCCTACAATTACTACAGGAAACTACTTTTATATTGAAGCTTCAAATAGTACTGTTGGAGATATTGCAGAATTAAACTTACCATTTATTGACTTATCAGACTTAACTACACCTTCATTAGTATTTGATTATCACATGTTTGGAACTCAAATAGGAACTTTAGATGTTATTGTAAACGGTACAGATAATGTGTTTTCCATTTCTGGAGAACAACAAGTTACAGAAACTGAACCTTGGGTAAGGCGAATAATTGATTTAACAGCATATACAGGTCAGACCGTTTTAATAACTTTTAGAGGTACTAGTAATGGAAGTTTTAGAGGTGATATCGCTATAGATAATGTCTCTTTTATAGAGCGTCCTTGTTTTGAACCTACAACATTAACAGCTTCTAATATTACAGATAACTCTGCTGATTTAAATTGGTTAGAAGCAGGTATAGCTATGCTATGGAATATTGAGTTAGTTAACGTTACTGCTGGCGATACTCCAACAGGTATAGCAACAGTAACTAGCGCTACTATTCCGTACATGGCTACTAATTTAACGCAAAACAATAATTACGAGTTTTATGTACAAACAGATTGTGGTACTAGTGGATTATCTAATTGGGCTGGACCATTTGCATTTACAACTTTAGAATCATGTCCTGCTCCTACCACATTAACAGCTACTAATATTACAAGTAGCTCTGCTACTTTAGGTTGGACAGAATCAGGAATTGCTACATTATGGAATATAGAGTTAGTAAATATTACTACAGGTGAATCTGTAACTGGTAACGCTACGCATACTGGTGTAACTAACTCCTTTTCTATAACTAATTTAACAAATGAAAATGCTTATGCATATTATGTGCAATCGAATTGTGGCTTAGGCGGTGTTTCTACATGGACTGGGCCCTTTAATTTTAGCACAGAGTACCTAGCTGTATCAGCAGATTGTACTTCTGCCATCTTTTTAGATGCTGGTGGTATGACAGGAAGTTACACTGCTAATTCTAATGAAACTACAACAATATTACCAGACATTACAGGTAATTCGGTTACACTTACATTTACCTATGTAGATATTGAAATTTCTGATTTTGCTGGATCTCAAGATGGATGTTGGGATTACTTAACAATTTATAATGGTCCAGATACAACTTATCCCGTTTTAGCGCAAACATTATGTGGTGAAGAAAGTGGTGACGGTGGCATTCCATCTGTTGGAACAAGTGAATTAAATATTGGTGATTCTTATACATCAACAGATGCCTCAGGAGCGTTAACTGTTGTGTTTTTCTCTGACGGAAGCATACAAGAAACAGGTTGGGCCGCAGACGTTACATGTGCCCCGACGCCTCCTGCAAATGACGATTGCTCAAGTGCAGAAGCACTTACTTTAGGTGTTATGGCTACAGGAAATACTATTAATGCTACAGATTCTGGTATTAGTCCAGGCTCTTGTGGTCCTACTGGTGGAGACGATGATATCTGGTATTCCTTTGTTTCCCCTGTAACTGAAGAAGTTATTGTAACAACAGATGCAGATGTTGTAGTTATATATGATGCCTGTACTGGTAATGAAATAACTTGTATTGGGACTGGAGTAACAAATGTCATAGGACTTACAAGTGGTACTACATACTACACAAGAGTTTATAACACTGGAGTTGCTAAAGTTGCTGGGCCAATTGAATTAACAATTTCGGAGTCTACATTAGCAACTACAAGTTTAATTAATAGCTCTGTATTCTCATATTATCCTAACCCAGTAAATAACACCTTAATACTAAACGCTCAGACTAAAATAACAAATGTTACTGTATTTAATATATTAGGTCAAGAAGTCATTCGTAACACTCCAAATAGAATATCTAGCGACATTGATATGTCTCACTTACAATCTGGCTCATACTTTGTAAAAGTAACTGTCGGCAATGTTACTGAAACTGTTTGGGTGATTAAAAACTAAATACGTTAAGATTTTAAAAAATATATTTAATATAAAAGGGCTATCTAAAAAAATCAAACTACTATGACTTTTTAGATAGCTTTTTTTTAAGTAAGCCAATTCGATGCAAACTTATGAAACATTCAACTTAAGAAAGTTTCTCATATTTCTATCATTAAATCAAAAGTTGAATTTCGGAAAATTATTTTAGATTAAACTGAAAAATATTTAAAACTACTACTTACTCTTCTGCCCTACAAAATGTTGTTCTTTCAACTTAAACAACACATTAAATGTGGTTAAACTCCCATAAATACGAGTTATATATTGTTGTAAATCTATCTTTCCTTGTTCGTCTAAATTACTAGAATTTACTTTTTGTTCCATAACACGCAAACGATCACGAACCATAGTAATTTTATGAAAGAAATCGTCAATTTTAATTTCTTTACTTTTTAAGTTAGTATCACCAGGTTCTAAAATTAATTTCCCACCTTTCCATTTATCTCCAATATGGACAATTTCAGACACATCACTATACTTCTTAAGCAAACGCATTACACTTTGTTCAACATCAAAAAAACTTACAGTATCTACATCTCCGTCTGCAGCTTCTATCACTTCTATTTCATCATCTAATGGAATTGTTTCTAATCCATTATCAATAAATGTTACCCAATATTGTTGATTATCAACATTAGTAACCACTCCTTTTCCATATTCATTGTGACTTATTCTTGAACCTATTCCTAATATTTTCATTTAAAATTTGTGTTTTTGTATTTCCGAAAAAACGAAAAATTATTTATTAAACTATAAAACTCTGTTTGTACAGAAGTCATAAAAAAAATCAATATCGAAGTTAAAAATATAATATTAAAACTCAACTTTATTTTAATAAAATCCGAATACAATCTACTTCATTTTTTGGGGTTAAAAACGTATCTTCGCAACTTTGCCATTCTATGACTAATTTCGAAGAAAACATTGAGGTACAAGGTGCCAGAGTACATAATCTAAAAAATATAGATGTAACAATTCCTCGTGAAAAACTAGTAGTTATTACTGGTTTATCTGGTAGCGGAAAATCATCATTAGCCTTCGATACTATTTATGCAGAAGGACAACGTCGCTATATAGAAACCTTTTCTGCTTATGCCAGACAATTTTTAGGTGGACTAGAACGACCAGATGTAGATAAAATAGACGGTTTATCTCCTGTAATTGCTATTGAACAAAAAACAACTAGTAAATCGCCTCGTTCTACGGTGGGAACTATTACAGAAATCTACGATTTTCTACGTTTATTATTTGCTCGTGCCAGCGATGCTTATAGTTACAATACTGGTCAAAAAATGGTAAGCTATAGTGATGAGCAAATTAAACAATTAATTATTCAAGATTTTAAAGGTAAACGTATTAATGTTTTAGCGCCTGTTGTTCGCTCTAGAAAAGGCCATTATCGTGAATTATTTGAACAAATTGCAAAACAAGGTTTTGTAAAAGTACGTACAGATGGAGAAATAAAAGATCTAGTAAAAGGCATGAAACTAGATCGCTACAAAAATCATGATATAGAAATAGTTATTGATAGATTAAAAATTGATGATTCCATAGAAAATGACAAGCGCTTAGACGAGACTATAAATACCGCAATGTATCATGGCGATGATGTATTAATGATTATCGATCAAGACACTCAAGACACACGCTATTTTAGCCGTAGTTTAATGTGCCCAACTTCTGGAATCTCTTATCCAAATCCAGAACCTAACAATTTTTCTTTTAATTCACCTAAAGGTGCATGTAACCATTGTAATGGTATTGGTGATTTATATCAGGTTAATGAAGAGAAAATTATACCAGATGATACTTTATCTATTAAAAATGGAGCCTTAGCACCTCATGGTCCAGAAAAGAAAAGTTGGATTTTTAAGCAGTTAGAGCTAATAGCTGAACGTTTTGAGTTTAAAATGACCGATGCGTATAAAGATATTCCAGAGGAAGCCAAACAGATTATTCTATATGGAGGAAATGACAAATTCTCTGTAGAAAGTAAAACATTAGGCATTACAAGAGATTATAAAATAGATTTTGAAGGCGTTGCTAACTTTATAGATAATCAATATAAAAATGCAGAATCTACTTCTCTTAAGCGCTGGGCTAAAGAATATATGGACAAAATTAAATGTCCTGTGTGTGAAGGTTCTCGTTTACGTAAAGAATCGCTATATTTTAAAGTTAACGGTAAAAATATAGCAGAACTAGCACATAAAGATATTGTTGATTTAGCAGAATGGTTTAGCGATATTACTAATCACTTGTCTGAAAAACAATATAAAATTGCTGAAGAGATAATAAAAGAGATTAAAACCAGACTTCAGTTTCTATTAGATGTTGGACTTAATTATCTATCATTAAACCGAAGTTCCAAGTCCCTGTCTGGTGGAGAAGCGCAACGTATTCGATTAGCGACGCAAATTGGCTCTCAATTAGTTGGCGTACTTTATATTTTAGATGAACCTAGTATTGGTTTACACCAGCGTGATAATGAAAAACTAATTAATTCATTAATTTCTCTTCGTGATATCGGAAATTCAGTTATTGTTGTAGAACATGATAAAGATATGATAGAACGAGCAGATCATGTAATAGATATTGGTCCTAGAGCAGGAAAGCATGGTGGTGAAATTATTAGTCAAGGCACACCAAAACAACTTTTAAAAGAACGTACTTTAACAGCCGAATACCTTAATGGTAAAAAAGAAATTGAAATTCCCAAAATACGCCGTAAAGGCAATGGAAAACATATAGAATTAAAAGGCTGCACAGGAAACAACTTAAAAAATGTAAACTTAAAAGTTCCCTTAGGAAAAATGATTGGCGTTACTGGTGTTTCTGGTAGTGGCAAGTCTACATTAATTAACGAAACACTCTACCCTATCCTTAATGCTTATTATTTTAATGGTGTAAAAAAGCCAATGCCATATAAAAGCATTAAAGGACTAGAACATTGTGATAAAGTGATAGATATTAATCAATCACCAATTGGTAGAACACCTCGTAGTAATCCAGCAACGTACACTGGAACTTTTAGCGAGATTAGAAGTTTATTTGCAAAAATCCCTGAAGCCATGATTCGGGGTTATAAACCTGGACGTTTTAGTTTTAATGTCGCTGGTGGACGTTGCGAAACCTGTAAAGGTGGTGGATTACGTGTTATTGAAATGAATTTTCTACCAGATGTCTATGTTGAATGTGAAACCTGTCAAGGCAAACGTTTTAATCGGGAAACATTAGAAATTAGATATAAAGGAAAAAGTATTAGTGATGTTTTAAACATGACCATTAATGAAAGTGTTGATTTCTTTGAGAATATCCCCAAAATCTTTAAAAAATTAAAAACGATTAAAGATGTTGGCTTAGGTTATATTACGCTTGGTCAACAAAGCACAACATTATCTGGCGGAGAAGCGCAACGCATAAAACTAGCTACAGAACTAAGTAAACGAGATACAGGAAACACTTTTTATATTCTAGATGAACCAACTACAGGACTGCATTTTGAAGACATTCGTGTACTTATGATTGTGCTTAATAAATTAGCAGATAAAGGTAATACTGTTCTTATAATAGAACATAATCTTGACGTTATAAAAACAGTAGATCATATTATAGATATTGGATATGAAGGTGGTCAAGGTGGCGGAGAAATCATTACTCAAGGCACTCCAGAACAAGTTGCAAAACATAAAAAAAGTTATACCGCTAAATTCTTAAAAAAAGAACTACATTAGCAAGCTTGTCTTTTGACAAAAAATTAAATTAAAAATTAAAATAAGTTTATAAATAATGAGAAAAGAACAACACCCTAAAGGTTGGAATGAAAATAAAACAAATGATTCTTGGGCAATCTTCAAGATTATGGGAGAATTTGTTAATGGATTTGAAAAAATGAGTCAAATAGGACCTTGTGTTTCTATTTTTGGATCTGCAAGAACAAAACCAGATCATAAATATTATAAATTAGCAGAAAGTGTTGCTAAAAGTATTTGCGAAGCGGGATATGGAGTTATTACTGGTGGTGGACCTGGTATAATGGAAGCGGGAAATAAAGGAGCGCATTTAGCAGGTGGTACTTCTGTTGGATTAAATATAGAATTACCTTTTGAACAACACGATAACCCATACATCGACAATGATAAAAGCCTAGATTTTGATTATTTCTTTGTTAGAAAAGTAATGTTTGTTAAATATTCTCAAGGATTTGTAGTAATGCCAGGAGGTTTTGGAACTTTAGATGAATTATTTGAAGCTATTACTCTAATTCAAACCAACAAAATTGAAAAATTCCCAATTATTTTAGTAGGAACAGATTTTTGGTCTGGTCTTATGGATTGGATAAAAGCAACAATGTTAGACAGATTTGCTAATGTAAGCCCTGGTGATTTAGATCTAATTCACTTGGTCGATACAGAAGATGAAGTTGTTAGCATATTAGATGCATTCTATAAAGAATATGGTTTAAGTCCTAATTTTTAAAAGTTAAACTATCTTAATAGTGTACATATCTAACAAATATTTGCGTTATTAGTAAAAAAAGCGCTGTAAATCCTTTGAGAAAGAATTTTACATTACATTTTCTATGCTTAATGTTTAGTGTTTTGGCTTATAGTCAAAACAGCATCGATATTAAAGCTTATTTTGATATTGAAACTAGAAGCATCAGTATTACGCAAAACATTGAATATTTCAATGCAACTAATACTGTTTTAGATACTGTATATCTCAATGATTGGAGTCACAGTTACTCTACCAAAACAACTCCTCTCGCAACAAGATTTGCTGAGGAGTTTAAAAATACGTTTCATTTTGCTAAGAATGAAGACCGTGGTTTTACAGTTATTACTTCTATAAAAGAAGATAATAGTGAAACTTTTTTCTCTAGACTTAAAGCGCATCCTGATGTCATTAAAGTTGCATTAAACAAACCTTTAGCTCCTAACAACTCATATAAGTTACAACTTACTTATAAAGTTCAAGTCCCTAATGATAAGTTTACCCGTTATGGTTTTACTCGCTATAATGATTTTGAATTACGTTATTGGTATATTACACCTGCTGTATTTAATGGCGAATGGCAATACTACAGTAATAAAGATTTAAACGACGCATTTATTCCAAAAGCCGATATAACTATTGAGGCAAACTTTGATCCAGTATATAATTTAATTTCCGAATTAGACGAAGTTAGTACAGTAGAATCTAACAAAAGAAGAATTACTAGACTAAACGGAAAAGACAGAGTAAATACTAAATTAATTTTAAGACGAATAAATGATTTTAATACTGTAGAAACAGACTTTTTTAGTATTCAATCTAATATAGATACAGAAAATCTTGAAAGTACTAAAGTAGCAATTGTTACAGATAGAATAGCAGGTTTTATAACTAAAAACATTGGCACATATCCTCATAAAAAACTTCTATTAACTTATATAGATTATAAGAAAGAGCCTATTTATGGACTAAATTTATTACCAGATTTCCTTCGCCCGTTTCCTGATACTTTTCAATATGAATTGAAAATTTTAAAAACAGCTCTACGTAATTCATTAGAGAATACCGTTTTAATTAACCCAAGAAAAAACCAATGGGTTATTGATGGTATACAAACATATTACTTAATGAAATATGTTAACGAATACTACCCTGAAACAAAATTAACTGGAACATTAGGAAACATATGGGGACTTAAATCTTTTTATGCTGCAGGTTTAAAATTTAATGAGCAATATAACTTTGCCTATTTACACATGGCTAGAACTAATTTAGACCAACCATTAACGATGGCTAAAGATTCTTTATTAAAATTCAATAAGAATATTGGTAATAAATATAAAGCTGGTGTTGGCCTACGTTATTTAAATGATTATACTGAAGGTAAAACTGTTGAAACTGCTATAAAAGCATTTATAAAAGATAAATCTTTATTACAAACAAATGATACAGAGTTTCAGGAGTATTTAAAACGTAATACAACAAAAAACATTGATTGGTTTTTTGATGATTATTTAACAACAAGTAAAAAAATAGATTATAGAATTAGTACTATTAAAAAGAAAGGTGATTCACTAGTAGTTACGCTAGAAAATGAATTAGACAATATTATGCCTGTCTCTCTTTATGCTATAAAAAATGATTCCGTTGTTTTAAAACAATGGGTTGACGGTTTTAAGGATAAAAAGACAATTACAATTAAAGGATCGGACGTTGATCGATTAGCTTTAAACTATGATAAAATCATCCCAGAAATTAAAGGTCGAAACAATTGGAAAAAAGTAAACAAGTTACTAAACAGACCTGTACAGTTTAGATTGTTTAAAGATGTAGAAGATCCAGATCAGGCCCAAGTTTTCTTTATGCCTGAGTTTGCATATAATATTTACGATGGTTTCTCTCCTGGTTTAAAACTATATAATAAAACTATTTTATCTAAAAACTTCCTATACAAATTTAGCCCAAAATACGGTTTAAGGAGTAATAGATTAGTTGGTAGCGCTTTTTTAAGTTACAAACACAGAAAAGAAAATGTAAGAAACTACACAACACGATATACTATTCGAGGAGAACAATACAATTATGCTAGGGACTTACTCTATACAACATTTACGCCTTCAATAAATTTTGCTTTTAGAGACCCAACAGACTTAAGAAAAAATGATAGACAGTATTTAAATTTTAGATATTTAAGTATTGATCGTGAAGTAGACCCAACTGGTGAATTTGAAACGGAAGGCGAACCAAAATACGGTGTTTTTAATGCAAGTTACGCTTCTATAAAACCTGATTTAAAAAGCTTTAGCTCAGTTATAACCGATCTACAACTCGCAAAAAACTTTGGTAAAATATCTGCCACTTTAGAATTTAGAAAATTAACCGAAAATAACAGACAATATAATTTACGTGCCTATATTGGTTCTTTCTTATATAATAAAACATACCAAGACACCGACTTCTTTAGCTTTGCTTTAGACAGACCAACAGATTATTTATTTGACTATGATTATATAGGTAGAACTGAAGATGAAGGCGTAACTAGCCAACAGCTTATATTAGCCGAGGGTGGTTTTAAATCTCAATTAGAGCCTGCTTTCGCAAACCAATGGATTTCTACTGTTAATACAAGTACAACTATATGGCGCTATATTATGGCATATGGAGATGTTGGACTTGTAAAAAACCACAATACTAGCCCTAAATTTGTATACGACGCAGGTATTCGTTTAAATCTTGTTGAAGATTATTTCGAATTGTATTTACCTGTATATTCAAATCTTGGTTGGGAAATTGCTCAACCTGAATACGATAAAAGCATTCGTTTTATAATTACCTTATCTCCAAATACTCTAATAAAGCTATTTACAAGACGTTGGTATTAGTAAAAAAGAACCCCTAAAGTCTTTGAATTATTTTCAACACATTTCTCTATTTGAATAAAAAAATAAATAATTCACAACAATAAACCTTTTTTACTATTAAATTATCATTTTTTTAAGATATTCCCCTGTTGCAAAACAGACATTTTTTTGCTAAATTTGCTAGAAATAAATCCACCAAAATGAGCACAAAATCCGACTTAAAAAACGACCTTTCTTTTCAAGACTTTAAAACTCAAGTTTTAGATGATTATAAGATAGCCGTAACTAGTCGTGAATGTAGCTTACTAGGGCGTAGAGAAGTACTTACTGGCAAAGCTAAGTTTGGTATTTTTGGTGATGGTAAAGAAGTGCCTCAATTAGCAATGGCCAAAGCTTTTCAAAATGGTGATTTTCGTTCTGGATATTACCGTGATCAAACATTTATGATGGCTATTGGAGCATTAACTATAGAACAGTTTTTCTCAGGCTTATATGCAAATACAGACATTACCTTAGAACCTATGTCTGCCGGTCGCCAAATGGGTGGTCATTTCTCTACTTTTAGCTTAGATGAGAACGGTAATTGGAACAATTTAACAAAACAAAAGAATTCTAGTTCTGACATTTCTCCTACTGCCGGACAAATGCCTAGATTATTAGGTTTAGCACAAGCCTCAAAAATCTACAGAAATGTAAAAGGTATTGATACTACAAAGTTCTCTATAGAGGGTAATGAAGTTGCTTGGGGAACTATAGGAAATGCAAGTACTAGTGAAGGCTTGTTTTTTGAAACTATAAACGCAGCTGGTGTTTTACAAGTTCCAATGGTAATTAGTGTTTGGGATGATGAATATGGAATATCAGTTCACGCAAAACATCAAACAACAAAAGAAAATATTTCTGAAATTCTTAGTGGTTTTCAACGTAATAAAGACTCTAAAGGCTATGAAATTCTACGCGTAAAAGGCTGGGATTATGTATCATTAATTGAAACTTATCAAGAAGCTTCAAAAATTGCTAGAACAGAGCATGTTCCAGTTTTAATTCATGTAAATGAATTAACACAACCTCAGGGTCATTCAACTTCTGGATCGCACGAGCGTTATAAAAATGCAGATCGATTAGCATGGGAAGCATCTAATGATTGTAATGTAAAGCTACGTGAATGGATGATAGAAACTGGTATTTCTACAGATGAAGAATTAGTAGTAATAGAAAAATCAATCAAAAAAAGTGTTCGTGAAGGGAAAAAAACGGCATGGAATAATTACTTAAACCCAATTCTAAAAGAAAGAAACGAAGCTTCTAGCATTATTTTGAATGTTGCAGCTTCTAGTAATAATAAAGTATTTATTGAAAAAATAAATACAGATTTAATGGCTATTGATGAGCCAACTAGACGAGATATTGCTTCTGCGACAAGACGCGCATTACGCTATGTTGTTTCTGAAGAATCTTCAGCTAAAACTCAACTATCTCAATGGATTGATGGTTTTTTCAATGTTATCCAGCCAAAATATAGCTCGCATTTACATAACGAGACCCAATCTGCAGCCACAAATATAAAAGAAGTAAAACCTACATATAGTACAGAAAATGAAGAAGTAGATGGGCGTATTGTATTAAGAGATAACTTCGATAAAATCTTTAGTAAATATCCTGAATCTTTAATTTTTGGAGAAGACTCAGGAACCATTGGAGATGTTAATCAAGGTTTAGAAGGTTTACAAGAAAAGTATGGAGAGCTAAGAATTAGCGATGCTGGTATTAGAGAAGCTACTATTCTAGGACAAGGAATAGGAATGGCTATGAGAGGCTTACGTCCTATTGCTGAAATTCAATACCTAGACTATATAATGTATGCTTTACAAATCATGAGTGATGATTTAGCTACGCTTTTATATAGAACTAAAGGAAGGCAAAAAGCGCCTTTAATTATACGTACACGTGGCCATCGATTAGAAGGTATTTGGCATTCTGGATCGCAAATGGGAGGTGTTTTAAATTTAATTCGTGGTATACATGTACTTGTCCCAAGAAATATGACTAAAGCCGCTGGTTTTTATAATACACTTTTAGAAAGTGATGAACCTGCTTTAGTAGTAGAGTGTTTAAATGGCTACCGTTTAAAAGAACAGAAACCAACAAACTTTGGTGAATTCAAAACTCCAATTGGTGTTGTTGAAATAGTAAAAGCAGGTAAAGACATTACTATATTATCTTATGGATCTACATTAAGAATAGTAGAAGAAGTTGCTAAAGAATTATTACAAGTAGGTATTGACATAGAAGTGATTGATGCTCAATCTCTATTACCTTTTGATTTAAATCATGATGTTGTAAAAAGTATTGCTAAAACGAATCGTTTAATGATTATTGATGAGGATGTTCCTGGTGGTGCCTCTGCATATCTTTTAGATAAAGTATTGAATGAACAAAATGCATACAATTATTTAGATAGCAAACCAAAAACATTGACAGCTAAGTCACACAGACCGGCATATGGTACAGACGGAGACTATTTCTCTAAACCTTCTTCTGAAGATATTTTTGAAGCCATATACGAAGTTATGCATGAAGTTAACCCTATTGACTATCCAAAATTAAGATAAAGCAATTAAACTTTTTTTATTATTTTTGGCAACTAACTAAGCTAACCTCTTTTGTTTAAGATAATTGAATAGCAAATTAATCAATGGAGACTTATAGTAAAATCAGCATAAATTTATCAATTATACTGTGCGCTATAAAATGATTGTTTATCAAATTAGTTAAAGTAGTTTTAGTCTACTTTTAGCGCTTACATTCTTGTAAGCGCTTTTTTATTCTATCTAAATTAAACCTTTTTCTTTTTATGCAGTCTTAGTAATTATAACATAAACCCCAATCTAATATGAGAAAATTGTTTTTTGTTTTAATTCTAATAACTTTAGCTGCATGTTCTAGTGATGAAACTACTTCAAATCAAGGCACAGAATTGGGAGAAACACCTGTAAATACTTTAGATTTTTCAGATATATTAAATATAAACTTCAACTCGCTTTTAAACTATAGCGAACAGTATATACCTGTATACATCACAAAAGATAATTTACCTGCAAATAATTTAATAACTAATGAAGGTGCAACTTTAGGCCGTGTACTATTTTATGATAAAAATCTATCTGTTAATAATACTATTTCTTGCGCTAGCTGCCATAAACAAGAATTTGCATTTGGAGATGATGATGCTGTAAGTACTGGTGTAAATGGCGTTACAGGAAGACATTCAATGCGTTTAATTAACACGCGTTTTTCTGATGAAGTTCAATTCTTTTGGGATGAGCGAGCAAATTCTCTAGAAGAACAAACTACAATGCCAATTCAAGACCATATAGAAATGGGGTTTAGTGGAGAAAATGGAGATTTAAGCTTTAATGATCTTATTGCAAAATTAGAAACAACGAGTTACTATCCAGATTTATTCAATTTTGCATTTGGAAGTACAGAGATATCAGAAGTAAGAATTCAAAATGCATTATCTCAATTTATAAGAAGTATTCAGTCTTTTGACAGTAAATTTGATACTGGTAGACTGCAAGCTAATAATAACGGGCAACCATTTACAAACTTTACAGACCAAGAAAATCAAGGCAAACAATTATTTTTACAACCACCAAGCTTTGACAATCAAGGCATTAGAACATCTGGAGGAATAGGTTGCGCAGGCTGTCACCAAGCGCCAGAATTTGATATAAATCCAATTTCTAGAAATAATGGTGTTGTTGAAAATGCAAATGGTATTGGTACAGATTTTACAAACACAAGATCTCCAAGTTTAAGAGATGTAGTAAAAGCTAATGGTGAAAGTAATGGGCCTTTTATGCATACAGGTACGAGTAATAATTTAACAGCTGTATTAAACCATTATAATAGTATTGAGATTAATGGGAATACAAATCTTGATCCAATATTAAGGCCAAATGGAAATGGTCAACAATTAAATTTAACGCAAGTAGAAATAGACGCAGTTATAGCCTTTATGCAAACCTTAGGTGGTACTGAAGTTTATACAGATGAAAAATGGAGTGATCCCTTTATAAATTAATAATAATTTATATAAACTGAAGAAGCGCTTACACCTAATAAGCGCTTTTTTTTATATCTTTAATTCAAACCAAAAGAAGATGCTAACTAAACAAGATAAAGTAAGATTAAGAGGTTCAATTTTTAGGCATTTAGACGGCATTGCTACTGCCACTACAGTGTTAGCACTATATAAAAAAGGCATTTTAAATTATCTCTTAAAAAACAAAGAAATAACACTAACTGAACTAACAAAGGCTTTTAATGCTAACGAAGGCTATTTAAATGTTGCATTACGTATTTTATGTTCTCAAGGATGGCTTACTCAAGATTTAAATAATCAAAAAAATATAGCAACCTATAGAATTAATAAAAAAAGTGAAACTGCTTTTTCTTTAGCTCACTTATATGAAGAAGCCGTAAACATATTAAATTATGCTGTACGTTTTCCAGAAGAACGTATTGGTAGTGATGCTTTTATAGTATTAGAGCGTATTTTTAAAAAATATGAAAAACGATATGATTTAAATATTACTAATGAAGATAGTGTTGAATTTCAATTATTAAAACATATTGAAGGCTGTATTGTTGCTCCAATTATTGTTCTATTAGGAGTTAATGGTATGTTTCATAAATATTTTATGGAAGCATCTTTTGCTGCTGAAGAGTATCATAAAGACCCAGAAAGTTTTAAAAAAATACTAGATTTTTTAGCACATTTGGGTTGGTTTAAAAAGAAAAATGGCAATTATCAATTTACAGATGAAGGCTTGTTCTTTGCAAAACGTGCTTCTGCATATGGTGTTACAGTCTCTTATTTACCTACTTTTTTACAGTTAGATGAATTATTGTTTGGTAATCCACTAATTTTAAATACTTCTGAAGGAGATACCGAAAAACATGTGCATAGAGAAATGAATGTATGGGGAAGCGGTGGCGCACACTCCACTTATTTTAAGGTTATAGATCAAGTTATTATTAAACTCTTTAATAAACCAATAGATGAGCAACCTAAAGGGATTCTAGATATGGGTTGCGGTAATGGGGCTTTTATTCAACATATTTTTGATGTCATTGAGCATCAAACAATACGAGGCAAAATGCTTGAAGAACATCCATTATTATTAGTAGGAGCAGATTTTAATAAAGCCGCGTTAAAAGTTACTAGAGCTAATTTAATTAAAGCAGATATATGGGCGAAAGTAATTTGGGGAGATATAGGTAGACCAGATTTATTAGCAAAAGATTTACGAGAAGATTATAATATAGAACTAAAAGACTTGCTCAATGTCCGTACCTTTTTAGACCATAATCGCATCTGGGAAACGCCAAAACAACCAACAAATAGAATAAGTGATTCTTCTGGTGCTTTTGCTCATAAAGGACACTATATTAGCAATGATTTAGTTGAAGACTCTCTATTAGAACATTTACAAAAATGGAAGCCGTATGTTGAACAATTTGGACTATTAATTATAGAATTGCATACTATAAACCCCAAACTAACATCTAATAATATTGGAAAAACTGCCGCCACTGCATACGATGCTACTCACGGTTATAGTGACCAATATATTTTAGAGGTAGATGTTTTTAATAAAATCGCTAATGAAGCAGGTTTAAAACCTGATCCCAATCATTTTTCAAGATTTCCAGATAACGAGTTAGCTACTGTTAGTGTTAATTTATTAAAAGGGTAATTATATGATAAAAGAAAATGACCTCACAACTAGAGATTGGTTAGCTATAGAACGCACAAAATTAGCAAACGAACGTACTTTTTTAGCTTATTTTAGAACATTTATAGTCTTTTTAGGTTCTGGTATAACAATATTAAAATTAGAATTTTTAACCGAGCTTAAAACATTTGGAATTATTTTAACTGCTATTTCACCTATAATACTCATTATTGGTTTATTTAGATTATTTAAAGTAAAAAAGACCATTAAAAAACATTATAAACTATAAACTTGTTATTCCTGCGAAAAGCAGGAATCCAAAAATAAAAGCCCTTTTTTTTAAAGGAATAAATATGAAAGCAGTCTCTGTAGTTACTATAAGAAAAGAATTAAAACATAAATCTAGTGAAGAATTGGCAGAGTTATGCTTACGATTATCTCGATTTAAAAAAGAAAATAAAGAGTTACTCACCTATTTATTATTTGAAGCCGATAGCGAAGCTGGTTACATAGAAACCGTAAAACAAGAAATGGATGAGCAATTTGAATTGATAAATACAGATAGCTATTTCTACATAAAAAAAAGTGTTCGTAAAATATTACGAAACACTAAAAAGTATATTCGTTATTCGCTTAATAAAGAAACTGAAGTAGAGCTACTACTCTACTTTTGTAAAAAACTGAAAGCGATGTCTCCTTCAATTAAAAACAATACAACACTACAAAATATTTACAATCGTAATATTGAAGCCGTAACCAAAAAAGTACTCAACTTACATGAAGATTTACAATATGATTTTAATATAGAATTAGAAGAATTAAACTAATATATAATGGAAAAACTAAACCTACCAACAGTATTCCTAAGAGTAAAAGCCGCTTTTATTGATACAATATTAATCATGATGATTATCTATACCGCTGCCTTTTTCTTAGGTATGTTTAACACTATAGATGCAACAGTAAAAGGTGTTATATATGTTTTCATTTTTATACTATACGAACCTCTTTTTGTAAGCTTATTTGGGGCTAGTTTAGGACATATATTTTGTGATTTAAGAGTACAAAAAGATGATAAAACTAAAAAGAACATAAGTCTACCAATGGCTATTATACGTTTTTTTCTTAAAACTTTTTTAGGCTGGATTTCCTTATTAAGTATAAATAGTGATTCTAAAAAAAGAGCGATTCACGATAAGGTAGTAAAGTCTGTTGTAATATATCTTGGTAAAGAGAACATCTAATTTATATTAGCTTACTAAAAACACCTAAAAGAACAAAAGCGTTATTTTTAATAATTAAAATACTAATTCAAAATCTTAACTAATAACTCCTTCAATAAATCTGCCTGAGGTACTGCATTAGAATTCACACCTTTTCCTTTAACATCAAATTCGCGAAGCGTAGCAATTATACCACTTACTTTTCGCATAGGAAAATTACGAGCTGCATCTAAATATTCGTTTACAAAATAAGGGTTTACACGTAAAGCAGAAGCCACACTTCTAGGCGATTTATCATTCATACCATGCAATTGCAATAATTGAGAGAAGAAATTAAACAATAAAGATACAGTAACAACCATTGGATTGTCTTTTGGGTTTTCACCAAAATAATTAACTATTTTAAAAGCTTTAGCATCGTTTCTAGAACCAATTGCCTTTCTTAACTCAAAATTATTGTAATCTTTACTTATACCAATATTTTCTTCTATATGCGAAGGAGAGATTTCTGTGCCTTCTGGTAATATAATTTGTAATTTTTCTAATTCATTATTTATTTTACTTAAATCTGTACCCAAAAACTCTACAAGCATTTGTGATGCTTTAGGAGCTATCTTATAGCCTTTTGTACTTAAAACTCGTCTTATCCAATCTGGAACTTGATTGTCATATAGACGTTTACTTTCAAAAACAACACCAGATTTCTTTATCTTTTTATAAACAGCTTTACGCTTATCTACAGTTTTATATTTATAGCAAAGAACTAATACTGTAGATGGTTGTGGATTTTCTGCGTAACTAGCCAATTTATCTATAGTACGTGCCAAATCTTGCGCTTCTTTTACAATCACAACTTGTCTATCTGCCATCATTGGAAAACGCTTGGCATTGCCAACTATATCTTCGACTGTAACATCACGGCCATATAGAACCATTTGATTAAAACCTTTTTCTTCTTCAGCAAGTACATTATTTTCAATAAAATCGCTAATCTTATCTATATAATAGGCTTCTTCGCCCATTAATAGATAAATAGGCTTTAAATTTTTATTTTTTATGTCGGTAACAAGCTGTTTGACTTCGTCCATTGAAAAAAAATCACCAAATTTGTGTAGTGCAAAAATTAAATTTCCCTACATATTCGTTTCGATTCAAAAATAGCGAAAATAAAGTATCTATATTCGATGCTATTCGTAAAAAATTTGTGGTTTTACAACCAGAAGAATGGGTACGCCAACATTGTGTAAACTATTTAATCGAAGAAAAAAAATATCCAAAATCATTAATAAACGTTGAAAAAGAACTAAAAATCAACGATTTAAAAAAACGCTATGATATTGTTATTTATAATCCAGATGGTAGTATACATTTAATTGTAGAGTGTAAATCTCCAAAAATTAAAATTAACCAAGCCACATTCGATCAAGTAGCGCGTTATAATTTAGCTTTAAATGCAAGTTATTTAATGGTGACTAATGGATTAAATCATTATTATTGCGTGATGGATTTTAAAGCAGAACAATATAATTTCTTACAAGATATTCCTGAGTATAATAAATGAAAATAGCTGTAGTTATATTAAATTGGAATGGAAAAGCGCTTTTAGAAAAGTTCTTACCTTCAATTATTATGCATTCGCAAGAAGCAATTGTTTATGTTGCCGATAATGCCTCAATAGACAATTCTGTGGCTTTTGTAAAAACCACTTTTCCTTCTGTAAAAATAATTCAAAATAAAAGTAACGGCGGTTATGCTAAAGGCTACAATGATGCTTTAAAATCTATTGATGCAGATATTTTCTGCTTAGTTAACAGTGATATCGAAGTCACTCCAAACTGGCTCTCTCCTATTGTAAAAACTTTTGAAAACGAACCAAATACAGCTATTATTCAACCTAAAATTTTAGACTATAAACAAAAAACAGATTTTGAATACGCTGGTGCAGCTGGAGGCTATATAGACAAATACGGCTATCCTTTTTGTCGTGGTCGCATCTTTGATACTATTGAAAAAGATAAAGGACAATACGACAATGACAAAGCTATTTTTTGGGCAACTGGCGCTTGTTTTTTTATAAGAAAAAATAGTTTTAACAACTTGAATGGTTTTGATGAATCTTTTTTCGCACATATGGAAGAAATAGATTTGTGTTGGAGAGCGTTTAATTTAGGTTATATATCTAAGTATATATATAAGTCTACTGTTTATCACGTAGGTGGTGCTACATTAAATGCTAGCAACCCTAAAAAAACATACCTCAACTTTAGAAATAGCCTATTTACCCTTACAAAAAATGCAAAAGGAGCAATATTTCTATTAATTTTTACGCGTTTAATTCTTGATGGCATAGCTGGTATAAAATTTTTATTAGAATTTAAATTAGGCCATATAATTGCTATTTTTAAAGCCCATTTTAATTTCTATTATAACCTACCAAGACTATTAAAGCAACGAAAACAATTAACACAAAAAGAAAACTACTACATAACAAAATCCATTGTATGGCGTTATTTCGTAAATAAAAAGAAGGTTTTTAATAGTTTATAAATTAGTTAGTAAAAGTTTTGTTAATGCTGCCATTAGCATACTAAAATTAGCTACTTTTGAAGTGTTAAAATTTAATTTTATCCATACAATAATTATGAAAAGAATAATCCTACTTGGTGCAGTAGCACTACTTACTTTAGGTTCTTGTGTTTCTAAAAAAGATTTTTTAGCACTAGAAGAAAAGCAAAAAACAACTCAAGATTTACTAAATAGCGCAACTATTAAACTTAATAAATGTTTAGCAGATGAAGCTGCTTCTGCTGCACGTTTACAAGAACTAAAACAACGTTTGGCAGATATGAAGTCTACCAACAAAGACTTGATTGAAAGTACAAAAGACATGACTGTATTGACTACAAAAGGTGCAGAAAACTTAGAAAAGTCTTTAGAAAGTTTAAAAGAAAAAGATTTAAAAATATCACGTTTACAAGACGCTTTAACTAAAAAAGATAGTGTAACATTAGCATTAGTTACTAGCTTGAAAAAAGAAGTTGGTTTAAATGATGAAGACATTGAAATTAATGTAGAAAAAAGTGTAGTGTTTATCTCTTTATCTGATAAATTATTATTTACTACTGGAAGCTATAATATTACTTCTAGAGCTAACGAAATTTTAGGTAAAGTTGCCACTGTAATTAATAGCAAACCTAATTTTGAAGCTATGGTGGAAGGTCACACGGATAACGTACCATATAAAAAAGGCGTTTTAATTGATAATTGGGATTTAAGTGTAAAGCGTAGTACTGCAATTGTTAGAGCATTACAAAGTTTAGGTGTAAAACCAGAACAACTTATAGCTGCAGGACGAGGAGATCATTTACCTTTAGTTGCTAATGACACGCCAGAAAATAGAGCTACAAACCGTAGAACAAAAATATATATCTTACCAAAAATCGATCAGTTCTACGAAATGATAGAAACAGAAATGAAAACACTTTCTGAAAACTAAAAAATATTAAACGAATCCTTAAAAGCTCAATCTCTCGATTGGGCTTTTTTTGTTAATAAATGACTCCTAGGTAACTATTTTTAAACGATGTAAACTTGTATTTAATCTAAAAAAAAAGAATAACCATAAATAAAATAATTAGATTTAAGCCTTAATAAAAATTACGCTATTTTTCAATTAAAACTATATAAGTCTGTCTATGCCTAAAAGTAAAATTCTCCATACCATATTAGTATCAACTATTATTTTGTCTTGTGCAAATGAACCCTATTATGAAGATGCTTCTAATATTGACAACCAATTATTAGCTTTAATTGATGAAAATTCAAATGGTATAGGAGTAGATTATTTCACACTACCAAGCTCAAACGATTACTTAAGTATTCCTCAAGATCCATTAAATCCATTAAATAATGCTAAAGTTGAATTAGGAAAAATGCTTGTACACGAGACGGCAACAGGCGGTAATCCTAAAATGAATAGCGTAATAAACACGTATTCATGTGCAAGCTGTCATCCCGTAGCTTCTGGTTTCTTCTCTGGAAATCGTCAAGGTATTGGTGAAGGCGGTACTGGGTTTGGTAGTCAAGGAGAAACAAGAACAGTAAATCTAGATATGCCTTTAGATTCTGTAGATATATTACCAATTAAAGTCCCTTCTCTTTTAAATACTGCTTA
Source organism: uncultured Lacinutrix sp. (assembly GCF_947500325.1). Taxonomy (GTDB): domain Bacteria; phylum Bacteroidota; class Bacteroidia; order Flavobacteriales; family Flavobacteriaceae; genus Lacinutrix. The sequence goes on from NZ_CANMRQ010000003.1 coordinate 310,821, forward strand.
TCAAAAAGTAATGTTATGGAATGGTGCTTTAGGTGGTACCGATATAAATGCCCCATTTACAACATTATACCCAGATGATATACCAGAAAACGCCTTAGGTTACCAAGGCTTAGAAGTGCAAGGAATGAATGGTCAAACTGCCCATAGATTAAAAATAGATGAAGAATTTGTTACTACATATGGTTACAAAGACTTATTTGATGCTGCATTTCCAGATTTTAATGAGAATGACCGTTATTCTAAACTTACGGGCGGCTTAGCTATAGCTGCTTTTAATAGAACATTATTGGCTAACGAAGCACCTTGGCAAGATTGGTTAAAAGGTAATTATAATGCTATGTCTACACAAGAAAAAAGAGGTGCTATCTTGTTTTTAGACAGAGCATTGTGTGTTAATTGTCATACTGGCCCATCGTTAAATTCTAATAATTTTTATGCTTTAGGTCTAAACGATATGGATGCTAGTGGAGCCATAGTTGTTAATCAAGAGCAATTAGCGGTCATGAAAAAAGGAAGAGGTGGTTTTACCAATAACTCTGAAGATGATTATAAATTTAAAGTCCCTAGTTTGTACAATTTAAAAGACAATCCAATATATGGACATGGTGGTTCTTACTCTTCTTTAAATGGTATTATAAGCTATATTGTTTCTGGAAATAAAGAAAATGATATAGTTCCTAATTCTCAATTAGCAGAAGAATTTATTAATTTAAATTTAACAACTCAAGAGATTAATGATATTACTGCTTTTGTTGAACATGCATTGTATGATAATAATCTAGAACGCTATGTACCAACATCTGTTTTTTCTGGAAATTGCATACCCAATGGTGATACACAATCACAAATAGATTTAGGTTGCAATTAATAAAAATAAGCCCAATCGAAAGATTGGGCTTATTTTTATTTAGTTTTCAAAATTACTTTTGTCAATAAAATCAAAAATTGTAATATTATCATTAAAATCAAAAGGTCTATCTGCAATATCTGTTGTCAATATTGGCTCAAATAATGTCTCATCATCTAATAAATTACAAGCATCTACATTAAAAGTATATTTCTCTTCTGATGTTTCAAATAAAAATTCCAATGTATTTTCTAAAACATCTTCTTCTTTTACAACATTGTATAAATTTATAAAATAAGATTCATCAAATGCCATTTCTTCTTCTGGAACTATATCTTTAATACTATTCTCAATATGCATATTAAATTCTTCAATAACCTTATCTATATTAGATTGATTATTAGGTGTTTCAAACAATGTATATTTTAATTTGCCAAGTAATACTTCAGAATTTTCTATAAATATATTTAAAGCTAAATGTTCTTTCAATAGCCCAGGCGCCATAAGAGGATTTCCTATTTCTGCTTTTAAATCGTGCAAAGCATGCTCTATATAATTAATACCGCTATTATGTCTACCTGCTTCACTTAACGGAATTAAAACATCTTCTATAGATTCTATAGTTATTTTTAATACTATTGTAATTGTGGCACTTGCTCCAGCATCTCCTCCACTAGCATTAACGATAAATTGTATCTGTTCTTCTTTTGTTTGAGTTTTATTATCAAACTTTATTGTTTTGGTTGTTGATCCATGATCATCGTATACTGGATCTTTTTCAGTTGCAGATATTTTTATCGTTTTTCCAATAGTTTTTAATTTGTTAGAAACAACTTCCTCTAAAATAGTAGCCTGATCGATATTTGTTTTTCTATTCCCTCTTCGTTTAATATCTAACTCTAATACAGTTTCTCCAATAGAAACATTTAAAAGCCAATCATTACCTATACCTTTACCTGAAATAGAGACAGATTCTACACTAATATTTATTGAATTAGTACTAGTAAACATGTTATTATCCATATCTGGATTCTGTACTAGACTAAGTCCGTTTTTAAGTTTATATAAGGAATTAGGAATTCTAAACCCAAAAAACCATTTTAAAACTGCTATCAATCTTAATAACCCACTTAAATTAGTCAAGATATTCCATAGGTCTCTTAAATCTTTAAAAAGTTGTTTAATATCATCTAGTATTTTCTTAAAATCTTTAACCAATTCTAATATAGCTCCAGTTATTTGCTTCAATCCTTTAGCCAAACCATCAATAATTCCTGTTTTATCTACTAGCCATTTTAATAAATCTTTAACTCCTGTTTTATCTACGAGCCAGTCTATAAACCTTCCTAACAATGCTAAAACATTAATTACGAAACCAATACCAGGAATTTTTTTTAAGAATTTTTCTATTTCCTCTAATATCCAATTAACTGTATCTGTAACCTCACTAACTTTTTTAAGAAAATCTTCTACTGCTTTAAATTGTTCTTTTAAATCATCTACTATTTCCTGTAACCCTAAAAGCTTTTTAATAAAAGCTTTTAAGGCCTCTACTATTTTTTTTGTTATTTTTTTAATTCGATCTAAAGGTTTTGAAATAGCTTTAACCAAATCCCACAACTTTTTTATAAATGCTGGAGGCAATATTTTTTCTAACCATTTTTGTTGTTTCTCTAGTTCCTTAGCTAATTCTTCTATTTCTTGTGCCTTTTTTCTTAATTTTTCAATAAACTCTCCTAACCTTTTTTTTAATGAACGAATATTTTCGTTAAGTATAAAAAGTAGTTTAAATGTTTGAACAGCCTCTGCTAAACTGCGCACAATTGTTTCAAATTGTTTTAATGCGTCTTGTAATGCCGATAAAATTATTCTAAGTGGTTTTATAATGACTTTTAATGGTCCCGCAAATTTCCCTGCTCGTTTTAATACGCTTAAAATAGCTCTAATAATTTTCCGTATTATTATTAAAACTCTACGACTCTTATTTAATAAAAATTCTATTCCTTTTAAGAATAACTTTATTAAAGAAAATACTTTTGTTAAATGTTTTACAATGAGTTCTACATTAAGTAAGATATTACTTATTGTATTCATTTTTTTTTCGATTGCTTTAAAGACTGCCATGATGTTTTTAGTTTAATTACCCAAAATTACAGTCCTAACAACCTGATTTCAAGAGGAAAAACACTATTTACCTGGCGGTAAAAACACTATTTATAACATTCGTATGTTTTGTATTAAATAAAAAACCACCTCTGACATGCTCTGTCGAAGTCCCAGATATATTTGTGGTATTATTAATTAATATCATACAAACATGAAAAATGCAATCAACTGGTTTGAAATACCGGTAAACAATTACGAAAGAGCTAAAAAATTCTATTCAGAAATCTTAGGTGTAGAGATTATAGATCATCACATGGAAGATAAAAATGTGAAATACGGTATTTTCCCATACGATATGGAAAACAATAATATTGGTGGTGCCATAATGCAAATGGAAGGCATGAATCCTTCTACAGATGGTTCTACCGTCTATTTAAATGGTGGAGAAGACTTAAGTATTCCTCTATCTAAAGTTGAAGCAGCTGGTGGCAAAATTATTATGCCAAAAATGGATATTCAAGAGAATGGATTTATAGCACAGTTTACAGATACAGAAGGAAATCGTGTAGCATTTCATTCTATGGGCTAATGTTTTAAATAGCGAATCCTATATGGGTTCGCTATATTTGTTTTTATATGTTACAATTACAGAGACTTATATCTATGTTGACCTTGTTAAAATCGAAGCGATTATTAACGGCTACTGAGTTGGCGAAAAAATACGATGTTAGTGTTAGAACGATCTATAGAGATATTAGGAAACTAGAAGAAGCTGGTGTTCCTGTATATACAATTGAAGGTAGAGGCTATAGTTTAGTAGACAACTACACTATTGCTCCTGTACAATTCACAGAGAAACAAGCTAATGCATTAGTTACTGCTCAACATATTATTAGTCAATCTAAAGATGTGTCTTTTGTTAGTGACTTTAATGATGCTTTAACCAAAATAAAATCTGTTTTTAGAACCTCAGTTCAAGAAAAAAGCGAATTATTAAGTGATAAAATTCATGTCTTTAACTGGAGTTATGAAGACTTTACTAGTGACGCATTATCAGAAATACAGTTAGCAATTACTAATTTTAATTTTATAGAAATAAATTATAAAAAAGCTAATGATCCAACAATCTCCTTCAGAAAAATAGAACCTTGTGCTATGTATTCTACAAATAATAAGTGGATTCTAATCGCTTGGTGTCATTTAAGAAATGAATTAAGAGCTTTTAGGATTGATAGGATTCAGTACTTTAAAATTTTAGAAGAGCAATTTGAAGATAGGCAATTTAATATTCAGGATTATTTTGCTTCTTGCCCTTATGATCATAAATAATTAAAGTTCTATTATACCTCATCTGCATGAGTCCATACTGCAAGTTCATTACCAGATGGATCTTTAAATTGAAAACGACTGCCTCCAGGAAAAGAGAATATATCTACAGTAATTTCACCTCCAGCTTCAATGATCGATTTCTTAATATTATTTAAGTTATCATGATAAAGAACAACTAAAGCGCCATTTATAATAGATTCCTCTGTTTTTTCAAAACCACCATCTAAACCAGATTCAGAAAAAGAAATATAACTATCACCATAATCAGTAAAACCCCAACCAAAAACTCTACTATAAAAAGTCTTAATTATATTTAAATCATGTGCTTTAAATTCAACGTAGTTTATTGTATTATTTTGAGGTGTTTTCATTCTTAAAAAATATTTAAATCGCCTTTACCTTCTCTAATAACTTCGGGTTCGCCATTAGACAAATCAATAATAGTAGATCCTTCATTACCTCCATAACCTCCATCTATTACCATATCTACTAAATTGTCCCATTTCTCTAATATCAATTCCGGATCTGTAGTATATTCTAAAATAACATCTTCATCACGAATTGACGTTGAAATTATAGGATTACCTAATGCTTTTACAATATCTAAAGTGATATTATTATCTGGAATACGAATCCCAACTTCTTTTTTCTTCTTAAAAACTGACGGTAAAGACCTAGATCCTGGCAAAATAAAAGTATATGGCCCAGGTAAAGCGCGTTTTAATATTTTAAACGTAGACGTATCTATCTGTTTGACATAATCACTTAAATTACTTAAATCGTGACATATAAATGATAAATTGGCTTTTTCCAACTTCACACCTTTTATTCTAGCAATTCGTTCTAAAGCTTTATTATTATTTATATCACACCCCAAACCATAAACCGTATCTGTTGGATAAATAATGAGACCGCCCCTTTTTAGAACGTCAATTACCTTTTTTATCTCTTTAGGATTCGGGTTTTCTTCATAAATCTTAATAAAGTCTGCCATAATAAGTATCTTACATTACCGTTTTATAAAGTAAACACAATTTTTTAGTATGCTAAAGTTTTCTAAACTCTTTTTTATAGGTTTCTTAATAATTTTTGGGTTAACTGGCTGTTCTGATGATGACACAAATCCCGAACCTCAAACGATTATTGATCCGTCTGAAAGTTATCAACTTTTAAATGTTTCTTATGGTAATGATAGCGATCAAGTTTATGACATTTATCTTCCTCCCAATAGGGATTTAAATACTAAAGTAATTGTATTAGTTCACGGTGGTGGTTGGACTTCTGGAGACAAAGCAGATATGGATGATATAAAAGATAGACTATTAATTGATTTACCAGAATATGCTATAGTAAATATAAATTACCGTTTGGCATCTCAAGGTGTATCTCCGTTTCCTATGCAATTAAATGATATTACGACAGTAATTAGTGAACTTAAAACAAAACAAACAGATTATACTATTTCTCAAGATTATGGTTTTTTAGGTATTAGTGCTGGTGCTCATTTATCAATGCTTTGGTCTTACAGTTATGATACTAATAATGATGTAAATATGGTTGGCAGTATTGTTGGGCCAACTAATTTCACAGATCCAGCGTATTCTTCTATAGTTAATCCTGCTTTTCTATTTTTTGGAGTTGCACCTTCAGTTGAATTTGCAGAACAATACAGTCCTTTTCATCAAGTACAAACGACTTCTCCACCAACTATTTTGTTTTACGGCGGTATGGATAATTTAATACCAACATCGCAAGGTGTAGATATGGATGCTAAACTAACAACTCTAAATGTACCTCATCAATTTACACTATACCCTAATGAAGGTCATGGTTGGGAAGGCACAAATTTATTAGATACTTGGACTAAGCTAAAAGCTTTTGTTGAAATACATCATTAGAAAAGTATAAATACATGTTTCTTTAATAAAACCCCATTTTTTATAATAAAAAGAACAGAATAAGCTCCGGCACCATCACTATTATGCATAACAATTATTATTCTTCCATCTTTTGTGCTATAAACCGAAGTTAAACCAAAATTTGGTTCGTACAAATCTTCTGTTTTTTCTTTAGGAATTTTAAATAAAATATTATTTTGAACAATCTCAAATGCTGAGTATTTCATATTAGGAAGATTACCATCTGCTCCATAAAACTCTTTACCATCTATAGATTCGACAATATTATTGTACTTTTCATTATACCCAATTTTATGGTTCGAAACATCAAAACTTGTTTTAGAAATATGCACACTAATATCTTCTTTTTTAAAAACAACAGAAGATTTGTCTTTATGAACTAATTTAATTTCATCATAATTAAAACTAGTATCCTGATACTCAAAATCAAAAAAAGAATCTAAGTCCTCAAGTCTAACAATTGTGTCTTTAGTTTTTTCTTCAGTAATCGAATTTATTGAATACGATTCATTAGTAGAAATAATCTTATTTATAGATAAACTATATAGCTTATCACTGTTCATTTTTTTTATTCTGTTTTTATATACGAACCCTACATTGCCATGCAAATCCTTTACTAAAAACCAATTTGAGTTAGTACTTTTATTATAGAAAAAATATTCGTTTTCTTTTATTATACTAATAATTTTAGAACTACTATTTTGTTGTTCTCTAATATTTGTATAACCATCCTTATCGTCAATTAATCCAATTTCAGTATCATTATTTTGAATAAAAACCGGTGTTATGTTTTTTTTAATTTTAAAAATAGAAAGCTGATTACCTATGTATTCTGTATATAGATAATCAGCTTTATTAATGGTTAAAACACTATCTGTTTTAGCCTCTATAATATATGAACAAAAAAGTAGAATTAAAATTAAGAAAAAACCTTTTTTCATAATCCTAACATTTACCCTATCAGCTCCAACTTAGCAAAACGTAATAACAATTTCTTTTTTCCACCAAATTCAAAATTAATTTCGGCTTTAACATCACTACCTTTACCTTCTATTTTAAGTACTTCTCCTCTACCAAACTTTAAATGCTTTACTCTATTACCCTCAACAAGTTCTCCTCCAAATAAATTGGCTTCTATTGGTGCTTCTATTTCTGAAGCTTTTTTCATTTTTTTTGGTGCACTTATTTCGAAATTTATCGGTTCTTTCTTTTTTGCCACTTTCTTTTGAAATTTTGGTTGTACTGGTTTTTTAAATCTTATTTTATTTGGTTGAACATCTCCAAAAATATCTGCAGATAACATTGGATTTATTCGGCGTTCTTCTATTGGAGTTATTATATCTAAAAACTCATCATCTATTTCTTCTATAAATCGACTTGGTTCAGAATCTACTAATTTCCCCCAACGATACCTTGATAATGCGTATGTTAAATACGCTTGTTTTTCCGCTCTTGTCAAAGCTACATAAAATAATCGTCTTTCTTCTTCTAGCTCGCTACGCGTATTCATACTCATAGCACTTGGAAATAAATCTTCCTCTAAGCCTACTATAAATACGTGATTGAACTCTAAGCCTTTAGATGAGTGAATGGTCATTAATGCCACGTGATTTGGATCTCCTTTATCTCCATCTAAATCTGTCGCTAAAGCGACATCTTCTAAAAACTCTGCTAAATCATCTTTAGAATCTGCAATTTCTAATTGACCTTCAACAAAATCTTTAATCCCATTTAAGAGCTCTTCTACATTTTCAAGTCTCATAACACCTTCAGGTGTTCCATCTTTGTTAAACTCTTTAATTAAGCCACTAGTTTTGGTAACATGTTCTGCCAAATCAAAAGCATTAGCTGTTTGATTCATGACTTGATAACTTTCAATTAAAGTAACAAAATCTCTAAGTTTATTTTTGGTACCATTATTTATATTAATAGCAATAGTATCAATTTCTTTTAAAAGAGCAAAAATAGTTTTTCCACTAGCATTAGCCGCTATAATTAATCGATCTATGGTTGTTTGACCAATACCACGCGCAGGATAATTAATAATACGTTTTAAAGCTTCTTCATCTGCTGAATTAAGTATTAAACGCAAATATGCTGTAACATCTTTTATTTCTTTACGTTGGTAGAATGACGTACCACCATAAATACGATAAGGAATATCCCGTTTACGCAAAGCGTCTTCCATAGCACGCGATTGTGAATTGGTACGATATAAAATTGCAAAATCACTATTTAGCAATTGATTGTTCATCTTTTCTTCCCAAATGGCACTGGCAACATAACGTCCTTCATCTCCATCTGTTAATGAGCGGTGTACTTTTACCTTTTCACCTTCATCATTAGCTGTCCAAACTATTTTATCTAACTTCGTTTTATTGTGCTCGATGACCGAGTTTGCTGCGCCAACGATATTTTTTGTTGAACGATAGTTTTGCTCTAATCGATACATTTTAACATCATCATAATCTTTCTGAAAATTCAAGATATTATTAATGTTCGCACCACGAAACGCATAAATACTTTGCGCATCATCTCCAACAACACAAATGTTTTGAAAACGATCTGCCAAGGCACGTACAATTAAATACTGTGAGTGATTTGTATCTTGATACTCATCAACTAATATATAACGAAACCTATCCTGATATTGCGCTAAAACTGATGGAAACCTAGTTAACAATTCATTAGTTCTCAACAATAAATCATCAAAATCCATTGCTCCAGCTTTAAAACATCGATCTACATATTCTGCATATATTTCTCCCATTTTTGGTCTGCGTGCCATAGCATCAGCTTCCATAAGTTCTGGGTTTTTAAAATAGGCTTTAACCGTTATTAAGCTGTTTTTATAAGAAGAGATTCTACCATAAACTTGTTTTGTTTTATAAATATCTTTCTCTAAACCCATCTCTTTAATAATAGACCCTAGAAGTTTTTGAGAATCTTGAGTATCATAAATAGTGAAGTTACTTGGAAATCCTAAATGATGTCCTTCAAAACGAAGTATTTTAGCAAAAACCGAGTGAAACGTTCCCATCCAAAGGTTCTTTGTTTCACTATCACCAACAATATCGGCAATTCTGCCTTTCATTTCTTTGGCCGCTTTATTGGTAAAGGTTAGTGCCAAAATATTAAAAGCATCTATACCTTGACTCATTAAATAAGCTATACGATAAGTTAACACACGCGTTTTACCAGAACCGGCGCCTGCAATTATAATCATAGGGCCATCTTTCTGTACTGTAGGCTCGTATTGTGCTTCGTTTAACTGACTTAAATACTTTTCCAAATTCGCTATCTTTTATAAGGGCATAAAAATACGTATTGTCACGGTTTTACGCCATCCGTTTTATTAATAATTATAAACAATTATCTATAATCTTTTACTTACTTTTTTTTGAATATATTTACAAGGCTATTACAAAAAACTAAATCTTAATAAAGTCTCAATGAATAAAAGTATTCTATACTTACTATTCTTTTATACAATTGTATCGTTTTCACAATCTAACAAACTGTACCATAAAACCTATACAAAGCAAGATGGTTTAGAATTAGACAATATAAATAGTTTATGTTTTGATAACGATGGTTTTTTATGGTTAGGTGGTAAAGATATAGATATTAGAACCATTATAGTTAACAATAAGAAATTAGCTTTACAGCGTTTTAATGGATTTAATTTTCATAGTATTCCACTTCCAGACTATGGTTTTGATTATACCGAAGTACATCAAATTTACAAACGTAAAGATGGGCTTTTTTACATAAAAACAGCTTTTAAGCCTAAACATGCACTGCTCCTATTCAATCCAAAAACAAGCGAATTTACACCTATAAAATTTTATGGTAATTTAAAAACCGACGCCTTATCAGATATTATAAATTATAATGGTAAAGATTATATTTTGTCTCAAAATAAAAGAACGATTACACTTAATATTTTAAATGAAGATTTAAGTATTAAAACTCTTTTCAGCTTTACAAGTAATGAAAATAAATTTTTACTTGATTCTTCAACTAAGCTTATTCCTTTTAAAGATTTCTGTATTATTGGTGATGATAATTTTCCAATTACTATTTTAGATTGGAATGGAACTATTATAAAACGATACTCACCAGATTCTTTTAAGAGAGATAGAGATTCTAAAAAGAATAAATTTTGGATTGATGAGTGTTTTGTAAAAAACAATATACTATATGCTTTTATAAATGGTACTCCAATTTTACATCGTTTTAATACAGAGAATTTTCAATTTACACCTTTAGATTCTGAAAAAACAACTCTAAATAACGAGCACTTAAATTGCTATACAGATACTAATAATAAGACCATAATTTTTGCTTCAGAAAATCAAACTATTAGTTTTAATGCTTTTAAAAATGATGTTTTTAAAACAATAGAATCTACAAACTATGATAAAGTTGGTCGTATAGAAGTAATTTCTAAAGATTTAAATGATGATTTATGGCTAAGCACAAATGGTGAATTACATTACTATAAATTTCCTAAAAAAACGATTAAAACATATTTAAAAGACAAACAATTAAGAGCCATTAAACCTTTAGATTCAACAAACTACATTATTGCTACAGACAATAATGGCTGGTATAAATTTAATACTATTAATGATTCTTTAACGTCTTTTAAAATTATAGAAAATGAAGAAGCTATTCTTCCACATTCATCAAGAAACTTTATTGTAGAAGACAGTATTATATGGAGTAATAGTGGCGGCAATATCTTGAAAGTAAATAAAAACACACATAAAGCAGATGCTTACAGACATTATCCCATTAATTGTTTAGAAAAAGTAAATGACAGCATTATTATTTATGGAACCAATGGCTACCATTTAATGCAGTTTAATAGCAATACAAACCAACATACATCTCTTGCTAAAACAGATTCTTTAGAAATTCATGATATTGAATTAAGTAAAGACAAACAATTTTTAGTTGCTGGAACACATAAAGGTCTACTAACCTATAATCTAAAAAATTCTGAAACAAAATTCTATACTAATTTAGAAGACTCCTTTATTTTAATGACAGATTACCATGAAGATTATGGCTATTTATTAGGAACACGTTCTGGACACATTATAGCATTTAAGCCAGAAAACAACAGCCTAAAAACTATATATCGTGATAATTTAAAAGCAGGTATTGCCACTATCTTATTTGAAGATGATTTATGGTGGATTAATACATTTAACGGCGTCGTCGCTTTTAACCCTGAAGACAAAACAACAACGCGCTTTTCTGAAAAAGATGGCTTTAGTCATTATGAAGGTAATAGATACAGTGCTATTAAAGCTGGCAAAAATTTCCTTATTGGCATGATAAAAGGGCTGAATTATTTTAACCCAAAAGCGTTAAAAAAACTAAATGATTCTGCCACATTAACACTACTAAAGGTAAAGCATTATGATAAAACTAAAAAAACGTTTGTAAACAACTTTAGTCAAGAGTTATTCAATAAAAACCATACTATTACTTTGCCTAGTGAAAATCGTGCTTTAGATATAGATTTTGGTTTAAAATATATTAATGCCGTTGATAAAGGTTACAATTACAAATACCGATTAAATAATAAAGACTGGGTAGCGCTAAAAGGCAAGAATAGTATCCAATTTCCAAATCTTGCAGCTGGATATTACACACTTGAAATTGAAGCTAAAGATTTTTCAGGACACAAAATTGGTAATTCCTTATTTGTAGATATAAACAGTAAAGCATTATTTTATAAAACATGGTGGTTTTACCTAATTATATCCTTAGCTGTTATCTCTTTTTTACTCTGGATGCTTAATCAAACTAATACTAGAAAGCGTTTACAAGAAGAGTTTTCTCAAGGCTTAATACAATCTCAAGAAAATGAACGTAAACGTATTGCTAAAGAGCTACATGATAGTATTAGTCAACAACTCACACTTATAAAAAAGAAGGCGCAACATACAGATCAAAAAGAAATTACGACATTAACTCATAATACTTTAGAAGAAGTACGTTCTATTTCTCGAGGTTTATATCCACCATTATTAAGACAATTAGGCTTAAGTGAAAGTATTGAGCAGTTGCTTCTTGAAGTAGACGAGCAAACCGAATTATTTGTATCTGTAGATATTGATAATATTGATCGTTTTTTTAACGAAGACCAAACATTAAATTGTTACAGGTTTATTCAAGAATGTATTAATAACTGTTTAAAACATTCGCAAGCTAAAGCTATAACTGTTAGTGCAATTATAGAAAACAATAGTGTCGATATTTCTATTCAAGACAATGGTAAAGGTTTTGATGCTATTAATGCACAAAAACAATATAGTTTAGGTTTAAAAACAATATCCGAACGTATTCGCATTTTAAAAGGCGAGCTTATTATAGATAGTAAACCTAATAATGGCACAAAAATCATTGCTAAAATCCCTATAAAACATGGCTAAAAATCTTAACATAATAGTAGCAGATGATCACCCAATGCTATTAAAAGGCTTAATAGAAGAACTCACAACTAATGGATACAAGGTTATTGATAGTGCTGGAAATGGAGCCATAGCCTTAGAATTGATTACAAAGCTAAACCCAGATATTGCTATTTTAGATATAGAAATGCCTTTACTTACTGGTTTTGAAGTTATAAAAAAATGCGAGGATAAAAACTTAAAAACTAAATTTATTGTACTAACCTCTCATAAAGAAAGCCGCTTTATATATAAAGCTAAGTCTTTAAACATTTCTGGTTATTTATTAAAAGATGAGCCTTTTATAGAAATACAAAAATGCATTGAAACCATACATAATGGCGGTCAATATTTTAGTTCTGTTTTTAATGCTATTTTTGAAACAGAAATCTCTCCCGAATTAGAAAAAATAAAGCGTTTATCTCCTTCCGAAAGAACCATTATTAGACTTATAGCTCAAGGTAAAACTTCTAATGACATTTCTGAATTACTCTTAATCTCTCCTAGAACAGTTCAAAAACATCGCGCAAATATTTTAAATAAACTTAATATTGAATCTTCTACAGATGCTTTATCCGTTTGGGCAAACGATAATAAAGAATTAATACTTACCCTTTAATTTGTTTTCATAAATACTCGTAAAATGTTGTCCGGTTAAATTAAAAATAAATCAAAAAATCATACAAATACATCTAAACAACTAATATTCAAGTAATTAAACAAAAGCCAACACTACGTACCCCTACGTATTTTTTGACACGACTACGTATTTCATAATTCCATAAGACACTATATCTTGCATTTGTAAATTAAGGCTATTAATCAATTATCTATAATCTATAAAAGCCATTGTTGACTTTAAAAGGTTTAATAGTGGCTTTTATTTTTTTTAAGTTAATAGCTGCTCCAAAAAAAACTGACTCATGAAAAGTATCAAACTATTATTTCTTTTATTTATCAGTAGTATTGTTAATAATACTTATGCCCAACAATCAAAACATTTTAACTATCAAACAGTAGTTCGTGAAATTTCGGGAACTGTAATTCAAAACGAACAAATTGGTGTTAAAATAAGTATCCTCAAGCAAGGAGGAATTGTACAATATACCGAGACTTTTAATCCAACAACAAACAATAGCGGTATTATATCACTAGCTATTGGAAACGGCACACCTACAGTAAGTAATTATCATGCTATTAATTGGGGATCTGGACTTCATTTTTTTGAGATATCTATCGATCGATCTGGAGGTACAAACTATGAAATTTACCAAACTGAGCTTATTACTGCTTCACCACATTCTAAATTTGCAATTACTACCAAAGGAGTTGTTCCTTATTCAGAATTACAGAGAGATCAAATATTAGCACCAGAAACTGGACAAGTTATTTTCTGTTCTAATTGTGGGACTAATGGTGAATTTCAAGTTTTTAATGGTACGAGTTGGACTAATGCACTTGGAGCACCAACAACAGATGGGCCAATTTTAGTAAACTCTATTACAGTAAATCTAGATTTTGACGACACAGCTACAGATCCAAACAATGCCTTTTCTTTATCCACTATAATTACTCCTGCAAATGCAGCAAACCAAACAGTAACATGGACGTCTAGTGATGAAAGTGTTATTACTATAGATGCTTCTGGAAATATAACACCTATTAGCAACGGCCCTGTGGTTGTTACTGCTACTTCAACAGATGGTGGTAATGTAACAGGCACCTTAGACTTAAATTTCACTACTACTCCAGGAGATCTAGAACCTACAAGCATAGAAATATACGGGCTTGTTCAAGTCTATGAAGACAACACCATAGAACTAACAGCAACATCTATTCCTTTAAATATTGAAGATGAAAACGCCACTTGGGTAAGTAGTGATACTGCTATTGCTACAATAGATAGTAACGGTATAGTAACAGGTGTTAGCCCTGGAGAAGTAACCATTACAGCTACTTCCAGTATTGTAAATACACTTACAGCTACATACCAAGTCACTGTGTCTGAAGTTATGGATGTAACTGCTCCAGTAATTGATATAGAAGGCAATACAGGAGATCCTATTCTTATATTACAACGTAGTCCAACAACAACAATACCAAATGCCACTGCCACAGACGATGTAGATGGCACTTTACCTGTTACCGTAACAAACACTAGTTTTAATGGTAATGTTTTTGGGGATTATCCTGCAAGTTATAAAGCAACAGATTCTTCAAATAATGAAACCTTAATAGAATTAACGCTTAGAGTACAAGATAGTGTTGCTCCAGTTATTACTGTAGAAACGTATGAATACGGAGCAACCATTTCTGCCGTTCAAGGTGCTGGTTTAACTATACCTACTGCAACAGCCGTTGATGATAATGGTGATACGATTCCTGTTATTGTTGCTAATGATGGTTTCGATCCAAATACTATAGGAGAATATAATATTACGTATACAGCTACAGATCCTTCAAATAATGCAGAAACGTTTATACTAACACTTGCTATTTTACGTGGAGACCCACCAACTATTGCTATAGATGGAGGAATAGTCAATGGAGATACTGTTAACACCGTACAGTTTCAACCATTCACTACGCCAATCGCAACAGCTACTGATGCTTTAGGAAATCCAGTAAACGTAATTATTGATGATAGTACTATAGACTTAAACACCGTAGGAGCTTACACTGCGACCTATACCGCTACAGATAGTTTTTTAGAAGAAACTACAAATCAAATTACTGTAAATGTAACAGATGGAGAAGCACCAATAATATTAAAAGAAAATACAGATCTTAGTATTGTAGCAGGCATACTAGATACACCTACTTTTATTAAACAAGTAATAGCTACAGACAATGTTGGTGTAACCAATTATACGATTACAGAGATTACAGAAGATGAAATACATGGTGGTCCGTTGTTGTTTCCAGATTTAATGTACGAATTCTTAACAAATAATGGAGGTACTATTACCATTGATAATAACGGAAATATACAGGCCACAAAACCTAGTTTTGAAGCACAATTCTATTTTAAAATTGAAGCTATTGATGCTGCTGGTAATTTAGACACGTCTTATATCTCAATAATACATTCTGAACTTATATTAAATGATGTTCGCGTATCTGAGGTATACAATGGAGACTGGATTCAAATAGGTTATAATGCAGGATACAATTATGGCATAGAGAAACAACCAGAATTATCTGTAGGGCAAGAGTTATTATATCTTACTAGTGCAGGTGCTGGTAGTGTTAATTACGAAGGATATGAAATCAATGCACAACCCAATGACGGTAGTGAAGATTTTCAAATTGTTCAAGATATTACCAATCCGGACATATACACACTAAAATTGGTAAATAGTTTTAATATAGCTATTAGACCCAATTACACATTAAACTTAAATCTATTAGGAAGACTCGATGGTACTACAACTAATATAGTTGTGCAAACCCTTACTATTAACATTAATCTTAAAAGCGTTACTGAAATTGATTCTGATTTCGCAGATATTATTACTAAACTAAATGGAGCACCAGCCACATTAAGAAACCTTTTTAGCTCCTGCTCTGTTGGTGTACCAACAACAGCCAGCAATACTGTTTTTGGACCTATAGACTCTGTTTTAGATGAAATTATAACAGCAGTACCTATTATTCCAGAAGGTATTACAGAAATAGCAGCAAAAGCGTTAATTGGCCTATCGCCTTATGTTATATGGGTAAGAAAAGATAATAGTATTTTACGTGTATTCTTTAAATTTACAAAAGCAAATAAAGTTGTAGAAATAGAATACATAGACAACCCAACAAGAGGTTGTTACTGGGCAGTTGCACTAAAATCCACACTTAAAGGTTCTGGGTTTGCTGCGTCTGATATTAGTTCTAACCTTTCATTCTTAGATCCTGGCATCGCTGCTATAGTGACTACCAATACAACAGTAACGTCTTCCGATTTCGATTGCGTTAAAATCCCCAATAATATTAGCCTATTAGCAGGAACACATTTGGTCGCAAGAACAAAACTATTAGGAAATGGTGTAGGCCTTAACTTACTCCTTAATCCTGAAGTAACCATAAGTATTGGAGTAACTCCTACTGGTTGGGCAGATCAAAACTTATCTATGAATGTTGCTTTAAACACCAATTTTTTAGAAGCTTTCGATGAAGCACTTCTAGACTATATTGTTATTGGAACCGATGCTGCACAACAAGGTATAGGTCAAGCTATTAATGGTCTACGAGCTGCAGAAGACGCTCTTCAACAAGCACAATGGGTGTTTGATCAAGCAAATAATCAATTTGTTAATGCACAAAATGCCATAGCTGTTTTTCAAGATCGTGTAAACTATCTACAAGGTCTAATTAATAACTACAATACAGATATTACAAATCTTGAAACAAATATTAATTATTTACTTAGTCAGGAAATCTGTACGCCTGCCGGTTGTATTCCATGTTATTATCCAAGTTTTTGTGGTTATAGTTGTGGTTTCTTTACCTGTTATTTCCCATGTATAAGATCTTGTGGTTGCGCAGAGTTTCCAGCTGTATGTGTACCAGATCCTGCAGCATTAATACAAGTACCGCCATTAGCAATAAGTTTAGCTGTTCTTCAATCTGCAAGATTAAGTACTATTGCTGCATTAGCTTCTGCAAATGCAACATTAACAGCTGTCTCTGTAAGTTTAAGTGGATTACAAGCTGCCGTTAATGCTTCGCAAATTTCCTTAGATGCTGCTTCACTTGCTTTTGATGCCGCAGAGGCTAATTTAAATGCAGTACAAGCTGGATTTGGTTATATTGGGGATGTTGCTAGATTTATATTAGATAATACAGGAAAACTTGTAGAAACTTCAAGCGCTTCTTTTCAAACAACTATTGGTTCTGCCAATAGTGGTAATTGGTCTGGAACTTTAACCTTTGGATTAAAATTTAGAGGAGGACCAAATAATACAATAAGTACTGGTTTTTCTTTTAGTGATGTTCCTGGATCTATTGGAAGTATTGGTGATTCCTTATTAAACCCATAAAAAGTAAAAAAATCAATTTTTTAAAAACTATTAAAATTAGCAGTTATGAAACTATATATATTAAGCATACTATCTTTATTTTTATTTGCCAGCGAGTTAAGCGCACAAACTAATAACGGTTTTAAATACCAAGGAGTTTTAAGAGATGCCTCTGGTAATATATTAGATGGACAAAACGTCAATTTAAATTTCTCGATAAGACAACAAACCATTAATGGTACTATTATTTACCAACAAACCATTAACCAAACAGTAAATGCCATAGGAGCTGTTACTGTTATAATTGGTGATGGCACAGCAACTATTGGTGATTTTAAAACTATAGATTGGAGTCAAGGGCCTTATTTTCTTGAAACTGCTGTAGATATTACTGGTGGTACAAACTATTCTACACTAGGAACAACAGAACTATTAAGCGTGCCTTACGCATTACACTCTAATACCGCAAGTAAAGTCCAAAATGTAACTGCTAGTGAGCGTATTGCTATTACAACACCAACACAAGGGCAGCTTGTTTTCTGTACAGATTGTGGTGCTAATGGAGAATTACAAGTATATAATGGTACGCTATGGACTAATATGGTTGGTGGTAGTATTCAAACGCCTTAGTATTTATAGTACTACTTAATTATAAGTACTTTAAACAAGGAGCAACACAAACAATAATAGAATAGATATATCATATTTGCTATTTTAAAATTGAAAGACAAAACTTTAGAATCGTATTAAAAACTAATTCCCTATGAAAACGAAACTACTTCTAACACTAGCATTACTAATAAATTTTGCAATACAAGCGCAAACAACATTTACAGCAATTGATGGCCCAGGCGAAGATTTGTGGTCAGAAGTAGAAAGCTGGCAGGGAGGTGTCATACCGGGCAGTATCATTGGTCCTGGGGATAGTGTTGTTATTCCTGTTGGGGTACTAACAACAATAGATATATCGATAACCAATAATGGAACTTTAACAAACCAAGGGACTTTAACAAATAATGAGACTTTAACAAACAATGGCAATTTAAACTTAACTCAAGATTCTCGGTTGCGTTTAGTAGATAATAGTACATTTACCAATACTAGTATAGTATTAGCCTCAAACACTTCTGTTATAGTAATAGAAGACGCAAATTCAAGTTTAACTAACGCAGCTACAGGCACATTAACTTTAGATAATTCTTCTGAAATACTAGCATTCGGGGGACAACTAATAAACAATGGGACACTAATACTAAATGATACCTCAGCGTTTAATCAATTTGAGGGGTTTTCTGGTTTTATTACGACTAATAATAACCTATTAACTATTACTAGTAGTGCAGTTTTTAGAGCAGGTATTCTAAATAATAATGGTAATTTAACAAATAATGGGGTATTAGAAATAGACAATAATTCAACAAATGCAGGAACTCTAACAAATACGGGGACTTTTGAAAATACTCAAACCCTAACAAATACTAGCAGTGCAAGCTTAATTAATACTAGCGCAGGTAGTTTTTATCTAAAATTTGGAGCTACACTTAGTAATACTGGTTTATTAGACAATAGTGGTTCATTAATTATTGAGGACAACCCTAGTAATGGTAGTGTTATAAACAACTCAGGCAATTTTAATAACTCAGGAATATTTCAAGATATTAATGGTTATAGCACATTGTCAGGAACTAATACAAGCCATACAGGAGATTTTAGTAATGCAGGTACATTAAGTCCTGGTAACTCAACAGGCACTTATACTTTTAACAATAACTATACACAACAAAGTACTGCAACCTTAACCACAGAACTAGAAACCACAAGTTCTTTTGATGTTGTAACAATTAATGGCACAGCAACCTTAGCTGGAACGTTAGATGTTAGCTTAGTAAATGGCTTTACACCAAGTGTCGGAGATACATTTACAATTTTAACAGCTAATTCTATATCTGGCACGTTTGATACCGTTAACTTACCAACTGGAACTGGTTATGATTGGAATATTAACTACACAGCAACAGAAGTTATTTTAGAAGTTGCACCCACATTTACAGCTCCAGCAGATGTCTGCGAGCAAACAGGAATACAAAATGGTCTCGATGGTGGTTTGCCTATAGGAGGCGTGTACTCAGGACCAGGAGTAACAGATGATGGTAACGGGATGACCTATAGCTTTAACCCAACAACATCAGGAGTTGGAACTCATACTATAACATACACGCAAAGTGGAACTAGTGCGATGGATGATATAGAAGTCTTTGCTGCACCAACAGTAGCCTTTACAGCACCAGAAGATCTATGTATTGATACAGGCATACAAACAGGGCTTAGTGGAGGAACTCCTGCGGTAAGTATTACAACAACTACAGTTACAGTAAATATTGGTTATGATGAAGTTGGCTTTTCAGGTTTTATAGGAGGAGATATCGTATTTAATAGCTCTGGAGCTATGCAATCAACAAACGTAACTGCTAGTAGTGGTGTTGCTGGCATAACAATTAATTTAACGAATGCAACTGCTTCGGGTGATACTATAACACTAACGTTTGATAATGGGCAAACACCAACTATCGTAGCAAATACTACTATTATAGGAGCTTCAGGAAATTTAAATTTCACCTCAGGTACTAGCTTCACTATTGATGGAGATTCTCAAGATTTTGTATCAGGTACAGGTACAGTAAGTACAGATATCCTAGGTTCTGGCGTATATTCTGGACCAGGTGTTATTGATGATGGTAATGTAGTGTCCTATAGTTTTGATCCAGCCGCAGCTGGTGTAGGAACACATACTATTACATATATATATACAAACGATAATGGTTGTGTTTCTAGTGCTAGTGATACCATAGAAATATTTGCTTTACCTACAATAACTTTTACTGCACCAGAAGATGTATGCCTAAGTGCTGGTGTGCAAATTGGTCTTGGCAACGCTACTCCATCTGGTGGTATCTATTCAGGACCAGGAGTTACCGACGATGGTAACGGGATGACCTATAGTTTTGACCCAGCAATAGCAGGCGCAGGTGTACACACTATAACTTACGATGTTACAATAGGCAATGGTTGCTCAAATTCAGCGTCAGATACAATAGAAGTCATTGCTCTTGATGATGCTTCTTTTAGCTATAGTGCTTCGGTGTATGGGTGTGATGTCACATATCCTACACCTACAATTACTGGCTTAACAGGTGGACTGTTTTCTTCAGGTACTGGACTTGCAATAGATCCTAACACAGGCGAAATTGATACAGCTGCAACACTAGCAGGAACCTATACCGTAACCTATACTACAACAGGAAATTGCGTTAATAGTTCGAGTGTTAGTATTACGTTTACTACAAGTTGTATGCCAGCAACAGCCTTTAACTTTGATGGTATAGATGATTATGCTGTAGCTGTTAATCCTTCTATTTTAGATATAACTACTGGTACTATAGAAATGCGTATTAAACCTCTAACTAAAACGACTAAGCAAACCATTTTAGGCTATCGCAGTAGTACTGGAGGTAGTACTAAATATCTATTCAATTTATTAGAAAACTTATCTGGTATTGGTTTCTGGAACGGAAGTAGTTTCTTAACAATTCCCTTTGCTTTTAACGAAGATCAATGGTATAACATTACCGTGACCGATGATGATTCTGGTAGTTCAAACCTGTATATAGATGGTCAATTCGTAGGTGCTTTTGCATCAGAGTTTGGTACAGCAACAGGAGCTGACCTCAACCTTTATGTTGGTGTCGCTTTTCCTGGAAGTGAATATTTTAAAGGCGATATTGGCGATATACGCATATGGAACACTGTTAAAGCAAACGGTACAGCTAGCTGTACACCTGGAGCATCTGGAGCAGATTTAATAGCTTATTATAATTTTAATCAAGGGTTTGAAAATTCAGACAATAGTTCTGTTGACAACATTTTAGATGCTACAAGCAACGCCAATAATTTACAATTAACCAATGTGGCGTTAACAAGTGCTACAAGTAACTGGGTAAATACAGACAATACTATTTTCGACACTGTTTTTCCAACAGTAATAACCCAAGACATTACCATAAACTTAACCTGTAGTGCATCTACAACAATAACCGCAGCAAACATAGATAATGGTTCTTTTGATAATTGTGGGATCGCATCACTAGCGATAGACATAGATACTTTTGACATTTCTATGCTAGGTGCTAATACAGTAACACTAACCGTGACAGATTTTTATGGAAACGAAAGCTCGCAAACAGCTCAAGTAACAGTTGTAGATAATATTCAGACCAGATTATATGTTAATCAATTCGCTACAAGTAATTTTGATGGAACCAGCTGGGAAACTGGTTTTTTTAATCTACAAGACGCTATTATTGCTTCACTTAGCTGTTCAACAATAACCGAAATTTGGGTAGCTAGCGGGACTTATTCCCCTAGTGCACTTCCAAGAAATAACACAATTACAGCTGGTATAAGTACTCGTGATAATACGTTTCATTTACCTAATGGCATAAAAATATATGGTGGCTTTAATGCTACTGACACCTCAATTGATCAACGCGATATTGCTGCAAACCCAACCATACTAAGTGGTAATATAGGCAATCCGTCATCTTCCACAGATAATACCTATCATGTGGTAACGTCGGTTTTAGACAATGCAGAAACACGACTTGACGGTTTTATTATAGAAGGTGGACTAACCACATTTAATGACGTAACCGGCCTTACTATTGAAGGGATAGATGTAAGACGACGACTTGGTGCTGGTATTAGTAACCATAATTCTAGTACAGTATTTGCTAATTTAATTATTCGTGATAACACTGCAGATATTGGTGCAGGTATTTATAATAAAGAAACCATTAATACGAGTTATACTAATATTGTAATACATAACAATAATACAGTAGGCTTTGGTATTGGCGGCGGTATGTACAACAAAGCTGCATCTTTTACTGCAACTAATGTATTAATAGCCAATAACTTTTCTGATGCAGGTCCAGCAATTTATAATGATTCATCAAGTAGTGCTACATTAACCAATCTTACTGTTTTTAATAATACCTCACCATCTACTTTTTTAAATGGGTCTGCACTTATTGCTAATAGTAATAGTACAATTACAATTACAAATACTGTAATGTATAACAATACCAGAGACATTGGTTTAGTAAATAACTCTACAGTATCAGGCACTAATAATTATGTTTTAACAGACCCAGCACAATTTGGTTCGCCTGCAGGTTTCACACAACTTATAGCAGACCCATTCATAAATAGTGCTGATATTGATGGTTTAGATGATATTTTTGGCACACCAGACGATGGATTAATGCCTTTAGAAACTGGAGTTTTAGTAGATGCTGGTAATACTTCTTTAAATGCTACTACAACAGATATCACAGGACACATAAGAAATCTTGGTGCCAATATAGATGTTGGTACTTATGAGTACCAATCTAAACTTATGGTAGCACCAAAAGTATTTTTACAAGGCGCTTTATTAGGCAACACTAACGGTTTAATGCGAGACGATTTACGTACTAATAACTACTTACCTACTACTTCGCCTTATGCAGATGGTTTAACTTGCGATGCTTCGGTATTTAATACTGGAGGAACTAGCGCAACAGGTTTACTAGAAGATGATATTGTAGATTGGATTTGGGTAGAATTAAGAGATGAAACAGATAATACCGCAGTTATAGTAAGTACTTCTGCCCTATTACAACGTGATGGCGATGTGGTTGCTGTAGATGGTGTTTCTAATCCAGACTTTTTAATCCCTTATAAAAATCATTATGTGACTTTAAAACATCGCAATCATTTAGGTGTAATGACAGCTAATACAATTGCTCTAAATGGCACGGCCGTACCAATAAATTTTACAGATGCTACTATGCCTATTACTTTTGGGACCAATGCACAAACTACTTTTGGAATACCAACAAACACTTTAGCAATGTGGGCTGGAGATAGTAATGGTGATGGTCGCATAAATTATTCTGGAGCTATAAGTGATGTTCCTTTTATAAGAAGTCAGGTTTTTAACGATCCCAATAACTCTGTGTTTGGTGGTCCACCAGTAGCGAGTTATTCTTCTGAAGGTTATTTTGGTACAGATGTTAATATGGACAGTAATTCGGTATATTCAGGAACTACCAGTGATGTATTGGAGGTAAGAAACAATATTTTTAATAACCCTTCAAATTCTGTTTTTGGTGGTCCACCAACATCAACTTATTTGTTTACACAACAATTACCTGAAGGTGCTAATGATTAGCAATTAGTGTAATTATCTAACATTAAAACGTCAAAACTATTAGTTTTGGCGTTTTTTTATTTTTAATGAAATGCATTAGAAATGAATTACAGATAATTCTTATTTTTGATAAAAATATTTTATCAAAATATGGATACCATTCTAACTTTTCTTTCCAACATTTCTTGGTGGCTTTGGATAATCATTGTTCTAGCCATTATTGCCATTAGAGATATTATTCAAAAAAAACATACTATAAGTCATAACTTTCCTATTGTTGGGCATGTTCGCTATATGTTTGAAAGTATTGGTCCAGAAATACGCCAATATTTTGTAGCAAATAATAGAGAAGAGTTACCATTTAACAGGATAGAACGTGGTTGGATTTATGCATCAGCTAAAAAAGAAAATAACTACGAAGGTTTTGGTACAGATCGCGATATTTATGCACACCAGCATATATTTATTAATAACGCGATGATGCCTTATCAAGTAAAAGAGAATCACCCAAACATAGCAGACAAAAGTTTTTTACCATGCGCTAAAGTTATGGGAGAATATAATAAACGTAAGCGACCATATCGTCCTGCATCTATAATAAATATTTCGGCAATGAGTTTTGGTTCATTATCAGCAAAAGCAGTAGAAAGTTTAAACAAAGGTGTAAAAATAGCAGATGCCTACCATAATACAGGCGAAGGTGGTTTATCTCCTTATCATAGCCATGGTGGCGATGTTGTGTTTCATTTTGGAACGGGCTATTTTGGTGTGCGTGCAGAAGATGGTGGTTTTTCTATGGAAAAAATGATAAAACTGGTTGATGACAATCCTTTTATTCGTGCTATAGAAGTAAAACTATCTCAAGGTGCAAAACCTGGCAAAGGTGGTGTATTACCAGGTGCAAAAATCACTCCTGAAATTGCTAAAATTAGAGGTGTTGAAATTGGAAAAGATGTATTATCACCTCCAAATCATAAAGCCTTTTCTAATGTACCAGAATTAGTAGATTTTATTGAAGCTATTGCTGAAAAAACAGGGTTACCTGTTGGTATAAAAGCGGCTATTGGTAAACTTGAACAATGGGAAGAGTTGGCAAACATTATGAAAACCACAGGAAAAGGGCCAGATTTTATAGCTGTTGATGGTGGCGAAGGTGGAACTGGCGCTGCGCCTCCAAGTTTTGCAGATCATGTAAGTTTACCGTGGGTGTATGGGTTTAGTGATTTGTATAGATTATTTCAGAAAAAAGGATTAAGCGAACGTATTGTATTTATTGGTAGCGGGAAACTTGGTTTTCCTGCTAAAGCAGCTATGGCATTCGCTATGGGAGCAGATTGTATAAATGTAGCCCGTGAAGCCATGATGAGTATTGGTTGTATACAAGCACAAATTTGCCATACTAATCGTTGCCCTGCTGGTATAGCTACGCAAAAGAAATGGACGCAGAATGGTATAAACATCCCTTTAAAATCTGAACGTTTAGCACAGTACTTTAAAACCTTTAAAAAAGAATTAGTCGAAATCACACACGCTGCTGGTTACGAGCATCCTTGTGAATTTAAAATGAGTGATATTGAAGTTAATGTAGACGACCATAACTTATCTAAAGAGTTAGATGGTACTTATGGTTATGTAAAAACACCTGTACCTTTTAATGGTATGGAAAGCTTAAAATCTTGCAGCCATCTGGGTGGTTCTAAAAAATAAAACAAAGAGGCTGTCTAAAAAGTCATTATAATTTTAATTGTCAAGTTGAGCTTGTCGAAACTGATATTGTTTACCAGTAGTTTAAAATATTTCGACAAGCTCAATATGACATTGAATTATTCTTTTAGACAGCCTCTTTGTGTTTTATAAAATATAATTTATTAATTATCTCTTATTACATGGATTGTTGCTGATAGATTTCTTATGTTACCACTAGTATCTGTATAAGTTCCTGTCACAGTCATATCTATATAACCACTTACTGCACCAAAGCTATTTAAGGTATACACTAAGTTATTTGGGATATTAAAATTCATATCTATTGTTGAAGATTCTAACCAAAAATTAGGAGCTGTATATGTTCCTGGCACAGTAGAATCGCCTCCTACATAAAAACCATTTCCATTAGAAGATTGAGATGAGATATTAAAATATCCTAATACAGATCCATTGGCTTCTGCATCAATATTAGTTAAATAATACTCTACAGGATTATTATCGACTTGTATTGTAACGAATTCTGTTATCGCATTACATGCTATAATGTTACCTACGTTTGTACTGCTAAAATTAAAAGGTAATACCGTTGTTGTTTGAAATGCATCATAATCAAACCCTTCTAAAGAAAATGTATTTAAAGAAGCACATTTAATAACACTCATATTAAACACGCCATTACTAACTGCTACTGTTGCATATTGACTTCCATAGGTTAAATTAACATAACCATTTACAACATTTGCATTAGAACAATCTACCAAATTTCCTGTTATTACTTCGGTTAAAACCCCTGGCATAGATAGGTTTCCAAAATTAGTATCTGAAGAAAAAGGGCCTATAGATGTTGTGTGTACTTCTACTCCACATTGATCATATGCTTTTAAAGTTAAAGTTTCATTAGAAGGAATCAATCCACAAATTTCACCATTACCATTTGAGTATCCAATTCTAGGATACGTAGCACCACTTCTCCACAATTCTACTTTCACATTAGATAATGGTGTATTTAAATTATCAACTACTGTCATACACAATGTTACTGTAGGAAACTGAGCATCACAATTCCACCATGAAAAGTGAGATACTTCACCTATGTACTTACCTCCTATTAAATTTGCTTCACCATCTTCAATCCAGTGACCAGCAACCTCATCAAAATGCCATAATGGTATCGTTGATGGCGCTACGCCACTTTGTGCTGGATCTAATGGTAATTCAATTTCTGCAACATGACCATCTGCTATATTTAGTTTTTGACCAGCATCTCCTTTTAATTCAACATTTAGCATACCATAAGTTTCAAGAACACGTTCTTCTTCATTAGCATTCTCTGCTTGTAAACTTCCAGGCATAAGCTCATTAACAGATGCGTTTGCTGGATCTAAATGATACATATATACTGCTACATTTCCAGAATACGCATTACCATTATCATCTTTAAAAGCACCATCAAAACTTACTTTTGTACCATTGCTTAAAGACACTTCACTTGCTATTCCAGAGGCTACAGTTCCTGCTAAATTCTCTGTAATAAGCATGATATTAACCATATTAGTATCTTGAGTTGGTACTATAGATCGCATCCCTTTTAAAAACCCTGGTTTTTCTGCAGTTATAAAAGCTTGTCTTTCTTTAACAGTTACATTATTAATAATGAAAATGCCGTTATTGTCTGTAATCGCTGTTTCATTTCCAATAGTAATATTCACATTATCTAATGGTAATGACGATTCATTAACAATTCGTCCCATAAAATCTCTTTGAATGTTTGCGCCTTGATCTAAAGTAGATTGTATTACATCATTCTGGTTGTTTTGATTGTTGTTGTTAAAGTCATCAATACCTTCATTTTTTTCACAAGAATTAAATAATGCACTAAACATTAGCATTAATGCTAATATAATTTTTGAAGTTGTTTTTTTTGTTTTCATAATTTATTGATTTAAAATATTTTTATTTTCTATTCAACCTTATATAAAAACAAGCCCTTTTTTGTTACCTCTTTATTTTATTTTTTTTTAAATTCTAAAAAAACAATAGTATTTACCAACTATTAGTACTTAGCTTGTACAATAAAATAAAACGTGTTAAGTTTGTTTAATTGTAAAAACTAAACTTAATGGAAGATCAATTATTAAATTTACTTATGTATGCCGTACCATCACTTATAGTGGGATCGGTTGCCTTTTTATTTTTTAGAGAGCATGTTCAAAATGAAGATGATAGACGTAAATTTTTAATACACAAACAACTACAAAGAGAATCTTTACCTCAAAGATTACAAGCTTACGAACGTTTGTCGTTGTTTTTAGAACGCATCAATCCCAATAAATTATTATTAAGAGTTGCTCCTGCTTCTACTAATAAGAATGATTACGAAACGCTTTTAATTAATACTATTGAAAATGAATTTGATCATAACCTCTCACAACAAATTTATTTAAGCGATAGCTGTTGGAGCATTATTAATGCATCTAAAAATGCCACAGTACAACTTATAAGAAAAGTTGCTATGAGCGACAAAATAGATACAGCATCAAAATTAAGAGAAGCTATAATAACAGAAATGATGGATAAATCTGCTCCTAGTAATGCTGGATTATCTTATATAAAAAAAGAAGTTAGTGAGCTGTGGTAATAGAATTTAATGGATCGCTTTCGTCCATAGATTGTCCTTTTTCATGTTTGCTTTCTGCATAATGATAACCTTCTTGCCACCATTTTTCCATTAAGCTTTTATTGAAAATAAGTGAGTTTTCTGTAAGCTTTGATGGTGTATAGTATAAATTAAGTTTTACGTTTCTATGCTCTGCTGCTAGTTTTCCAATAGCAATATCTCCTTTTTCTACTTGATCTAATAAATGACCAAATAGACTTATCATTAAAGAGAATGGGTTTTTACCTAATACTTTATTATAATCTAAATCTTCACTTTCTAAAACAATGGCGTCAACTTCTGTTGCACCACGTTTAATAGCTTCACGAATAGGTATTACACAACCTAAACCACCATCTGCATAGTCAAAACCATTTTTTTTAACTAAAGACATGAAAGGAATATAATTACAAGATATCCATATCCAGTCGCAAAATTCTTCGTAACTATAATCGTTAATAGACTTATATTCTGTTCTATTTTTAGACAAATTAGCTACAGTAACAACGACATCTTCCTTAGTATCACGAATACGATTAAATTCGTCTTTAGTAAAATGCTTCTTTATATGCCTTCTTAAAGCTTTACTCTCTCCAAATGTTCGTCGCTTCTTAATAAACTGAAGCATCGTATTAAAATAGTTAATAGAAACATATTCTCTTCCTTTTTTCTTTTTTACAACAAAAGGATTAATACTAAAAATTGAATGTTGATTTACATGAGTATAGATATCATAAAGTTTACCAATATCTTGAGTTGCTAAATGTGGAATTAACAAACTACCTGTAGATGTTCCTAAAAACATATCGTAATTTTTACCTTGTTGTTCTATAAGGTATTGTGCTACACCACCTGCAAATGCACCTTTACTACCACCTCCAGAAATTACTAATGCTTTCAAATTACTATTTATCTTTTGACTGCAAATTAGTAATTATCTTTTTATATTTTTCATTTTCAGATAGCGATTTTAGTAAATCTCTTGCAAAGCTTTTAAATCTCCAGTTATGGTGTTTAGATGCATTTATTAAATTGGTTAAAGCTGTTTCATTAAAAGCATTTATAGAATTTAAATACGAAAATGTATTTTGCCTTAGTTGAAAACCGTTTTTTGAAGACGTGTAATCTACTAATTCATTATAATAGAACTGTTTCTCTTGATCTCTATAACCTTGCGTATTTAAAGCCAAAACAAGCCACAGTGTCTTTATATTTTTATTATTAAAACCAATGATGTCTTTTGTTTTATCTAAGTATTTTTTACGCTCTTTTGGAAAGTTTAACCATAAATGATACAACGCAGCTTCTATTGTTAGATAAGATTTATCATTTAAAAGACTTTCATATTGCGCTTTAAGCTCTAAAGGTATTTTAGTAACGTTTTGTGCTATAGCTTGCCTAACTTTAATTGAATTTTTAAAATCTTTAGATTGAATTTTATTTGGCATTTGTTCAATTACCTTAACTTTAGATTCATCAAAAAGATATGAGGTTAGATACTCTGAACACTTTGAAGAATAGCCTTCACAATCTATTTTTAAATATCCATTTACTGCATTAGAAACCGTAGACAAATGTGTTTCCATTTCATTATAAAGCAGTGTATCAGAAAGTAACCAATCGTCAACAAACTTTGTTAAAGATATCCCTGAAGTATCTTCTATTTCCTGTATAAAATAATTAGTTTTTACATTCTTAAATTTATATTTCTGCAAATAGCTTTTTACTGCCTTTTTAAAAGCTTCATCACCTACTTTATCACGTAACATATGTAAAAGCCAAGCACCTTTTTTATAAAACGTTGCACTACTCGCTTTTGGATCCATTAAAGGTGTATTTTGACCTGCTTGCTCCTGCGCTAATAGTTCTAGAGCATACTCATATAATCTCCAATAGTAGTAGTCGTCTCCAAAAATATCGCGTTCTGCCAATAAAGCATAATACGTAGCAAAGCCTTCTTGCAGCCAATGATGTTTTCCTTCAGTTTCGGTTACTAGATCTCCAAACCATTGGTGTGCCAATTCGTGAGCATTAACGTTAACGTAATTTTTATCTATAAATGCTGTCTCATCAATCATGAAATCATCACTAAAAATAGTGAGACTCGTATTCTCCATCCCTGAATATAAAAAGTCTTTTACAGGCACTTGTTTATAGTTTTGCCATGGATATGGCACGCCTATTTCTTCTTCCAAGAAATCAAACATCTGCTTAGTATAACGATAGGTTGGCTCTACTTTTGAAGAGTCTTCAGGATAGTAATATAATTCTATTGGAATACCACTTTTAGAGGTTAACTCTTTTTTATCATATTTTCCAATAGCTAATGCCACTAAATAGCTGGACATTGGTTTTTGCATTTGAAAGTGCCATTTTACCATACCTGGCAAAGGAATATTTGCTGTTTGTAATCCATTAGAAATAACCTTATAATCTTCATTAAAAGTTAATGATATATTAAATATCATTTTCTCGTTCATATCATCAATACTAGGCAACCAATTGCTGGTATATTTACCTTGCCCTTGGGTCCATATTTGGTGAGTGCTTTCTCTTTCAACAAAATAAAGGGCCTTTTTAGGAATTACCTCATAATCAAAATATACTGTATATTTTTTATTTTTTTTAAAATCATGAATTAACCACAAACGTTTATTATCGTAATAAAAATCTAAATCTTGAGTATTAGAGTTTTCATATCTTATTTCAACATTCTTTATATCCATATTAACAGCATCAATGTATATTGAATCTGTTTCTTTTATTACATCTAAAACATACCAAACTTTTCCGCCTATACTTGAGTTATTGGGATTAATACCAAGAAGCGCGTTTGCTTTTTTAAAATCAACAAAATCAGTCTGTTGTGCTTGTGTAGAAAAGCACATTAAAGTAATTAATATATAAAGCAAGTGTTTCATAAATAATATATTGCAAATGCTAAGCCAAAATACAATTTTTAATGGTCTTATTATTTTGAATAAGTCTACAAATAGATCATTAAATCGAACAAATAGTACACTTCCACTTAAATTACTGCTTTTCAACGAAATATAGACAACAATGCTTTAGAATCTATCTATTAGGAGTACTTTTGCGCAAATTTTATCCTTTAAACAAAATAATATGAAAACATTCTTAGTGCCTATTAGCTCTTTAAAAGAGAAAAAAGCAACTATTATTTATGCTATTGACTATGCAAAATTAGTTGGAGCAGAAATGATTTATGGTATTCAACTTAACGAAATAAGAGAAGAAGACCACATAGAAGATATTATGTCTTATGCCAAAACACAAGGTATAGACATTAACTTTAGATTCTTTGAAGGCGATACTATAGAGTATATCAAAGAATTTTGTATAGATTTTAATGTAGATCTTATTATTGCTTCTGCCAGAGCTCCAAAAACTAACGATAAATTATTTTTAGACGATTTATCTGGTAGTATCGTTAGAAAAACAGACATGCCAGTTTTATTAATACCTGATAATTACGAATTTAAGGACGTAAACACTGTTTTGACGGCTGTAAAATCTGGGATAATAAAAATGGAAGGTGCTTTAGATCCATTAGAACACACATTAACACATTTAAAAGCATATATGACATTATTACAAGTAAAAACACCAACGTTTTTACCTGAAGATTTAATGTTTGATAAAGATTTAGCTAGAATAACGTCTAAATATTACTCTTCGGAAAACGCAACAGTATTTCAAGGTGTTTTAGAGTACATTCATGAGATTAAACCAGATATGATTTGCGTATTTAGACGTAAACGTGGTTTCTTCAAGAAATTATGGAGTGATGCAACATTAGATAATAGCGTTAGTAAATCTGATTTTGAAAGCCGTGTACCACTTTTAGTACTTAAAGGCGAACAATAATATATTAACAACATAAACATATAAAGGCTACCAGTAATGGTAGCCTTTTCTTTTTACTTTAAAGAGAAATGCATTAAATTCGTTCTCTTATGGCTACCAACCTTCAAACCCCTATAGATTATTTAAAAGGCGTTGGACCAAATCGTGCCGATTTGCTCCGCAAGGAACTTGGTATTCATACCTATCAAGATCTCATAAACCTATTCCCAAATCGCTATTTAGATCGCACCAAATATTATAAAATAAACCAATTACAAGCTAATAGTGCCGAAGTACAGATTATAGGAAAAATCACCAATTTTAAAGAAGTCGCTCAAAAAAGAGGCAAACGATTAGTAGCCACATTTCAAGACGATACAGGAGTGATGGAACTGGTTTGGTTTCGAGGTCAAAAATGGATTCGTGAGAGTTTAAAACTGAATACGGTTTACGTTATTTTTGGGAAAGTAAATAGATTTGGGGGTAAGTTTAATATGCCACATCCAGATGCCGAATTATTAGTCGAGCATGAGAAAAATTTACGTTCTTCTATGCAGGCCATTTATCCGTCTACAGAGAAATTATCTAACAAGGGAATCACCAATCGTGTGATGACAAAAATAATGCAAAATCTCTTCCTAGAAACTGGTGGGAAATTTGCAGAAACCTTACCAAAAAAATTACGCTTAGAATTAAAAATTATTTCAAAATCTGAAGCCCTTTTTAATGTGCATTTCCCTAAAGATTCTCAGTCACTTTTTAAAGCTCAATTTAGGTTGAAATTTGAAGAATTATTTTACATACAATTACAGCTCATTCTTAAAAATTTAATTCATAAATCTAAGATAAAAGGATTTCCTTTTGAAACCGTTGGAGCGCATTTTAATAGCTTTTTTAAAAACCATTTACCATTCGAATTAACTGGAGCACAAAAAAGAGTATTAAAAGAAATTCGTCACGATTTGGGTAGTAATGCCCAAATGAATCGCTTATTACAAGGTGATGTAGGCTCTGGAAAGACAATAGTAGCTCTAATGTCAATGTTAATAGCACTTGACAATGGATTCCAAGCTTGTTTAATGGCGCCGACTGAAATTTTGTCAGTTCAACACTACAACGGATTAGTTGAGTTATGTAAAGATTTAAAAATCAGCATTGAAATACTCACAGGTTCAAGTAAAACTTCAAAACGAAAAGAAATACATAAAATGCTTGAAAATGGTGATTTAGACATCCTAATTGGCACACATGCATTACTAGAAGATAAAGTTAAATTTAAAAACTTAGGTCTTGCCATTATTGATGAGCAACATAGATTTGGCGTTAAGCAACGCTCTAAGTTATGGAAAAAAAATAACTTTCCGCCACACGTTTTGGTCATGACCGCTACTCCAATTCCGCGTACATTAGCCATGTCTGTTTATGGTGATTTAGACATCTCTATAATTGACGAATTACCACCTGGTAGAAAGGCTATAAAAACAGTACATAGATACGACTCAAATCGACTCAAAGTTTTCCGTTTTATTCGTGAAGAAATTAACAAAGGAAGACAAGTCTATATCGTCTATCCTTTAATACAGGAAAGTGCTCAAATGGACTATAAAGATTTAATGGATGGTTACGAAAGTATTGCTCGAGATTTCCCTATGCCAGAGTATCAAATTTCGATTGTACATGGTAAAATGAAACCTGCAGATAAAGAGTTCGAAATGCAACGTTTTATAAAAGGAGAAACACAAATTATGGTTGCCACTACAGTTATAGAAGTTGGTGTAAATGTTCCTAATGCTTCTGTTATGATTATTGAAAGCGCAGAACGTTTTGGCTTATCTCAATTACACCAATTAAGAGGACGTGTTGGCCGCGGTGCAGAACAAAGTTATTGTATTTTAATGACCAGCCATAAACTCTCTGAAAATAGTAAAACACGTTTAGAAACAATGGTAAGAACTAATGATGGCTTCGAAATTGCCGAAGTAGATTTAAAACTACGTGGACCAGGAGATATTATGGGCACTCAACAAAGCGGTGTTTTAAACCTTCGCATTGCAGATATTATAAAAGATAACGACATCTTACAACATGCCCGTTATCACGCCAAACAATTACTAGAAAAAGATCCTTCTCTTGGTCACCCAGAAAATGAAGTAGTTTTAGAAACCTACAGACAAATGAGTAAATACAAGAACATCTGGAATTATATTAGTTGAGTTAATAGATTTTTTTCTGAAAAACTTATATCAAAAACAACTACTTATATATCAAAAAACAGCTTATTTAAATCATAATTATATAATTTTAAGCTTAATAACGCATCTTATAAAAATCATTTATTTTACTTACTGTAACAAAACAGAAATAAAACGCTTCATTAGGTAAATATGATAATTATTACTTTATATTTTTAATATGACTATTCTAATTGTAGACGACGAAGCTTTAGCAAGGCAACGTATTTTAAAACTCTTAAACACTACAGATTATTTTTCTAAAATAATAGAAGCATCATCTGGAAAAGAAGCAATAGAATCAATAAACAAACTACAAATTGATCTTGTTTTCTTAGATATTAAAATGACAGATTTGAATGGGTTTGACGTTTTAAAAAAGATTGATTCTAAGACAATGCCAATCATAATTTTTGTAACGGCTTTTGATAGTTTTGCCGTAAAAGCTTTTGAAGTAAAAGCTATTGATTTTTTATTAAAACCATATAAAACAGAACGCTTTTATGAGGCTTTAAATCGTGCTATTACTAAAATATCGCAAAAAGACTTAAAGCAACAATACAAATCTAAAATTGCTAATCTTATAAACTATATTGGAGAAATTGATACTAATATCAATACATCTCCAAGCAGCTACATAGAAAAAGTTGTACTAAAAACTGGTAAGAAATTCTATTTTATTAAAACAGAAACCATAAAATATATTACTTCTTCTGCTTATTATGCCGAAATATTTACAAAGGACAACAGTAAGCACATCTACAGAATTTCGATGAGTGACTTTATAAAAAAACTAGACCCTAATACATTTAATAGAATTAATCGTTCTACTATTATAAACAACAATGATATTAAAGAAGTTATTAGCGAAGGACAAGGCGATTATAGTATTATTATGAATGACAAAAAGATTTTCTCTTTATCTAGTAAATATAAGTCTGATTTTCTAAAATCAACAAAAATCAAATAGGATGAAACTTTTAAAAAACTCATTTGTTGACAAAACACTTCTAAAATTTATCTTATATGTTTTTATTGCCGCTTATTTAATTGATTTTTTAGGCAGCTCACTCTACTACTATTTTAATGATATAAAGACATTTGAAGCCATAAACTTTAAAGGATTAGTTCTTAAATACCTAATCACCTACAGCTTCAAATTCTTATTTATAATAACTTCAATCTATTTGACTATAAGTTTAATTTCGTTAAAAAAAAGACGCGTACAGAGTTTTATAATTCATACACTTTTAGCTTTCCTCTTATCATTTTATACTTCTGCTATTGTAATGCTTATGGAAGAACAACTTTTTAATGGAACTGTTAAAATTACATTCGAGTCTGTTTGGATTCGAGGTTTATCTGGTTTAAACTACAATTTCTTTGTCTATATAGCTATTATGGGAATTGTATATGCCTATTATTATCTAAAAAAACAACAAAGTGTTTTAATAACACAAGAACGTCTTAAAACCCAATTACTAGACACTAAAATCAATGCGTTACAATCTCAGCTGCAGCCTCATTTCCTGTTTAACGCTTTAAACGATATCTCCTCACTTATGGATATTGATGTTAAAAAATCTCAAAACGCAATAGTAGATTTAAGTGATTTATTAAGAAGCACGCTAAATATTAAAGATCAAAAACATATCGAGCTTAAAGATGAGTTATCAATTTTAAACAAATATTTAGATATTGAAAAAATTCGTTTTGCAGAAAAACTAAACTTTAATAAAATAATAGACAACCACTTATTAAACACTAAAATCCCTCCGTTATTACTACAACCCTTTATAGAAAACACTATTAAACATGGTTTTTCTTACCATCATAATACTCTAGAAGTTACATTAAAAATTAGCACGATTAAAGACCATATTATTTTTGAAATAACAAACAATGGACAACCGCTTGCCGAGGAAGAAATAATTTACGGAAATGGTATTAGAAATGTTTTAGAACGATTAGACTCTTTATATGATGGGAACTACTTTTTTGAAATGAATAATATAGAAAATGAAAATAGCACACTTGTACAAACAACTATAAAAATACCTATATCTTAAAAAAATAATATCTAAGTTTTAAATAAAAATATCATAAAACACCCAATTCTTATCTTTTAGCTTTGTAGAAGCATATATGTGACGATTTTTATAAAAAAATCACACACATGAAAAAAATTACATTTACAATTATTAGTTTGAGTTTTATACTAACAAACTCATTTTCACAATCTTTTGAAGCTGCAAATATTTCAGGAGTTACAACAACTCCTAGCAACTCTAGAAGTGCTAATTTTATAGATATAAACAATGATGGTTGGGATGATATTTTTATTACCAATTCAAGCGGTCCTGGTTCTGGAGAAAACAACATGCTGTATTTAAACAATACAGACGGCACATTCACTACAATTACTAACGATCCTATTACTCAAGACAACAGTCGTTCTGTCGCGGCCAGTTTTGCAGATGCAGATAACGATGGAGATCTAGATGCTTATATGGTAACATGGGGATCATCTACCAAAAATTATTTTTATAGAAATAATGGCAATGGTATATTTTCTTATGAACCAACAAATGTTTCCGGTTCTGTTTTTACATTTTCAGAAATGGTAACTTGGATAGATGCTAATAATGATCAAAACTTAGACATCTTCTATACCAACAGTGCTGGAAATGCAACAAACAGCTATTATGAAAACCAAACAGATGGTACTTTCGTAAACAATACTAGTATTGAATTTACAAATGAATTCTTTGGAACACGTTCTGTAGATTTAATAGATTATGATAATGATGGTGATTGTGATTTATTTCTAACAAATGAGAATACTACAAAAAACTCTCTTTATAGAAATGATGGAACTAATAATTATACAAAAATCACTAATTTAAGCTTTGTTCAAGATTTAAAGAACTCTGCAGGTAGCTCATGGGCAGATATAGATAATGATGGCGACTTTGATCTTTTGGTAACTAATTATGAAACTAATGGCCAAAGCAATCAACTTTTTAGAAACAATGGTAGTACTTTTACAGAAGAAACGTCATCACCTATAGCCTTGGCAACTAGCAGCTCTTTTGGATCAACTTTTGGTGACTTAGATAATGATGGTGACCTAGATTTAATTGTTTGTAATTCGTATTTGTCATCTGTCCAGAACAACTATATATATATAAATGATGGTTCTGGAAATTTCACTCAAGACACTTCAAGTGCTCTAGCAACTTTCTCTGGCTGGACCTATAGTGCTGCATTTGGGGATTATGATAATAATGGTTGGCTAGATGTTATTTATGCAAATAATCAAAATGGAAATCAAACCAATGCATTATTTAGAAACACTGGAACCGGAAACAACTGGGTAAAAATAAATTGCTCAGGTACAAACTCTAACAATTCTGCTATAGGCGCAAAAGTTAGAATTAAGTCTACAATAAACGGTAATGAAGTATGGCAAACACGTAAAATTGTTTCATCTAGTGGATATTGCAGTCAAAACAGCTATACGCAACACTTTGGCTTAGGCAATGCTACAATAATAGAAGCGCTAGAAATCACATGGCCAATAGGCACAGTAGAAACCTATAATAATTTAAACATCAATACTACACATAATGTAATTGAAGGTACTGGTTTAGGTATTTCTGAAATGAGCTTACATTCTTTTAAACTATTCCCAAACCCTGTAAAAGATACTATTACAATCCGTTTGGGGTCAAAATTAGTAGATTCAAAAAATAATGTCTTTACTATATTTAATATGAATGGAAAACGAGTAAAAACAGTTCCTTTAAATAACACAGAAACTTATGATGTTTCAGAATTAAAGACTGGTAATTACATCTATACTATTTCTAAAAATAATACTATTCATTACTCTGGAAAACTTATTAAAAACTAAGTTATAACCTAATATTACTATTCGAAATGAAAATAAACGAATTGAATAGCATATTTAGGTCTTTGTTTGGTATTATAATATCTTTACCCAAAACCACAAACCATGAGTATGTTGCACCTAAAATTAGAAACCGATCCACGTTGGGTAAATATTGTAGAAAGTAATATTGAAGAAATATTAACAGATCATGCCTGGTGCGAACAAAAAGCGGCAACAAATGCCATTACTATTATTACTCACAATAGCGAGCATGAAGAATTAGTAACAGCTCTTTTAGAACTAGCCAAAGAAGAATTAGAGCATTTTCAAATGGTTCATAACATTATTAAAGCTCGCGGTTATACTTTGGGTCGTGAACGCAAAGATCACTATGTAAACCAACTCTATAAGTTTATGAACCGCGGTGGCAGTAGATTACAAAGTATGGTAGATCGTTTATTATTCTCTGCCATGATAGAAGCACGAAGTTGCGAGCGTTTTAAATTACTCTCACAGCGTATTAAAGACCCAGAACTTTCAAAATTTTATCATGACTTAATGATTAGTGAAGCTGGCCACTACACCACTTTTATTACATTCGCTAGAAAATATGGCAAGGACATAGATGTAGACAAACGTTGGCAAGAATTGGTCGCTTTTGAAGGCGAGATTATTAAAAGCTATGGTAAAAGTGAAACTATTCACGGTTAGTTTACAAGTAAATAGTTTATAACTCTGTGTTTTCACTGCTTAGTTATTATTTAACCTTTTCTTTTGAAAATCAAAATATTAATAGCCGTAATTTTGATAAAAAAGTAATACTATGAAGTCAATAGCCTTAATTCCACTAATTTTTATAACTATGTTTAATTCAATCTCAATTTTTGATTTTACTACAGGCTGTAATATTTCTAACTGGAGTATAGTTGATGATGTTGTTATGGGTGGACGCTCCAATGGTAGTTTTAAATTAAGCCCAGAAGGTCATGGTGTCTTTAGTGGTAAAGTATCTCTAGAAAATAATGGTGGTTTTTCTTCTGTACGACATCGTTTTAAAACTTTAGATGTATCCAACTATACAAAAATAGTTATTACCTTAAAAGGAGATGGTAAGCCTTATCAATTTAGAATTAAAGCAAACCAAGAAGACTACTATTCATATATTACTTATATCAAAACCAACAACGAATGGCAAACTATAACTGTAAAGTTAAAAGACCTATATCCTACATTTAGAGGTAGAAAACTAGATATTCCAAATTTTGATAAAAAAACGATTGAAGAATTAGCCTTTCTAATAGGCAATAAAAAGGCAGAAACCTTTATGTTAACAATCGATAAAATTGAATTACACTAACCATAAATAGTATAGTTTTGAGTTTAAAAAACATTTCTTTTTTTTAAAATTTTAAACCCTAACTTCGTTATACTTAGAATAGAATTCAACATATGTCTAGCGAGATAGAAAACATTATATTTTCTCGATTTGTAAAACAACCCATACCATTTGAGTTTATTACAATTAAAGAACTACACGATAGATGTAAAAAAGCCTCATATAACCTATCTAAACCCCATAGAATAGCATTTCACGCCTTATTAATTATAACCAAAGGCAAAAGCACACACACCATAGATTTTAAAGAAGAAGCGTTATTACCTGGCACCATTTTACCGCTTACCAAAGATCAAGTGCATGCTTTCAATAAAGACCTAACAGTAAATGGCTTTGTAATTTCTTTTGAAGAAACCTTTATCACTAAAAACATAAGCGAGAAGAACTTATTTCATTTTCTACAAATGTATCACGAGCCAAGTATATTTGTAGGTAAAGAAAATCTTCAAAATTTAACCCCATACTTAGAGCTTATTAAAAAAACACATCTTGAAGACAATTTAAACATGAAATCTGAAACTATAAGCGCTTTATTTTTAGCTCTTCTATTTCAAATTAAACGGCTATCTATATACCAACACAAAACATTCGAAAGCCAACATTTTAGGGATTTTATCCAGTTTAAGCAACTCATCACAACGCATTATAACGAAAGTCATAATGCTAAAGATTATGCAAAAAAGCTATTAGTATCATACAAATACTTAAATGTTATTTGCAAAGCGATTACCAATAAAACAGCAAAAGCGTTTATAGACAGCTGGTTACTTCTAGAAATAAAAAGAAATATCTCTGAAAACAAATATACCTCTCAAGAGATTGCTTATAAAATGGGTTTTAAAGAACCATCAAACTTCATTCGTTTTTTTAAAAAATACACTGGCACTACACCTAACAAATTTCAAAACTAGATAAACCAATATCTATCCTGGTTCGATATTGACTATTTTAAATCTTAAATCGATAATATAGTTCGTAGCCTTCAACTATACTTTTGTATTAAACAAATAGATAGTGAATTATGACATTAGAAAGCGAACTAAAAATAGTAAGAGATGCTACTATGGAAAGAATGCCTGTAGCAATCATTAAAACATTTAAAGACAGTATTAACAGTATACGCATCAATAAACTAAAAGAGAATGCATTACAAGTAGGCGATAAAATTCCAAACACACAATCACTTATTGACAATAATAATAACGTTATTAATCTAAATGACTTATTGCAAGATGAATTTTTAATATTAAACTTCTATCGTGGTGGTTGGTGCCCATATTGTAATATGGAACTAAGAGCATACAACAGACTAAAAAACGATTTCCTGTCTGTTGGAGCAAATATAGTTGCCATTAGTAGCGAAGTACCAAAACTTGCAACGCAAACAACACTAAAAAATACAATCTCCTATCCTATTCTTACAGATGCTAATGCTCAATTCATGAAAGCCTTAGGTATAGTATTTAAACTCGACGATGCTTCAAAAAGGGAGTTTGTGAATTTTGGGATAGATTTCACCAAGATAAACGGCAATGATAATTATGAACTTCCCGTACCTGCTATTTATGTAATTAATAAAAATAAAGACATCGTTTACACTCATTTTGAAGCAGATTATATGACAAGACTAGAACCCGAAACACTTTTAACATATTTAAAAACAAATAAAATTTAAAATCATGAAAACAAACAAAATCATTTACTGGACAGCCACTACACTATTAGCATTACTCTTTTTTGCTGGAGCAATGATGTATCTTTTTAATTATCCAAGAGCAGAAGGCTTCTTTATAAGTCTCGGTTTTCCAACATGGATAATCTATCCACTAGCCTTTTTAAAGATTGCTGGAGCTATTACTATTCTAACAAAATGGTCAAAATTCTTAAAAGAACTTGCTTATGCAGGGTTTTTATTCGATGCAATATTAGCATTAGTAGCCCATGCAATGGTTAGCGATGGCGAATACCTCTTTGCTACAGTTGCATTAATTTTTATAAGCGTCTCTTGGGTTTTCGATCGTAAAGTATATGGTAATTATCAACAAAACAAAATAATAGATGACAACAACAAATAAAGCAGACGCTGGTTTAAAACAAACCATAGAGCAACTTATTAAAGCGGCAACAAATTTTGATATAGAAACCTTAGATTTAATTTATCATGATGATCTAGAAGTTATCATGATAGATAATAAAGACCAGAAAACAATTGCAAACAAAACAGCTTTCTCCAATCTATTTAAAACTAAACGAGACCAAAAAGCTACCGCTTTAAATACCTGGGCTAAGTTTATGCATATTAAAGCTTTTAATAATACAGGACATGTTATGTTAGAACGAAAAGTAAACTTAACAGGTGTAGAACGAACTATTAATTTAAGTATAGACTTAATATGGGAAGACAATAGATGGCAAGTAATTAGAGAAGTTATTTTTACACAAAAAAACCTTTAAAACAAAAGCAGTTATTTGTATAATAACTGCTTTTATTATTACTAAAATCTCAAATTAACACGTGTTAATAATATTGTATAAACAACAAGCTAATAGTATGCTATTGTATAATATTAAAAACTAACTTAGCTTAAGACAAATAATAAAACGTCATATTTATCAATATAGCATTATACAATAAAGAGATGAAAACAGTATTAATTACACTTATGTCTCTATGTTTATTAATAAGTTGCAAGGTTGATAATAAATCTAAGGTAAAAGATGAAAACCAAGTCATTACTACCAGTAATGACAGCTATATTAGTCAACGCCATCTTAACGATGAAAAAAATAGCGCTTTAAATCTTAAAACTGAAGCGCAATGGGATAGCCTAAACAATACCTCAAATAAAAAAATTCTGCACGCAAAAGGCAATGTACATCCAGATATACGTACGTTTGGCTGGCATATTTACTCAAACGGATCTACCTATAAAAACTATAATTTCTCCATGTTATGGGGTATCTCTTATTTTTCGTATGCTGTAGAACCAAATACTGGAAGCTATAAAAGCATTCACCAATGGAAAACCACGCCTTTAATAGACAGTGCCAAAGCCAAAGGCTGTAAAGTATTTTTGTCTGTTTCTAATTTTGGAAGTAAAAACAATTCTGTTTTTCTAGACAACCCAAAGGCTCAAAAAACACTAATAGATAGTATCTCTAATTTACTCGCGCTTCGCGCTGCAAATGGTATAAACATTGATTTTGAAGGTGTACCTAAAAAAAGCAAGACGCATTTTACAAAATTTATAATTCAAATTTCTAAGGCACTAAAACAAAAGAATCCCGATTATATGGTTTCACTATGTCTTTACGCTATAGATTGGAAAAACATTTTTGATATAAAGGCTATAAATTCTCATGTAGATTTTTATACTCTAATGGGATATGATTATTACGGAAGTTTTAGTAAAACCACTGGACCAGTTACACCGCTTAAAACCAGTACAACCTTTGGTAATGGATTAGAGCACTCTATTAACCATTATAAAAACAAAGGCGTGCCGCTTAATAAATTAATTGCTGGGTTGCCTTATTATGGAGCAGAATGGTACACCCAAAAACCAAATATTGGTGCAGCAGTAACAACATTTAAATCTCATCCACCATATAAAGCCATACGAAAATTATATATAGATTCTTTAAATATTCCCGTAAAGTTCGACTCTAAAAGTGCTTCAAGCTATATTATTATAAAAGATAATACTAAGCATTACAGACAGTTATTTTTTGAAGATGAAAAATCACTATCCATGACATACAATTGGATTAAAAGCAATAAAATAGGCGGCGTTGGTATATGGGCGCTTGGTTACGATGATGGTTATCCTGAACTCTGGAACCTATTAGCTAAAGCTTTTTCACAAGAACAAAACACCACTTTATATAACGACAAATAAGCGCATAAATTAACACATGTTAATAATCCTGTTAAGAACTTTGATTTTCCTAGCACTCAATAAACTGATTTTCAAGTTAAAAAAATATAACTTGGCTTAACATCTCATAAAAAACACTTATGACCAGCTTGACTGGTTATTAAAACGATTTTTCATCAATGAAACATTAGGTGCAATTAAAACGAACATACTACTAAATGACAAACTATCTGAATGATACCGAGTACGCTTCTAAAACTTTGTTTGATGCTTTAAAATCTGAATTGCATCGACTGGAAAACCTGAAAGCCGAACTGCTTGCGAAAAAAGATAGACTAAAGCATCTTCAATTTGACTTCACTACATACGACCAAATGGAAGATTATAATGAACTTCAGTTACAACATAAGTTCGTGACTATGGCAAAATTTGCTCAAGATGCCAATATTCCAAAATTAGAACAAGATATAGCTGATTTGGAAATTTCTATTACTAATAAAGAATTATCATATCAAGCAATCGGAATGTCAATTTTGCAAATAGCAAAACAAGGTATTTCAAAAACTCACGGAAATCCAGCCAATTGTCCAGATGGAAGAATATTTACAACTCAAAGCCTTAAAAACATAATATTACAAGCAAGAAATCAATCTATTCATCACGAAGAAGGTAACTACAGAAACAATGTAACAACTTGTTTTGCTGATTTAAATAATGATTACGGTTCTGATTTTGATTTAAATGCAAATCCAACAAATAACCTTTCAACAAAAGTTATCAATCAAA
The DNA here is from genome assembly GCF_947500325.1 of uncultured Lacinutrix sp. Lineage (GTDB taxonomy): Bacteria > Bacteroidota > Bacteroidia > Flavobacteriales > Flavobacteriaceae > Lacinutrix. The sequence goes on from NZ_CANMRQ010000003.1 coordinate 355,167, forward strand.
TATTAAATTGGCACTCTTATGAGAACTACTATGATGATATGATGCTATTAAAATAAACTCAATGGAAGACAACGAAAAATATTTAGCACATTTCAAATTTGAGGGAGACCTTGTTAAAGATGGATATTTAGATGCTCGAAAATCAGCCGAAGCATTAATAGGAATAGACGAAATCTTCAGATATTTCCTGTACAAAAAATCACCTGAATTAAATGCAGTAGAATTTGATTTGCCTGTAAGGACAAGAAAAGGAAGTTGGGAAACTCTAATTCCAGAAAATATTGGAGAACTAATCCAATTGGCTTTAGTTTCTGGAGGTGCAATTTATGGTGGTTCTGCTCTAAAAAAAATGGGGCAAAACGATGTTGGAGATTTTGGATTTAAAGATGTTTTCAAAGGTATCGTAAAGGGAATTAAATGGATTGTTCAAATTGGCAAGCATTTGAAAACTCTTAAAAAGAGAAAATTTGACAAAGTAGAATTTAAAGAAACTAAAGGAGTCCAATTCATTGGAATATATAATGATGCTGGAGAAATCCTTTATGTTCCAAAAGTATATTTAGAATTATTCACAGAAATTCCGGAAACGATTTTCAATAGATTAACTCAACTTGTTGAAGATGAACGAAAGCTCAAAATAGGATTTAGTTCAAACGAAAAAGTTGATGCAGACGACACCAAAAAAGAAGTTTCCATTTCAATAAATGAAAAAGGTGTTTTCTATAAAGGAAAGGAAGAAGAAGATGTTCTATTTCCAGAGTTAGCACATAACCAATATGTGGAACTTGAAGGACATATCACAAGAGGTAATGAAAATTCGAACACTATCGGCTTTGCTTATAAAAATCATATTTTAACTTGTTATCCGATTTCTGGAAAAATCGTTGAGGATAGAACATACTTTTTTGGCGATTGCACCATTAGAGGTTATGTGAATCGAATGGATAAAAACGGTGTTTATATCGAAAAAAGACCGAGAATAGCATATATGGATATCTTACCTTCTGATAAAAAGACTGATGAAGATATGTTTAGCAAATAACTGCACCTAACAATGTATAAAAAAAACAGAGCAAAAAGTGCTTAATCGAAAGGTCTATGTGTATTTGCAAAGTCCCAAGCTAGCGCTCGTTTGTAACGAGTGCTAGCAAAGAATACAATTCTACTAAAAGAACACATAACATCACGCTTTTAAAAACTGGTTATGAAAATGAGGCTTTATCAAATAGGATATAATCTATCAATAAAAGAGTTTATACAAACCGCTAACATTGATATTAATATTTAAAATAAATTAAAAAAATATAAGGTTTTACACATTCGATTTTAGGATTAAAAAAACTAGTAATTAAGGTTACAAATAAAAACAACAGATAAGAGACTGATTTCTTATCTGTTATTTGTATGTACTACAATTTAGTTTCTTATTGCTTGATCAAAGTCATATTTGCTGGAATAACAAAATCTGTTAAATCCATAGACGAACCATCTGGGCATTTGCTATTATCACCATACAATTCATTATTTACACGTACCCATTGTAAGGTTGGTGTTGAGCCAGAAATATAATTTAAAGTTAATTTTCCATCTGCATATTTATCACAGCTATTAACAGGTGGCTCACTATAACTTAGTTTTATTTCATTTTCATTAATAATATTATCCCCCAAAATATGATTTGCTCCTCTATTATTTATATTACTATTTATACCATAAGTATCATAAATAGTGGTGCCATTTACTTTAAATAAATATTCACACACTAATTGATCCGAATAAATTCTCATATTACCGTATCTTATACGTTCTTTTTTACTAAAAGTTACTTTAAAATAATTCGTACCATCATCAAACACCCATATTTCCATAAATTTATCAAAAGTGTTAGTGGTATCTTTGTGATAAATATCACCAGTTAGTGGTATATTCGATAGATCTCCATCTTTTAATGGGATAATGGTTTCTTGGGCATTTAAAAGAGTAGCACTACTTACAAAAAGAATTACTGCTATTAAGGTTATTAAATTTTTCATACAAAACGTGATCCCATAAACAATTGAATTGATAACGTATATATCTAAACCAGTATGGAAGTTTCTTTTTTTCATTCAGATAAAAATAAACTATTTTTTTATTATATGTTTTTACGTTTTACTCTTAAATATATAAAAAGCAGATAAGGTAACCTTACCTGCTTTTTATGAATGTATTTAGTTACTTATTGCTTAACCAAGATCATATTTGCAGGAATAACAAAATCTGTTAAATCCATAGACGAACCATCTGGGCATGTGCTATTATCGCCATACAATTCATTATTTACGCGTGTCCATTGTAAGGTTGGTGTAGCGCCAGAAATATAGTTTAATGTTAATTCTCCACTTGCGTATTTATGACAACTATTAACAGGTGGTTCGCTATAACTTAGTTCTACTTTATTTTCATTAATTATACTACTACCAGAAATATGATTATCTCCAATACTATTTATATTGCTATTAACACCATAAGTATCATAAATAGTGGTGCCATTTACTTTAAATAAATATTCGCAGACTAATTCGTCTGCATAAGCTCGAGTATTACTAAACCTTACACGTTCTTTTTTACTAAAAGTCACCTTAAAATAATTAGTACCATCATTAAATACCCACGTTTCCATGAATTTATCAAAAATGTTAGTGGTATCTTTATGATATATATCACCAGTTAGTGGTATATTTGATAGATCTCCATCTTTTAATGGGATAATGGTTTCTTGTGCATTTAAAAGAGTAGTACTACTTGCAAAAAGGGCTACTGCTATTAAGGTTATTAAATTTTTCATACAAAACGTGATCCCATAAACAATTGAATTGATAACGTATATATCTAAACCAGTATGGAAGTTTCTTTTTTTCATTCAGATAAAAATAAACTATTTTTTTATTATATGTTTTTACGTTTTACTCTTAAATATATAAAAAGCAGATAAGGTAACCTTACCTGCTTTTTATGAATGTATTTAGTTACTTATTGCTTAACCAAGATCATATTTGCAGGAATAACAAAATCTGTTAAATCCATTGATGAGCCATCTGGGCATGTGCTATTATCTCCATACAATTCATCATTTACGCGTGTCCATTGTAAGGTTGGTGTTGCCCCAGAAATATAATTTAATGTTAATTTTCCTTTTGCATATTTATGACAGCTGTTAACTGGTGGTTCGCCATACATGAGTTTTATTTTATTTTCATTAATTATATCATCTCCCGAGATATGATTTGCTCCTAAATTATTTATATTACTATTTACACCATAAGTATCATAAATAGTAATGCCATTTACTTTAAATAAATATTCGCACACTAATTCATCTGAATAAACTCTCATATTACCGTATCTGACACGTTCTTTTTTACTAAAAGTTACTTTAAAATAATTGGTACCGTTATCAAACACCCATGTTTCCATAAATTTATCAAAGGTGTTCGTTGTGTCTTTATGATATATATCACCAGTTAGTGGTATATTCGATAGATCTCCATCTTTTAATGGGATAATGGTTTCTTGTGCATTTAAAACAGTAATATTACTTATGCAAAATACTACTATCATTAAGGTTATTAAATTTTTCATACTATAAATATAATGTTTTTAAGGTGTATATACTATTGGGCTCCATGTAATATTGCCATCGGCATCTTCGGTTGCTTCATACAAGCTTAATCCCGTACTAAAGGTAATTAAAATTTTTGCTAAATGGTTGTTTAAAAACGCATCATATTCAGCATCGGTACAAGTGTTATTACAATCTTCGTTTGCTTTATTCACTACATATTTTATATAAAATTTCTGCATTGTTTCAAACTTATCTTTGTCTGCGTTTCCATTACTATCAACATAATTATCAGCAAAACTACCAGCATTTTCCATATTATTAACTCTTAATGCAAACAATTTACCATTAGGTGCAACCAGTATACTAGTATGTTGGTCATTATTATTAGCATTAACGGCAGATCTTACTGTATTAAATAAATCTTCAGAAGAAAAAGCACTGTCTAAGCCAGCATAATGGGTGTGCACTTCTAATCTAGTAAGATGAGAAGGAAAGTCAAACCTAACGCCTCTACTATCTGTGTCTAAAGTGGCTTCAACAATGTTATACGTTATTGGGTTACTTCCTGATAACTTAAATTGGTAACCATATTCTCTATCTTCACTTGTTTTTGTTTTTAACTCTGCAATTTTATCTTGAATTTGTGATTGCTCGGTAAGTTTATTTAAACTCGCAACATGTCCAAGACCTAACGCTACACAATCACCATTGGCATCAATAGCACCTGTGCCTCCACCACTCATTTTACAAGACGATGACATTGGGTCTGTAACAACGTCTGTATCAATCGGATTATCATTATCGCTACCGCTGTCACCTCCATTGCTACCACCACCGCCAGATGGACCATCTGGTGCAGAAATATCAAAACAAACAGTACTACAAGATTGATATGAATATGGTGGCGTTTCTGCTGTACAAGTCTGTCCAAGGGTATGTTTTGCAGGAGAACTACATTCTACATAAATGGTTTGGCATACTCTATTACAGCCTCTATTTAAATAAGAACTTACAAAACCGTTTTCTAAATCTGTGATTGTTACTCTATCAGAATTTTCTAAAAAACCGCCATTATCAATATTAAGATATTCTTCTGGTGTAATGTCATATTGTATTAAATATTCATCGTAACTTTCCGTTTCTACATTATAATGTAAAACAACATTTTCTATATAAAACTCTGGATTAATACGCAATAGTTTAAAAGTATAGGTATGAGTCTCAGAATATGTTGTATACAAAACTTCATCTGTAAGAATTATAATGTTATCATCCTCATTATCTCTATTGAATTGATTATCAGAATTAAGCTTACTTTTTAATTTACCTATAGTTTTGTTTAAGGTATTTCTATGCAAGCTATTATCAAAAGCTATTTTTTGACTTACAACTTTTGGTTCAATTTGCTGTAACTGAGATTCGTCTATAATTGAATCGTCCTCTTTTTTACAGTGAGTGAAGATAAGAGCTATCCCAAAAAGAAATATTCCAAATTTTAGGTAGCGTTTGAGTTTTTGTTTCATTTAGTTAGAGTTATATTGATTAATACTAAGTTCAAAATTAAGATATATAGTTAATACGTAAAAAGAATAACGAGTAAACGATTCTTTTTATTGAGTAAACTAGACTTTTTAATGAGGAATACAGTAATTGAAAATAACAATACAAATAAAAGATTTTTCTTTTAGAGTAAAAATACGTTAAACTACATATTTTCGTATAAGCATCTTTTGAAAAACTAATAAGGTTAATTTTTCCAGCCAATACTCTTTTTTAACGAGTGTTTACAAAGAATACAATTCTACTAAAAGAACACATAACATTACGCTTTTACAAAATGAGGCTTTATCAAATAGGATATAATCTATCAATAAAAGAGTTTATACAAACCGCTAACATTGATATAAATAATAAATTAAAAAATATAAGGTTTTACAAACTCGATTTTAGGATTAAAAAAACTAGTAATTAAGGTTACAAATACCTCACATTACTAATATAGTTTTAGATAGAAATCACTTATTTTATATAAACAGGTAGCATTACATCTTGTATTTTTTATTTAAAAAGAAAAAAATGCAATAGATTAAAAAAGTTTCGTCTTTATATACAAAGACAAGACATTAAAGGTTTTAACTAATTTGGAATCAGAAAACACTAAAAAACTTAAAGATTTTTTTAGTAGAGAATATTTCTCTCTCAAGATGTATGTAAGTACAAAAATAAGCAATACAGCAAATCGAGATGCAGAAGATATTATTCAAGATGTTGCTTTAAAATTGTTTTCTGGAGCCGATAGATACGCACCAATAAATAATGTTGCTGGTTTTGTTTATACATCTATAAAAAACAAAATTATAGACGTGATGCGTACTACAAAAAAAGTAACGCCTGTAGATAATGACAAAGAGCTATTAGACCTTGTTGAAGTACTACATCAAACCGACAATAACTATGCATCAGACCAAATGATATTGGTTCTAAAAAAGTGTATAGAACAACTAAAACCAGCATATAAAGATATTATTATCGCTGTAGATTTTGAAGGCTACACTTATAAAGAAATAGCCCAAGAAACAGGCATATCTATAGGAACACTAATGTCTAGAAGACATCGAGCAATAAGCATATTATATAAAAAAATAGAAGTAGAAATAAACACACATAAAAATAATATATCATGACAAATTTTTTCACTCATAAATTCAGAAAAAAATCACCATTAGAAATTGCTGGAATGATTGTTTTTGGCGCAATTGCTATAATAGGATTAATTATTTTGTTCGGTTTTGTAATCATGTGGTTATGGAATTGGCTTATGCCAGATATTTTTGGCTTAACTACAATTACCTATTGGCAAGCCGTTGGTTTGTTTATTTTACTAAAAATACTAATTGGAGGTTGCGGCACTAGCGGTGGTAAAAAATCATCTAAAAACTCTAAAGACATGTGTAAAAAAGACTCTAAAACCGATTTTTCTAAATGGAAATACTATGATAAGTTTTGGAAAGAAGAAGGTGATGAATTTTACAAACAATATGTAGATAGACAATCTAATCAAGATAAAGGCAATACAACAACATCAGCCCCAGAATAACATTAAGCTTCAGTATGGAATTACTAATATTTAGAACAGATATTAAATCGAAGAAAAAGGTTAAATCTATAATGCCTGTATTTAACAATCATTCAGACATTATTAAGTGGTCTATTGACCTTGAAGACATAGATAATGTACTTAGAATTGAAGCCAAAACAAATGGCTTAGAAGAAGATATTATTGACTTAGTAAAAGTAAAAGGTTTCTATATTAAAACACTATAGAACCATAGTAGAACTCTTTTATAAATGAAACTATTCTTTTAACAGTTCATCTACAAATGCAGTAAACTCACTCTTAAACTCAGTAAACTTATCTCCTGTAGCTGGGCCATTAAAACCAGTATGTATTTTACGTACCTTTCCTTTTTTATCTACAAAAACGGTTGTTGGGTAACTTAACACATGATTTAACATTGGTAGTTTTTCTTGTGCTTTTTTCTTGCTAGTAGTCCCATTTTGAGCTAATAGAATTGGGTACTCAATACCAACTTTTTCTTGTAAACGTTTTATAGAAGCAAAAGCTTTAGCTTCAGTCTTAGCATACTCAAACGCTAAAGCTACTATTTCAATAGGTTTATCTTTGTTGTCTTTATAAAACTGCGCATAATATTTACTTTCATCTAAACAATTTGGACACCAAGTTCCCATAATTTGTACTAATACAACTTTGTTTTTAAAACGAGCATCACTTAAACTCACTTGGTTGCCATTAGCATCTGGAAATGTAAAGGCTAAACTATCGTAACCGTCTTTTAAATAGGTTAACGTATTGGCACTTGCTAACTCGTAATTTTCATTACGCTTAGCCGTGAATGGTTCTTTCCAGTGGTTTCCTGAATAAAAATGACCATTAATAGTAGAATCTGTTACTGTACCTGTAAACAAAAAAGCATGTGCGCCATCAAAGGTTGAGAGTTTTAAATCGTTACCATTAACTACACCTTCTAAAAAACGATAATCTCCTGTTTCGGTTCTAAACGTACCCGTTACATGATTTCCATTTTGTTTAAAAATACCTTTAGCTATATATTTATCTTCATCACTTTCTGGGCTAAATACAGTTTCCCAATTCCCGGTAATATTAGCTTTTGCTTCTGCACCTTTATTAAAACGAGTCTCATTTTTTTTTGCTACAAATGGCACAGTTCTACCTTTACCTTCTACTATAAAATTGCCATTAAGTACGCCATTCTCAATTTTAGCAGCTAATAAAGCTTCAAAAACAGGCATATTAATAAATATAGAATCGTTACGATACGTAATCTCATCGACTTCAATTTGCTCTTCAGCATTATATACCGTTAATGTATTAGCATCTTTTACTTTAAAAGTGAATGGTAATACTTCTGTATTACTTACTTTTAATTCTGCCCTATAATTTCCAAAAGACAAAAATTCTTGAGTTGATTTGTCTTGGCATGAGCACATTACCATTATTAATAAAAGAATTATATATTTACGCATGACTATGGATTTTTAATTTTATTCGAAGAAACAACAAAATCCTTACAAAAAAAAGGGCATTGCTGATACAATGCCCCCATAACCAAAAAATTAAAAAAAGCTTGTTAGCTAATAATAATCTTATTTAAAACAAGGTAGGTCGAATACCCAAAAACAGAGTTTTAGAGTCTTTAGTAACACCGAACATTCGTTTAAAGGTTAAAATTTTCGACGTACTACTTAAAACAAAAAAAAGACATTGCGATTGCAATGTCTTTTATACTTATTTAATATTTTTTATTTATCCTTATAAACCTCTAATAGCTTTGTTTTTTTCTCTGTAATTTTTTCTTGTGCAACTTTAACTCTATTCTCATGCTCACTAAGTAGTTTTTCTACACGATCTAGTTTTGCTTGACGTGTTGCTATCTGTTCTTCTGTAAGCTTATCGTTTTCCTTTTGAGCTTCAAAACGTTTTTTCGCTTCTGCTAACTTGTTTCTACCATTATCTACCAAACGTTTATTTTCATCAATCTTCTCATTGCTACGTTTTATTTTGTCTTGAGCTTGAGCTGCTCTATATTTACCAAAAGCTTTTCCTTTTAAATCGCCCTTATTTTTTCCATAAGCATTACCTTTTCCATCATCATCATCATCATCATCATGTTTATCTTTATTTTTAGTTTTCCCGTGTCCGTGTCCATCGTCATCATCATGATCATGGCCTTCATGTTCCTCTTTTAATCTTTTTCGTTCTTCTTTTAAAGCTTCTTGAGCTTCCTTTTTTTCAGCTTTAGCTTCTTCTTTTATTTGTTTTGCTTCTTCTTTTAATGCTTTACGCTCTTCTTTAATAGCTTCTTTTTCTGCTTTTACCTCATGCTTTACTTTTTCTATTTTCTCTTTTTTACTTTTATCCTTTCCTTTATTTTGAGAAAAAGAGAAAGCACTTACCAAAAGACAAAGCATCAATCCTGTTAATTTAATATTTATTGGTTTCATAATTATATTATATATTATCTAGTTCGTTTAACTCTTTTTTAAGTTCTTGAGCATTTTCTTCAACAGATTCTATAATATCTTCTGTTTCTGCTTCAATACTTTCTATTTGTTCTACAGCTGCTTTAGTTTCAACTTCTTCTTTTTTTGTATCTCTACAAGACGCTAAAACAAAAAACAAACACATTACTAGTGTTATTCTCGTTAGTATTTTCATAAATGTCATTAAAGTTTATTAATCAATTTCAACTAAAATACAATAATTATGCATTAAAATCACAAAATACAGCAATATCAAAACCAAAAACATCGTCAAAATAACATAAAAAGACGTTTAAATACATGAAAAAGAAAAAGAGACATTGTTTTTATCAATGCCTCTTTTTTATAGATAGATATTTAAATTGTTCAACTAATCTTCATCTTCTTTACCCTTTTCTTCTTTCTTTTCTTCACCTTCTGTATTTTTTGGGGATCTAGATTCAGGTTTTTCTTTTATTTTAATTTTTCTTCTTTTATCTGTTTTAGTTGCTTTTTTCTCCTCAACTTCCATAGATTCTTCTTTAGCTTCAGCATCAGAATCTACTGTTTTTTTTACTTCCACCTTTACTTCTTTATCTTTTTGAGCTGATGAAAATTGTGTTCCAGCAAAAAACATAGCTACTAACAGTAATGCAAAATGAAATGTTTTCATAATTATTTGAGTTTAATTAATGTTTAATTCTTTAATAATTACGTCTACAATTAACATTTTAGACTTTTTCAATTCATATTAATAAAATAAATCACAAAAAAAGCCCAATTATAAACAATCTATAATTGGGCTTTCATTAATTAAATACTTAGCAAATTATTTTTTAATAATCTTCTTTTGAATTATGCGTTGACCATCATTAATATGTATAACATACAATCCAGATTCTAAATTTTTAATGCTTAATCTTTGAGAAAAATCACCTTTAGATATTAAACGTCCAGATGTGTTGTAAATAGTATAAGTTACAGATCTATCATCTTTCATCTTAACACTTAAATCGTTAAAACCATTAAAGATATTAGCGCTGAATACTTGATTTTCAGAATCTAATTCATCTACATCAAATACATTAGTATCTGTAAGTAATCTAGAACTAGAACCAATATTTAATGTATAATCTTCTACTTCACCATAACTAAAGGTTTCACATGGTGATGGTGCGGCATTATATTTCATAGACACACGCATTCTTGTTGCTCCAGATAATGCAGATGATGGAATAGTAAAGTTAGCAGATAAATTATTAGAGCTAGAAGAAGAACCACTAGCTACTTCTTCGCTATTTTCGAAAGTACCGTTTTTATTATAATCTATCCATACTTTCCAATATTCTGTATAAGATTGTCCCGAAAATCCTGCGCTAAAAACAATAGTGTTAGAACCATAATTAACATTACCAACTAAATTAGTATTGTTTTTATAACCTCCATTTGCGCCAGAACTGTTAGAAACACCACCAATACTCACAAAATCAATATATTCGTCTGCAACACTATTACCTTTTGTGCTACAGTAAGTAACTGCTGGTGGCGTTGTTGGTGGAGATGTTGTACTGCCATCTATAGTATGTGTACCTAAATCACTAAATGTATCTTGATTAAATGTATTCCACTCTGCAACAGTATAAGTTGTATTAGGAGACTCTATACTAGATTTACGTCTCAATGTTTTGTCTTTAGCAAAATTAGAACTACCACCATTAAAAGTCCCTACTATATCTATTAAAGTACCATTTTTAAATAACCCAACTGCGTCATTACCATTAAAAGTAACTGCAGTATTTGTTGTAGTAACATTTGCTTTGTTCTTTAAAGTTGTAGAAGCATTAGAATTTGCAACTACAAAAACGTCACCACTAGATAATGATCCACTTAAAGTATAACCTGTATTCCAGCTTCCCGATCCATTAGTTTGTTTTCTTATTTTATATGCAGAAAGATTAACGCTAGAACCAGTAAAATTAGCAATTTCAATGGCTTTATTATTAGATGAACCTTCAACATATTCTGAAATAAATAAATCATCTGCAGAATTATTTCCGCCGCCAGTTCCTGGTCCAGTTCCAGTACCAAAACGATCTTCTGCTTGCGGTCCACCCCAAATTTGAGTAGCAAATGCTGGATTATCTATAAATGGATTACGATTACCTTGTATTCCTGCAATCACTTGGTTTCTTTGGTCTTCAAAAGCATTTACAGGATCTTCAACATTCCATTGTAAAAATAAATCTATCATATTACTATCACTAGAAACAGTATTACCAACACCTACATTTTTAGGTAAGCAACGGTTATCGTAGCGTAAATACATAAAAAGCATCATTCTAGCCACATCACCTTTCCATTCATCCCCAGGATAAAAATGTCCTTGAGCTGTAATTCCTGCGTTACCAGAACCATCAGCATATTTTCTATTGTTTCTAGTAGAATTCATTTGTCCATCACTGGCACGTAAATGATGTGCATCACTTCCAGGTCCAGATGTTCCTAAATTTGGAGTTCCAATTGATTTAGGGTAAGTATGTTCTCTATTCCATAAGCCTACTCCACCACCATTACTATCTTTTCCTCTAGTTCTATCTGTTTTAAAATCGCTATCAGTATCATTATATCCATATATTAGTAATACTTTATTTGAATTTGTTGGATCTAAATCTGCTTGCTTTAAAGCATTCCATACTCCAGGTGTATAGCTTAAAAATGTAGAATGTGTACTAATAACCTTAGTTGCTAAATCGTCTTTAAGGGCATTACCACTTTGTGCAAGATTAACATTATTATAATACGAAGGGATTTGCGCTAATGCTATTGTAGTACATAGCAGAAACAATACAAGTAATTTGTTTTTCATTTTGAGGGTTTTTTAGTTGTTTGCAACAAGATATGGCTATATTCAATCTCTTATATTACCATAATATTATCTGTTTTTTAACTTAATAACAATAGCCTTCTAACCTACTAGTATTCTTTGTTTTATATAAAAAAAAGCTGTTAATAAGTATTTTTAGAATAAAAGCTAATTTTAAAATTCCTTTAACCCTTAACTATTATTATATTTGCGCTCTTAATTACTCTCATAATGAAGATTTCTTACAACTGGATTAAGCAGTTTTTAAAATTAGATTGGACACCAGAACAAACCAGCGAATTATTAACCGATTTAGGTTTAGAAGTTGAAGGTTTAGATACTTACCAAAGTGTAAAAGGTGGACTTCAAGGTGTTGTTGTTGGTGAAGTTTTAACATGCAAACAACACGATAATGCCGATAAATTAAAAGTAACAACTGTAAACATAGGTTCTGGCGAACCTTTACAGATAGTTTGTGGTGCGCCAAATGTAGCAGCTGGACAAAAAGTACCAGTAGCAACAATAGGTACTACACTATATGCTGAAGAAGGAGAAGCTTGGACCATAAAAAAAGGAAAAATAAGAGGAGAAGAAAGTCATGGTATGATTTGCGCTGAAGATGAGTTAGGTCTTGGAAAATCTCATGATGGTATTCTTGTTTTAGATAACAACACTGTTGTTGGAACTCCAGCAGCTGAATTGTTTGATATTGAAAATGATCATGTTTTTGAAATTGGATTAACGCCAAACAGAGCAGATGCAATGAGCCATTATGGTGTTGCTCGTGATTTAAAAGCTGGATTACAACATAAAGACATTAATTTAGAATTAATTACGCCTAGTGTTAGTAAATTTCATGTAGAAAACAGAACACTAAAAATTGATGTAAATGTTACTAATAAAGAATTAGCGCCACGTTATTGTGGTGTTACAATTTCTGGTGTTAAAGTTGGTGATTCTCCTGAATGGGTGCAGCACCGCATAAAGGCTATTGGCTTATCTCCTATTAATAATATTGTTGATATCACTAATTATGTATTACATGAATTAGGGCAACCACTTCATGCTTTTGATGCTAATAAAATTAAAGGCAATAAAATTGAGGTTAAAACAGTCGAAAAAGGAACTAAATTTTTATCCTTAGATGGTTTAGAGCGTGAATTACATGAAGATGATTTAATGATCTGCGATACCGAAAAGCCTTTATGCATTGCTGGTGTTTTTGGAGGATTAGATTCTGGAGTATCTGAAAACACAACTGCTATTTTCTTAGAAAGTGCTTATTTTAATCCTATTAGCGTACGTAAAACAGCAAAACGCCATGCATTAAACACAGATGCATCTTTTAGATTTGAACGTGGTATAGATCCTAATATTACTGAATTTGCATTAAAACGTGCAGCTTTATTAATTCAAGAAGTGGCTGGAGGTGAAATTACTAGTGATATCTCTGATGCTTATCCAACAAAAATTGAAGATTTTCAGGTACACCTTACTTTTGAAAAAGTAACAAAATTGATAGGTCAAGAAATCCCTAAAGAAACCATAAAAAGTATTTTATCATCTTTAGAGATAAAAGTAAATAATGTAACAGAAACTGGATTAGGTTTAACTATTCCTGCTTATCGTAATGATGTACAACGAGAAGCCGATGTTATAGAAGAAATTTTACGTGTCTATGGCTATAATAATATAGAAACAACAAATAAGTTAAATGCCTCTATTTCTAATTCTTCAAAATTTGAAGATTATAAATTACAAAATGTTATTGGTAATCAATTAGCTGCGCAAGGTTTTTATGAGATTATGGCGAACTCACTTACTAATCCAAATTATATAGATTTAAGTGAGCAATTGAAAGCGGAACATAATATAACCATGCTAAATCCGCTAAGTAATGATTTATCGGTAATGCGTCAATCATTATTATTTTCTGGTTTAGAAGCGATTTCTTATAACATTAATAGAAGACGAAGCGATTTAAAACTTTTTGAATTTGGAAAAACATACTATAATTATAATGGTACTCGTGAAGAATTCAAACATTTAACGATTTTTATTTCTGGTAATAAAACTAAAGAAAGTTGGACTAGCCAAAATGGAAAGAGTACTTTTTTCTATTTAAAAAGTACAATTGAAAGCGCTTTAGAACGCTTAGGCATTTCTCGTTATAGAGCCACTAGTGTTAAAAATGATTTGTTTTCTGAAGGCATTCAATACAGTCAAGGTAAAACTGTTTTAGTAGATTTTGGTATAGTTAAATCTAAAGTTGCAAAACATTTTGATATCGCTCAAGAAGTATTATTTGCAGATTTTAACTGGGATAATATTATAGAAGTAGCAAAACGTAATAAAATTAAGTTTACTGCTATTCCGAAATACCCTGAAGTACGTCGCGATTTTGCTTTATTATTAGATGATAAAGTAACCTTCGATGAAATAAATACTATAGCAAAACAAACAGAAAAACAATTACTTAAAAACGTTAATTTATTTGATGTTTACCAAGGTAAAAACTTACCTAAAGGTAAAAAGAGTTACGCAGTAAGTTTTACATTTCAAGATGAACACAAAACATTAACTGATAAGGTTATTGATAAGGTTATGAATAAACTACAATCTAATTTTGAAAATAAATTAGGGGCAGAATTAAGGTAATAAACATTTTAATTGGTAATTATGAGATGTTATAAAAAAGCGCTTTATTTTTTTATACTACTAATTGCTTTTAAAACAAATGCTCAAAGTATAGTAAAAAAAAAGACAATAGACACTACTAGTATAGGTCGCTTATTGGCTTACGATGCTAAACAATCTTTTTTAGGTGTTAAACATTCATTTTCAAGACCATTTAGCTGGAAGAAAAAAGATTTCACAACTTTAGGAACTGTAATTGTTGGAGCTTTAGCCTTATCAACAATAGATGATGAGTCTAGTGCTTTTTTTACTAGACAGAAGCCTCCAAAATTGTTTCAAGAAGTTGGAACACGTTTTGGTAGTCCGCAAGTCTATTTTATAGCAAATGCTGGTTTATATGGCTACGGATTATTTACAAAAAATGAAAAAATAAGAAAGACGAGTGTCTTAATTATTTCTTCATCCTTTACTACTGGTGTAATACAAAGCTTAAGTAAAACTGTTTTTGGTAGAGCAAGACCTGGAAACGGATTTAAAAGTAACGAATTTAGATTCTGGTCTAACGAACCTGGTTTTCACTCATTTCCATCTGGACATACAGTGCTGTCTGTTACTATGGCGCATTCTATAGCGAAACAGTTTAACAATACTTGGTCTAAAGTTAGTGTTTATGCATTAGGATCAATTGCTCCAATATCTAGATTATTTGCTGGTGCGCACTGGTTAACAGACGTTGGTATTGGAGCAGTATTAAGCATTGTAGTCGTAGATAGTATTGATAATTTCCTATTTAAATCTGAAGCTTACAAATACAATAAAAAGAAACCTAGTATTTCTTGGAATGTAAGTTTTACAGGAAATCAAATTGGACTCATAGGAACTTTCTAACCTACCAAAAAAAACAAAAGCGACCTACAGGCCGCTTTCTACTATTAAAAACCTTAGTAGGTTTAGTTTGGGAGAATTAATGTATCTACACTATGTACATAGCCATTAGATTGTTGTTTATCTGGTGATTCTATTAAAGACTCACCTCCTTTTGGACCTTCAAAGACCAAAATGCCTTCTCTTATAAAAACGGTGATGGTTGCTCCATTTAAAGTTTTAAAATTAGCTTCTCCATTATTGTTAAAAATAGCTTTAGATATTGAAGCAGTATTAACATTACCTGGAATAATGTGATATGTAATAACTGATTTTAATTTATCTTGATTTTCTCTTAAAAATAGCGTTTCTAATGTACCTGCATTTATTTTTTTAAAAGCTGCATCTGTTGGTGCCAAAATAGTAAATGGTCCATTTTTAGATAACATATCGTATAATCCAGTTGCGTTTACAATTTTAAGAAAGGTATGATGCGTATTGGTATTTTCTAAAAAAGATAAAACGGTATTGTTGTTTTTATCAATTACAGTAGACTGCGCCCAAATATTACAAGTACTACAAACCATAAATGATAAGAAAATTGCTAAAACAAGCTTTTTCATAATTAAACTGTTTATTATTACACAGGATATTATTATAAACGTAATTAACTGGAATTTGGATGTTTATAGATATACTTTTAACATTTAACATGTATTTAACGCACCGTAATGATTGATAAACTCGTTTTTTTTTCGTAAATTAAAGAGTATTTAAAAACGAAAGCTTATGACAGATTCTAATTATGTAAAAATTTATACGGGAAATGCAATTGTTGTACAATTAATAAAGCAACAATTAGAAAACATTGGTATTAATCCAATTATTAAAGATGAAACGGAATCAGGACGCTTAGCAGGTTTTGCAACCTCTATTCCTTCTTTTCCAGAAGTCTATGTACACGAAAATGAACTTGATAAAGCCGTACCTGTTGTAGAAGCTGTACGCTCTGAAATGGAAGTTTCATAATCCTAACATAGAAGTATAAAATAAAAGCCTTAAATCAATGATTTAAGGCTTTTTTGTATCATATTATAAACTGCAATTAAGCAGTAACAGCATACATTTTTTCTCTAAGCTCTTTTATCTTAGCATTTTGCATATACTCATCGAATGTTGTGTAACGATCAATAACTCCGTTTGGTGTTAACTCTACTACTCTATTAGCAACCGTTTGTGCAAATTCATGATCATGAGTTGTAAACAAAACTGTCCCTTTAAAATTCTTTAGTGAATTATTGAATGCCGTAATACTTTCTAAATCTAAGTGATTAGTTGGCTCATCAAGCTGCAATACATTTGCTCTAGTCATCATCATTCTTGATAACATACAGCGCACTTTTTCTCCTCCAGATAAAACAGACGATTTTTTAAATGCTTCTTCTCCACTAAAAATCATTTTCCCTAAAAATCCACGAATATTAACTTCTTCACGCTCTTCTTCTGTTTGCGCCCATTGACGTAACCAATCGATTAAAGTTAAATCGTTATTAAAGAATTCACTATTATCTAATGGTAAATAAGATTGTGTTGTAGTTACACCCCAAGAAAACTTCCCTGAATCTTGTTTTTCATTACCATTTAAAATTTGATAAAATGCGGTAGTAGCTCTAGAATCTCTAGAAAATAAAACAACCTTATCTCCTTTTTGAAGGTTTAAATCTATGCCTTTAAATAATGTTTCGCCATCTAAAGTTGATTCTAATCCTTCTATATTTAATATTTGATCTCCTGCTTCTCTATCACGTTCAAAAATAATAGCTGGGTAACGACGAGACGTTCTTCTAATATCTTCAATATTAAGCTTATCTATCATCTTTTTTCTACTCGTTGCTTGCTTACTTTTTGCAACGTTAGCAGAAAAACGACGTATAAATTCTTCTAATTCTTTTTTCTTCTCTTCTGCCTTCTTATTTTGTTGCGCATGTTGTCTAGCTGCTAATTGAGACGATTCATACCAAAACGTATAATTTCCAGAAAAGTGATTAATCTTTCCAAAGTCAATATCACTAATATGTGTACAAACAGCATCTAAGAAGTGTCTATCGTGAGAAACCACAATAACACAGTTATCATAATTAGCTAAAAAGTTTTCTAACCAAGCAATTGTTTCGTAATCTAAATCGTTGGTAGGCTCATCCATAATTAATACATCTGGATTTCCAAAAAGCGCTTGTGCTAATAACACACGTACTTTTTGTTTTCCATCTAAGTCTCCCATTAATGTATAATGAAATTCTTCTTTTATGCCTAAGTTAGATAACATTGCTGCAGCATCACTATCTGCATTCCAACCATTCATTTCTTCGAATTGCACTTGAAGCTCTCCTATTTTTTCAGCATTCTCATCTGTATAATCTGCATAAAGCGCATCTATTTCAGATTTAATTTTAAATAAAGGTTTATTTCCTTTTAAAACAGTATCTAAAACAGTGTCTTCATCATGTTTATTATGGTTTTGTTCCAAAACCGACATACGTTTACCTGTTTCTAAGTGTACGTGTCCAGAAGTTGCTTCAATTTGCCCAGAAATAATCCTTAAAAAGGTAGATTTTCCTGCCCCATTTGCTCCAATAATACCGTAGCAATTTCCATTATTAAAAGTTGTGCTAACTTCGTCAAAAAGAACACGTTTACCGAATTGTACTGAAAGATTTGAAACTGATAACATTATTGTAATTTTTAAGAGTTTTACTTCTTAGCTTTTGGCTATAAAGTTTGAGGATGCAAAAGTAATTAATATCTTTCGTATCCTAAAAACAAAAAGCGATTTAATCCATTTAAAACATTGCATTATCATGAGTTTAACTAAAGTTTCAATCAATTTAACAACGCATTAACACCTATGCTCAATTTCAAAACATATTTTTGTTTTGTTAACGCTCTCTTGAACTAATTGTAATGAAGTTAAAGTTACTGCCTATATTATGTTGTGTAATCGTATTGTTTACAGCATGTAAACAAGATAAAGAACAGGATGATAACTCAGCCTTTTTTGGAGGGAAGATTATTAACCCTTATTCTAATTTTATTATACTCTCAAAATCTAGAGAAATTATAGACACTATCCCTTTAGATAAAAAAAATCGTTTTTCATATAAAATCGAAGATGTAGATGCTGGTTTATATCACTTTTTTGATGGTCGTGAGGTACAAACTGTTCTTATACAACCAAGTGATAGTTTAATGCTTAGATTAAATACATATGATTTTGATGAGTCTTTAGTTTATTCTGGTATAGGTGCTAAAGAAAATAATTATTTGATGAATTTATTTTTATTAAATGAACAAGAAGAAACTAAAATACTTAGACTAAGCCAATCCAAACCTGAGAAATTTGAACAAGAACTAAATCTTTTAAGAGATGAAAAATTAGCAAGTCTTAAAAAATTTAAATTAAAAAATACAACTACCGCTCTTTTTAATGTTATTGCTGAAGCCAATATAAATTATAAGCATTATGCAAATAAAGAGCTTTATCCTATTGCAAATTATAGTCAATCTGAAAAAATAATGTTTAAAAGTTTACCTGATAATTTTTATGACTACCGAAAAGACATTGATTACAATAGTGAACTTTTAAAAGATTATACGCCATACAATTCATTTATGCGTTTTCATATTAATAACTTAGCATTACAAGATCATTTTAAACATAGTGATGATAGCACTTATGATGAATTATCTCTTGATTTCAATCTAGACAAACTAAAAATTATAGATGAAAAAATAAGTAATGATTACATAAAAAATAGATTGTTAAATTATACAATGATTAGATTCATTAACAATTCTAAAATTACAGAGAATTATAATGCTTTATTTAAATCATTTAAAGAAAAAAACACGAATAAAAAAGATGTTGCAAGAGCAGAAAAACTTGTTAATTCATATCAACGATTAAAGCCTGGTAACAAACTACCAGAAGTTGTTGTTTTAAACTCTGAAGACAAAGAGTTAAAACTAACCAGTTTAATAAATAAACCTACAGTAATTTATTTTTGGACTAAACACAATAAGAATCATATTACAACATCTCACAAGCGTATTAAAGAGCTTAATGTAAAATATCCTGAAGTAGAATTTATTGCGATAAATGTTGATTCAATTTCTTATGATACGCAAAAGAAAGTTTTAAATCATTTTGATGTTAGAATACACAATGAGTATAGATTAAAATCCCCTAGAGTTGCAGTAAAATTACTTTCCGTAAAACCAATAAACAATGTATATATTATAAATAAAAATTATAAAATAATAAATGCTAAAGCTAATATTTTTAATATTAGTTTTGAGCACGAATTATTGGGGTTAATAAATCAATAATACCATAAAAAAAAGCCTCGATAAGTATCGAGGCTTTTTTTTATTTATTGTCCCGTCCTGAAATAAGTTGACAAAAAATCGACTTATTAATGAAAAGTAAAGAGAACAAAAGAGTTAAACGAACT
>NZ_CANMRQ010000004.1 GCF_947500325.1 uncultured Lacinutrix sp.
TATAACTGGAATATACCTAATACTATTGATAGCAATACAGTTAGAGTAAAAGTAAGTGCGTATTATCATACCGAAAATGAATCAGTTAGTGCTAATGCATTTACAATTTCTCCTAGTAACCATATTATTGTTACTTCACCCACTGGAGGAGAGATATATACAGCAGGTGTATCGCAATTAATTAGTTGGATGGGTGCTCCGGAAACATCAGGTACATATACAATTCAATATAGAACAAGTGATAGTTCTTCATGGATAACAATTGCTTCAAATATATTTGCAACTAACTATAATTGGACAATTCCTAATATTTATTCAGAAGAAGTTACGCTAAGAGTACGAGATTCTAACAATAGTTGTATTTTTAAAAATACTTCACATTTTACAATTCTTCCTTCAGAACCTGTATTAATATCTCCAAATACTAATGTAACCTATTATGCAGGAGAATACAGACCAATAACTTGGGAAACAGGAAGTATATTTACCTCAACTGTTCGATTAGATTATTCTATAGATAATGGTAATAATTGGATAAATATAATTGCTTCTACTTCTAATGATGGAAATTATAATTGGCTTGTTCCTACAGCGAATAGTACAAACTGTTTAGTTAGAGTGAGTAGCTATAACTTCCTGCAATTTTACGATGTTAGTGATGTTAATTTTACAATAAAGCCAGCGGTAACAATTTTAACACCTCAAGGAGATATCGCTGCAACTAATTGGAGAGAATGTACTGTTACTTCAATAACTTTTGAACATGGATCTAGGTGGGATGACTATACAATTCAATATAGTATTAATAATGGTGGAACATGGTCTACAATTAATTCTTCTTGGGAGGCAACCCAAAACCCTGCTACATTTCAATGGAATATGGGTGATATAGAAACAGAAAATGCTTTAGTAAGGGTATATCCTACAGGAACGAGTGCAACGGGTACTTATCATGATGTTTCAGATTCTTCATTTGCTATTGAAGAGTCAATAAAAGTTATTAGTGCAAATTATGGAGGTATTTTAACAGTAGGATCTTCTTATGATATTACTTGGGAGTCTGATGGAATATCAAATTTTTACGACATTTCTTATTCTATAGATGGAGGATCAACATTTACTGAAATTGCAACTAATTATGAAACTTCTAGTAATATTTATACATGGATTGTTCCTAATACAATTTCTTCGAATTGTATTTTTAAAATAGAAGACAACTTAAATCCTTGTAAAAGTAATGTTAGTGAAATTCCTTTTAGTATTGAAAATAACTCGGCAGTTATAACAGTAATAGCTCCTAACACTTCTTCAATAGTTTTAAATGCTTGTGAAACATATACTATTGCTTGGAATGAAACAATTCCAATTCAGTTTTATAATATTCATTATTCTCTTAATAGTGGAAATACATGGATACCAATTGTAACAAACTATCAAGCTACTTTGAATGAATATGATTGGACTATTCCTAATGTTTCAAATGAAAATGTAATACTTAGAGTATCTTCATTTGTAGATTCAAATAATTTTGATGTTACAGATTACTCATTTAAGATACAAGGTGAGACGTTGAATGCTATAACTATTGAAAATTCTTCTCAAACAGATATTTGCATAGGAGATAATGTATCGTTTACAGCAATCCCACTAGACCCAGATGATGTATTGCAATACCAATGGAAGATAAACGGTGAGAATGTAGGAACAGATACTAATTCATTCTCTAGTAATACATTAGTTGCAGGTGACACCATAACTTGTGAAATAGCAGTGTCTTATAATTGTTTTTCAGAAACCAGTATAACGTCTAATGGTATAACCATAAATACTGTTACTCCAATTGAGACACCAACAGTTACAATAAGCGGGGTTGACCAAGGAATTATATGTGATTTTGCATCAACAACTTTAACTGCAAATGTTACTAGTGGAGGCGTAAGTCCTAGCTATCAATGGAAAGTGAATAATGTAAATGTAGGTTCAGATAACCCACAGTTTTCGACTACAGATTTAGAGGTTGGAGATGTTATTATTTGTGAAGTTACTTCATATTTTGAATGTGTATCTGTACAAACAGTTACTTCTAATGAAATAACAATAACAACTATTTCTCCAGGTGTTCCAAGCATTCCAGAAAATCTTTCAGGTGCAGTTATTGTTCCTCAAGGAACATCAGAAACATACATTATAGATCCAGTGCTTGGAGCTACTTCTTATGAATGGAGGTTAACAAATAATGGATGGACTGAAAGCACTTTGACAAATGAAGTGACTATCCCGAATATTATGGAATCAGGAACTTTGTATGTATCTGCTGTAAACGAATGTGGCAGTAGCATTGAAGAATCACTATATATTAGAACTTCTCCGCCATTAGAACTTTCATTAACATTAAAGGTATTTTTGCAAGGTGCTGCTCTTAATCCTAATATTGGAGAAGAAAGCCTAATGCGTGACGATATACGTATTGCAGGACTAATACCAACAACAAGCCCTTACATGGATATGATTACTTGCGATGCAGCAGTTTTTAATATCACAGGAGATAATGCTATAGTAGATTGGATTTGGGTAGAATTGAGAGATGCGACAACTAATACAACAATATTAAGTAGTCAATCTGCTTTACTACAGCGTGATGGAGATGTTGTTGGGGTTGATGGTATATCATCATTGACTTTTAGTCAAGCTCCTAATAATTATTATATTGTACTGAAACATCGTAATCACTTAGGAATTATGACAACTACTCCTATAACTCTATCCTCAGTAAATACTATAGTAGATTTTACAGATGCCAATAATCAAATCACTTTTGGTACAGATGCGCAAACCACGTTTGGTATGTCAAGTGGCATAGTTGCCATGTGGTCAGGAGACGTTAATGAAGATGGACAATTAAATTATTCAGGAGGTCAATCTGATGCACCAGGGATAAGAAGTAAAGTCTTTAATGATCCAAATAATTCAGTCTTTGGAGGACCACCAGTGGCTAGTTATCAATCTGTAGGTTATAATACAACAGATATAGATATGGATGGACTAACTGTGTATTCTGGAGGAGCAAGTGATGTATTACATATTAGAAACAACATCTTTAATAACCCTTCTAATTCTGTTTTTGGTGGGCCACCAACAGGAACCTATTTGTTTATACAGCAATTACCAGAAGGTGGAAATTAAGTTTTAAAATTACTTTACGATAGTAATTAGTATATACTATTTAAAAACCAGAACATGAATTTGTTCTGGTTTTTTTATTTTTTTGCTTGAAAAGTAAGTTTAAATTGATACTGTACTTAAATATTGAGATTTCAAAAAAACGAATGCAATGCCCAGATTTTTAGCGTCTATAATATGGATATTAGTTTTACTGTTATAACGTTTAATTATCCTTTTTTAGCTATCTAGATACTTAAACACATTGTTGTAACTTTTTAATTTTCTTGAGATAACAACTAAGTTGTTTTTTCTTGAATAATTAAAGCATCTTTATCGTGTTTTTGTTTATTATATATTTGGGCAATATCATTGTTGGTATCGATAATTTTTATACTTACACCATAAAATTGTTTCGCACTTTAAAATAGTATTTATACTTGATTATAATCGCCTTTTTATAAAAGAAAAGCCCATAATTATTTAAAGAAACAGAGCATGTTTTAAAGAATCTTTTTTTCATATACTCAATAGCTTTATCATAATTATTTCTACGCGTTCAATAATTCCTAAACAATCATTAGCGAGTGCTTTCTTTTCTAACCTAGTAAACAAAGGTGTAATTATTATCTAATAGTTTTAATGCTTCAAAAATGATATTCTGCTTTTTAGGGGCAGGTTTATTTTTTTAGTATCCCAAGTTCTAAATGAAGCCTTATCAGTAAAAAAAACTGAAGATATTTGTTTTTAAAGAGAAGAAATAGAATCTATCTATTTGGGTTTTTCTTTACCAAAAACAAATAGTAATCCTAAAAATTAAAATATAATATGTAGAAATCTATTTTTATCATTGCCTACAAATTAACAATAAAAATAGTGACTTTATAAGTTTTTGCTACTATTTGCTACCTATTAAAATAACTAATATTTTAAAGATTATACTAATTTTGAACTTTTCAACACTTAACCCAAATCATAATGCAAAAAACAATCGTTAATCTTCTGTTTTTTTTAATAGTATCATTCACTTTTTCACAAAATGCACCTCAAGGAATTAATTGGCAAGGTGTTATTAAAGGAGTAGACGGAAATCCGTTAGATACTGAGACTGTAAGTATACAATTTAAAATTAATGAAAGCAATGCTAATGGTAGTACAGTATATACGCAAACAGAAACTGTAACAACCAATAGTAAGGGGTTGGTGGCTGTTATTATTGGAGATGTTTCTAGTAATACTGTATTTTCTTCAATTAACTGGAATAACAATTTATACTTTTTAGAAGTATCTATAGATATTACTGGAGGGACTAATTATATTAGTCTAGGAACAACACAATTATTAAGCGTGCCTTATGCAATGTATGCTAACGAAAGTGGCTCTAGTAAAATGTTAGAAGATGCTAGTGGTAATACACTAGTAACAACGTCTTCAAATAAAGTAGCAGTTAATTTTGGTGTTTTTGAACAATTAAGTTTCACCAATAACAAATTAGTATTAAATACAGCGATTCCAAATTTTGGAAATATCGTGAGGCTAGAGTTTAAAGACGATTCTAATATAAATACCATAGCCAATGTTTTTCCTAATGTTGCATCTCTTCCAACCCCAACTAATGAAGATTATAAATTAAACTTAAATGTAAGAGGAAATGAGACCTTTAGCGCTAGAGGAGATGGTACGGTTCGTATTAATAATGCTTATACGTTTCCTAATACAGCTGGAGCACTTGGGCAAGTATTAGTAAGTGATGACTCTGGTAATTTAAATTGGGGTGGATTTTCAAATCTAGCTGATGAAGATAGCGATACACAAGTTATATTAAATAATGTAATATCTGGTAATGATAATATGCAGTTTAGAGTAGAAAATAAAAATGCACTAATACTTAGAGTAAACGCTGGAGGTCAAGTACCAATACTAGATATTCCAAGTGATGATGTTATTATTGGTTCTGGAGCTGGCGAAACTATTTCTAATGTTAATGAATCTAATAACGTTTTCATTGGAAAGCGAGCAGGAAGGCTAAGCACTTCAGCTGTCGATAACGTTTATATTGGTAATAATGCCGGAAGAGATAATATTACAGGAAGTGGTAATGTATATATAGGACGTTCTACAGGTTTAAATAATGAAAATAATAATAATGTATTTGTAGGTAGCTATGTAGCACTCTCTAATGGTGGAACAGAAAATGTATTTTTAGGGCATAGAGCAGGAGCTAATGGGAATGGTTCTGGTAATGTATATATAGGTTATAATGCAGCAGCTAATGTAACTAGTAATAATAAACTATATATTGAAAATTCAGATAGTGCAACACCATTAATTTACGGAGAATTCGATACCAATTTGGTTAAGGTAAATGGTACGTTTGAAACGTCTTCTGGAGCTACTATTGGAGGAAATACTGCAGTAAACGGAAATTTATCTACTACAGGAAACACAACAACTACAGGAAACACAACAACAGGAAGTACTACAACAGGAACATTAAAAATAGGCTCTAGCGCAACTTTAAGTGGTATTTATAAAGTCTCTATATCAAGAAATATAGGAAATATAGGAGGAAACAGTAGTCGTATAGAAAACTTTACAGTAACTGGCGCAAGCCCAGGAGATGTTGTCTTTATATCTCCAAGCGAAAATTTACAAAGTCAAGTGGTAGTGGGACAAGCATGGGTAAGTGGTAATAATACAGTAAGTGTACGTTTTAGAAACACCGATGGCGGTAGTCAAGATCCAGATGGCGGTGATGGAGCAACTTACTATATATCTGTAATTAAATAACAAAAAAATCAACCCATAATCATATAATTATGAAAAAAACATTTCTATTAGTAGTATTTTTTATGTTATCTATAATTGGAGTTTCTGCACAATCTCCACAAAAAATTAACTATCAAGCGATTATTAAAGATGCCAATGGTGATGCAGTGAGTAATCAAAACATAAGTTTACAAATCAATATTAACGAAAGTACATCGAATGGGACAACAGTCTATACAGAAACTCATACTGTAACAACCTCTCCAGATGGACTAGTAGTATTAGCTATTGGAGATGGTAACACAACCGATGATTTTACAACACTTTCATGGGGCAGTACTGCTTATTTTTTAAATGTTGCTGTAGATCTTAATGCAGGAACCACTTACAGTGATATGGGGACACAACAATTGGTTAGTGTACCTTATGCATTAACAGCAAATACTGCTGAACATGCTGAAAAACTAGAAAGCGAAAATGGGAACTTGAGTTTAATAGCAAATAATGGTAATTTGAATATGAGAATTGGGTTTAGTGAAGTATTTGATTTCTCTAATAGTAAAATGAGATTAAGTACAACTAATCCAAACTTTGGTAATAATTTACAATTAGAATTTAAAGACGATTCTAATATAAATACGATAGCCAATGTTTTTCCTAATGTAGCGTCTCTTCCAGCACCAGGAAATGTGGATTATAGATTAAACTTAAATGTAAGAGGAAATGAGACCCTTAGTGCTAGAGGAGATGGTTCGGTTAGAATTAATAACAGTTACACATTGCCAAATACCGATGGTAATGAAGGACAAGTATTGGTAACTAATGGTGGTGGTACTATATCATGGGGAAGCTCAACAAAGTTATCAGATACTGATGGCGATACACAAATACAGGTTGAAGAAACTAATGACGAAGACATTATTCGTTTTGATATTGAAGGTGCTGAATACTTTAAAATGGAAAAAGGAAGGTTAGAAACCTTAAATAATGGTCTTAGTGTTTTTATAGGAGAAAACGCAGGAGCTAATGATGATTTAACAGCTAATGAAAATGTAGCTGTTGGGTTTGGTGCTTTACAACAAAATGTTAATGGAGACGCTAATACTAGTGTAGGAGCATTTTCATTAAATGCATTAACTAATGGAGGCGCGAATACAGCAATAGGAATAGGAGCCTTAGAAAGTTCAGTACATGGTAGTAATAATGTTGCTATTGGTGTAGGCGCATTGAGTACTACTGTTGGGAGTGCTTCAACTGGTGCCGGTGATAATAATGTTGCTATTGGTTATAGAGCAGGTTTAAATAGTAGAGGAAGAGGAAATGTGTTCTTAGGGGCTAATACAGATTTGAGCGGACTAACCTCAAACATGCTTATAATAGACAATACTAATACTACATCACCGCTTATTGAAGGCAATTTTGGTACGAATGACTTAAAAGTTAATGGAACTTTTCAAACAACATCACATGCTACAGTGAATGGAAATGTAACAGCTACGGGAACAACAACTACAAGCTCTTTAAAAATAGGATCTAGTTCAACTTTAAGTGGTATTTACAAAGTATCAGTTTCAAGAAATGTAGGTAACATAGGAGGAAATAGTAGCCGTATAGAAACCTTTACAGTAACTGGCGCAAGCCCAGGAGATGTAGTTTTTGTCTCTCCAAGCGAAAATTTACAAAGTCAAGTGGTTGTAGGACAAGCCTGGGTAAGTAGTAACAATACTGTGAGTGTACGTTTTAGAAATACCGATGGCGGTAGTCAAGACCCTGATGGAAGTAATGGTGCCACTTATTACATATCTGTGATTAAATAATTAATTATATCTGCAAAGGATTTAAGGTTAATTAGATATATTTTAAGTTAGAAAATAACTAATAAATGTTAATGTATTATAAAAGCAGCACCTGTAATAGGCTTGTTTTTTTATTAACATATATCTAAAAAGTGTATTAAAAAATTATTATACTAATTCCATAATTACTTGTTCAAGCTCTTGATGTCTCTCAAGCCCCATTTTTTTTCTAATACGATGTCTCGAAGCTTTAATAGAGCCCATAGTAACATTACGAATTACCATAATTTCCTTAAGGCTTAAATTCATGCGCATTAAGGCACATATTTCTCTTTCAGATTTTGTGAGATCTGGATATAATTTCCCTAATTTTTTATTGAATTCTTCATCAAGCAATTCAATATTATCACCAATAGAGTCAAATTTACTTTCTGTATGGATTTGTGCAGTTAGGTCTGTAATCAAAGTTTGAAAATCCGAATTGTCAATTGTATTGGTATGTTGTTTTACCTTTTTTAGTTTAGCTAAAAATTCCTGTTTAAAATGCAAACGCATTTTATTATCTGCGATTAACTGTTTGCTTTGGTAGGTGGTATGTTTTAGTTTTTCGTCTAGTAACTCTTTTTCTAGTTGTTCTTTTTCAAAACGTTCAGTAGTAAGTTTTTTTCTGTTTTTCATTATCACTAATAGCGCTATTATACTTATGCCTGCTAGAATTAACAGAATGATATAGAAGTTATTTTTTGCTTTTTCTGCTTCAGACTTCAATTGAATCTCTTGTTTTTCACTTGCAAATTGAAGGCTGTCTGCTAGTTTTTCCTTCTGAAATTGATAATTCAATTCCAGTGCAGTGATCTTTTTAGCATTTTTGACATTAAAAATCGAGTCATAATAATATTTGTGTGTTTTATAAAAGCCAAGTGCATTTTTATAATTGCCCATCTGCTCATAAATATGGCTCCGTAATTGATAAATAATAGGAAATTTAGAGGTGTTACCTTGTTTTTTAGCATAATCAAGAGCTTCATCCATATAGGACAAAGCTTCCTCATATTTCCCTAAATCCGAATGAATTTTGGCAAGATGCATTAATGTATTAGAAACGAAGTTATAATTTTTTGTTGATTTAAAAATATCAATAGTTTCTTCATATAAAGCAATGGCTTTTTCATACTTACCCGTGGTATAATAGATAGTTGCAATATTATCATTGGACTTTGCTTTTTCTTTAAGTGTTCGAGAATAATTTTTAGATATTTGATAGTAATGCATAGCAGAATCATTCTGCTTGGTATAATAATAAATAACTCCCAACATATTATAAGTTCTAGCCAATTGAGAACTATCCGGATTTTTTTCCTGTAAGGATATAGATTTCAAAAAAAAAGATTTTGACCTTTTATACTCTTTCTGATATCTAAAGATCATGGCGATACTATGATAACTCTTGGCAATTCCAAAAGAATCTTGCAATTCTTCTCTAATTTTTAAAGCCTGTAACCTAAAATCCATAGAGTTTTTATAATTGGTTTGCCTGGATTCATATTTGCCTAATACATCTAGTATGTTTGCTTTTTGCTTTAAAAAGTGATCAGAAGGAGCCTTGATACTATCAATAAAAGTTAATGTTTGATTCATCAAATCCCTTCCTTGATCTATGCTGTATTGCTCTACCACTTTGGTAAGCTCTATTAGGTAATGAACCTTTAAAGAATCATTTGGAGCTTTTGCTACTTTTTCTCTTAAATTAATTTCTAAAGCGTCTTGTTTTACTTGACTAGATACAGGAAGTAAACAGAATAAAAAAATGATAAAAAATAAGACTCTCATGTGATTATAAAGATGAATAGAGTAATACAAATATAGAAATATTGATTAAAAATGAGGCACAACTAGCAAATTACGATTCTTTGTAAAGTATTGTAAATATTAAGGTGAAACTTTTTGTAACCATAAAAAAACAACAAATATGAAAACTGATTTGTACTATAGCATAATCAAAATTTTATAACAAGGCTTAACCTAATAAACATGAGAAGACTTTTACTCACTAAAATACTATTTTTAGTTTATGTTTTTTCTTTCGGGAGTGAATATAAAAGTATCAACACATTACTTTCAGAAACCTTATATGTTCCTCAGATATCGATAACAGGACCAGATATGATGACCGTTATACCAAACGGTGACACCACACCAGATTTTATAAAAGGGACTTTATTCTTTGATACACTTACAGGACAAGAAACCCCTTCTTTTTTTAATATTAGTAATTTGGGTTTTACCGATTTAAACATCTCTAGTATTACAATTACTGGAACAGATGCCAGTGATTTTATTATTGATGGTACACCACCAACAGTAGTAAATCCAGGTCCACCACAGATGGTCCAAATTGCTTTTGTACCTCAAACAGCAGGACTTAAAAATGCTACTATTACCATAAATAGTGACGATCCCACAACACCTACTTATTCCTTTGCCATTCAAGGTAATGCTCTTGAAGGAGGGACAGGCTTGCATTTTGATGGAATGAATGACTATATAGCATTTAATAATGGGAACTATAGTTTAACACCAAATTTTAGTATAGAATTATGGATAAAACCAGAAATTTCGGGAACTACCGACCATTATATTTTAGATACTCGTACAGGAACTACTGGACATGGATTTTTTATTGATATTACAGGGCAGCTTAATTTTACCTTTTACACTTCAAGTGGCATCCAAACACTTACAAGTAGTAGTGCTTTAAGTAACCAATGGCAACATATTGCAGTAACTTATAATGGGATGATTTATAAGTTATTCATAAATGGAAGTTTAGATTCAAGTTTAAGTCTTACCGAAGGATTAATAGATAGCACAAATAACTTAAAATTAGGAGAAGTTGCACAAGGTGGTGGTTTAAACTATCAGGGCGAGATGGACGAATTACGAGTATGGGAATCGGCATTAGCGTCCTGTGGAATGGAAAATAGAAGATTATGTGAATTAGCTGGAGATGAAATCAACCTTGTAGCCTATTACAACTTTAATAATGGAGAAGTGAATGGTAATAATTTCCCTATATATAATATTTTAAGAATCAATCATAATATAACAGGAGGCATTGCCCCAGAAGGAGAATTAATGAATTTTGGCTTAACAGGAACAACCTCCAATTGGATTGATGCCACGGCTAATATGGTATCAGGATCCTGTGCAACTTTTCCTGAACTATCGGTAAGTTCATTAGGAGTCATAGTTATTGAAGATGGAGATACTACACCAGATACAGCAGATGGAACAGATTTTGGTAATGTAGACATTAATGACCCTTTAGCTGATACTAATTTTACAATAACAAATATCGGTACAGCAGATTTAATAGTTTCTGATATAGTTATAAGTGGCACTAATGCTTCAGAATTTTCTATACTTAACTCATCTGTGGGTACGATAAATGCTGGAAGTACAGATAATTTATTAATAGGCTTTGATCCTGTTTCTGAAGGTGTAAAAACAGCAACCGTTACTATAACTACAAATGATTGTGATGGTTCGTATACATTTAACATACAAGGTAATGGAATAATTAATGGAACAGGACTAAACTTTGATGGAACAGATGATACCGTTGTAGTCTCCCATAATTCAGCATTTAATGTAAATACATTTACAATAGAAGCCTACTTTAAAACAACATCTACTGCAGGTGGACAGTCAATTATTGGTAAATATGATGCCACAGGAATTAATGGGTTCTCTATGAATTTAAGCAGTTCTGGAAGACTACGATTTGAGTATGCAGTACCAAACATTGAATCATCTAGTTCATCTAGTACTTCTGGACTTAATGATGGGAACTGGCACCATATTGCGTTAGCATTTGGAGGCGGTAAGGTAACATATTACATAGATGGTGTACAGGATAATGAAATTACTTTTAATAATATTCCAGATGCCCCAACAAACACAGAATCAATATCCATAGGGTACTCTGCATTTAATAACGTTTATTTTAATGGAGATATAGATGAAGTACGTTATTGGTCCAGAACATTATGTTTAGATGAAGTAAATGCGCAACAAAGCTGTGAATTATCCGGAAGTGAATCGGGCTTAGTATTAAATTATGCATTCAATCAAGGAATCATCAATTCAGATAATTCAAGTATTACTACTGTAACAGATTCCTCTTCAAATAATTTCGATGGAGCATTGACTAATTTTGCTTCAACTGGAGCAACTTCAAATTGGATAGATGCTACATCAAATGGTATTTCGGGAACTTGTACAGTGGAAATTCCAGAAATCAATGTTCAAGGAAATGGCAATGATATTCTTTCAGGAGATACCACACCAGAAACTAACGATAATACAGATGCTGGTACAGTAACTGTAGGTTCTTCGCAGAATATGAACTTTAATATACGTAACACATATGGTACAGGAAACTTATTGGTAAGTAGTATTGATCTATCAGGAGATACTACTGAATTCACAGTGACACTCAACCCAAGTAATAACCCTATATTGCCCGCACAATCTGCAGGTTTAACAATTGCTTTCCATCCAACTTCTGGAGGGCTTAAAACGGCTGTAATTACTATTAATAGTAATGATTGTGATGAGTCAGAGTATACTTTTACTATTCAAGGTTATGGTGCACCTATAGGATCTGGGTTAGATTTTGATGGTACAGACGATATTGTTACGATTCCACATGCCTCATCACAAAACAATTTAAACTTTTCTGTAGATTTCTGGATAAAGACGACAGATGGAATTGGAGGCGTTATCAATAAGTTTACTCCAGATGGTAATAATGGATGGCGTATTAATTTAGATGGTGGAAGAATTGAATTTTACTATTACGCTAGTGCTTCAAATTATATTACCAGATTATTAAGTGCTGATACCTACGTTGCAGATGGTAATTGGCATCATGTAGCAGTTACCCTTAATTCTGGCAATGCTAGATGTTATATAGATGGTACAATAGCTCGATCTACAGGATGGAATGGAACCGCAACAGCAACATCTACAACAGCAAATTTACAAATAGGTTATGCTGCAACAGATTCGCCAACAGGCGATAGTGGAGGTTATTTTAATGGACAATTAGATGAGTTACGCCTTTGGACTAAAACCTTAACGGCTTTCGAAGTAGAAAACCTTAACGGTTGTACAACAGACATGGCGCAAAATGACTTATTATTAAGTTATAACTTTAATCAAGGTATTGCAACCTTAGACAATAGCACAGTAACCACATTAACAGATAATTCGGGTAACAATACCGACGGAACATTAGCTAACTTTGCGTTAGATGGAAGTACAAGTAACTGGATAGATGCTTCAGATAATAACATTTCTGGAAGTTGTGATTGTATTGTAGCTGGGGGTGTTAATTTAATGACTCAGGCAGAAGTAGATAGTTATGTGGCTACTCTTGGAACTTGTGGTATTATAGAAGGCAATGTAATAATTGATGGTACTATAACAGATTTATCAGGTTTTTCTAATATTCATACTATTTCTGGAGATTTATATATGGAAGGAAATATTGTAGACGACCTATCTGGCTTCTCTTCCTTAACAACAATTGGAGGCGATTTTACATTAAAGAATATGACCAATACAACGAGCATCGCTTCATTTTCTAATGTTACGAGTTTAGAAGGTGATTTTCAGGTTGATAATCTTGATTTACTTACAGAGGTATCTATTTTAGACCAGATCTCTTCAATAGGAAACCTAACTATTACAAATAATGCGCAATTAAATACAGTTACTTTCAACCAGTTACAAACAATGACGGGTAATTTTAGAATTACCTTTAATAGTTCATTGAGTTCACTTTCTGTACCTCAGTTAAATCAGATTGGGGGAGAGCTGCGTGTTACTAATATTGGCTCAGGATTAACAAACTTGTCTTTTCCACTTTTGGTTTCCTCTGGAAATGTTTGGATTTCAGATATTGCAGGAGTAACAATTATAAATTTTCTTGAATATCAAACAGCTAACGGAGTATTGAATATAGGATCGTGTAGTAATCTAACAACTATTAATCTTCCAGAATTATTGAGTGTCGGAAATGATTTTTCAATTAATAATTCACCACTAGTAAACTCGATTACTGTACCAGTATTAAATACAGTTGCTGCTGATTCCGAGTTTGATGATCTTACGATGACTAACTTGACCTTTCTTCAAAATGTCACTAGTATAGGTGGGAGGCTTTCGTTAACCGATATGACAGTATTAAGCTCCCTTCAGGGTATGGATAATTTAACAAGTTTAGGAGGCTTTAATTTAACAAACTGTGACTTAGTAACTAATCTAGAAGGTTTTTCTAATTTAAATATTACCTCTCTTGGTTCTTTAAATCTTTCAGGAAACGAAGGAATAACCTCTTTAAATAACTCGTTTTTAGAGTCCTTAACAAATATGGGAACTTTAGGGATTAGTTTTAATGGGAATTTATTAGAGATTGATGCTTTGCAAAATCTAACATCATTAACAGCTACAAGTTCATCTACTATTAGAGATAATAATTCATTAGGAAGTATGAACCTATTTGCGTTAAATAATGTTACAGATACATTTACTATTCAAAATCAGCCAAATATTACAAGCTTATGTGGTTTATATAGTTATGTAACTACTGGTAACGGAGCAACAACCTTATCGTTTTTCGGGACAAATGCTGCAGCATGGGATAGCGTTCAAGATATATTAGATAATTGTAATACAGGGTTAAATGCAAAAGCCTATCTACAAGGCGCAGCCTTAAACCCTAATACAGGAGAAGAAAGCCTAATGCGAGACGATTTAAGAATTAATGATATAATACCAACAACAAGTCCATATTCAGATGGCATGACCTGTAACACAGCTGTATTTGTTAAAGAAGGAACCAATGCTATTGTAGATTGGATTTGGTTAGAACTACGAGATAGCTCAGACAATACAACAATTATCGCTTCACGATCAGCTTTATTACAACGCGATGGATATATAGTTCATGTAGATGGAAATTCACCAGTATATTTTAATGCAACCGAAGCAGGAAATTATTATGTTGTTATAAATCATCGTAACCATTTGGGTGTTATGACTGCTAGTACAGTAGCATTATCTAATACAGCTACAGCTGTTAACTATACAGAAGCTGCTAACCAAATCACTTATGGAACAGATGCGCAAACCACGTTTGGCATGCCAAGTGGAGTAGTTGCTATGTGGGCAGGAGATGCGAATGGTGATGGGCAATTAAATTATTCAGGAGCCTTATCAGATGTTCCAGGAATAAGAAGTCAAGTATTTAACGATCCTAATAACTCCGTCTTTGGAGGTCCGCCGGTGGCTAGTTACCAATCTACAGGTTACAATACAACAGATATAGATATGGATGGACTAACAGTGTATTCAGGAGGAGCAAGTGATGTATTACATATTAGAAACAACATCTTTAATAATCCTTCTAATTCTGTTTTTGGTGGTCCACCAACAGGAACCTATTTGTTTATACAGCAATTACCAGAAAGTACAGATTAATGATAGGTTTATAATTTTAAATAAACGAATAAAACCATCTTAAATTTAAGATGGTTTTTATTATTTATAAATTACTAGTTTTGTAATAATGAAACAGATCTTCATTATTTTCCTCTTTTTGTTAGGCTTCTTTTCATTTTCCCAAGAAGTAGATACAACTCTTGTACTTTTAAAACAAGCAGTTAAACAAGCAAAAACAGATTCTTTACGTATAGAGCGGCTACTAGAATTAGGTAGTTACCAATTACGAAGAGATTTTAATACAGTTAAATCTTATACAGACCAAGCTATTACGCTTATAGATAGGCAAAAGGGGTATGACACTAGATTACAAGAGACAGAAGTTTTCCAACAATTAGGTATCTTAAATAGAAAAAAGTCCAATTACTCAAAAGCATTACAGTATTATTTAGAGGCTCAAGAAATACTTTTAGCGATAAGAGATTCTGCAAATTTATCTTCTAATTATCATAATATAGGTACTGTTTATAAATTTCAAAAAGAATATGAGAAATCTATAATAAATTTAAAAAAGGCAATTAAAATTAATCAAAAACTTAATAGACCTAGACCAGAAGGAAACAATTATAATATGATCGCAGGTGTTTATAATGCTATAAACAAAACGGATTCTGCGTTTTATTATTTTAATAAGGCAGATGAAAAATATAAACAGTCAGGTTATGAAGAGGGAGTATATCAAGTAATCGCTAATAAGTCTAATGTGCTCATTAAACAAAAAAAGTATAAAGAAGCATTAGCATTACAACTTACTAATTTATACTATGTACAAAGAATAGGAAAAAAAACTGCTATAGCTACTTCTCATTATAATTTATCAAGAATTTATATTCACTTAAAGAAGTTTACTAAAGGATTATATCATGCAGAAGAGGCTATTAAAATATCTAAA
Organism: uncultured Lacinutrix sp.; assembly: GCF_947500325.1. Lineage (GTDB taxonomy): Bacteria > Bacteroidota > Bacteroidia > Flavobacteriales > Flavobacteriaceae > Lacinutrix. Next base: position 16,186 of record NZ_CANMRQ010000004.1, read on the forward strand.
AATGAAGGTATTGGTAGACGATTGGCATTATCATATAAAAGAAGAAGTCAGGCTTATTATGAAATGAAATTATTTGATAAAGCATTAAATGATTATCGAAAGTTTTTTAAGATTCATGATAGTATTTTTAATATTAAAAAAGTAAAAGAAGTAAGAGAAATAGAGCTTAATTATAAGTTTGAACGCCAAAAATTGGCAGATAGTATATTGCATGTTCAGGAAAAGAAAATAATTCAAGCACAATCTGAAAACCAGATATTAAGAAAAAAATTATATTTCACATTATTCATTATCACCTTAATTATAGCAATTATTATAGGTAGATATTTTAAAAAAAGATGGCATATTGAGAAAGCAAACCAAGAGATATTAAATGCTAAATTAAAATTATCTAAAGCGGAAAGTAATGAACGTATTACTTTTTTAAAATCTGAAATAGATGATTTAAGTGAAGAAATTATTACTAGAAAAGAAGAAATTACCAGCTTGATGACGGAGTCTCTTCAGCACTTAAAATCTAAAGAAAAATTAGTTGTAGATCTTAAAAATGTAGTGTTAAAAAAGGAAGACACTTCTATAAAAAGTATTATTGCAGATTTAAAATCTGAAGCCCTTGATGATTCTAGATTGTTAATGATAAAAAATCATTTAGAAGAACTCCATTTTGAGTTTTATAAATCACTTAAATTAAAACACCCTGAGCTTACAAAAACTGATATTGAAATCTGTTCTTATTTAAAATTAGGATTAGGTAGGCAAGAAATAGCAAAACTTCGACACACTTCAATTTTAGCTGTTAAAAAATCTAGAAATCGGATTCGTAAAAAAATGAATTTAACTCCAGAAGAAGATTTAGAAACTTATATTCAATCTGTTTAAATAAAAACAAAGAAGAGTTATTTGTATTAAATCTCTTTGTTTTAGATGATTTTGTTTTGTCACCCCATGTGTCACCCCTATGTTTTTTTGTAATGAATTGTGCCTCGTTATTTTAGCGCTGTATAATTTATTGAGCTTTTCAAAACCTACATTTTTGCAAAGCTAAAACAACAAAATAACACATCCCCATTATGAGAAAACGATCACACTTGCTTTTTATCGTACTCCTTTTAGCAATCAACTTGACTCATGCTCAAGAAAAATTAAACTTTGGAAAAATACCCTTAACAAAAGTTAAAAAGACTTTACAAAGAAGTACAGATCAAAGTATTCTCTATTCCGAATTAAAACCAATTTCAGGTACAGAGTTTCGATTAATAAAAACCGAAATTGATAAGTCTGGAATAACACATAGAACATACCAGCAATATTACAATGGTATTAAAGTTCATTTTGGAGTCTTGAAAGTACATGATAAAAATGGATTAAGGCAATCTTATAATGGCGCTTATTTTAACTCTTCTGGAGTAAAAACAAGGTCTAGTATTTCTACGTTTCAAATACAAAGCATTGCAAAACAATTTATGGGTTCGAATAATGTTTTTTGGTTAGGAGAAGGAGAGCTATCCAAAGACACAAAACCAAAACAAGAATTACTTATTCTACCAAATAGGAGAACTGGAGAATTAAATTTGGTGTATGCTATTGGTATAGGAGTAAATGGTAAAGAACTTAGAATGGGAACGGTTTACATTGATGCTAGTAATGGCACTGTATTAAAATATGATAATCAGTTCTTTAGTTGTTTTGGAGTTAAGGGGAATAAACTGGTTCATAATAGTCATACAAAAGATAAAAAAAGAGAGGCTTTATATGTTTCTGGTACCGCAGCAACAGCTTATTCAGGTTCTCAAAGTTTTGAGACACTACTAGATGGTAATTATATTTTAAATGACGAATCAAGAGCAACAGGAAGTAACTGGAATTTGTCGACCCAAGGCTTAGGTACAAAAACAGGAATTATTACTGTAGATATACAAACAGGAACAGATGTAACAGGATCATTATTTGAATTTACTGATAATAACAATACTTGGACAGCAGCAGAAATGAGTGCAAACGAAGACCAGTATGCTTTAGATGTACATTGGGGTTCTCAATTGGTTTATGATTATTGGAATAATGAACATTCACATAATAGTTATAACGGAAGCAATGGAGCTTTACTTTCTCTAGTTCATTATGGAACTAATTATACTAATGCTGGTTGGGCAGGAATAAGTAATACTAGTGGTTACATGATTTACGGAGATGGTAGTGGTTCATATACACCATTAACAACATTAGATGTTGTTGCTCATGAAATAGCACATGGTATTAATAATGCCACCTCAAACTTAGATTATGAATTAGAATCTGGGGCATTAAACGAAGGTTTGTCAGATATTTGGGCAATGGTTATTGAAAACTATTCTAATAATAACTATGGCACATCAAAAGATTTTTCAGAAATAAATGAAGAGAATGGAGGAGGAGCTTTTCGTTCTATGTCTAACCCTAATAATTACAGTCAGCCAGATACTTACGGAGGAACCCATTGGTACGATGTAGTAGGCTGTACACCTGATGGGGATACAAATAGTGGAGCTTATAATGATTATTGTGGGGTACATACCAATAGTGGTGTGTTAAACTACTGGTTTTGGTTATTGTCACAAGGTGGATCTGGAACAAATGATAATGGCGATACTTTTAATGTAGGAGCTATAGGAATGGATGACGCTGCAGCTATCGTTTGGCAAATGCAAGATAATTATCTAACTAGCACCTCAGACTATACAGATGCAAGAACGCATGCTATTCAAGCTGCTATAGATTTGTTTGGTAGTTGTTCACAGCAAGAACAGTCAACAACCAATGCTTTCTACGCTGTTGGTGTAGGAGCTGGATATGTGGTTGTAAATCCTTCGGTTTCTAGTGAACCCAATGATGTTTCAACTTGTGAAGGCGATATGACAAGTTTTTCCGTTTCAGGATCAGATTACGATTCATTACAATGGCAAGTTGATGATGGAAGTGGATGGTCAAACATTAGTAACGATGGAACCTATTCAGGAGCTACATCTACTACTTTAACTATAACCAATCCGTTATTTTCAATGGATGCGTATGATTACCGTGTACAATTAATCAATAGCTGTAGTACTACGAACTCTAATACAGTGGTTTTAGATGTTGATGAATACCCAGTATCTTCCGTAGTAGCTCAAAATGAAACATGCATCGGAGGTGATGGATCTTTAACGTTTACTTTTTCGGACAATAGCTCAAGAACAAATATTGAATTTAGTATAGATGGAGGCACTAACTATGATTATAATTATGATGATGCGACTAGTCCACAAACGCTATCAAGTTTAAGTGCTGCAACCTACAATATTTGGGTACGTTGGGGTAATGATGAATGCCCTTTAGAGCTAGGTGATTTTATTATTAGTACAGGAACAACACCAACGGCTAGTTCAACCGGTACAACAAATGAAACCTGTTCTTTAAATGATGGTAGTATTGCGCTTAGTTTTTTTGATAATGCAACAGAAACACAAATAGATTTTAGTATCGATGGTGGTCTTAATTATGATTATTCATTTGATGATACAATGGGAACTGGAAGTATTACAGGATTAACACCAGGAGATTATGATGTATGGGCAAGCTATGGAGGAAGCTGTGCTGTTAGTATAGGTACATTTACTGTAGATTCTGAGGCGCCAATAGCGACAGTAACTCCAGTAGATTCTACTATTGGTGGTAGTGATGGAGGTTTTTCTGTTACGTTTATAGATAATCCTTCGCGAAATGTTATAAAGTTTAGTATAGATGGTGGCGTAAATTATCCTTATAATTTTAATAACAGCTTAGGAACAGCATCTATAACAGGATTAGCAGCAACAACCTATAATGTATGGGTTGTATGGGGTAATGATGAATGCCCTAAAGAATTAGGAGATTATACTATAAATGAATCTGCAGATTATGTGAGTATTCCTGATAGCAATTTTGAATCAGCATTAAACGATTTAGGATACGATGATTTGCTAGGAGATAATAAAGTACCATTAGCTTTAATTAATACAGTACAATGGTTAAATGTAGCGAATGAAGGTATTACAGATTTAACGGGTATTGAATATTTTACAGCACTTACTAATTTTGATTGTTCATATAACTCACTTACGAGTATGGACATGACTTCAAACGTGTTATTGGATACTTTTAGATGTGATAATAATTCAGCATTAACAAGCATAAACACGAGTGCCAATACAGCCTTATTATATTATGAAGCGTTCAATTGTGCGCTAAGTACTATAGATATCAGTAATAATTTAAACTTACTGAACTTAGAAATTTATAATAATAGTTTCACCAGTTTAGACTTAAGTAATCATGCATCTTTAGAAGTATTGGACTGCAGTGATAATAATCTAACGTACCTTAACATAAAGAATGGTAATAATACCATGACGGCCAATTCGGAATTTGATGCCACTGGGAATCCAAGCTTGACTTGCATTGAGGTTGATGATGTAGCATATAGCACAACAACTTGGACGAATATTGATGGTACAGCAAGTTTCAGTTTATATTGCGCTTATACCGCAATACCTGATGCTAATTTTGAAGCTGCTTTAGAAGCTTTAGGTTATGATGATATTAGTGCTGATGGACAAGTACCAACCTCTTTAATCAATACAGTTACTTCGCTGAATGTAGACGGAGCATCTATTTCAGATTTAACCGGGATTGAAGATTTTGTTGCTTTAGAAACTCTAGATGCCGACAATAATTCTTTAACAAGCGTAGATGTAAGTGCTTTAAGTAATTTAATAACATTAAGGTTAGATTATAATAACTTAACTATTATAGATGTTACAGCGAATACAAACCTAGAAACCTTATCATTTAGAAATAATACTGTTGCAAGTCTTGATTTGAGTAATAATGTTCTGTTAAAGACTTTACATTTTCAGTTTAATGATGTCGCTACTTTAGATTTAACCAATAATACAGCATTAACTGGCATAATATGTAGAGGTAACGATTTGACAAGTTTAGATCTTTCTCAGAATGTATTATTAAATAACTTTTGGGCTGGTGATAATTTCATCACCAGTATGGATTTAAGCAACAATACACTTTTAGCAATTGTTCAACTTTACAATAATGAGTTGACCTATTTAGACCTAAGAAATGGAAACAATACTATAATCAATAATTTTTCTTTAACAAGTAATTCAAGCTTATCGTGTATTCTAGTAGACGATGCAGCTTATTCCACTTCAAATTGGACAAATATAGACAGTCATACTAATTTTTATGAAACGGGTTGTGCATATACCACTATTCCTGATGCTAATTTTGAATCTGCCCTTGAAACATTGGGTTATGATAATATTTCAGGAGATGGACAAGTTCCTACTAACTGGATAGAAACAGTAAATAATTTGGACGTAAGTAATAATAATATTGCTGACTTAACGGGTATTGAAGATTTTATTGGGTTGGAAAACCTATATGTAACTACTAATAATTTAACTAGTATTGATTTAAGTAATTTATCTAATCTAGATAGGCTTTATGCTCAAGAAAACTTTTTAACGACTATAGATTTAAGTAATAATACATTGCTAACTTATTTTACTCTTCGAGATAATGAAATTGCCAATTTAGATGTTAGTAATAATACTGATTTAACACACATTTATGTAAGTAATAATAATATAACCTCTCTAGATTTAACTAATAATTCAAATTTAGAAGTTATTTCATTATCAGGTAATCAATTGAATTCATTAAATACTCAAAATGGAAACAATACGAATGTTACAACATTTAATACAACTGGAAACAGCAATCTGTTTTGTATTCTAGTAGATGATACAGCATACAGTACGACTAATTGGACAAGCATAGACGGTACTACTAGTTTTTCTGAAAGTGATTATTGTCGTTACACAGCTATTCCTGACGCTAATTTTGAAGCTTGGCTTGAAGCACAAGGATACGATGATATTTCTAGTGATGGACAAGTACCAACTGCTTTAATTGAAGTAGTGACTTCGGTATCTGCTAGCTATCAAGACATAGCTGATTTTACAGGTTTAGAAGATTTCACTGCGCTTGAAAGCCTTACAGCTGCGTATAATTCATTTACACAATTGGATGTAAGTAATAACGTAAATCTAACCTTTTTGCATTGCGGATATAGTAGTTTAACAGGTTTAGATGTAAGTGCTAATTTATTATTAGAAACGCTATGGATTTCTAGTACCTCAGTTAGTACATTAGATCTTAGTTTGAACACTAGTTTAACAGATTTAGTAGCAAATAGTAATTCCAGTTTAGTTGATTTGAATATACAGAATGGGAATAACACGAATGTATCTCAATTCAATACTGCAGGTTGTGCTAGTCTTAGTTGTATTATAGTAGATGATGCAGCCTATAGCACTACAAATTGGACAAATATTGACGTAGGTCATAGTTTTTCTGAAAGTGATTATTGTCAATATACCGCCATTCCAGATACAAATTTTGAAGCTGAATTAGAAGCACTCGGTTATGATGATATTTCTAATGACGGACAAGTGCCTACTGCACTTATCGAAGTAGTGACATCATTAGATGTAAGTTCTAAAAACATTTCCGATTTAACAGGAATTGAAGATTTTACAGCACTTATTTCTTTAGTTTGTGAGTCAAATAGTATAACTAGTCTTGATTTAAGTAATAATGTGGTACTTGAAACAATAGATGCAGATGCAAATGATTTAACTTCATTAATTTTACCAACTAACGGAAGTCTAATAACATTTATATGTAATAACAATGCTAACCTCACTACAGTTGACTTCAGCGGAAACATCAATTTAGAATCTATTCAGGCAACTAACAATGATTTAACAACTGTTAACTTTAGTAATTTACCTGTATTGACGAGCTTATTTTTATCTTCAAATAACTTGACCAATGTTGATATTTCAACATTAACATCACTAGAATCGTTTAGTATAAATTCAAATGGATTAACCAGTATTGATTTATCTAATAATAGCTCTCTTACTAGTTTAGATGTAAGTCAAAATTCATTGACTAGTTTAGATATAAACAACAATTTGGCGTTGGAATATCTAACATTCACAGATAATACGATTAATACTATTGATGTTCAAAATCATACTTCATTAATCTGGCTTTATGGAGGTCAAAATGTATTATCGAGTATTGATATAACCAATAATACTGCACTTGAAAGGCTATGGCTTAATGATAATAATTTAACTAGTATTGACTTGTCTAGCAACATCTTACTGTCAGATTTAGTTGTAAATAATAATTTTTTAGACACCATTGATGTTAGCGCGAATACAGCCGCAAGTTGGTTGTTTGTTGATGGGAACAATCTAACCAGTTTAGATTTAAGTAATAACATTGCCTTATCAAACTTAACAGTTTTCGACAATGATTTAGAGTATTTGAATCTTAAAAACGGGAATAACACAAATATTAGTTTTTCCATTTTTACGGGCAACCCAAATTTAGCTTGTATTCTTGTTGATGATGCGGCCTATAGTACAACTAATTGGACCAATATTGATGTGCAAACCTCATTTAGTGATACCTATTGTAGCTATACTGCCATTCCAAATGCTAATTTCGAGGCTGAATTAGAAGCACTTGGTTATGATGATATTTCTGCCGATGGACAAGTGCCTACTGCTTTAATAGAAGTGGTAACAAGCCTTAGTATTCAAAATAAAGGCATATCAGATTTAACAGGAATAGAAGATTTTACTGCATTAGTAACTTTAGCTTGTAGACAAAACGGTTTAACAAATTTAGATATTAGTCAAAATACGCTCTTAGAGACTTTAGCAGCAAACAACAATGATATACTATCTATAGATCTTTCAAATAATTTAGCATTAAAAAATATCAATTTAGGAGCAAATGAACTTACAGAAATAGATGTTACGAATCACCCATTATTAGAGAACTTGCAAATTAATAATAACGATATTTCAAGTTTAGACATAAGTTTTAATACCGCTTTAAAAGAGTTAAGAACTTATAACACAGATATTTCTACAATAGATTTAAGTAACAATCCATTAATCACGCTACTTCGAGCGTATGATTCCCCGCTTTCAGCACTTGATTTATCAAATAACCCTAATATTGAAGAATTAAGAGTTGAAAATACTTCAATATCTATATTAGATTTGAGTAATAACCCTTTAATTACAACAATTAGAGTTAATGATACTAACTTAAGTTCTTTAGACTTAAGCACTCAAACTGATTTAACATTTTTACGTTGTCAGAATACGAACTTATCCTACCTAAACCTTAAAAATGGGAATAACACAAATGTTACTAGTTTTCAAGCAACAGGAAATTCAAACTTAGACTGTATTTTAGTAGATGATGCTACATATAGTACTACGAATTGGACGGATATTGACGGTGCAACTAGTTTCTCAGACACCTATTGTCGCTATACCTCCATACCAGATGCTAATTTTGAAGCAGCTTTAGATACTTTAGGATACGATGATATTTCTAGTGATGGACAAGTACCAACTGCATTAATTGAAGTTGTGACTACTTTACACGTTAGCGATGAAAGCATCTCTAACTTAACAGGTATTGAAGATTTTACAGCCCTTTTAGATTTAAATGTACAGGATAATAATCTCTCAAACTTAGATTTAACAAATAACATTCTATTAGAAGATTTAAATTGCTCAAGTAATAATTTCTTTAATCTAGATCTTAGTCAAAATGTATCGCTTAATTCATTATATGCAGATAACGGTTGGCTTATTGAATTAGATGTAAGTGCAAATACGCAATTGCAATATTTATACTTGGCAAATAATAACTTTTTAAACTATCTTAATTATCAAAATGGTAATAATACCAATAATCTATTTTTTAATGCTACTGGCACTCCAAATTTAACTTGTATTCTAGTAGATGATGAAGTTTATAGTACTACTAATTGGACTAGCATAGATGTAGGAGCAAGTTTTGAAGACACTTATTGTCGTTATACCGCTATACCAGATGCTAATTTTGAAGCTGCTCTAGAAGCTTTAGGCTATGATGATATTTCTAGTGATGGACAAGTACCTACTGCTTTGATAGAAGTAGTAACAATTTTAGATGTGAGTAATGAAAACATCGCAGATCTAACAGGAATAGAAGATTTTGAAGCATTAACAGCATTAGATTGTTCTAGTAACCAAATAGCAGAAGTGAACTTTGGATCTAACGTACCACTTTCGTATTTAGATATATCAACAAACGACTTAACGCTTTTAGAAGTGCCTACGAGTATCGAAAACCTATTAGCAAACTCAAATCACTTGGTTTATCTAGACTTAACGAGTTACGTGGCATTACAGGAATTATCTTTATATAATAACGAGCTTATTTACTTAAATATACAAAACGGTGTAAATACCAATATCTATAATCTAATCACGACAAGTAATGATAACCTTACCTGCATTATTGTAGACGATGTTGCTTACAGTGATACGAATTGGAATAATATAGATGTAACGACCAGTTTTAGTACGACGTATTGTAGATACACACAGGTGCCAGACATCAATTTCGAAACGCGATTAGAGAATTTAGGACATGATGATATTTCTGGAGATGGACAAGTACCTACAGGATTAATTATAGATGAAGAAAGTTTAGATATTTCTTATACAAATTCTGGGGCTATATATGATACAACTGGAATAGAAGATTTTTATGCTTTGAATAATTTGATATTAAATGATAATCTTATGGCGAGTATTGATTTATCTTCTAATATTAATCTTAGGTATGTTACTGCTGAAAATACAAGTCTAACTAGCTTAGATTTGTCTGCTAATAATTTATTAGAATATGTTCTTTTGGATGATAATAGTGATTTAATCTCCCTTAATCTTCAAAATGGAAACAATACCAATATGGATTCCCCAAGCGATTTCCAAGCGACAAACACACCAAATCTAACCTGTGTACTGGTAGATAATGCAACGTATTCAGTAACCACTTGGGTTGGTTATATTGATCCTCAAATTATGTTTAGTGATACTGAATGTATTCTAGATTATAAATTAGAAGCTAAAGCTTATTTACAAGGAGCCGCTTTAAATCCAAATACAGGAGAAGAGACCTTAATGCGAGACGATTTACGTGTCACAGGCCTTATCACGACAACTAGTCCGTATACAGATGCAGCAACTTGTGCTTCTACAGTATTTAATACAGGTGGTACTGCAGGTACAGGAATCATAGATGATGATATTGTAGATTGGGTATGGGTGGAATTAAGAGATCAAACAGATAATACTCTTATAGTTACTTCACAATCTGCCTTGCTTCAACGTGATGGAGATATTGTTGATGTAGATGGAATTTCTTCATTAACATTTTCATTAAGTAGTGGCGATTATTACATAGTAATTAAACACAGAAACCACTTAAGTATTATGTCTAAAAATATAATAAGCTTATCAACAACATCAACCATTATAGATTTTACAGATGCCAATAATCAAATAACTTATGGAACAGATGCGCAAACCACGTATGGCATGCTAAGTGGTATAGTAGCCATGTGGGCAGGAGATGCTAATGGAGACGGGCAATTAAATTATTCAGGAGCTTTATCTGATGTTCCTGGAATAAGAAGTCAAGTGTTTAATGATCCAAATAATTCCGTATTTGGAGGTCCACCTGTGGCAAGTTACCAATCGGTAGGTTACAATACGACAGATATAGATATGGATGGACTAACAGTATATTCAGGAGGGACAAGTGATGTATTGCATATTAGAAACAATATATTTAATAACCCTTCTAATTCAGTATTTGGTGGACCACCAACAGCAACATATTTGTTTATACAGCAATTGCCAGAAGGTGGTAATTAAGTTTTAAAATTATTCTAAATAATATATATTATTTAAAAACCCAGAACATGACTTTGTTCTGGGTTTTTATGCTTAAAACATAACTTTAATTTAAAAATATTATATCTATATTGTGCTAACTATAAAGATGTTTTAACCGCTTTTAAATCTGTGACTTATGAAAAAAACTACTCCGTTATCTATAGTGCTAATTGTAATTCTTTTTCTATTCAGTTTAAATCTTTCGTTTGCGCAGTGTGGCTCAGGTCAAACATATAATACCTTTTGCCATTCTCAAAATGATAGTAATGTAGTAGGTTTTGAGTTTTGTCCATCTACAGGAGAAATAGCGCAATCTACTATTATAAGTGGGACGATTGGATCTGCATTTGCAGGAATTCCAACAACATTAACTAACTTAACAGTATACGAAGGAGCTTCTGGTTCAGGAACATCTGGGACTATTGTCTTTGGTCCAGTAAATGGAGATATAAGTGGTAATACCATTACTGCAACGCAACCCGACTTATGTCTAATCTTTGTATTCAATAATACACCAGGAATTTTCGGCTGTGCTGAAGGTTTTGATACAACAACTGAGGTATGTAGTGAGAGTATATCAGCAACAACAGTTTCATTTACAGCACCAAACGATTTATGTGTAAATGCAGGGATACAAACAAACCTAAGTGGAGGTTCACCTTCTGGAGGTGTTTATTCTGGACCAGGAGTTACAGATAATGGTAATGGTTCTACTTATTCTTTTGATCCTAACACGGCTAGTACTGGGACTATTACCATTACATACACTAATGGAGGTGCAGCATCAGATACTGTAGATGTTATTGCCGTACCAACAATTAACTTTACAGCACCAGCAGATTTATGTATAGATGCTGGAACAGTAGCTTTGAATAATGCAACGCCATCAGGAGGAACTTATTCTGGTCCGGGTATTACTAATACAGGAGCAAATTATTTCTTTAACCCTGCATTTGCTGGAGTAGGAGTACATTCTATAACCTATACAGAACCCGGTGTTTGTGGAGCAACAGGAACAGATACAATTGAAGTACTCGAAGCATGTGGTTGTCCCTCAGAAGAATCATCTTTCTTTTTCTGTGGAGGTGAAAATGTAGAAACAAATTTAGTCGTGTTTGAAGTTTGTCCATCATCAGGAATGGCAGCTCAAGCCACAATTAATTCAGGAACGTTTAATAATAATTTTGGAAACAGCTTAACAGTATACGAAGGTGATTCGGGTTCTGGTACTTCGGGAACAATTGTTTTTGGGCCAGCTTCTGGTGATTTAACTAATACGGTAATTTCAAGTTTAGGTGCTAATAAGTGTTTAATATTTGTTAGTAATTCATTAAGTGGGGTTGGCTGTCAAGACAGTGCAGAAACAGCATTATCTGTTTGTGGAATAAATATTGCGCCATCAATAAGTTTTTCAGCCTTAAATGATTTGTGTATAGATGAAGGTGAGCAGTCTGGATTAAGCGGTGGCTTTCCAGTAGGCGGTGTCTATTCAGGAAATGGAGTTACAGATGATGGTAATGGAATAACGTATACATTTAATCCTAATATTGCTGGAGCAGGTATAACTACAATAACCTATACAGAAAGTGGTAATTCTGTAACTGATGATGTTGAGGTTTTCGATTTAGGAACAGCAGGATGCTTAAAATTTACAGCACCAGCAGATTTATGCATAGATGCTGGTGTACAAAACACACTTGGCGGAGCAACACCTACAGGTGGTATCTATTCAGGAAACGGAGTAACCGATGATGGTAATGGATTGACTTATAGTTTCGATCCAGCAACAGCGGGTACTGGTACGACAACGATAACTTATACGTTAGGAATGATTTCAACAAATGATATAATAGAAGTCTTTGCTTTACCAGCTGTAACCTTTTCAGTAGATTTTGCAGACCTTTGTACTAATGGAGGGATACAGTTATCTTCATTGGCAGGAAGTCCTTCTGGTGCGGGAGGTGTATTTAGTGGTCCAGGAGTAACCAATGTTGGAGGTGGAATTAATTATCTTTTCGACCCTTCAGTTGCAGGAGCAGGAATTCATACAGTAACATACACGTATACAGATGCTAATGGCTGTTCTAATTCAGCAAGTGATACAGTAGAAGTATTTGCTTTACCAGACGTAACATTAACGTTACCAGCAGATCTTTGCGCAGGAGGAAATGGAGGTTTACCAGTGGGAGGAACCTATAGTGGACCTGGTGTAACAGACGATGGTAACGGGACAACATTTAGTTTCAATCCTAACGTGGCAGGAGCTGGCGCACATACAATTACATACTCATTTACCGAAAGTGTTAATGGATGTACAGGAGAAGCAACAGCTATTTATGAAGATACGGAAGCACCTATAGCAAATTGTGTAGCACCATTTATAGTACAGCTTGATGCTATGGGAAGTGCTTCAATAACAGTGGGAGATATTCTTGATAATGCAACCGATAATTGTGGTGTAGCTAGTTCTAGTATAGATATAACTAATTTTGATTGTTCTAATGTAGGTGAAAATACAGTGACATTAACGGTAACAGACATTTCTGGAAATGAAGGTACATGCGTAACCGTTGTTACTGTAGAAGACCCAACAGGAAATTGCCCATTACGAGTAAGCCCAAAAGTATACTTGCAAGGAGCAGCTTTAAATTCTACTATAGCTACAGATGGATTAATGCGTGATGATTTAAGAGCGTCTGGAGATATACCAACAACAAGTCCGTATATAGATATGCTAACTATAAATGCTTCAGTTTTAAATACAACAGGAGTAGATGCAATAGTAGATTGGGTTTGGGTAGAACTTAGGGATGCAAACTCAAATACTACTGTAGTAGATAGCAAATCAGCATTATTACAGCGTGATGGAAATATTGTTGAAATAGATGGAACATCTCCTTTAGTATTTAACCAAGCTCAAGGTAGTTACTATATTGTTATTAAACATAGAAATCATTTAGGAATAATGACAGATACATCTGTAGCTTTATCAGGAGCTATATCAACTATAGATTTTACCGATGCGAATAATCAAATTACTTTTGGTACAGATGCAGAAACCACTTTTGGTATGCCAAGTGGAGTAGTTGCCATGTGGTCAGGAGATGCTAATGGAGATGGGCAATTAAATTATTCAGGTGCCTTATCAGATATTCCAGGAATAAGAAGTCAAGTTTTTAATGATCCAAATAACTCCGTATTTGGAGGTCCACCAGTGGCTAGTTACCAATCTTCAGGTTACAATACAACAGATATAGATATGGATGGACTAACCGTGTATTCAGGAGGAGCAAGTGATGTATTGCATATTAGAAATAATACCTTTAATAATCCTTCTAATTCTGTTTTTGGAGGACCACCAACAGGAACATATGTGTTTATACAGCAATTGCCAGAAGGTGGAAATTAAGTTTTAAAAATTACTCTACGATAGTAAATAGTATATGTTATTTAAAAACCAGAACATGAATTTGTTCTGGTTTTTTTATTACTAAAAAAAATCTAATGCTACATCAACATTAATAATTTTTCATTTTTTTAATCAGTATTTTGTAAATACCACTTCAATATTATAGTTTTTTAAAAACTATAATATTTTTGACTTTGCTACTTTTTGCTACCACAAAAAAAGCATAGTATTATTAGGTTTAATATACTTTTGCAAAAAAAGACCCTTATACTATGCGAACACTACTACTAAGCTTAATTTTTTGCACTTTTATCTCAAACAAAATGCTTTCTCAAAATTTTGAGTTTTTTATTGAAACCACTACTCAAAATGAAACCTTCACCATACCTATTGATGGTTCTTTAACTTACAACTATAATGTTGATGTTGTTGTTCCTTTTAATCCTAATGCCACTGTTTCTTATACGAATGTTACAGGAGCCCTAACGCACACTTTTGGAAATGCAGGGTCTTATATTATTAGAATACTAGACGGAAGTTTGTTTCCAAGAATAATTTTTTCTAACAGTCCAGATAAATCGAAGATAACAATTATATCGCGTTGGGGAAATAACCCTTGGACAACTATGGAGTCTGCTTTTGAAGGCTGTGATAACTTAATCCTCGATACTAGTGATACTCCAAACCTTAGTAATGTAACGTCTACTAATAAAATGTTTAAAGACGCTGATGCTTTTGTCGATAATAGAAATAAAATAGGGACATGGGATGTGAGTAATGTGCAAGATATGGAGCAAATGTTTCGAAACTGTACTGTATTTAATGAAGATCTAAGTAATTGGGATACGAGTAATGTACAAATCCTTCATAGAATATTTCAAGGAGCCGCTCTTTTTAATCAAAATTTAGGGAATTGGGACATTAGTAATGTAACCGGGACAGATGCTATATTTGCTCAAGCAGGTGTTTCAACAAGTAATTATGACCAAACTGTGACTGGATGGGGAACGCTAGATACAGGAGAAACACAAATTCCAAGTGGATTAAATATTAGGTTTGATAACAGTACGTATTGTGCATCGCAGGCAATAAGAACAACATTAGCGAGCGCTCCCACGAATTGGAATTTTATAGATAGTGGTTTAGATTGTAGTAATGTTTCTGATGATGGTCTTTTTATTACAACCTGGGAAACGACTTCAGCAAACGAATCTATTACAATTCCTACTGGTGGACTAGGATACGGGTATTATATAGATTGGGGAGATGGGCAAATAAACAATTCAGTTACAGGAAACATCACGCATACCTATACTAGCGCTGGTACATATACAGTAAGAATAGGTGGTTTATTCCCTAGAATCTATTTTAACGAGACAGGAGATCGATTAAAAATTAAAAGCATTGAACAATGGGGAACTATTGTTTGGCGAGATATGTTTAATGCGTTTGATGGATGTGAAAACCTGACGTACAATGCAACGGATGCCCCTAACTTATCAAATGTAACTGATGTATCGAGAATGTTTAGTAAATGTAAGAATTTCAACGCTACAAATCTGAATAACTGGGATTTGAGCTCTATTAGATCTGTTACATTTATGTTTAACGAAGCTGAAAAGTTTAATGGAGATATCACCAATTGGGATGTAAGTAACATAATAGATTTTAGAAATATGTTTTCTTCGGCTCGTGATTTTAATAGAGATATATCAGGATGGACAATTAACACGAGTGAATCTGTAAACATGGAAGGAATGTTTGCTGGAGCAAGTGACTTTAATCAACCCATAGGAAATTGGAATATAAGCCAAGTGACAGATGTAGGTTTTATGTTCCAAGATGCGCTAAATTTCAATCAAAGTTTAGCCAATTGGGATATTTCAAACGTAACCGATATGGATGGCATGCTTGACAATACAGGTTTATCCATAGATAATTATGATGCTACATTGATGGGTTGGGCAACTATAGAAAACGGAGAAGCTCAAATTCCTACGGGCATTACTTTTAGCGCGTTTGGACTCACGTATTGCCATGCATATAATGAAAAAAGTATTTTAGAAAACACACCAAACAATTGGATTATTACAGATGCAGGACCTGAGTGTTCTGATTTTGCTTTTATCACCACTTGGGAAACCACTAGCGCGAACGAAAGTATCGAAATTCCTACCGATGGCAATGGATATAACTATGTAGTCAACTGGGGAGATGGAACTTTTGATACCAATATTACAGGAAATGCCACGCACACATACACAACCGCAGGAACGCATACAGTTGAAATTTTTGGAGACTTTCCTAGAATTTATTTTAATAACGCAGGAGATAAAGATAAAATTTTATCAATTGATCAATGGGGAGCTATTCAATGGACTAGCATGAAGAGTGCTTTTAATGGCTGTTCTAATCTTGTTGTAAATAACGATGCTGGTGCTCCAGACCTTTCTAATGTTACCGTTTTGGCAAATATGTTCGAGAGTACAGCTATCAATACCCAAGGGAATTTAAATAGTTGGAATGTTGAAAACGTAACCGATTTCTATCGTTTGTTTTTTGTTTGCCCTAATTTTAACCAACCGCTAGATAATTGGAATGTTTCGAATGCAACTACCCTTAGAGGGATGTTTCATCATGCAATCAACTTCAATCAAGATATCACGGGTTGGAATGTAGGAAAATGTAGAAATTTTGCTCAAATGTTTTTGACTTCTGATAATCAAACACACCTATTTAATCAGGATATTTCACAATGGAATATTGGCGAATTTGTTTCCGATGTTCAAAATATCGAAATGTATCAGATGTTTAAAAACGCTAAAAACTTTGATTATAATTTAGGAAGTTGGGACATTTCTAATGTTACCAATATGGACAACATGCTTGATAATTCTGGATTATCTGTAGATAATTATGATGCTACGTTAATAGGTTGGGCTACTTTAGATGCGGGTGAAACTCAAATTCCTTCTAATATTAATGTAGGAGAAGTTGGTTTACAGTATTGTGCTTCTGTGGTGGAACGTACAAATTTAAAAAATAGTAATAATTGGTCATTTTTAGATGCAACTTTAGCTTGTCCCGAGGAAGACAAATTTATTATGGTATGGAGGACCACATCTAATAATGAGAGCATTAGATTTCAGTTTACGGGGGCAACGGGTAATAATAATAGTTATACTGTAGATTGGGGTGACGGCACTGTAGATAAGGATGTTTCTGGAAATAGACAACATACCTATGCGCAAGCAGGAACTTACGAGGTGAAACTATCGGGGGAATTTAGATTTAGATACAATAACTTGTCTGCCGCTACCTCAACAAGATTAAAACTTTATGAAATTAAACAATGGGGAGCCAATCAATGGACGAGTACTGCCCAAGCCTTTTACGGATGTGAAAATTTGAAAATCACAGCGACTGATGTGCCAGACTTAAGTTTGGTAAGTAATATGGAAGATATGTTTAGAAACTGTAATGCACTAGAAGATTTAGGTGGCAAAATGGGATCTTGGGATGTAAGTACTGTAGATAATTTTTCTTCAATGTTCCAAGGTGCAAATAACTTCAATACACACTTAGGGAATTGGAACCTTATCAATGCTACGAACATGAGCAATATGTTAAACGGTTCAGGCCTTTCCAGCGGTTCTTATGATTTGACTTTAGTGGGTTGGAGAAACAATCCAAATACACCTTCTAATATCAATTTAGGAGCTTCAGGATTAACCTATTGCAATGCGGTAAGCGAACATGATTATTTAGACAATGACCTTAGTTGGTCATTAAATGACGCAGGACTTAACTGCCCAACAGAAGAGCCATTTGTAACAAAATGGGAAACAACTACAAATAATGAAACGATTACAATTCCTATAGAAACGAACATCCTAAACCCAATAATTTATAATTACTATGTAGACTGGGGAGATGGTTCGCCAATAACATTTGAAACAGGAGACGCAACGCATGCCTATGTCACCGCAGGAATCTATGATGTTAAAATTACTGGGGAATTTCCTCAAATACGCTTTGATAATTCTACTACCAGTAATAGAAATAAAATATTGTCTATTGAGCAATGGGGAACTAATCCATGGAGAAACTTTTCAAGAGCTTTTAGAGGATGCTCCAATATAGTTTTAAATGCTACCGACATTCCAAATTTAAGCAGTGTAACAACTATGCTTTATATGTTTGAAGGGACAAGTGCTTTTGTTGATAATGGTGGGCGTATAAATGACTGGGATATCAGTACTATTCGACAAACAGGTTATATGTTTCAAAATTCTTCGTTTAATGAAAATATAAACAATTGGGATGTAAGTAATGTTACATTTATGGGCTTTATGTTTAGAAATAATACAAACTTTAATCAACCCTTAAACAATTGGGAATTATCAGACGATGTAAGTCTTTTTGAAGCATTCAAGAATGCAAGTGCGTTTAATCAAGATCTAGGAAGTTGGGATATTAGTGGCGTGAATAGTATGGGAGGTATGTTAGACAATACAGCCCTGTCTATGGAAAATTATGACAATACTTTAATTGGCTGGGTAACACTAGATGCTGGCGAAACACAAATACCTTCAGGGTTAGGGTTAGGAGCTGTAGGGCTTACCTACTGTAATAGTGAAACCGAAAGAGCGCTTTTAACAGGGACTTCCTATATTTGGATAATCACGGATGCAGGAAAAGACTGTGATGCTATTTCATTTATTACCACATGGGAAACCACAACTGCCAATGAAACCATTACGATTCCTACGTTTTCGGGAGATCCGTATGATTACATTGTAGATTGGGGCGATAATACAGCTGATACCAGTGAAACTGGAGATGCGACGCATACATATGTTACTCCGGGAATTCACACAATAAAAATTAGAGGAACATTTCCAAGAATATTTTTTGATGATGCAGCCGCAGATAAAGACAAAATCTTAACAATTGAACAATGGGGACCAAATCAATGGACAACCATGAGTCGTGCCTTTATGGGATGTACAAACTTAGTCCTAAATGCAGATGATAGTCCAGACCTTAGCAGAGGCGGAACTTCTACAATACGATTACAACAAATGTTTACCAATGCAAGTAGTTTGGTAGATTTAAAAGATCAAATTGGAAACTGGGATGTAAGCAATGTGGTGAATATGTGGGCGACTTTTGGCAACTGTACTTTATTTAATGAAGACATTAGTGGTTGGAATGTTTCTGGAGCTACTAGTATGCTTCAAATGTTTATAAATAATCCAAACTTCAACCAAGATTTGAGCGGATGGAATACCAGTAACGTTCAAAATTTTTCAGCAATGTTTGCAAGAGCAGCTGTTTTTAATCAGAATATTAGTGGTTGGAATACCAGCAATGCAACAAATATGTATGCCATGTTTATAGATGCAACTTCCTTTAACCAAGACATTAGTGGTTGGGATGTTTCTACTGTACACCGAATGGACAAAATGTTTCAAAACGCTACCGCATTCAATCAAGACATTAGCGGTTGGAATGTTTCCTCAGTACAGAGAATGGACAGGATGTTTCAAAATGCCACAGCTTTCAATCAAGATTTGAGTAATTGGGACATCAGCAGTTTAGGAAGCAGTGTCACGTTTACAGAAAGTGCAGAGTATATGTTTTTTAATGCTACGGCATTCAGTACTGAAAATTATGATGCATTGCTTTTAGGTTGGTCAACAGATAGTAGTGGTAATGCTACGGATGGAGACGACGATATTCCTTCAGACATAGTATTCGAAGGTCCTCCAACAACCTATTGTCCGGGAGCAGCAGGAATAGAAATTTTAACCGATATACCTTATAATTGGATAATCAGCGGCGGCACGGAAGACTGTGAAAGTATTTCTTTTATTACTACATGGCAAGTAGGTGCTAATGAAACCATCGTGATACCTTCGTTTCCTGGAGCTACTTATGATTATAGAGTAGATTGGGGAGATGGAACTGTAGATACCAGCCAAACAGGCGATGCTACACATACCTATACAAATGCAGCTATATATACCGTAAGCATAAGTGGAACATTTCCAAGAATTTATTTTAATAATGACCTTTTGTTAGATAACGTAACGCCTCGACCAAATGGATCAAAAGACAAACTGTTAACTATTGAACAATGGGGACCAAACCAATGGACAACCATGCACAGGGCATTTCAAGGCTGTAGCAATCTAGTATTAAATGCAGAGGATACACCTGATTTTAGCGGAGTAACAACTATGGGCATTCACCAAATGTTTCAGGGAGCTACCAATTTTGAAGATTTAAAAGATGAAATAGGAAATTGGAATGTAAGCAATGTTGTCAATATGTATGCAACCTTTGCAGGATGTGAAGTATTTAATGAAGATATTAGTAGTTGGAATGTTGCTAGCGTGAGTAATTTTATTCAAACATTCGTAGGTGCACTTCGATTTAATCAAAATATTAGTGGTTGGAATACCAGCAGTGCGATTACAATGTCTACCATGTTTGCCAATACGGAGGATTTTAACCAAGATATTAGTGGATGGGATGTGTCTTCTGTAGAACAAATGCAATACATGTTTGCTAACACAACAGTCTTTAATCAAGATATAAGCGGTTGGGATACGTCAGCTGTACAACGCATGGATAACATGTTTCAAAACGCAGCAACCTTTAATCAAGATTTAAGCAGTTGGGATATTAGTAGCATAGGAACTAGCGTAACGTTTACGGAAACAGCTGAAAATATGTTTCAAAATGCAACTGCATTCACTTCAGAAAACTATGATGCATTATTGATAGGATGGGCAACGGATAGTAGTGGGAATGCAAGTGATGGAGACGATGATATTCCATCGGATATCGTTTTTGCCGCAGCACCAGAATATTGTTTAGGTCTTAGTGCAAGAAACACACTTACCAGCATTACGTACAATTGGATGATTACTGATGGCGGACAAAACTGTGATTTTACTAACGCTTTTATAACCACATGGGAAACCACCACAGCGAATGAAAATATTACGATTCCAACTACAGGATCAGGATATAATTATGTAGTAGATTGGGGAGATGGAACTGTGGAATCTGGATTTACAGGAAATGCAACACATACATATACAACAGCAGACATTTATACAGTAAGCGTGATAGGAGATTTTCCAAGAATTTATTTTAACAGTTCTGGAGATAGAGACAAAATAAAATCTATAGAACAGTGGGGAATGCAAGAATGGACTTCTATGAAAGAAGCTTTTAGAGGATGTGAATTTATGGCCATTAATGCTATAGATAGCCCAGATTTGAGTCAAGCTACAGATTTAACTAGAATGTTTGTTATTTGTAAAGGAATCGAAACTGCAGATCTTTCAAATTGGGACACCTCTACCATTACAAATATGTCATATATGTTTAACCTTTCTCGTTTTAATGGGAATATTTCAACTTGGGATGTAGGTAACGTAACCACGTTTAAAGGCATGTTTAAAAGTGCAACACGTTTTAATCAGGATATTTCACAATGGAATATTGGTGAGTTTGTAACGGGAGCTATTGATATGTCTGAGATGTTTCAATCAGCTATTAAGTTTAACCAATCCTTAAATACTTGGGATGTTAGTAAGGCAGATCGAATGCATTTTATGTTTGATAGAGCATTGAGGTATAATCAATCTATGAATAACTGGGATGTCTCTAATGTTATCTTTATGAATGAAATGTTTGATGGAGCAAGTGATTTTAATCAAGATTTATCTTCGTGGGATATTAGTACTGTAGATACCTTTGTAAATTTCTTAACAGGCTCAGCAATGTCTCAACAAAATTATGATAATACTTTAATTGGCTGGGCTACTATTGATGCTGGAGAAACGGGCCTACAAACAAACGTAAGATTCGATGCGGATGCGACCTATTGTTTAGCATTTGATGCCAGAGAAACACTAACATCAGCGCCATACAATTGGGATATTACGGATGGCGGAGTATCCTGCGGTATCTTTCTTGCTGGAAAAGTGTATTTACAAGGCGCAGCATTACAACCAAATACAGGAGAGGAAACTTTAATGCGAGATGATTTACGTGTAGCAGGTTTATTACCAACAACGTCTCCATACGCAGATGGATTAATGTGTGACGCAACTATTTTCAATACAACTGGAGCAAATGCTATTGTAGATTGGGTTTGGATAGAATTAAGAGACAAAAATGATAATACGTCCGTATTACATAGTCAGTCGGCATTATTACAAAGAGATGGAGATATTGTAGCCACAGATGGGGTTTCAGTATTATCTTTTAGCGCTAATATAGATAACTATTTTGTAGCTGTAAAACATAGAAATCATTTAGGAATTATGACATCTACAGCTATATTAATAAATACAACCTCTATTGATTTTACTAATGCCAGTAATCAAATTACTTTTGGTACCAATGCGCAAACCACTTTTGGAATGCCAAGTGGAGTAGTAGCTATGTGGGCAGGTGATACTAATGGAGATGGCCGTTTAAATTATTCAGGAACCTTATCTGATGTTTCAAGAATAAGAAGTCAAATCTTTAATGATCCTAATAACTCGGTATTTGGAGGGCCACCAGTGTCTAGTTACCAGTCTTTAGGTTATTACGGTACTGATGTCAATATGGATGGACTAACCGTTTATTCTGGAACTCTAAGTGATGTATTAAGTGTAAGAAACAACATTTTTAATAATCCTTCTAATTCAGTGTTTGGTGGACCACCGACATCAACGTATGTGCATACACAACAGTTGCCAGAAGGTGTAAATAATTAAAAATTGAAAAGTAATTTAAGCATAAACAAAAAATTAATATTTTAGTTTTATTGTATTTGTTTGATAATCATTTTGTTGTAATGTTTTTTTTATAAAAGGTAGGGTTAACCCTAATTGATTGGTGTATCTAAAAAAGTCATATTTGTTGCGTATAATTTATAACATGCAACCCAATGAAACGCCTACTATTTTTAATAACAATATTATTTACAAGTTTTTTTGCTCAAGCCCAATTTAGTGAACCTACAAATGTTGGATTTGATTTTTATTCAGATGGGCCTAAATTTGATTTTGCAGATGTAGATGGTGATAACGATTTAGATATCATTATAGCAAGTAATAATATACTTACTGGACTTGACCATACAGATTTATACCGTAATGATGGAACAGGTTTTTTTGTTAAGGACGTTAGTGTTTCTTCAGCTCTTATTGATAGTAAAGATGGTAGTATCTCCTTTGCAGATATAGATGGTGATTTAGATCAGGATGTATTAATTACAGGAATAACGAGCTCTGGACTAGAAATCACTATGTATCGTAATGATGGTACAGGAATTTTTACCATTGATGTGGTACAATCGGCAAATTTAGTCGCAGTAAATTATTCTACTATAAAATTTGCAGATATTGATGGAGATACGGACTTGGATTTAGCTATAATGGGAGAAGATAGTACAGGAACAATACTTTCTAAAATATATACTAATGATGGTACTGGAAATTTCACTGAAGACACTATAAACTCTGCTATAATTTATGATGTATCCGATGGGGATATGGATTTTGCAGATGTGGATGGTGATACCGATTTAGATTTATTAATCTCAGGGTATAATAATGAAGCAAGTACGTATTTGTATCTTAATGATGGCTCAGGTAATTTTACAGAAGATAGTGTAGCATCAAGTACAATACAAGATTATGGTGCTGGAGCTTCAGTTTTTGTAGACATAGATGGAGATACAGATTTAGATTTAGTTATAGGAGGTGCTGTTGGTAGTTCAAGTAGCACAAAAATGTACACCAACAATGGAGCAGGCGTTTTTACTTCGGTTTCAAGTAGTTTTTCAAACTATATCTATTATGGTGACATTGCCGTGTCCGATGTGGATTTAGATGGAGATTTAGATGTATTTATCTCTGGCACTATAGCACCTACAACTTCAGTTCACCAAACTAATTTATATAAAAATGATGGTTCAGGGAACTTCACCCTTGATACTGCTCAGTCTAGTATATTTTTTAGTGGGTATAATTCAAATGTGATGTTTGCCGATTTAAATAACGATGGTAATGAAGAGTTAGCCATTTCTAACCAAAATACTATTCTTATTTATAAAAACAATAGTCTTCCTCCAATTCCTGAAATAAACATCAAAGGAAATAACATAGATATTATATCAGGTGACACTACTGCAGATATAGCAGATGACACTGATTTTGAAACACTTTGTCAAGGAGACTCAAAAACTAATACCTATACTATTCAAAATTTAGGAGGAGCAAATTTAGAAGTGACTTCCATTACATTATCTGGTATTGGAGCTGGAGATTATGCCATTAATGGGATTATCCTACCATTAACGATTAACTCATTGGCTTCTTCTACTTTCGATGTAACTTTTACACCATCGGCAGATGGAGACCGTACAGCTACTATAACAGTAAACAATGATGATCCAGATGAAAATGTATATACATTTGACATTACTGGAAAAAGACAGTCTGATATTGTTGTAACTGCAGCTACAGGTACTTTTGAATGTAGTGGAGGCAGTGATAGTATTAACACCTCTTTATCTGAAGTTGGTTTATATTATTACTTGCGCAATGATGCAGATAATAACATTGTAGATGGGCCAATCACAGGAACTGGCAACGGGTTAACTTTCGATACTGGTGTTTTAACAGAAGACACCACATTTAATATATTTTCTACTTCAACACTCATAAGAGGTCTTGAATTTGACGGAGTGAATGACTTTATACAAATTTCTGGAGGACAGCTACATGCTCCCAATGCTATAACACTAGAATCCTGGGTAAAGTTTGATGCTTTGGGACAACGAAAACCTATAATCTCTAAAAGCGCTAGTCAACCCACTCAGGAACCTTTTTATGAATATGAGTTAGAAGTAAGAACTAATGGCGAAGTTTATTTTGCTATTGCGGTTAATGGCACACGTAAAGTGTTACAAACAACAGGAGTATCATTAACACCTAATACCTGGGCACATATTGCAAGTACTTGGGATGGCACAGACATGCGTGTTTTTATAAATGGAGTTGCTTATGGTGCTACAACACCTGCCTTAGGAACAATGAATTCCTATAATACACCAGTTCGTCTAGGAAGTCTTTGGCAACCTCCTTTATACTCTCAAGTAACTTTGGATGATGTTCGCATTTGGGATGTAGCAAGAACTGCAAGTCAAATTTTGAATTATAAAGATACTGAACTCAATGGAAATGAATCAGGCTTAATCGGCTATTATAAATTAAATGATGGCGCTGGAACTAATGCAAACGATTCTTCTACAAGTAATAATGATGGAACTTTGTTTAATATGGGAGCTCAAAGTTGGGTCAATGGAACGGTTGGAATTGGTACCAATTCAAGCTTTTGTCAATTAGGAGAAGTAGAAAATACCGTAACTATAATAGGTGTTAATTGTGCTCCAGAAATAAACATCACGGGAAACAACTTAGACATTTTAAATGGAGATAACACGCCTATTGTTGCAGATGGAACTGATTTTGAAACTCAATGTATTGGCAACTCCAAAACAAATACATTTACTATTGAAAATACAGGTTCAGATGATTTGGAAATTATATCAATAGTCTTATCGGGAGTTAATTCGGAAGATTATACTATAAATGGAATAACACTGCCATTAATCCTTAACAAATTAACGGCTACGACTTTTGATATTACATTTACTTCTACAGCATCAGGAGTACGATCAGCTACTATTACTATAAATAACAATGATGTAGATGAAAGTGCTTATACATTTAATGTAACTGGAGAAGAGTTTCCTGAAATAACAGTTTCAGCAACTACAGGAACATATGCTTGTGCCGGAGGAAACGATATGATTAATACATCATCTTCAGAAATAGGTTTAGAATATGTTTTACGAAATGATGCAGATGATAGCATTGTAGATGGACCAATAGCTGGTACTGGCAATGGATTGGCTTTTGATACTGGTTTTTTAACAGAAGATACCACGTTTAATATATTTTCATCTCCAATACTTATAGAAACAAATGGATTGAAATTTGATGGAGTAGATGAGTCCATAGAAATTCCTAATGATGTATCATTAAATCCAACCAATGCTATTACTTTAGAATCTTGGGTAAAGTTTGATGGTTTAGGAGATAGAAAACCAGTAATATACAAACCACCAACAAGTGCTAGCAGTGAACCTTTTTATCAGTACGAGTTTGAAATTAGAGATGATGGAGAAGTTTATTTTGCACTATCTATAAATGGCAGTCGTAAAACCTTAAGAACTACAGGTACATCATTACCCGTAGATACTTGGAGTCATGTAGCTTGTACTTGGGATGGTAGTACTATGCGTATTTATATCAACGGGGTTGCTTATACCAATACAACTTCAGCTTCAGGAACATTGTCAACATACGCTACAAATGTACGCTTGGGAAGTCATGTTAATACAAACTTCGGAGAAATGGAATTAGATGATGTTCGTATTTGGGAAGTTGCGAGAACAGCTACAGAAATTTTAAACGCTAAAGACATTGAATTAGTTGGTAATGAAGTAGGTTTAGTAGCTTATTATACATTAAATGATAATACTGGTAACATAGCCAATGATTCTTCAATGAACAATAACAATGGAAACTTATTAAATATGGAATTTGAAGATTGGATTACTGGAATTGTTTCAGCAGAAGGTTCCTCTTCGGATCTTTGTTCTATAGGCGAATTAGCAAATACAATAACAATAGTAAGAACTTGTACTATTTTATTATCCCCTAAAGTGTATTTACAAGGAGCTGCTTTAAATCCAAATGCAGGTGAAGAGATTTTAATGCGAGACGATTTACGTGCTATAGGAATGTTACCAACTACAAGCCCATATATAGACGCTTTAACATGCGATGCTACTGTTTTTAATGTTACTGGAGATCATGCAATAGTAGATTGGATTTGGGTAGAATTAAGAGATAAAAATACAAACACTTCTGTGTTACATAGTACTTCTGCTTTATTGCAAAGAGATGGAAATGTAGTAGGTGTAGATGGCATATCTCCTTTAAGTTTTAATACCTCGTCTTTAGATGATTTTTATGTAACTATAAAACATTTTAATCATCTAGGAATAATGAGTTTGAATACTGTTTATTTGTCAGAAACGACTACCATTGTTGATTTTACAGATGCTAACAACCAAATCACTTATGGTACAGATGCGCAAACGATATTTGGTATGCCAAATGGAGTAGTGGCGATGTGGTCGGGAGATGCTAATGGAGATGGGCGTTTAAATTATTCAGGATCACAATCCGATATACCTATAATACGAAGCCAAGTATTCAATGATCCAAACAATTCAGTTTTTGGAGGGCCACCAGTGGCAAGTTATCCTTCCCAAGGTTATAACCATACAGATGTAGATATGAATGGAGTATCAGTATATTCAGGAGCAGCAAGTGATGTGTTAAATATAAGAAACAACATCTTTAATAATCCATCAAATTCGGTGTTTGGAGGACCACCAACATCAACATATTTGTTTATACAACAATTACCAGAAGGAGCGAATAATTAAAAAGTAAATTTATTTGATATAAAATAGGAAGGAATACCCCAATGTATATATTAATTTATAATTTGTAGTTTTATTACAAAACCTAACTATGAGATATTTATTGTGTTTTTTTTTATTATTCGCATCTACTTTAGTAGCTCAATCTGAGTTAGAAGAGTTAGTTCTTAAACTTGAAATGGAAACTTCTAGTAAAGGTAAAATTGACTTATATAATAAAATTGGAAAGTTAACTCATAGAAAAAATAATGAAGTTTACATAAAGTATACAAAGAAGTTAATAGATCTAGCAATAGAAATAAAAGAGTATGATATTGCCGCTATGCACTCAATAGATTTATTTGCAATTTATCGCAACCATATGGGAGATCCAGAAAAAGCGCTAAAAGTCTTTGAAAAAATTCAGAAATATGAAGATCAATTAAAAGATTCACAGAATATAGGTGGAATCTATCAAAAGATTGGTGGTTATTATTATAGTGGAAACAACTTTGACAAAGCCATTGAGAATTATACAAAAGCTATTGCAAAATACACGAGTAATGACTCTATCTATATAGCTGATGCTACATTTTTTAGAGGTCAAGTATATAGTTTTAAAGGGGATTTTGTTAAAGCTGCCAACGATTATGAAATTGCTATAATTTATTATACTAATCTTGATGATCAACAATATGTAATAAATACAAAAAATAGTTTGGCTTTGTTGTATAGTAATAATGGTTTTCAAAAAGAAGCAGATAAGATCCAAGATGAAGTACTAACATATTCTATAGCTACGAAAGATTATAACACGATTGCTACTACTTATTATAATAAAGCATTACAAGCTAAAAAAAGGAATGATAATACAAAAGAGTTGGATTATTTGCAAAACGCTGCTAAGTATTTTAAAAAAGCAGATGTATATACATACCAATTAGTAATAGTACAGTGTGGTTTAGCCGATTTTTATGCTCGCCAAGGTAATTTACATAAAGCGAAAGAATTCCTTAATAAAGTTGAAATACAAAGTGATATTTTAAAGACTAATAAACGTATTCAATCTTTTTATAATGTTGCAAAAATTCAAATAGAAAAATCACAAGGAAATTATGATAAAGCATTAGATATTCTTAAAACACAAGAACATTTATCTAAAGATTGGAATAATACAACACAGCAAATAAATGATGAAAAGCAATTTTATGAATTGTATAAACTAAAAGGTGATAAAGAAAAAGCCTTATACCATATAGAAAAATATAATACACTAAGTGATTCTATTTATAATACTCAGAAAATTAATACTTTATTATATTATCAAAATCTATACGAATCTGAGCGTAAAGATCGTGATATAGCATTATTAGAAAAGGATAGTATTATAAAGCGAAATTGGTTGTTATTTGGAGGTATAGGCTTAACATTATTATTTACATCTTTATATCTGTTAAAAGGAAAATTCTATGCAGACAAATCAAAGAAAATGCAAGAACAATATTCTCAAAACCTCATATTAGAACAGGAAAAAGAGAGAAAACGTATAGCTTCAGAATTACATGATAGTGTTGGTCAACAATTATTACTTATTAAAAACCAATCTATAATTGGCAATATGGCAAACATTAAGAGTATTGCAAATCAAACAATAGAAGAAGTACGAACTATCTCTATGAATTTGCATCCTTACCAATTAGAAGAATTTGGATTAACAAAAGCTATAAAAATGAATTTGAAAAAATTTGAGCAGAGTGCCGATGGTTTTGTTACCTATGAAATTGATGAAGTTGATGAGGTTTTTGATGAAACTCAAGAAATAAACATTTACAGAATTATTCAGGAATGCGTATCAAATATTGTTAAACACTCTATGGCAAAAGCAAGTAGGATAGAACTCAAAAAAAATAGAGATGGAATACAGGTTACTGTTAACGATAATGGAATAGGATATAATTATGATAAAGCCTACAATAGTAGAAGTTTAGGATTAAAAACATTAAAGGAACGTTTAAATTTTTTAAATGGAACAATGACCATTAGTTCTGAAAAAAATAAAGGCACAAAAATCCAATTTATAATTCCTTTCAATAATGTATAAAGAAAGTATATTTATAGCAGATGATCATCCACTATTATTGGGTGGATTAGAGAAGTTTTTGACAGATAGAGGGTTTACTGTTATAGATACAGCATCTGATGGTTTTTCGGCTTATAACAGTATAATAAAGTTAAAGCCAGAGATTGCAATACTGGATATTAATATGCCAAAGCTATCAGGTATAGAAATTGCAAGGAAATGTCAACAAAATAAAATAGAAACAAAAATAATTCTAAACACATTATATAAAGACGAAGAGCTTTATTTTGAAGCCAAAGAGTTAAATGTTTATGGCTATCTATTAAAAGAGTTTGCTTTAGAAGAAATAGAGAACTGTTTGCAAACAGTGCTATCTGGAGAAACTTATTTTAGTAAAGATATTTTAAAGTATTTAAATGTAACTATAAGACCTTTAGAAGTATTAGAAAAATTAACACTTACAGAACGGAAAACATTAACTCTAATTGCTCAAAATAAAACGTCTAAAGAAATAGCAGAAATGTTATTTGTTTCTATTAAAACGGTTGAGAAACATAGAACAAATATTAGAGTAAAATTAGGTTTAGAGCCTAAAACTCATAGTTTGCTAATTTGGGTAAAAGAAAACTACCGTCTTTTTTTGTAAAAAAATATTAGGGAAAACCCTTATTGACTTATCTCTATAAATAACCGAGTTTTGTTTCTGTAATATTTTTATAACGATATATTACATGGTTAATAGCTATAATTTCTATAATCACTTACATGTATTTGTAAGTGATTTTTTTATTAAGAAAACTACTTTTGTAAAGTATTTATACTGTGTTAAAATTAGGGTTAACCCTAATTGTTATTAAGTTCCTTAAAATAGAAATTTGTCTTGTACTAAATCTATAGGACATAATGGAAAGATTGTTACCTAAAACAGCACAAGTTTTAAATGAAAAATCATATAGTTTAAACAACAACTTTTGGATGCATATGTTATTATGCAATATAGCCTGTTTTTGTTTTATTCAAAACGCTACGAGTCAAGTAGGTATAAGTACTACTATGCCAAAAGCGCAATTAGATATACAAGCATCTATAAAAAATAACCCTACTAATACAGATGGATTGTTAATACCAAGGATTGACACTTTTCCTGGAGTAAACCCAACTATAGATCAACAATCCATGTTAGTCTATTTAACTACAACTGTTGGAGCAAATGAACCTGGTTTTTACTATTGGGATAATTCTATCCCAGCGTGGATTCCTTTTAAATCTAACGACCATGATTGGTATGAAGAAAATTCCACTAGCGAACCAGATAATATTAATGATGATGTGTATACTCAAGGTAATGTTGCTATAGGAAAGACCAACGCTTTTTTTCCATTAGACGTAGTTAATGATGCTTCAAGTTCTAAAGCGTTACAGGTTGAGATAAATGGTAATACTAATACTTCAGGATCAATTTTTGTAACTGCAGCAGAGATCATCAATTCAAATGAAACCAATGATACACAATTTGGAGCGCAAGTTTTAGTGTCAGGAGATGGAAACGGTATACATTATGGTATTAGAAATCAGCTAACAGGTAATGGTACAGGGACTAAATATGCAATGAGTAATGATATTTCAGGCTCAGGTGATGGAAGATTAACAACAATGTACAATGAAATATCAAATACAAGTGACGGAGAACATATTACTGTGCACAATGTAATTAGTGGAAATGGAAATGGTACTCATACAGGGTTTCATAATCAATTATCAGGTTCTGGTAGCGGAGAGCGAATTGGTTCTCAAGTAACAATTAGTGGAAGTGGAGATGGAGATCATTTTGGAGCACATCATAATATATATGCTTCTGGTACAGGAGATCGTCGAGGTGTAGAAAACTTTGTTTGGGGTTCTACTACAGGAGATTTATATGGTGTAGATAATAGAGTGGCTGGAACCTCTAATAGTGATAGATATGGGATTAATAACCGTGTGTATGGTCCTGGAACAGGAAAAAAATACGGTATAAAAAACTATTTGAATGATTATGTCACAGGCGAACGTTACGGCGTATATAATCAGATAAATTGTTATGGTAACGATAAACATTATGGAACCTATAATACACTGCTTGGTGGATCAGGAACAAACTACGGTGACTATAATGAAGTATCTAGTTCAAATGATGTTTATGCTAGTTACAATATGGTACACAGTTTTGGAACAGGCACAAAATATGGGGTATTATCTACAATAAGCAGTTCCAGTTCTGGAAAACAATATGCCATACATGCTACAGCGTTAAGTACATTCGATCCTGATGTGTATGCAGGTTATTTTGTAGGTAAAGTTTCCTTCGGAAATGCTACAAATAGATATGTTTTTCCTACAACAAAAGGCTTAGCTGGTCAAGTATTAGTTACAGATGCTTCAGGTATACTTACTTGGCAGAATGCTTCAGCAATTACTGCAAGAGCAGCAACTCCAATCTTAGAAGGTTTAAAGGAAGAAAATAAAGTACTAAAAAAGCAAATTTCAGAAATTAATAACGATGTAGCTTTTTTAAAACAACAAGTACAAAAGCTAGAAGATTTGTTGAATCAGAAGAATTAATTTTTACAAACAATTTATTATGAAAAGAATTTTACTCTTATTAAACTTATTATTAATTACTCTTATAAGTCATGCGCGAGTTGTTGATATTATAATAGATAAAGGCATATACGAATATGAAAGTGCTAGCATTGCTGGTCCAGAAATAAATGTAAGAGGTAATAATAACTCTATAGCTAATGGAACTATAACAACATCTTTATTTCATAGTACCGATTTTGAATGGACATTTTGTTCTACTAATCTAATAAGAACATTTTTAATAGAAAACACTGGAGATAGTGATCTCATTTTTACAGACACTGCTCCAAATTTTGTAAGTATTATTGGATCTTCAGATTTCACTGTATTGTCACAACCTTCTAGTAATGTTTTACCAGCAGGCGCTTCTGTTGTAATTAATATAATGTATACAGGTACAATAACAGGCAGCAGTGCTTCTGCTACAGTATCTATTGCGAGTAATGACTCAGACGAACCTGTTTATACTTTTGCAATAGAAGCCGAAACAAGAGAGCAAGAGGTGACCGCAAACTTTGGCAATATTTTTTGTCAAGGTTACGATATCATTAGGGTGTCAAATACAGAATCTGCAGTGAATTATTATTTAAGAGATGATGCAGATGATTCTATTGTAGATGGTCCAGTTTTGGGAGTTGGTGAGTCTCAAGTAGTATTTAATACAGGAACAATCACAGAAACGAAGACATATAATGTTTTTGCCGAAAATTTAAACAGGGCACTAGATTTTGATGGAGTAGATGACTATATTACTATTCCAGATACGCCTTCTTTAAACCCTACCAATGGGATTACATTAGAAGCATGGGTGAAGTTAGATGCTTTAGGACAACGCCAAATTATTATTGATAAATCGTCTACAAATCCTCTTACAGAACCTTTTTCTCAATATCATTTAGAAATCAACGCTAATAATGAAATATACTTCTCAATATCACTTAATGGAGCAATGCATGATCTTGAAACAACTAATGTTGGACTTGTAGCAAATCATTGGCATCATATTGCAGTGACCTGGGATAATAATAAGATATTCATATTCAAAGACGGAGTAAAATATAATGAAGTATATACTGGCTCTCAAACAATAGATAGTTACGCTACAAGTCTTAATATTGGAGGGCAACCTATTACTAACACCTATGGGACAGCTATTATTAATGATGTTCGTATATGGGATATTGCTAGGTCTCAAGTAGAAATTCAAAGGTTTAGATATAGAACATTTGATGGAACAGAAACGGGTTTAGTTGGAACTTACGATTTTAATGAAGGTGCTGGAATCATTGCAAATGATAAAACGGCTAATGCAAACCATGGTACATTAACAAATATGAATCCTGCTACAGATTGGGTAGCTTATGATAATTTAAATTGTCTAGGAGAATTGCATAATACAATAACTGTTACTGTTGAAGAATTAGTTAATGCTCCAATAACGATACTGGACCCTAAAATTTGCGATGAAACAACGAGTACAATTGAAATAGAAACACAACAAGGTGTTACCTATTTTATTAGAGATGGAGATGATAATACTTTTTTAGCAAGTTTATTTGGAGATGGTAGTGTGATATCTATAGAAATCCCTGTTGTTAATAAATCTATTCCTTTAAGGGTTTTTCAATCTGCTGGTGCTGGTTGTTTTAATAATTTCACATATTCAGGAGGAAAAATTGTTAAATTAATAAAAGATCAAACTGTAATAATTGGTTCTACAATACCAAATCAGCCCATTATTGTTAGTATGAATTCATCAGAAGTAGGTGTAGATTATTATTTAAGAGACGATTTAGATGATACTATTATTGTTGGACCAATTACAGGTACAGGATCACAATTGGATTTTATCGATCCTATACCACTCGTTGGATATAGAGGTTACAATGTATTAGCAGAGAAATATGCCACTGGTTTAACCTTTGATGGTATTGATGATGCTATTGTAACTGCTCCAATTGATTTTTCATCGGGTAATACTATGACAATTGAAGCTTGGATTAAACCTAATGATATTACTACAAATCCGTTTTACGAAATCAGTCGTCAACAGTCAGGAACAGGTATAGCAAATTTAGATTGGTTATTTGCATTTCAAGACAATGGTGCTATTCTATCTTTTGGATTAAGAACAACTTCCGGGTACAATGAACTAGACATTTCAATTACGGCTACAGATTATACAGATGGCAATTGGCATCATGTTGCTGCAGTATATGATGGAGCCAATAGATATGTATATTTAGACGGCAATTTAATAGGGGCAGATTCAAAAACTGGAAACATAACTTTTAATGCAACGCAGCATGCCATAGGAAGTTCACCTGTAACTCCTGTTGAGAGTTTTGATGGAGCTATTGATGAATTACGTTTTTGGAATACAGTAAAGACACAAACAGATATTCAAAATACAATGAACATGCCTTTAGAAGGTAATGAATCTGGTTTAATAGGGTATTATAATTTTGATGAAGCATCTGGCTTAATAACAAGAAATCTTGTTACAGGTAATAATCAAGTATTAACTAACATGGATGCAATTACTAGTTGGACAAAAGGAGCTTTTCAAATAGTAGAATGTCAATTAGAAATTTTAGATCAAACCTATATACTTCAAGGAGGTTCTTCCGTAATATCATCTAAAGTGTTTTTACAAGGCGCTTTTATTAATCCGATAGTTGGTGAAGAAACATTAATGCGAGATAATTTAAGAGATAACGGTCTATTACCAACAACTAGTCCTTATTCAGATAGTTTAACCTGTGCTGCAACTGTTTTTAATAGAGGAGGCACATCTGGAGTTGGAACAATAGCTAATGATATTGTAGATTGGGTATGGGTAGAATTGCGTTCTGCAACAGATAACACTATAGTTATTGCATCGCGGTCTGCTTTATTACAAAGAGATGGAGATGTTGTTGATATAGATGGTAGATCATTATTAGTGTTTTATCAAAATCCAGAAGACTATTTTGTA
Organism: uncultured Lacinutrix sp.; assembly: GCF_947500325.1. GTDB lineage: Bacteria > Bacteroidota > Bacteroidia > Flavobacteriales > Flavobacteriaceae > Lacinutrix. The sequence continues at coordinate 51,760 of NZ_CANMRQ010000004.1, forward strand.
GCTATAAAGCATAGAAATCATTTAGGTATTATAAATACAAACGCTTTAACATCAAACTCAGCAGTATTTATAGATTTTACTAATGATAATAATCAAATTACATTTGGTACCAATGCGCAAACCACATTTGGTATGCCAAATGGAGTAGTGGCAATGTGGGCAGGAGATACAAATGGAGATGGACGATTAAATTATTCAGGAGCATTATCTGATGTTCCAGGAATAAGAAGTCAAGTCTTTAATGATCCTAATAACTCTGTATTTGGAGGTCCACCAGTAGCCAGTTATCCATCGCAAGGGTATTATGGAACTGATGTAGATATGAATGGAGTAACGATATATTCTGGTACAGTGAGTGATGTATCACATGTTAGGAACAATATTTTTAACAATCCATCTAATTCTATATTTGGAGGTCCACCAACATCAACATATCTATTTACACAGCAATTACCGGAAGGAGCTAACTAAAACAAAAACAATTTACACATCCAATTAACAAAAAACAATGAAAACAAAATTACTATTATTACTAGCTTTAACGTTTGGACTAACACTACGGGCTCAATCGTATGAATTGACACTTCTCCAGAATAGTGGCTATAACTATTCTGTAGCAGCAGTTCCAGATTTTAATTCTACTGCACCACATCCATATATTAATGATCAAAACTTTACTGTATTATTACCAGATGGAGTTACTATTTCTAATGTAACAGGAGGTTATTCTGTACCAGTGTTTACATCTTTACCAGCACCTAATACAGCTGAAGATGCTATTGCATTTAATCTAGTACAAGATATAGTATTACCTGCACATACAGCAGGGACACCAATTGTATTAACAACATTTGATGTTGATGGTTCTCCAACCTCTGGATCTATAACATTATTAGATAATGCATCATCGTTAGCTATGGCTGCGCCAAGTATTTTTAATTCATTCTTTATAGGTACATTATCAGGGAATCTTGTGGATACAGCAACAGATAACTATGCAGGTCAAACAGGAACTACAACATATAGTTTTTCAACATTAGGTACTGTTGATAATGAATTAACAGGGTATTCAATATTTCCAAATCCAGCAAAAAATGTTGTAATAATTAAAGGTTTAGAAAATAACTTAAAAAGTGTTGAGATTTATAGTATTTCAGGACAAAAAGTAATGACAGCAGTAAATAACTTAGAGACTGTTAATATAAGTGCATTACAATCTGGAGTTTACTTTGTTAAGTTAAGTACAGAAGAAGCAAGTACAACAATAAAGCTTATTAAAGACTAATTTAAATTAGTCTTTATAAAATAAAAAAGCCAATTGAAATTTCAATTGGCTTTTTTATTTTTTGAAGGATTAGACTTTTAACTAAAATTAATTTTAGTACAAGTTTCTCCGTATACTGACGATAATACTACTTGTACAGCTTTATCTGAAGTTTCAGCAGTACCAATTTTAACACCATCATCTAATATATCTCCATTTTCTGCCCAAACAAAAGTTTTATCATTATTACCTCTATTAACAATGGTACGTTTCCCATCTTTAATACTTACTCTATATGACTTATACTCTCTATTGTATTCAACTCCTGCTGGGTAGTATGTTTCAGCATTAAAGAAAGATTCTCCCTTTGAAAATAAATAACATACACAATTACCTATTTCACTTGCTTCAGAAACTCTTACAGTGTTATTATTAATAATCTTCCATTCATCTTGTACTAGAGACGTTACAATATTCATTAAAATTGTACCTTTTTCTGCTATTTTACCTTCAATTTTTGATTCAAAATTTATAAGAGCAGAAACAGTTCCTGCTTTTTGCTTTTGCGATTCATAGATTATATCTCCAATAGACATTTTGAAATTATAGTTTTCGTTTTTTAAATTATCAGATAATTGTTTAGACAATTGATCAAAATTTATGGTAGATTTATTTACAACACCTGTTAATCCAACATAGGCAATATTATTTTTATATTGTTTATCGAATAAGGATAATACATTATTTATATCTTTAGTTTCACTTAAATTATTTGAAGCCTCAATGTAAGATTTCAATATAGATGTTACCTTTTTTTCTTGAGAATTTCCAGTAATAGAAGACAATAGAGCTATTGTCAATACAAACTTAAAAATAGTTGGTACTTTCATTTTATTAGATTTTAGGGTTAATGTTATAAATTATTCCCGCTAATATATAAAAAGAATGCTACTAAAAAAGAAAAGTATACTAGAGTTTCTAATAAAAAAAACTACTCATCGTTATTTGTAATTATTTCAAAAAAGCTAAACATACTCCCACCATAGTTTTTAGAATAACTATAATGATTTAAATGTGATATATCTGTATGTTTAGAATGTTCAACAATTAAAAGCCCTTCATTCTCGAGTAGATTATTTTTAAATACTAAATCTGGAATTTTAGAAAATTTTTCAAGAGAAAAATCATATGGTGGATCTGCAAAAATAATTGTATGCTGTTGTTTAGTATTTTCTAAAAATTTAAAGACATCGCTTTTCATTGCTTTAATAGGCATTTCAAAGCTATTTGCAGTGTCGTTGATAAAGCGAACACAGCCAAAATCACCATCTACACTTAAAATGTTTTGTGTACCACGTGACGCAAATTCATAACTTATACTACCTGTACCTGCAAACAAATCAAGTACACTAATATCATCAAAATAATATTGATTGTTAAGAATATTAAAAAGGGCTTCTTTAGCCATATCTGTAGTAGGTCTTACTGGTAATTTCTTGGGAGCAGTGATTCTTCTCCCTTTAAATTCTCCTGATATTATACGCATTATAAGCTTTTTATAAGTGTGAAATCTGAATATGTGCTTGCCGGGTTTTTAGTAAAAGAAAAAGTATCCATCCTACTACCAAAACTAACATGCCTAATATATTTATAGACTATATTATATAAATTATCTCCTTCTTTTATATCTCCTAAAAAAACTAAATTTAATGTTTCAGGATTAAAGCCTAGTTGTTCTGCTGTAAAAAGAATGTAATAAATGAAATCATTATTTGTAATGTATTCAAATGTATTATAGAGTAACAATTTACCTTCTTTAAGAGCTATAATTTCAAAGTGATTAGTATTAACATTTATATATAGCTTTGTGTCATTAGAATTCTTTTCTATTGCTAAAAGAGACTCAATTAAAATAGTTGAAAAATGTTTAAATGTAAAATCTCCATATTTCTCATAAATAAAATTATTTACATTAACGTAAGGAACATAGACATTGATAGATTCATTACTTAGAATAGTGTCATAAGTAATATAATCTGTTTTTAATATTTTAGAATTAAGCTTAAGATAATCTGCTATAGCATCTTCATTAAAAAGAGCTTTAGGTACTAATGTTGCCAATTCATTTACATGAATTACTGTTATTTTATCAAAAGGCCCATTAAGGTCAATATCTGTATTAAATAGATGTTTTACTGTATCTAACAACTCAAAAGGCGTCTGCTTTTGAGCTTGTTTAAAATGTCTAAGACTTAAAATATTTTGCGTTAATGGGTTTAGAATACAAAAAGAAAGTCCATTCAAACTTATTTGAATGGACAGCTCTTTATTATTTAATTCTTGTATAGAACTATTTTTTTGCTTTAGGGTCATAAAGTTTTGGCCAGTTACCATTTACTTTTACTTCTTCCATAGAACCAACTTTAATTGCATCTCCATTAATTTCATCTACAGATACAACTTGATTTTCTTGAAGAATGTATTCTGGTTCTTGATCATGTAAAATATCTTTCTTTAAAACCATAGCTTCAAAAACCGGTAGCATATCTTTCTCTTCTGGATCTTCCTCATCACTATAAGTTCCAGCTTTTAATGTGAACTTAGTACCTTCTTTTCCAAAAGGAACATTCATCATGGTTTTATAGCGATTAGAGTTTTTAAATAAAGAATCTTTAACCGATACAAAATCTAAAGTATCAATAATTGTAATTTCTTTACGTGTTTCAACTCCTCCATAAGCTTTAGTTAATTCTTCATCAATAACACTACTATCTCTTCTTTCGATGATAGCAAATTTTCCGTTTTCAATGAAATTTACTAATTCACTATAGTTTCCAGTAAACTTTCCATTAACTTCTTTATAAGCTAATTGAGAGTCTCTAATATCTACTAAGTTTTCAATTACTTTAGCATAGCGCTTTTCTTTTACTTGATTAAATTTTATAGGCTTGTAAACAGACATAAAAGTAATGTAACCTAAAAAGAATATTAATGCCCATAAAGCTAAAGTTACTATACGCTTAAATTTTGCTGGGATATATTTATCAATAAGCTTAACTATACCAATTGTTAGTAATACTACAACTACTGTAATAATAATAAATTTTATCATGTTTGTTCTGTTAATTTAATTAAATGGTCTACGGCAAATCTACAATTTTTTTTTATTCGTAAAAACCATAAGAGTAAAAATCATTTATATATTTGGATAAAAATAATAAATAATCTACTGTAAATGACAAAATCTGAATTTTATACCCTTATAAAACAACAGTTTCCATTTAAACCAACATCAAAACAAGATATTTTATTATTACAACTTTCTGAATTTATTTTTGAAACAGATAAAAATGGCGTTTTTTTACTAAAAGGTTATGCAGGAACCGGAAAAACCACTATTATAGGTACTATAGTTAATAATTTATGGAAAGCAAAAAAAAGTGCAGTATTAATGGCCCCAACTGGTCGTGCTGCTAAGGTAATTGCTAATTATTCTAAAAAAGAAGCATTTACTATTCATAAAAAAATTTATTTCCCAAAAAAAGAACGAGGAGGCAGTGTGAAGTTTGTATTACAGCCAAATAAACATAAAAATACCATATTTATTGTAGATGAAGCCTCAATGATTCCTGATTCACCAGGTGATTCAAAGTTATTTGCTAACGGATCGTTATTAGATGATTTAATGCAATACGTTTATCAAGGGCATCATTGTAAATTACTTTTAATTGGAGATACGGCACAATTGCCACCTGTAAAATTAGATATTAGTCCAGCTTTAGATGAAAATACGCTAAGCCTTAATTACAATAAATCTGTTTCAAAAATGGAATTAGATGAAGTGATGCGACAGGAACAAGATTCTGGTATTCTTGAAAATGCTACTATGCTTCGAGAAACTATTGCTGATGGTTTTTTTGATAGCTTTCAATTTAACCTCAAGGGTTTTAAAGATATTATTAGATTGGTAGATGGTTATGATATTATGGATGCAATAAACGATGCTTACAGTACTTTAGGTAATGAAGATATGGCGATTATTGTTAGAAGTAACAAACGGGCTAATTTATATAACCAACAAATAAGAAGTCGTATTTTATTTAATGAGAATGAATTGTCAGCTGGAGATTATCTTATGGTTGTAAAGAATAATTATTTTTGGCTAAAACCAACAACAGAAGCAGGATTTATAGCAAATGGAGATATTATAGAGGTTTTAGAGATTTTTAATTTTAAAGAAATTTATGGTTTTCGTTTTGCAGAAGTTAAAGTTCGTATGGTCGATTATCCAAAAATGAGACCATTTGAAACGGTATTACTGTTAGATACTATTACAGCAGAAACACCTTCATTAACCTATGAAGACTCTAATAAATTATATCAAGAAGTACAAAAAGATTATGAAAGTGAAAAGAGTAATTATAAGAAGTTTCTAGCAATTAAAGGCAATAAACACTTTAATGCATTACAAGTAAAGTTTTCTTATGCCATTACCTGTCATAAATCGCAAGGAGGACAATGGAATACTGTATTTGTAGAACAGCCTTATTTACCAGACGGTATTATTACTAAAGATTATTTACGTTGGTTATATACTGCAATAACAAGAGCAAGAGAGAAAGTCTATTTAATAGGTTTTAAAGATGATTTTTTTGAAGAAGCAGATTGACAATGCTATTAACATTTCATCGAAAAGAAAACTTTTAATTGATGAAGACGATTAATTCGTTTTAAAAATTATATTTTTGGATTATTAATACTTTAGTTTTATAAATGAAAATAATTGCAATGATTCCGGCACGTTATAGTGCCTCTCGTTTCCCAGGTAAACTTATGCAAGATTTAGAAGGTAAACCTGTAATTACTCGTACTTATGAGGCGACTATTGCTACAAAATTATTTGATGAAGTCATTGTGGTTACAGATAGTGATATTATTTATAATGAAATTACTTCAGTTGGTGGAAAAGCAATGATGAGTATTAAAGAACATGAATGTGGTAGTGATCGTATAGCCGAAGCCGTTGAGTTTATGGATGTAGACATTGTCGTTAATGTTCAAGGTGATGAACCTTTTACAGAAGTAGATTCTTTAAAAAAACTCATTAAAGTATTTAAAGACGATTCAAAAAAAGAAGTAGATTTAGCTTCATTGATGGTACATATTAAAGATTGGGAAGAAATAGAGAATCCAAATACGGTTAAAGTTATTGTAGATCAAAAAGATTTTGCTTTGTATTTTTCTCGTAGTCCAATTCCATTTCCAAGAGATAAAAATATTGAAGCGAGGTATTATAAACACAAAGGAGTATATGCTTTTAGAAAACAGGCATTAATGGATTTTTATACATTACCAATGCTAACTTTAGAAGCTTCAGAAAAAATAGAATGTATTCGCTATTTAGAATATGGAAAACGTATTAAAATGGTAGAAACAAATGTACAAGGTGTAGAAATTGATACTCCTGAAGATTTAGAACGCGCAAAAAAATTGTGGAAATAGATTATAACAATATAAAGGTCATTGGTTTTGACGCAGATGATACACTTTGGGTTAACGAAACATATTTTCGTGATGCCGAAACAGAATTTGCTAAGCTATTAAGTCAATTTGAAACGCCAAATAAGATTGATCAAGAGTTATTTAAAATGGAAATGAAAAACCTTCCAGTTTACGGTTATGGAGTTAAAGGTTTTGTTTTATCTATGGTAGAAATGGCATTAGAATTATCAAATAATACGATTTCTAACACAACTATTTCTAAAATTCTTGAGATAGGTAAGGATATGATTAATAAACCAGTAGAATTACTTGAAGGAGTTGAGAAAGTATTATCTATATTATCAGGTAGTTATAAGTTAATAGTTGCTACTAAAGGTGATTTATTAGACCAAGAACGTAAATTAGAAAAATCTGGATTGCTAGATTATTTTCATCATATTGAAGTATTAAGTGATAAAAAAGAAGAAAATTATTCTAAATTGCTAAAACATTTGGATATAGAGCCAAGTGCGTTTTTAATGATTGGGAATTCACTAAAATCTGATGTGTTACCATTAATAAAAATAGGAGCTAAGGCTATTCATATACCATTTCATACTACATGGGCTCATGAAGAAGTAGAAATTAATAGTAATGATAATTTACCTTATGTTACATTGTCTAATTTAAATGAAGTTATAAACTTGCTTAATTAAATTGAAAGAAATAGATATAAATACATGGAATAGAAAACAACATTTTCATCATTTTAATAGATTAAAAGATCCATATTTCGCTATAACTATTCCATTTAATGTAACGAAAGCATATCGTTTTTCGAAAGAAAATAACGTATCCTTTTTTGGAGTTTATTTACATGATTGTATGAAAGCAATGAATGCAGTAGAAAATTTAAGATATAGAATAAAAGGAGAAAAAGTTGTAGATTATGAAGTAATTAATGCTTCTACAACTATTTTGAGAAAGGATAAAACATTTGGTTTTTCATTTATAGATTTTAATGAAAATTTAGACCTATTTTTGCAAAATCTTAGCGAAGAAAAAAAAAGAATTGAAAATTCAAACGAATTATTTCCTCCAAAAAATGGATTAGATTGTATTCATTGTTCTGCAATGCCTTGGATAAATTTTACGGGACATAAAGAACCAGTATCAGATGAGAAAGAATCAATTCCTAAACTCTCTTTTGCTAAAGTAATTGAACAAGATAATGAGTTATTAATGAATGTTTCAATAGGTGTTAATCATGCATTGGTAGATGGTTATCATTTATCTTTGTTTGCAGAAGCATTTCAAAGTAACTTAAATAAAAAAATGAATAAATAAAGGCGCAAGTCAATGAGTTATAAAAATTTTCCAATGGTGTCCAGAGTAGTATTTGGACGTGGCAGTTTTAATCAATTAGAAGAAATTCTTTCACCTAAACGATTAAATGTCAAAGCACCATTTATATTTTTTGTAGATGATGTGTTTAAAGGTAATGCTTGGTTAACATCAAGAATACCTTTATCGTATGATGATAAACTGATCTACGTTTCGGCAGCTGAAGAACCCAAAACATCTCAAATAGATGCTTTAGTCGAAGATATTATTCTCAACTTTAAAGAATTACCTTCTGGTATAATTGGTATTGGTGGAGGTAGTATTTTAGATACAGCAAAAGCTGTTTCAATAATGCTAACAAATAATGGAGAATCTAAAGATTATCAAGGATGGGATTTGGTAAAAAACCCAGCAATATATCATGTTGGAATTCCTACTATCTCAGGAACAGGAGCAGAAGTGTCTAGAACAACTATTTTAACAGGTCCAGAAAGAAAGTTAGGTATTAATAGTGATTATACACCATTTGATCAAGTACTTCTAGATCCAGAATTAACTAAAGACGTTCCAAAAGAACAATGGTTTTATACTGGTATGGATTGTTATGTACATTGTATAGAATCTTTAAATGGAACGTATTTAAATGCTTTTAGTAAGTCTTATGGAGAAAAAGCATTCTCTCTATGTAAAGAAATATTTGTTGATGATAATTTATCAATAGAAGAAGCGCAAGATAAGTTAATGATGGCTAGTTGGCATGGAGGCATGAGTATTGCTTATTCTCAAGTAGGAGTAGCACACGCATTAAGTTATGGTTTAGGTTATTTATTAGGAATAAAACATGGTATTGGTAACTGTATCGTTTTCGATCATTTAGAAGACTATTACCCTGAAGGTGTAGCTTTATTTAAAAAGATGAAAGCTAAACATCAAATAGAATTACCACAAGGTATTTGTGCAGACTTATCTGATAAAGAGTTTGAAACTATGATTGATGTAGCGCTAAGTCTAGAACCATTATGGGAAAATGCTATTGGTAAGAATTGGAAAAAAACTATTACACGTGATAAATTAAGAGCTCTTTACGAAAAAATGTAATATGCGTAGCATAGCAAGATTTATATATTTTAAAATTTTAGGCTGGAAAATAGTTGGTAATACTAATATGTCTAAAAATGAAATTAAGAAAGCTATTATTATAGCGGCACCTCATACTAGTTGGCATGACTTTTTTATTGGTGTCCTCTTAAGAAGAGTTGTTGGAGTAAAAACTAATTTTGTAGGTAAAAAAGAATTATTTACTTGGCCGTTTGGATACTATTTTCGTGCAGTTGGTGGTGTCCCATTAAATAGATCTAAAAACGAAAACAAAGTAGAAGCCATTTCTAAAGAGTTTGATAAGTTTGAAGAATTTAGAATAACATTTGCTCCTGAAGGTACTAGAAAAAAAGTAGAACAATGGCGTACTGGATTTTACTATATAGCTAAAACAGCAAGAGTACCTATTATTATGTTTACTCTAGATTTTAAAAACAAACAAAACTTAGTTTCTGAACCATTTTATCCTACAGATGATATCGAAGCAGATTTTCTATTCATGAAAAGTTTCTATAAAGGAGTAATAGGTAAAAAACCAGAGTATTCTTAGTTTTAGAGGTTTAAATTATTATATTAATAAAATTAATATGTTAATTTTATTAAATCCGTAATATTTTTTTTGATATTTAATATAAAATTTATTACTTTGGCATTGTAATTGAATTATTACTGACGTCTAATGATGGTAATGAAACATAAAGTAAACTTTTAGTCCCTAAAAAGAAACATTCACCTACTAAGACATTCAAAAGCTACTTCACGCCTACATGAAGTAGCTTTTTTTATAGATTACTAAATCTATATTTTTTGTTTTATTAAAGGATCTTTTTTTGGAGATATGTTCTCTTTTTTTTCTCTTTCTCTACCTGGGAAAATTAAAGGCGTACTAGAATAAGACGTTCCAAAATTTACTTTTGCTAAATAAACTTGTTTAACAGCATCTTTAACTTGGTTTTCTGTGAGTTCTTTTAAAGGATGAATATATACTGCCCATAATAAATCATCAGATATGGCGTACTTAACATCTAATGCGGTATGAAAATTGGCAACCAGTGCATTAGTTTTCATGTCTTCATCTAACATATTAGATTCTACTATTGGAGAAATAATACGCATTCTATTGTGATTTGTATCTGTTACACAAATAATTTGAACATCATTAATAAAAAACTGCCATTGTCCATTTTGACCCTGTATTGTATCACTAACGGTTTTTAAAATAACATTTAATTTCTCATTTTTCATGTCTTGAGAGAAAGAAAAACTCACAAAGAAAAACAGAAGTAAATTGACGATTTTTTTCAAAATAATAAGGTTTTGGTTCTTTTCTTAGACGAAGAATACTGAAAAACATAACAATATATTATGTAATAATATTACCAGGTAATTATACCTGTAGCTATAAAACAAGTATTTATACTCTAGTAAGAATTTTAATATTGTAAGACATTTATACTATAGGTAAATAATTTTAAAATAGTATTATGAAAAAAAATGGAATTGAGTCTAATAGTGATGAACAAATGATAATGCATAAACACTTTAATGTGAGAAGTGGTTGGTTGCCAGAAAATGGTAGCCCAAGTATGCAGAAATATTTTAAAAAACTTTTAAATGCTGAACGTACAGAATTAGCTCCATGTATTAAGAAATTAGATGAATTTATTGAAGGAAACCCCGTAATAAAATATCTTGTAGACAATGCATGTAAAGAAAATGAAAATATTTTAGCTTCAAAATTACCTCAAATAAAATCAGACAAAGTTCCAAGAATTAAGGATAAAGAAACATTGTTACATACGTTTAACGCTATTTTAAAAGAAGCACCACAATTTATTAATTATGATTTGGTCGGATTACCTTTTTCCGCTTTTGTAGTTGGTATAGATCCAACGCTAAGTGGTAGCACTTTATTTAGATTACCAATGTTTAATGAAAAGATGTCTGCTATTTTAAAAGAATGGAACACGTTTTTAGCATCAGAACAATCAAATGTTGGATTTAGAAAAGACCACGAACAATGGCTTTCTACGGCAGCAAAAGAACAATATGATTTTGAGATATGGAAAAAAGATTCAGAAACGCTTCCATATTGGAAATCTTGGAACTCATTTTTTACAAGACAATTTAAAGATAAAGAAATCTCAAGGCCAATAAGTGATCCGCAATCTAATAGAACAGTGATTTGCCCAAATGATGGTTCTATGTACAGATGGGAATCTAATGTAGCAAGGAAAGATGTTTTTTGGTTTAAAGACATGAAATACTCTTTGTCTGATATTCTAAGTTCTTCTAAACCAGAACAACAAGCAGTTATAGACGAATATAATTTATTAGATATTTTTAGTGGAGGATATATTTTTCAAACGTATCTAAATCCTTATAATTTTCACAGATGGTGGTGTCCAGTAAATGCAGAAGTGCTATTTACGCCTTTTTCAATTCCTGGATGTTTCTTTAGTAAGTTGATTTTACCCGATTTTGGTGGCGCTACTACTGCATCTTTACCATATTTAGCAGAAGTAAACGCTCGTGGATTAATTGTTTTTAAAACAGAAGAATATGGCCATGTGTGTTGTATTCCTTTAGGGATGAGTGAAGTATCATCTGTAGAGTTTAACAAAGATCTAAAAAAAGGAACAAAAGTAACAAAAGGACAAGAGATGGGAATGTTCAATTATGGCGGGTCTTCTTTTGCTATTATTTATGAAAGGTTACCAGGAAAGAAATTAATTTTTGAAAATAGCCAAGGTGTTCCTTATCAGAAAGACCCTGTTTTACCTAGTGGTAGTTCTGGAACTGGAGGAGAAGTAACATCAATAGGATCTAAAATAGGAGTATGGCAAACTGTTGTGCCAACACAGTCTATTGATTTAAGTGTAGCAAATCCTAATTCTACACAACAACTTTCAATGACAAAGAATGAATATGTTGAATATAACGAAACGTATAAAACATGGGCCTTATATAATAAAGGTATAATCGATTTTCAATTATCTATAGACGAATTGGTTGATGTAGAATTAAAATTAGACATCTGTTCTGCATTGGTAGGAGGAAAGGCTAATTCTCCTGCTTCAATTAGGGTAAATGGGATTAAAGTAGGTACATTAAATCCACAAAGTGGCAATTTCAAAACTGTTAAAAAGCTAATTAACGAATCGTTACTTAATATTGGTCAAAATATTATTTCAATTAATTTAGAAGATTCAGCTACTGGCCAACTCTTCATTAATAAAGCTACAATTAATTAATATCCCTATTATGCTAACAATAGTGTAATTAAGCAAAGAAAGAATCCTATTCTGGATTCTTTCTTTTTTATTTTAAGAATAAAAGTTATAAAAAGGCTGAATAGTTACATTCAGCCTCTTAACCACAATTAAAGACACGTTTATTAATTGTTTCATTGATAATTATATTTTTAAAAGAGGCTGGATGAGTATTCAACCTCTTTTTTAAGAAATTAAAACTGACTTTTACTTTTTAATCTTTAACCTTATCATTAATTTCTTTATTATTTGTTTTACCATGCAGGTATTGCAGGATATAATTCTCGTAAAGCAAACCTGTCAAAAGTATTTAATTCACCAGTAACCTCTGGTATTATAAAACATGCATTCATAATAGAATCTTCTTGGTAAAAAAATGTTGGTAAAGTACCAGGAATGTAATTGGCATCATTTTCAGAAACTTCTTCATCTGCTACACCAGCTTCTACACATGATCGTCTTGTATCCCAATCTGTATGTCTAAACCCAATTGTATGCCCTAATTCATGGGTAATTAAATGCTCAATGGCATCTGGTACATTTCCTGCAAATTGATTAGCATCTGGACTTATAAAAAGAAAATTTCCAGGAGAATTGTCAGATTGTGGAAACTGAGCAAAACCGCCAAAACCTGTTGATTGCGGGTCTACGGCAATAGATGTTTCAAAAATAGTATTATCGAAATTTGGGTTAGTACCAATAGTAATATCAAATTTTATATTTGATGTAAAGGGAAAGCTATTATTCCAGTTGTCTACTGCATCTCTAACACCTTGAACAGCATCTGGACTTAAACCAAAACCTGCTGGTTGTGAGCCTACAAAAACATATAGGTTTATAACATCAAATTCTTCAGTATCTACTAGAAATTCTGTAGAGTATTGTCTTGACTGTTCTTCTTCATTAATAGTAATCATGTCAACAAAATCGGCCTTAGAAAAAGCCATATCTCCATTAGTTACGATAACTGGATATTTTATATTCTCGTGTAAACCAACTTCAGTATATTTATAATCATTAGCATTTAATCCTTTCAGGCTAATAGCATCTTTTACGTCTCCAGGAAGTTCTAATCTTGAATTTAAATCAAAAGCCTCAAATGTAGGATCATTATTAACATTTGAAATAGCGTCACTATCTTGTGAGCAAGAAGTAATAATTGATATACCTAAAATGGCATAAAAAAAGTTTTTTGTTGTAGTTTTCATGAATTAATTTTTAATGTTTCGCTCAAATATCTCAACTAATGGAGTAATCAAAAAATTAATTTCAATCATAAAATTTTGTTAATTTGATACTAAAAAAACAAATCAAATAAATTCAACTATTTGATTTGTAAGGCTTTATCTGTGTTAAAAAAAAAGAGTAAATTTATTTGTTTTATGATTTAGGCTACCTTTTCCATGGAGTATTAACAAGTAAAATGTTATATTATAAAATTTTATTACAAATAATAATCAATGTCTAAATTAGAAGAAAACGATTTATTTATTTTTATTCAGTCATTAAGAAATTCAGAGTACAAGTCTTTTAAGCGTTATCTTCAATCATTAAATAAAAAAGATAGTGTATTAAAATATAAGTTGTTTGAGGCTATATCTAAAAAAAGAAAATTAGATAAAGCTAAGCTTATAAAAAAATATGCGCTATCTGATAAAAAATATAGTGTATTAAAGTTTGAATTATTTCAAGAATTAATAAGTTTTTTAAAAACCAATTATGATACTTATTCAGATATTGCCTTGCAAAATTTAGTTATAGAATTCGAACTATTATTAAATAGCGGTCTATATATTAAGGCAAATAGAAGGCTAAAAAAAATAAAAGAAATAGCGTTAGAGAAATGCGATTTTAATACCTGTTGTGTAGTACAAAGTAAAGCTATTAATCATCGTCTATATGTACAAACCAATCCACCAAGTAATTTAGCTAAAGAATCTACTAAGCTTCGGAAATATCAAGAATTATCAGATAATTTAAATACTTACAGATTATTATCTGATGAAGTATTAAATGCGCATTATGAGTATATGGATAAAAGAGTTCACGATAGAGAAACTTTTTTAGATTACTTAAATGATCCGCATCTTCAAGATATAAATATGGCTTCTTCAGTTATGGCTAAATATTATTTTTATAGGATTAAATCTTTAGTATACTTTGGAGATAATAATTATGAAGAAAATAAAAAATACTCCTTAATAGCTTATAATTATTTAAAATCACACCCATCAAAATACCGAGATGATTATGTACACTATTTAATTTGTTTGAATAACTATTTAGATTCTAGTATTCGTCTACTGGAAACAGAGCCTTTTATGGAGGTCTATCCTAAGATTATTGAGTTAGTAAATAGTAACACAAAAAACAATAGTATTGATATTAATACCCAAACATTTCAAGTACTTTGCTCATTAAAACTAAATTATTTTTGGCTTACAAAAGATGTAGATTCATTTTTAAAAGAAGAGCAAGAGTTTGAAGAAAAATACAAAAAATATGAAGGCACTTTTAGACCTAATTTTAAAATAGAAATTATATTATGCTTAGCAAAAATGTATTTTATTTCTGGAAGCTTAAAAAAAGCAAATAATTATTGTAAAATGATTAATAATGAAAAAACAAATCCTACATCCTTATTTATTTCCTGTGTTACTTTATTAAGAATTATGATTAATTATGATATGGAAAATTATAGACTTATACCACATTTAATTAGTACAAGTAAATATTCGTTAAAAAAGCGAAGCCGCTTATTTAATTTAGAACTTCAATTTTTAAATGGCTTACATAAAATAAAGTTTTATTATTCTGAAGATGAAAAGTCAAAACTATTTTCTGAACTATATGTAAAAATAAAAACGCTTTTAGAAAATTCTGAAGAGATTATTGTAGATAAAGAAATTAGAATCTTAGAATGGTTGCAAGAAAAGATTCAATAACTACTCTTTCAATAATAATAAAACGAGCCCTATATTACTAAGGCTATGTATAAAAGCGTGTAAGTTTCTCTATTTTATAACCTCACATCTATAACAAGACACTTGTTAATCTATATTGCATTCTGTAAGATAACTGGTATGTAGTTATCCTTTATTCTGTACTTCTTCAGTTTCACAACCAAATAAGCTTTTTTGCATAATTAAATTCGAAACACCTTCTGGTAACATAGTTTGCCATCCATCTTCACCTTTGGCAATCATACTTAATACTTTTCTAGAAAAGACATTAAGAGTAGCAGGATCATAATCTGTAATATCTACTACTTTACCATTATATTTAAAGAATTTATATAATTCTTTCATTCTAGGATGAACTTTTAAGTTGTCGCTAGTAGTAAGTGTACCATCTTCATTTTCCATTGGGTATAGATAGACACGTAAATCTTTAAAAAATAATTTACCAAATGCCTCAAGAATTCCACCACTAAGATGGCGGTAATATTTCTCATCAAAAATATCAATTAAGTTATTTACACCCATTGCTAACCCCATTCTAGCTTTAGAGTATTGAGAGAAATATTCTACTAATTTATAATACTCTTGGAAATTAGAAATCAACACAGTTTGCCCTAATGAACATAGCAACCTTGCACGATCCATAAAATCCTGCTCATCTATTTCTCCTTCCGCACGCAAGTTCGATAAAGTAATTTCAAAAATAACTTGCGTTTTACTTTCATCTACTTTATTCTCTTTTAAAAACATGCCCAAAGATTTTTGAAACATGTCCATATTTACTTTTGTTACTGGTCTAAAACTACCACGTAACGCTAAAATATTTTTCTTATATAAAACTCTTGCAGGTAATACGTTGTTTCCATCAGGCGCAAACATAATAGCATCTGTCATGCCGTTTTTAACGAGCTGTAAGCTCATTAAACGATTATCTACATCTTTAAAAACTGGACCAGAAAAATTAATAGTATCAATTTCTAATTGGTCTTTATCTAAATGATCATATAAATAGCGTAATAATTTTCTTGGTTCATTATATTTATAAAAAGCACCATATATAAGATTAGTACCTAATTTCCCTAAGGTCTCTTGCTGTAAACGTGCATCATTTTCTTTAAAACGAATATGCAATACAATTTCATTATATTCTTGTTCAGCATCAACTTGGTATTTAATACCAACCCAACCATGGCCTTTATATTTTTTAGCAAAATCTATTGTTGCTACTGTATTTGCATAGCTAAAGAACATCTTATTTGGATGTTTATCTCTAGTAATACGTTGTTCTATCAAGCTAATTTCATGATCTAACATTTTACGCAAACGTGCTTCAGTCACATAACGCTTATCATTTTCAATACCATATATGGCGTCACTAAAATCTTTGTCGTATGCAGACATTGCTTTTGCAATAGTTCCTGAACCACCACCAGCTCTGAAAAATTGTCTAACAGTTTCTTGTCCAGCTCCAATCTCGGCAAATGTGCCATAAATATTCTGGTTTAAATTGATACGTAATGCTTTGTCTTTAAGAGACGGAATGCTTTCTATATTAGTATCTCCTTTCAGCGTAATTTCCATAGTAGATTTAAGATTTTAATGCTATTACAAAGGTATCAAATTACTATAGCAAACAAAAAAAATAACCTATTTTTGTGATAGTAGTATTTTATAACTATTTCTCATTTGAAAATTACTTTTTTAGGCACAGGAACTTCGCAAGGTATTCCAGTTATTGGAAGTACACATCCTGTTTGTTTAAGTAATAATCCTAAAGATAAACGTTTACGTGTTTCTGTTTTAATAGAATGGGATAGTTATACTTATGTTATAGATTGTGGGCCAGATTTTAGGCAACAAATGCTTCGTTCAAATTGCTCAAAAATTGATGGAATCTTATTTACACATGAACATGCAGACCATACTGCTGGATTGGATGATATTCGTCCATTTTTCTTTCGTCAGGGAGACATTAATTTATATGCACATGAACGTGTTTTTGGTGAATTAAAAAAGCGTTTTGATTATATTTTTACTCTAGAAGATAAGTATCCTGGAGCTCCAAACGTTATTGAGAATATTGTAAGAAACCATTCTTTTCAACTTAAAAATATAAACGTTGTACCTATTGAAGGATTGCACCATAAACTACAAGTTTTCGGTTATAGATTTAGAAATTTTGCTTACCTAACAGATTTTAAGACTATTGAAGATGAAGAATTAAATAAGCTTCAAGACCTTGATGTTTTAGTAATTAATGCTTTACGTGAAGAAGAACATATGTCTCACTTTAGTTTATCTGAATCGTTAACTATTATAGCTAAACTAAAACCTAAATTCGCTTACCTTACTCATATTAGTAGCTTGTTAGGTTTTCATGATAAAGTACAACAAAACTTACCAGAAAACGTTTTTTTAGCTTATGATGAGCTTACAATTCAAATTCCAGATTAATAAATTCCAAATTTCAATATAATGAAGAACCGCATTTTTATGTACCTGTTTATTTTTTCACTATTACTAATTTTGTTTCAATACATGAACTCAAAAAATATCTTTGATGATAGTAATCGCAAAGTTGAAAATAGTAAGATTCAAATAAAAAAATACCAGGATTCTATTTTAGTATTAAATGATAAAATAGCAGATTTGTCTTATTTCACTTTCGATAGTAATGATAAATCTTATTTCTATTTTCAGGATAAAGGTTTTAATGTTGAAGAGCTATTAAGAGCTATTCAAGATGGATTATATTCTCAAAATGTCTATGAAGGAGAAGAACACCCTATAGTGCCTTATGGCTCAAGTGAAGGTAATAAAATGCAAATAAATATTGTGAGAATTTTAAATCATAAATGGATTATTGCCGATTTTGCAGATGGACAATTTGAAGGGGAATTATTTATAACTTATAACATTAATGAAAAAGGGGAGTTAAAATACAATTTAGCCGAATCATTTTTGTATCCTTTAGACTAAATCTTGGTTTTTAACCAATCTTTAAACTCATAAAAATTTTGAGGAGCCACACCATGTCCAACTGGAAACTCATTGTATTTATGAACTATTTTTAGTTCTGAAAGAAATTTTGGAGCTTGTCTAGCCCAATCTACTGGAATAACTTGATCAACACTTCCATGAGAACAATAGAAGCTTAAATGATTATAGTCTTCTGTAGTTTTAGTATCAAATAAATCTGTATTAATATAGCCACTTAAAGCTATGATGTTTTTAATTTTTTCTGGGTAAGTGAAAGCTACAGCATAACTTAAAATAGTTCCTTGACTAAAGCCTAATAAGGATACATTATCTTTGTTTACTGGATATGTAGCTATAACTTCATCAATAAATTTTGCAATTAAATCTCGAGACTGTATAGCTTGTTCATTATCACTCCATTTACCTTTTTCTGCATCAAAGTTAATAGCATACCATGCATTACCATAAGGTTGCATTGCATATGGAGCTCGAGCAGATACTATAAATAATTCTTCTGGTAATTCTGAAGCAAATGAAAACAAATCATTTTCATCACTGCCATAACCATGAAATAAAATAAGTAAAGGTGCATTATCTTTTAAAGATGATTCACGAACAACATGATGTAATTTAAGTCCAGACATTATTCCCCTAATTTTGCAAACCATTCTTGAAATTTCTCGCCTATAAATGGAATTAATTTTGCTTCTCCTTTAATAGCATATATAATAGAATACAACCATGAACCAAATGTAAAAAACCAAAGAATAGTGCCTAACCAACTATGAATAAATTTTTCTACTACATTAGAAACAATAAGCATAAGAATAAGTCCAATCATTTGACGAATATGAAAGTTAGTGAAAGGATTCTTTTTTTCAAGATTCATAAAAAGAGCAATTAAAGTACCTATAAAAGTAAGATAACTTGCAATTGCTAAACTTTTTCCTTCTTCAATTGTGTGTTGATTCATAAATTATAATGCTATAGTATTA
Organism: uncultured Lacinutrix sp.; assembly: GCF_947500325.1. Classification (GTDB taxonomy): domain Bacteria; phylum Bacteroidota; class Bacteroidia; order Flavobacteriales; family Flavobacteriaceae; genus Lacinutrix. The sequence continues at coordinate 71,153 of NZ_CANMRQ010000004.1, forward strand.
TTGGCAATTATGCCGTAAACTGTTCCTTTTAATTCTTTATCTAAAAACAGACTATTTTTAGATTTTGATTGAATGTTTTCTTCAGTAAAAGTATATTTCTTATCTGGATTAAATAGTGTTAAATTGGCAATTTCAGTCTCATTAATGGCGTAGCTTTCTATTCCAAAATTCTTTTTACCTGCGGTCAATAATTTTACTGTTTTTTTTGTTGAGAAGAGTGTTTGTAACACTCCAAAAGCGCTTTCTAAACCAATAGTTCCATAAGCAGCATAATCAAATTCGACTTTTTTGTCCTCAATAGTTATAGGGTTATGGTCGCTAGTTACCATATCTATGGTACCATCTTTAACACCATTAATTAAAGCCTCTATGTCTTGTTGTGTTCGTAATGGAGGTAATACTTTATAATGTGTATTAAAATCGGTTAAAACACTATCGTTTATAGATAAATTGTGTATAGCAACACTACAAGTTACATTTAGTTTTTTCTTTTTGGCGGTTCTAATTAAATCTACAGCTTCTATTGTAGATATTGTTGGGATATGTAATTTACCACCAGTGTATTCTAAAATATATAAGTCTCTAGCTATTTGTAACGCTTCAGAGAGATTAGGGTTACCTTTTAAACCTATAGTTGTACTGGTAATGTTTTCATTCATTACACCATTGCCAGTAATTTTATTTTCTTGTGGGTAAGAACAAACTAAGCCATCAAAATTACTAGCATATTGTAATGCTATTTTTAATAGATTAGGATTAGTTATAGGTTTTTTATAATCTGAAAACGCAACAGCACCAGCATTTTTCATATCAAAAAGCTCAGCTAAATCAATACCTTCACTATTAACGGTTAAAGCACCAATTGGAGCTAACTCTACAGCGTTATTTAGTGATTTAGATTTTACAAAAGCTACATTAGCATTAGTATCAATTATAGGATTTGTATTAGCTTGTAACGCCACTGTAGTAAAGCCAGATTTTGCAGCTGTTTTTAGTCCGTTTTCTATAGTTTCTCTATCCTCGAACCCTGGCTCACCAAAACACACACTGCTATCAAACCATCCTTGAGAAACATGTAAATTCTCTAACTTGACTTCTTTACAATTGTTTGGTTTTTTTATTTTTTTTGCGATTTTACTAATACGTCCTTTCTCAATTAAAATATCTTGAGTTGTATTATGAAAATCACTCTTAGAGTCAATTATTGTTGCAGATTTTATAAGTACGTTCATTTAAAATATTTTAAGATGAGCATTTCAATAATTAATAACAATAGCGCAAAAATAACAAACCATTTCCATAGTGCATTAACTTTATTATCACTTTTTATAGTATCAAATACTTGAGAAATAGAATTGCTAATAGATACATTATCGTTGTTAGAAAATTGATGATATATTAAATTGCTTTCATCTCTTTTATAATTGTAACTAACATTTTCTATAATTTCAGTTTTGTTTTTTAAATTATATATATTAGCCTCATTTGGTGTCTCTATGGTTGTAATTGCTACTTTATTATTAAAGTATTGTTGCTGTGGTATTATTTTATTTTCCCCACTCACCAATGTCAATACAGCGTCTTGTTGTAAATTGGTAGCTACATCATATTTATTTTCTTTACCTATAGTATAATAAAGGTTTGGCAATTTTAAACTTCGCTTCGCGATATTATAAAAAGTAGGAACGATTAAGTTTATGTTTTTAAAATTACTATTCTTTATGTTTAAAGCAGCTGAGAAAACAAAAACGTTATTATTTTCTAACAAGAATGGTTTACCATCTTCATATTGAAGCACAGGAGAAGCATTGTTTATGTTTTGTGAATAAAATGAATTTACTTTTGGATATTGAAAATTAGTAACTTGTTTTTCAAAAACACCATTACTATATAAAGGATGAGAATAATTAATATTTGTTAATCGTTTTTCTGTTTTTGAGAGTTTAGAAAAACTACTTAAGTTATAGTTTAAAAGAAGTGAGTTATATGTTTGTATATTAATGTTTTCTGATGGAATCACAACTAAAACACCTCCATTTTTTGTAAATGCTTTTAAAGCAGTAGCAAGTGCATTTGGGGTTTGAGTTAATTCGTTTAGAATAATCAAATTTTGATTACTAATATCGCTATAGTTTAAATCTTTAAAAGCTGAAGATTTATAATTAAATTCTGGCTCTGTATAGATTCGTTTTAAGAAAGAATCATCACTTTCATTTACAGTTAAGACATTAATTTTGGAAGCAATATTTAAGTTAAAATAGAGTTTGTTGTCAAATTGAAGGTTTGTATCATCAATAATAACTTCTCCATTAATAACTTCATTTGCTGGCAATGTAAAAACAGCATTTGCTTTATCCTTTATTGAGACAGAACTTTTAGTTAGTAAATTACCATCACTATATAATGATACAGGTAAATTATCTATTAGATCTCCATTATTTTTTATAATAGCAGTTAACTCAATATTACTAGTACTGCGTTTAGATATATATAAGCTATCTACTGAAACATTATTATCATTTACTGGTTTTAACTGCACTAAGTTTAAATTAATATCATCTTGTTTTTTTGTATTAAATACCACAGTGCCTTTTTGTTGAAAATCACTAATAAAAACTAGATTTTTAACTGTATTTTCTTTTTTAGAGAAGTACTTCTTACTTTTTAAAAGTGCAGCATCATAATCTAATTGATTTGCAGAATAATTTAAAGTTAACAAATCATTAGTAATTGCTTTAACAGTTGTATTTCTATAGCTATCATTATTCGTTATTAGTGAAATAATCTCGTCTTCAGAGACAAGACCTATAATATCGTTTACAGCTCGCTTTAATAATTCACCTTTATCACCTTTAGCTTGCATACTAAAAGAATTATCTAAGTAGATAACTGTTTCCGTCTTCGTATTAAATGCTTTATTTTTTGATATGAATGGTTGGGCAAAGGCAATAACTATAGCCGCTATAATTCCCATTCTTGTTAATAACACTAACCATTTTTTTATTTGAGAACTTTTGCGAGTTTGTAGTGTAATTTGCTTTAAAAAAGCCACATTTGTAAAAGATTCCTTTTGGAATTTACGCAGTTGAAATAAATGAATAATGACGGGAATTAGCAGTAAGAAAAGTGCGTAAAGAAGTTCTGGGTGTTTAAACTGCATTGCTAATTTTGATTAGACAAATATAAAAACTAAAACTGAATTAATACAGGCTTTAACAAAAGAAAAAATAATCATTCATTGATTCCATATTTTGAGACCTAAAATAATGTTTAATAATTTCTTGTTCTCCTGCGTTTGCAACACTAACAATACTTTGAGGACTTTCTAATCTTTCTAAATACTGAAATGGTTTCATTTCTATATTATAAATATGTTTTCCAATTTTTTTTGGATTATCGCAAATCCAATGAAATTTAATATTTAATTCATTAAGTTTCTTAGCTATTGTTTTGCCTTTTTTTCCTGCACCCCAAATTACTAATGGCCTTTTTGTATTATAATTTAATTTTAAAAAGTAATGCAATTTTATATCTATAAAACTATTTTCAGCATAATTATTATCTGTTCGTGATGCTCTAGTGCCATAATCTCTCCAATAATGTAATATTTCATTACATGGAATAACTTTATAGCTAGCTTCATAGAACCTAAAGGTTAAATCATAATCCTCAGGATAACGCTTAGAATTAAAAGCATCAATTTCTATTAAATCATCTCGATATAACATCCAACAAGGGGAAGGAATGACACATTCCTTATAAATCTCGGTATAATTATTTCCTTTTATAGTCAATTTATTTAGCCAGTTTTCATATTTGCGATAGCCATCACTTATACCTTCTTTAGAAAAGTAACTCACTAATCCCGTTGCAACATGTCGCTTCCCGTATTTTAGTAAATTATTTGATAATATTTTTAGCTTATCTACAGGCATAATATCATCACTATCCATTCTTGTTATAAAATGCCCTGTACTTTTAGAAAACGCAAGTTTTAAAGCATTAATAATTCCAGAACCATCATTTTTAAGTAAGATTATTCTTGAATCTTTTTTTGAAAATGAACTTACAATATTGTAGCTTTCATCATTAGAATGATCATCTACTATTAATAACTCCCAGTTAGTATAAGATTGATATATTATGGAATTGATACACTCTTCAAGAAACTCTTGAGTATTTTTAAATGGGATAAGGATGCTAATTAGTGGTTGTTGCATAAGCGAATATAATAAGTAGAAAAGAGCTACTTAACACTAATTAACATAATTTTTAAATAAAATAGAGTAACATCTTCTATTTTTGAGCGTCTTAATATTATTGAGACTAGAACAAAACTAATAAACATGAAAAAACACATTTTTACCGCTGCATTTGCTGGTATTCTTTTGGTGGGTTGTAACTCTACTAAAACAGCAGGAAGTAAATCTACTAATGATTTAGCGACTTTAAACCCAATTGAAACTACTTTAGATTTAACAAAAGTGGTTGACGATAAAGCTCCTGTGGTTATAAACCCTGGACGTTTTACAACACAAACAGTGACTTATAGATTACCACGAGTTGTTCAAGGAACATATTCTGTAAGTGATTTTGGAAAGTATATTGATGATTTTAAAGCAATTGATTACAAAGGAAATGAATTAGTTGTAACTAAAACAGATACCAATACTTGGACTATTGATAATGCCAGTGAATTAGATAAAATCATGTATAACGTTAATGATACGTTTGATATGGAAGCACAAGGTGGTGGTATTGGACTTGAAGTACCGTTTTCTCCAGCTGGAACAAATATCGAAACGACAAATTATGTTTTAAATCTTCATGGTTTTATTGGATATTTTGATTCTTTAAAGAATGCACAATATAAATTAGATGTTACCGCTCCAAAGACAATGAAAAAAACGTCTGCTTTACAGGAAACTGGTACAGTAATGAATAAAGATGGAGTCTCTATGACTTCTAGCTATTTTGCGCCTAGATACTTTGATATTACTGATAATCCAATGTTTTATGGAAACCTTGATGTTGAAGAATTTAAAGTAGGTGATATTAAAATTGTTTTAAGTGTATACTCGCCTAACAAAGTACATTCTGCTGCTAAAGTTAGAGAAACAATGGAAAAAATGATGCAAGCGCAAAAGACATATTTAGGAGATATAAATAGCACGCCTAGATATGATATATACTTGTATTTATCTGAAGGAAAGCCAGAATCACCTAAAGGCTTTGGGGCATTAGAACACCATACATCTACTGTAGTGGTATTACCTGAGTCTATGCCAGATGAAGCACTAGCAGAAAGTATGATTGATGTCGTGTCACACGAATTTTTTCATATTGTAACACCATTAAGTGTACATTCTGAAGATGTACATTACTTTGATTATAATCAGCCAACATTCTCTAAGCATTTATGGATGTATGAAGGCGTAACCGAATATTTTGCAACTTTATTTCAAGTAGATCAAGGCTTAGTAGACGAAAAAGAATTCTATTCAAAAATCGCTGGTAAAATACAATCATCGCTAAGTATGAATGATGCTATGAGTTTTACTAAAATGAGTGAAAATATTTTAGAGCAACCATATGCACCTCAATATGTTAATGTATATCAAAAAGGAGCATTAATAGGAATGTGTATTGATATTTTAATGAGAGAAGAAAGTAATGGAAATCGTGGTATATTATCATTAATGAAAGAGTTATCACTTAAATATGGTAAAAACAAACCTTTTGAAGATGACAACCTTATTTCTGAAATAACTCAAATGACTTACCCAAGTGTTGGTGAGTTTTTACAAACACATGTTGTAGGTAATACGCCAATTAACTATAATGACTTCTTTGCAAAAACAGGGTTAGAGTTTATAGAAGGAAAAGTACCAACAAATTATATCCAAAACGATGGTCAATTAATTTTTGCTCCAGATATGGCTACTGGGACTATTCCATTTTCTGAAGCTGTAAAAAACAATAGTTTCTGGGCAGATAATGGTGTGTTACCAGGCGATGTTATTAAGACTATAGATGGTAAAAAACTAACTCTAGCTACAGCTCAAGAAATGTTAACAGAAGCATTTATGTGGAAGCCAGGTAGAGAAGTAGATGTTCGTATTGATAGAAAGGGAGAAGAAGTTGTAGTAAAAACAACTTTAACACAATCATATACTACAGGAAGAACATTACAAGCTAATCCAAAAGCTACTGCAAAACAAAAAGCACTACGTGAAGCTTGGTTAAAAGGTTAAAAAAGACAAATACTATTTTAAAGCCTGATGTAATGCATCGGGCTTTTTTTGTATGTCATAGTTTAATAAAAGGTATAATTGATAACAATAGATTGTAAGTTATTGTATTTAATAATGACTAACCTTTACATATTATGTTTTTATGAAAAAGTTTAATGTATCGCTTTTACTTTTCTTGCTGCCATTTTTTTTAATAGCCCAAAATACTGTAGGGATTATCCTTAATCCAACAGATACAGAACAAGGCTATACTTTATTTAGTGTCCATACTAAAACGTTTTTAATTAATGATTGTGGAGAAGTCATAAATGAATGGCAAAGTGTATATCCTCCAGGAAATGCAGTGTATTTATTAGAAAATGGAACATTGCTAAGAGCAGGAAAAACAGATACTACGTCTATAACTTTAGGTGGAGTAGGTGGAGCGATTGAGCTCTTTGATTGGGATGGTAATATATTATGGTCAATAGAATATGATAGTCCAAGCTTTAGGCAGCATCATGATATATTTCCTATGCCTAACGGAAATGTTTTAGTTCTTGCAGCAACTATTATGTCTGAAACAGAAGCTATTCAAGAAGGTAGAGATCCCAATTTAATTAATAATGGACAACTTTATAACGAGCAAATTGTAGAAATAGAACCAGTTGGTATAAATCAATATAATGTTGTTTGGGAATGGAACGTTAAAGATCATTTAATTCAAGATTTTGATCCTAATAAAAATAATTACGGTACAGTGAGTCTGGAACCAGGAAAATTAAATATTAATTTTTTAAACAATTTAAATTTATCTCCTAATTGGCTTCATTTCAATTCCATTCAATATAATGAACAATTAGATCAAATTCTTATAAGCTCTCGTAAGATGAGTGAAATATATATTATAGATCATTCTACAACTACTACTGAAGCTGCTACAAGTTCTGGAGGTATATATAATAGAGGTGGTGATTTTTTATACCGTTGGGGAAATCCTCAAGCTTATAATGTAGGAACTGAGGTAGATAGAAAGCTGTATGGTCAACATTATCCACATTGGATTCCAGATGGTTTTAATGATGCAGGAAAAATTATTTTATTTAATAATGGAGCTGGAAGAACTCCTGAATTTTCAGAAGTATTTGTATTAAATCCTCCAATTGATTCTAATGGTAATTATAATTATACAAGTTTAACATCATATTTGCCTAATGCCCCAGATTATATATATACAAACTCAGATAATTTTTATTCTGCAATATTAAGTAGTGCTCAACGATTACCAAATGGAAACACATTAATATGTGAAGGAAGAACAGGTGAAATTATTGAAATAAATGCTAACAACGATATATTATGGAAATATATAGTACCAGTTAATAATACTACAGGACAAATATTTTCAACTTCTGAAGCTCCAGTACAAAATTCTATATTTAGAGCTATTAAGTACACCTCAGATTATAGTGCGTTTATTGGTAAAGATTTAACACCAAATGCTCCTATAGAAATTAATCCATCATCTACATGTAGTATATTAGGGATTACAAGTTTTAATAATGAGTTTTTTAAGGTTAAGGTTTTACCAAATCCTACTAAAAATGTAGTAATTATTGAGTCTTCGATAGCTATAGAAAAAACGACTCTATTTTCTATAACTGGACAAAAACTTCTTGAAAAAGAAAGAAGTAATGTTTTAAATTTATCTAATTATAAATCTGGAATTTATATTCTTAAAATTCATTCTGAAAAAGGAAGTGTAGTTAAACAATTAGTTAAAAATTAACTTCTAAATTATTTAATTAATAATGTTACTTGAATTTTGGCATAGAAATTGAAATTGAGTAGTTAAGAAGAATTATTTTAATATCTTTATTAAATAATAATAAAAATTTTAACCTAAAAATATATAAAAATGAAGAAGTTTATTTTAATGAGTTTTATTTTTTTATTGAGCATTGGTACAGCAATGGCACAAGAAAAACAAGACAAACAATTAGAAGATAGTAATTATGTTATTTTGCTTGATGGCAAAGTGTTTCATTATACTTTTGAAGGAGTAAAACCTTTAGCTGAAAAATTAACTCTTAATAATGGCACTGTTGTTAATAAAGATGGAACTTATATGGTTGGAGATAAAAAAATGACTTTAAAAGATGGAGAATGTTTAGGATTAAGTGGGAAGAAATATAAAAATCAAATGGATTTAGCTAAGAGACTTAAGAAAAAAATGAGAAAAAAATAAAAGATACCAACTTTTAATCTAGTTTATAAAATCGATGTGTATTCATCGATTTTTTTTTGCTAAAAACCTTCAAAAACGCCTAATCCAAATAAAGCAAAGTCATATTTTACAGGATCGTCTTTATCAAATTTGCGCAAGTTTGTATCTAACTCCATTAATGCTTTACCATCGTTTTGTTTTCGTTCTAAAAGCGTTAGTTTTCTTGCAACATTACCAGAATGAACATCTAAAGGGCAAGATAAAACTGAAGGAGAAATACTTTTCCAAATACCAAAGTCTACACCTGTGTTATCATTTCTAACCATCCAACGTAAAAACATATTAATACGTTTTGCAGCTGAATTTTTTAAAGGATCACTTACATGTTTTTGGGTGCGTTGTATATGTTCTATCTTAAAAAATAGTTGTTTAAATTCATGTATCGCATATTGAATAGAATTATTTTTTACATGTTTTGAAAATATACTTTCTAAACCATTATGATTTATATAAATATTTTGAAGTGCTTTTATAAACGTTATAAAATCTATACCGTTAAATGTTCTATGAACAAAAGATTCTAACTGAATTAAATCACTATCTTGATGATTTATAACAAAATCATAAGGTGATTGTTGCAGCATGATCATCATTTTATTTGCATTATTAATAATGCTTTTTCTATTTCCCCAAGCTATTGTTGCTGTTAAAAAACCTGCGATTTCAATATCTTCTTTTTTGCTAAATTGATGGGGTATTTGGATAGGGTCTGTATCAATAAAATCTAATCTATTGTATTGCTCTACTTTAGAGTCTAAAAATTCTTTTAGCTCATTTGTTTTCATTTGTATTACATTTTAAAGTTAAACACCTAACATATCTCCAAATAACAATATAGGAGCAGATAAAATGCCATTATATAAACCATGTAATAAAATAGAATATGGTAAACCTAATTTTATTCGTATATAGCCTAAAAACATACCGAGTATTATTTGGGGTAAAACTAAAATAGGAGATAGGAGAATAATTAAAGCGTGTATTTCAAAATTAAAAAGATGTACATATCCAAAAGCTATAGCAAAGGCATAAAATATGTATTTAAATTGACGGTTATATTTACAAAATAATGTTATGGGTGCTCTAAAAATAAGCTCTTCTAGAACAGGAGCTACAATAGCAACTAAAAATAACACCTTTATTGGAGAAAAGTTTTCAAACAATTCAGAATTTGCATGTTTGTTCATGTCTATAATTTCTAAATGATCAAAAACAGAAATCAACATTCCTAAACTAATGGCAACTATAAAAGAAAAACATAGCGTGTATAAAACAACAATTAGTTTTTGTTTTATAGGTAAACTCTCTCTTGACTCACAATTTGGTGCCTTAAGAAATGTAATAATATCAATAAATGTTTTATTCATGTTATGTTTTTAACCTAATATTTTACCATCAACCATTGTTAACTTCCTATCTGCTAAATTTGCTAATTCTTCATTATGTGTTACTATAACAAAGGTTTGTCCAAATTCATCACGAAGCTTAAAAAATAAATTGTGAAGATTCTCTGCACTTTCGCTATCGAGATTACCAGATGGTTCGTCTGCAAAAATAAGACTAGGGTTATTTATTAAAGCACGAGCTACAGCAACACGTTGTTGCTCTCCTCCAGATAATTCATTAGGTTTATGGTCATAACGATGAGATAAACCTAAAAAATCTAATAATTCTTTTGCTCGTTTTGTTGCTTCAGCTTTTGGTGTCTTTTTTATAAATGCAGGAATACAAACGTTCTCTATAGCTGTAAATTCTGGTAATAATTGATGGAACTGAAAAATGAATCCAATATGTTCATTTCTAAATTTAGCTAGTCCTTTTTCAGAAAGCGATCCAATGTTTTGCTCATTAATAACTAGTGAAGAGTTATTCTTTTTAGAAATAACATCTAAAGTCCCTAAGATTTGTAGCAATGTGGTTTTTCCAGCTCCAGATGCACCAACAATAGAAACAACTTCCCCTTTTTTTATATGGACATTTACGCCTTTTAAAACGTGTAAGTCATCATAGTATTTGTGAATATTCTCAGCTTTAATCATAGTGCAATTTTAAAAGTTGAAAATAGCACTTTGTAAAGAACTGTACAAGGTTTATATGGTTTTAGATTTTCCTTGAAATACGTTTTTAATATTGTTGTAGTCAATAAAGTATACCATTTTTAAAGAAACAGTATTTCCTTTTGGGTTACTAAATAATTCATCTAAACTACTATTAAAACTCTGAGCTCCATTATTATTAAAGTTAGCAATTCTATTTCTATATTGAGCCGTTAAAAAACTACCAGGTGCAAATTGCCAAGAATATGTAAGGTTTAAGTTCCATGAACTAAAGTTTACATCAGGATCGGCAATATCTTCTTTTGTGTAATTGTCATCTCTGTTTAAACGACCATTTTCTCCTAAAGCAAATAAATTATTTTCATATTGCACGGCACTCCAATAGTTTCTAAAACTTAGAGTTAAACCATGAAAAGGATTGAAGTTATAGTTAGCAGAAACACTATTCTCAATAGTTATTTGATCGCGTTGTCCATAAATTATGTCGTCATCAATAAAATCAACCCAACCACGTTCACGTAATTCTTGATCCCATTGAAATTCATATACTACTATAAATTTTTCGTTTACTTTTACTCTAGGCTCTAAGCCAAAGAATACACTTTCATAGTTACGCCCATTTTCAAAGAGCGTCTCATATCCTATGTTAGCATCAAGTGCAAATGTTTTGTTATAATTTGAAGATAAAAACGCGCGCATATTTAACCAATCTTCACTTATAAAATAACGACCAGCAACTCTTGGTCCAAAATAATCAAATTGTTTACCTGGTTGTACATTAAAGTTGCCTCCATATGCCATAAGACTTTCTTTTCCAACAGCAAATACACGTGCACCAAAGTTTTTGCCAGTGTAAGTATTTGGTTCGAATAATTGCCTGTAGTTAAACCAAGCATTTATACTAAAGTTATTATGTTTTTCTGTAGGTTCGAAAATTCTATATGAAACATCAGCACCATAATTACTAAAATTATTTCTAAACTGTATTCCCATGTCATTAATATCATATTTAGTATCCGCAAAGCTATAATCTGCACTAAAACGATATTGACCACTTGTTTTTCCAAAAAAGGCGCTACCACTTAAACCTGTTTCTATACCATTTGTTAAATTAACATTACTCATTTTTGCCTGAGCATTCAAACTATAAGTATTGCTTTTGTTAGCAAGATTTGCAATAAGACCAGTAACATTAGCGTCTCTAAAACCAGAACCATTTCTTGTAACATTTGTATTAATTAAACTTACAGAAGAATTTTTATTAAATTGTTGGTCAACAACTAGTATGTTATAGTTAGCTATAGGTTCTACAATTTCATCTCTAAATGAAAATACTTCTTCATTTTGTGTTGTATTTGGATCATCTTCTATTTCAGTTTTTTTAATTCTCACTTTAGTTTTTTCGGTAATAGCATTAAAAAAACCAATACCTAAACCGCCTTTTGTACGACCAGAAATTTTTATAGCATTTAATAAATTCGTTTTCAAAGGAAAATCTTCATCTAAAACTTCATTTTCTTCCAAATTTGGTCTACCAATTGGGGCACTTCCTATTCGTCTAGAAAAGAATAAATTACCTTTTCTAAATAAATCGAGTCCTTCTGTAAAGAATTGTCTTTGCTCAGAAAATTGTTGCTCAAATGGACCTAAATTGAGTTCTACATTATCAAAACCTGCTTGACTAAAATCTGGAATTAAAGTAGCGTCTAAAGTGAAGTTTTCTGTAATACCATATTTAATATCTAAACCAACATTTAAATCTTTATTAAATTCTCCATCAAAATCATCAAATACAGCAGAGGCAAATGGATAAAAATTTAGTCTTGTGGGTGGTTTTAAATTTTTTAACCCTTTTAGTTCTGCATTATAAAAACCAATTTGAGCACCACTTGTTACATCAAATGCATTCCAAGTAGATTGTTCTCTTGTATTTCTATAATGTCTATGAAATTGTATTCCCCAAGTAGGGTTTTCTTGTTGTGTAAAACGCAATGCGCGATACGGTATTTTCATTTCAACAATCCAGCTATCATCTAAGGTTTTAGTAGCACTTTCCCATACTGCATTCCAACCAAAATCTTCACCACTTGAATTTTGTACAGCATCTGCTTGAGTACCAGAACTAAATACAAAAAATTCAGTGTTATTTTGAGCATCATTATTTGGATTAAAAACGGCAGCAAAAAAATCGGACTGGCCAAAGTTATCACGTTGCGTAAATTGACGCATCATATCTTCTTTTAAATCATATAATCTTGCAGCAATGTAAATACCCGAATCATCGTAAGTCATTTTAACCTCAGTGCGCTTGTTTTCTGGAGCTGTTTTTCCTACAGTAGGTCTAAATTGAATAAAATCTGTAGCAAGTTGTGCAGTTTCCCATACAGCATCATCTAAAATACCATCTATTTTTGGTGGAGTGTCTGTTCGATTTATGTTATATGTTTTTTTGTCTTGAGCAAAAATATTCAATGTGATTAGCAATGAAAAAGCGAAAACTGAAAAATGTTTCATTATGTAGGATTAGGTTTTTGATTGATGTACTAAAGACATCTTTTATATATAATTGTTACAGTTTGTTAGGCAAAACTACTTTTACCATATTTTTTATTTCATAATTAAAAGTTAAAAAAGAATACGTTTTGCGACTGATACTGTTAAAGTCATTAGATTTTTATTTAAATTGAAACAATGGAAGAAAAAAACACACAAATAGCTACTTTTGCTAATGGATGCTTTTGGTGTACAGAAGCTGTATTTAATAGAGTAGAAGGTGTTATAAATGTTGTTTCAGGCTATACTGGCGGCTTTATAAAAAATCCAGCCTACCGTGAAATTTGTACAGGTAATACTGGGCATGCTGAAGGCATTCAAATTTATTTTGATAATACTAAAATTAGTTTTCTTGAACTGTTAGAAATATTTTTTGCTACTCACGACCCAACAACTCTAAATAGACAAGGACATGATGTAGGAAGTCAATATAGATCTGCTATATTTTATAATACTGAAATACAGAAAAATGAAGCAGAGGCATTTATAGCACATTTAAATATGGAAAATGTTTTTAATGCACCAATAGTTACAGAAGTAACTGCTTTAGATGTTTTTTATAATGCGGGAATTGAACACCAACAATACTATGAACGTAATAAAGAAAATTCTTATTGTCAATTTGTAATACATCCAAAAATTAAAAAAATAAATACTTATTATAAAGATAAACTTAAAGTAAAAATAATTTAATAAAATGCCGTACAGAAAATTTGAAGAATATAATATAAAAGTAACAGATGATGTTAAAGAGCGTTATAAAAGTATTATTGAAGAGTTAGGAGAAGACACTTCTCGAGATGGTTTGTTAAAAACTCCAGAACGTGCTGCTAAAGCGATGCAGTTTTTAACTCAAGGTTACGAACAAAATGCTGCCGAAATATTGAGTGGAGCTATGTTTAAAGAAGAGTATAATGATATGGTTATAGTAAAAGACATTGAGTTTTACTCCCTTTGCGAACATCATATATTGCCTTTCTTTGGTAAAGCACATATAGCTTATATTCCTAATGGACATATTGTTGGTCTAAGTAAATTGCCTAGAATTGTAGATGTTTTTTCAAGACGACTACAAGTACAAGAGCGCTTAACTCATCAAATTTTAGATTGTATTAACGATACATTAAAGCCTGAAGGTGTTGCAGTAGTAATAGAAGCTAGCCATATGTGTATGCAAATGCGAGGTGTACAAAAACAGAATTCTGTAACCACAACTTCTGGTTTTAGAGGTGCTTTTCAAAACATAGAAACACGTACAGAGTTTTTAAATTTAATTAGTTCAAAATTGAGCTAAAGAAATAAAATCTGACATTTATTTTTTTGGAACACTATTTGCAATCTGTTTAGTATTAATACAATACAAACAATGACTTTACACAACACAAACAAATATAAAAAATTAGCTTTAAGTATTCTTTTTGATGCTATGGGATATGCTAGTTTTTTGGTTCCTGTTTTAGGAGAATTTTTCGATTTATTCTGGGCACCAGCATCTTCTTGGTTAATGACTAAAATGTATAAAGGAAAAAAGGGTAAAATTGCAGCAGCAGTAACCTTTGTTGAGGAAATTCTACCAGGATTAGATGTTATACCTACATTTACTATTATGTGGTTTTACACTTATGTAATAACAAGCCCAAATGAAGAAACAATTATTGAGGTAAAGTAATTTATATAAAACAAAAAGAAGCTCTTAATGTAAATTAATATTAAGAGCTTTATCTTTTAATTATTATTTGCAATTGCTGTAGTTTTTTTGATAGTATATACTTTATATAAGTTATCTGTAATATCATTATACTCCTTTTTTAATGCTCTTTGTTTATTCATGCACTTGTTATAATTACTTACAGCTTTTGTCTGTTTATCGTTAAGCGAATTGTATTTTTTAATTTGGTCATTTAATTTTATTAATTCAGATCTAGAACTGTTATTACTTTCAGCCTTTTTTTTAAGTGCTAGAACTTCTTTATATAGTTTTTCTACATATTCTCTATTTTTTTCTTTAGCAATGTAAGTTGATACACAAGCTTTAGTAATTTTTCGTCCTTCCACATTTGCAGTTAAAAATAAGCTATTGTTTAAATCCAATAGTTTTATAGCAGCATTTTGCTTACCACTTTTGACAATTTCTTCTTTTACAATTTGTACATCTTCATCCGAGTATTGTTCTCCAACAACAATTTTGGTTACTTCTTGATAATTTATTTCTTGACTAAAAGTGGTTTGAGTAAAAAGAAATATTACTAACGTTAGGTGCAGGATAGTTCTCATTTTAAGTAGGCGTTTAGGGGTTAATACTAAATATAAGCGGCTTATATTTTATTAAAGTAATATTTTTTTTTGAATTACGCAAATTTAATTAATTGAAAATGAGTTGCTTAATTGTTTTGCTAATGATGATAATTGATTTTAGTATTGGTGTTTTGTTATATATACATAAAGGTTTGTTTTAAGAAACGTGTGGAATTAATAGCGCATATAATCCTAAAACATAAAATGCTATAGAGAGTAATTGTAGTAAATAAATAAATTTAATTTTTTAAAAGAAACTCTTTTAATTCGCTATAGTTATTAATTTTAATCGAAACTTTTTCTTTACCCATAACAGCTTCTATTTGCTTTGGCAAAGGCTGCTTTTCTTTAATAACATCTTCTACAACGTCTAAAAACTTTGTTGGATGTGCAGTTTCTAAAAATACACAATGGGCGTTAGGGTTCTTTGCTAAATAGGCTTTGCAACCTAAATAACCAACTGCTCCATGTGGATCTGCAACATAGTTATAGTTGTCGTATATTTCTTTAACAGCATCACTTGTGGCTTGATCTGTAAAGCTAAATGAAGACATGTTAGCTTTTAAATCTAAGAAATTACTGTAAATTTCTTGAATTCTAACCAAATTACTTGGGTTACCTACATCCATTGCATTACTAATAGTTTGTATGGATTTCTTTGGTTTGTATTCTTGAGTTTCTAGATAATCTGTTACACTATTATTAAGATTGTTTGCAGCAATAAAATGTTTTATTGGCAAACCTAGTTGTTGAGCCATCATGCCTGCACAAATATTCCCGAAATTGCCACTAGGTACTGAAAACACTATATCATTGTATGTGTTATGCAGTTCTTTATAAGCAAATATAAAATAGAACAGTTGAGGCAACCAACGCGCTACATTTATAGAATTAGCAGATGTTAATTGTTTATAATGGTTTAACTCAGGATCTAAAAAGGCTTGCTTTACCATATCTTGGCAATCATCGAAAACACCATCTACTTCAAGTGCAGTAATATTTTTTCCAAGTGTTGTTAATTGCTTTTCTTGTATTTCGCTAACTTTTCCGCTAGGGTAGAGGATAACTACATTTACTCCCTTTACATCTAAAAATCCATTAGCAACTGCTCCGCCAGTATCTCCAGAGGTTGCTACTAATACTGTTACTTCATTAGAGTTATCTTTATTAAAATAACCTAAACAACGTGCCATAAATCTGGCACCAACATCTTTAAAAGCCATTGTTGGTCCATGAAAGAGTTCTAGAGTAGATATATTGTTATTTAAGTTTACTACTGGGAAGTTAAACGACAGTGTTTCTTCTACAATTGTTTTTAAAACAGCTTCAGGAATATCTGGAGAAACAAATTGTTTAATAGCTTCAAAAGCAATTTCGTTATAACTTAATTGATCAATATTTTTAAAAAAATCTACAGGTAAAGGAGTAATGCTTTCAGGGAAATACAAACCTTTATCTGGCGCTAATCCTTTTATTACAGCTTCTTTAAATGTAGTATTGGGAGCTTCTCGGTTAAGTGAGTAATAGTTCATTTTATATGATTTTTATGCCTTGGGTATTAATTTTAGAAATATATAAATTATAATTTATATTGGTTTTTGAGTATACTTTTTTCATAGCTTCAGCAACTACACTAGCATTTTCTTTGCCTTTACTTAAAGTGAAAATTGATGGTCCAGAACCAGAAATACCAGCACCGAGCGCACCAGCTTTTATACTTTCGTTTTTAACAGCATTAAAATGAGGTATTAATTTACTGCGGTGTGGCTCAACAATAGCATCATGTAAAGAGGCTTTAATTAAATCGTAATCATTACTATGCATAGCATGAATAAGACTACCTACATTTGCCCATTGGGTGATTGCTTTAGAAAGCTGTATTTCTGTGGGTAAAACTGCACGTGCTTCAGATGTTTTTATTTCAATTTCAGGATGTATAATTGTAGCATATAATTCAACTGGTGTTGGAATTTCTAATACTTTAAGAGGTGCTATAGACTTTACCAATGTAAAGCCTCCAAAAATGGCAGGAGCAATATTATCTGCATGTTCGCATCCACTAGCTAAGGCTTCACCTTTCATTGCAAATGCAGTAATTTCAGTTTTATTATATGGCCTTCCTAATAACTCATTCATAGCCCAAACACTTCCAGCTGCACTAGCTGAGCTACTTCCAATACCACTTCCAGGCTTAATTTTCTTATAAATTTCTATTTCAAAACCAAAATCTGGTTTTGCATCATTAAGCATAGCTAAAGCAGATACACCAGCAACATTTTTTTCTGCCTCATAAGGTAAATCGTAGCCTTCAATTTTGGTTATATGTATTCCTTTTTTATTAGTTTTTCTAATAACCATCTCATCACCTATGGACTCTAAGCAAAACCCTAAAACATCAAAGCCGCATGATACATTTGCAACAGTAGCAGGCGATAGTATTTTTATTTCTTTCATAACATTTTATAAGTTTCCAATACGGATAATATCTGCAAATAAACCAGAAGCAGTTACATCTGCTCCAGCTCCAGCTCCTTTAATAATCATAGGTTGTTCTGGATAACGTTGTGTATAAAACATAACAATATTGTCTTTGCCTTCTAAATTATAAAATGGGTGACCTTCTGGAATTTCTTTAAGTCCAACTTTTGCTTTTCCATCATTAAATTCTGCAACATATTTAAGTTGACAATCTTTAGATTTAGCAGAAGCATATAATTTTTGAAAATGTGATTCATCTGCAATTAATGAGTCATAAAAGTCATCAACAGAATCACTTTCTAGATTTGCTTTGGTTAAGAAAGATTCATTTACAATATCGTCTATATTTAAGTCTGTTCCATTTTCTCTAGCTAATATCAATACTTTTCTAGCTACGTCAATACCACTTAAATCAATTCTAGGATCTGGTTCTGTATAGCCTTCAAATTGTGCTTGTTTAACTGTGTCATGAAAATTCTTTCTATCATTAAAGTTGTTAAATATAAAATTTAAACTTCCAGATAAAACTGCTTGTATAGAAATGACTTTATCGCCAGATGCCACTAAATTATTTAAAGTATTTATAACCGGTAGTCCAGCACCAACATTAGTTTCAAATAAGAAAGGAGTATTATATTTGCGAGAAAGATGTTTTAAATTACTATAGCTTTCAAAATCACTAGAACAAGCAATTTTATTACACGCAACCACTGCAATACTATTTTTTAAATAGTCAGAATACAAACCAGATAGTTCTTTATTAGCAGTAATATCTATAAAAATACTATTACGTAAGTTTAATGCTATTGTTTTTTCTATAAAACCATTTAAACTAGATTTCGTTCCTTGTTGTAATTTTCTAGGCCAAGAGTCAAATGGAATGCCCTCTGGATTAAAAACCATAGTTCTAGAGTTAGAAAGCCCAACAATTTTTAAGTTAATTTTTAAGTTTTTATTTAAAAATTGATTTTGCTGTTCTATTTGATCTATTAGTTTTTCTCCAACATTACCAACACCAGTAATAAATAAATTAAGCTGCTTAATATTACCCTCAAAAAAACGTTCATGCAACGTATTTAAAGCTTTTTCAACATCTTTTTCTGTTATTACAGCAGAAATACTTCTTTCTGATGCTCCTTGAGCAATAGCTCTAATATTGATGTTATTTTTACCTAGAGTACTAAACATCTTTCCACTAATCCCTTGATGGCTTTTCATCTTATCACCAATTAACGCGATAATGGACAAACCTCTTTCAACGATTATTGGATCGATTTTGTGCATTGAAATTTCATACTCAAAAGTTTCATTAATTGAAACTTCAGCTAAATCAGCATCATCCTCTAAAATACCAAAACAAATGGAATGCTCTGATGAAGCTTGAGTAATTAGAATTATATTTATTTTTTTCTGAGCTAAAGTTTCAAATAAACGTTTTGAAAAGCCTGGAACGCCAACCATACCATTACCTTGCAAAGTTAACAATGCAATATTGTTAATGTTTGTAATGCCTGTAACTGCAGAAGTTTTATTATTACCTTCATTAGATATAATTGTCCCATCTGCTTCTGGATCTAAAGTATTTTTTATATGAATAGGTATTTCCAAATCTAATACTGGTTGAACAGTTGGAGGATATAGTACTTTAGCACCAAAATGCGACAATTCCATAGCTTCTTGATAACTTATACGCTTTATAGGATAGGCTTGCTTAACTAATTTTGGATTAGTAGTGTACATGCCACTAACATCTGTCCATATTTCTAGTTTTTTGATGTGTAAAGCAGCAGCTATAATGGCAGCAGTATAATCTGAACCTCCACGTCCTAAAGTTGTGATTTCTCCAGAATCTGATTTTGAGATAAATCCAGGTAAAACTGTAATATTTTGATTAGCATTATTAAAATACTCTCTAATATTTATATTAGTAGATTTAAATTTAACTTCTGCTTTTGTGAAATTTGAATTTGTAACAATTAAATCTTGAGAATTCTTTTGCTTTGCATTACTATTTCTAGCAATTAAAGTCTCAGCAATTATGTATGAAGATAATAATTCGCCAAAACTAACTAATCTATCTGAGGTTTGAGGAGAAAGCTCATTAATTAAAGAAATACCATCTAATAGGTCTTTTAAATCATTTAATTTCTTTTCCAATATCTCAAAAACTGACTGGTTTTTATTTGGAATTAATTCATTTAAAATAGTGATGTGTTTTTGTCTAATAAAATCATATTCAGATATATAATCTTCATTTTTGTTTTTTGCTAAATGGCCAGCTTTAAGTAATTTATCTGTTATTCCGCCTACAGCAGAAACGACGCAAATTACATTGTTACTTTTAGAATAATCTTCTAAAATTGTAATGACTTTATTTATGTTTTCTGAAGAACCTACAGATGTTCCTCCAAATTTTAATACTTGCATTTGTATTTAATTATAATGTTGTGATTTGTTAAATTAGGTAGTAGTGTACTACTACAAAGGTCGGAGGTATATATAATTAAGCACCCAAAAGGGTAATCGTAATAATAGTAGTAAATGTGAACATAGCAAAAACAACCTCTAGAGTAGAAGTGTAGTTAATTGTGTTTATTTGCGAGTTGTTATACATTTTTTCTGTGCAATACTTGGTAAATGTATTACATTTACGCTAATAACAAAACAAAAATCACATTTTTATAAAATTCTGAAATTAAAACCAATTTATTTCATTTTTTGAAACTATAAACGGTTAAAAGTTAAAAATTATTAATTTTTTTTAAATGAAAATATTCTCAAAAGAACAAATTTATGCTGGTGATAAATTAACAGCAGAAAAACAAAATATATCTTCGACAGATTTAATGGAACGAGCTGGAACGCAAATTTTTAATTGGTTGCATATGCGTATGCAGGGCGCTCAAGTACCAATTCATGTGTTCTGCGGGATAGGAAATAATGGTGGAGATGGTTTAGTAGTTGCTAGGCATTTAATTACTCATGGTTATAATGTAAAAACTTATGTAATTAATTGTAGTGATAAACGTTCTAAAGATTTTCTTATTAATTATGATCGTATTAAAAACGTGACTAAAGAATGGCCAACATTATTAAGTTGTGCTGAAGATTTTAGTGAAATATTAATAGATGAAAAAGATATAATTGTAGATGCTATTTTTGGTATTGGTATTAATAGACCTGTAGATGATTGGGTAAAAGCCCTATTCAATCATTTTAGAATTACCAAAGCCTTTACATTATCTATAGATGTCCCATCAGGACTCTATACAGATAGAGTAGTGGATGATCCTGAAGCAGTAGTTAACGCAGGATATACACTTAGTTTTCAAACCCCTAAATTAGTTTTCTTTTTACCGGAAACTGCAAAATATACTGTGCAATGGGAAGTATTAGATATTGGTATAGATCCAGAATATTTATTTACAACGCCAACTGAAGCTGACTTAATTGGCAAAAACGAAGTGCTGCCAATATATAAACCAAGAGAAAAATATAGTCATAAAGGAACTTATGGGCATAGTTTAATTATAGGAGGAAGTTATGGTAAAATTGGAGCCGTAACTTTAGCAAGTAGAGCGGCATTAGCTGTTGGAGCAGGAAAAGTCACAGCATATGTTCCAAAATGTGGATATACTGCTTTACAGGCCTCTTTCCCTGAAGCTATGGTTATAACAGATACTGATGAGGATAAAATTACAAAAATTGATTTTGATATAGAACCTACAGTAATAGGTTTAGGTGTAGGTATTGGTACAAATACTAAAACGGTTTCTGCTTTAGAAGATTTCTTAAAAACGAATATAACTCCTTTGGTTATAGATGCAGATGGTTTAAATATTTTAGGTAAGAAGAAAGCACTATTAAAACTACTACCAGAACAAACTGTTTTAACACCGCATCCAAATGAATTAGAACGATTAATAGGTAAATGGAAAGATGATTTTGATAAGCTAAAGAAAACCAAAGCTTTAGCAAAAAAATATAATTTAATTATTGTTATAAAAGGAGCAAATTCTATAGTTGTTACTGCTGAAAAATTGTATGTAAATACTACTGGCAACCCTGGTTTAGCAACAGCTGGAACAGGAGATGTTTTAACAGGTATGATTACTGGTTTAATTTCCCAAGGATATGAGGCTATAGCAGCAACAATTTTTGCTGTTTATTTGCATGGTAAATCTGCCGATTTATTAATAGAAGATTTTGGTTACCAAAGCTTAATAGCTAGTCATGTTATTGAAGGTATTGGTGAAGCTTATTTGGATTTATTTAGGCAACCTGAGCAGCCTCAAGTTGAACAAGCGGATGATGGAGAAGAGTAGATAAATACAATGTAGTTATATAAAAAGCGACCGTAAGTACATACGGTCGCTTTTTTATTCTAGATTAAATAAATATTATATATTTTCTAATCCATTTAATAATTCTCTTAATTTAGAACTAGAAGGTCTAGGAGCATCGGCATTTACAACATTCCCAGCTGGATCTATTAATATAAACCTAGGAATTCCATTAATTTTGTAACCTTGAACAAAATCAGATTTCCATCCTTTGTCAGATAATATTTGAATACCACCTAATTCTTTTTCTTTAATCATTTTTTTCCAACCTTCTTTTGCTGCTGCTGCATCACCTTTAAAGCCTCTACCATCATCAACAGAAAGGCTTACGAACTCTATGTTTTTATCATGAAAATCTTTTTCAATTTCCTTTAAAGAAGGAATTTCTCTTATACATGGACCACACCAAGTTGCCCATACATCTATATAAACATATTTCCCTTTTAAATCGGCTAAAGAGGTTGTGCCTCCTTTTACGTTTTCATAATTAACAAAATCTGGAGAAGGTTTACCTATAAAATCTGCAAATTGGGTTGCTCTAGCTTTTTGCTGTTTATATGCTCCAGATATACCTTTATTAAATTGGCTAATTTGTAGTTTTTCGTTAGCAACCAACATAGAATCTAAACCGTTATTGTTGTTTTCTAAAAAGCCATTCATTTCTGTTTCAATTTCTGCTACTTTCTTTTTGAACTCATCTTCATCTAAATCAAAAATGCTAGGGTTTATTAGGTTTTCCTGCATTAATGCTTTTTTTACTAAATAGTTGTTTGATTCTGCTCCATTACCAGAAAATTTAATGGATTCATCAAATTCTTTAGTATCAAGAGTTAAGTTTAAATCATAACCATTTTTTAAAAAAACATTTGTTGACTCATTACCATCATATATACCATACATACCTTTTACAACTTTTAAAGTATCGCTAAAGGTTCCATCTTCATTAACTTTTATAGTTTTAGAAAACTGCCTTCCTTGATATACAAATAATGAATCACTATTCTTGTTAGCAATTTTGCCGGCTAGTGTTACGTAATCTTTAGGTTCTTCTTTACAAGCTATTACTGCTATTGCAGACAAGCATATTAATAATTTTTTCATCATGAGTTTTTTTATGGAATTATATATTAAGACTATTAAATAGTTCTTTTAATTTTGGATTAGATGGTCTTGGAGCATCAGCATTAACTATATTTCCTTGAGGATCTATTAAGATAAATCGTGGTATTCCATTAATACCATAATCAACTACAAATTTTGATTTCCAATCATTATCTGCCATTAGTTGTACACCACCAAGTTCTTCTTTATTAACCATGTCTACCCATTTTTGGTGAGAATCTGCAACATCAATAGATGTGCTTACAAATGCAATGTTTTTATCGTGGTATTCTTTTTCTATTTTTTTAAGAGAAGGAATTTCTGCTTTACATGGTCCACACCAAGTAGCCCAAACATCGACATAAACATATTTACCTTTTAAATCTGAAAGAGAAGTAGTGCCTCCTTTATGGTTTTCATAATTTACAAATACAGGAGACGGTTTTCCTTTTACTAAATTCTCTGCTCTTTCTAGACCCTTCTTTAATTCTTTCTTTACTTTTTCGTCTGTTGTATTGTTATTTAAAAATGCATAAGTTTCAGTTAAACTAGCATTAGCAGGAGACAAAGCCATACCTGCCAAATATTGAACAATTTTATTTTTTAATTCAGGAATTTCTATAGTGCTAATAGTACTTAAATCTGAAGGAGTAATACTATTATAATCCTCTAAACCTTCATAAATAGGGTCCATAACACTCTTAAATGCAAGTCGTTGATATGATGAAGATGTTTTGTAAGCATTAACATCATTATATATTAAATCTTTAAAAGCTTTAGGTAAAAAATTATCAGAGGTTTTAAAAGTATCATTCTTGGTAAAATAAGAATGTGCATTTTCATACTGATCTAAAGCTGCGTAAGAATCATATTCAAGATTTTTTAATTCAGTGTTAATAAAGTTTTTATCCAATCCTTCAGTTATATCTAAAGTCGATTTATGGCTTTCTTTTATTTCATTTACTTTTTCTTTAAATGCAGCTTCGTCAAGTGTATAAAATGATTGAGCATTACCTTTAAATTTCTTGTTATTTGAATTCTTAGATGCTAAATATGAACTTTCTTTTGCTCCAACACCAGAAAAACTAAAACCTAATGAGTCTTTTGTAATAGCAATATTAGCACCAGCTTTAAGGTATAAATTAGCACGTTCTCTACCCAAGCTTAAAGTATAAAATCCATTTTCTTTTATTGTTAAAGTATCTAAAAACTTACCTTCTGCATCAATAGCTATTTTTTCTTCAACATCACCGCCAATTAAAGTTATTTCTTTAGCTTTAGTATCTCCAAATTCACCAGATAGTATAGTATAGTCAATTTTTGGATCTTCTTTACAAGCTACAATTGCTATCGCGGAAATGCATATTAATAATTTTTTCATAACACAAAATTTATTTAATCAAAAGTAATGGATTATTCTTATTTTTTATCATTTTCATAAATTATTAACATTTCTTGCATATCAACTTCTGATTGTTGACTTTTGATGCTCTATAAATTAACTTTATGAGTACAGTACATTATATATCATCTAAAACATTAGATTTAACTACTATAAATGCTATTATAAACGAAAAAAAGCAAATAGCATTATCAGAAGAAGCAGCAATACGTATTAAAAACTGCCGCCTTTTTTTAGATAAAAAATTACAAGGAGAAACTAAACCGATTTATGGTATAAATACGGGGTTTGGCTCTTTATATAATGTTAAAATATCTAAGGAGAATTTAACGAAGCTTCAAGAAAATCTAATGATGTCTCATGCCTGTGGAACAGGAGAAGAAGTGCCGCAGGAAGTTGTAAAATTAATGTTGTTATTAAAAATTCAATCTCTTAATTATGGGCATTCTGGAAGTCAAATTGAAACGGTAGAGCGTTTAGTTGATTTTTATAATAATGATATTTTACCAATTGTTTATACTCAAGGCTCACTTGGAGCATCAGGTGATTTAGCGCCTTTAGCTCATTTGTCTTTACCATTAATAGGAAAAGGTAAAGTAAATTATAAAGGAAACGTTGTTTCTTCAGAAGTGGTTCTTAAAGAATTTAACTGGGAACCAATTCAATTACAATCTAAAGAAGGTTTGGCCTTGTTAAATGGTACACAATTTATGAGTGCTTATGGTGTGTATTTACTATTAAAATCATACAAACTTTCTTATTTGGCAGATTTAATAGGAAGTGTTTCTATAGAAGCTTTTGATGGCAGAATAGAACCTTTTAATGAACTAATCCATATAGTGAGACCACATAATGGACAATTAAAAACCGCTGGCCGTGTTCGTGAGTTTTTAGACGGCAGCGAGATTATTGGTCAAGCAAAACAGCACGTTCAAGATCCATACTCATTTCGTTGCATTCCTCAAGTACATGGGGCTACAAAGGATACTCTATCTTTTGTAGAGAAAACATTTACAATAGAAATAAATTCTGTTACAGATAATCCAAATATTTTTTCAAAAGAAGACGAAATTATTTCTGGTGGTAATTTTCATGGGCAGCCATTAGCTTTAGCTTTAGATTATTTAAAAATTGCTATGGCAGAATTAGGAAACATTTCTGAAAGAAGAATATTTCAACTTGTATCTGGATTAAGAGGTTTGCCTGCCTTTTTGGTTAATAATCCTGGATTAAATTCTGGATTTATGATACCGCAATATACAGCAGCAAGTATTGTGAGTGCTAATAAACAATTAGCATCTCCTGCTTCTATAGATTCAATTGTGTCATCAAATGGTCAAGAAGATCATGTAAGTATGGGAGCAAACGCTGCAACTCAAGCCTATACTTTAATAGATAATGTAGAACGTGTTTTAGCTATAGAACTCTTTAACGCTTCACAGGCATTACAATTTAGATCTCCTTTAAAGTCTAGTGATTTTATTGAATTGTTTTTACAAAGTTATAGGGTAGAAGTGCCTTTTATAGAAGAAGATGAAGTGCTTCATGACGATATTGCTGCATCAATTCAATTTATTCAAACTATAAATATTGATTCAAGTGAATTGTTTTCTTAAAGTTTATAATAAACATTAAATAAAACATACCTAGGAAAAACAAATGTTTCATCTAGCTCTAATACAATACCATTAAAAGATGAAGTATTGTTTGATTGGTTGTTTAAAATATTTTTTGCTTTCAATTCAAAACTCCAAGGATTATCTTCTTTATGATATAATATTGAAAAATTAAATGTATTAAAATCGCTATTTCTATCTATGGCGTTTTTACTTTTAAAATAAGTTTGAGAACCATCAATTTTAAAAGTCCATTTTTCTAATTCATGGGATAGCCCTAAATATATATTAGTAGAATTTACTATACTTTTAAAAGTATCACTATTGTTTATTCTGTTGTTGTAATTAATAGAAAAATCGTAATTTATATTTTCTTCAAAATTAGTTTTAAAATCTAAATACGTAGAAAATGTGTGATTCTTATTATTTGTAATAACATTATTAATAATAGATTTAAAATTAAATATTTCGTAACTAGGTGTCAAGCTAATATTAAAATATTTTCTATTATATTTTGTTCTTAGTCTTAAATGATAGCTTTCATTTGGAGTGTTTAAGGTTGTCGGAGAAGTTACATTATATATATTATTTAATACTGTCTGGTTTATCACTTCTTTAGATCTCTTTCTGTAAGTAAATGATGGATAATAACTAATGCTGTAAGATTTGTAATTTTTATAGTTTATAGAAAATACTTCGTATTTACTTAAAGGTAAATTCTCATCACCCAAGAATAAAGAATTAAAATTGCGTATTTGATTGCTAACAACACTATTTCTAAAGTGAAAAAAACGACTTTCGTTTCTATAACTTATTTTTAATTTTTTTTTATTTGTAGGCTCCCAACTTAAGATTGCATTTGGTAAAATAAAAGATTTGTTTTTGTTAAAGTTTATAGTAGATTGATCACTTTTCCAGTTGTTTTGTTCTAGAGTTATTTTTGTTTCTAGTAAAAAATTGCCAAAAACCTTTTTAGTTTCTATATAAAACTCAAATTTGTTATAATTGCTTTTTGTTTCATTTAAAAAATCTTGAAAAACATTTTGATTACCGTTATTTAGTTCTTGATAAGTAGAGTAATCAAAATTATTATGTAAATACTCATTTTTTATACCAAAATTTAAATGTGTTTTGCGGTTAACTATCCAATAATATTTTAATGTGGCATCTAGAATATTGTCTATATAATTATTTGGATTAACAATAGTATAAAAGTTAGAATTTTGAATTGGGATAGCATCGTTAAATAAATTATCTTGACTTAACCAATTATTTAAACCGTTACGTGTTTTGTTAGTATAACTAGTATTGAAAGTAAAGGTGTGTGTTTTGTTAATTTTATTTTTGTAATCTACAGCTAATGAAAATTTAGTTTCATCTAATATAGTATTGGTGTTATAATTAAAATTGTTATTTAAAAATTGAGTAGTATTTATAAAAGCACTTTTTAGGTCAGAAATATCTAAGCGACTCTCCATTTTTAATTCTGTATTATTATCACCTTTGTATTTATAATGAAGTTTTGAGAATAAAGCATGTAAATTGTCTTGAGTATTTGTTTTTCTAATTTGTTTACTATTATTATCTGTTACATAAGTATTTGAATACCTATTTTTGTATTTAGATTTATCTAACATACCAATAGCAAATATTCTAAACTCATTTTTTGTATTAGGGTTAAGTTGAAAATTTAAAGCACCAAATTTATGTTTGTTCTCATTAAAATCTTGTACACGAAAAGATTGTGCTAAACTCGAGCTATAAATATTTGTAATATTGTCTTTATCAAAACCGCCTTCAAAATCTATTAAATCTTTAATAGTAAAAGATTTTTCGTCTGTATTATTTAAATCACCAATTAAGTTATAAGTTGCTTTTGTTCCATATTTAAAAAACGTAGGATGTACTTTATATTTTTTATCTATACCAATACCAGCTTCTAAATCTCCAAAAATAAAATTTTTCTTATCATCTTGTAAATTGATATTTAAGGCAATTTCCTCACTATTCTCAATGCCTTTCATAAAAGCAGTTTCGTGGTAGTCATCAATTATCTCTACTTCTTTTACGACATCAGCAGGAATATTATTAACAGCTACATTAGTATTACCATTAAAAAATTTTTTATTTTCTACTAATACTTGTGTTACTTTTTTTCCTTGAGATTCCACATTACCTTTTTTATCTACTGTAACACCAGGTAATTTTTTTAAAACTTCTCTTAATTTACGTTCATTACCGTTTACGAAAGCAGATACATTGTAGGTAATAGTATCTTTTCTTACGTTAATATCTGGTTTGTATTCTAGTATAACTTCTTTAAGTTCGTTTGGATCTAGTTGTAGTGTGAAATTTTTTTTTAAGTTGTTTTTTTTAACAGTTAAGGTATCATTGTAAGTAATATAACCGATATGGCTTAATGTTAATTTGTAAGTAGTATTATCTTTTAGTTCTATGGAATAACTACCATTAGCTTTAGAAGTAGAAAAAGACATATTAGCTTCTTTATCTAAAGGAAAAGCTAAAATATTAACATTTTGTAAAGTATTATTATCTGACCCTGAAATATTACCATATAAAGTAGATTGAGAAAAACAAACAGTATTATAAAAAAACAATACTATTAGTATAATGTATCTCATAAATATTAATCTTTAGTTACTTTTCGTTCTTTTTTACGTAGTATTAATTTTTCTTTTATTGATATTTCTTCAGCATTCTCTAATTTGGGGATTTTAATTTTTTTTAAGTTTAACTTTATACTCTCAGGAGTGTATACAAAACCATTTCTGTTTTTTAATTCTAAAATTAGTCCAGGCAAGCCACCATATCCAATGGGGCCAAATGGAACAGGTATTTGGGGTGTATACCAAGCTTCTATAATATAATCTTTTTGACTACGTGTGTTAAATAGGGTTAATGTAGCCTTATAACATTCATAATTCTCAATTATTTTAGATTCGTTTGTAAGTTTCCAATTATTCATTTTAGAAGTATCTACTACTCTATATACTTTACTACTGATTTCAGAAATGTAAATTGTTTTTTTATCATTTACTAATTGATGAATCTCTTCTTTAGAACCAGAAGCAATAGATGCCATTATAGATGCTAGCTTTTTTATTGGAACATTTTTGTTTTTTTTAAAAAATGATTTTTCTTTATTATATACTAATTGGAAAGACATTAATTCTAACTCATCATGTATATCAGCTCTTTTTTCATTTGATAAATCTACTGTTGGAGTAATTATATATGTTATAACTCCATTTTGACAGTATGTTGAGTTAGACAAAAGTAATATTGTTATTATTGTAATAATGTTTTTCATAATTAAATTTTAATAAAATAAAAATAAGCCATCATAAGTATTTATAAATATGACAGCTCTTTTTTTAATCATCATTGTAAGTTCCCATGCAAAGCTCGTATCCAACACTATATGCATAATCTACATCTTCTTCTGTTGCTTCTCCAAAAATAGCTTCATACTGTTCAACCATTTGGCAACCTCTTAAATGACAATCCTTTGTGAACTCATTTTTTTCAAATGTAGTAGCATTTACAAGCGATACAAATAGCATTAGTGTAAACACACTACTTAAGACTTTTTTCATAATTTAATAAATTTAATTGGTTTATAATCAATCAAATTTAAAAGTAATATTTGTTTAAAAAAAATTAATATGTTATTATAAAATTTAATTTAAAACAATTTAATAATATGATCACGGATTCTTAGTCTAAATAGGTGTGTTTGTAGGTGTTGTTTTTGAGAATTTTAAGTAAATCTTGTTCTAGAGATTCTATTGGGGTTTCAACAATTCTATTTATTTCTTTCCCTTTTTTATATATAATTATTGTAGGAACATAATTTATAATCTTACCCAATTCTACCTTATTAGGAGATGTTTTCTTTTTGTCCAAACCAAATAATTTTAAGTTGTTTATATTATAATTAATACTATCTAATATTTTTAAAAACCGTGGTACTTGCCTTTGGCTATCGTTACACCAACTACCTAAGTAAATAGAGACAGTATAATCTTTGGGGATTTTTTTTAATTCTTCTAAATAGTTATGTTTTAGCCTGTATGTGTTATAATTTTTATTAAACCATTCAGTATGTTTTTCATCTTTTAAATCTAGAAGATTTATTTGTCCTATGAACATGGTTTCATTTTTTGGATTTTGTTTAGTAGTACCACAATTAAAAAAGGAGAATATTATAAGTGTTATTGTTAGTGTTTTTTTTTTGCTCATTGTAGTTATTTTAATATTTAAGTACTTTAAAAATATAAAGTGCTTCATGACGATATTGCTGCATCAATTCAATTTATTCAAACTATAAATATTGATTCAAGTGAATTGTTTTAACTGGCTAATTTAACTTGGTGAATTTTTGTGTTGAATAATTAGTTTTAATGAGTGTATTTGCCCAATTAATAGCATCATCATATAGATCAAAACTTTCAAACGGTTTTTTTAAGAAAAGTTTTTCTATTTCTATATTTTGAAGAGATAATGAGTTATTTGACACTACAGCAAAACCTAATAATTCATTAATTTTTGAAATTGAAAGATAGGTTATTGGATCTACAGAATAAGAGTGTAATCTATGTGATATATAGACAAAAGGCTTGTTTTTAATATATTCTTTTATAGTATTTATAATTTCTTTACTTACCGCTTCGGTAATATGTATTCCTTCTTTAATAATAGAAATTATTATTTGTCCTTCAATTTTAAGTGAGCAATAAGGGAGTTCAATTTGTTTCATTTATTAGGGATATAATGAGTCAAATGTATTGAACAAAGTTTAAAAATACATACGTTTTTTAATCAAATTTTAATTAATTAATATTAAAAATAAAGCCTACAAAATCAATAGGATTTTGTAGGCTTTAACCTCACTACAATAAGCATTTATTTATGACTCTGTAGGTTTTTCAGATTTTTCAATTTTTATAGTTATTTCATCAGTTTTTTTATCTAAATCCATAATAATTTTGTCTCCATCTTGAATCTGAGATGTTATTATTTCTTCGGCTAAAGCATCTTCAACATATTTTTGAATAGCTCTTTTTAAAGGACGAGCACCATATTGCTTATCAAAACCTTTGTCTGCAATATAATCTTTAGCAGCTTTGGTTAATTTAAGTGTGTAACCTAAGCCTTTAATTCTTGCTAATAGCTTATCTAATTCAATATCAATAATTTTGTTAATGTCTTCTTTTTCTAAGGCATTAAAAACTACAACATCATCAATTCTATTTAAAAATTCAGGAGCAAATGATTTCTTTAATGCATTTTGAATTACAGCTCTTGCGTTTGCATCTTCCTGAGATTTTTGTGAAGATGTACCAAAGCCCATTCCTGTACCAAAGTCTTTTAATTTACGAGCTCCAATATTTGAAGTCATAATA
The DNA here is from genome assembly GCF_947500325.1 of uncultured Lacinutrix sp. Lineage (GTDB taxonomy): Bacteria > Bacteroidota > Bacteroidia > Flavobacteriales > Flavobacteriaceae > Lacinutrix. The sequence continues at coordinate 102,944 of NZ_CANMRQ010000004.1, forward strand.
ATAATGGTGTTTCTGAAATCAATTTTTCTTCCTAGAGAATCTGTTAAATATCCATCATCTAAAACTTGTAAAAGCATATTAAAAACATCTGGATGAGCTTTCTCAATTTCATCTAAAAGCACAACAGCATATGGTTTGCGTCTTACTTTTTCTGTTAATTGTCCACCTTCTTCATAACCTACATAGCCTGGAGGCGCACCAACTAAACGCGAAATAGCAAATTTTTCCATGTATTCACTCATGTCTATTCTAATAAGCGATTCTTCGCTATCAAACAATTCACGAGAGAGTACTTTTGCTAATTGGGTTTTACCAACGCCTGTTTGACCTAAAAAGATAAATGAACCTATTGGCTTATTTGGATCTTTAAGTCCTGCACGATTACGCTGAATAGCTTTTACAACCTTAGCAACTGCTTCGTCTTGGCCAATTACTTTTCCATTAATTAAATCTGGTAACTCGGCTAATTTATTACTTTCTGTTTGTGCTATACGATTTACTGGAACTCCAGTCATCATAGATATCACATCTGCTACATTGTCTTCAGTAACTGTAACTTTGTGTAGTTTTGTGTCTTCTTCCCATTTTTCTTGAGCAATAGATAGTTCTTTTTCTAAACGTTTTTCGTCATCTCGCAAACGAGCAGCTTCTTCGTATTTTTGCTTTTTAACAACAGAATTCTTAGTTGCTTTTACATCTTCAAGCTTCTTTTCTAGTTCAAGAATTTGTTTAGGAACATCTATATTAGTTATATGCACTCGAGAACCAGCTTCATCTAAAGCATCAATTGCTTTGTCTGGAAGAAAACGCTCAGTCATATAACGATTAGTTAACTTTACACAAGCTTCTATTGCTTCATCTGTATATTCTACATTATGGTGCTCTTCGTATTTTCCTTTTATATTATTTAATATTTCGATGGTTTCATCTACAGTAGTAGGTTCAACAATTACTTTTTGAAAACGACGTTCTAATGCACCATCCTTTTCTATATATTGTCTATACTCATCTAAAGTAGTTGCTCCAATACATTGTATTTCTCCTCTTGCTAAAGCTGGCTTAAACATATTTGAAGCATCTAAACTTCCAGTAGCACCACCAGCACCAACAATAGTGTGAATTTCATCTATAAAAAGAATAACATCGTCATTCTTCTCTAATTCATTCATTACGGCTTTCATTCGCTCTTCAAATTGCCCACGATATTTTGTACCAGCAACTAAACTAGCTAAGTCTAATGTCACAACACGTTTATTAAATAAAATACGAGAAACCTTTCGTTTTACAATTCTATTTGCTAAACCTTCAGCGATAGCACTTTTACCTACACCTGGTTCTCCTATTAATAAGGGATTGTTTTTCTTTCTTCTAGATAGAATTTGAGAAACTCGTTCTATTTCTTTTTCACGGCCAACAACAGGATCTAATTTTCCTTCTTCAGCCATGGCTGTAAGATCTCTTCCAAAATTATCTAAAACAGGTGTCTTAGATTTTTTATTGCCTTTACCGGTTGGTGTATTAAAAATATCTTTAGATTCATTGCCTTCATTAGCTTGAGCATCATCATCCTGAAAAGACTCAGCCTTTGGCTCTATGTAATTGTCGTCGTTTGTAATCATAGACTTAAATTGTTCTTTAACATTGTCATAATCTACTTTTAGCTTATTTAAGAGCTTAGTTGTAGGGTCGTTTTCATTTCTTAAAATACACAATAACAAATGTGCAGTATTAATAGAGGTGCTTTGAAAAAGTTTTGCCTCTAAAAAGGTGGTCTTTAGCGCCCGTTCTGCTTGTCTTGTTAGGTGTAAGTTCTTTTTTTCATTTGAGGTAATAGTTACGTTAGGATTTGCGGGACTCAATATTTCAACTTTCCGTCTTAGATGATTTAAATCTATATCTAGGGCGTTTAATATATTAATTGCTTTTCCGTTTCCGTCTCTAAGTAAACCAAGCATAAGGTGTTCGGTCCCAATAAAATCATGACCTAAGCGAAGCGCTTCCTCTTTGCTGTAAGCGATTACATCCTTTACTCTTGGTGAAAAATTGTCATCCATATTTTGTGTCCTTATCGTCATTAAAAATACTAAATCATATTACTAATGGCAAAAACTATTCCTTAAATAATATGAATGTAGCTAATAGACAAAAAAAAGTTTATTAAATCAAAACAATTAACAATAGAGTTATTAACGAAAACCAAGTGTTAAATTGTTAATAAATACTGTTAAAAAAAAACGTTGTAAAGCTTACTATGACTAATGAAATAATTATATTAGCACGTTTTGAAATAACTAGAAAATAATAACTTAAATATATATGGCAGAAGGAGAAAAACTTATCCCGATTAATATTGAAGATGAAATGAAATCGGCTTACATTGATTATTCAATGTCAGTCATTGTGTCACGTGCTTTACCAGATGTAAGAGATGGTTTAAAGCCTGTTCATAGACGCGTACTTTATGGTATGCATGAACTGGGTGTTAGAGCTAATAGTGCGCATAAAAAATCGGCAAGAATAGTTGGTGAAGTTTTAGGTAAGTATCACCCGCATGGCGATACTTCCGTTTATGATGCAATGGTACGTATGGCTCAAGAATGGAGTTTACGCTACATGCTTGTAGATGGTCAAGGTAACTTTGGATCTGTAGATGGAGATAGTCCAGCAGCAATGCGTTATACAGAAGCAAGAATGCGTAAGATATCTGAAGACATGTTAGCAGATATTGACAAAGAGACAGTAGACCATAAATTAAACTTTGATGATACTTTAGAAGAACCAACAGTATTACCAACGCGTATTCCTGGACTTTTAGTTAATGGTGCCTCTGGTATTGCAGTAGGTATGGCAACTAATATGCCACCACATAATTTAACAGAAGTTGTTGACGGTACCATTGCTTATATCGAAAATAATGATATCGAAATTGATGAGTTAATGCAACACATTAAAGCTCCCGATTTCCCAACAGGTGGTACTATTTATGGTTATGATGGTGTTAAGGAAGCATTTCATACAGGTCGTGGAAGAATTGTAATGCGTGCAAATGCAAATATTGAAGAAGTACAAGGCAGAGAATGTGTAATTGTAACTGAAATTCCTTATCAGGTGAATAAGGCAGATATGATTAAGAAAACTGCCGATTTAATTAATGATAAGAAATTAGAAGGTATCTCAACTATTAGGGATGAGTCTGATAGAAATGGTATGCGTATTGTTTATGTTTTAAAACGTGATGCTATACCAAACATCGTTTTAAATAAACTATATAAATATACAGCTTTACAATCTTCTTTTAGTGTTAATAATATAGCGCTAGTAAATGGTAGACCACAATTATTAAATTTAAAAGAATTAATTCACTATTTCGTAGAGCATAGACATGAAGTAGTAGTTAGACGTACAACTTACGAATTGCGTAAAGCAGAAGAAAGGGCACATATATTAGAAGGTTTAATTATCGCATCAGATAATATAGATGAAGTTATTAAAATTATTCGTGCGTCTTCTAATGCAGATGAAGCTCGTAATAATTTAATAGAACGCTTTAAATTATCTGAAATACAAGCGAAAGCTATTGTCGAAATGCGTTTACGTCAATTAACAGGACTAGAACAAGACAAGCTTCGTAATGAGTATGAGCAAATAATGAAGACTATTGAAGATTTAAAAGATATTTTAGACAAGAAAGAGCGTCGAATGAATATTATTAAATCTGAATTAGAAGTTGTTAAAGATAAATATGGAGATGAGCGTCGTTCTAAAATTGAATATGCAGGTGGAGATTTAAGTATTGAAGATATGATTCCAGATGAAAAAGTAGTTATTACTATTTCTCATGCGGGTTATATTAAAAGGACGTCTTTAACAGAATACAAAACACAAAATAGAGGTGGTGTTGGACAGAAAGCATCTACTACTCGTAATGAAGATTTCTTAGAGCACTTATTTGTAGGTACCAATCACCAATACATGTTGTTCTTTACGCAAAAAGGAAAATGCTTCTGGATGCGTGTATATGAAATTCCTGAAGGAAGTAAAACGTCTAAAGGTAGAGCCATTCAAAATTTAATAAATATTGAACAAGATGATAAAGTGATGGCTTTCATTTGTACTCAAGATTTAAAAGATGAAGATTATATTAATAGCCACTATGTAATTATGGCTACTAAAAAGGGTCAAGTTAAAAAGACTTCTTTAGAGCAATATTCTAGACCAAGAACTAATGGTATTAATGCAATTACCATTAAAGAAGACGATACTTTATTAGAAGCTAAATTAACTACTGGTGAAAGTCAAGTAATGTTAGCGCTAAAATCTGGTAAAGCTATTCGTTTCGAAGAAGCAAAAACAAGACCAATGGGACGTGGAGCATCTGGTGTTCGTGGTATTAGATTACAAGACGAAAAAACAGACGAAGTAATAGGCATGATTGCTGTAGATGACATGGAAAGCAATGTACTTGTAGTTTCTGAAAATGGTTATGGTAAAAGATCAAGCCTAGAAGATTATAGAATAACCAATAGAGGTGGAAAAGGTGTAAAAACTATATCTATTACAGAAAAAACAGGTAACTTAGTGTCTATCAAGAATGTAACAGATGAGGATGATTTAATGATTATTAACAAATCTGGGATTGCAATTAGAATGGCAGTGGCAGATTTAAGAGTAATGGGTAGAGCTACGCAAGGTGTAAAACTAATTAATCTTAAAGGAAAAGACTCTATCGCTGCAGTTGCAAAAGTAATGCATGAAGAAGAAGAGGACGTTCTCGACGAAACACTTGAAGGTACTGAGAACACTGAAGGTAAAGATAATGGCACGACTCTTGCTTCTAACGAAGAAGAATAAAACTTTAAATAATAAACAACTACTATTAAAATGAAAAAACAATTAATTCTCTCATTAGCTGTAATGGTAACATTTTTTTCTTTTGCGCAGAAAAAAGAATTGAAGATGTTAGAAAAAGCAGTTAAAAATAATAATTATGCAGAAGCTAAAACTGCTGCAAGTGGACTTGAATCTATGGTTGACTCTATGGATGATAAAATGAAAGATAAATATTATTTCAATAAAGCAAAAGCTTATTTTGCAAATGGCGCTGGTTCTAATCAAGATGTAATGGAAGCAGTTAAAAGTTTGAAGAATCTAAAAGAGAACACTAAGTATAAGTCTGAATTAGCTGAATTGAATCAATTAATGCAGAATGATTTTCTTCAAAAAGCAAATACTTTATACACAAATAAAAAATTCAAAGAAGCTGCTATGGCATTTGAAAATTTACATAGTATAGTGCCTACTGATGATTCATATCTATATTATGCTGCAGTAAGTGCTGTAAATGCTCAAGATTTTGATTTAGCATTAAAACACTATTCTAAATTGAAAGAATCTGGATATACAGGAGTTGAGACCGTTTATTATGCTACAAATAAGGAAACAGGAGAAGAAGAAGTATTAAGCAAAGCTACTAGAGATTTGTATGTAGGCAAATTAAAGACTCATATTAATCCTGGAACTAGAGAAACTGAATCTCGTACTGCAGAAATAACTAAGAATGTTGCACTAATATATGTAAACCAAGGGAAAACAGATAAGGCTTTAGCTGCAATTAAAGATGCTAGAGATGCAGATCCTAATGATACAGCTTTAATAATTACTGAGGCTAATGTTCAACTAAAACTAGGTAATAATGAAGCATATAGTAAATTAATTAAAGAGGCAACAGAAAAAGAGCCTAACAATAAAGATTTGTTATATAATTTAGGAGTTTTGTCTGCTGAAGCTGGAAATATCGATGAAGCAAAAGCATACTATGAAAAAGTAATAACATTAGATCCTAACTATGCAAATGCATTAACAAATATAGCTGCTTTAATTCTTGAAGGTGAAAATAAAATTGTTAAAGAAATGAATGGCCTTGGTAGTTCTGCTAAAGACGATAGACGATATGATGAATTAAAAGGTAAGAGACAAGATTTATACAAAAGTGCAATACCTTATTTAGAAAAAGTATTGGATTTAGATAATAAAAATACAGATGTTGTTAAAACATTAATGAATATTTATAGTGCAATTAATCAAAATGATAAAGCAAAAGCACTAAAAATAAAATACGGATTATAATAGATTTTAATTCTAAAAAAGCCGCTAATTAATTAGCGGCTTTTTTTATATGATCTTTTTAATTACTCTGAGTTTATGAGTATGTATTCGTTTGTCTACATTATATATTCCAGAGTGATCTAATCTATCAATTCTAACTTTTCCATGTGCGTGAATAATGTAATTGTCTTTCATTATAATACCAACATGTACAATTTGACCTTCAGAATTATCAAAAAAAGCCAAATCACCCGGTTCACTTTCTTCTATGAAACTTAAAGCATCTCCTTGAGTTGCTTGCTGTGACGCATCACGAAGTAAATTATAACCATTAAGTTTATATACCATTTGGGTAAACCCAGAGCAATCAATTCCAAAAGGCGTTTTGCCTCCCCATAAATATGGCGCATTTAAATAATTAAATGCGGTTTCAATTATTTCGTTTTTTGCTTTCTTTTTATTTGAAAAACCACCGTCGAAATGATGTTCTAAAAGCGATAAGCCGTTTAAAGAAGCCCCTAATGGAATAGAGTATAATTGTTGGTTTTTGTCTTGTACAAATTCAATTAAATCAGTAGATAATTTAGGTTGTTCTCCTTCTAATATTTTATACTCATCAAGAGAGAGTTCTATATATTGCTTATTATCTATCCAACCTTCATATTTATCAAATGCTAAACGTATTTTACTCCAAGATTTGCGTTGTTCCAAAACTTTAAAAACATCACCATATAATACCTGCGAAACCATTTCACTAGTATCGGTAGTTTCAAGTCTTAAAGGGACAATGCTTAAGTTACAAATGCCGTATTGCATTAAATAAATGTATTAGTTTCTTTCAATAACTACTGCAGATGCTCCGCCGCCACCATTACAAATAGCTGCAGCACCAATTTTAGCATTATTTTGTTCTAAAACATTTAACAGAGTTATTAATATTCTAACTCCAGAACATCCAAGTGGATGACCTAAAGAAACAGCACCTCCATTTACATTAACATTACTATCATTAAGTCCTAAAATTTTCATATTCGCTAAACCAACAACAGAAAATGCTTCATTAAACTCGAAAAAATCAACATCTTTTATATTAACCCCAGAACGATCTAAAGCTTTAGGTAAAGCTTTAGCAGGAGCAGTAGTAAACCATTTTGGCTCGTGTGCGGCATCTGCATACCCTTTAATTGTTGCTAGAGGTTTTAAACCTAATTCTGCTGCTTTTTCTTTGCTCATCAATACCATTGCTCCAGCACCATCATTAATAGTAGACGCATTTGCAGCAGTAACAGTTCCATCTTTTGTAAAAGCAGGTCGTAAAGCTGGAATTTTTTCCATTTTCACATTAGTATATTCCTCATCTTTACTAACAACAATGGCATCTCCACGTCTCTGTGGTACTTCTACAGGAACAACTTCGTTACTAAATTTCCCTGCATCCCATGCAGCAGCAGATCTATTATAAGATTGTATAGCAAAAGCATCTTGGTCTTCACGAGAGAATTCATATTCAGTTGCGCATGCATCTGCACAAACACCCATTGCGTTTTGATCATAAACATCTACCAAACCATCTTTTTGCATACCATCTACTAAGCTTGTTGGTCCAAACTTTGTAGCACTACGTGCATGAAAATAATGTGGAATTAAACTCATGTTTTCCATACCACCAGCAACAATAATATCTGCATCCCCTAAACTAATAGCTTGGGCAGCTTGCATTACAGTTTTCATTCCAGATGCACAAACTTTATTAATAGTAGTACACGGTACCGTATCTGGAATACCAGCAAATATTGCTGCTTGTCTTGCAGGCGCTTGTCCTGTACCAGCTTGTACTACATTCCCCATTAAAACCTCCTGAACTAATTCAGGCTTTAGATTAATTTTATCAAGTGCTCCTTTTATAGCAATTGCACCTAACTTTGGAGCAGGCACAGTAGATAAAGCACCTAAAAAACTACCTATAGGTGTTCTAGCTGCAGATACAATAACGACTTCTTTATTCATTTGTATGAGTATTTAATTTCCTGCGAAATTAATGATTTTTTAGGAAAAAGTAGAACCATACTACAATAATAACATGTATTAGAAAACAATATTTATTACATTTGAAACACATTATAAAAGCATTCGCTTAACTATGAAAGATCTAATCAATTCGTTTTACAAAAATCACTCACTAATTTATAAAGTTTTACTTTTTGTATCTACAACATTTCTAATTGTTTATTTATTTCCAAAAAGCGGAAAGTTTAAGTATAATTTTGAAAAAGGCAAACCATGGCAATCTGAAACTTTATATGCTCCTTTTAATTTTGCTATTCAAAAAACAGATGAAGAGTTATCTATAGATAAAGAACAAGTAGAAAAGAACTCAATAAAGTATTTTAATATAAACACTACTGTTTTTCCAGAGGTAAAAAAGGAGTATAATACCCAATTTAAAGTACTATTTCCAGATTCAGTTTATAATGCAACCCAATCCATAAGAAAAAAAGGAAACTCTATTTTAAATGAGTTATACTTAAATGGAATTTTAAATCAAAGTTTATCTTTATCTGACAATGCAAATATTACTATTCTAGAAGATCGAGTTGAAAAAAAGAAAACGAAGTTCTCTAAATTGTATAAGTTAAATGATGTTCGATCTAAAATAGATAGCGAATTAAAGAAAGCTAATTTAGAGCAATACATAAACCCATTAACAAATCTTTTTTTCAATATTGTAAAACCTAATTTAGAATTTAATAAAAACCTTACAGAAAAAGCACTTGCAGAATCTTTAAATTCGTTATCCTATACTCGTGGCAGTATTGATAAGGAGCAACTTATTATATCAAAAGGAGAGGTTGTAGAAGGTAATAAATATATAATATTAAAATCTTTAGAATATGAATACGAGTCTAAGGTCTGGAATGAATCTAACTACAATTTAATTGTATTTGCATATACCTTATTGGTAGCTTTAGCATTATTAATGCTATTACTATTTTTAAGAAAATATAGGTTAGATGTTTTTAATAATAACACTAAAGTTACTTTTATTTTCTTTAATGTGCTATTAATGGTCTTATTAACGACAATAGTTGTTAATTATAATTCAGCACTTATTTATATTGTTCCTATAGCAATACTTCCTTTAGTTTTAAAAGCTTTTTTTGATGCGCGATTAGGTTTATTTGCCCATGTAATTACTGTTTTATTATTAGGTTCTATTGTTTCTAATAGTTATGAATATATGTTTTTGCAAATTACAGCAGGGATTGTTACTATTTTAACGGTTTCAGAATTATATAAACGTGCTAATTTATTTATTTCTGTTGGACAGATAACTTTGATTTATATTATCGCCTATTTTGCATTTTTTGTAATTCATGAAGGCAGTGTTGAAACAATGGAATGGAATACTTTTGGGTATTTTGTGCTTTGCGGATTAGCAACCTTATTTGTTCAACCATTAATATATATATATGAAAAACTTTTTGGATTAGTTTCTGATGTCTCATTATTAGAGTTATCTGATACTAATAGTAATCTTTTAAAACGTTTAGCAAATGAAGCACCAGGTACCTTTCACCATTCATTAAATGTTGCAAATTTAGCAGAAGCAGCTGCAAACGAAATAGGAGCAAATGCAATGTTGACTAGAGTAGGAGCTTTATATCATGATATTGGAAAAATGAAAAACCCTACGTATTTCACCGAAAACCAATCATCTGGTTTAAATCCTCATGACGAATTATCATCAAAAGAAAGTGCTAAAATTATAATTAACCATGTAATTAATGGGATAGAAATTGCAAAGAAAAATAATCTTCCTGATCGTGTAATAGATTTTATAAGAACTCATCATGGTACAAGTACTGTTTATTATTTTTACATGAAAGAGAAAGCTTTAAATGAAGAAGTGGATATAAAAGATTTTAGTTATCAAGGACCAAAACCATATAGTAAGGAAACAGCAATATTAATGATGTGTGATAGTGTAGAAGCAGCTTCAAAAAGTTTAAAAGAACCAACTTCAACCAAAATAGATAATTTTGTAGAAAATATTCTAAATAAACAAATGGATGACGGACAATTTCTAAATGCTAATATTACTTTTAAAGAAATTCAGTCTATAAAAAAAGTGCTAAAGCACAAGCTTGCAAATATTTACCATTTAAGAATAGAATATCCAGAATAATTATTAAAAAAATTGAATAAATTTGTTGCGTTATATTAGATGTTATCTTACATTTGCATCCGCAATTTATTGCAACGTTCATATTACAATTGGAGAGGTGCCTGAGTGGCCGAAAGGAGCGGTTTGCTAAATCGTCGTACCTAGAAATAGGTACCCAGGGTTCGAATCCCTGTCTCTCCGCAATTTTTGATAGCCTATCGGGGTGTAGCGTAGCCCGGTTATCGCGCCACGTTTGGGACGTGGAGGCCGCAGGTTCGAATCCTGCCACCCCGACTTTAAAGTTTTAATATTACTTTATAATTTGCTAAGGGCTCTTAGCTCAGCTGGATAGAGCACCTCCCTTCTAAGGAGGCGGTCGAAGGTTCGAATCCTTCAGGGCTCACAGAATCCCTTTCATTTATTTGGAAGGGATTTCTTGTTTTTATATTCTTCTAAAATCATTATTTTTATTCTATGGCAAAAAAGGGCAGTGCTAAAAACACAAAAAACAAAGCGAAACATACTAAGCTGATGAATAGAAAAAAAAATAAAATTCGTCAAGAGAAAATAGCACATAAAGAGAGGTTAAGAGCTATAGTGACACGTGCGAAAAATAAAAATATTGAATAAATCTTCATTTATTGGTATATTCTTTAATTATTAACATAATTAATAAGAATTAATTAATTATTTATTACACAAGTACTTCTGTGTTATTAATATGTTAATATAATATTAAGTTTCAAAGGCTAAATCAAGCGTTGTCAACTCGATAAAATGCATTTAAACGATATTATATGCGTTTAATAGTGATTTTATTGCTTTTTGTCGAATTCTAATTTATTTCATGAAATTCACTGTATGGATATCCATAAATGAGTACTACTTTTGCGCCCTCAAATTAATTATTATAATGAAAAACCTACTTAACAAAACAGCGCTAGCAATAGTATTATTATCATTAACAAGTTGTTCTATTGAATCAGTTGAACAAGAATTAACCAATGATAATTCGCTAGAAAGTACTTTTAGTTGTACAAATTCTCACCCAGAAGCACGATTAACAAATAATGGAACAATCAATTTTTCATTCAAAGTATATGATGAAAATTTCAATCTTATTGTAGAACAGTTAAATGTTGCTCCAGGATCAAGTACAAACTGGTCGTCTTTTCCAGAAGGAAATGTTATTATCTCACTAGAGAATGATGTAACCGGAGTGTCTGAAATAAAAAAAGAAATACTTATGTCAAACTGTACTGTATACGATGTTACAGTTGCAACAGATAACACATTAGGAACAAATCAGCCAATATCTTTATAAAAACAAATAATTTACACTAATAAACAATGAAAAAACAATTAAACAAAGCTGTATTAGCATTAGTATTATCATTATCTCTTACAAATTGCTCAACAGAATCTATTGATCTAGAATCAAATAATAATGCTTCTTCACAAAGCACTGTAGAATGTAATACAAAAGCAAAAGTGCGTTTTACAAATAATGGAACTAAAGCATTTACTTTTAAAATTTATGATGAAAATCTAAATTTAATTGTTGAAAAAATAAATGTAGCACCTAGCACTAGCACGAATTGGTTTTCTTTTTTAGAAGGAGATATTATTTTTTCTTTGAAGAGCGATGAGGCAAATAGCTCTACAATAAGCAGACAAGTTTATGTACATAAATGTAACGAATACAATGTTACTGTTAAACCAGACAACACACTAGATTCAGATTTATCTATCTAATTAGAACTAACAATTAAATTAAAGCCTGAGACATAATCTCAGGCTTTTTTTTATGCATTAGACTTCGCTTATAAACATGTGTGTTTTCACTACGCCATTAACATAGTATTAAATTAATACCTTAGCTACTATTGTGTCTTTGTTTTTTTAGTAACTATAATGATTTTATTATTGTCCATATCTGTAGTAAAAAACAAATAATAATCTCCTCCATCTTTAATACTTAGTCTTTTTCTAATTTGACTTACGGTTTCTGGAAAGTTTCTAACAGTAATATTTGCTTTATTGATTTTTACATCTTGCTTAAACTGTTTCTTATTATATTTTATCACTTTTTCAATTTCAAAAGCACGTCCTGGGAAATCAATTATATCTAATGATGTATATAAGTGCGAATGTTTGTGAAGCTTTTTTAAATTAAGTTTTTCTCCAATGTATTCAAAAGCACCAGCTTTTAAAATTGCAGCGTTTGGTTCGTATAAATAATTAAGTGGTTTAGAAAATTCATTAGTAGCTAATGATTCTTCATTTAAATAGAAATTAAAATGAACTTTGCTTTGCTTTAAGATGTTTACAGTTTTAATTTCAATGTTATTAATAAAATCATGTTCCAAAATCCAAAGCAGCTCTTTAACTTCATTGTTTACAGCAACTACATGAATGGCTTTTACATGTTTTAATTCTTTAATTCCTGAAGCAATATCAAGTAGAGGAGATGTTTTTACTATCACATTTTTTGAATACTTAAAATAAGCATCTAGGAATTTAGGTACATTTGGTAAACAGTCACTTAATAAAAATACTTTTCCTTTTATGTTATCTCGTCTTGAAGGATCAATATAAATCCAATCAAAAGTCTTATTAGTGTTTTTTAATACATCAATTCCATTTACTGAAATACAATTAATATTTTTAACATTAAGCTGCTTGTAGTTGTGAGCTACAATATTAGAAAGATTTTCGTTTATCTCGCAGTGAGTAACTTCTTTAATTGATTTAGAAAAATAAAAACAGTCGACTCCAAAACCACCAGTTAGATCTATCAAGCTACTCCCTGTTACTAAAGTTGCTTTGTGTTTTGCTGTAACCTCTGATGATGTTTGTTCTATATTAAGCTTGTTTGGATAGTAAATATTTTTAGCACTAAACCAAGTTGGTAATTTCTTTTTACAACGTTTTTTAGCTTCAATTTGTTCAATAATTTCTGCTGTATCAACTAAACTGTCTGGTGTTCCTTTTAAGATTAATCTGGTAATTTCAGAATTTATATTTTTATTTATAAACTCTTGATTTTTAGTATTTAAAATTAAGTTATTCAAAGTGTTACTTAAATTCCTTTTGTAAGTTTTTTTACAATTTTATTTTCAGATAAAAACTCTTTTAATATTACTTTTATTGCAGTGTAAGCTGGTATAGCAACTATCAAACCTATAACACCAAATAATACGCCAGCAATTAGGATTACTAAGAATATTTCTAACGGGTGTGATTTTACACTTTTAGAAAAAATAATTGGTTGACTAAAGAAGTTATCTACTAATTGAGCGATAACAAAACCAATCATAACATAAATTGTTTTTGGCAATATAACTTCACTAAAACTTTCTCCTAAATTACTTGTCATACTTAAAACAAGCATTAATATAGCACTTACCAATGGGCCAACATATGGTATTAAGTTCAATAGTGCACATAAAAATGCAATGACAACAGCATTTTTAATACCAAAAATTAATAAAACTACAGTGTAAATAATAAATAGAATCAATATTTGAAATATTAAACCAACAAAGTATCTAGACAATAAGTCTTTAATTTTTGTAGTAGAATTTTTCCATCTAGACTCTTTTCCATCTGGTACAAACGTCATAATACCGTTTTCAAACAATTTACTATCCTTTAAAAAGAAAAAAGATATAAATAAAACAGAAAACAAGCCTATACTAAAACTACCTAATCCACTGACCAATCCATTTAAAAAATTTGGAATAAGAGAGTAGTCTATTTTTCCAAGTAAATTTGAGTCTTTTATAGATTGTTCTACGTCAATTCTTTTAAGATCAAAATAATCAATAATTTCTTTATAAAGTCCTTCTATATTAATTTGTAGTTTATCAATATCTAAAAGAGCTAAATTTTGACCTTGCTCAACAATTAATGGTATAAATAATAACACTAAGCCAACTAAAAGCCCAATAAGAAGCACCATTGTAACTATAACCGCTAACGTGTTTCTAAACTTTAAACGACGTCGTAAAAAAAGAACAATCGGTCTTCCTATTAGAGAAATTACTGCTGCAATAGCTATATATACTATTATTGACTGTATTTTAAATAAAAAGAAAAGCACTAAAAAAGTACCAAGTAGAATACCTATAGCTTTAATAATACCAGTAGAAATAGTGTTAGAGTTCATTTAGTAAATATATAAATAAATTAAAGCATTTGTTTTGTAATTTCATAAAGCGCAATAGTCGTTGCTTGTACTACGTTCATGCTACTATTTTGTCCATACATATCTACATGAATTATAGCGTCACTTTGATTTAAAATAGCTTCAGATACTCCAAAATTTTCATCACCAATAACTAATATTATTGGTTTTTGTACGGAAAATTCATAATCATGAATAGATTCGCTTGTATCTGTTATCTCTAATGAGATAATTTGATAATCTTCTGCTTTGTATTCTGTAATAACTTCTAAGGCATTATTTGAAATTGTGTAGTCAACAACTTTATCAGTAGCTCTAGACGTTTTTGTCATTTTTCGCCCTAACGGAATAGCATTACCGCAAAATATTACTTTCTCTACACCAAAAGCATCTGCCGTACGAAACAAACTACCAATATTTGGTGCATTTGCAACATTTTCGCAAACCAAAACTATTGGGAAGTTTCTTTTTTTGAAATTTGTATTGTAATGATTGAGTTGCAAGTTTAAATTTTATTAAAAATGAACAGAGTTTTTATTTATACAATTTTGAGATAAATGAGTCTTGAATGCTCCAATATGACAATTAGGCTCATAATGATAATTATCAATACCAGTCGTATAAGTATGACTACTTATTGAATGCAACGATAGAGATACAAAAGTAAAGGCTAATATTATTGCTGTAACTTTATATTTGAGAGAAAATAGCTTCATACTAATTAATTTTCAAAAGCATATTTAACAATATTTGCTCCCATTTGTAACGCTTTTAGCCTAATATCTTCTGGATCATTATGTACTTCTTGATCTTCCCAACCATCTCCTAAATCACTTTCTACAGTTAGTAAAACAACCAAACGAGAATCATGAAATAAACCTAAGGCTTGCGGTCTTTTACCATCATGTTCATGAATTTTAGGCAAACCTTTGGCAAATTTAAATGCTGTATTAAAAATGGCATGATTTACAGGTAATTCTTTTAATTCTTGATTTGGAAATATTTTTTTAAGCTCTTTTACAACATAGTTTTTCATGCCGTAATTATCATCTATATGTAAAAAACCACCACTTTCAAGATAAGTTCTTAAGTTCTCAGACTCTTCTTCATTAAAAAACACATTGCCATGCCCAGTCATATGTAATAGTGGGTACTGAAAGATGTCTGTACTACCAACCTCAACTGTTTCAGGTTTTTCATTCATTTCGGTTTCAATACTCGCATTACAAAATTTAATCAAATTGGGCAACGCAGTAGGATTAGAATACCAATCACCACCACCTTTATATTTCAAAACTGCTAGATCTTGTGCTATTACTTTTGATGAAAGTAAACTAAATAGTATGATAAAACTTGTAAGTTTAAATGTGTTTTTAAGACTATAAATCATATCTCAAAAATAAAAATTATTGTTATGCAAAACACGCTTTTAGTAATTATTATAATGTTATTTACGTTTCAACCTTCAAAACCTGAAACTTTCGAACCTATTACTGTTTTAGAATTGTTTACATCCCAAGGTTGTTCTAGTTGCCCTAAAGCTGATGAATTATTAGGTAACGTTAAAAACAAAAGTAATAGAGTGGTGGCTTTGTCATATCATGTAGATTATTGGAATTATATTGGTTGGAATGATCCATTTAGCAATAAATATAATACTGAGAAGCAACGAGAATATGGAGAGAAATTTTACTCTAGCAGGATATATACGCCGCAACTAGTTATAAATGGTAGAGAGCACTTTGTAGGTTCTAATTCAAGAACCTTGAATGATAAATTAGAAGCTTATGAGAAGCTAAAAGCTAAAAATAGTGTAACGCTTTCCAATATAAAGCAGATAAATAAAATGATAAATTTTAACTATTCTATAAACGGATCTATTAAAGATAAAAAGATCCGTTTTATATTAGTAATCGATGAGCGTATTACAAAAGTTAAACGAGGTGAAAATAGAAATAGAGTTATCAAAAATGAAAATATTGTTGTAAATGAAATTATTGAAACAATAGAAGATGCAGAAGGAGAAATTTCAATAGAAATTCCTAAAATTGTTGAGCAGCAAGATAATCTTAGAATTGTTGCTATTATTCAAACTAAAACATTAGATATAACTGGTGCTACTCAAAAAACGTTATAATTCGTTTACAAAAGCTACAGAGTGACAAGCTACAATGGCTGCAGTTTCTGTTCTTAAACGTGTTGCTCCTAATGTTACAGGAGTAAAATTGCAATGTAATGCCTGCTCAATTTCTTTAGTACTAAAATCACCTTCAGGTCCAATTAAAATTGTAATGTCTTGCTTTGGTTTTATTTCCTTTTTTAGAGACTTTTTATTAGTTTCTTCACAATGCGCAATAAATAAATCGCCAGAAAACTCTTGTTTTATATAGTTTTTAAAAGAAATGGCTTCATTCAATTTTGGCAAATAACAGCTTAGAGATTGTTTCATTGCAGATTGCAATATTTTTTCGAGCCTATCAGTTTTTATAACCTTACGTTCACTGTGATCGCATATAATAGGAGTAACACTAGTAACACCAATTTCTGTAGCTTTTTCTAAAAACCATTCATAGCGATCATTCATTTTTGTAGGAGCTACTGCTATATGAAGGTTATACTCTAATGGTTTTTGAGTTTTTGAAGACACTATAGTTACAACACAATTTTTAATGTCTGCAATTATAATTTCAGCAGAAAACAAATCGCCTTCTCCATTGGTTATATTCAATATATCTCCAACTTTTTTACGCAATACTTTTACAATATGTTTACTTTCTTCTTTTGTAAAAGTAAATTGTGGCTGTGAATTTGTTATTTCAGGACTGTAAAATAATTGCATTAATCAATATTTTCTGAGACTTTTAAAACACTAACTTCTTTTATTTCTTGAATGCGATGTGTTTTTTTTATAATGTAATACCCGTTATCTTTTTCAGTTTTTACGTCATAAATATCATCTAAGTTATGTTTTAAGTCATTGGCTTCATTTTCAATCTCTATTGGTAATTCCCCATCCTTAACCCAACCAGAATCACCGCCTTTAAGCGCGTTATCTGCCATAGAATAACGTTTCGCTAAATCTTCAAATTTAACACCTTTATTATATTTAACCATTATTTTTTTGCGCAGGTCATAAATCTTATCAATTGATAGTTTTGCGCCATCTAAATAAATATAACTTATACGATAATGAGGCACATTAGCTTTACTAATAACTTTATAATGTGTTTTTTTAAACTGTTCTTTTTCGATTTTAGTAAATCCAGTTGGCATTTCTAATAATTCTTTTGCCAATTTAGATTTGTGTTTTTCGGTATTAAATACTAATAATTTATTTTTTCTAGATTTTTTTGATTCTAGATATTCTTCGGCTTGTGCTTCTGTTTCAATCATTTTAAGCTCTTTTTTTACAGATGTTTGAGCAGATATGAATACTGTAAAGCATAGCGATATAACAAGTAGTAGTTTGTTCATTTATATTAGGAATTATTTAGGTTTATTGAACAAAAAAACAAAAAAACAACGTTGATATTTAAATTATTGATAAGGTTATTAACAAGGATTTTAACAACTTGATTATTTATTAGCTCTCAACGAAATAAAACGTACTAAAAATACTAATCCACTATAAATTAATAATCTTTCAATTATTCCAAGAAAGAGAATAAAGACAAGGTTATATTCAACACCATCAATTTCAAAATTATTTGGTGCATAATCACGATGCCAAGACGTAATAAAAATAATATAACGTTCAAGGTTTGGACCTGAAGCTAATACAATTATAAATATTATTAATATTAATATAAAGTTTAAAAAGTTTTTTCTTTGAAACCTCTTAAACCAAAACAATTGTATTAATAAACAAAAAATGAAAGGTCTTAATAGCATTATCCAATATGCCCACCAATATGGTCCAGTTGCTCTGTTAGAAAAAAATGTATTTTCTTCTGTCGAGTAAAAATATATGGTACTAAAAAGGTAATAAAAGAAATAAAATATAGCTATTATACGAATCGTTTTTATAGAGTAATTATAAAAAGAATCATTCAATAATTTTACCTTTTTAGATTTAAATAGTGACAAAATATAGCTTAATACTGAGCTATAACAGAAACCGTATACTAGAATATTAAAAAACCATATTATTGTTTCGTTACTCACCTAATTTGTATTTAGCATGTTCAAGACCTAATTCTATATAATGTAATAATTCTAATTCTGTTTTAATACCATCTTGAGAAACATAGATATATTCTTTCATTGGTTTTTTCACAAAATCCATTGGTCTTACATGTTTTTTAGATAATTCATCATCAATTTTAGCTTCAATAACTCTAACCATTAAATCATTATTGACAGCGCCGATAGTCATTTTTCCTTTATACAAAAAGACTAAACCTCCAAACATTCTTTTTTCTGTAAGTACATCTGGGAAATAACGAAGTTGTTCTCTAATTCGCGTAGCTACTTGATCGTTGAAGGGCATAAATATTATTCGGCAAAAATAATATCTATTTTTGGAAGCATTGTTTTCATAGGTAAAATATTTAAGCTGGTATATATTGATTCAGAATCATCTAATACACCAGAACCTAGAATCTTAATGTGCTCATTTTCATATGGTAAAAAATCATAACTAGGGGAATTAAGCATCATGCCTATTGTTTGTTCAATATAAGTAACATTGTTTTGAATTCTAAGAATTGAGTATGGAGTATTTGGTTGCAAACAAATATAATCTGATAATGGAGAATAACTTATTGCATTCTGTGAAAATAAATGACTTCCTGAATACACAATAGTATTGGTTATATGATTATATATTTTTATCTCATATTGAATGTTAGGATCACTATGAAAACTTTGGTACCCAATACTACAAATTTGTTTTAATTCTGAAACTTCAAAACTGTAAGCATGCACTGGAACATCAAAAGTTGATTCTTCAATTATGGCTGAATTACTATTTAATAACTCTTCATATAAATCTTTAAAAGGGCTATTACTGTCTGTATTGCAAATTATGTCAGAAGTATCTTGACATGGTAACTCAGTAAAGGTTCTTTGCGACTCAGAATTATCATCAAATATATCATCATCTAAACATGATAAAAATAGAAGAAAAAGTAGTGAAATTGAAAGGAAAGTAGTTTTGTTTTTCATAGTCTTTATTTTTGATAACTATAAAAAAGATGCTGAAAAACCGAAATGGTTGCGTTAAAAACAGAGAATTATATCTTCAATCTTGCAGAAGCCATTACATTTTGATCTGCAAAATCACTTTCTAAATACTTTAAATAACCAACAATAGCAATCATACCTGCATTATCAGTAGTATATTCAAATTTAGGGACATATGTAGTCCATCCAAATTTTTGTTCTCCATCTTTTAAAGCTTTTCTAATACCAGAATTTGCAGAAACGCCACCGCCAATAGCAATATGACTAATACCTGTTTGTTTTGCAGCTAATTTTAACTTATCTATTAAAATTCCTATAATAGTATATTGAATTGAAGCGCAAATATCATTTAAGTTTTCCTCAATGAAATTTGCATTCTTTTTTATTTCTCGTTGAATAAAATAGAGTACAGCAGTTTTAAATCCTGAAAAGCTAAAGTTAAGACCATCAACCTTTGGTTTAGTAAAAGCAAACGCTTTGGGGTTTCCTAATTGCGCTCGTTTATCAATTTCTGGTCCGGCTGGATAACCCAATCCAAGAATTTTACCACTTTTATCATAAGCTTCACCAACGGCATCGTCAATAGTTTCTCCTATAACTTCCATTTTAAAATAATCATCAACTCTTACTATTTGTGTATGTCCTCCAGAAATAGTCATTCCTAAAAAAGGAAAAGTAGGTTGATTAAAACCTTCTTCTTTTATAAAATGAGCTAGAATATGAGCTTGCATATGGTTAACATCTATTAATGGAATACTTAAACCAAAAGCTAACGATTTCGCAAAAGAAGTACCAACTAATAATGATCCCATTAAACCTGGGCCACTTGTAAAGGCTATGGCACTTAATTGCGCTTTAGTAATATTAGCTTTTTTTAATGCTTGATGTACAACGGGAACAATGTTTTGTTGGTGTGCTCGAGAGGCCAATTCAGGTACAACACCACCAAATTCTTCATGTATTTTTTGACTGGCAACAACATTGCTTAAAATAACGTTATTACATATAACGGACGCAGATGTATCATCACAAGATGACTCAATACCAAGGATGTAAATATTTTGTGAGGACATTAATAAATATTAGGCATAATAATTGTTAATTTTGATTCCGAAATCAAATCTATCAAAAGCTTGTATTTCGTGTTTACAAAATTACTATAATTATTTTATAAGCTATTTCAATAGAAATAGTTTGTGCTGTATATTGTCATAACTTTATATTATATCAAGAAATTTCTTAAAATAGTAGGAAAACTAATAGCAATACTATTGCTAATCTTCATCATTTTGGTGTTGTTACTATCTATACCTGCTATTCAAACAAAGTTAGGAGCTTATGTTACTAATATTTTAAATGAAGATTACAAAACAAACATTAATGTAGGTAAAGTAGGTCTTCAATTTAATGGCGATGTAGAATTAAAAGAAATTTTAATAAAAGACTATAAGAATGATACACTTATAAGTGTTTTAGAATTAAATACTTCTATTCTCAATTTTAAAAACTTATATAACAGCAAACTAAATTTTGGAGATATTGATCTAGAAGACTTAATTTTTAATATCAAAACCTATAAAGGAGAAAGAGATACTAATTTAGATATTTTTGTTGCGCGTTTCGATGAAGAAAACCCAAGTGAGACAAAAAGCAATTTCCTTTTATCTTCAAGCGATGTATCTATCTATAATGGTGTTTTTAGATTAATAGATGAAAATAAAGAGACACCTCAAATTTTAGAATTCACCAATTTAGATATTAATGCTACTAATTTTCTAATTAATGGTAGTAATGTTAGTGCTAGAATAAATACTTTAGGCTTTAATGATAGTAGAGGTTTAGAAATGGAAAACCTATCTACTAATTTTGGTTACACATTAACCAAAATGACCTTTGATGATTTAAATATAAAAACGAAAAACTCTTCTTTAAAAGGTAATTTAGTGTTTTCATACGATAGAGAAGACTTTTCAGATTTTGAAAATAAAGTACAAGTCAAGGCTAGTTTTAAAAACGCAAATGTTTCTCTAAATGAATTAAATACTTTTTATGATGAGTTTGGAGCCAATCAATATGCAAAATTTAATACAGATGTAAGTGGTACTTTAAACGATTTAAATCTTGAAAATTTAAGATTAACAACTAGTAATAACACTAAAGTTTATGGTGATATTAGTTTTAAAAACTTACTTAATAGTGAAGAAAACAATTTTGCTATGCGAGGTGATTTTAAAAACTTAACATCTAACTATCGTGATTTAAAAAAATTACTACCAAATGTTTTAGGAGAAACAATACCATCCATTTTTGATAAACTTGGGAACTTTACAATTTATGGAAACACAGATATTACACCAA
Organism: uncultured Lacinutrix sp.; assembly: GCF_947500325.1. Classification (GTDB taxonomy): domain Bacteria; phylum Bacteroidota; class Bacteroidia; order Flavobacteriales; family Flavobacteriaceae; genus Lacinutrix. The sequence continues at coordinate 124,945 of NZ_CANMRQ010000004.1, forward strand.
CAAAAATTGATGCAGATTTAGATATAAACACACATCTAGGTTTTGCTAAATCAAAATTAAGCCTTTCTAACATTGATGATATAGATTATGCTTCATACACAGGTAATATTATTTTCGATGAGTTTGATATTGGTTCTTTTTTAGAAGATCCAAATCTTGGAAAAATGTCATCTAATCTTGATGTTAATGGTTTAGGCTTTAAAAAGGAAGATTTAAGTGCCAATTTAAATGGGGAAGTATATTCTATAACTTATAATGACTATAGTTATCAAGACATTGTTGTTGATGGAGAGTATAAACAAAATGTTTTTAATGGGAAATTAAAGGCGAACGATAAAAACTTAAAGTTAAACTTTAATGGTTTAGCAGATTTATCTCAAACTATTTATTCTTTTGATTTTGTGGCCGATGTTGAATATGCAAATTTAAAAGTACTTAACCTTTATACCAGAGATAAAAAATCTTTGTTTAAAGGGATTATAGATATGAAGATGAAAGGCACAACTATTGATGATGCTGCGGGAACTATTTCATTTAAAAAAACAAATTATAAAAATGAAATTGATGACTATTATTTTGAAGATTTTGCTATAACATCATCTTTTAAAGGAAAAGAACATTATATAGATGTTAATTCACCAGATATAGTAAAAGGAAGACTTAGTGGTGAATTCGAATTTAAAGACATTGCAAGTTTGTTTGAAAATTCAATTAAAAGTATATATACTAACAAGGCACCTAATGTAATTGAAACAAATCAATACATAGATTTTAATTTTAAAATATATAATAAAATAGTAGAGGTATTTTATCCAGATTTAAAACTTGGAAAAAATACATTTATAAAAGGTCGTGTTGAAACAGATGAAAAAGAGTTTAAACTTACTTTTAAATCTCCAAAAATTGAATTACTAGATTATTTTGCAAAAGATATAGAGCTTCAAGTCAATAATAAAAACCCGCTATTCAATACCTATGTAGAAATTGATAGTATTAAAACTAATTTTTATAGTGCCTCTAAATTTAACTTAATTAATGTAACATTAAATGATACGCTTTATATGCGTTCAGAATTTAAAGGCGGTAAGAATAATAGTGACGATTACAACTTAAGTTTTTATCACACTATAAATTCTGAAGACAATTCTGTTTTTGGTTTTAAAAAGAGCGAAGTTACTTTTAAAAATAATAAATGGCTTATTAATGAAAAAGGGGATAAGTATAATAAAATTGTTTTAGAAAATGGCTTTAAGGATGTAGACATTCAACAAATTATTATGAGTCATCAAGGGGAACAAATTAACCTCGGTGGTAATATGAAAGGTTCAGATTTTAAAGATATAAAACTTGACTTTAAAGATGTTGACTTACAAAAAATAACACCAAGAGTAGACAGTTTATCATTAGCAGGTAATGTAAATGGAGCTCTAGAATTACTTCAACAAGATGGTAAATATCTGCCCAGTTCAACAATTACAATTGATGACTTCACTGTAAACAGAACTAAATTTGGTTCTTTTGATGCAGTTATTGTAGGTAATGATAAATTAACTAATTATAAAGTTGTAAGTACTATAAAAGATGATGTTACACAAAGTTTTCAAGCTATTGGAGATATAAATGTTTCAGATGATAATGCTTCAATTAATTTAGATTTATCTTTCAATAAATTTAATTTAAATATACTATCTCCATTATTAGAACCTGTTTTAAGTAACGTTCGAGGTGATGTTACTGGAAAAGCAAAAGTAATAGGCAAGTTAAATCAACCAAATTTTGAAGGAGAATTAACTATAGATAATGGAGGATTAAAAGTGCCGTATCTTAATGTTGATTTTGATTTTAAAGATAATGCTTCAGTTTCATTAAATAAACAACAGTTTAAATTCAATAGTATTAATATTACAGATGTAAAACATAAAACAAAAGGAGTTTTAGACGGAACAATTAATCATGTAAACTTCTCTAATTGGCGTTTAGATTTAGACATTAACACCGATAGATTACTGGTATTAGATACTAAGTTTAATGAAGATGCATTGTATTATGGCACAGGTTATATAAGTGGGACTGCACGTATTTTTGGACCAACTGAAGCCTTAAGAATAGATGCAGAAGCATCAACAGAAAAAGGAACAGAATTTTATATTCCTTTAAGTGATGTTGAATCATTTGGAGATAACTCATTTATTCATTTTTTAACACCAGATGAAAAATTAGCAAAAAAAGAAGGTAAAGAGGTTAATCTTAATACGATATCTGGATTAGAAATGAGTTTCGATTTAGATGTAAATGAAAATGCACTTATCGAAATTGTAATGGACAGGAAATCGGGAAGTACAATTAAAGGTAGAGGATCAGGTTATTTAAACTTCAATATCAATACAAATGATAAATTTAATATGTATGGCGATTTTGTTGTTTGGGAAGGTTATTACAATTTCCTTTATGGAGGTGTAGTAGAAAAAAAGTTTTTGGTTACGCCTTATGAAAGTGTACTACGTTGGGATGGAAATCCATTAAAAGCACAAATAGATATTGAAGCGGTTTATAAAACAAGGACTAATCCTTCTCCGCTACTGGATGCAGGGATCTCACAAACTATTCCAGTTGAACTAGAAATTAAATTAACAGGAAACCTAGAAAAACCAGAACCAGAATTTGCTTTCGAATTTCCAAATATAAGTTCTACACTAAAATCAGAAATCAATTACAGACTAGATTCTAAAGAAGATAGGGATAATCAAGCTTTATATTTATTAGCAACTGGTGGATTTAATAGAGAATTTAGAGAAATTAGCTTAACAGGTACTCTAACAGAGCGTTTAAATGGTTTAATTAATGGTTTTTTTACAGATAGTGATAGTAAAATAAATATTGGATTGAATTATGAAGCTGGACAAAAACGTCTGGATTATGAGTCAGACGATAGATTAGGTGTTACACTACAAACAAAAATAACCGATCGCGTGCTTATTAACGGAAAAGTTGGTGTACCTGTTGGTGGTGCAACAGAGTCTGTAATTGCTGGTGATGTACAAATAGATTTCCTTTTAAATGAAGAAGGAACATTAACAGCTAAAGTATTTAATAGAGAAAATAGTATTAGAAACTTTGGTGACGAGATTGGTTATACTCAAGGCTTAGGTATAGCATACTCTGTAGATTTCGATACTTTTGGAGAATTACTAAGAAAAATCTTTGGTAAAAAAGAAGAAGAAAGTGCTGTTGAAGAAAAACCAAAAGAAGAAGAAAAAGATGATTCTCCTTTTTCAGACGATAATATTGGATTCAAAAAAGAGTAAAAAGTTGTCATTTTAACCTTATTTTTTCACTTCAAAAAAAATATTTTATTTTTTTTTACCAACTCAAACGTTTTAGTAAAGACAGCACTGTTAATTTTTGAAAAAACCCTAGGTTTATATGGTTTTACTTTCTTAGTTTTACTTTTCTAATTAACAAATTACATGTCGAAAACAATAAAAAAAATAGGTGTAATGACATCAGGAGGAGACTCCCCAGGAATGAATGCAGCCATTCGTTCTGTAGCTAGAACTTGTGCTTTTCATAAAATAGAATGTGTAGGAATTTATCGTGGTTATGAAGGTATGATAGAAGGTGATTTCAAGGATCTAACCGCTCGTAATGTTAAAGGCATAATTAATAAAGGAGGTACTGTTTTAAAATCTGCAAGATCTAAAGAATTTAGAACTGCTGAAGGTCGTAAGAAAGCATATGAGACTTTAAAGGCAAAAGAAATAGATGCTTTAGTTGTTATTGGTGGAGATGGTACATTTACAGGAGCTTTAATTTTTAATCAAGAATATGGCTTTCCTGTTATGGGAATACCTGGTACTATTGATAATGATATTTTTGGAACATCTCACACATTAGGTTATGATACTGCTTTAAACACAGTAGTAGATAGTATAGATAAAATACGTGATACAGCTAGTTCTCATAACAGGTTATTTTTTGTTGAAGTTATGGGGCGTGATGTAGGTCATATTGCACTTAATGTTGGTATTGGAGCTGGAGCTGAAGAAATACTTATTCCTGAAGAAGATTTAGGGTTAGACCGTTTGCTAGAGTCTTTAAGGCGAAGTAAAAAATCAGGAAAATCTTCAAGTATAGTTGTTGTTGCAGAAGGAGATAAGATTGGAAAAAACGTTTTCGAACTTAAAGATTATGTTGAAGAACATATGACTGAATATGAAGTTCGTGTTTCTGTTTTAGGTCACATGCAACGTGGCGGATCACCTTCTTGTTTCGATCGTGTGTTAGCTAGTAGAATGGGAGTGAAAGCCGTAGAAAGCCTCTTAGAAGGAGAATCTAATTATATGGTAGGGTTATTAAGCGATAAAATAGCACTTACACCTTTAGAAAAAGCAGTTAAAGGGAAGTCTAAAATAAATAAAGAATTAATACGTGTGTCAGATATTATGACCACTTAATATTGAAAATTGAATTATGTCAAAATTAAAATTAGGAATTAACGGATTTGGAAGAATAGGTCGTATTGTATTTAGAGCGACAGTAAAACGTGATAATGTAGATGTTGTTGCCATTAATGATTTGTTAGATGTAGAGCATTTAGCATACTTATTAGAATACGATTCTGTTCATGGAAAATTTGACGGTACTATAGAAGTTAAAGATGGAAACTTAGTTGTAAATGGAAAGACGATTAGAGTGACTGCAGAAAGAGATCCTAAAAACCTAAAATGGGATCAGGCTGGAGCAGAAGTTATTGCAGAATGTACAGGTATTTTTACAACATTAGAAACAGCTAATTATCATATTGAAGGAGGTGCTAAAAAAGTAGTGATTTCAGCACCTAGTAAAGATGCGCCTATGTTTGTAATGGGAGTAAATGATAATAAATTAAATGCTAATGATACAATCGTATCTAATGCTTCTTGTACTACAAACTGTTTAGCTCCATTAGCTAAAGTGATTGAAGATAATTTTGGCATTGAAGAAGCTTTAATGACAACGATTCACGCAGCTACTTCAACGCAGTATACAGTAGATTCACCATCACGTAAAAACTATCGTTTAGGTCGTAGTGCAATAAATAATATTATTCCAACATCTACAGGCGCGGCAAAAGCAGTAGGTAAAGTTATTCCAGAACTAGATGGTAAACTAACAGGTATGGCCTTTAGAGTTCCTATTGCTGATGTTTCTGTTGTAGATTTAACAGTAAAAACTAAGAAAGCAACATCATTAGAAGAGATAAAGCTAGCAATGAAAAACGCATCCGAAGGTGCAATGGAAGGAGTTATAGGTTATACAGAAGATGCTGTTGTATCTCAAGATTTTGTTAGTGAAATAAAAACAAGTGTCTTTGATGCAGATGCATCGATAGAGTTAAATTCTACGTTTTATAAATTGGTATCTTGGTACGATAATGAATTTGGATATTCAAACAAATTGGTTGACTTAGCTGAAAAAGTAAATAGTTTATAAGCTTAATATATAATACCACATTGAGCGCAGTCTAATTGTCTTTTTTAACTTTTTACTGCGCTTTTTTATTTTAATAATTAAACTAACTTTAAAACATGATATTAATAGTTGATAGTGGTTCTACAAAATGCGATTGGATTGCAGTAGATAATAATGGGAAACAAGTGCTAGAAAAAATTAGAACTAAAGGTTTAAATCCTGCTATACTTTCTGAAAAAAAATTAAAAAAAACCATTAAAAAAAGCAAAGAACTTAAAGAGAATAGAGAAAACGTTACAAATGTATTTTTTTATGGTGCTGGATGTGGTACAGAGAAACCAAGATTAATGCTAAAGGTTGTATTGCAAGAGTTTTTTTCAAAAGCAAATGTTACAGTTAATGAAGATACTATGGCTGCTGTATATTCTACTATTTCTACAAAAGACGAGGCTGCAGTCGTTTGTATTTTAGGGACTGGATCTAACTGTAGCTATTATGATGGCAAAATATTACATCAAGAAGTAGAGTCTTTAGGTTATAGTATAATGGATGATGCTTCTGGAAACTATTATGGTAAGCAATTATTACGTGATTATTATTTTAACCACATGCCAGAAACTTTAAAAATAGCTTTTGCAGACAAATACAATGTTGAAGCAGATTACATAAAATATAATCTTTATAAACAACCTAATCCTAATGCTTTTTTAGCCAGTTTTGCAGAGTTCATGATTTTAAATAAGGATTCAGAATACATGGTTAATTTAATTAAAGAAGGTATTCGGGTGTTTGCAAAAAACATGATTTTACAATTTAAAGAAGAACTAAAAACTGTACCTGTACATTTCGCAGGTTCTATTGCTTTTTTCTGCCAAGACGAAATTAAAGCAATTGGCGAGGAATTAAATTTTAAAGTTGGTAATTTTGAACGCAGACCAATTGAAGGATTAGTCTCTTTTCATATAGCAAATTTGTAAGTAACTATATAGTGATAGAAGAGTTTAGAATATATTTATTTCTTTTAAGAAAAATATAAAATATCGCTTTTATGAAAAGAATATTTGCTTTATTTTTTATTACAATCATTTTGTACAATTGTACATCTAATAAAGAAGTTCTATATAATTTTGAATCTGAAACATTAAAAATAGTACCAATAAGTAATACTATTTTTAAACATATTTCATACTTAAAAACTGATGATTTTGGTAATGTAGCATGTAATGGTATGATATATTTTAATAAAAATGAGGCTATTGTGTTTGATACGCCTACAGATGGTATTGCTTCATTAGAGCTTATAAAATGGATACATAAAGTTCAAAAAAAGAAAATTAAAGCAGTTGTAGTAACGCATTTTCATAGTGATTGTTTGGGAGGATTAGAACAATTTCATAAGATAGATACAAAATCATATGCTAATAATAAGACTATTGATTTAGCTAAACAAAATAACATAAAAACCTTACCCAAAAATGGTTTTAATAATATGATAGAAATTAAAGTGGGTAAAGAAATTATTTTTGCAAAATTCTTTGGCGAAGGTCATACTATAGATAATGTTGTTGGGTATATTCCCAATGAAAAAACATTATTTGGAGGATGTTTAATTAAAACCATGAATGCAAGTAAAGGCTATCTAGGAGATGCTAATACTAATGAATGGTCTAAAACAGTAGAAGTAATAAAAAAAGAAATTCCAGATTTAAATATTATAATCCCTGGACATGGTAAACATGGAGGAACCGAACTTTTAGATTATACAATTCGATTATTTAAAAAGCTTTAATAAGCTATTTAAATCAAACATAAATTTCCTTATATAATAATATTCTCCTAAATAAAATAAGAATTATCTTGCAAGCCTAAAATCAAACTAAATGCCAACGCAGAAGCAAGTGAATTCCATTAATAATACAAAATATGACACAATAATTATAGGCTCTGGAGTTGGTGGCTTAGCCGCAGCAATTTGTTTGTCTAGAGCAGGTAAAAAAGTATTAGTCTTAGAACAACATGATGTTCCTGGTGGTTGGTGCCATAGTTTTTATCTTAATGGAGATCGGTTTACACCCGGAGTTCACTATGTGGGATTAGTTGGTGATGGTTTATCTACAAGTGAATTATATGAAGGCTTAGGAATCGCGAATGACATGGCTTTCTATCGTCAAAACCCAGATGCTTTCGAGCACTGTTGGATTGGAGATGAACGTTTTGATTATCCAGCAGATTTTAAAACATTTGAAAACCGTTTGATTGAACGTTTTCCTCAAGAAAAGAAAAACATAATCAAATATTTAAAACTAGTTACAAATGTTGGTAAACAATTGGGCTTACTACCAAAAGTGCGAGGTTTATGGCAACAAATCACAATTCCATTTCGTACAAAGCATATGGGGAAATATGCCCCGTTTAGTTTAAAACGAGTTATTGGATGGCATATTAAAGATCCATTATTACAACGCATATTAAATATTCAATTTGGAGATCATGGCTTAGCACCTGCAAAAGCCAGCTTTGTTTTACATGCAGCTATTATGTACCACTATCATGTTGGTGGATTTTACCCAATGGGTGGTGGTGGCGCTATTGTAAAAGCGATGACTAATGCTATAAAAACAAGAGACGGCGTTATTAAAACAAGTACGCCAGTTAAGCGCATTTTAATAGAAAATGGAAAGAAAAGAAAAAAAGCAATAGGAGTAGAGTTGGCCAATGGAGATCAAATATTTGCAAAACAGATTATATCTAATGCAGATCCTGGAATTACATATCAAAAATTAATTGGTGAAGACTATTTAAGCAATAAACTGAAGAGAAAATTAGATAAAACCAAATACTCTTGTACATCGTTAATGCTATTTTTAACTGTTGATATGGATGTTAGAAAAGCGGGCTTAGACTCTGGAAATATATGGCGAATTCCTAATGAAGATATGGATTATTTGTATGATGACATGCAAAAGAAAAACATATTAGAAGGAGAAGAGTTTTCAGGTATGTTTATTAGTTGCACAACACTTAAAGACCCTATTAGTTATAATGGAAAGCATCATACTTTAGAAGCTATTACATATATTAATTATGATGCTTTTGAAGATTTTAAAGATGAAAATATAGAACGTTCTGAAAAGTATTTACAATTTAAAGAAAAAATTATCGCTAAATTTCTTGTTACTTTAGAAAAAGTAATACCAGGTATATCTAATCATATAGTGCAAATGGAATTAGGGACACCTTTAACTAATGAATATTATATTAACTCAACTAGAGGTAGTGTTTATGGTACAGAGAAGAGCTTAAAGCATATAGGACCTTTTGCTTACAAATCTAAAAGTGAAATTGAGAATTTGTATATGTGTGGAGCAAGTATTGTTTCCCATGGCGTTGCAGGAGCTAGCTACTCTGGAGTACAAACAGCAGCAGCAATTTTAGGTTGCCGTCAAGATGACCTAATAAAACCTAATCCAGATCAAAAATTACGTGTTTTTGAAGCCGAAGATGATAGTAATTACCCAGATTGGATGAGAAAAAAGATACAAATGAAACATTCAAAAGCTAAAGCAAGAATATAAGTTGGTTTCGCTTATTTTATAGCAATCATACTAATCTCAACATTAACAAACTTTGGCAGATTAGCGACTTCAACTGTCTCTCTTGCTGGTGCTGTATCATTATCAAAATACTGAGAATAAACAGCGTTTATTTCAGCGAAATTATTCATGTCACTAATAAAAATTGAAGTCTTAACTACGTTTTCAAAAGTCATATCGGCAGCAGTTAAAACTGCTTTCATATTTTCCATGACCTGTTTAGTTTCAGTAGCAATATCATCTAAAATTAATACTCCAGTTTCTGGATGTAGCGCTATTTGACCAGAGGTATATAATGTGTTACCACTTAACACGGCTTGATTGTATGGTCCAATTGGAGCAGGAGCTTTTGTAGTAGATATTATTTTTTTCATAATAACTTTTATTAGTTTTTAATTTCTGTATAAACAGAAACATATATTTATACATTATAAACGCTGGTCTGGTTGACGACGTTTTTCATATTTTAAATCTTTAAGCAGATTCGACTTAATACCTATAAAGAAATTCCATGAAGTACGTGTACTAAAAGGAATCCAACTAAAATTCATTCTCCAACTTAACAAATCGCGCTCAAAACGTAATTGAGTATAGGTAAACCCTTGATTTTTAAAGTCATAACCAGAAGAAGCACCAACTGTCCAACGCGGTGCAACTTCTAAATCTCCAGAAAACATTAGAGAATGTGAAGATATTTCATTTTGACGTGAAGAATTAGCATAATTTACAGCATAAGCTAATCGTAAACTCCAAGGTATTTTATAGTTATATAATTCACCTGGTTTTTCTTCTTCATCTTCTTCATCATTAAAACGTTGGTCTGCAAAATCCTGAGAACGCCCAAATAAATCATCATTTCGGCCACCACTTTGTAATGTTTCATTTCTACTACTTTGACTCGTATTAGATCCTTTATCACTACCATCACTACTTAAACTATAACTTAAGGTTAGATTAGCACTTGTTAATCTAAATAAACTACCTCCATTATTGATATTAAATTTATCAACACGCCTATTGTTATTATCTAAAGCATATGGATCAAGTGTTGCTCCGAAATTTACATTCATTTTATTTTTGAATAACTGAGTACCACCAGACATACGTACAGGGCTCCACTTTAAAGAGTCTCCGGCTACATTATATGATGTAGAAAAGTTTAAATTATTTAATAATATTATCTTTTTAGGTTCAACTTTTGTGCTGTCACGATCACGTACTTTGGCTTCAAAATTATTAGATAAAGACAAACCTACAGCACTTGAAAACGTTTTATTAGGAGCGCCAAATAAGCTACCATCAAAACGTGAAAATTCAACCTCTTCTATAGGATTTCCATTTATATCTGTCACTTCATAAGTATCATAATATTTATCAAAAGCAGGATTTATATTATAACTTATAGATGGCCTCATAACGTGTCGAATTTTTTGAATACGTTTGCCTTCATCATTTTTATCAAAATCGAATAAACCGTAAATAGTAGTACCAATACTAGACCCAAAACTATAGGTTCTAAATGAATCAAAGCCGTTTAAGTCCTCTGTAACTTCTTGATTAGTATCAGCGTCATAAAAGCGATTAATAGTGTTTAAAGTCCATGTTTCATCATAATTAGCAGAAGCGCTAACACTAAAATATTTAAAAACTTTAAAGTTTGTTGTTAAAGGAATACTATGACGCATACCTATTCTAGCGGCATCAAACATTTCGCTTTTAAAGAATAAAGAGTCTGTTGTTTGAATTCTATTTTCACCGCGTACATTGTATTGTACATTTATGTTGTGTATTGCACCTTTCTTAGAACCAACTTTAGGAGCAAAAGGATATATTCTACTAACACTTGCTTGGAGTGTTGGTAAAGTCATGTTTATTGCTTCCGTTTGTGTATTTTGTGAATGAGTAGCGGTTAAGCTCATATTCACTTGAGGTTCGCCTTGAAAAGTTTTAGAGTATGAAATGGATGATGATAATGTATTATTTAAAAAACTAGCAGCATTTACTTGATTTACAGATTGTTGGTAGTAGTTACTACTTCCTAAGTTAACAGAAGCAGAAAATCTAGAACTAGGATTCGATTTTGCATCCTGTTGATGAGACCATCTCAAATTATAAATAGTATTTTTTGAATAGTCTGGAAAACCTCGTTCACTATTAATTAGATTTTCGTACCTAAATCCTATATTACCACTATATCTATAACGCGTTTTATATTTAGATTCAAAACGTAAACCATAACTACCATTAGTATAATAATCACCTAAAACTGCTAAGTCAACATAATCGCTAATTGCAAAATAATACCCTCCATTTTGTAAAAAGTATCCACGATCATTTTGTTCGCCAAAACTTGGAATAATTACTCCTGAAGTTTGTTTGTTAGACATTGGTAAAAAACCAAACGGAATACCTATTGGAGTAGGAACATCATATATAAATAAGTTTGTTAAACCAGTAACAACTTTTTTACCTGGCACAAATTTAGCTTTACGCATTAAAAAGTAATATTCAGGGTCGTCTAAATTTTTAGATGTTGTATATTTTCCTCGTTTTAAAAAATAAACAGAATCATTTTCTTTTTTAGTGAGTTCTGCTTTAATAGTTCCTCCTTGTTGCTCTGTTATAGAATTCCAAATTAATGCTTTTTTAGTATTTGTATTAAAGCGAATAGAATCTGGTTCTACAATATTTTCACCTTGTTTAAAAACTGGGCGTTGAGAAAATTCTCCTGTCGAATCTTTAATTCTACCTGCATAAACTTCATTTTTACTATAATCAATTACAATAATTCCAGCTTTAATTTCCATATCTTGATATGTAATTTCAGCTTCATTGTATAAATACATTTTTTGTTCTTTCCTATTAAATATAGTATGATCTTTAGCTTTATAAGAAACTATAGCTTCTAATAATCCTTTCTTTTTAGGCTTTATAGAATCATTAACGATAGAATCTTTAGATTTCTCATCAATAACGCTTTCGTTTAAGACCTTAGGCTTTAAAAGTGAGTCTATTGAAACCTTAACTGGTTCTTCTTTTTTTTCTGCGGGAATGGTTACACTTTTATTAGGTGTATCCTGAGAGAAGCAAAAAGTGTTGATAAACACTGTAAAACTTAGGGCAAAAAGTATGTTTATTCTATTTGTATGCAATGCTTTTAAATGTATTTTTGCTAAAGTATGGCTCGGTTTTTGAATTGCCAAAATTACATATATTTTTTATGATTAATTTATTATTCTGTAAAATTTAAAAAACCACACTAAACGCTTTAAAAATGGGTTATAACAATATGCAAACGCTACTAAAATCAATTTTCGTATCTATTATAATAGTATTAACAGTTACATTTTCTGCTACCGTTAATGCTCAAATGAATAATGAAAAATTTGTTGTAGTCTTAGATGCTGGCCATGGTGGACGAGAACCAGGTAAAGTTGCAAAATCAGGACTTAAAGAAAAAGATATTACTTTAAAAATAGCTTTAGCCGTTGGAAAAGAACTTGAAAAGAATAAAGATATAAAGGTTGTCTATACTAGAAAAACAGATGTGTTTGTAGATTTATTTGTTAGAGGAAAAATAGCAAATGATGCTAATGCCGATTTATTTGTTTCTTTACATTGTAATGCTCATCATTCTCAAGCATCAGGTTCTGAAACTTATGTTTTGGGACTACATAGAAATAAAACTAATTTTGAAGTTGCAAAAAGGGAGAATTCTGTTATTTTTTCTGAAGAGAATCACGAAGAAAACTATAAAGGCTTTGATCCAAATTCACCTGAATCTTTTGTTGGGTTAACAATAATGCAAGAAGAATATCTAGACCAGAGTATTCTTTTAGCAAAAAACATACAAGATAATTTTACTAATAAGTTAAAACGTAAAAATAGAGGCGTAAAACAGGCAGGGTTTATTGTGCTTCATCAAACTGTCATGCCTAGCGTATTAGTTGAATCGGGTTTTATAACAAATAAGTATGAAGGTAAATATTTAAACTCTAAAAAAGGACAAGCAGAAATAGCAACAGCTATTTCTAACGCAATTCTTAAATATAAAAAAATGATAGATGCAAGCTTTACTGAAGATACTTATATAATTGAAGAGGACACGATTGCAACTAATGATACACCTGTTGTTTTAGAAGAAAAAATAATAAAGAACACTGTCTTTAAGGTTCAAATTGCTGCTGGCTCTAAAAAAATAGAACCCAAACCATATAATTTTAAAGGTTTAGAGGAAGTTTCTAGAGAAAAAGAAGATGATTTATATAAATATTATTACGGCTACACATCAGACATAAACAAAATAAAGAGTATGCAATTAGATGCTAAAAATAAAGGATTTAAAAGTGCGTATATTGTAGCTTATAAAGATGGGAAACGCATAAGTTTAGAAAAAGCCTTAAATGATGGCGCTAAATAGCCTTATTCTTATAAAATTTATTATATTTTTGTTACCAACCAGAACAACCTATACATGTCAAGAGAAGTAAAAACAGCCATATTAGTTATTCTAGGAATAGCATTGTTCATTTTTGGATTTAATTACCTTAAAGGAGAAAACCTTTTAGAATCTGATAATACATTTTATACATCCTTTGAGTATAATGGACTAACAACATCATCGCCTGTTACAATTAAAGGGAATAATATAGGTAGAATTTCAGATATACAATATGATTTTGAAACAGGAAAAACCAAAGTAGCCTTTCAAGTAGATGATAAATTAAAATTTCCTACAGATAGTAAAATTAGATTATATGAAATGGGATTAATGGGAGGGAATGCAATTGCTATAATTCCTGGTCAAAGTAATAAAGTGGCTAAACCTGGTGATTTCATTGAAAGTGAAGTTGAAACTGGTTTAGTATCTAATCTATCGAAAAATTTTTCTGGATTAACTGATGATTTAGATGTTACTTTAAAAGCAGCAGACTCTTTGTTGTTAAATTTAAATGCTATTGTTGAAGATGATTCAGAAAAAGGATTAAAAAGTGCAATAGGAGAACTTAATGCTACACTAAAATCATTTAAAGGATTATCTCAATCATTTAATAAAGTGATTGCAAACAATGAAGATGATTTAAAAACAGTATTAACAAACTTTAATAAAGTTAGTGAAGATCTAGCTGTTTTATCTAATGGATTAAAAGATGTAAAGATTGACGAAACTGTTAAAAGTTTAGATAAAACATTAGCAAATGTAGATGGCCTAATTACAGATTTAAACAAAGGAGAAGGCACATTAGGTCTGTTATTAAAAGATGATAAATTATATAACAATTTAGAAGTTGCATCATACCAATTAAAAGAATTATTACAGGACTTTAAACTAAATCCTAAACGTTATGTAAATGTTTCTGTATTTGGTAAAAAAGCAAAACCATACGTTGAACCAGAAGACGAAAGAGAATAAACTATCCATAAATGAACTACTTACCAAATATCATTTTTGCTATTGCACTATTTTTAGGCATTGGCTATTTTGCAAAAAATGTAAAAAAACTTATTAGAAATATAAAACTAGGACAGCCAAAAGACGTTAATGATAATAAATCGCAACGTTGGAAAAACATGGCTATGATTGCTTTAGGGCAAAGTAAAATGGTTAAACGACCTGTTTCTGGCTTTTTCCACATTATAGTCTATGTAGGTTTTGTAATTATTAATATAGAAGTTTTAGAAATTATTATAGATGGCCTTTTTGGAACTCACCGTATAGGATTAAAAGTATTACCTGAATCACTTTATGGTTTTTTAATTGGTAGTTTTGAAGTATTAGCAGCATTAGTATTTATAGCTGTAGTAATATTTTGGATAAGGAGAAATATTATTAAGATAAAACGTTTTATGAGCTCTGAAATGAAAGGATGGCCAAAAAACGATGGTAATTTTATTTTATACTTTGAAATGGTGTTGATGACACTTTTTTTAGTTATGAATGCTACAGATTCTTCGTTTCAAGACTTAGGTTCAGGAAATATAATTAGCCAATATATAGCTCCAATGTTTAGTAGTTTATCTGAAAGTACTTTACACCTTATTGAACGTGGAGCATGGTGGTTACATATTTTAGGTATTTTAGTATTCTTAAATTATTTATATTTCTCTAAACATTTACACATATTATTAGCATTTCCAAACACTTATTATGGTAAGTTAACACCTAAAGGTCAATTTGAAAACAACGATACTGTTACTAAGGAAGTTATGCTAATGATGGATCCTGACGCTGATCCATTTGCAGCACCAGCTGAAGGAGAAACTGAGGAAGCACCAGCTAAATTTGGTGCTAGTGATGTTCAAGATTTAAGTTGGGTGAATTTAATGAATGCATATACGTGTACAGAATGTGGTCGCTGTACTAGTCAATGCCCAGCAAATCTTACGGGTAAAAAATTATCTCCAAGAAAAATAATGATGGATACCAGAGACCGTTTGGAAGAGGTTGGTAAGAATATTGATAAAAATAAAGGTGTTTTTGTAGATGATGGAAAACAATTGCTAAATGATTATATTACAAAGGAAGAGTTATGGGCTTGTACCACTTGTAATGCATGTGTAGAAGCATGTCCTGTAAGTATAGATCCATTAAATATTATTATGCAAATGCGTAGCTATTTAGTAATGGAGGAATCGGCAGCTCCTATGGAACTTAATAATATGATGACAAATATAGAGAATAATGGAGCGCCATGGCCTTATAATCAAATGGATAGATTGAATTGGAAAGATGAGTAGAAAAATATTGAAACATAGTTATTTTTGCACTGTAATAATCCTATTTATTGCTCAAATATCTATTGCTCAATCATATAAAAAAGACTCTATTCAAATAAAAGCATATACAGAAATAACATATAACAATAATAAAGTAGAATCAATTAAATTAAAAAAAGTATTTTGTGATTATTGTTCTGAATTTCAATTAGAAAGCATTGGAGAAGAAGCACTATACAGAGCTAATGCTGAAAAATATTTACCTGAAAATAAATTAAAAAAAGGAAAAAAACGATTAGCTATATATATAAGGATATCTAAAGTAGATTTTGCTGCTATAAAAAATCCAGAGTTAATAGAAGATCAAAAGCTAATAAAGAATAAAAAAACGGGGCAATTAAATCATTCTCATACTGATGACAAATAAATTAATAACAGTACAAGTTTCAAAAATTTTAACGTTATGCTTTTTAGTTTTTGGATTTATATCCAAAAGCTACTCACAAGACGTTAAAAATAAAGAGTTAGATAGTTTGGCTGTTAAAATGTTTAAGACTATTAATGATAAAGACTATAATTCTATTTTAGAAATGACTCATCCAAAGGTTTTTGATATAGTACCAAAGGAAACAATGGCTACTGTTCTAAAATCAACATTTGAAGGCAATGAGGAGTTTTCAATTGATATGCCAAAAGAAATACCTCAATACAAAATATCCTCAGTTTATAAAGACATAGATAATAATTCAGATTATGCATTTTTATCATACGACTTAAAAATGACTATGTCTTTTAATAATCAAGAATTTGATGAAGAGAGCAAGGAAATGATGAAAAACATGATGTTAATGAAAGGTATGGAGGCAGAGTTTATTTCTAATAATACTTTAAAAGTCCTTATGCTAAATAGGTTAACCATTTTAGTTAAAGATAAAGCAACAAATAATAAATGGGTTATGGTAAATTATGACCCTGATTCACCATTGTTTTTTAAAATATTATCAGTTAATATTATAGAAAAAGCGAAGGAATACAATCAAGGTTTAATGATAGAGAGTAAAAAGGAGCAAAAAAACTAAAATAAAATGAGTGAACAACTTATAGTGCCTACAATGGCAGAATTTATGGCAGAAGGAAAAGAACCAGATATTTTATTTTGGGTAGGATCTGCAGGTAGTTATGATGATAGAGCAAAAAAAATAACAAAAGCTTTTGTTAAAATTCTAAATAAAGCTCAAGTAAACTTTGCAGTTTTAGGAAGTGAAGAAAGCTCTACAGGAGATGTAGCTAAAAGAGCAGGTAATGAGTTTCTTTTCCAAATGCAAGCTGTAACTAATATCGAAATATTAAATGCATATAATATAAAACGTATTGTAACTTGTGATCCACATTCTTTTAATTGTTTAAAAAATGAATATCCAGGTTTAGGTGGTAATTATGAGGTAATTCATCACACACAATTTATTAATCAATTAATTGATTCTGGAAAACTTAAAACCGGAAACACTAATTTTAATGGAAAGCGTATTACTTTTCATGACCCATGTTACTTAGGGAGAGCCAATAAAGTATACGATTCACCAAGAAATGTGTTATCTAATTTAAATGCGAATTTAGTAGAAATGAAACGTAGTAGATCTACGGCTCTATGTTGTGGAGCTGGTGGAGCTCAAATGTTTAAAGAACCAGAACAAGGAGATTTAGATATTAACATTTTGCGAACACAAGATGCTTTAGAAACTAAACCAGATATCATTGCTACAGCTTGTCCATACTGCAATACTATGATGACTGATGGTGTAAAAGGAAAAGAAAAAGAGAATGAAGTTGCTGTAATGGATATAGCAGAATTAATTGCAAGTGCTCAGGGATTATAATTATGGGGATAGGTAAAAAATTAAAAGTAAGAATTATATTTGGTGTAGTTTCTGGATTGTTTTTTGCAATAACAATGTGGTTATTAGATTCTTATTATGATGATGAAACTTTCAACATTAATAAGTTTCTTTTTCATTTCATTTTTTTCGGCATATTTCAAGGTATAATTTCAGGTTTTTATATTAAAAAAGATAAACCAGAATAGAACTTTAGTAAATTATATACTGGAGCAGTAAACTTAAAAACAAAGTATGTTTACTAATAATCAAATAGATATCAATTCAATTCCTAAATTAGAAGATATATCTTTAAATCCCATTTCTAAAAAATATTTAAATATTTTGTATTTAAATATTTTGCTACTTTACTCATCCTTTATAGGAATCATAGTAATAATTAATGTTTTAGTAAAAAAAGACTGGGCCAAAGATTATTTTTGGCATGCCCTTTTCTTTTTGTTAATTTCCTTTTTGTTTCAATGCGTTATTACTTATTTAGGATTTAATAAACGAGCTTATGCATTAAGAACGCAAGATGTTATTCACACTAAGGGCTTATTAGTACATCAAAGAACCACAGTGCCTTTTATAAGAATTCAGCATTTAGAAACAAAACAATCATTTGTCGCAAAAAAACTAAAATTAGCGTCCTTATATGTATATACCGCAGGTGAAGCTGGTGGAGATTTATCTATAAAAGGACTACCAATAGATGAAGCAAATAGAATCAACGAGTTTCTAAATAATAAAATTAATGAGCGACTTTAATTTTATAGAACCATCTAGACAATCTACAAGAGGTATAGCTGTCTTATTTGGGGTTAATGCTTATAAGTTTATAAAAAAACTATTTATACTTATACTAACGTTTTCATATGCTATTATAAAAAAAGGAGAGGTTTTTGGTTTATCGTTAACAAAGATGTTATTAATAGTATTTACTATTATAGTATTAATCGTTTTGCGCTCTATTCTACAGTATTTAAATTTTAAATTTCATATAGTTGGAGAAGATTTTATGCTATCAAAAGGTATTCTTAATAAAGAAAAAATTACAGTATCAAAATCCAAAATTCAAAATATTTATATAAAACAGAATATTCTTCAACAAATTATTAACGTTGTACAGTTAGATATAGAAACTGCTGGAGACGCAAACGCAGAAGTAAACATTACTGCATTAAGTAGAGCAAAAGCATTAGCTTTAAAAGAAGAATTATTATCTCATATAAATCAGACAGAAAAAAACATTAATAAAAGCGCAATTGATGAAAACAATATCTATTACAAAGCGTCAGTAAAAAAACTTTTATTAGAAGGTTTTAGTCAAAATCATGGTAGAAGTTTCCTCTTAATTGCTGGTTTTTTTGGCGGTTTATATTCATCATACAATGATTTATTAGGGGAACTAAAAATAGGAGATAAGATAGATGATTTTATGATTGAAAATCAAGATTCCATTGGTTTTTTAATTCTACTATTTTTCGGCATTTTTATATTTACATTACTGTTTTCTGTAATTTTTTCATTAATTAACACATTCTTACTTAATTACAATTTACAGGTTATAGAACATAAAAAAACAATAGAAATACAAAAAGGGTTATTAAATAAAGTGGCAATACATTTATCCCCATCAAGGATTCAAAATATTGTAATTTCAAATAATAGGTTGAAACGTTATTTCGGATTAAATACATTAGTAATAAAACAAGCAATGGTAGATAAAAGGTTATTAAAACATTTTTCTATTGTTGGTTTAGGAAAGGAACAAGTAACATATTTAACAAAAAAACTAATCAAGAAATTCAAGGTAATTTCTAAAAAAGAGAAACCAGAAAAATATTATATTAGAATTCTTATATATAAATCTTTCTTATCTATTATTTTCTTTAACACTATTAGCTATTTTGTTTTAGAAAATTATTTTTTATTAATTAATATAATACTATTACCCGTAATATCAATTTTAATTCATTGGAGGTATAAAAAAGCATATTATAGTATAAATGACGAAATTTTATTAGTTGGAAGTGGTTCTGTATCAACAATTACACAATTATTAGAAATACATAAAATTCAGGCAGTAGCTACCAAACAAAGTATATTTCAAAAAATCAGAAAAATAACAACCGTTAAAGTGTTTACAGCCTCTAAAG
The DNA here is from genome assembly GCF_947500325.1 of uncultured Lacinutrix sp. Classification (GTDB taxonomy): domain Bacteria; phylum Bacteroidota; class Bacteroidia; order Flavobacteriales; family Flavobacteriaceae; genus Lacinutrix. Next base: position 144,742 of record NZ_CANMRQ010000004.1, read on the forward strand.
AAACTACTATCTTATATATAAAAGAGGATAAAGCGAATACAATTATAAATTTCTTATTATTTCAAATAGAGTCTGGACGTAAAGATTGGATGTAAAACCGTATTTTTGTAACTTATTTTATATATAGATAGATAATGTTAGTAGATTTTAAAACACTTCCTGAAGAATCAAGAATATGGATATATCAAGCCAATCGTTCATTTTCAGAAACTGAATTAGAAGAGATAAAGGAAAAATTGAATACTTTTATTACAAATTGGACTGCTCATGGAAGTGATTTACAGTCAGGTTACGAGATTAGATACAAACGATTTATCATATTAGCAGTTAATCAAAACTCACAAGCAGCAACTGGTTGTAGTATTGATGCTTCTGTTCATTTTATTCAACAATTAGAGAAGGAATATAATGTAGATTTAATGGATAAGATGAATGTTTCTTATAAGCAAGGAGAATACGTAGCCTACAAAACACTGTCAGATTTTAGAACTATGGCTAAACAAAAAGCCGTTTCAAAAAATACAATTGTCTTTAATAATTTAGTTACAAATATTGCAGAGTTTAATGAAAATTGGGAAGTCCCAGCTAGCGATAGTTGGCATAATAGATTCCTTAATTAGAAACTCTAGACTTATATTGTTTTAGATTTTAAATAATTTACAGATTTATTAAATTATAACTGTAATTATTACACATATTGAACTAATAATAATTTCTATATTTCAATAAAAAAAGCCACTTTTACAAATCATTTATTGTAACGTAAATTTATACAAGTGGCTACAGACATTTTCTTACTCAATATTTCAGGACAGGATAAACCTGGTTTAACATCTGCACTTACAAATGTATTATCAGAATATGAAGCTAAAGTGTTAGATATAGGTCAAGCTAATATTCATGACACTTTATCTTTAGGTATATTGTTTGAAATAAAATCTGGTAAAAAATCTGCTTCGGTATTAAAAGATTTACTTTTCAAATCTTATGAGTTAGGTATTAACGCAAAGTTTACGCCTATTACACTTGATGATTATGAAAATTGGGTTACGCTTCAAGGGAAAGACAGATATATTGTTACCATTTTAGGAGAAAAACTAACAGCAAAGCAAATTTCAGAAGTTACTAAAGTAATTTCTGAAAAAGATTTAAATATAGATTCTATAAAGAGGCTAACAGGGCGCACATCGCTTATTAAGGAGGAAGAAGACCCAAAAGCTTCAATTCAATTATCTATTAGAGGTAAAATAAAAAGCAAAGTAGAATTTACAGAAAAATTCATGCAAATTTCTAGAGATTTAGATGTTGATATTGCTTTTCAAGAAGATAATATTTACAGAAGAAATAGAAGATTAGTCTGTTTTGATATGGATTCTACCTTAATTCAAACAGAGGTTATAGATGAATTAGCAGAATTAGCTGTTGTAGGTAAAGAGGTAAAAGCAATTACAGAGATGGCAATGCAGGGTGAAATTGATTTTAATGAAAGTTTTATAAGGAGAATGAAACTTTTAAAAGGATTAAGTGAAGAAGTTCTCCATGGTGTTGCAGTAAACCTACCTATTACAAAAGGAGCAAGAAGACTAATTACTACTTTAAAAAAATATGGATTTAAAACTGCAATTCTATCTGGAGGCTTTACATACTTTGGTAATTATTTACAAAAAGAACTAGGTATAGACTATGTGTATGCTAACCAACTTGAAATTAAAAATGGTGCTTTAACAGGAGGTTATCTTGGGGAGATTGTAGATGGTAATAAAAAAGCTGAATATCTTAAAGAAATTGCACAAAAAGAAGGTTTACATATTAGTCAAACCATAGCTGTTGGAGATGGAGCTAATGATTTAGCAATGCTAAATCTTGCGGGTTTAGGTATAGCTTTTCATGCAAAACCAAAAGTTAAAGATAATGCTCAAAGCTCTATTTCTAGTATTGGATTAGATGGCGTGTTGTATTTATTAGGCTATCATGACAAACATATAGATTTGTTAGAATAGTATTCCTTTAAATTGTTATTAAAAAGGTTAATTATTTCTTTATAAATCTATCCTAAAACCTTTAATAAGAATTGGAAAAATAATAACTTGGCATAGTTTTTAGTTGTTATATAATTACGGCGACTATAATACCTTAAAATCTATGCGTAAATTACTTTTTTTACTTACTTTTATATTAGTTTCAACTTCATTGCATGCTCAGGAAACTACAAATCCTCTATTAGCAAAAAACGTTGTATCACAAAAAAAATGGGTAGATAGTATATATAATTCTTTGACTTTAAAAGATAAAATTGCACAGCTATACATGGTGCAAGTCTTTTCTAATCAAACAGCAAAAGAAAAAGAAAAAGTAACGCGCTTGATTAAAGAGCATCATATTGGTGGTATCATATACTCTAAAGGTGGGCCAGTTAGACAAGCAAAACTTAATAACGAATTACAATCAGCCTCTAAAATACCTTTGTTAATAGGTATGGATGCAGAATGGGGATTAAGTATGCGCTTAGACTCTACATATTCTTTTCCTTGGAATATGACTCTTGGAGCTATTAAAAATGAACAACTCATTGAGCAAACAGGGAGGCAATTAGGTGAACATTGTAAGCGCTTAGGTGTTCATTTCAATTTTGCGCCAGTTGTTGATATAAATACAAATCCAAATAATCCTATTATTGGTAATCGCTCTTTTGGTGAAGATAGAGATAATGTTACCAATAAAGCTTCAGCTTTTATGAGAGGTATGCAAAGTGCAGGCGTTTTGGCAAATGCAAAACATTTTCCTGGTCATGGAGACACAGAAGACGACTCACACTTGACTTTACCAACTGTTTCATTTAATGAAAAAAGAATTGATTCTATAGAATTATACCCATATAAGAAACTAATAAAAGAAGGTCTATCAAGTGTTATGGTAGCTCACTTAAATATTCCAAGTTTAGAACCTCGTCAAGATTATCCTTCTTCGCTTTCTAAAAATATTGTTACAACCATTCTAAAAGAACGTTTAGGTTTTAAAGGACTAATATTTACTGATGCATTAACAATGAAAGGTGCAGCAAATTTCAAATTTGAAGAGCTTGATGGTAGTACAAATAGTAGTAAAAACACTGTAGGTAATATTGATTTAGCAGCTTTTATGGCTGGAAACGATGTTATGCTAATGTCAGAAAATGTAGCAGAAGGTATCTCAAAACTTGAAAAAGCATATTATAAGAAATTAATTACTGAAGAACGATTAGCGCATTCTGTAAAAAAGGTTTTGCAAGCTAAATATAAAGTAGGTCTATCAAAATACAAGCCAATTAGCACTTATAACTTAGTTAATGATTTAAATCGTATGCGAGATGATACTTTGTATGAAGAGCTTATGGAAGAAGCTATAACTATTGCTCATGATTCTACAAATTTATTACCATTACGTCATTTAGAAACAAAAAAAATAGCTTACGTAAAATTAGGAGACGATGATGGTAAACCATTTTATAACACATTAAAAAAGTATGCAGAAGTACATGAAATTAAAGCGAATACTTTAGATGATTTAATTAAAAAACTACAAAATTACAATACAGTTATTGTTGGCTTTCACAAGTCGAATGCAAGTCCTTGGAAAAGCTACAAATTTAAAGACAAAGAATTGACATGGTTATATGAAATAGCTAGAACAAACACTGTGATTTTAGACGTTTTTGCTAAACCATATACTTTATTAGATATTAAATCTATGACTAATATTGAAAGTGTAGTGGTAAGCTATCAAAATAGTAAAATAGCTCAAGAAACATCTGCAGAGATTATTTTTGGTGCATTAGGAGCTAAAGGAAAATTACCTGTTTCTGCTGGCCCATTTTTTAATTTGGGTGTTGGAAAACAAACACATACTTTAGATCGTTTAGGTTATAGTTTCCCAGAACGTGTTGGGTTAAGCTCCTATAGATTAGAAAAAATAGACTCTATAGCAAACCATGCAGTAAATGCAGGTATGACACCTGGAATACAGCTAATAGTTGCAAGAAAAGGAAAAGTAGTTTATAATAAAAACTTTGGAAAACATACTTATAATGGTAAAGAAAAAGTAAAAGAAGAAGATATATATGATGTAGCTTCTTTAACAAAAATTGTAGCTACACTTCCTTTATTAATGGAATTAGAGGAGCAAGGTATAGTATCATTAGATTCTAAATTATCTGAGTTAATTCCAGAATATAAAAAATCTAATAAAAAGAATGTAACTATTAAAAAAATGCTATCACATTACGCACAATTAAAACCTTGGATTCCTTTTTATTATGCAACTTTAGATTCTGTAACAAAACAACCTTCATCAAAATACTATCGTAAATCGAAAACAGATAAGTTTAGCATTAAAGTAGCTAATAACTTATGGATGCGCAAAGACTATAAAGATTCTATACCAAAACTTATTGAAGAAACAGACTTGCTTTCACGATTGAGATATCGTTACAGTGATTTACCTTATTATATTTTAAAACAGTATATAGAAGACCATTATGGCAAACCATTAAATGAATTGGTGCAAGACCACTTTTATAAATCATTGGGTGCAAATCATACTATTTACAATCCATATAAAACAATTAGTAATAGAAACATTGTTCCTACAGAGGAAGATGATTATTTCCGTTACCAAAAAATACATGGTTACGTTCATGATATGGGAGCAGCAATGCAAGATGGTGTTGGAGGACATGCTGGTGTTTTTAGTAATGCCAATGATATTGCTAAAATTATGCAAATGTATTTACAAAAGGGATATTATGGAGGCGTACAATATTTAAAACCCGAAACAGTAGATAAATTTAATACTTGTTATTATTGCCATAAAAAAGTACGAAGAGGTATTGGTTTCGATAAACCTCAATTAGGAGAATCTGGACCAACCTGTGGTTGTTTGTCTATGAAAAGTTTTGGACACTCAGGATTTACAGGCACCTATACTTGGGCAGATCCAGATGAAGAATTAGTTTATGTTTTTCTAGCTAATAGAACATATCCTACATCTAAAGGAAAAAACATGTTATTACGTGAAAATATTAGAACTAATATTCAAGAAGCAATTTACGAAGCAATTATAAGGTAATCAATCAAAAATAAAGTGTTATTTGAGTAAGTAGCTATTTGCTAATTCGACTTTAAACACTTAAAACCAAAAGAATGAGAATAGGCATAGTATGCTACCCAACATTTGGAGGTAGTGGAGTAGTGGCAACAGAGTTAGGATTAGAGTTATCTAAGCGCGGACACAATATTCACTTTATAACTTATAACCAACCTGTTAGATTAGAATTATTAGGTAATAATGTACACTACCATGAAGTAAACGTACCTGAGTATCCCTTATTTCACTATCAACCATACGAATTAGCTTTATCTAGTAAATTGGTAGATATGGTTAAACTGCATAAAATAGAATTGTTACATGTACACTATGCTATACCGCATGCCTATGCTGCTTATATGGCACAAAAAATGTTAAGAGAAGAAGATATTTACGTTCCTATTGTTACAACTCTACATGGTACAGATATTACACTTGTAGGTAACCATCCTTTTTACAAACCAGCAGTAACGTTTAGTATAAATAAATCAGATGCTGTAACTGCAGTCTCTCAAAGTTTAAAAGAAGATACGCTACGTTTATTTGACATAAAAAAAGAAATTAATGTTATCACTAATTTTATTGACATAAAGAAGTTTAAACATGACTTCACCGATTGTCAACGTGATATGATGGCCACTCAAGATGAAAAAATCATTACTCATATTAGTAACATGAGATCTGTAAAACGCATACCAGATGTAATTAAAACATTCTATAACGTTCAAAAAGAAATACCAGCAAAGTTAATGATGGTTGGAGAAGGACCAGAGCGAGAACCTGCAGAACGATTATGTCGTGAGCTTGGTATTTCAGAAAAAGTAGTGTTTTTTGGGAATAGTAATGAAATTGATCGTATACTTTGCTTTAGCGATTTGTTCTTACTACCAAGTGAGACAGAAAGCTTTGGGTTATCTGCATTAGAAGCTATGGCTTCTAACGTTCCTGTTATATCAAGTAATACTGGAGGTATACCAGAAGTTAATTTAGAAGGGTTTTCTGGCTATTTAAGTAATGTTGGTGATGTAGAATCTATGAGCAATAATGCTTTAGCTATATTAAGAAACGAAAGAAAACTTAATGAATTTAAATTAAATGCTAAAATACAAGCAAGCAAATTTGCTATTGAAAATATAGTACCTAAGTACGAAGCATTATATGAAGAAACATTAAAAACGTGCTTGTTTTCAGAAAAATTATAATCATGCCTACTGAATATTTTTTTTAAAAAGTATTTTTGATATAATATTTTTTAACTTTCTTTTCTAAATAATAAAATATCATGAATAGAAAGTCTTTTTTAAAATTAACTGCCCGAGCTGGATTGTTTTTAGGTATCACACCTTCTTTAATTAGTTGTAATACAGAAAATAAAGTTGATGCAAATGAATTGGATTCACTGCTAACATCAAGAAAAGCCTCTGGTACTGCTGTTAATTTAAAATGTAAACCTATAAGTAAAGTAAGAGTTGGTATGATAGGTATGGGAAATCGCGGAAGTGTTCTCATTCAAATGTTTGAATATTTAATAAAAAACAATCATGCAGAAATTATAGGACTTTCAGATTTAAGTGAAAAAAAACTTCAAAAAAACAATGACTACTTAAAAACTATTCAAAAAAATGATGCCAGCTTATATTTTGGACATAAAGATGAATGGAAAAAATTAGCCAATCGAGATGATATAGACTTATTAATTATTGCCACTCCATGGGAATACCATACAGAAATGTCTATTTATGGCATGGAACACGGGAAACATGTTGCTTGTGAACAACCTATGGCTATGACATTAAAAGATTGCTGGAAACTTATTGAGGTAGCAGAACGTACAAAGAAACACTGTATGTATATGGAGAATTGCTGTTTTAATGGAGAAGAATTATGGGTGTTAAACATGATTAATCAAGGTGTTTTTGGAGATTTAAATCATGCTGAAGGTGCGTATATCCATGATTTAAGAAAACACATGATGGATGAAACTTATTATGAAGATCAATGGCGAATAAAACATCATCAAACTAAAAATGAAAATCTTTATACAGGTCATGGTTTAGGACCTGTGAGTTTTTATATGGATATTGGCAGAGGTGATAATTATGATCATTTGGTAAGTATGAGTTCAAGAGAACAAAGCTTAAGTGATGCAGCTAGAAAGGAAAATTTTTGGACAAATAAATTTACTTGTGGTGATATGAACACTACGCTTATAAAAACTAAAAATGGAAAGACTATTATGTTGCAATTCGACACTCATACTGGTAGACCATATTCACGCTTAAATACAATAACAGGAACCAAAGCAGTGCATCAAGGCTATCCATCTCGCCTATATATAGGGCATGAAAATTTGCAATGGGGTCATAGTTGGTTAAATAAAGATGATTATAAAACTTATAGGGACAAATATGATCACCCGCTTTGGAAAAAGTTAAAAGAACAGATTGATGCAAATGCAGTAGGTCACGGAGGAATGGATTTTGTCATGATTTATAGGCTAATACGTTGTCTAAATCAAGGATTACCATTAGATATTAATTTATACGATAGTGTGCTTTGGAGCGCAATAACACCTTTGTCAGGACTGTCTGTTGCTAATAATAGTAAGAGCATTAATATTCCCGATTTTACAGGAGGCACCTGGCAAAAGCATCGAGAAAACGAATTATTAAGAGATATTATTTAATTTAAAAGCTGTTTTAGTAATCTGTTTAATACTATCGTAGTTATTAATAACACTTTTTAATAAATAAAATTGATTATTTGCGCGAACTAGATTATGGTTTTCATAATTGGTTTTATAGTATATATCGTTATTTAAATAATCTGTTAAAAAACGTAATCCCATTATAAATACTATGGTTTTAACACCTAAAGGCAAATATTCTATTTCTTTATCTGTAAATAATTTTGAGGTATAAAATGCATACCCTTTACAAAACGCTTCGTAGTAATCTAATTGTATTTCTATAGATTCATATTCATTACTATCTTCTTCTTTATTTGTGCAAATAGAACGAATAGAGTCTCCAAAATCAAAATGAACTATTCCTGGCATTACAGTATCTAAATCTATCACTGCAAGTCCTTTTTGATCTTTATCAAATAAGACATTTGCTAATTTAGCATCATTATGAGTAATTCTAATAGGAAACGTATTTTTAGATTTTAATTCTGCAAGCCTACACATTTCTTTTTTATGTTCTAATACAAATTTAATAGCATTGTCTGCATTTAATTTCCTGTCGTTAGACGCTAAACTTAAAGCTTTTTCAAATTGGTTAATTCTTATGGGAATATTGTGAAAATTTGGAAGCGTTTCTTTTATTTTATTCTTAACTATATTCTTTGTAAGCATCATAAAGCTACCATATAATTTCCCAGCTTCAAAAACAACTTTAGCATTTGGAGCTTTATCATAAGTAATAGAATTTGCTATATAATTTTGCATATTCCAATACTGTTCATTTTTATCTTTATAATAATAATATCCAGTATTAGTTTTGTAAAAACGAGTACATTTTACAGGTGTATTTAAAGCTTCAACTTGAGCTTCTATATATTGACTACTATATACTTTATTGTTTATTATATCAATAGTATTTTTAAATACAAAACCATTTAATTTTTGTAATACGTAATGTTGATTAGTATTTGTATTAACTAAATAAGTGTCATTTATATGTCCTGAATTTAAATTGTTTATTTCAAGAATAGTACCTTCAATATTGAATTGATTAGCTATTACTATTATATTTTCTACCATAATATTTCTGGATAAACATTCAAATTAATTAAACGCTTAATTTCTTTACTTATGTCTTCTGCATCAGCAAAATAAGTAATTCCGTACCATTTAGAATTTGTTGGAAGCATTTTATATTGCATTAATTTTTTATTAATGCTATAATCAACAATAGAAGTAATGTAGAACTCATTATTAATTATGTTTTCTTCTTTTTTCAAAAATTTTTCAAACTCAGATTCAGCTACTTTAAAAACTTCGGTTGTAAACCCCCAGAAATTCATTGAAACAATGGTGTTTTTATTAATCCTTGTTTTTTTATTTTCTTCTTTATTGTAAAATATTACCCCATGTTCTTTTGCGATTTGAGTTCTTTCAATAATTTTTTTTAACCAGCTATCACTATCTATATAACATTCCCCTCTTGAAACAGTGCCGTTTTTGGATAAAGTGTTTTCTAGTTGATACCCAATAAAATAATTACTATTATTAATATTAGTATACAAATTGTTATACATAAGTTTGAAAGCTTTTTGGCCATAAAAATCATCTGCATTTATAAGCGCAAAATTACCTTTTACTATCTCTTTTAATGATAATAAAGCGCTTCCTGTTCCAAAAGGTTTGTTTCTTAAAGGATATAGTCCCTTATCGTCCTGTATTACAAACTTTACCGTTATCTTTTTTGGTAATTGATTTTTATAACGCTTTTTAAATACAGACAATGTCTCTTGCCGAACAATAAAGACGATAGTATTAAACCCAACACTCATGGCATCATATATTGAAAAATCCATAATAGAATAATTGCTGGAATTTATAGTGTGTAGTTGTTTTAAACTTCCAAATCTAGTTCCTAAACCTGCAGCCATTATTGCTATTACTTTTGCTTCATCCATAATTTTGATTAATAAATAAACAAAAAAAACAGTTCTAATGAACTGTTTTAACCTTATTTTTCTGTTTAAAATAAGCTTTAGGAATTTATTTCTATCGTTTTTTTTAAAACTGATATCGAACACTTAATGCAACATCAAAGTCTAAATCGTATGTAGAGTCACCAAAAGAAACTTCTGGTCTTACATCTAATGATACCAATAATGGAATTTCAAAATTATACTCTACACCTATATCTCCTGTCGCTAAAATGAATGTTTCTGTATAATCTCTTCTAAAATCATCTCTAAAATAACCATCATCATATCTAAACGAAGCAGCACCAGCACCAGCGCCAGCATACCAATTAAATCCACCATCAATATTCCATACCCATTGATATAAACCTACTAATTTTACACCATTAAAGTTTCTTCCAGAGCGAAGGCCCAAATCAAATTCTAATCTGTTATTATTTTTAATAGCTCTTTGATATGATACTTCGGCTCCAAATCCGTTACCATCACCTAATCTTAGACCAATAGCATTCTTAGATATTTCTTGAGCAGAAATAGTAAATAAAAACCCAAACGTAGCGATTAATAAAAAAACTGTTTTTTTCATATAAAGTCATTTAATTTAAATATTAATTTAATATACGTACGATTTTAAAATAATGGATATGTTGGTAATATAATTATACTCAAAATCATATCGTATTGTATTATTCTGTTAATACTAAAACTAATAAAATAACTATTTATTTTAAATGCAAAAGGCCAGTAGTAAAATTACTACCGACCTTTAAACTAACTAAACAACCAATTCTATATAATATTATTTTGCAATAGAAACATCAATTCTTCTGTTTTTTGCTCTACCTTCTGGTGTTGCATTATCAGCGATTGGTTCTATTGAGCCCATACCTTTTGTTTCTAATCTTGAAGCTTCGATTCCTTTTCCTACTAATTTTGCTTTAATAGAAAAAGCTCTATCTGCAGATAACTTATTATTCCCTTCTGCAGATCCTGTATTATCTGTATGTCCTCTTAAAAGTACTTTTACATCTGGATATGCTTTCATGATTGCTGCAACATTTTCAATCTGATTAATCGATTTATCACTTAATGATGCAGAACCAGTATTAAAATATAGTCTATCAAAAGCATAAAACTTTCCTGTTTCAAGTTTACCTTCTTTTATATAATTTAAAAATTTATCTTCAAAACCACCTTCAGGGATATTTAATTTTGTTCCATTAGGTAAAGCCCATTCAAAAAAGCTACCAATTGCTTCTCCAAAAGCATTTACTATATTTCCAGAAGAATCAACTATACCACCAGCTACATTACTAATAGCATTACCAGTAGCATCAACTGCATTTCCTGCAGCGTCAACAGTTTTATCTATAACATTGCCAGCCGCATCTACTGCGTTCCCTGCTGCATCAACAGTAGAATTTGCAGCATCTTTTACTGTTCCTGTTGTTTGGCTAGCAGCATCTTTTACATTATCTAAAACACTTTTATCACTATCACATCCTTTTATTAAAAAGAAAGCAAATAATAGCGCTAATAATCCTATAGCCCATGGTAATATTCTTTTAATTAAAGAACCACCTGCATTTACAGCTCCAGAAGCAACATCTGCAGCAGCTCCTGCTACTTTTCCTGCACCATCATAAGCTGCTTTTCCAGTATCACTTGCTAGCCCTGCTGCACTATCAACTACTTTGCTAGCACCATCATAAGCCGCTTTACCAGTATCACCAGCAAAACCTAATGCTCCACTAGCTAAATCTCCTAATTTATTTGAAATTCCTGAAAAAGAACCTAGTCCTAATAAGGATGCCAAACCTGCAGGCGCAAATTTATCTAAGACACTACCTTGATTAGATAATAAGCCAACAAAAGAACCTAAATCTAATCCAGATGCTTTTTGTTTTCCTAAAACACCTCCAATAATAGAACCTGCAACACTTAATAAAGAAGAAGAAGAATTTTTTCCAATTCCAGAAACAGAACTAACCATATCTATAACTCCGGCTGCCTTGTCACCTAAAACCATTTTTACTAAATCTAAACCTTTAGATAAGAAACCAACAGATTCATCACCTCCAGCACTTAAATTAGCTAAACTTGCTAATTCGCTTCCATCACCAAGCATATTGAATATAGATGAAGCACCTTCGTTTGATGAAGCTTTATCCATTATTCCGCCTAATAATGCAGGAGCAGCAGCCATTAAACCTTTTTGAACTGAACTTGAGTCATCTCCTCCAAGTAATCCAGAAACATTGTTTAATACACCATCTGTTAATTGATCTTTAAATAAATCTAGTAAATTAATTGCCATTTTATATAATATAATTTGAGTTAATAAGTGACAAATGTATTTATTGTGTTAATTTTTAAGGTTTTATACAAATTTCTCAAATTAGATATTCTATGAAATGTATCTTTTTATCGATTAAATACAGTTTTTATTAACAAATAATAATGCCTATGTATGTCTAAAAATCGCAAAAAAACCCATGATGCAAGAAAAAAACACAAAAAAACACCTAAAATGAGGTGTTTTTTTGTTTAATAATAAAGAATTTTAACAATGTAAAAATTGTAAATATTATTAATTACAATTTAACGTCTGTGCTTTCAAAAATCTTATCAGCAGAATTTGCTATAAAACCTTTAAATAATGTTCCTTCTTTTAGATATCTGTATGCAAATTCATAATAGCATGATGGGATATTTTTGTTTCCTTCTTCGAACTCAATATCTATTTTGTCTGCAAGAATACTAGATTGTTCTAAATATAGTTCAGGATTACCTTTTATTTCGCCTCCAGAAGTATTCATTTTAAAATTATTTGCTTTTAAAAATGTATTAACTTCTTTAAGTGAGTTAAAAGAATTTAAAGCATTAACATTTATTGTAAAATGATTGGCACAAAACCCATTTACATATAACCAAGCTGCATATTCAGATTCTCCCAATAAGGACGTATATAATTCATATGATGGTAAATTCCATAAACGGCCAGAAAATATAAGTGATTCTGGATTAATATTTTCAAAATTCACACTATTTAAAGTGTTTTTAATAATTGATTGTGTTTTTATAGAAAATTCACTAGTTATTAATTGACTTATAAATACTAGTGGCGCATCTTTATTAGTTTTATGCTCATAATGTTTGGCATATAATTTCTTTTTAGGAAAATGGTAATCGTTTTTATACTCATATCCATTATTAATAAAAGCAGTTGCTAAAACATCAATATTTACTCTAGGATCATCAAAAGTTCTAAATGCAACATGGTCATTAGAAATAGTATCTCCTAGAGATTCAAATAAATGTTTAACTTTTTTTGCAGAAGGCGTACGTTCTACGTATTCATTCCATAATTTTTCAAATAAAGCATTGGTTGTCATAATATTGATTTTAAATAAGACAAAATTAAATCAATTTAACCTTGTAATTAACATAAAACAATTACTTTTGTTTTAATTGAAGCGATATTTTTAAAAACAAACTGATATTCGTTTTTAAAATAATTAATTTGATTTTTTCAATCAAAATTTCTATAAAAAATGAGTCAACTTGATTATATAGACCAACAAATAATATCTGCATTAAAAGCAGACGCAAGAAAAGCCTATTCTAAAATAGCTGAAGATTTAAAAATTTCTAACTCTTTAGTGCATCAGCGCATAAAAAAAATGAAAGACGATGGTGTTATTGAGAAAGCTGACTTAGTTTTAAATGAGAAAAAAATAGGATATAGCACTAAATCCTATGTTGGTATTCGTTTAAAAGAAGCTCGTATGGCTGCAGAAGTAGTCTCTTTATTAGAAAATATAGCAGAAATAAAAGAATGTAATTATGTGTCTGGAAAATATGCCATTTTCGTTTTAATTTATGCAAAAGACAATGATCATTTAAGACAAATTTTATATAATCAAGTACATGAAATTGATGGTGTTGCTGGTACAGATTCCTTTATCTGCTTTACAACCAATTTTAATAGATCTATACCGGTAATTTCTAATGCAAAGTAATGGATATTAAAAAGCTCAAAGCATTACACCAAACCTTAGAGGGTACGTTACATTATAACGAACTAATGAAAACCCTATATGCTACAGATGCTTCTGTATATAGAATGCTCCCAACAGCAGTGGCATATCCAAAAAATAAACAAGACTTAAAAGCACTTATTGTTTTTGCTAAAGAAAATAGAACCTCATTAATACCTAGAACAGCAGGAACATCGTTAGCTGGCCAATGTGTTGGCAAAGGTATTGTTGTAGATGTTTCAAAATATTTTACAAATATTATTGAGGTAAATGAATCTAAACAAACAGTTGTTGTACAACCTGGAGTAGTAAGAGATGAGCTTAATAATTACTTAAAACCATTTGGTTTATTTTTTGGCCCAAACACATCTACTTCTAATAGATGTATGATTGGAGGTATGGTAGGCAATAACTCTTCAGGAACAACTTCAATACAATTTGGAGTTACTAGAGATAAAGTTATAGAATTACAAACTATTCTTAGTGATGGTAGTGAGGCAGTGTTTTCTGACCTAACTGCAGAAGCGCTTCAATACAAGAAGAAATTAAATACTTTAGAAGGACAGATATATAATTCTATTTTTAAAGAATTGTCTTCTGAAACTAATCAGAAAAACATTCGAGATCATTTTCCAAAACAAGAAATACATAGAAGAAATACAGGTTATGCGGTTGATGAATTACTAAATACTAATATTTTTTCTGACACTCATAAAGACGCATTTAATATATCTAAATTATTAACAGGTAGTGAAGGTACACTAGCTTTCACTACACAAATCACACTTAAGTTAGATAAGTTACCTCCAGAAGAAGGCGTAATGGTCGCAACTCATTTTGAAAGTATAGAAAACTGCTTAAAAGCTGTTGAACCCGCTATGAAGCACAATTTATTTACTTGTGAAATGATGGACAAAACTATTTTAGATTGCACTAAAAGAAATAAAACACAAGAAGACAACAGGGCATTTATTGTAGGTGATCCTGAAGCTATTTTAATGTGTGAAGTTAGAGCTGAAACATTAGAAAAAGCCAAAACAAAAGCCAAAGCACTAATACAAACTATTGAGGATTCAGAATTAAGTTACGCTAATCCCATTCTTATAGGAAATGCTATAAACAAAGCTAACAACTTGCGAAGTGCAGGCTTAGGTTTACTTGGTAATATTATTGGAGATAAAAAAGCAGTTGCATGTATAGAAGACACAGCAGTTGCATTACCCGATTTGGCAAATTATATTTCTGAGTTCACACAATTAATGAAAGACTATAACCAGAATGCTGTTTATTATGCACATGCTGGTGCTGGAGAGCTACATCTACGCCCAATATTAGATCTAAAACAAAAAGAAGACGTTGCTTTGTTTAGAAAAATTACAACAGATGTTGCAAAACTAGTTAAGAAATATGATGGTTCTTTTAGTGGAGAACATGGTGATGGAATTGTACGTGCAGAGTTTATTCCATATATGATTGGTAATGATAATTACGAATTGTTAAAACGAATTAAATCTACTTTTGATCCAAATAACGTCTTTAATCCAGGAAAAATTATAGATGCCTACCCAATGGATGAGAATCTTAGGTATTTACCAAACAGAGAAGAGCCAGAGATTAAAACATTTATGGATTTTTCTGCTTCTGAAGGGATTTTGAGAGAAGCAGAAAAATGCAATGGAGCAGGAGATTGTAGAAAGTTACCTGAATTTGGAGGCACAATGTGTCCTAGCTATCGGGCTACTAGAAATGAAAAGGACACTACTAGAGCAAGAGCAAATACACTTCGAGAATTTTTAACACAATCTGAGAAGTCTAATAAATTTAACCACAAAGAATTAAAAGATGTTTTCGATTTATGCTTAAGTTGTAAGGCTTGTGCTACAGAATGTCCTAGTAGTGTTGATGTTGCAACCTTAAAAGCAGAGTTCCAATACCAATATCAAAAAGAAAATGGAGTATCTATAAGAACAAAACTGTTTGCATACAATAATACTCTTAATAATTTAGGTAGTAATTTTCCTTGGTTAACTAATTTCATATTTTCTAATCCATTAACATCAAAAATTATAAAGAAAAGCTTAGGCGTTGCTAAAGAAAGATCACTACCTTTAATCTCAAGAAAAAGTTTAAACAAAGAACTCAAACTAATTAATAATCAAACAATTAAAAACAAACACATAAAGACTGTGTATTTGTTTAACGATGAGTTTACAAATCATTTAGACACTCAAATAGGAGTAGATACTATTCATCTATTAAGTGTGTTGAATTATGATGTAAAACTTATTAAAAATAGTGAATCTGGTCGTGCCTTTTTATCTAAAGGACTTCTTAGGCAAGCTAAAAAAGTGGCAAATAAAAACATTGCACTATATAAAGATATTGTTTCAGAAGACACACCACTTATTGGTATTGAACCATCAGCTATATTAACTTTTAAGGACGAGTACATCAAACTAGCTAATGATATTGTTTCTGCCAAAAAAATAGCAAAAAACACCTTTTTAATTGATGAATTCTTAAGTAATGAAATAGCTATTGGTAATATTAAAGCGTCTCAATTTACTTCTAATATAAAAACAATTAAATTTCATGGACATTGCCATCAAAAAGCAATGAGCAATCAAATTCATAGTTTTAATATCTTAAACTTACCAAAAAACTATAAAGTTACTATTATTCCTAGTGGTTGTTGCGGAATGGCAGGTAGTTTTGGTTATGAAAAAGAGCACTACAAAATAAGTATGAAAGTAGGAGAGCAGGCTTTATTTCCTGCAATTCGAAAAGCAACAAATGACACTATAATATCTGCTACAGGCACAAGTTGTAGACATCAAATTAAAGACGGTACTAGTAGAGAAGCTTTACATCCAGTAAGTATTTTAAGGGATGCGTTATTGTGATTCCCTAATATCGTTAGGGTCTATTATAGTTATTGCTGCTATTAAATCTTTAATTTCCATTGCTTTGATATCGCTATCTGCAAAAAATGGAGCACGTTTATCTTGACTGTAATTGTATATTTTCCAACGTTTAAACTGGTATTCTAATGCTGTAAAATTCTCAATCCAATCACCAGAATTTAAATAGGTCGTTTGGCCATATTTATTTTTCTTGATTAATATTTTAGGTTGATGTATATGTCCGCACACAACATAATCATAACCGTTTTCTATTGCTAATTCTACTGCTACATTTTCAAAATTACTTATATATTTAACAGCACTTTTAACGCTATTCTTAATTTTTTTAGATAAAGAATATTTCTCTCTACCAAGCATTACTAAAAACCAATTAAACAAACGGTTAATTAAAATTAAAAAATCATAACCATAACCACCTAATTTGGCTATCCATTTTGCATTCTGTATAGAAGCATCAAAGACATCTCCATGAAAAAACCAAGCTTTTTTACCATCAAGATTTAACACTAGTTTATTAACTATAGAAATATTACCTATTGTTGTATCGGTAAATTTTCGCAGCATTTCATCGTGATTACCAGTAATATAAATAACTTCAACGCCATTAGCAGCGAAGTTCATAATTTTCTTTATTACTCTCAAATGCGATTTTGGAAAATAACGCTTGTTAAATTGCCAAATATCGATGATATCTCCATTAAGAATTAAGGTCTTTGGATTTATGCTATCTAAATAGGTAAGCAACTGTTTTGCATGACATCCATAAGTTCCCAGATGAATATCTGAGATAACAACAACTTCGATTTTTCTTTTAATTTTCAAAACCTGCTAAATTTTTAACAAATATTGAAATCTATTATTAATTGGATATTATCAAGTTATTATATTAATAATAGCATTATGTTATGTCAATGTAATGTATGTAGGTTTTATGTTAGTTTAATATTATTCATTTACCATATAATCATTTAATGATTGACCATTTATTTCATAAACTTCTGTTGAAATTATTGAAGATATTAAAAATCCATTGTCTTCAAGAATAGATATTGTATCTGGGTTAATTTGATATTCAATAAGAGCAGAACTAATGTATAAACCCAAATCTTTTAAAAAATAACTAGTAATTACCATAGTGTCTTGCGGTGCTAAAACTTCAATATCACCACTTCCATCAGGATGTGGAGTTTTAATACTAAGGTTCATTGTTATTTCAGAAATAAGGACATTATTTAGTAACTCTCCATTTATGGTGGTTGATTCTAAAACATCGGTTACTTTACTTGTAATAGTATAATCAATTGTAAAGTTTGCAGTAAAATTGTTTTGTGTTAATGTGCTAGATACCACAGATAACTCGCTATTTATATCTGCATTTAAATCATATAGAGCAAAATCATTTAAAGGAATTTCTAGGCCTAAAAACATATTTTGCATATGTCTTGGAGGATCTATCTTTCCATTTAAATGTAAAGTAGATTCAGTTTTTTTTAAATCTCCACTAGTAAGTAACTTATTCACTACACCATGAAGTATCGTTTCATTGGAATTTACATTAATTATTGAAGCTTCTGAATTAGAAATAAATATCGATTCTAATGGGTGAATTATAATATAATTAGAAGGTATCGTTCCGCTGTTTGAAGGCGAGTATCTCCAATAGTTATCAAGTTCTGACGGAAAGTAATCTCCAGTTATTTGGGGAGTTATTGTTTGGTCAGGATCATTACTAGAACATGAACTTATAATGGAAATAATAAATAAAACAAATAATGTGTTTTTAAAAATAGTCATATAATTTTAGTTTGTACTAAATAGATGCTAAATTCAAAAAAAGGTTGCGTTTAAGTTTGAAAAAATATAATTTGTCATGTTATATAAAACAAATAACATATTTATAGATTGTCTTTTTTACTCTGTAACCATGTGATTTGTAAGTACTTGACTATTAGAAGACGAACTGGATTCTGGAATATCTATAGTAACTCCAGCTGCTTCTAAAGCTGTAATAGCAGCAGCACTTATTTCGTACATTGTATTCGTTTGAGAATTAACTAAACCAATATCTTTTGCAAAATAATTATTAGACACTAATACATCTTGAGCATCAAGAATACTAACATCTACACTAATTGGTCCAACAGGGATTGATGTAGATACACTAAGATTTAATTTTAATTGTGTAGATGTTACATCATTATAATTTTGTCCATTAAGATTTAATGTTTCAGAAAAACCCTGAGCAATTGTAGACAAAGTGTAATTTATAGTAATTGGAAATCCATTAAAATCTTGCTGTAAAGTATTGGCGACTGTAGATAACACATCTCCAGTATTTGCATTTACATTATACAAAATCACATTATCTAAATTAATTTCAAAATCGGTAATATCACTAATACCTTGAGGCAACTGCAAAACTCCATTTAATACCAAAGTAGCATCTGTTCTTGTTAACTCTCCACTAGTTAGCAAACCATTCATAGCTCCATTCGCAATCATGTTATCGTTTACACCCAAAGTAAAATTAGAAGCCGTTTGTGTTGCTACATATAAGCTATCATTGGCTACTATAGTCTCACCAGTTGCATCATCAATATTTTCCACTGTATATTTCCAATAATCATTTACTGTAGATGGAAAATAATTACCAGTAACGTTTGTTCCTGGAGCGTTTTCATCTTGAATTATAGACTCATCTGAACATGATACTATAGCAATGACACAAAATATTGACGCAAAAGTGTTTTTTATAAATTTCATGGGTATTCTTTTTTTTGTAAATGTAAAAGATTTGAAAGAAAATCTAATAAAGTATTACACAATTTTTGTTTCTATTATATTACATTTACATTAGCAATTAAAATAGATTTTATGGCTGGAAATTCTTTCGGAAAATTATTTAATCTCACAACATTCGGGGAATCACATGGTATGGCAATTGGAGGCGTAATAGATGGTTGTCCACCAAATATAGCATTAGATTTTGAAGCAATTCAAAATGAAATGAATAGGCGCAAACCTGGTCAGTCTTCAATAGTAACACAACGTAAAGAACCAGACGAAGTTAAATTTTTATCTGGAATTTTTGAAGGTAAGACTACTGGAACTCCTATTGGTTTTGTTATTGAGAATGCAAATCAGAAATCTAAAGATTATTCTCATATAAAAGATTCTTATCGTCCAAGTCATGCCGATTATGTTTATGATAAAAAATATGGGCATCGAGATTATCGTGGTGGCGGAAGAAGTTCTGCACGAGAAACCGCTAGTAGAGTAGTAGCAGGAGCTATTGCTAAACAAGTATTAGCCACTATTAAAATAAATGCTTTCACCTCTTCGGTAGGTGATATATTTATAGATAAACCGTATCAAGATTTAGATTTTTCAAAAATTGAATCTAATGCTATACGTTGTCCAGATACTGCAACAGCAGAAAAAATGATCACCCGCGTTAAAGAAATACGTAAAGCAGGAGATACCATTGGCGGTACTATAACTTGTGTTATTCAAAATGTCCCTATTGGACTTGGCGAACCTGTTTTTGATAAATTACACGCCGATTTAGGCAAAGCCATGCTATCCATTAACGCCGTGAAAGGTTTTGAATACGGTAGTGGCTTTTGTGGTGCTAAAATGATAGGAAGTGAACATAATGATTTATACAATGAAGATGGCACTACTAAAACTAACTTATCTGGAGGAATTCAAGGCGGTATAAGTAATGGCATGGATATCTATTTTAGAGTGGCATTTAAACCTGTCGCAACAATTATGCAATCTCAGGACACTATAGATAAAGATGGAAATATAGTTGAAATGCAAGGCAAAGGGCGTCACGACCCTTGTGTTGTCCCTAGAGCTGTACCTATTGTAGAAGCAATGGCTGCTTTGGTTTTAGCAGATTTTTATCTTTTGAATAAAACATACTAACAAACAACAAGTTTTCAATGAAAAAACTAGCATTACACTGGAAAATAATAATAGGAATGGTATTAGGTATCATCTTTGGCTTCATAATGAATACAGTAGATGGTGGAAAAGGTTTTGTTATCGATTGGATAGCGCCTTTTGGTAAAATCTTTATAAACCTTTTAAAGCTAATTGCAGTACCATTAATATTAGCTTCTTTAATTAAAGGAATCTCAGATTTAAAAGATATTTCTAAAATTAAAACCATGGGGTTACGAACTATTATTATCTATGTTGGTACTACTTTGGTTGCTATAATTATAGGATTGACTATTGTAAATTTTGTTGGACCTGGAAAAGGAATGCCACAAGAAACCATTGAAAAAATAAAACTTAAATACGAGAATGATGCTGGTGTGGTTGACAAATTAGCTAAAGCTTCTGCTCAACAAGATGCCGGTCCATTACAAGCACTAGTGGATATATTTCCTAGTAACATATTTACGTCTTTAGGAGAAGCAAAAATGTTACAAGTTATTTTCTTTGCCTTATTTGTTGGTATTTGTCTATTATTAATTCCCGAAAAGAAAGCAAAACCTTTAGTTGACTTCTTCGACTCACTTAATGAAGTAGTCATGAAAATGGTTGATTTAATTATGTTATTTGCACCATACGCAGTATTTGCATTAATGGCAAACGTTATTATTGCTTTTGATGACACAACCATTCTTGTTAAATTATTAAAATATGCAGGTTGTGTCGTTTCTGGTTTAGCTTTAATGATTGGTTTCTATCTATTTTTAATAAAAGTATACACAAAAAAATCACCACAATGGTTTTTAAATAAAATTTCTCCTGCGCAATTACTGGCATTTTCAACCAGCTCAAGTGCTGCTACTTTACCAGTAACCATGGAACGTGTTGAAGAGCATTTAGGTGTAGATAAAGAAGTTTCTGGTTTTGTTTTACCAGTAGGAGCTACAGTAAATATGGATGGCACAAGTTTATATCAAGGTATCGCTGCTGTATTTATTATGCAAGTAATCTGGCCAGAAGGCTTAACATTCACTAATCAGTTAGTAATTATAGCCACGGCGTTATTGGCATCTATAGGAAGTGCTGCAGTACCAAGTGCAGGTATGGTAATGTTAGTTATCGTATTAGAATCTATAGGTTTCCCAGCTGAGTTATTGCCAATTGGATTAGCATTAATTTTTGCCGTAGACAGACCTTTAGACATGTGTAGAACAGTTGTAAATGTTACTGGAGATGCTACTGTATCGATGATGGTGGCAAAATCATTAAACAAACTGCATGAACCAAAACCTAAAGAATGGGACGATCATTATGAAGCAGTAAAATAATTTAGATATTATATTTTTTCTTATTAACTTTATTTACTAACAAACCATAAAATTAAACCGCATGAATGTATGCTTTTTAATGTATCCTTGGGAAGAAATAGATCCTGAAAACGATACAAGTTTAGCCTTGATAAAAGAATGTGTTAAGCGAGGTCATGGTGTCGCTATATGTACGCCAGCAAATTTAACTATTAGAAATAGTGTAACAAATGCTTTTTGCACCGTTATTGGTCGTATGGAAAAGGTGCCAACAACCTTAAAAGCGTTTTATAAAAAAGCGACTCTACGAGAAGAAATGTTGCCTTTGGCTGGTTTCGACACTATTTTCTTTAGAGCAAATCCTCCGTTAGACCCTATTATGCTTAACTTTTTGGATTCTGTAAAAGATGATGTCTTTATTGTAAACTCTTTACAAGGTATGCGAGAAGCAAACAATAAGTTATATACAGCTGCTTTTGGAGATGCACATAGTAATATTATTCCTAATACACATGTGTCAAAAAACAAAAAATATTTAGTACAGCAAATCAAAGAATCCACTGCAGATAAAATGATATTAAAGCCATTAAATGGTTTTGGAGGCTCTGGAGTTATATTAATAGAAAAATCAGCAATGAGTAATATTAATTCATTGTTAGACTTCTATATAAGTGGAAAAGACGGTACGTCAAACTATGTAATTTTACAAGATTATATAGATGGAGCAGAGCATGGAGATGTTCGTATTTTATTGCTTAATGGAGAAATTGTAGGAGCTATGAAACGTGTTCCTGGAAGTGATGATCACCGTTCTAATGTATCTGCCGGAGGCAGCATACAGAAACACACATTAACAAAAACAGAAAAAGCTTTATGTAAACAAATAGGACCAAAATTAGTTAAAGATGGGTTGTATTTTGTTGGTTTGGATGTTATTGGAGGCAAACTAGTAGAAGTTAATGTTATGTCTCCTGGAGGTATTACATATATCAATAAAGTATATAAAAACAAACGAAAAGTAGAAGAAAAAGTGATTGACTTTTTAGAAAGCAAAGTACTTGATAATGTACAGGCTTTCAATCGTCGTTCAAGACTTCGCAAAACTGTCGAAGAGGCATAGAACAGAATTATTCACTAAGTAATTATGGCTAATGTATCAATCACAGAAAATAGTGTTTCGGCAGAATGGTTACATGATCATTTAACTGCTGAAAACTTAATTATTTTCGATGCTAGTATTCCAAAGGTTGTTGGTAATGCTTCTGAATTATCTAGCAAACAAATACCAAACGCTCGTTTTTTTGATATTAAAAAGCAATTTAGTGATACGCAAGCACCTTTTCCCAATACAATTCCTTCAGCTCAAGCATTTGAAACAGCATCGAGGAGTTTAGGTGTAAATCAAAATTCTGCAATAGTAATTTATGATGATCTAGGCTTGTATTCTAGCCCAAGAGCATGGTGGTTATTTAAAACATTTGGTTTCAATAATGTAGCTGTTCTAAATGGCGGTATGCCGGCATGGTTATTAAAAAAATATAGAACAGAATCTAAGACTGTAAAACATGTAAATGGCAAAGGTGATTTTAAAGCTGTCTACAACCCTAATAATGTCGTTTATTTTAAATCTTTAGAAACAATATCAAAAGATGCTAATTATAAAATTATTGATGCGCGTTCTAGCGATCGATTTAATTGTGTTGTTGCCGAACCTAGAAAAGGATTACGAAGTGGTATAATTCCAAATTCTGTAAACTTACCATATAATCAAGTTTTAGACGGCAATATACTTAAGTCTAAAAACCAATTAGAATCTATTTTTAAAGAGCTAGCAGAAGACAAGCAACACTTAGTATTCACATGCGGTTCAGGAATTACAGCTTCAATTTTATCACTAGCGGCAACTATAGCTAATTATAGTAATAGCGTTTACGATGGCTCATGGACAGAGTATGGTTCACTAACTACAAAGCAATGGAGTAAAGAAGAATTAGTTGCATACATATTATTATATATAGCAAATTCAGATTTGCATGAAACTAATGACGAAAAAGATTTTATTATGTCTAAAGTAGACAGAATAACATTTGCAAACATTCATGCAGAGTTTGATAATGACAATGATTATCAATGTCTACAAAAAATGATTAAAGGCGTTGAAGCTAACAATTATTCTAAAGATGATTTTAACGCATTATTTACTGATATTAAATTAATGCTATATGCAGATGGAGAAGCTGTAGATATGGAAGAAGCCACCTTTATGTATTTACGTAAAATTTTAAAATAATTTTTTCAGAAATGGAAAGACTAACCATTCAAGACATAATAAAGAAAATAGAAGCAGAAGAAACTTTTAATGCGGTCTCAAGCGATTATTCATTTACATTAAAAATAAGTCAATACACGCACTATGTTTGTGGTGCTATACATGATGGACATCAGTTTAGAAAAGAGTTATGGGATAATTGCTTGCATACGGAATACGAGCGTTGGTATGAAGAAGATCCTGAAACTAAAAACATGATAGCTTCACATCCAATTGTAATTGCTGGAATGGATTCTCGTTTTGAATATGATTTAAACCGAGCTCCAGAAGTTGCTATTTATGATGATGCTTGGGGTAAGCAACTATGGAAAACCCCTTTATCTATAGAAGAAAAAAATAAATCTTTAGCAAAACATGATGCTTTTTATAAAGTTGTACAAGCCTTAATTAACAAAATAGAATCTAAATTTGGTGTTTGTATTGTTTACGACATGCATAGTTATAATTGGAAACGTTGGAATAGAGAAGTACCAACCTGGAATTTAGGTACTGCAAATGTAGACAACAATCGTTTTATCAATGCTATAAAATCTTGGAGTAGTAGTTTAAGTGAATTACAATTGCCAAATGGTATAAAATCTACCTCAAAAATTAACGATACATTTCAAGGTAATGGTTATTTTTTGAAATTTATTTCGAAAAACTTTAATAATACCTTAGTTTTGGCAACCGAAATCGCAAAAGTATACTGTGATGAGTATAACTATATAATGTTTCCAGAAGTAGTAGCTGCAGTAGAGTTACAACTTAGACAAAAATTAGTTAATCATGCTAATGCTTTTTACGAAAATCATAAATAATGACATTGCCTGTAAATATAGCTAAATCCTATTCAGATTTAATAAATATAGATTCCAATTTACATCACTTAGTTCAAAAAATTGAATTACTTAATTATATCAATCCTTTAAATATAGAAAGTGAGAAGAAGCTATTTTTTTCTTCGAAATATAATTATGAACCCAAATTTAAATATCCCAAAATAAGGTTTAATGGCTATGAACTTCATAGAAAGTTTTTCTCACAAAAAATAAAGAACATAAAGGATGACCATATAAAAAGTCTTTACAAAGATATTATATATGAGTATTCTGGATTAATAGAATGTATTGAAACTATAGGTTTAGGTAAAAAATTCTACTACAACAGTTTAAAGAATTTTGGCACACCAACTGAGCGAGATATAGAAAACGCAAAATTTATTTTGCGTTTTGATGATAACGATTTTAAAGAAGATTTACTACCATTATATAATGCAGATGATGCTATAGATTATTTCAAAGAATTTTCTAAACGCTATGATTTTGAGTTTAACATAAAAAAGTCATCTAATATTGCTGCAGCTGCCATGGTTCAAAACAATACGAAAACATTATTATTGCGTAAAAACCATAAGTATAGCAAAAACCAATTAAAAGTATTAGCAAACCATGAGATTGGAGTGCATGTAGTTACTACGTTTAATGCTTTAAATCAACCATTGCATGTGTTTTCAAATGGTTTCCCTAATAATGTAGAGACACAAGAAGGCTTAGCTGTATATTCAGAATACAAATCTGGCTGCCTAACTATTACTCGTTTAAAAGAATTAGCATATCGTGTTATTGCAGCAGATTCTCTGGCTAAAGGTTATAATTTCTCAGACACATTTAACTTACTACATAATCAATACAAGTTAAATAGAGACAAAGCATTTTCAATTACTTTACGTGTACATCGTGGTGGTGGTTTTACAAAAGACTTCTTGTACTTAACAGGTCTAAAAAAAGTATATGACTTTGCCAAAAACGGAAATAATCTAGATGTATTACTTACAGGGAAAGTAACTTTAGAATACAAAGATACAATCGAAAAAATGCAATCACTTGGCTTAGCTACAACCTCGAAATATTATACAGATTCTTTTAAAAACACTGCTGCATCAGATAAAAATTTCGAATTTATATTAAATAGCTTAAAATAGATATTATAAAAAAGCCTCAAAGCTACCTGTAATCCATTCACTAACCATTAACTGAAGCTTTTAAAGCGTGACTAAAAACTTTAAAAGAACTTATTCATTCCTAGCTAACAGAAGCTAGGGTAAGCTAATTCCAAATAGGCTTTGAGACTTTAGGTGATTCTCAAATCATACTTAAATGTATAAACTATAGGAAACATTTTAAAGTTTAGTTGAGTGAAACAGTCGTTTCAATGAGTGAAACAGTCTTTTTAATTAGGGAACAAGAAAAACAATGTATTTCGTCGATTTTTTTTACTTTAAACAGTAGTAAATCAAATACTTTGGTCGTTTACCGATTTTTTTGCATCTCATAAAACATCCCATTTATATTAGCAGTGTAAATGTAACTAATGCCCCGAAATGATGAAATTACTAACTACGCTACTTATGTTCGTGTTCTTTTCTTACGCTTCTGCTCAAGAAAATCAAACAACTACAAAAAAAGTCAATACTGTTAATACTATAAAAAGTAATACCATTACTATTGATTCTAAAAAAGCTATTGTTATTAGTGTTAAAGGAATTAAAACAATGGATGAAATAGATATTGAAAATTATAATAAAGCATCGTTATTAAACCTAATCGCTACAATCAAGCAAAAACCTAAAATGTGCTAATAACATTCAAAATCCGCTAATCTAAATAGAATGTGTTAGTTAAAGTCTGAATTTATATTCAGACTTTTTTATTGCTAATTATTATATATTACCTAAAAACTTAGCTTTTAAATCTGGTGTTGGCAACCAGCATGATTCTTCTTTACCATACCATTTATATCTGTTTTTCGCTATATAATCGTACACCAAATTTCTAATAACATTTGGAATGATAAAAAAGACAGACATTAAATTCCTTGGAAACCCTAATCCTTTTGCAATATGTAATGCAGCAGAAGATTTAGATTTCACGCCATTATCTTCTGAATAGAGCAGAATTGAATCTGTTTTAGTAGTATCAATATTGTAATGATTAATTATTTGTTGCCCTACATCACTTTGTAATGCGGCAAACATAAATACGTTTTTCTTATCATGTTCAATAACATATTGCACTGAGGCGTTACAGAGGTTGCATACACCATCAAATAAGATTAGTTTTTTATGTTTTGGAAGGTTCTTAATCACAATACAAAGATATTACACCAGACTATAAAGTGTTTAAAAATTCTGTTAAATCGGCTTCTTTTTCTAATTGTAATTTTTTCTTTAATCTATATTTTGATTTCAACACACTATCTGGCAAAACATTAAGCATAGAGGCAATTTCTTTTGTTGATAAGTTCATTCTTAAGAATGATGCTAATCGTATTTCTTTTTCAGAAACATCGGTCGCAATAGCTTTTATCTTATTATCAAAATTATTATGAACTTCAGAGAAATACGTTTTAAACACCTGCCAATCTTTGTCCTCTGCATTTTCCTTTTTAAGCAACATTATAAGTCGTTTAAATTCAATTTTAAATAAGTCTGGAGACTGTTTGATTTTTTCTAAGTTACTTTTTAGTTCTTGTATAAATGTGCTTTTTTGAACTAAATGTAAAGTCTGTGAAGCTAATTCTTTCTTTTTAAATGCGATCTCTTGTTTATAAATCTCTTCTTGTTTTTCACGCGCTATTTTATTTTTCTTAATACGCTGTTTAAAAGCAAAATAGAGTAGTGTCGCAATTGATAAAAATGAAAACATACCAATGCCGTATAGTGTTTTCGTTAAACTATCACTTTTAGATTTTTCGTTTAATGTTTTAATTTCTTCTTTTTGTAAAGCTAAAGCGGCTTCTTTTTTTGCTGTTTGGTATTGAATTTCTAGCTGATTTATTTTTTCTATATTATTTTGCTTATTTATAGAATCATATAGTTTAAAATGAAGATCTCTATATTCGAAAGCTTTTTTGTAATTCTTTAATAACTCGTATGATTCAGATAAATTATAGTAATTTTGAGCAACTCTTGGCAATCTTGAAGAGTTTTGATTTATTGTTAAAGATGCATTTAAATACTGTATGGCTTCCTTCGGTTTATTTTCCAAATTACAAAGCTCTGCTAAATTATTAGTAGATAAGGCTTTTAGTTTGGGATAATTATATTTTTCACTAAGCTTTAAAGATTTATTATAATTATATTTTGAAGAATCTATATTGTTTAGTGACTGATAAATAGCACCTGTATTATTATATATCATTGCTAGAGTTATATAATCTTCATATTTAAACGCGTAAGTTTTAGCTTCTTTAAAATACTTTAACGACTCTTGATGTGTAGCATTTACACCTAAATTAACAAGTGTTATCATTAGAGCTTTGTATTTTTTATTATCTCTATATGCTTTTTCGGTCTTCTTTAAATAAAAATTAGATTTATTAATATTATCTATATTCCCATATATTTTACCCAATTTTTCATACTCTCTAACGAGTTCTATTTCTTTTTTACCTAACGCTTCTTTTTCATTTATAGACTGCATTATTACATCTATAGCATCTTCATATTTACCTAATTTACGTTTTACATCACTCAAAGCTAATAAGGTTCTGTATTTGTATCTTGTATCTTTAATTATTTCAAAGTGACTTATTGCTTTTTCGTACTCTTTTTCAGCTGTTATATAATCACTTATACTATTATAATACATGCCTTTATGTTTTAAAACTAAACCTTTGTATTTAGTAGAATCTTTATAGCGTTTTGCTACAGCATTCAAACTATCTAAATAGCGTTTTGCTTTCTCTTTATCATAATAATTATACTGATAACAAAGTCCTCTGTAAACGTGTATTTTTTGTTTTAAAGAAATGTCTTGCGTGAGTAATTTTTTTAAACTGTCAACCTTTTGTTTGTTCTGAGAACTTAGAGAAAAAGGAATCATAAAAAACAACAATACATATTTTTTTATAGACATCTTAATAGCGTTATTAATTCATTATAAAGTTAATTAATTATTATACTTGAATTACACAACGTCTATAGATAGCATTTATGAAAAAAGTGCTTGTCCATTGTTTGTCTATGAGTAAGCATTTTATAAAAACTATGCTAAACGTTGTCTTTACTGGTGTTTGTTAAATTTTAAAAATTAATATTAAAGGCTAAATCCTGTCTGTTTTGATAGTTATTAGACTTCCGTGTCCATACTTTGTCCATGCCAAAAATTAGCTTTCACTTGGAAATGTGTATAATTTTGACCCATCGACAAATCGATATAACCAGTTTTGTGGTGTCTTAATACTGGTATGGCTGCAGACTAGCCAGTTTAAGTCACTACAACATTAAAAACAATAATCCACAAAACGCAATTAATTATGAAAATTTCAAAACTTTTTATCGTAACCCTTTTAGTATTAATATTTACTTCATGTAGTAAAGACGATATTGATATGCAGCAAGAAAACATTAACAACAATATTGTTGTAACAATAGATGAATACCCAGTTAGCGGAACACTTATCACCTCATTAACTACGCAATTAACTGGAACACTTACTTACACTTTAGCATCTGAGTCTGAATCTGGAGCGTTTACCTTAAACACAAACACAGGAGAGCTAGCTGTTGGTGATTGGGAAGAATACGATTATGAACAGAATCCAATACTATTAGCGACTGTTAATGTTAGCAATGGTTCACAAATTGAAACTAAAAATATTAAAGTCAATATTAATAATATTGATGATATATGGGCTTTTCTTAATACCTCTAGAACAGCTTATCAAAATGCAGCACCTAATACTTGGGTTAAAATAACACAAAGTGAATACGAGAATTTGGAAGATTATTTAAGTAATGTAAATCAAATAGGCACTGTTAATGGCCAAGCTTCTGCAAATGCCACTGTGAGTTATGATTCTTCGCTATATACATATGCAAATAACAATGGTATTACAGTTCCAGCTGGAAGTTATGTTTTTGCTTTTTCGTATAGAGTAGGAGAAAATGCCGTAACCAATAGTAAGGTAAAAATATCATCCACTAGTGTTTCTGAAGGTTATGAAGATTTAGGGGGTAATTTACCGTCTCATAATAGCGGCTACAATTACTTTGTTATTAAAGGAAATAATGTACCTGTTAGTACAGAATCTTATTTAGCAATATCTGCTAAATATATAGCTTACAGAACAGGTGTTTCTAATTACACATTTAAATATAGTGATCAGGGTACAGATGCAGATTTAAATACTTTACCATATAATTGGAATGGTATCGCTTATTATCATGGATTAAGTACTACTTTAAAACAATGGAATTAAAAATTTAAAAATCAATACTTTAAAATTATGAAAAATACATATATATTAATTTCGTTTTTTATTTTTTCTTTAATAAGCTGCAGTAAAGATGATGCTCCACAACCTCAACTACAAAACAATGATATTACAGTTTCTGTAGATGAATATCCATCTAGCGGAACATTAATTTCTAATTTAACCACAAGCTTAACTGGTGATGTTACTTTTTCTATTGCATCACAAACAGACCAAGATGCAATTATTCTTAATGGTGCTAGTATATTTGTGGGAGATTGGCTGGCTTATGACTATGAAGCAAGTGAGACTATAAATGGTATCATAGTAGCAACAAACGGAACTGAATCTGAGACTATAGATGTAACAATTAATATAAATAATATAGATGATATCTGGGCATTTTTAAATGGAGACTCAAAAACGGCTTATGATAATGCGAATGATGGCGAATGGGTTAAAGTTACACAAAGCGAATATAACAATGTTGCTAACTATCTAACTGATGTTAATAGAGCTGGACAAAATGAGAGTATTTTTAATAGTAATGTTGAAATATCTATTGGAGGTGCAGATTTTACTGTATCCATAAATAATGCA
Source organism: uncultured Lacinutrix sp. (assembly GCF_947500325.1). Classification (GTDB taxonomy): domain Bacteria; phylum Bacteroidota; class Bacteroidia; order Flavobacteriales; family Flavobacteriaceae; genus Lacinutrix. Next base: position 175,907 of record NZ_CANMRQ010000004.1, read on the forward strand.
CCAACATTATCTTCTGGAGAATATTTATATGCTTTTAAGTATTATTGTGCACAAAACGGGACTACCAATAGCAATGTAAAACTATCTGAAACGTCTTATCAAGATAATTTTTCAGTTATAGGGAGCAACTTACCAATGCATGATAGCGGTTACAATTACTTTGTGCTTAAAGGAAATAACACGCCTACAACTAATACAGCTTACCTTGGTGTTTACGAAAGCAACACCATTGGTTATAGAAGTATACCAGGCGAAACTTACTTTTATAGATCTGGTGACGTTACTAACATTACAAATAACGGTTTAGCTAATAGACGTTACTTGTATCAATGCTTAAGTACTACTTTAAAACAATGGGATTAACTATTTGTTTTTTAGGTATTTAAATAAAAGCCGGCTTTGTGCCGGTTTTTTTGTTTATCACATTATTAGATAGATGAAAACCTTTTGTAATATGTTTAAAATAAAAAAATAATGATTAACGTACGTTTAAATAAAGTTTCATTTTGTCACCTTTCAAGTAGAAGCAAGAATCTAATTTAATTAGTTTTTAACAGCCTCAACTAACTCTAATAAATCTACATTAACATTGGTAGTAAATATCCCATAATTAACTATAGCTTTTCCTTTTTCTAAAGTATCTATACTACCAATAGCACGACCATCATGCATACGTACACGATCACCAACTTTAAGAATTGGCTTTGGTTTTACAGGTTTTAATTTTTCTTTAGCTTTTGCCGCTTTCTTTTTCTTGCGTATAACTTCAACCTTCTTTTCGGCTTCCTGCTTAACTTGTTTTTCTTTAACTTTTTCAGCCTTAGCTTGTTTAGCAGATACTTTTTTGCGTTTAGAGTTCTCAATTTGCACTAAACGAAAAAGCTCTGCCATTAATTCTCGTTTCTTTTTATCTCTAAAAAACTTCTCCGAAATATCATTTACTTTTTGTCCTAAGTAAATTAAACGTTGATTACTATCGTATAACTCCTGATAGCTTTCTAGCTTCTTTTGAATCTTAGTATTTATTTCTTCAAGCTTATCGGCTTCGCTTTGCTTTTTCTTTTCGTTTTGTTTTAACGATTCACCTGTTTTCTCAAGCTTAGCACGTTCTTTCTGTAGTTTAGCTATCGTAGCATCAAATCGCACTTTAGAACGCTCTATCTTCTTCTTAGCACGATTAATCAAACTATAAGGAATGCCATTTTTCTGCGCAACTTCAAAAGTAAAACTACTACCAGCTTGGCCTAAAGCCAGTTTATACATAGGCTCTAGCGTACGCTCATCGAACATCATGTTAGCATTAATCATTTCATCCTTTTCATTCGCTAACATTTTAAGGTTAGCATAATGCGTAGTAATAATACCATAAGCTTTCCTACCATAAAACTCCTCTAAAAAAGTTTCTGCTAAAGCACCACCAAGTTCAGGATCAGATCCTGTACCAAATTCATCTATTAAAAAGAGCGTGTTTTTATTACACTTCTTTAAAAAATAATTCATTTGTTTTAGTCTATAACTATAGGTGCTTAAATGATTTTCAATAGATTGATTATCACCAATATCACTTAGTATACGATCGAAAACACTTACTTTACTACGCTCATGAACTGGTATTAGCATACCACTTTGTAGCATGACTTGTAATAAGCCAACCGTTTTTAATGTAATACTTTTCCCGCCTGCATTAGGACCAGAAATAACAATAATACGGCTGTCTTTATTTAATTCTATAGTTTGCGGGAACGTTTTTTCTTTCTTCTCTAAGTTATTTAAATAGAGTAGTGGATGATAAGCATCACGTAAGTACACGTTTTTTTCATCTGTTATTTCCGGCAAAATACCATTCATAGATTTGGCGTACTTTGCTTTTGCAGCAATCACATCCATTTCTGTTAAAAAAGATTGATATCGCTCTATTAGAGGATAAAAATCACGTAAAAAGTTTGTTACTTCTTTTAGAATTCTAACCACTTCTTCACCTTCTTCATATTCTAGATTATTAAGTTCTCTAGTATGTTGCAAGGTTGTTTCTGGCTCTATATAAACAATACTTCCCGTCTTGCTACCACCCATTATAGCACCTTTTACTTTACGGCGATACATGGCTTTAACAGCGAGTACTCGTTTGTTTTCTACTACAGACTCTCTAATATCATCTAAATAATCCAGATTATGATACTGGTTGAGAGCAGAAGTAAAACTAGAGTTAATCTTCCCTTTTAATCTATTCATACTCTGTCTAATCTCATGGAGTAGCGCAGAGGCATTATCTTTTACATCACCAAAACGATCAACCACACTATCTATTTTCTCTATAATAGCTGTAGTTATTTCTATAGAGGACGCGTATTGTTTTAAGCCAGGATAATACTCTTCAAACTTGTTTAAAAATTTAAGAATCTCATTAGTGGTTAAAGATACCGATACCAGTTTTTTTAAACTGTGAGTTTCTAAATAAGTGTTTTCTATACGTAGTAATTGTAATTCTTTAGTAATAGGATCAAAACCGTGGCTAGGAATACGGTTATCATTATAAAAAGAAGACACATATTCATTAGTTAACTTTAAAGCACTAAGCAATTCCTCTTTGGTTTTAAAAGGCGTAATATCAAGGCTTTTTTGGTTTCCTAAATGCGTAATACAATGTTCACTTACTTGCTGTAAAACGGTTTCAAACTCTAAATCTTGTAATGTTTTTTGATGGATGTTAATCATAATATTTCTCACTTAAGCGAGAATCTTTTTCTTATTCTTTTTTCTAAGCAAAAACAAAGCTACGGAATAAGATTGAAAATTAGAATTTTATTAGAGTCTTCACATAATAACCCACTCAAATTTATGAAAGATAATTTTGTGTTAATGCTAAGCATAAATAAAAGAATCGTTTTATTTTTGGTAAAAACCATTGTATGATACCAGAACATATACTTAATAGAAAAGGAGCGCGAAGCTTAAAAGATATTAACCCTGAAGTGATAAGTTATCTTAATAAAGGTTTAATTGAAACCAGGAATTTAATGGAATGGTTAGCAACAGACCAACTAACTCTTTTAAAATTAGTATTAAAACAACTAGATAAAGCAGATTGGTATACAGATTTTGAAATAGCAGTTAATGCTCAAAAAAAACCAACAGCCAATAGTACTACTAAGGTTATTGGTGAAACTTTAGGAATATTAACTACAAATACTGAAACATACACAGTATTAAAAACACATACTTCAGATATGGTGAGATGCTGGTCTTGTTGGGCAGAAAGCACACATCACGACACTACCATAGATTTATTAAAAACCATGAAGCCTTATGCTGCCGATAGTCATTTTGGTGTTCGTGAAGTTGTTATTTTCTCAAGTAAAGAGCGAATGATTGAGGATTTAGATACATCTATTTCTATTTTAAGTGAATGGACCAGAGATACAGACGAAAACATACGCCGTTATGCCGTAGAAGCCTTACGACCAGTAGGTGTATGGACTAAAAAAATAGCAGCCTTTCAAGATAATCCAGAAAAAGGATTACCACTAATAGCACCTTTAAAGAATGACACTTCAAAATATGTTAGAGATTCTGTAGGGAATTGGCTTAACGATGCTAGTAAATCGCAACCAGAATGGGTACAAAACGTTTGTAATACATGGGAAAAAGAATCTACTACAAAAGAAACTGCTTATATTATTAAAAAAGGCTTACGTACTATTAATAAATAATTCTTTTATTAAAACACTAAATATGCTACGAAAGAAAAAAGACCTCATGATTTTTAATTTTTTGGATTTAAATAAAGAATCACAACGCGTACGTATACCAATAACAGAAAAAAGGTTTAAAAAAATTAGCAAAAAGAATAAAGGTCGAGATTTTGATAACATGAACTATTATTTAGAGTTTATGCTCATTCGAGATTATCTTTTTCTTGTGTTTATACTAAACCCATATATGGAAACGGTGAAAATATTTTTTAGAAAAATTCAATTAAGCCAATTAGATTTTGAAGACACTCATAAAAATGACATTATTAAAGCTGCCGATGTCTATTATCATGTGTATTATTGGAATAGTATTTTTATAGCCTCAGAACCTTCAACTACTTTTTACTCCAATGGTATTATAAAAGACCGTTTAGAATTACACTTAGAATTTGATACCGAATTATTAGAATCCGTATTAGAACAGCTATTAGAAGCTTTAGGTATTGATTACGAAGCATTCCAAGAGGAAGAAGACTTAAGTACTTTTGAAATTGAAGCAGATAGCTTAGTCACATCGTTTCTTTTAGAATGTTGGCAAGACGTAAAACAAGAGACGCAATCTAAAGTGTTTGGAATGTTGTTTGAAGGTACTGGAATAGGAGGTATGTATGATTTAGATAACGCTAAAGATATTGAAGCTACAGATAGTAGTATTGAAGCCTATGTTAAATCTAAAGGGATTATTGTTTAATATTATTGAAAGCACTCGTTACAAACGAGCGCTAGCTTGGGGATTTAGATAATGGTGAGGAGATTGAAGATTCAGTAGATTTGATTAAAGTGTTTGCTAAATCTAAAGGCGTTGTTATTTAAAATTTAATACTCTATGCTTTAGTACAATATTTACATTTTTTGCGGTCTGCCGTTCCTGTTTTTATATATATAGACTCAATATTATTGCCCTCTTTGCAAAGTGAACTGTCATGATAGACTTTTGCTGAAGGATGCGTACTATGGAATGGTAATATTGAGGCCATATCATAAAGATTAAATAGTTGGAAATACAGGAGTTGGATCCAAATTTACTGATATTTATTGGTGTTTTACGATTTATTGATATTATTTATTACAAATAATAAAAATCTCATTTTCTTTAAAGGTAAATTATTTTTTTTGCATGATTGATTAAACGCTATAAACTATATATTAAGTAGCAAAACTTGTATCAATTATAGTCATTGTAATTAGTAGAAATTGGAAGCAAGCACTAGTTGCTCTTAATAATTAACGTACCTTTGCTCAAGGATTACTAATCTTTTAGTATCAATCATTCACTATCAATTTTGTTGATGACCTTTTTAGGCAAAATCATCACATTAGCGGACTTCATACTTATAGTTGAATTATCAGGAAATTAGTCCAACATCAGAGTGTTAATATATAGCACGCTAGATGCTTAAACGCATGTTTAGTTTTTTTGGTGTCATTAATATATTTTTATATGAATAATGATTCAGTTAATGATTGTGGTCAAAAACGAATAACCACAGCATTACTTCTTGCGGCTGGTACTGGAAGTCGTCTTTTCCCACTAACAGAAAGTTCCCCAAAGTGCCTTACGTTAGTAAGTGACAAATCGATTCTAAATAGACTTTTAAAAAATTTAAAAAACCAAGGGTTTAAACGACTTGTAATTGTAACTGGTCATTTAAAAGAATGTATCATGGATAATCTTGGCAAAAAATCAGGAGACATTTCTATAGAGTATATTCATAGCCCTTTATATAAGACTACCAATAATATTTATTCGCTGTGGATGGCTCGTCATATCATAAATGAACCATTTGTACTTTTTGAAAGCGATTTAGTATTAAACACGACTTTATTAGATAATATGGTTTATCCAGATAGAATGGCTGTTGCTCTTATGCAACCATGGCTTAATGGAACAACAGTTTCTATTGATAAGGCAAATAAGGTTACAGCGTTTCAAAAGGGAACTACAGAAGACTACTCAGGTACAAGATATAAAACAGTAAATATTTACAGCTTTTCACTTATATCTTGGAAATCCATTATTATAAGACTGAATAAATATATTTCAGAAGGCAATGTAAATTGCTATTATGAGAACATTTTGGCAGAAATGACTCACAACAAAAGTTTAGTTTTAGAATCCGTTTCATTTGATCATCAACCATGGTATGAAATAGATAACCTTAAAGATTTAGCGAAAGCCGAATTGTTATTCCCTAAAGAATTGATTGAAATAGAGGCGCTAGAAAACACTTTAACATAGTTTAATCTAAGCGAACAGAACAGGAATAATTTAATTAAACATGAAATTGTAATGCTAAGTAAATATAAAACTCAAGAAGAAAAATACGAATACATATCAAAACAGCATGGTGGTTACTATAGACATCATTTTACAGACCATGCTTACCTGTACAACTTATACTTTCCACCTAAGGCAGTATTTAATCATTTAAAAGCTAATATCAACAATTTGGTTTTAAATTACCCAATGGCACAAAATGCATTAGCAGAGCTTGTAGGTGCGATTATTAACCAACCTTTAGAAAGAATTGTAGTAGGTAACGGAGGTGCAGAAATTATAAAAATACTATCTGGAAGTTTAGCAAAAAAATTAATTGTACCTGTACCATCTTTTAATGAATATGTAAATGCAGCACCAGAAGGTCACGTTGTAGAGTTTCCTCTTGATTTTCCTTCATTTGAATTAGATGTTGATAAATTTGCAGACGAAGCCATAAAAGTTGGTGCAGATATGGCTGTTGTGGTCACACCAAATAATCCTACATCACTATTAGTTCCTAAAATAGATTTAATTCGATTAGCAAAAAAGCTAAAACCAAGTAAATGCATGCTTATTATCGATGAATCTTTTCTTGATTTTGCCGATAACAATGAACAAATAAGTTTGGAGAAAGATATTGCTAAATATCCAAATATGGCCATACTTAAGAGTATGAGTAAAGCTTACGGGATTTGTGGTCTTAGAATTGGTTATCTACTAACAGCTAATACAAATTTAGCATCGTCTGTTCGTAATGGTGTTCATATTTGGAATATTAATGGTTTTGCTGAAGAGTTTCTTAGAATACTACCTCAATACAAGCAAGAATTCGAAGATAGTTGTAAAGTCGTTAAGACAGATAGAGATATTTTCTATGAAAACTTATGCACTATAGATGGCATGACTGTATTTAAACCAGATGCAAACTATATTTATTGTCGTTTGCCTGATATAGCTTTAAGCGGACCAGAAGTAACAAAACGCCTTTTTATTAAATACAACATTTACATTAAACATAATGTAGGAAAAACCCAGCCAGATGCAGATAGATATATTAGAATTGCGAGCCGTACTAAAGATGAAAACGCCACACTTATAGATGCGTTAAAGGATGTAATGTACTTTAAAAGTAAATAACGATGAATAAAAATAAACAAGCAAGCATGTTAAGTTTTGTAAAAGACTTACCCAATATCTGTTCTTTAATAGGATTGTTTTGTACAGTATTAGCCATTTATTTTGCTATAGGAGGACAGTTTTTAGCATCAATTATTGCTATATTATGGTCGGTATTATTCGATTGGTATGATGGCATTATAGCTCGCAAAATAAAAGGTAGAACTAAAGAACAAGGCGTTTTTGGGGTACAGTTTGATTCTATTATAGATATTGTAAGCTTTGGTGTTTACCCAGCAATATTACTTTTAAGTTATGGAAATTATGAAATATGGTTTATACCTGGTGCATTTGTAATTATTGCAATTTGTGCAATACGTTTAAGCTATTTTAATATTTATGGCCTTATAGATAGTAAAACTTATAGAGGTCTTTCAGTTGATAATAATGCTCTAATTTTGGCATTTGTTTTTTTATTTGAAGGTTTTATAGACCATACTGTTTTTTCAATACTAATGTATGTAGTATTGCTAATTTTAGCCACTTTAAATCTGTCATCAATTCCAATACCTAAATTTTCAGGAAAATGGGTCTATGCTTTAATTATATATGTATTGGTATTAACATTAATTTTTGGAAGGGATATATATAACCAAATATAGTAAACTAAAGAAAGTGTCGAATTAATATTAAGTTTTTAACATGAAACTTAATGTTAATTATGGAACGCAGGTTATAAAAAGAAGTAGATAAAGTTAAAAAAAAGTAATAAATGGAATTGAAAAGAATAGATCTTAAAGACATAATTGTATCATTTTTATAAGTTACAATTTAAATGACGATACTTGGTACTTTTTAATATTGTGGTTATGCATATCTAAATAGTGATATTTTTCAGTTTCATTTTTAATAGTATAGGTAATAACATTTCTAATTTTGTTGTTGATTTTTGGTACTTCTTTTAGAAAAATAGTTAATGTTTTCATTTTTATTGTTTTTTAAGTTTAGCAAAAGTTACTAGTTCTAACTGCAATTATCTAAAGGTGATCTTTTTAATTGGAATAAGCATCATTATTAACAATCAATTTAAACCAGCAAAGGTTAGAAGGACATCTCATGTTTAAAAGTATCGCGTTATTATTACAACACTAATGTCCATTCTCAACAAGACAATAACAAATAATGGCTATATGGTAAGTGTAATATAAGCTCATGTTAACATGGTTTCGAAAACGAGGTTCTTATCATATAAGTGTTTAATTTGGTATGACTAAATATAAGTTGAACATTAGCATTTTAAATTACTATTCAATTGATTTGTTGCACCCCAATCTGTTATGAATCAAGTTAGAACTTTCCTATTCATTTTCTAATAAAAAAGAATAACTACATATTATCCCAATTATAAGACGTTTCTTTACAAAAGTTTTCCAAAATTATTATTTAATAAGGATTTTTCTATTCCACCTTATTTCCTCTATTTTTTTGTTTTACTAGCGGATACTTTTTGTAACGAAGAACTCCTTATAGAGAATGAAATTTCATTACTATTTGGATGATTCAATAAAACTTTAGTTTGAATGAGACCACTCCAAATAATTAAGCAAGTTACAAATAGAGATGATTCATCATTAGATAAATATTTGAGTGATATTAACAAAATAAATTTAATATCATTAGAACGGGAGGTTGAATTAGCTATACTCATAAAAGAGGGCAATCAACTTGCTTTGAATGAACTAACAAATGCCAATCTTAGATTTGTTGTATCTGTGGCTAAGCAACATCAAAACAAAGGCTTGTCACTCCCAGATTTAATTAATGAAGGAAATTTAGGATTATTAAAAGCGGCAAAACGTTTTGATGAAACTCGTGGATTCAAATTTATTTCTTATGCCGTATGGTGGATTAGACAAAGCATAGTACAATCTTTATCTGAAAATTCAAGAACAGTAAGGCTGCCTCTTAATAAGATAGGTGTTATAAATAAAATAAAGAAGGCAATAGCTTTTTTTGAACAAAAGAATAACCGAAAGCCTAGTGTTTATGAGATTTCCGAGATAATAGAGGTGCCTGTTTTAGAAGTTAAACTTTGTATTAAGAGTTCAGGATATAGTGTTTCTATGGATGCACCATTATCGCAAGAAACAGAACTTAATATGCATAACGTTATTGTTACCGATATGTATCCACAGCCGGATAATGTTTTATTGTTAGATTCACTCCGTACAGATTTAGAAGCTGTATTGAATTCTCTTTCAGAAAGAGAGGGAGAAATAATTAAACTTCATTATGGTATAGGCTTAGAATTTTCAATGACTTTATTGGAAATAGCTCAATTATTTGGAATAACGCGAGAACGGGTAAGGCAAATAAAAGAGTCTGCGATTTTAAGAATAAAAAACTCAAACAAATCTCACCTTTTAATAAAGTATTTGGGGTGAAAAACGATTAATTCCTAAAAATTAATGAAGCTTTATATTAAATATATGGTAAGCTTAAGATGCAAGCTTTTCGTTAAAAATGAGCTAGAAAAACTGGGTTTACACTATATAAGTGTTGAGCTTGGAATGATTGAAATAAAAGAAGATATTTCCGAATCTCAAAAACAAGAATTCAAATCAAATTTAGCGATATCAGGGTTAGAATTAATGGATGATAATAGAAGTATTCTTATAGATAAAATAAAAAACGTGATTATAGAAATGATTCATTATTCTGATGAAGTCCCAAAAGTTAATTATTCAGATTACATAGCACAAAAATTGAATTATGATTACACGTATTTATCAAATTTGTTTTCAGAAGTAAAAGGAATTACTATTCAGCATTTTATTATTAAACACAAAATAGAAAGGGCAAAAGAATTGATTCTTTACAACGAACTTAATCTCACTGAAATTGCCTATAAATTAAATTACAGTAGTGTTGCTCATTTGTCTAATCAATTCAAAAAAGTTACTGGACATACACCTTCTTTTTATAAAAAAATCGGACAAAAAAGAAAGCTGAATCTAGAGAATCTGTAACATGTGTAATCATATATGTCAGTTGTGTAACACAATTTAAGGTATTAGTAGTCATCTTTATGATAGTAGTACAATTAAGCACTGCTTTAAATACATAATTATGGAAACCCAGAACAAAGAAGGCGAGAAAAAGACAAGTGAGCTATTTAAATTTAGTGGCGATTGGGACAAACAATCTAAAGCATTGAAGGTAAAATATCCAAAATTAACTTCAGAAGATGTGAAATTTGAAAGTGGTAAAGAATTAGATTTAATTAAAAGATTAGAGAACAAGTTAGATAAAGACAGAAATGAAGTTGTAGGTATCTTGAAATCAAATTATAAAAGCATTGCAAATACAATCTAGAATATTAAGTTAAGTCTATGAATTAAGAACTGTTATTTTTTATTGGCTTTATTTTAAATCAGTGATTTATGTAACTATAGCTACAAGTTGTATAACTTAATAAACAATTTCATCGTTAACTTTGTAAAGCTATTAATCAGTTAGAGAAGTCCAGATAAATTAAATTATCTGGGATTAGAAAAGCAGATTTAAAAGTCTGCTTTCTTGTTTTGGTAAAAAATATGATATATATAACTGTGTTTTTCAACTATATAAATAGACTATAAATCCTTACTAATTAACCTTCAAAAATTATAATCATGTCAAAAGAAAAAGCTGCAAAGCTAAAAACAGTAAAACAGAACCAACTAGGAGAGCGAAAGAAAAGAAAAAGGCTAAAGCAGAAAAGAGACGAATCAAAAAAGATGAGTAAATACAATTTGTATTATGAAGAATTATGAATTTGAAAACCTTAAGGCATTCAACATTAGCGATAAACTAAAATATGTTTCCAATGCCATAATTGTTAAACACATTTTAAATGAAAAAACAGGCAATATAATGGCTTTAGCGTTGGACTATGGCAAAGTGTATAAGCCCAAACTAACACCTTTTTCAACTTTTGTAAATGTCATTGAAGGAAAAGCAGAAATTGTGGTAGACGACATATCCACTTATTTACAAAAGAATGATTCAATGATTATTCCTGGTCATGTTTTATATACAATAGAAGCAAATGAAAGATTTAAGATGTTTTCAATAATTTTAAAAAGTGGCTATGATGATTTAGAACCATAGAATAAAATCAATAATTATGAGTAATTTATTTAAATCAGGTGATATAGTGTGTGCAAAAGTTAATCCTACAAAATCTCTAAAAGTTAGAATTTTTGCGAGAAAAGTCTATTATTGTGATGTATATAATCATCCAGAAGAAAAAGAAGAAGTTTATTTTGAAAGAGAAATTGAATTTTATAAAAATGAAAACTAGATATAGTTCAATTTAGGAAAGTTCTTTTGGTAATGTTTCATTGATAAAAAATCGTTTCAATAACCAGTCAAGCTGGCTACAAGTGTTTTTCATAAGATGTTAAGCTAAGTTATATTTTTAAAACTGATAATCAACTAATTAAATTTGCTGTAAGCTAAAGTTCTCAACAAGATATTAACATATGTTAATTCTTATTTTTTATTCTAAATACCGTTTACAAAATATAAAAAGAGTGCTATGTGTTTTCTATATCTATTTATGTTTATTTGTCTTAGGTATGGTTATATATACGCTCATGCATAAATATCATGCTTCCATGACATCTTTACTAAATTAAGCTTATTATTCTCTCAACTTTGATTAATCTAATACAATGCTGTATTACAACTAGGGAATTCTACCTGATTATAGAAAACAGGTGTTTTACCCTAGTAAAGACTAGAGCATAATTAGACTTTTACAACATAATAAGAAACAAACTATTTGCTTAAGTAGCTACTATCTGGTTTTTGTTATGTGAGAGTGGCATCCGAAAAACTATAATAGAGTAGGAACGTATTTAAATAAATTACCATGAGTGCAATTACAACAATTACATTACCCACTCCAATTGATTGGAGTACAAAAGAAAGTGCAGCTAAAACCCATATTCAAAACCTGGAAGCTATACTTGCAGAGTCTAACAATAACTTAAACTATATTGCTGCTTTAGCAGAAGTTAGCATAGAAACAATATTGCCTAATCGTAGTCAATCTACTATAAAGTACTGGTATCCATATTTAACAGGAGATGCTTCACTTCAAGATTTTTTTACTGCTTGGTTAACTTATACACCAACACCAGCAAGTCCTGGGAAATATATTGAATATTGGGATTATTTAGTAAACACAACTTCTGGTTTGCTTTTAGCTAACGATGAAAGCTTTAAACCTTGGTTTACAGCATTCCTTAATTTCCATGGCGATTGGATTAACAGCTCCTCGTCAACTGCAACATTAGACGAATGGATGCAATACACAGGAACAACAGCGCATCCTTTTAACATTAACGATTACGAAGTTCCAACGGGTGGTTTTAAGTCTTTTAACCAGTTCTTTCTACGTAACTTAAAAGCAGGGCAACGACCACTTTGCAGTGAAAAACAACCTAATGATGTTATTGTTGCACCTTGTGATGGCGGTATATTTTACCTTAATCGTGCAGATGGAATGGCTGATGTTGAAGAATTAAAAAATAAGGATTATGATCTTCCTGGTAAATCAGACCGATTTGATTTAAAGGAAGCATTACCAGGATACGGAAGTCATTTTATAGGTGGAGATTTACTTGATATCTTACTATGGTTTACAGATTATCATCACTTCCATGCTCCAGTAAACGGAACAATAGCTCACCAAGGCATGTATAACGGGTCTTACAATTATGATTTTGGAGATTACGATCCAAAGGATTTCTATGCACCAACATTACCTAGTGATAGCGATAAAGTAGGTTGGTATGAAAAACTTGGTAAACACCAACGTTACGTTTGGATAATAAAAACTGAGGAGTTTGGGCTTGTTGCAATGGTTGCCATTGGTTTCTGGGGTGTTGGAAGTATAATAAGTGCTACAAAAGAGGCGGCTGCTATTACGCAAGGTGAGTATATGGGACACTTTGGTTACGGCGGTTCATCGATTGTACTTGCATTCAATAAAGACGTGAATATAGATTTTGAGGTTGGCAATCAACCTGTTGAAGATCCAAATAACCCAACACTTATGAAAGTAAGACAATGTTTAGGGAAATTAATTAAGTAGTTTTCGACAGAAAACTATATAGAAGACAAATAAATTTAAAAAAAAGCATCTTTTAAAATCTAAAAAACTATTCTCGATACAATTTTTCTCCATTTTAATACGAAAAATCACTCGAATTGACGTTTTATAGTATATCCGATATTAATCGAACTCGGGTTAAAAGATGCTTTTTATAATATACTTTTAAGTGTTATTCTAAATATTATCTACAAACTCTGTAAAGATTGTTTTATGCCGCTCTAAATCTAAATTGGCAGATAATGCCACACGTACAATATAATCTTTATCGCCTTCTTTGGTTGTACCTTGTGTAGAAGTAGCTGGTATAGTCCAATAACAACCTTTTAATTGTCCATAGCTTACACAAAACTTACTCTCATTAGGGATTTTAGTAATCATTAAATTAATTAATTTAAGATTTAGCGCTCTTTTGTAGGTTTCTTTATCTTCATCTGTATTACCTTTTGTAGGTAGATCTAATGAAAAAACAGATGGTGTAAAACCTTGACTTGCTAATGCTTCAGAAACAAAATTGATTTTCGCCTCTGGTAATTTTTCATTAATAAAAGTTACAAATTCACGCGTATTTATATAGGCATCATGAATTCTTTGATTCATAGATGGCAATTGCTTTGCTAATAGCTCCATTTGAAGATGTGTCGCTTCATTATCACAAAGTCTTAGATGCAATTCTATTTTTTGCATTAAGCCTTCAGATTTTTTATTTGCTACACAATAGCCAGCAGTACACTTACCTCCACTAGGAAATTTAGAACCACTTACATAGGCTATAGTTCTAACGGATGCTAATATATTATCTTCTCCTAAAAAGTGCACATTAGGACAAAATGTTTGGTCTAAAATAAAAACAGGATCTACTGCAGTTGCTCCAGTTTCGGTTTTACGAGGCTTGGTTAAAACTGCTTTTAATTGTTCAAGGTCTGGAACTTCAACTCTTGGGTTTGTAGGGATTTCTGCAATAATGTATGGAATAGCATCTTCTTTTGCAATGGTATTTAAAACCATATCTATACTTTGCACCATATCATTATCACCATCAACTGGCAAATCCATAACTTCAATAGCATCACTACAAGCTGCAACACGTCTTGCTTGATCGTTTGTACCGCCATAGCAATTTGGTGGTACTATTATTTTAATCGCCTTGCCCTTATGGTTTTCTAATGCATCATGAACTAAGCCCATAACAATAGCATATTGCATAGATAATCCGCTAGAGCCAACTAATGGTTTTATAGCAGTATTAGTAATGTCTTGTATTGTGTTTAACACAAGTGTTTTATTGCTTTCAACACTATTATTGTTAGTAGTAATAGTAGTTTGATCTAAAAGCGAATTAAAAGCTACTAATGTGTTAGCAGGCGTCATGGCAATAGTCTCTCGTCGTCTTACATGTTGTATTTCTGAGATGTAGCTTTCGTTTTCCTCTCCGTTAACTAACAATACACTTCCTAATAGTGAATGCGTATTAATAAAAAAATCAACATTTGGAATTATATTAAAATTACAGACATCAACTTTCTCTGATAAAAAAATAGTAGTTCCGTTAAAAACAGAAATAGCATCATCGTTTTCAACTTTCTCTAAATCAAATACGTAACCATAAGTGTTTTTTATAACATTGGCATCAAAACACTCTGGAAGTTCTCCAGTATAAAGAATTCTTGTGTTTTTATTTGCTAACAAATTTGTTCTTAATACTGCTAATACAGGAACGGTCTTAGAAGAAAAACTAATAACTTGTTCTGCTTTTATATTATTTAAGCTTGCAATTGTCCATTCTAATACACATGATAATGGATGTCCTAATCGAATATAATCGTATGCAGTAGGTAATTCGTTTAGCGATGACAATTGAGAATTATTATTTTTAAATAAGATTTCAAACTGTTCTAGAAATTGAGTTTTCGCCAATGATTCATCGTAAATATCTAATCGATGGGTTGTTAGATTTAACCAGTCGGCTGGCATATTTTCTATTACCGCTTTAATATAAGTTAGCACTGTATTACCTAGCATAATTTTTTCCTTTAAATAGACTGCCAAGATACATTAAATCCTCTTTTTTATAAAAGTATTTAGAAACGTTTAACTAAGCTATTTTAATGGCTTTATTTATTAGAAATTCTAGGTTTGTAAGTATTTGTTTTTAATATAACAGCAACATCCATATTAATAAAAAAAGCATCTTTTAAATTTTTAAAAGATGCTTTGCATAAATAGAATTCCGGGTATTATTCTACATTATAATTTATTAAATCTGAACATTCTATTGTATCTATAATTCTATAGTAATAAACAGCTCTATCATTGCCTTCTATCTCAATAGAGTAGGTGTTATCGCAATAGATAGTAATATATCTTGTTTGCGTTAATGCATCGTTAACATTATCGTCTTGGATATAGTTAACTGCATAACGACCATCGTTTAGTTTCTCCCAAACACCATTGGCAACTTCTACATCTGCGTAACGATCTACAAAAGTACCGTCTGCTTTAAATTCTAAAATAATTTGAGAATCTTCTCTTGTATTTTGAAACCAAACGTCTACTGTTGTCCATTCTGTTCCTGTCCATTGATCTATCATGGATTCTAAATTTTCATCACGATACATTTCCCATTCACCAATAACCTTAGCTTTTTCTAGTTCTTGTTGTGGTTGTGTTTCGTTTAACTCTTCTTTTTCACAACTCGTAAACGATAGTGCTAGTAACACACATAATAATAACTTTTTCATAACAATTTGTTTTTAAATTTTAATCTAAAGCTCGTTTTTATATTCGAAAAAGACGTCACGTATAGAGGTGAAAAACTTGATTTCACGGCTAAAAGTATAGAAATTAATTATTTGATCTTTTAATAGCTTCGGTAAGCAAAGAGATTTTTTTATACTTAGTCTCTTTAATATCAAAATAGGTATACATTCTTCTTAAAGACGACCCAATACCATCTACACTTAAATATGCTTTTGCAGCAATTTCTTTATTGGTAATTTCTGGTTGGTCTAATAAAATATTAAGCACTTTCCAATCGGTTTCATTTAGCTTTCTATTTATGGAAGCTTCAATTTCGCTTCTAATTAATTTAAATTTATCAGAATCTACAATTAGGTTATTTGTTGCGGTATTACTTTTTAGTTGCTCTATTTCCTCTAATAATGCTTCTCTTTTTTTTCTGTTTTTTTTAATGTTAGACCTAAAATACAATACGATGCAAATAATTAATAGAGCAGCAGCAGTAATAATACCAAGGGTTCTTTTTTGTTGATTATGTTTTAACGCTTTTTGTTTTTTATCATTTTCAAGTTCTGTCTCATATATCTTAACTTCAAAATCATTCTTAACTGCTTCTCTAGCTATAGCGAAACTATTTCGCTCTTGCTGTATACTATCATTATATACTGTGTAGAGTTCATGCATTTTAAGCGATAACTCTAACTTGTTTTCATTTTTGTAACATTTATATAATAGTTGATAGACCTCTTTTTTTATTTCTTTATCTATTCCTGTAGGTAAACGTCTTAAAACTGCTTCTGCCTTTTTTGTAGCATCTTCTACATTAGTTTCAAAAGCTAGCTGGGCTTTTATTAAAAGGGCTTCAATAATATTACGTTCTACATTAAGTTTTGTAGCCATCTTCAAGTTCTTTTCGGCAAAGACATTTGCTTGATTTAAGTCACCTAATTTGTGGTGTATTTTAGCTAAAGAGCTATAACATCCAGCTATAAAAAAGTTTTTGTTTTCTGGCTCAAGTATTGTCAAGGCATCATTAAAAACAACTAAGGCTTTATCATACTGTTCTTTTTCATAATTAATCCAACCTATATTCATTAAATTAACAGCTGTACTTGTATTTTTAATACCTCTTTTATTATATATTAAAAGAGATTTATTATAATAGTCTAACGCCAAATCATAACTACCTATCGTTAAATAGATACCAGCCAAACTAGTTAGCATTCTTCCTTCTCCATCATAATCTTTTTGTTCTTGAAAAATCTTCAAGGCTTTAGTGTAATACAAGGTTGCTTCTTTATAATTTTGTTTTTTAAGGAAAATATTACCAATATTACCAATTATAATAGCTTGTAGAACGGGATTATTAAGTTCTATTGCCAAATCTGAAGCGCCATTATATAAATCTAATGCTTTGTCGAAATCTCGTTTAAGTCTGTATATATTACCTTTTTTATTTAAGGCTCTATACATATCTCTGGTGGCATTTTTCTCTTTAGCTAGTTTGTAATAATAATCAAGTACAACTAAAGTTGAATCTGGTTGTGAATGATTATTAATATTATAATAATCTCTTATAGCATTAAACCTAACCGAATCAATTTCTTTATCATTTTCCCAAATTGATTGTAATGAATCTATTTTATTTTGAGAATAAGATATGCTTGTATAACATATAAATAAAAAGAAGTATAATCTTAGTTTTAAAGTCAATTTTTTGATTTTAGTAATTAAATTATTTGATAACAAAATACTAAAAAACATCTTACAATAATTAACTATCGTAAAAAAAGACTTACACAGAAAACAAAAAGCACAAACCAAGAGGCATGTGCTTATTTAATATATTTTAATTTAACTATTGTATTTTAATACATCTAATACCAGCGCCAATTTGTATTGCACTATCATCAAAATTTACAGGTCCGTTATTAAAAATGGTAATAAGTTTTCTAGTTTGAGAACCGGGATTTACACCATTTACATTAGATGTAGCCCAAGTTGATGTACCTTCTGCTAAAGTAGGTCCGCCAAAAGCATTTACATAGCCATTTGGTAATGTATTAAAACCATAAAGATTTGTGCCATTTTCACTAGATGGCAGCCATCCTGTTTCTGTTTTTAATACTGTAGCCTCATTACCCGTATGTCCTTCATTAGCTAGAAAATTTACTAATTCTACAAAATCGGCTTCTGTTGGAATTCTCCAGCCATCTGGTGCTAATTTCCCACTTTCAATAGCCCAATGATTATACATTGCACCATAATAATCAAAAGGCAATTCTTCATCTACAACATTATTTAAATCGTTAGTATCTGGCCATCTATAAAATGCTTCTTGATTATTTATACTTCCCCAATTAATACCATTTACATCAAAATTATATTGTACTATAGAAGAACCATCATTATATTTAGTCGTTTTTAGATTTTCTAACATCCATATTTGATTTCCCATTTTAATGGTATTGTATACATTGCCATCGGCATCGGTTACTGTTTCTGGTTCTGAAGACTGAACTGCACTATCATCATCATTAGAACATTTAAAAAGCATTAAAGTAAATAATAAAACGAGTAGTGGTCGTTTAATATGTTTTTTCATATATCTTTATTTGGGTTATTATATTACAAATGTTATTCTTTTTTTATTTAAACGCTTCACGTTTAAGGGTGAAATTCCAGACACTACTTATTCTAACTTATATTATATCAGTTCATTAAAGGATTATTAGTTTTTATATCATACTTAATGTATCTAAATAACTAATAGTTCATACTTAACAAACTTTAAAAATCTCATTATAATATTAATAAAAATCATAGCCTATAATTGCGATTTACATTTCTAAAGAATATTGATTTTAAGAAATGATTAAGATTTTATTAACTTTTTTGTATTATTCATAAATTTATATATATATTTGGACAACCAATCTGGTAAACCAATTTGGTTTACCAGATAAAATTCCCAAATCTTATCAATGTCTTAATTTATTATGTCATGTAGAATTAATAGCATAATAACACCTAAAACAAATACAATGAGAAAACACATGACAGTTTTAAATCCTAAAATAGCAACCCTGCTATTGGTCTTTTTAATATTTAATTGTACAAAAGATGATTTAGAATTAATAGAGAATGAAGATGAAAAAATAACTACTATTAGTGAAAAATCTAGTGCTTCTGTAGAACTTTCTTACAATAGTATAACTGCATCAACTCAACAACCCTCAAATCCTATAGCAAATATTGACGATAGTTCTATGACTTCTAGATGGTCCGGTTTTGGTACTTCTGCTAATGTATATATAGATTTTGGACAAGAGGTACGTGTTGACTATGTTAATATCGCGTTTCACAAAGGCGATGAAAGATCGGCCTCATTTTCATATTGGAAAAGTACAGATGGAAATTCATGGAATTGGCAAGGAAAAAAAAGTTCTTCAGGTAATACAGAAGCTCATGAGGAATTTGATTTGAAAAACATGGACACACGCTATCTACGTATAAAATTTCAAGGAAACACATCAAATAACTGGAATAGTGTTTTAGATTTAGAGATTTTTGGAACACCAGGAACAAGTTCAAACACCTGTAATGCATCAGCACCAAACGGAAGATCTAGTAATCCTTCATCTAATTCAGCAGTTTTATCATGGAATGCTATTAACAATATAGACCATTATAATGTAAGATATAAAACGACTAATAGTTCTACTTGGTCTTATAAATATTCATTAAATACAAACTCTGTTACTCTTACAGGTTTATCATCTGGTACAGATTACGAATGGCAAATACGTGCTAAATGTGCTGATAATTCTGCTTCAGCATATACTGAGGCTCAAAGCTCTTTTACAACAGATGGAAGCAATGGAGGTGGCGGAATAGGGAATTTAGATCCTAATAAAGCACCATCTGAAAACTTTGATCTTTCTACGTGGAAAATTACATTATCGTCTGGAGCTGAAAAATCTGTTTCTCAATTAAATAATGGTTATACTCTTAGTAACCAATTTTATACCGATCCAAATGATGGAGGTATGGTATTTAAAAACTATCCAAAAGGAGCAGGAACAACTACTAATTCAACTTATTCAAGGGTGGAATTAAGAGAGATGTTACGTGGTACAAATACCAGTATTTCTACTTCTGGTATAAACGGAAACAATTGGGTCTTTAGTTCTTCAAATTCTACAAATAAAAATAATGCTGGTGGAGTAGATGGTATTATGGAAGCAACTTTAAAAGTTAATAGAGTAACAACTACATCTGGAAGTTCTTCTCAAATAGGTAGAATAATCATTGGACAAATCCATGCTAGTGGAGACGAGCCAATACGTTTGTATTACCATAAACAACCAGGGCATAATAAAGGCGCTATTTATTTTGCTCACGAACCAAGTAATGGCAATGAAGTCTTTGAAAACATGCTTGGTAATTATGTTACAGAGACAGGTTCTAGCGCTGGTGATTATACAGGTGCTGGTAGTCCCTCAAATGGTATCGCTCTTAATGAAGAGTTCTCTTATAAAATTGAAGTTAATGGCAATATGCTTAATGTAACGCTTTACAACGAAAACGGTAGTGTAATTGCATCAAAACCATATAACATGAGTAATAGTGGTTTCGCTAATGATTGGATGTATTTTAAAGCAGGCTTATATTCTGGTAATAAGTCTGTATCTAGCACATCGGATTATGAACAGGTTACATTCTATAAATTAGAAAAGTCACATCAATAAGAATTAGTCATTTATTATTACAAAAAAGCAGAAGGTAATTTATCTTCTGCTTTTTTATTTTATAACTTTAATTTGCACATTTATTTATAAAGAATACTATTCGTATAAAGTGACCTTGCAATAATCTATAATGAGTATAAAATAGAGTAGTGGTATGAATTAATTAAAACTATTCATTTAATTCATAAACAGCATGCATAGTTTTATCTAAAACCGATTTTGGAATATTTTTAAATAGTAGATTTCTAATTGAAGCTGCTTTGTTATAATGTGCGATTTTTCCCATTAACCATGATTTACTAGTAATAGCATTTGCTTTTTTGTAACGCTTAATGTAAAAAGCTTTAAAAATATTTTTGTTTGAATTTTCTGCGATTAATCTTCCTAAATAATAAGCGTCTTCTATAGCTTGTGCTCCGCCTTGTCCCATATTTGGAGTAGTAGCATGTGCTGCATCTCCAATAAGGCAAATATTACCTTTATGCCAATGTTTTATTGGTTTTAAATCTGTAATATCATTTCTTAAAATTGTTTCTGTATTAGTATTATTTATAATTGTATTTACTAACGGATGAAATGCTTTATAATCGTTAAGAAGCTTTTTCTTTAGAGTTCTTTTGTCATCTTTACCAAATGCTTTACTTTTTTGTACTGCAAACCAATATGTTTTTGACTTAGATATTTGCGACATTCCAAAACGAATACCTTGTCCCCACATTTCAATACCCCTTTCTTGGTACTCAATTGGCAGTGCTTCTTCCATAACACCTCGCCAGCACGTTTGACCAGAATAACGAATTTTTGCTTCAGGAAATATAAATGAACGTACTTTAGAATCTATTCCATCTGCCCCAATAAGATATCTACTTTCACTTTTTGAATTATCTTCAAAAGTAACACTAATAGTATCATCTAATTGCGCTATTGTTTTTACTGTTTTATTCCAATGTATTTTATTCTTTGGAAGCGCATCTATCAAAACCGATTGTAATTTTGCACGATGTATAGCTACTGTTGAAAAACCATATTTTTCTTTTGCTGGTAATTGACTACTGTCTGTTATTATATCTAACTTATGATTTGTTAATGTAATACGATTAATTACATTTCCAACATTTATAACTTCATCTAAAACACCTGCAAACTCCATAACCTGAAGTGCATTTGGTGCTAACCAAATACCTGCACCAATGGCGTTTGGTCCAGATGATTTTTCAAATAATTGATATTCTATATTAAGTTTTTCGAAGACTAGAGCAGTGGTTAAACCTCCAATACCAGCACCTATTATTGTGTACATTTGTAGTATGAATTTAGTACTATAAATATACGAAAAACGTCTTGATTCTTAATCAAAATTAAGCTTAGAAGCTGCTTTAATTTTAATAACCTGTCCTTCTTTTGGCTTTGTAATATTAGTAATCACTAAATAGGCGAAAAATGCAGTAATTAATCCTCCAATAACTAATGTTCCTGTTACTCCTAAAGTCTCTGCAATCCATACAATAACCCGTTTAAAAAAACGCCTCCTGCCACCAGATGTAGATATAGTTTCTCCATTTTCTATAGCCGAAGCAGTTGTAAATAAAATCCAAGTTAATAATCCAGATACGCCAAGTCCAATTAACTTTGGAGTTAATTGTTTTAAAAGACTGTATTCTTTTATTTCCACACCATTGATATTATCTATTAAAAAGGTTTTTACCTCCTTATATATATGTGGTTGTAATTCTAAATCTTCATCAGTCTTTTTATCACTTTCATATCTTAACTCTATAGAATGGTCTGTATCTATTACTAAAATTTCTTTTAGATCTGATAATGCTATAATTTTATGACTTAGTACTTTTTTATCTTCTAAAGCTTCTTCTATATTAAACTTATCGTCTATTTCTGTTAAACAGAAACCTTCTTTATTTAATGTTAAATACTTTTTTTTAGAGTCTTCTTTATTGATTTCCCAGTGTTTCATTTAATTAATGTGTTAATTGAGTAAATATTTATATATAACTAGAGATTGTCATTACAATTAAAGTAAAAACAACCAAAATAATAAACAATGGCATTATGAATTTTAACCATTTATTAAAACCAACTTTTACTATAGCTAATGACGCAAGAATTAAACCTGTTGGATTAATTAAATAAAATAAACCCATACCATATTGATAAGCATTTACTACAATTTCCCTGCCTACACCAACACCATCAGCTAACGGAGACATAATTGGCATTGTTAAAACGGCCATACCAGATGAGCTAGGAATAAAAAATGATA
Source organism: uncultured Lacinutrix sp. (assembly GCF_947500325.1). GTDB lineage: Bacteria > Bacteroidota > Bacteroidia > Flavobacteriales > Flavobacteriaceae > Lacinutrix. Next base: position 198,966 of record NZ_CANMRQ010000004.1, read on the forward strand.
ACCCCGCATAAATACAAGTCATTACCGAGGCAAACAAACCTTTATTCATACCATTAGTAACATCACTTGCATAATACAACATAGTATCACTTATTAAACCATCTGCCATAATTACTGTTATGCCTCGTGCAATACCTATAATTAATGCCACTCCTAATAAATCTCCAGCGCCTTTAACAAAAGTATCTACAAACGTAGATTCTTTAATATTAGCAACAACACCAATTAAAATAGCACCAACTAAAAAAGTAGCAGTCATTTCTATAAACCACCAATCTAAAGCTACTACACCAATAATCATGATAACAAAGCACATAGCAAAAATGAATAAGGCCAAACTTAAACGTGGTGTTATTTTAGTAGTTGTGGTAGTTGTATTACTAAACAATGCTGCAATTTCTTGTTGCTGATCATAAATGATAGACTTTGTGGGATCGTTTTTAACGCGTTTAGCATAACGCATCATGTAAGCAATTGAAATAACTAAACAGGAAATTAACATGATTGTTCTTCCTGCTAAACCTGTAGTCCAGTTAATTCCTGCAGAATCACTTCCTATAATAGTACTAAATGGGTTTATGGTTGAACACATTGTGCCTATGGAAGACCCTATAAATATACAAGCAACACCAACCAGAGCATCATATTTAGCTGCCAAAAACACCGGGATTAGTATAGGAAAAAAAGCTATAGTTTCCTCTGCAAATCCAAAAGTTGTACCACCAGCCGCAACTAAAACTGTAACTAATATAATAAGCCAATACTCTCTACCTTTTAAAACTTTGGCTAACCAAGTAATACCAGCATCAAAAGCACCTGTACTATTAATAATTCCAATTAAACCTCCAATAATAAGTACTAAGAAAATAATATCTGCAGCTTCAATTATTCCTTTAATAGGTGATTTAATAAACTCAAAAACACCTTGAGGTTTTGCTTCTAATTTTTTATATGTATTTGGAATATTAATAGCTTTATAAATATCGCCGCTAGTAAACTTTTCTAGAGGAATTTTAACACCCAAAACGTTTAACTTTTCTTGGGTAGCTGGTAAATTAGTTGTTCCATTTGTACTTGTTTGTATAAAGCTATTAGTCTCTTTATTATAAACTAATGTATCATATTTACCTGCTGGAATTAGCCATGTTAACAACGTTACTAAAGCAGCAATTAATAATAAAATGGTTTGTGCAGATGGGAATTTTATTTTTTTCATACTTTTCATTCTGTAAAGACAAAAATCTATATTAATGTTAATTAGCGTATTACATGTTTATATATAAGATTAACAAATTCAACTTGTATAATGCTGTATGAGAAAACTGTAATTATTTTTTAATAGGACTAAAGATAGTATTATTTTACACTGAAATTTATTGAGATTTACAAAAAGATATGAACGTTGATATACACAATAGCTGGAAACAATACTTAGAGCCGGAATTTGAAAAACCATATTTTAAAAATTTAGTTCAATTTGTAAAATCTGAATACAAAAACACGCAGTGTTTTCCTCCTGGAAAAGAAATTTTTAATGCTTTTGAAAGCTGCCCTTTTAATGATTTAAAAGTAGTTATTATTGGTCAAGACCCATACCATAATTACAATCAAGCTAATGGACTTTGTTTTAGTGTAAATGATGGTATAGCACATCCACCATCTTTAATAAATATCTTTAAAGAGATTGAAACCGATTTAGGCATTGCCTATCCTAAAAGTGGAAATTTAGAACGTTGGGCTAAACAAGGTGTGTTTTTATTAAATGCAACATTAACTGTGAGGGCACATGAAGCTGCAAGTCATCAAAAAAGAGGATGGGAAACATTTACCGATGCCGTTATTAAAACCATTAGTAGCAATAAAGAAAATGTCGTATTCCTTCTTTGGGGAGGATTTGCTAAAAAGAAAACAAAGTTGATAGATAGCTCAAAACACCACATATTAACATCTGGCCATCCTTCTCCATTAAGTGCTAATCGCAGTTATTGGTTTGAAAATAAGCATTTTAGCAAGACTAATGCTATTTTAAAACATAAAAATTTAAATACTATTATATGGTAATTCTATTTAATTTACAGTAAACTCGTATGCACCATTAGCATTAGCATTAACAATGATTGTGTTTATATTTACGTTCCCCAATTCATAAATACCACCAGAAATTCTTAATTCCCCATTATTATCCGAAAGAAATCGTTCACTTGCTAAATAAAAAGTTCCAGCCTCAGGAAGATTAATACTAAATTTATTTTTAAAAGAAGTGCCATCGTAAATACAACTAACATAGGCATTTCCACTAAGAACTGCCGTTTCTCCCTCAATACTAGATATACTATCTAATGTTAATGGTATTTTTGATATGGTTCCAAATGCGTTTTCTTTATATAAGGTTAAAGAATATCTATAGGTTTTTGGATCAAAATCCTCATAATAATAATTTGTTAATAAAATATCTTGACCACTTTCTGTTGTTTGTTGGTTAGATATATTTGTTTCAATTACAATGCTTTCATTAATATTGAAGTTAACTGTATTATTATCAATTTCTACAAGTTGATTATTATCAACATAAAACTCTTGAGAATAGTAATCATCATCTCTATGACATTGTGTGTTTGTTAAACATAAAGTAATAACAATAAAGAAACTAAAAAGCTTTAATTTTTTCATAACATCTTATTTTAATAGTAGATGTTAAAAAGTAAAAATGGTTGCGTTGTAAACTTTATAATTTTTCAATTAAATCTTCAAACTTGTATTTTTCAGGAATAATATTTAATGCAAGTAATTGGTTTTGAACGTTCTCAACTGTTTCTCGAGATAGATTCTCTTGAGACCACTCGGTTAAACTTAACCATTCTTGAACATCTTCTAATTCCTGCTCATAACGGTTAGCAATCATTCTATCGATACTTGGAATATTTTTAAACTCTACAGTCGTTTCGTTTACAATATTTAAAATTGTTTTAACGTCTTCTCTATTAGATTTCAAAAAGTCTTCTCGAACGGCAATAACAAAACATGGCCAAGGACTTGGACAGTTATCTACACGTCTAAACGTACCGTTATCTACCAGGGGCTTTGTAGTGAACTTCTCCCACATAAAATAATCTGCTTTACCATCTGTTAGGCCTTCAATAGCGCCATCTAGATTTTTAATAACTTCAAAATCAAGATCTTTTTCTATATCCCAATCATTATTTTGCGCGTTAATATATGCCATTAAATGAGATCCTGAACCATAACGGCTAATTGCTGCCTTTGTACCTTTTAAATCTTTAATCTCTTTGTATTTTGATTTTTCAGCAACATGAATACCCCAAATTAATGGTGTTTCAACAAAAATTTGTACAATCTTACTTTTATTCCCCGCAATAATATCTTTAATAATACCTTCTGTTAAGATAACAGCCATATCAATATCACCATCTCGTAAGCCTTTACACATAGCACCAGTACCTCCAAAATAGTCTTTCCATCGTAAATTAATACCTACGTCTTTATATTCTCCATTTTTAAGTCCTAAATACCAAGCTAAGTTGAAATGTTCTGGAACACCTCCAATGTTAATGGTTTTCATAAATTACTCTACTAATTTTGTTAATGTATATGTAATTAATTTATCTACTGTACCTTTTGGATTATCACTAAATTCTCCAGTAGCTCTATTAGCTATTATAGCATTCATTGACAGGGCTCGATGTCCTAATAACTTTGAAATACCGTAAATACCTGCAGTTTCCATTTCTAAGTTTGTTATAGATCTACCTTCAAAGTTAAAACTTGCTAATTTATTATTTAACTCATTATCTTGAATTGCTAATCGTAAAATCCGTCCTTGCGGTCCATAAAAACCAACATTTGTAGCTGTAAACCCTGAAACAGTCTCCGACGTATTGAATTTATTAAATAGAGTTTCGTCACCAGTAACGACATAAGGTTCGGATTTTGATTTAAACCAATTGGTATGTGCTATTAATGCTTTTGATATGTCTTTATATTGAAATGCTTCACTATTATAAAAATGTAATAAACTATCAAATCCAGCAGCATATTCACTTACTAAAAACGAATCGATTGGTATATTACTTTGAATAGCACCAGATGTTCCTATACGAATAATATCAAGGCTTTTAAGTGTTTTGTTAATTTCTCTAGTTTTTAAATTAATATTTACCAATGCGTCTAATTCATTAAACACAATATCAATATTATCTGTGCCAATACCAGTAGATATAACAGTTAATCGTTTACCTTTATATGTACCTGTTTGAGTATGAAACTCTCGTTTATGCGTTTCAAATTCAATAGTATCAAAATGTTTAGTAACACTAGTTACACGATCTGGATCTCCAACTGTAATAATAGTGTCTGCAATATGTTCTGGACGTAAGTTTAAATGGTAAACACTACCATCTGGATTAAGTATAAGTTCTGATTCTTTAATGGGCATATATTGTATTTCTTATCAATCGATTTTCCTTTTTATTAAACTGAAAATGATTTTTATTTGTACCACCAAATGTAAAATTTGATTGCATTTCTTTTCTATAATTTTCGAGGTGTTCTAATGCTAAATGACCTTTACGGTTTAAAGTTAGTGAACTGTCATCTTCTTCATAAAACATTTTTAACTCATCTATCATTCTACTAATTTGAATATCTCCAAATCCATAATAGCCTTGGTAATGTAGTGCATAACCTAGTAAGTGATGACGAGATTTAACCTTATGTTCTTTTGTTAATTTTAAAATATTATACTCTAAAGTGCTTAATCCACTACGCGTATCTGGAAAACGTTTTAAATGCGCTTTAAGACAATTACTTAGATAAATAAAATTTGAAGGCCTTACAATTAATGGTTTTAGTTCATTATGATCATCTCCACAGTATACATCCCAAGCTTTTTGAGCCAAAGCAACATCATCAACACTTAATGTTACACGCGATTTAAAATGTTCTTTTAATTGCTTTGACGTTAATTGAGGTAATCCTTTTAAATCTGGTTCATGATCAACTCTACCACTGCAAACTAAAGTTATTGGTATTCTAATATCTTTTTGTTTTAAAAGACTAATAACTGCAATAAGGTTAATATGACAAAATAAATCATACTCAAACCATAGTATCACTTCTTTGTAGTTATTAACCTCGTCTAGTTTTTTAATTTCAGATTTAATTTTCGATTCATCATATTCAACACCATAAACCGACTCTAAAAATGTTTTTCGTTTAGCAAAAAAAGAATCTGTATCTATATCTTTTTCTGTTGGGCCTTCGCATAACATTTCATGCCAAGTCACAATTTCACCTTCATAGTTTTCTTTTTCTAGAACAGCTGTTAGACTAGAACCATTGCTAATATTCAATATATGTTTAGTCATATAAATTAACCGCCAACGCGTTTAACATTGAAGCCTTTTTCTTTAAGCATTGCCATGATTTTATCACGGTAATCGCCTTGAATTATTATTTTATCATCTTTAAAACTACCACCAACACTAAGTTTTTGTTTTAATTCTTTAGCTAAAGCTTTAAAATCTTCTGTAGCACCAGTGTAACCTTCTAAAATCGTAATAGGTTTCCCTTTTCGTTTTTCGTATTTACAAATAATAGGATCATCTTGTATCCATAAAGAAGCGTCTTCTTTTTCAGGAATGACATCCTTTTCTTCGTGATCAGGAAACAGGTTTTTTAATTGGTCTTTTAAATCCATAATTATGCATGGAGCATTTAGTATACGTTTTCAGTATAGCTTATACCGAAAACGTATAACTATTTGTTTATTTTTTTAATCCTAATTCAATTAACCTTTCATTTAGAAAATCGCCAGCAGTAATATCATCAAACTGTTTAGGATTATTATCATCAATACAGCTATCTAAAACATCTAATTTCATTTCACTTATAGGATGCATAAAGAATGGAATAGAGTAGCGGCTAGTTCCCCAAAGCTCTCTTGGAGGATTAATTACCCTATGTATAGTAGATTTTAGTTTGTTATTTGTATGTCTCGACAACATATCACCAACATTAATCATTAGCTCATCAGGTTCTGCAATTGCATCAATCCACTCGCCATCATGATTTTGCACTTGCAAACCACGACCTTGAGCTCCCATTAATAATGTAATTAAATTAATATCGCCATGCGCAGCAGCACGTTCAGCAGCTTTTGGTTCTTCTGTAATTGGCGGATAATGTATTGGTCTTAAAATAGAATTTCCATTATGAATATAATTATCAAAATAGGTTTCCTCTAAATCTAAATGCAAAGCTAAAGCACGTAAAACATATTTAGCCGTTTTTTCAAGCATTTGGTAAGTTTCTTTTCCTACTTCATTAAACGCTGGTAATTCATTTACATCAACATTTTCAGGATATTCTTTAGCGCGTTCCGGATCGTCATCTACATATTGTCCAAAATGCCAAAATTCTTTTAAATCACCTTCCTTTTTCCCTTTTGCACTTTCCTTTCCAAAAGACACATAACCACGTTGTCCACCAATTCCAGGGATTTCATAGTTTTGTTTTGTTTCTAGTGGTAAAGAAAAAAAATTCTTTATCTCCCCATATAATCTTTCTACTAATTTTTCACTTAAAAAATGCCCTTTTAAAGCTACGAAACCTATTTCTTGATAGGCTTTACCTATTTCATTTATGAATTTTTGTTTTCTCTCTGAATCTTCTGAAAGAAAATCCTCTAAATTAACACTCGGAATGCTCGTCATCTGTACTATTGTTTTATAATCTTCTATATACAAATGTAAAGAAAAGATAGCATATTTAATAATTGATAATTTTTTATATGAATAATTGATTTTTATTCAATAATGTTATATTTGACAAAACATTTTTAGTATGTCTGAAGCACTTATGAAGTCTAATATCAAATACACAAAAAGAGGAATAAAAACCGAAACTCTTTTAGATTTATATAAAGCCATGTTAAAACCTCGATTAATAGAGGAGAAGATGCTAATCTTATTACGTCAAGGTAAAATTAGCAAATGGTTTTCTGGTATTGGTCAAGAAGCAATTTCTGTAGGTGTTACTATGTCTATGCAAAAGGAAGAATACATTCTACCAATGCATAGAAATCTAGGTGTATTTACTACTCGTGAAATCCCTTTAAACCGCTTATTCTCACAATGGCAAGGAAAAGCCAATGGATTTACAAAAGGTCGTGATCGTTCATTCCATTTTGGTACTCAAGAGTACAACATTGTTGGGATGATTTCTCATTTAGGTCCACAGTTTGGTGTTGCAGACGGTATTGCATTAGCTAGTAAATTAAAGGATAAAAAACAAGTTACTGCTGTATTTACAGGAGAAGGCGGTACTAGTGAAGGAGATATTCATGAAGCTTTAAATGTGGCTTCAGTATGGCAATTACCTGTATTGTTTTGTATTGAAAATAACGGTTATGGTTTATCTACACCAACGACAGAACAATACAACTGTAAAGATTTAGCAGATAGAGCCATAGGCTATGGCATGGAATCTCACATTATTGATGGTAATAATATTTTAGAAGTCTATACCAAAATATCTAAAATCACAGAGAGTATTCGACAAAACCCGCGTCCAGTATTAATAGAATTTAAGACTTTTAGAATGCGAGGACATGAAGAAGCTAGTGGCACAAAATATGTACCACAAGATTTAATGGATACTTGGGCTAAAAAAGATCCTATTGATAATTATCGTGCTTTCTTAATAGATGAAGATATATTAACAGAGAAACAAGACGATATTTTTAGAGCGCAAATTAAAGCTGAAATTGATACTAATTTAACACAAACTAATGCTGAAGAAAAAATAATTTCATCTATAAGCAATGAATTAAATGATGTATTTCAAGAGTTTGACTATGAGAAGTTTGAAGAAAACACAGTAACAAAGGAGCTTCGATTAATCGATTCCATTTCTGAAGGTCTAAAACAATCTATGGAAAAACATCCAGATCTTGTTATTATGGGACAAGATGTTGCAGAATACGGAGGTGTTTTTAAAATAACAGATGGCTTTGTTGAGGCATTTGGAAAAGACCGCGTTCGTAATACTCCAATTTGTGAGTCTGCAATTATAGAAACTGGAATGGGGCTAAGTATTGCAGGCATTAAAAGTGTTGTAGAATTACAATTTAGTGACTTTGTAACCTCTGGTTTTAATCCAGTAGTAAATTACCTAGCAAAATCACATTACCGTTGGAACCAAAATGCAGATGTTGTTCTACGTATGCCTTGTGGAGCAGGAGTAGCAGCTGGGCCATTTCACTCTCAAACAAACGAAGCATGGTTTACAAAAACACCAGGATTAAAGGTTGTATATCCTGCATTCCCAAAAGATGCTAAAGGCCTGTTAGCAACCGCTATTAATGACCCAAATCCTGTGCTATTCTTTGAGCACAAAGCTTTATATAGAAGTATTCGTCAAGAAGTTCCAACAGATTATTTCACAATACCCTTAGGAAAAGCAGCAAAACTAAGAGAAGGAGATGATATTACAGTTATATCTTATGGTGCAGCAGTTCATTGGGCAATTAACGCATTAGATAAACATACAAATATTAATGCAGATTTAATTGATTTACGCTCACTACAACCTTTAGATACTGAGACTATTTATGCTTCAGTAAAAAAGACAGGACGTGTTATTATACTCCAAGAAGATTCGTTGTTTGGTGGGATTGCTAGTGATGTTTCTGCTTTAATAATGGAAAATTGCTTTGAGTATTTAGATGCGCCAGTAAAACGTGTTGCCAGTCTAGAGACACCAATTCCTTTTATTAATGAGCTAGAAGATCAATATTTGTCTCGAGATAAATTTGAAGGTGAGTTACTAGAATTAATGGCTTATTAAATAAATTTCAAACAATGAATAAAATTGATGATGCTTTTTTTTAACAGAGCAGATGAGCATATAAACTTATCAAATCAACAATTAATACACACTACTAAAGGTAAAACTAGTGCTTCTATGATGTATAGTATTGCTAGGTTTAACTCCTGGGTTAGCGCATGTGGATTTGAAAACTCCAATGAAATGAAAAAATCTAAACAAAAAACTATAGATTATTTTGTTACTGAATATCGCAAAATGTTAGAAGAAAACCTTAATGATTATATTGAGAATTTTGACAAATACATGCAATAAATTATTCAGTTTAAATACCCTGTATTTTTTTTGCTACAGCCTCAACTTCATCAAGTACGCGTAGTAAATTACCACTCCACAATTTCTCAATTTGTTCTTCGGTATACCCACGTTTTACTAATTCTAATGTCACATTAAAAGTCTCACTGGCATCGCTCCAGCCTTGAATTCCACCACCACCATCAAAGTCACTACTTATACCTACGTGATTAATGCCAATTTTTTGAATTAAATAATCAATATGATTTACAAAATCTTCTACATTTACGTCTGGTGGTAAGTTTTTCATTTTTGCCATTTTCGCTTTACGAATCGGAACCATTTTTCCTAAATAACCATAATATTCCTCTCGCTCTTCAGCAGATACTTTTTTCTGCGCCTCACGATCTAACCATTTTACGCCCATAGAATCAATAATCTGTTTACTAACCTCCATTTTAATAGCTCCAATTTTATCAAATTTTTCAGCATTTAAATAGCTTGAGAATGCCACCGTTTGCACAACACCTCCATTTTCTTTAATCCAACCTAATTGTTCATCATCTAGATTTCTACTATGATCACACAATGCACGTGCTGAAGAATGAGATGCTATAATAGGCGCTTTACTTAACGTTATCATTTGACGAATAGCCTCTTTAGACGGATGTGAAATATCAATCATCATACCTACACGATTCATTTCTACTATAACTTCTTTTCCTAAATCACTTAATCCATTATGCAACCAAACATCGTCTTCTTCTCCGGTATTACTGTCAGATAACTGGCTATGCCCATTATGAGCTAAGGACATATATCTAGCACCAAGATTATAGAATTTCTCAACGTTTTTAATATCTAATCCAACAGGGTAACCATTTTCAATACCAATCATCGCTACTTTTTTTCCGTCTTTATGTATACGGCGCACCTCATTAGAATTAACAGCTAATTCTATAGCATTTGGCGCTATATCTTTAGTGAGTTTATGTATAGCATCAAATTTTGAAATTGCATTATCATATGCTCTTTTATAACCATCTTCTGTAAGTGTATCTTGCCCTGTATACACAATAAACCAAGCGACGTCTAATCCGCCAGACTTCATTTTGGGCAAAGTAATTTGTGTATCTAAATCTTGTGTATAATTTATAGAATCTGTAAAGTTCTTAATATTAATATCGCAATGCGTATCTAAAGTAATAACACGTTCATGGATAACTTTAGCTCTTTCTAATAGTTGTTCTTCTGTTTCTATCTGTGATTTCACTTCCGATCTACATGAAAACAAAGCTATAGCAATAAAAAAACTTAAAATAAAAGGTTTCATAATTCTTACATTATTTATTATTATTTGTGAAGTTACAAAACAATAAAGAATAAAAAAAGCCAGTAAATATGGGTTTACTGGCCTTAAATAGAAGTTATTTAACAATTAATGTGCATATCGTTTTGCACCATTCCAAAGTGCTTCTTTAGTATTACTAAATCTCAAAACTTCTCTTCTAACAAATAAACTGTCATCAGTAATTCTATTAGATTTCCTTAAAATATTAATAATTGCTTTCATAACGTCTAGTTTTTTGATTGATTGATAGATTGATTTTTAAATTTTACTTGTAACGTCTTTTAGAGTTCCATGCATTACTTTTAGTTCCTCTTAAAGTTGTTGTTAATTGATTTGTGTTTAATGTTCTCATGATTGTTTGTTTTTTGATTGATAATATTTGATTGATACTTAAAAGACGACACAAATAACATTTTGTTACAGTACTATGCAATACAAAGTACTAATTTAACAAATTTTAACTTTTAAAAACTAAATTATATAGAGTGGAAGAGTAGACAAATACTAGGATTAACATTTTTTTTGCTATTTTTAGAAGAGATTAATAAAATTTTAATATTTAGGTATGGTTTTTGGTTTATTTTCGTCAAATAGATAAATATGCAAATGAAAATTAGATTATTCACTTTATTAACTTTCTTTTTTGTGCTTAGCTTAAGCGCACAAATTGATAGTGAAAATAAATCTATCGCTATTCCTGCAGAAGCTGTTGATGACCCTAAAGAAGATCCTGAAATAATTGTGCAACCTATTAAAAGGAGCGATGCAAAACCAGATAAAACTTCTAAAGAAAAAGTAACACTATCAAAAGATGAACAGATGAAAATTGCAAAACGCAAAGAATTTTCAATGGTTCATGATGACAAACTTAGAAACCCAGCAGAGCTATTTCAAAAGCAACTTAAAAGTGCATTAAAACTTAGAGCAGAAGAAGAACGCCGTAATAATGGTAGTGAAGTTACACAGTATTTAGGACAATATAGTACAAGAGCAAAACGTGTAAATGTAATTTATAGAGATCATCAAGCTCCAGATGGCGATTTAATAAGAGTTTATGTAAACAAAGATATTATGCAATCTAGAGTATTACTAGAAACACATAGCAAAGGCTTTTTTTTAACATTAACTCCTGGTGATAACGTTATAGATTTCGAAGCATTAAATCAAGGCACAAGTGGCCCAAACACTGCAGAGTTTAAGGTTATTGACCCTAAAGGAAATGTCATTGTAGACAACCAGTGGAACCTAGCTACAGGTGTAAAAGCAACAATTACAGTAGTGCTTGAAAAAGAATAAGAATACCAAACTTCAATATTTCCTTTAGATAATCAATTGAAAATCGTATTTTTACAAAAATAATTAACAATTCCGTTAATTATTAAATTATATTAAAAAAAAGAATGGCAAAGTCGCAACAGACATTTAACAAATTAGAAAAAGAAAAAAAGCGTCTTAAAAAACGTGAAGACAAGAGAAAGAAAATGGAAGCCAGAAAGGCTCAAAAAGAGGAAAATGGTACAGATGGTATCCAATTTGCTTATGTAGATTACAATGGTAATTTGGTAGATACGCCACCAGATCCAGAAGATAAAATTGAAACTGAAGCAGATAACATTGTTTTAGGTGTTCCAAAAAAAGAGGACATGCCTGAACCAGATCCAATTAGAAAAGGAAAAGTTTCATTTTATGATTCTTCAAAAGGTTTTGGATTTATTATTGATGCCGAAGACCAAGAAAAATATTTTTGTCACGTTAGTGGTTTAATTGATGAAATCACAGAAAATGACAAGGTACAATTTGAATTAGAAAAAGGCATGAAAGGCTTAAATGCTGTTCGTGTTAAGAAAATATAATTATATATATACTTTATAAAAAGCCTCAATTATAGTATAATTGAGGCTTTTTTTTGCTTAAAACTTAACTCTTATTAACTAATCTCACTAGGTAATTCGAATAATTCTAAATCAAAATAAGGTACCGCTGCCAAAATATGATCGAAAACATCTGCTATAATATATTCGTAGTTTTTCCATATTTTATCTGCACTAAAAGCATAAACTTCTAAAGGTATACCTTGTGCAGTTGGCGGTAATTGTCTAACCATAATCATCATATCGTTATTGATTCCTGTATGTTGCTTAACATAAGCATCAATATACTTTCTAAAAACTCCAATATTAGTAAGGTTTCTTCCGTTTAGCAACAGCGTTTTATCAATATCGTGTACTTTATTATGAGTTGTTATTTTCTCTTGTCTCTCCTTTAAATAGTTTGAAATTAAGTTAATACTTTTTAAAGCGTCTACTTTTTCTGGGGTTAGATATTTAATACTACTTTGTTTTATAATTAATGCTCTTTTAATACGTCTACCATCAGAATTAGTCATACCACGCCAATTCTTAAAAGATTCAGAAATTAAAGCATAGGTTGGAATAGTAGTAATTGTTTTATCAAAATTTTGAACCTTAACTGTTGCTAAATTAATTTCGATAACATCGCCGTCTGCTCCATATTTTTCGAATGTAATCCAATCTCCAATACGTACCATATCATTTATTGAAACTTGAATACTTGCAACAAAACCAAGAATTGTGTCTTTAAAAACTAATATAATAACGGCCGAAATAGCACCAAGTCCAGTCATAAATTTCCAAACAGACATATCTGCTACTATTGCGAATGCTAGCACAAATCCAGCTATCCAAACAAAAATCATAAAGACCTGTATATAGCTATCTACTGGTTTGTCTTTTAACCTAGGTATGGTTTTAAAATAATCTTTTAGTGTATTTAAAACACTTCTAGCAATCCATAATGCTAATACTATACCAAAAACTTTTAATGCTTTTTCTACAACATTCTCAATACCTTGAAAATCATAGAACACACTCGGGACTACTTTTAAAGCAATAATTAAAGGAATAATATGCGCAATATTTCTTGGCACTTTGTTTTTAACTAAAATATCATCAAAATTAGATTTAGATCTTGCGGCAAATCTGCTAAACACATTCAATAATATCCGTCTTACTATAAAATCTATAACAAACGTTATTATTAACAAGGCTAATAATAGCGCCAACATATTTAAATACTTTGCTGTTACTTCTGAAGCTCCGACAGATAATAAATAGTCGTAAAACCAATGTGTCATTCGGCTCATATCAATGGGTGATTTTTTTGCAAAGCTAAAACGATTAAATGAATTATAAACAAGAAAATTAATATTTAAGACACACTACAATGCTATAGAAGTAACACTTCCAATTTGTAAATCTCCTAAATGTATATCTCCAACTCTTACTCTAACCAAACGTAAGGTTGCACAGCCAACTGCACTAGTCATTTTACGTACTTGTCTAAATTTTCCTTCTGTAAGTGTTATAGAAATCCATGATATTGGACCATGGCGTGCATCTCTAATCTTTTTTGATCGTTCAGGAAGCTCGGGGTTTTTATTTAATTTAAAAGCTTTGCAAGGTTTTGTTTGATATTTTTTACCATCAAAACCAATTTCTACGCCATCTCGTAATGCTTTTATTTGCGCTTCAGAAATATCACCATCTACTAAAGCATAATATTCTTTTTCAATACCTCTAGAATTTATGTAATTACTCATTTTTCCATCAGTAGTTAGAAGTAATAAGCCTTCACTTTTTTCATCTAATCTACCAATAGGCATTATACCTTTAGGAAATTCGGCTAATTCACCTAAAAAACGTTTTCGTTTTTGCTGAGTAGAATTACTCGCAAACTGACTCAACATTCCATAGGGTTTGTAGATTTTAAAATGCTTATGTTCTAAAGTTTTCAATACGTTCTATAGCTTAAAAGTCGATTTTGTCTCAAATTAAAATAGCAAAAGTTAATTTCCATTTAAAATGGCATAAACCAAATCTTTAGAAAGCTGCTTGCCGTTAGCTTTTTCACGTATTAGATCGTAGCTAAATCTAAAATCACATCCATTTTTATAATCACTACAACCATAAGCCGTTTTACCTTTAATAATTTCACCTTTCTTGCATTTAGGACAAGTATTAACTGTGTTAGCTTTAGTTTCAGTTTTGTTTTTTTTGGGCTCTAATTTTAATTTAAAAGCATCATCTAATCTTACTAAGCCTTCAATAGATTGTCCTTCTATTTTAAACCCTTTTAAATTTACTGTAGAGCCTTTTTGTAATAACCGGATAAATTGTTTTTCAGAGATAGTTTTGTCTTTAAATTTAAAAGGCAAAATAAAATCACATCCGTTTTTAAATGCAGAGCAACCATAAGCAGATTTCCCTTTTATAATAGTACCTGTTTTACATTTTGGACAAACTTGAGACGTAATATTTGTAGACGTTTTTGCTGTCTTTATCTTTTTTGGTAGTGGTTTCGCTGTTGCCGCAGAAATATTTGCTTTTTTAGTTTCACTACGTACTTCATAAACCAAACGGTCTACCATTTGTTTCATTTGTTTAATAAAACTACCAGCATTAAATTCACCTTTCTCAATATCTTTTAATTGCTTTTCCCATTTACCTGTTAATTCTGCCGATTTTAATAACTCATTTTGAATTGTATCGATTAATTGAATCCCTGTAGATGTAGGCAATACTTGTTTTTTATTCCTTTTAATATATTTTCTACGAAACAATGTTTCTATAATATTTGCACGGGTTGATGGACGACCAATACCATTTTCTTTCATTATCTCTCTCAACTCATCATCATCCACCTGTTTACCAGCTGTCTCCATAGCACGTAGCAGCGAGGCTTCTGTATATTGGTTTGGTGGCTTCGTTTGTTTCTCTAAAAACGATGGTTCATGTGGGCCTTTTTCTCCTTTTTCAAAAGTTGGTAAAATGCCTGTTTCTTTTTTTGGACTATTTGGTTTTTCAAAAACGATACGCCAACCTTTTTCTAATATTTCTTTTCCCGTTGTTTTAAAGTTAACAGATTCGGCTTTGCCAATTACTGTTGTATTAGATACTTTACACTCGTCATAAAAAACAGCTATAAAACGTCTTGTAATAATGTCGTAAACCTGTTGTTGGTTATACTGCAATTTCATTTGCACTCCAGTAGGAATAATAGCGTGGTGATCTGTTACCTTACTATCATCAAAAGTCTTTTTTGTTTTCTTAAGTTTCTTACCTAATAATGGTTGTGTTAACAAAGCATAATTAGTCAAATTCTTAAGTATACCTGGTACTTTAGGATACACATCATTTGGAAGAAAAGTAGTATCTACTCTTGGGTAAGTAACAACTTTTTGTTCGTATAATTTTTGAACAATCTTTAATGTTTCGTCTGCAGAAAAACCAAACTTAGTATTACAATAGACTTGTAAGCCAGTTAAATCGAAAAGTTTTGGCGCATATTCTTTACCCGCTTTTTTTGTAATTGATACAATTTCAAAGTCATGCTCTTTTACAATGTTTGCAAGTTTCTCTCCATCTGCCATATTTAAGAAACGACCTTCTTCATAACTAAATAATGTGTCGCGATATAAAGTTTGCAATTCCCAATAAGGTTGTGGCTTAAAATTTTCAATCTCTTTATAGCGATTAACCAACATAGCTAGAGTAGGAGTTTGTACTCGACCTACAGATAATACTTGTTTATAACCACCATGTTTTACAGTATATAGACGTGTGGCATTCATGCCTAGTAACCAATCTCCAATAGCTCTAGAAAATCCTGCATAATATAAATTATCGTAATCTGAAGCAGGCTTTAAGTTATTAAACCCTTCTTTTATGGCTTCGGTAGTTAACGAAGAAATCCATAAACGTTGTACTTCTCCTTTATAATTTGCCTCGTTTAATACCCAACGTTGAATAAGTTCTCCTTCTTGGCCGGCATCACCACAGTTTATTACTACATCTGCTTTATCAAATAAACTTTTTACTATGTTAAACTGCTTTTTTATACCAGAGTCTTTAGACACTTTTGTCTCAAACTTTTCTGGTAACATAGGTAAGTTGTTTAAATCCCAGCTTTTCCAATACGGTTTATAATCATTTGGTTCTTTAAGCGTACACAAATGACCAAATGTGTATGTTACTGCGTATCCATTGCCTTCATAGTAACCATCACGCTTAGTGTTGGCTCCTAGAACAGCAGCAATTTCTCGTGCAACAGATGGTTTTTCAGCAATACAGACTTTCACTTAATCATTACAAGTTTAGGCTTGCAAAATAAGAGATTTAATACTGTTTTGGAAGCAGATTTATTAGTACTTATTAACTATATATTTAAAAATTCATTGCAGTCTACAGATTCAATCGTTTTATTACTATTATTATGACACAGAAATAAAGAACTCCGCATTAACACCTCAATATTGATCGGTCGTATTTATCAGAAGTGTATATTTTGTTCTGTGTATTTCCACAAATTCCAAAAGCATAATTGGATATGATTTCTACATAGTACTTTCTCTACTTAAAATAATTATACCTTTCAAAAGTATAAGTTCGATTTTTTTATAAGCAATAAATTAAAAATTATTTTGTGCCTGCTATAGATTTGCTCTTTGGGTATTTAATAGTATAAATAAATTTCTCCACCTTAGTTTCTCTTGGCTTTAAGTTTAGTGTCCACAACAGTTTTCCCAAATCTTCGGTATACTCTGCAGTTCCTTTTTCTTCTAATACTATTTGAATGATCTTATTTTGCGACACAGGGATTTGGTCCAAAACCTCGATATCTATTGCTACAGCTTTTTTATTCTTTACAACCAAATCATAACCAATGGTTTCTTTTTTATTACTACCTATAAATTTAGAAGATGTATACTCTTTTATTGGTGTACGCTCTACAACAATACTATTATCTCGTCCCATTGAAATTAATAAAGACTCTGCAGTAACTTGAGGGTTTATATTTGAGGTTCCTACAAAAGCGCCTTCAAAAAAAATGTTAGCCTCTCCAGACACAAGATTATACTGACTCCAATCTTTTACTTTAGCAAGCAAAAATGCACCTTTATTTAGCTTAGGCACAGTATGGTATACATATTCTGTAGGAAGTTCGTAGTTTTTTAAGACTACTAAATTCTCTTTTCCATCTGTAGTAATTGATTGTTTATTTAAAATATTAAAATCTATACTTAACTGGTTCTCAGAAACAGCTGAAGGGTTTACATAACTTTTACTTTTTCCATAAGCCATATTTGTTGTAACAACTACTTCATCAAGCTCTGCTACTTTTTCTTGTTTATATTGTATTGGTTGAAACACATTAGCATATAAAGGCATTAAAATAGGTCTGTTATTATTTTGAGACGGATTCCCAGTAGAAACTATTATGTTTACATCTTCCCAATCTAAACCAGTATTTTGATAAATATTAGCCTTGTATGTTAGTTTTACATTTTCTGTTATGCCGCTAGAACGCAAATCATATAAAGGAGTCCAACCAACATTACCAACAATATACCTACAATTTAATTTTATCTTTTCGACTTTTTTAGCATCTACTAGAAGGATTATGTTACCACTTGGCTTATTAAACTTTGCATTTAACTCTATTAATTGTTGGTTTATTTTCTCTATTTTCTCATTAATAGGTAGTTCTTCTTTAGCTAATGCTTTTAGTTTTTTTCTAATTTCTAAAAACTTCGTATTGTAAACAGAAGTAAGCTCTATAACTTGTTGAGGCGTAAAACCTGAAGCACTTAAATCTTGATTTTTTTTAAGTATTGTTTCCATACCTATTAAACCAGTTCTTCGATCGCTTATCCATGACAATTCCTCACCCAATGATTCTAATTGCTTCTTTAGGGTTTCAATTTTAGGGTTGTTAACTTTAGATACTAAATAGTTGTTTTCATATTTAGCAGAAACTAGTGTAACATCAGTATTATTAAACTTTATTTGCAAACTGGATGGGTTAATTGAAGTAGAAATACCTGTAAGTACAAGCTCTTGCATTCCAGTTTTAGTAGTAAATGTTGTATTTCTAGTAATTTGAGCATTATGTCTAAACACTTTTACATATTCAATTTTTGAAGATACTTCTGTTTGTGCATTAAGATTTAAACAAGTAAAAACGAGTAATAAGCAAAATAATTTATTCATGACTTCTTTAATTTTTTACTAAATCTATAAAAGTCATGTTTTAAGAATAAACATAATTGAGTAAACTACTAAACTGAATGAGTGAACCACCTGTTTTAATTAGTGAAGAAATTACCAAGCCACAACAAAACACTTATTAATCTCGCCATTTCTAGTTTTGAGCCATAACATTGGTGAGTATTTTTCAGCTTCATATATAATTAATTCTGGTAATATCTTATCATAAGTTTTCCATGATACATTTTGTGTAACATCTAACAACCAATCTGTCTTCTTTGGTTTATAAAATTTGTAATCTTTAAATTTTGATAATTCGGAATACTTAAAATAAAAGCCGCAAATACAATTAGGGTTTAAAACTTTTAGCTCGACTTTTTTTTCATAGGGTATAAAAAGTTGTGCTTTAAAATATATTCGCTGTTCAAAATACTCTGCTTTAAGTTTTAAACTTTTTAACAATGGTTTAGTTTCTTTAGCATAGAGTAGTGGTAACTGTTTTTCTTTAAGTTTGTTTAGTTTTTCTATTAACGAATCTCGTCGCATAGGACCAATACAATGCTCTATTTCTGTGTCTCCTAAAGCCTCATCATATAGATAATATTTAAATTGAATTTCTAAATGAACAGGTTGATCTCCATCTAAAAACAAACAATCTAATTCTCCAATGGTATGTTTTTTTTCTGTTTGTATTTGTGGATTTTCACAAAGAATAGTAATGTCATTAAACTCTAACAATTCGGTAGTTACAAAACGTTCTACGCGCTGTCCAAGTCGTATTTTATCTAATCCAACACCAATAAAAACTGGACATTTTCCTTTAGGTTTTAGTAATGGTTGCATCCCAAAAATTGACTTTAAAAAAAGGTGAGATGTATTATAAAATCCGCTAAATTGAGCTTGAATATTATCAGTTTTTTTATTCATATTTAGATTTAAAAGTAATCATTTATAAAACTTTTTTAATAATAATTCGTTTAAAGCCTTTAATTCGTTGTATTTTTGCACATCTCAAAATTCCAAAAAAACGATTATAGTAAATGTCAGTTACAACTTTAGAACTAGAAGAACGTAAAGAAGGGAAAAGTTTATATAGCTATCAAAAAGGAGCTATAAATAAGATTTTTAAGTGTTTTGAAGAAGCACCAGAAGATTATCACTTGTTATATCAATTGCCTACTGGTGGAGGAAAAACAGTTATTTTCTCTGAAATTGTTAGACAATATTTAAAGCATCACAAAAAGCAGGTTTTAGTAATGACACATAGAATTGAGCTATGTAAACAAACCTCAAATATGCTTACAGAATTTGGTGTTAGCAATAAAATTGTTGATTCTAAAGCAGATTTAAGTGATCAACATGATTACAATTGTTTTGTAGCCATGGTAGAGACTTTAAACAATCGTTTAAATGATGACAAACTCGACATCTCAGATATAGGTTTAGTTATTATTGATGAGGCGCATTACAATTCATTTACTAAACTATTTAAGTTTTTTGAGAAATCATTTATACTAGGAGTAACAGCAACACCATTGAGTAGTAATATAAATCTACCAATGAAAGACAATTATAATGAGTTAATTGTTGGTGAAACAATACAATCTTTAATAGAAAATGAATTTTTGGCGCGTGCCGAAATCTATTCATACAATGTTGGATTAACTTCTTTAATTGTAGGAGCTAATGGTGATTATACAGTAAAATCGTCTGAAGATTTATATACTAATACAGACATGCTTACTAAGCTTATTCAGGCTTATGAAGAACGTTGTAAAGGAAAAAAGACATTAATCTTTAATAATGGTATAAATACTTCATTACATGTATATGATACCTTTAGACGTGCTGGTTATCCTGTAGCACATCTTGATAATAACAACACAAAAAAGGAGCGTAAAGCCATCTTAAAATGGTTTAAAGAAACACCAGATGCCATTTTAACCTCTGTAAGTATTTTAACAACTGGTTTTGATGAGCCAACCGTAGATTCTATTATACTAAACAGAGCAACCAAATCACTTACATTATATTACCAAATGATTGGTCGTGGATCACGTATACTTAAAAACAAAAGTAAATTTACAGTTATTGATTTAGGTAACAATTTACATCGTTTTGGACCTTGGGGAAGTGATTTAGATTGGCACAAAATATTTAGATCTCCAAATTTCTACTTAGATGGTATTTTAAGTGATGAAGATCTAGAAAGTAACTTTAGATATGAGATGCCAGACGATTTACGCGCTGAGTTTGCAAAATCTAAGGATGTATATTTCGATATTAAAGCTATGTACATTCAATCTGTTAGAGAAGGAGATTCTTCTAAAGTAATTTTAGAGCGTTCTATACATCATCACGCCTATATTTGTACAGAAAACAGTGAAGACCTTTGGGATGCATTAGCTTTAGCTAAATTACTAAAAGACGATATAGATTACCGTATTCAACGTTATACAAAATGTATTAGCAAAAGTACTTTTAACTTTGTAGAATGGTTAAAAGACGATTATAAGAAAAAATTAAATGCTTATTTAAGAGCAAATTTTGATGATATTTACGAAACCATTCATGGGTTTCCGCCAGAAGATTAGTATTTGGTTAATAGTATAACAGTTTGCAGTACTTACTCAAACTAATAAAAGTAATAGAGTACTCAAAACACAAACAAACCCTTAACAGTAAACAATTATGAGTACTTTTAAAGACTTAGGTATACGCAATAACTATATAAAATCACTTAAAGAAATAGGTATTAAGATACCAACTGAAATTCAAAAACAAGCAATCCCTATCTTAATCAACTCTAAGACAGATTTTGTAGGTTTAGCTCAAACTGGCACTGGGAAAACTGCTGCATTTGGATTACCTTTATTACATAAAATCGATGCAAACAAAAATGTTGTTCAAGGCTTAATTATAGCGCCAACACGAGAATTAGTACAACAAATAAAAAAACAGCTTTTTAAATTCACTAAATATAATGACAAAAAGATTTTTGTTGAAGGTGTATATGGCGGCGAAAAAATAGATATTCAAATTCGTAATTTACGTAGGGCAACTCATGTTATAGTTGCAACACCAGGAAGATTAGTAGATTTATTAGACAAAAATATTATTGATTTAAAATATATAAACAGTTTAATTTTAGACGAAGCAGATGAAATGTTAAGTATGGGTTTTAAAAAAGACTTAAACACTATTTTAGATGCTACTAACAAAAACGCTCGCAATACTTGGTTATTTTCTGCTACTATGCCTGAAGATTTAAAAAGTATTGTTAAACGCTATATCTCTCAAGATGCAGCACGTATAGAAATAGACAGAAACAGCATTGTAAATGCAAATATTTCTCATCATTTTGTGCAAACCTCAATAGGCAACAAACCCAATACATTAATTCGGTTATTAGAAGATAGAGAAGAAGCTCGTGGAATTATATTTTGCAGAACTAAAGCTGGTACTCAGGCATTAAAACAACAATTACAAAAAGAAGGTTTTAATGTTGATGCATTAGAAGGCGATATGACGCAAAAAGAAAGAGATAAGGTTATGCGTGCTTTTAAAAACACTAATCTTCAAATATTAATATCTACAGATGTTTCTGCACGTGGTATAGATGTAGATAACCTTGCTTATGTATTACACCATCAATTACCAGAACATTTAGAATATTATACACACCGAAGTGGCAGAACCGCAAGAGCAGGAAAAACAGGAGAATCAATAGCTTTGGTATTACCAAATGAATTACAGCGTGTTCAAGATGTAGAAAAAGCATTAGGCATAAAAATTAAAGAATTGACACTATAATTACAATGCCTCAATTCCCTAAAAGCATCACTTCAAATAACACCCCTAAACGACTAGCAGTCAAGCTAAATTCGAAAGGCGAGCAGTTTGTTTCACAAGGACATCCTTGGGTGTTTTCTAATAATATCACTAAAATAAATGATGGTGCTAAAAGTGGTGATTTAGCTATTATTTTTGGGAAAAATAAAAATAAAGTTATTGGTCTTGGTTTGTATGATGCAAATTCTCCAATAAGAATTAAAATGTTGCATAGTGGTACTACACCAGTAACAATAAATGCTGACTTTTTTAAAGCTAAAATTGAAGACGCATTTGCTAAACGTTATAATTTATTACAAACGAATACTACAAGTTACAGGTTACTTTTTGGAGAAAATGACGGCTTTCCTGGCCTTATTGCTGATGTTTATAATTCTGTTTTAGTCGTTAAATTATATTCTGAAATATGGTTGCCGTATTTAGAATCTATTTTAGAAAGTTTACAAGCAGTTTCAAGTGTAGCGACCATAGTTATAAGACTTAGCCGTAGCCTAGAGCAATCTAAATTGCATAATCTAAAAAATGGAGCAGTCGTTTTTGGCGTTTTAGAAGATGAAGTAGTACACTTTATAGAACACGATGTTCATTTTTCTGCAAATGTTATAAAAGGTCATAAAACAGGCTATTTCTTAGATCATAGACATAATAGAAAACAAGTAGGAGCGTGGAGTAAAGGAAAATCTGTATTAGATGTCTTTTCTTATGCCGGCGGTTTTTCTGTTCATGCTCTAGCAAATGGAGCAACATCTGTTACAAGTCTTGATATTAGCAAGCAAGCATTGCAAATTGCTTATCAAAATGGAAAATTAAATTCATACTCAGGAACACATACAACTATTGCAGATGATGCTTTTGTTGCTATGAAACGTATGATAGCAAATAATGAAACTTTTGATGTTGTTGTAATAGATCCGCCAAGTTTTGCAAAACAGCAAACTGAAATAGATTTAGCAAAGAAAAAGTATGCACAATTAGCGCAATTAGGTATTAAACTAACTGCTAAAAATGGATTGCTAGTACTAGCTTCATGTTCTTCAAGAATTTTAGCTCAAACATTCTTTGATATTAATAGCCAAGCATTACGAGAAGGTTCTAGGTCTTTTGAAATTATTTTAAAAACACATCATGATAGCGATCATCCAATTGGCTTTCCCGAAGGTGCGTATTTAAAATGTGGTTATTATCGTTTTAACGATTAATTAATCACTTATACATTTACACTTACCACATTCTTATATTTTACAATATATTAAACCGCTGTTTATTAGAGTTTTAAATTAATATTTATTATTAATCCACTTATTAAATAGGCATAAATTCTTTCCATATAAGCATAAAGAACCTATATTTAGTTATATTTGTATTCTATATAAGTTGATTATGAATGTAACAATAAAACAAGCAATACTATTATTAAGTCTTTTTTTTATATCGAATAAAATTTACACACAAGACAATAAAGAAAATCCTAACTTACAAGCAGCTTATCAAGCATACAATGCTTTAAAGCTAAACGACGCAAAACAACTATTTGAAACAGTAGTAAATACTACTAAAGCTAATAAAAAAGATAGATGTAAAGCTTTACGTGAATTAGCAATTATAGACTGGAAATTTTATAAAAATTATAAAAAAGCTAAAAATCGTTTGTATTTAGCAGATAGTATAGGTGATTACAGGTCTGAAACTTGGCTAAAACTATTGAGAGTAGAAGTAGAGTCAAATCATTTTAAAGAAGCTTTAAAAGCTGGCAAAAAAGCTATTTTATTATCAGAATCTAAAGCAGATAAAAGCTATTCAAAATATAAATATTGTAAAGTTATCTTAGATGAAGCAATACACAATATTTTTTCAGATAAAAATTATGATACTACAAAACTAAAAGAGGCTTCATTAATATTAAATGCACTTTTAGAAGAAAACCCGACAAATGTTAATGCTTCTAATATATTATTAGGTATTTCCCTATTGTTAAAACAAGGAAACTTGGCAATGAAAGCCTGGTTATCTTATTATAGATTTACTAATGTAAATAGCGTGTATGATTTTCTTAAACCATCTGCTAAACAATTAAATACTATACTTCCATATTGGGATGATACTAAATTAACTACTCCCCAACAAGAAACATTAATAGAAGGATTAGGTAGGTCTAGATTCTACACTTACGCAAAAGTACTCGCTAAGATCTTTAAATTCAAGGATATAAAAACAAAATCATCTACAACTAAGATTATTACATATGCTAACTACATAGAAGATGTGAAAATATTTACTAATGAGTATTATAGATTAGTAAGCATAGATACCTATAATTCTGATGATTTTATAAATGGTTTAAGAGCTTTAAATAAAAAGTTATACAAAACATTATTAGCTTCGGAAACTAAAAAAGATAGTTTTAGTCTAAATAATTTTAGGGATTTAATTAGATCAAAATTTGGTAGTGTATTTATTATTGCTGGCTCTAGCTCATCAAGACAAGTAGGTTTAGTGTTTGGTCATATTGTTAATGAACGTATTAGACATGTAGAGCAATATGGTAAAGGTGCAGATTTCACTTTTACAGAGTTAGATATGATGATATCTAATGGTTATCCAAGTTGGTTTTGGGAGAATAGAGGTGCTGGAGGCTATGCACTTTCAAGTGGTTTCTTACGCATTAAGAGTATGTTTAACTACTTAGCAATTGATGCTTGGGATAAAGTAACGGATAAGGTAAAAAGAAAGAAAATTGAAGAAAGCATAGCTACAAATCTATTAACATCTACATTAAGTACAGATATTAAGATAATTCGATCTGAAGTATCTAAAAAGATAGAATTAGATGCTTTAGATTCAATATACAGTAAATTGGTAGCAACTGGTTTAAATGATATAGAATTACAACTAAAATTTATAGAACAATATGAGTTACATAGAGACAATGCTACTATGTTTGCACACGAAGGCAGACATTGTATTGATAGGCTAGTACTTGGGGACGATTATAGAGCTTTAGGTTCTGCAAAAATTGAATATAGAGGACGCTTGTCCCAAATAGCATTTAGCAAGGCACCAAAATTAGAATTAGCAAATATCCTTGTTGGAGTAAGTTCTACACCAACAGGACAATCTAATAAAATGATCTTAGAAGTTTTAGAGAACTATATTAAAAGAAATAGGAATAAAATTAAGAATTACGATTTTAAGAAACAGCCAATTGCACAACTTTATAAGTTAACAGACGAGCAGATTATATCATGTATCCAAAGTGTCGATCCTTTTTATATTAATAAGACTAAGGAAGATTAATTAATTCTTCTAATAGACATTAATACTTAAAACAAAAAAGCCACATTTCTGTGGCTTTTTTGTTTTAAGTATTATAATTTAATGTGTTTGCATAGCATCTTTTCGTTTATTTAATTGCCGTTCTAAAGCTGAAATTGTTTCAGAGGCACTTTTATGAAATGATTCTGTAGCATTTTCTGCAAATAATTGTGGCCCTGGAGCACTTAAACGAATAGACGTTTTCATTTTCCCATCTCTACTACTTATGTTTTCTGTCTTAAAAAACACATCTGCTCTATGTACAAATTCATATTTATTAAATAACTTTTCTAATTTCCCTTTTACATAATCTTCTAATTCTGAGCTAGCTGTTACGCCATCATATTCATAGTTCACTGTCATAATTTCTTGTTTTTTAGTTATACTTAAATATACTAAATCTAAATCAAAAACTAGTGCTTTAACCAATATTTATGACGTTTATCTAGTTGGTTTTTTTTTCATTCATTTCGTATATACATCCTCAATAAATACTAATTATCTTATTTTTAGGCTTATGCAATAAATTTCAAACATTCGATAAATTTATTGTACTCCTATTATAAAATATATAAAGCTTTAATAACACACTATATTTTCTTAAATAACTCATAATAGTGTAATAAAACAATAATATGTTAAAAATCAACGACTTGTTTTTATTTTTTTGTATTTTATAGAAGTGACTTAAAAAAATATTAATAAAATGAAAAAACATATAATACTCTTATTAAACGCTATACTATTTTTTAGTTGCTCGGTTACAAAACATGAATTGAATACATTTCAAACAGAAAAAATTGACAACCTTATAGAAAATAAATATTTTGAAATAAAATGTGATTGGGCTCAACCCCAAGTAACTGGATCATTTAGACAAATTCAAAATTCAGGTCTATTTCCAATAGGCAGTTCGTCAAGTAATATAAATATATCAAATAGTAACAATTACTTTCGTATGAAAGAAGGAAGAGTAGTTGCTAATCTTCCATATTATGGTGAGCAACGTGTTGGAGGCGTCTATACTAATAATGCTGTTGCAGTAGCTTTTGATGATGTACCTAAAAACCTTAAGATATCTAAAGGTAAAAATGGTAACTATTACATTAAATTCAATATAAGATCTAAACATAAATCATCAGAGCATTATAAGGTAAATATTAAGCTCTTTAATAATTTATCTAGCACTATTTATATTAGTAGTTCACATAGAAGCTCTATAGAATATGATGGCCATGCTAAAGCACTTGTTGAAGCTCAAGCATCTCTATAACTCTATTAACAGCTTAACTAAATATAAATACATTCTTATTATTATTAGTTAATTTTATCCCCATTTATGGTGTGTAAAATCTTACAAATAAAAAATAATTACTAATTTTTTAGTAGTTATACTAATTTTTTAGTAGTTTTGAAAAGTAAAGCATATCACCAATGGAAAAACTGACTAAAAGAGAGGATCAAATAATGCAAATTATATGGGAATTAAAAACAGCTTTTATAAGAGATGTTATTGAAAAATTACCAGAACCAAAGCCGCATTATAATTCTGTAGCAACTATTATTAAAATTTTAGTAAAAAAAGGTGTTTTGAAATCTAAAAAAATAGGAAACACTCATCAATACAGTCCTGTAGCAGAATTTGAAGAGTATAGAGATAATAATCTTGGTAACATAAAGAAGAAGTTTTTTGGAAATTCTTTTCCAAAAATGATGGCCTATTTTGCAAAAGAGGAAAATCTTTCTGAAGATGAATTATCTGAATTAATAGATATTATTAAATCCAATAAATCTAAAAAATCATGATTACTCTTTTAATAAAAACGGCACTAATTCTTATTATAGTTTTGGGGTTTTATAAGATTTTAATTGAAAAAGAAAGTTTCTTTTCTACAAATAGAATGTATTTAATTTTAGGTCTTGTATTAACTTTTACAATACCATTTGTATCACTACCTAAATTAGTTCAAAATCAAGGTTTCGTTTCCGAATTACTTGAGCCATCAATTTCAGAACAATTAAATAATGAAGTTGTTGAAGCTATAGACCCAAATACAAACCAAAACATTAGTCCAATAGAAATAACTGCAGAAAAACAATCTGAAATGAATGTTGTAGATGTAAAACCTTCGCGAAGTGTTTTAGACTGGATTTTAATCGCCTATATTTTTGGTGTAATTGTATTAAGTATAAATCTACTAGCCCAGATTGGAAATTTAATATTTAAAGTAATACGGTCTAAAGATAAAATTAAAGATGTAGATAGTATTATTATAAATTCTACTAATACTAAAGAACCTTGTTCTTTTTTCAACTATATATTTATTAACCCAGAACAATATGAGTTTGAAATCTACGAACAAATTATTGCTCACGAAAAAATTCATGTAAAAAAACGCCATAGTATAGATTTATTACTTTCTGAAATCGCTGTGATACTACTATGGTTTAATCCTTTTATCTGGTTATTTAGAAAAGAGGTAGAGAAGAATATCGAATATCAAACTGATCACTTGCTTATCGATACTAACACTACTGAAAAAGATAGTTACCAAATGAATCTTTTAAAAATTGCCACTTACAACAAACCTTTAACAATCACAACAAATTACAATCAATCATTAATCAAACAACGAATATTAAAAATGAACAGTAAAAAATCAAACCCACACAGTTATTGGAAATATGCTTTTACATTTCCAATGTTTTTCGCACTATTATTGTTACTCAATAAGCCTTATGAGGCATTTGGGCAGCCAGAACAACCAACTATAGAACATACTATTCTAACAGATGTAGAAAAAGCATCTGAACCTGAATATTTCTCAGATTGTGAAGCTTTTAAAATAGCTTTAGAAGAAAAAGACGTTGCTAAACTCAAGGAAATCTTAATTAATTTAGATCCAGCTTGTATTGAATATATTGAAAATTCTGAGTATAAGAGATTAACTTCAGTAAAAACAAAACTTAAGGAAGGCGCAGATTTAAAAGTAGACACCACTGGCAATATTGTAATATCTGATGCTAATGGTACAACTACCGAAACCTTAAATGCCATTGACAATTCTATAGAAGATACGGCTTCTAACATAGAATGTAGAGCATTATTACAAGCCATTGGAATTGATGATATCAAAAAGGTTAGAGCATTATTGACATCAACAAATGTAAATTGTATAGATCCAAATCCTGGATATAATGTGGATCAATCTAGCGGAAACTATATGAGGTATCAAAAACCGAAATCACCATTATTCTCAGCTGCTAGATATGGATATCTTGAAATAGCTAAGTTATTAGTAGAAAAGGGTGCAGATGTAAAACTAAATGTACAAGGAGATGGTACGCCTTTAATTACAGCTTCAGAATACGGGCATTTAAATATAGTAAAATACCTTGTGTCTAAAGGCGCAGATATTAATCGTACATTTCCTAATCAAGGCAATGCGTTAATTGCAGCTTCAAGTAATGGCCATCTTAATGTCATGAAGTATCTTATTTCTGAAGGCGCAGATATTAACCATTACTCACCAAATCAAGGTAATGCACTAATTGCTGCTGCACATTCTAATAATACAGAAGCCGTTAAGTTTTTGGTTAATAAAGGTATGGACGTAAATTTCATCTCTCCAAATCAAGGCAATGCGCTTATTGCAGCAGCTAATAATGGTCAATTAGAAACAGTAAAATACTTAGTATCTAAGAATGCTCAAATAAATAAAATCTCACCAAATCAAGGCACTCCTTTAATTGCTGCAGCCAATAATGGACACTTGAAAACGTTAAGTTATTTAATTTCAAAAGGAGCAAAAATCGACAAAGTATCACCTAATCAAGGTACAGCTCTAATAGCAGCGTCTAATAACGGGCATTTAAAAACTGTTGAGTTTCTAGTTGCAAAAGGAGCAAATGTTAATAAAACAACATCAAATCAAGGTAGCGCTGTTAATGCTGCAGCTAATAATCGTCATAAAGCTACTATGGAATATCTTATAAATAATGGAGCAGATATTAATAACAATACAAATAGTCATGGCTCTCCATTAATTTCAGCAGCAAAAAACAGTTCAAAAGAAAGTATTATTTATTTAATTGAAAAGGGAGCTGATATTAATTCCCAAAATGATGGCCAAGGTTCTGCTCTAAATACAGCCGCTCGAAATGGTTTAATAGATACTGTAAAACTTCTATTATCAAAAGGAGCAAATATTAATGCACAAACCAATGGACAAGGTTCTGCTTTAAATGCCGCAGCCAGAAATGGACATCTTGAAACTGTTAAACTACTTATAGAAAAAGGCGCAGATATTAATTTACAAAACAATGGACAAGGTTCTGCTTTAAATGCGGCAGCCAGAAACGGACATAATAAAGTTATCGTTTACTTACTGTCTAAAGGCGCAGATATTAACCTTCAAAATAATGGACAAGGTTCTGCTTTAAATGCAGCTGCAAGAAACGGCTTAATGGATACTGTGAAACTGTTAGTTGAAAAAGGGGCAAATATTAATTTATATAGTAATGGACAAGGCACAGCGCTATCTGCTGCATCTAGAAATAGACATGATGATATTGTTGACTACCTTTTGTCTAAAGGCGCTAAACATATTTATGGCAACTAAGTTTTAAATATCAAAATTCATCAATCAAATCAATAATCAACAGTGCTGTTTTAATATTATTAAAGCAGCACTGTTTTAAATCAATCTACATGAAAAATTTCTTTTCACTAGTTCTCATAGTATTTATTGTTTCTAGTTGTAATCAAGAAAAATACGATTTAGCTATTGCTAATGTGCAGCTATTTAATAGTAAAACAACTGCTGTATTAAATAATAAAACGGTATTAATTAAAGCAGATACCATTGCAGCAATAATAGATGGAGATAAAACTTTTAAAGCTTTAAAAACAATAGAAGGGAAGCAGCGTTTATTAATTCCTGGATTTATTGATACACATGTGCATACTGTTGGTAACTATGGTGCAGATGCAGCGTCACCAGAAGATTATAAAGACGATAATGGTTTAAACATGCTAAGAGATTTAACTGCACAGCATTATCTAGATTATGGAGTTACAACCATTATAGATATGGGCCAACCAGAACCTTGGATAGATGTAACATTAGACTGGCAGAAAAAACCATCACCAAACCATCCAAATATTTTTATATGTGGCGGATCTATGGTGTCTGATGAAGATAGAAAACAACCGGCACATCATATAGAAATTAAAAATCCTGAGCATGGTAGAGAAAAAGTACGAAGCTATGCTAAACGCGGACTAAAATACATGAAACTCTATAGCAAACTACATAAATTAGATTATGAAGCTATGGCAGACGAAGCTATAAAGCAAGGCATTATTATTAATTCTCATGTTGATAATAATCGCGTAACTATTGGTGAAGGTATAGATTATGGAGTTTCAAATTTTGAACACTTTTTCACACTTACACCAAGTATTTTAAACTACGATGAGCATTGGCCAAAAATGAATGAAATGTATCAGATTAAAATGAACTCTAGCATTGATGAATTTGCAGCACAAATGGTCTATTTTTTTGGATACATAAAATCTAATCCTAAGTTTGAATTACGACTTTACGAATTGTTTGATAAAATGGCTAAAAATAATGTTACAATAAGCTCTGCTTTAAATGTAGTTGCTTCTTCTGCTAATCAAACTGATTTTTTTACATCTTTTGAGTATTTTCCAATACGAGATACACCAATGGTTAATTATAATTTAACACAACAAAAGCAATTAGACGCTGCTTATATAGCATTTATGAATTACATGAAAATTGCACATAATAAAGGCGTAAAATTGCGTATTGGTACAGATTGTCGTTTTGGAGGTAAAGCATTACTATCTGAACTTATTCTCCTTAATAAAGCAGGATTTACAATTGGTGAAACACTTCAAATTGCAACACTTAATGGATACGAATCTATGCAATTGGATAATAAACGTGGTGCAATAGAAGTAGGAAAGGTTGCTGATTTAATTTTATTTGATAAAAATCCTTTTGATGATATTAATAATGTACGTTCAGAAAAAACTATAATTAAAGATGGTACTGTCCATATACCAACAAAATCTATAGGTCATGAGCTAAGAGCTGTTTTATTAAATGATGGAGTAGAAGCGGGGAATATTTGGTTTAATAATGCTACAAAAAGCAAAGCATATCCAGATGTTAAGGTGAGTGAGTTAAAAAATACAGTTAGAGAATTATTTGCAGGAGAAAAGCTAACTGAAGCAATGGCTGCTTTTAAGCTTTTTAAAAGTCAGTTTCCTAATAAATCTTATACAATGGAAAGTGCTGCTATAACCAATACAGCATACAGTTTAATTAGAAAAGGAAAAACTCATGAGTTAAAGCATTTTTACAAATTTTGTGATACAAATTTCACCAATGCTAAAAAGTATATTGGATTAGGATTATATATGACTATTTTAGAAAAAGGACTTCCTGCAGCCAAAACTTATTTTGCAACTAATAAAACAGATTCTAATTATATTTTAGAAGAAAACGAAATAAATGGACTTGGCTATTTATACTTACAATTTGGCAACATTAAAGAAGCTATAGCTGTTTTTGAAATGAATGCTAGCGCGTTTCCTAAATCATGGAATGTGTATGATAGTTTAGGAGAAGCTTACTTAGCTCAAGGTAATACTTCCAAAGCAAAACTTAACTACAAAAAATCTATTGTATTAAATCCTGATAATGAAGCTGGTAAAGCCGTATTAAATCGAATATAAAATTCTAATCTTAATAGTTAATATTTTTTATAAAGAGAAAGAACTGTTCATAAAACAGAACTTTCTCTTTGTTTAAAATTTACTTTTTAGTTTATATTAATAAATTCAGTAACTCCTAATACGTTGTATAACTTTGCAGTTATACTTAATTGCTTAATAAGTAATTTATTCTCTTTAAGTTGTGCATCTATTAATTTTTGCTCTCTTGAGTTAATTAAAAATAATGAACTCTCTCCTAAAAAAAATTTACGCTCTTCTGCTTTTACTAATGTTTGATAGTCTGACACAATAGAACGCATCAAATTATTTTGAACTGTTAAAGATTCCATCTCAGAATTTACATCAGAAATTTTATTTTTAATATATAAAGTGAAAGAAAGGCGCTCATAGTTGACTTCTTGGAGTTTAAGTTCTGCCAGTTTTAAATCACCACGTTCCTTTCTTAAAAAAAGAGGAAAACTAAAGTTAAGACTAGTTTTATAATTAGAAGTATTAAACGTATTAATTTGATCTATTTCTGGAGATAGAAAATTATATTGTAAATCTATTTTTGGCAATAATTTATTCTTTTTTAATCTTTTGTCTATAGTTAGTCTATCTATTTTAGCATCCAAACTAATCAGTTTGGGATGAGTATTAACTAAATCAGATATATTATCTATACTATTATTAATAATTAATGACGATTGTATACTTGAAAACTCTGGAACTATAGGTAATATATTATCTTCTATTTCCATAGGTATGTTGTTAAACCATAGATAATTACTCACTACTAACTCTGCTTTTCTCTTTTTTAATTTTGCTTTCTCAAAACTAAGTTGTCTACTCTGTAAAGTAATACGTGCTTCTGTAATATCTATTTTGGCTTTTTCTCCCAGATTAACACTTCTTTCTATAGCTTTAAGTCTTATTGAAGCATTATCTAAATAAGTATTATAAATACGTAACTCGTTTGTTGTTTCTATCCAATCAAAATAAGCCATACTAGCATCAAATAATATATTATTTACCATTAAATCTCTATCTGCTTTCGTTTGTTTAATAAAAAAACGTGCTTTTTTTATTGAAGCCATCCGTTCATTTATCAAAAAACCCTGTGCTAAAGACAATGAAACACCAGCGCTATATAACCCATTAGTTGGGGTATTAAGGTTAGGGTTTAAAAATTCGCCAGCATTATCTTCAAAATTTGCTTTAAATTCTATGCCATACCAGACTGGTATTTTAAAACGTGTATTAAACTCATCGAAATACTCGGTTTTTTTAAATTTCTTACGATTGTAGTCAACTTCTACCTTGGGATCAAAACCACCACGAGCTTTTAATAAATTAGCTTCTCCTGTGCTTAATATAAGTCCTGCTTGTTTTATAATTGGATGGTGTTGCTTTACATACCCTAAATATTCTTCAAAAGACAGAGTCTTATTTGTTGTATTCTCTATATTTTGTGCAAATCCTGTTTTAAAAAAAGCAAACAAGATAAACACTGAAACCTGTTTAATTATCCTTCTCATTTGCTATTTCTTTTTTGATGATATATTATTATTTGGAATGTAATAATTAGGAGGAAAGCCATTAAGTTGCCTCCATAATTCGTACCAAATAGAAACATTGTCTAATAATGCTATCGTGTAAGCACCAGAACCAACACGTACATTTTTTGGCCATGGACTACTGTCTATATCTGGAGCAATTAATATTCTAAATTTTCCATTGTTACTTATAAAAGTTTCTATTGCTACAACTTTTCCTGCATAAGTTCCAAATGAAGCATTAGGCCAACCGCTAAAAAAAATAGCAGGCCAACCATCAAACTGAATACGCACACTTTCTCCTATATGCATTAAAGGCAAATCTATAGGATCTACATAGGTTTCTACGGCAAGATCATAATTTGCTGGCATGATGCCAACTAATTTTTCTCCAGCTTTAAAGGTTTCTCCTAAACCACCTTTAATAGCTTTATTAATATAACCGTTTTGAGGTGCCGTAATATAATACATAGCATTTCTTATCTTATAACTAGATGATTGATTATCTAATTTAGAGACTTGAGCTTCTGCCTCAAATTGATTAGATTCTGCTGTAAAACGATCGCTTCGTGATTTTGCAATTTTATTAGAATATTCTGCCATTACACGACTTATTTCTAATTGTGCATTCACTACTAAGTTTTTACTAGATAATAATTTATTTTCTTGAGAAATCAACTTTGCTTCAGTCTCTTGTAACTTTAGACGTTTTGTTTCTACATCTGCCACAGATTTTAAACCTTCAATTTCAAGTAATACAGTTCTGTCATATTGTTTTTGCGCTATATTTAAATTAGTGCTAGCAGCTTTAAAATCAATACTATCACTTTTCACTTTTAAACGAGATTGTTTCAACTTGTTTTCCACTTGAGAAAGTTTTAAACTTCGTTCTTTTGTTAATGCAGATACTTGATTTTCAAGCACTTTTATTTTTTCTTGATAAGATAAAACAGAACGCCTTTTTGCATCACGTTGCTGGTTAGTACGCTCTACCAAACGTGGATCTTGGTATTCAGTTTTTATTTCTGAAATAAATAAAATAGTATCTCCTTTAGTAACAAAATCACCTTCTTTAACATACCATTTTTCAATACGACCAGGAATAGGTGATTGTATTGTTTGGGGGCGTTGATCTGGTGTTAATGTTGTAACATAGCCATTACCACTAACATTTTGCGTCCATGGTAAAAAAAGTATTATAACAAGTATTAGCGCAAATACTCCTAAAAAACGATTAAAATACCTATTATGTTTTGTAACAAACACTTTCTTAAAAGCATTATACTCCTTGAGAGATACTTTTTTATTTAATTGATTATGAGAGATATTAAGCATTGTTCTTGTTTTTTGCGTTTATTTTTCCTTCTGAAATTTTAATAGTTTGATTGCAATGTTTTTTCCAATATTCATTTCTACTAGAAACAACTAAAGCCCATGGTCTTTCTACTGCTGTTAAATATTTAACTATCTGTTGCGCCTCTTTTTTCTCAAAATGCTCTAAAGGATCTTTGAGTAAAAGTAATTTAGGATTATGTACTATAGCTCTAGCTAAAACAATGCGTTTAGATACTGTAAAAGGAATTTGTTGTCCTTCTGGATACAACATAGTATTAACACCATTAGGTTGTTTTTTTATAAATGCAAGTAATCCTAGTTCTTTAAGTACTGTATTAAGATGTTCTTGTAGAATATCTTTTCTACCAAATGTTATATTTTCAAGTATAGTACCTTCAAACGGATTTTGTGAAGGAAGTACTTGTCCAACATGTGCTCTATATTTATTTGGCCATATACCTTTAATGGATATATTATTTACATATAGAACACCATTTGAAGGTGTTAATAAGCCTGATAATATTTTTAATAATGTTGTTTTACCAGAACCAGAAGCGCCATCAAAAAGTATTCTATCTTTTTGTTCTATATTAAAATTTATATTGCTTAGTACCTCTTGACCTTCTTCTGTACTGTATTTAAGGTTATCAAGCTCTATATGTAAATCGGTATTATGTAAAAATGGATTTTCACCATCTTGAACTTCTAATTTTTTATCTACTACTTGACCTATCTTTTCCAATGAGGTTAATACATCATAAAAAGACTCTAATCCTTTTATTAATTTCTCTACAGAACTAATAACCAATAGGATAATGATTTCCGCAGCTACAAATTGTCCAATATTCATTTGCTGGTTAAGTACTAACAAACCGCCAATAATTAAAAGACCAGCAGTTACTAGAACCTTAAAGCCAATAAGCTGAATAAATTGAGTCACTAAAATTTTGAAATGACTTTCTCGCGCATCAAGGTAATTAGTCGTTAAATAATCGTTTCGTTCCATGGCAAGGTTAGTATTGCCTGACAACTTAAAGCTAATAAGCGCGCGCGATACTTCTTGTATCCAATGTGCTACTTTATATTTACTTTTAGATTCTACAAGACTTGTTTCCAACCCTTTAGTTGCTGTGAACTTAAATAAAATATAAATTAATAAAACCAGTAAGAATCCATAAATAATAAAAAATGGATGATAAAAAGAAAGCAACATTAAACCAAAAATAATTTGCAAACTTGCGGCAGGGAAGTCTATCAAAATTTTTGACAATCCTTTTTGAATAGTTAATACATCAAAAAAACGATTTGCTAACTCTGGTGGATAATAATTACGGAGTTGTTCTATTCTTATTTTTGGAAATCGGTACGCAAATTCAAAAGAAGCTCTTGTAAAAATCTTTTGCTGCATATTTTCTAAAATACGAATTTGCATTAGTTGTAAAATACCTTGAAAAGCAACACCAAGAGTTACTAATACAACAAGTACCATCCAAGATGTAGATACTTGAGCACCTTGTATTAGATTAATAATTGCTTGTATTCCTAAGGGTAATGTTAAGGCTACTAAACCAGAAAATATAGCATAGTAGAATATTTGACGAATGTCTTTTTTATCGAGTTGTAATAAGCCTGTAAAGCGTTTCCATGGGGACATAATTCCTTTCATAGTTACTTAGCCCGATTAAGTCGGGATATCTATTTAATAAGTGTGATTTTTGGACTAATTTTTAGTTAGTCTTAATATATTTTAGGTTTGCATCGCTAATAATAGCGTACAGTTGTGGAGTATATTTACCTAAAATCTGGAGGTGGAATATTGATTTTCATATTGAAATCACTATATATTGATAAGTAAAAGGCATCATTTAATTTAACACCTACATTAGATTCAAAATATTGATTAAAATCTATTATTACTATTTCTACTTTTTCTTCTTTAGTATTTTCTTGCTGCTCTTCTTCATCAGAATCTTGTTCATTATTTACATTAACACAGTTATAATCAAGATCCGATATAATAGCAAAAACTTGAATAGATGATTGCCCAACCATTGCAAAAAGCATTACTACAAAAGTAATGTGCTTAAAAATTGTAAATATTGAGCTGTTTACAAGATTCATTTTATAGTTTTAAATACTAAGTCTGTATAAAATCTAACAATGTTATTTTTACCATCTTCAACATCGGTTAATGCAGGTAAATGTTTTGAGAAATAACGTTGGTGATGAGCACCTTCAATAACAGTTGATACTAACATATGCGGAAATTCAAATGTTGTATTTATTTCAAGTACAATATCACTTACGCGTTGTACAACTCTTTTATACGTTTTATAATATCCTTTTTCATTTTCTTTATCTATATCTTTTGTATGGTATGCTTTAGAAGATTCTGCAATAATTATTTGATGCAATAGTATCTCGTTTATAAATGAAATAGAATTGTCTTCAGAAATATCTTCAGTTAATAACATAATACAACGTTTTAATCTTTCTTCTGCATCATCAATATTCATAATAGTAAAGACAATTTTGTATTCAATCCAGCTCCAATACCAACTTATTAAATACACTAATAGCGAATGTTTACTCTCAAAATAACGGTAAATAGAACTTTCATTAGAACCAATAGCTACACCAAGTTTTTTGAATGTAAAACCCTCAAATCCAAGGGTATTAATCATCTCAATACTTTTACTCACTATTTTCTTTCCAAGATCTGTAGACTCTGGATTTTTTAAATACAGATCTGAATCAATAGTTATATTTATTGGTAATTGTTTCATAATCAAAAACAAATATATAATAGTATTACTATTAAAAATAAAAGTTTAACATTTTATTCTGACAGTAACATGTTTATATATTAAAAAACCTCCAAATAGCGTAAACTATTTAAAGGCTTTAATTGTAAATAAACTTAAAACTATACTAGCAACATACAGTGCCTTGACATGTTCCTTGCATATAACGATAACCACAACTTGCGTGATGTGCATTTGCAATTTCATCTATATTACCAGTAAATAATTCGTACATAATATCTGCGACTCTTATAATCATAGGAGTAGCAGGAGATAGAATATGCCCGTGACTATCTATATATTTAAGTGTTCCTACTGGTTCATAATCCCATGATTCTGCACTTTTAAGCATTCTTTTTAATAAAGCAGGTAATGGTAATAATTCTAATTCTTTTATAAAAGATGTAGATGGTGGCATAAGCGGTACAATATCTAAATAATTTTCATAACGTAAATCATTAGTAAACATACGATTATAATATGATGCGAAATATAGATCTCCAGGTTTAGGGCCTGCAAATGTTACTGTTTGCGCTATTTTTAGCTTGTACCTATTTGTAAAATACATAGCCGCAATAGGAGCCATGCCACCACCTTTGCTATGGCCAGTAATATAAATAGGTGAATTATGTTCTTTCTGTAAAGTTTTTATTGCTTTAACAACGTTTTTAGATAATAATTTTAAGGCCAATAAAAAACCTGAATGGACTTTACCATGTATATAGGGATCTGTTGTTGGTACTGCAAAAAAATCTTGTAACCAATCGAAAAACGAATCCCAGTTTTTAGCAGGAGGTAAGGTGCCTCTAAAAGACACTATAATTTCACTTTTAGTTACACCAACTAAACACGCTTCAATTTGAGCAGCAGTGATAACGTAGGGATCTTCAACAAAACCAACGGCATTATATTGCTTAATCATATCTGGAGTAACATTTGGGTTGTTATCACATGGATTGTATTTACCAATTGGGTCTGTAGTTTGAATACAGTATGCTGCTTCTGCAGCACATAATAATTTACATGAAAGATCGATACCACTCATAATATTCTATATTTTAATTTACTCAAAAATAGATCAAATACGAAGTGTTTAACAGGGTATATATACGGGTTTAAGAATATAAGTATTTATAACATATACAGGAAAAACACCTAAAGTAAAAACAGGACTTTTCCTTGATATAAATAAGGGAATACCTGTTAATTTGAAGTAGTAGTTTTCTATAATTTTGCATAATAGCTACAAAAGAAATTCGCTATTAACTTCCTACATACTACTACATACTATTTTATAAACGTAAAAATAGAGTAGTAGTTGAGTAGGAAAAAAATTATCTATTATGAAAACAAATATCCTATTAATCGTAAAAACGATAGTCTTATTATTTCTCGTTCAAAGTTGTTGTACACCAAGTACAACAATAGGAAGCGTAAATAACACTTTAAGACCTCAAGAAACTAATAATTGGTGTTGGGCAGCCGTAACACAAATGATCGCTGAAAATGAAGGGCAAATTGTAACACAATGTGATCTCGCAAATCATAGGTTTGGTAAAACAAATTGTTGTGATTTTCAAAATGATGGCCAACCATGTCCAAAAACAAGTGACTGTAATAACCCAGGTTGGTTAGAATTAGATTATGCTGGCGTTAAGTTTACTGCTGTAGATGATGCTTTAAGTTTAAAACAGTTACGTAAGAGTATATATTGTTCTAAAGATGTGCTAGGTTATGCATATGGAACACCTGGAGTTGTTGGCCATGTTGTAGTTATTAAAGGCTATGTTACTGTTGCTGGCACAAATTATGTGGTATTAAATGATCCTTGGTCACCTTGTGTTGGTTCTGAGCGTTTAATTACTTATGACGAATATGTAGATCCAGCAGGAGCGAGGACACATTGGAAAACCTGGTACAA
The DNA here is from genome assembly GCF_947500325.1 of uncultured Lacinutrix sp. Classification (GTDB taxonomy): domain Bacteria; phylum Bacteroidota; class Bacteroidia; order Flavobacteriales; family Flavobacteriaceae; genus Lacinutrix. Next base: position 239,052 of record NZ_CANMRQ010000004.1, read on the forward strand.
CACAAGTAAAAAATAAGATTAACTTTATAATATAGAAATAATGAAACATTTAAAAACATATATAAGCATTTTAGCTATCATTTTAGCAATATCTACAAATGCACAAGATAACGACAGTTCTATACAAGAAGCTGTTAATAAAGGAAAAACAGATCTTATAGATGTACTATCTAAAGCTGGTAAGGATTTTAATTTTGGTATAGATGCAGAAAGCGTTAAAAGCGCAACAATGGCATCACCAATATCATATCAAGAAATGGATTTTAACAGGTTATTAAATTATAACCAACAAGGCCTTAACGGAACATTAAATAGTGAATTAAAGAAAATTGTGCCATTAGTAAATGGTAATAAAGTAATTACAACTATTGGAGTTTCTAATGCTAAACAAGGACGTTATCAAGTAACAGATTTAATTAATCATCAATATCATAATGAGTTAAATCAATTACCAAATGCTATTAAGCAAAATAACTTTAGCAATCTTAAAATTGTATATGTACCAAATTTAAATACTGTGGTGTATAGTTTTAATGGAAAAAGTTATACTTCTTATAAAGGCCGAAGCGTTAGACAAGCTATAGATGATGAAGCACTTTTACAATTATTAAAAGCTGATGCAGTTGCATTTCAAAATAAGTATGGTAGTCAATTAGGAGATAAACGATTACTTAATTAATATTTAATATAACAGATCTAGGAAAAGAGGTCTGTTATATTACTTTGAATCCTATTTTACAAGTATTTACTGTTGTTTGTCCATATAACTTTAAATACCCTATAAACAAAAGGAAAAAAATATAATATTAAAAAAAAGGTTCATAGTTTATGTTCATAATTAATTATGAATATCTTTTCTATGTAACCATAATTAGACCTACAACCCAAATTTTTTCTCTATCCAGTTAAAAGGTTTTTCAACTATTTTTGGAGCATTAAATCTATATCCAAAATAAATTTTGGCAAATACACTATCATTTGTAATATTGGTCATACTATCTTCATTGTACCAAGTATTTTGAAACTTAAGATTGGCTCCATAAATAAATTTATTAGAACTATAACCTAATTGTAATCCACCATCAAATGCTGCAGGCCAATACACATTTCGCTCTTTAATATCTGTTCCATCTTCTCCATCATTAGAAAAGCGAATACCAAAAGAAGGAGATGCAAAAAAGGAAACAAACCAATTTTCATGTATCACTAAAGTATAATAGTATTCAGGAGCGACGCTTATATTGAAACTATTTTCATAGGATTTAGAATCTTCTATAATTCCTGAGAAACGCGTGTAGCCATAACGTAGAGTAGGAATAAAACTTCCAGCACTTTTACGTTGCCATTCTGTATTGTAAACTACATTTCTTAAAGAAAAATTAGGGTTTAAAACAAAGGAGGTTGAGCCTCTCCAAAAAATAGTTTTAAAATCGGGAAACTGAATATATGCGTCTTGACCATCTATCCAATTTGGGATAAAATCGTTTGTATTTTCAACATAAAAACTTTGTACTTTTTTATATTGAATTTCTTGTGTCCACTTTCCAAGAAAAAAACGAAAAGTATAGTCTTGGAATGAAGATTCACCTTTTATGTTATTATCGTTATTACCTGGAAAGAATTTTGGAGAAAACCCAATACCAAAACCAATAAATTTATAATCTAATGATATTCCTAGTCTAAATTGATTATTTGTAGAAAGATTAAAATCTGAATCGTTTTCAGATTGAACAAAATAGGAGTCTGTTTGGGTATCAATATTAGCTTTTATAATAAGTTTGTCTGTAAATGATAATATTGATGTAAAATCTTCGCTTGTTTTGTTTTGACTTATTGCATTCGAAATATTCAAAAAAAAGATTATTAAAAAGCTTATTTTATTCAAATGATATTCAGTTTTCAAATTAATACTAACAACTATATATTTAATAAATATAGAAAAGACTGCTCAATGCTTACACAGAATTCATAATTAGTTTTTGTAATAATATTCATGTTAATGAATTTATTATGAGATGGTCTGTTTGATTTTTAATAGCTATATTTAGAGCGCAATTAATCTTAAGTATATATGAAAAGCACTTTTGTATCTATAATATCTCTTATTCTTCTATTTCAATTTAGTTACGCTCAAGACATAACAATAGGAATATTAACAGATAAAGATTCACCACAAGTTCAACCTTTATTAGAACAATTAAAAACAGAAATTAGAGCAGTTGTTGGACAAGATAAAGTGGTAGAATTTATAAAGCCACTACAAAATAACTACAATATAGAAATTGCAAAAGCTAATTACCAATCTTTGGTAAATGGAAGCGCAGATATTATTTTGTCTTTTGGTGTAGTAGATAATATTGCGCTATATCAGCAAAAAACATACGCAAAACCAACCATTGTTTTTGGATCAGTAAATTCAGACTTTATAAATCTTCCACCTGAGCAAAAAACAAGTCAGGTTAACAATATCACATACATTATAACACCATTGTCATATAAAAAAGACTTAGAGGCGTTTAAAACCCTTTACGATTATAAAAATATAGGAATTATAGTTGATGATTATGTTGCGAAATCGCTGCCTTTAAAAACACTTTTTAATTCTTATTTTGCTAGTCAAGGAAAGCAATACAAACTCATTACAATTTCAGAAACAGGTTTGCAGTCTCAACCATTGGTTGGTTTAGATGCCATATATTTAGCTGGTGGTTTTCAATTAAGTGATGCGAATTTTGACGATTTAGTAAACACAATCAACTCAAAAAAATTGCCTTCATTTTCAGCGAGTAGAATAGAAGATGTAGAGCGCGGTATTTTAGCAACCAACCAACCACAAACAAACCTCGAACAGTTTTTTAGACGTATAGCTTTAAATATTGAAGCTATTTCTAGCGGTACCAATGCTTCTGAATTACCATTGTTTTTAGAGTATAAAAATAAAATGACGATTAATTTTGAAACAGCTAAACAAATTGATTTTCCGTTGCGATATGCCATGTTAGGTTCTGCAGACTTTATTGGCGGAAACTCTAAACCAAATATTCAAGGAGCGATGTCTATTCTAGATATTATGAATGGTGTTTTAGATAAAAATCTTAGTTTATCTTCTACTAAAAAAGCAGTAGAGTTAACAGAACAGGATGTCAAAACAGCAAAAAGTGGTTACCTTCCAAATATAGGAGCTAGTGTTAATGGTTTGTATTTAGATCCAAGAGTTGCTGAAATTTCTAATGGAACAAATCCAGAGTTTTCCACATCGGGAGCTATTGTGGCTGAACAACTTATTTATTCTGAAAGCGCTTCAGCTAATATAGACATACAACAGGAATTACAGAAAGCGCAACAAGCTACTTATAATGCTAGTGAATTGGATGCTTTACTAAATGCTTCGGTAGCATATTTTAATGCTCTAATATTAAAAACAAATACTACCATTCAAAATCAGAATTTACAGTTAACAAAGCGTAATTTAGAATTGGCAGAACAAAATTTTGAAGGTGGTGCTTCGGGAAAATCTGATGTGTTGCGTTTTAGAAGTCAATTAGCACAAAACACGCAAAATCTTATTGATGCAGGTAATCAGTTAAGGCAAGCCTTTTTTACTATCAATCAATTAATGAATACTTCCATTAATAAAGAAATTGATATTGAAGATGCTGTGCTTTCCGAAGGTGTTTTTAAAAATTATAAATATGAAGATTTCTATGATATTTTAGATAATCCAAAACTACAATCGGCACTTATTGAGTTTTTAGTAGAAGAAGCAAAAAAAAATGCACCAGAACTTAAGAATATAGATTACAATTTAAATGTCACTAAGCGCAATTACAGGTTAAATGATACCGGTCGTTTTATTCCAACGGTTGCATTACAAGGCCAATATAATTTAGCATTGTCGCAATCTGGAAAAGGTTCAACGCTTCCTGTAGGTTTTCCAAGTGCTCCAGATGGTACTTATAATATAGGTTTAAACATATCATTACCAATTTTCAATCAAAATCAAAGAAATATTAATCGTCAAACTGCTAAAATTCAAAAAGAGCAATTGGGTTTTGAAAAGAAAAATATAGAATTAAATATAGAAAAGAATGTCAACGATATTATTCTCGATTTAATTAGCGAGATAGCAAATATTGAAATTTCTAAAGTAGCAGAAGACACGGCGAAAGAAAGTTTAGACTTAACACAAAATGCATATAAACAAGGTGCTGTTCCTGTGATTCAATTGATTGATGCACAAACCAATTATCTACAAGCACAATTAGGAAGAGCAACTGCCAACTATAATTATTTACTAACATCAATGCAGTTAGAACGTGCTATTGGGTATTTCTTCTTAGTACATACCGAAGCCGAAAACCAACAATTCATTCAAAATGTGAATGCTTATATTTTAAGCAAAAACTAATTCAACGACTATTATGAAAATAAAAAAGTATACACTAATCACACTATTAAGTTTAATCGCTTTTGTGTCTTGTAAAGAAGAAGAAAAAGTAAAAGAAACAGTATTAAGACCAGTTAAGTATGCTGTAGTTGGTGATGTAAATACTCAAAAAATTAGAACGTTTAGTGGTGTTGCCAAAGCTGGTGACGAAATAGGGTTGAGTTTTAGAGGCAGTGGTGTTATTACTAAAGTTAATTTTTGGAAAGGAGAAAAAGTAAAAAAGGGAGACATTATTGCTAAGCTAGATAATGTAGAAGCAAGCTTGGCTTACGAGCAAAGTGTTTCAGCCTTGAAAAGTGCTCAATCTTCTATGAACACATCTAAGTCTAACCTAAATCGTGTGAAGTCTTTATACGAAAAAGGAAGCAATTCTTTAAGTGATTATGAAAGTGCAAAAAATTCGTATCAAACCGCTTTAGACCAATTTGAATCAGCTAAACGAAATAAAAGTATCCAAGCCACACAATTAAGTTATGGTATTATTAGAGCACCAAAAGATGGGCTAATTGCAAGTACTGATGGAGGCGTTGGTGAACGTGTGAGTGCTGGTCATCAGTTTGCTGTTTTAAATGCAGGTAAAGAAATGAAAATAGATGTAGGTTTACCTGAATCTGTAGTTAATAAAGTCTTTATTGGAATGGAAACTAAATTAGAGTTTTCATCAATTGAAGGAAAGATAATGGATGGAAAAGTGATTGAGTTATCACCAAATATAGATCCAGATTCTGCAACATATAACACATCAATTGGAATAGATTCACCAGCAAAAGAAATTAAACCAGGAATGGCAGTTAGTGTAACATTCGACTTTACAGATGCTAATGCTACCGCTGATAAATCATTAATTATACCATTAAAGGCAGTAGGAGAAGATGGAAAAGGACGATTTGTATTTATAATTACAACTAAAAGTGAAACTACAGGAACAGTAAATAAAAAATATCTTGAATTAGGAGAACTCACAACAGATGGTTTTAAAGTAAAAAGCGGATTAGCTAGCGGTGATAAAATTGCTACTGCAGGTCTACAAACGTTGCTTGACGGTCAAGATGTAAGATTAAAATAATAACTACCAACCAAAACATTAAAGTATGAATCTAACCGAATTTTCAATAAATCGTAATCGTGTTGTTTTAAGTATTCTAGTTGTAGTTATGGTTATGGGTGCTCTTTTTTATGCGTCACTGTCTAGAGATAGTATGCCGCCTTATACTATTAGAGTAGCTTCTATTGTATCCTCTTTTCCTGGCGCAAGTCCGGAACGTGTTGAAGAATTGGTTAGCGATAAAATTGAAAAAGTTGCACAGGAACTACCAGAATTAAAAGTTGTAAAAAGTACCTCGCGCACAGGGCTTTCTGTAGTTCAAGTAGAGCTTAAAATGGAAGTGTCACCAGAAAAACTACAGGCTGTTTGGGATCGTTTACGTCGCAAATTAAGTTCAGTACAAGGTTTACCAAATAATGTAAGTCCTCACTTAAAAGATGATGGTATTGGTGAAGTTTTTGGTATTGCTGTAGGTTTAATTTCTGACGGATTTGCCTATGCTGAAATGAAAGATTATGCAGATGATTTAAGAGATGATTTAATTAAATTAGAAGATGCTGCAAAAGTAGAATTGAATGGAGTACAGTCAGAACGTGTCTTCGTGGAATTTGAAAACACTAGACTAAAAACCTATGGTTTAACAGCGAATAAGCTGCAAAATATTATTTCAGGAACTAATATTCTAAGCTCAGGAGGAACAATTAATGTAGAGGCAGAACGTATTATTTTAGAACCAACAGGAAATTTTAATGATGTAGAATCTATACGTGAAATGTTGATTCCAGTTGGTCAAAATGGGCAAGTAGTGGCATTAAAAGATATTACTACCATTAATAAAGGGTACATTAATCCACCAACGCAAAAAGTACGTATTAATGGTAAAGATGCTATTTCATTACATGTATCACTTAAGGAAGGAGCGAATATCATTAAACTAGGAGAGGAGATTGATGTCGTTCTAGGCGAATGGAAAGACAAATTACCTGTTGGCTTGGAAGTTTCTCGTTTAGCATCTATAGATCAATACATAGACTTGAAAATTAGCGATTTCATTGGTAATTTATTACAAGCCATAGCAATTGTATTGGCAGTCATGTTATTCTTTTTAGGTATAAGAACAGGATTAGTTATCGCCAGTTTAATTCCAATTGTGACCATTACAACCTTAATGATCATGGGATTAATTGATGTTGGATTAAATCAAATTTCATTAGCAGCATTAATTATGGCATTAGGTATGATGGTAGATAACGCCATTGTGGTTGCCGAATCTGTAATGGTGAAAATGGAAGCTGGTATTCCTGTGAAAAAAGCAGCCATAGATTCCTGTTCAGAATTATTTACGCCACTACTAATTTCAACACTAACCACCTCTGCAGCGTTTCTAGCCTTTTTTATGGCAGAATCCGTTATGGGAGATATTATGGGACCTATCTTTGTAGTTATTACGATAGCATTATTATCATCTTGGGTAATTGCTCTAAGTATTATCACATTATTTTGTGTGTTTTTCTTAAAAGTAAAACCAAAAGAAAAAGGTAAAGTTAGTTTTTTGGATAAGTTAATCAATGGATTAAAAAATAAGTACAAAAACCTTATTTTGTTTGCCTTATCGTGGAAGAAATTGGTTTTGTTACTAATTATTTTTATGTTCTTTTTATCCATTTTTGGGTTCGGATTTCTAGGTTTTGTATTTTTCCCAGATAGTGATCGTAATATGATTACGGTTGATGTAAATCTGCCAGAAGGAACTAATATTGAAAGCACAACTACTGTTGTAAAATCACTTGAAGACTTTATGCTTTTAGAGTTAAAAACAACAGAGAACAAATCCGATGGTATTGTAGATTGGTCAGCTTATATAGGCGAGGGACCTTCCGCTTATGATTTAGGTTATAATGCAGATGAAGCAAATTCAAACTATGCACATATTTTAATAAATACTTCTTCGTTTTTGGTGAATAATCAAATGGTTGAAAAATTAGACGCTTTTGGTTTTGAAAACTTCCCTAATGCAGATATAAAGGTTGGATTGCTAGGTTCTGGTGGTGGTGGAACACCTGTAGAAATAGAAGTATCTGGAGATAATCCAGATAAATTGGCAAGTATTGCCGAAGCGATAAAAGCCAAGCTATTCACTATTTCTGGCACAAAAAATATTAAAGATGATTGGGGACCAAAAGGGAAGAAGCTTGTAATTGATATAGATCCGAATAAAGCACAAACTGCTGGCGTTACTAATCAAGATATAGCAACTTCTTTACAAACGGTTTTAGATGGTTTTCAAGCAGGAGAATATAGAGAAGGTGACAAATCTATTCCTATAGTTATGAAGAGTAACCAAAGTAAACAACAATCATTGTCTTCATTAGAAACACTAAATGTTTATGCACAAAGTTCAGGTAAAAGTGTACCATTGTTACAAGTAGCTTCAATTGTTCCTGAGTGGCAATATTCTAAAATTAAACGTGTCGATTTAACACGTACCATTAAAGTATCAAGTGAATTAACGACTACAGGAAATGCTTCAGAAGTAACTGAAGCAATTACACCTTGGTTAGAAGAGCAAAAAGAGATTTGGGGAAAAGACTATAGTTACGAATTAGGAGGTGATGCTAAAAGTTCAGCAGAAAATATGGGTGCAGTTGCTAGTTATTTGCCATTATCTGCTTTTATAATTGTGATGCTTTTAATTATTCAGTTTAATTCGTTTAGAAAAATGATAATGATTGTATGTACCATTCCACTTGGTATTATTGGTATGGTTTTAGGCTTACTATTGTTTGGCGTTCCATTTGGCTTTATGGCATTTTTGGGTGTCATTTCCTTAGCAGGAATCGTTATTAATAATGCTATTGTTCTAGTAGATAGGATTGAAATTGAAGAAAATGAACTCAAACGAAAACCTCAAGATGCTATTATTGCTGCTTGTTTGCAACGTTTTAGACCTATACTATTAGCAACATTCACCACAGTATTAGGTTTAGTGCCATTATATCTTGGTGGAGGCGAAATGTGGGAGCCAATGGCAGTAACTATCATGATTGGATTATTATTTGGAACAGTAATTACATTATTGTTCATTCCAGCTTTTTACAGTGTAATGTATAAAGTAGATTATAAAGAATATGAGTTTAATGAAGAGCTATTAGATTAAAAAAATGCTAAAGAAACTATTTCCATATCGCTTTGAGGTTTTCTTTTTTAGTCAAATAGCAATACTTTTTGGTTCACTTATAGTGCCATCTTTTGTATTTGAAACCTATCTATCTCCACTACTTTTTTTAATTAATCTTTTTGCTGGAATTGTACTGTTATCAAAACAGAAAAAAACAATGTGGTTTTTAGTTGCTTTACTTGTTATTAGTACAGTAATACTTGGTTCGGAATTAATAGAAAAAACAAATGAAGCACTTATAGGTCCAATAAAAATGTTAACTTATTTTTTGTTTTATATAGTGGTGACTATAGAAATTATAAAACAAGTCTGGAAAGCTAATAAGGTTAATAAAAATGTGATTTTCGGATTAATAAGTGGTTATGTTTCGTTAGGATTAATAGGTTTTTTTATTTGCTTGAGTATCGAAATGGTATATCCTAATTCGTTTTTGGGTTTAATTGAAGGTATTTCAATTACAGAAAACTTAATGTATTACAGCTATATAACCTTATTGACTATAGGATATGGTGATATATTACCAGTTAGTGCTTTAGCACATAAAGCAGCTATTTTAATTGGCTTAATTGGGCAAATGTATTTAGTAGTATTAACAGCTATTGTGGTAGGTAAGTATATTAATCAAACAACTGTTAAAAATGAATAATTAAAATTAATAATCTGTATCTTTAATTTATTCAAAAACTCAAAATAGATCAATCAAAAAACACAGGTTATTCTTTAGAAAAATTATGAAGAAATTAAATAAAATTATTGTTTTAATAGTATTAAGTATTGTACTAACAAATTGTGCGACTGTTAAACTTTCAAACACTTGGTCTTCTGAAGATTTTCAAGATGCAAAAACTAAAAAAGTATTAGTTGTCGCTAGATCAAATGATAAAGAGGTACAAAAAGCTTATGAGAATGAATTAGTTTCAAAATTGAAAAATGAAGATATAAATGCCATATCAGCGCATAAATTATTTCCAGATTTAAAAGAAAAATCTAATCGCAGTCAAGAAGAAATAAATACTATTGTTAAGGACTTTTCTAAAGAAGGTATACAAAGTATATTGTTAACAGCTTTAAAAGGGACTAAAGTAGAAGAATCTATACCAGAAAAGGAAGATACGAATGCAAGTTCTATTGTTAATAGAGGACGTTATGGTTTTACTTTTACAGATTACTATAATGTACATTCTATAGAATACCTAAGTAGAGATTTAAGACCTAATTATAATGAAAATGATCAAGTTTCAAGTCAATTATTAAGTTCTACAACATATACCTTAGAAGCTGTATTCTATGATTTAACATTAGAAAAGGACAAACAATTTACAGGGTTTTATGAAGTAAAAATTACTGATCCATCGTCAGCAAAACAAATACTAAAAAAGTTCAGTAATATTATAATCAAGCAATTTAAAAAATAAAAATATGGAATCTAAAAGCCAATATTATGATGCTTATGCAGCAGTAATGAAAATTACGCTTAGAGACAATAACGCATCTGATGAAGAAAAACAATATTTACAAGCTTTCGGAAAGAAATTAGGAATAACCGATTCAGAATATTTTGAGGTCATTGAGAGTTATATGGAGTTTGATATTGTAGCTCCTTATACATATAATAGCCGCCTAGAGAACTTCTATACACTTACTACTGTTGTCGCAGAGGATCATAAAATGCCTCATAAAGATCAAGTGAAATGGCTAGGGCGTATGGCTACAGCTATGGGCTTTAATCCAAGTAATGTTAAATATATTGTTGCAAAATCTTTAGATTTAATAAATGCTGGAAAAGATATGAATGCATATAAAGAAGGAATAAAAGGCATTAATTCTTAAACGTTTCATAACACTAAGTAGGTTAAAAGAAGAGCAATAATTTAAAATCATTTAATGAATCAAATTAGAAAAGAATTAGTATTATTAATTCTACTCGTTTTAATATCAGGTTGTTCATCTGTAAAGAATACAAGTATTCAGAGCTCTAAAGATACTATTGAAGTAAACAAAGATACATTAAGCAAGTTTGAAAGATATAGCCAAAAGGGAGAAGCTTTGTTTAAAATTTTGCCTGTACCTGTACTTGCATATTCTACTGAATCTGGAACTATTTTTGGTTTAGCTAAATACAATTTATTAAACCTAGTGAAGAGTGATACTATTTCTCATGATTCTAAATTTGATGCTCTAGTTAGTTATGCCACAAAAGGGCAATATAAAGGTGTCATTTCTGGTGATATGTTCTTTAATGAGAATAAGTTAAATGTAACAGCTGGTGTTAGGTATATTAAGTTCCCATCTTTTATTTTTGGTGTTGGAAATACAATTTCCGAAGATAATATAGAAAGTGTAATTACTGAAAGTTTTGAATTTGACATTGGTGTATTACGTAGTATAAATCAGAAAAAAACATTATACGCTGGAGCTTTAGTGCAATTTAAAAATTACACAGCTATAGATACTGAACCAGATAGTTTTATTACAAGAACAAATTATCCAGGAGTTGATGGTGGAGTTTCATCAGGTTTGGGTTTAGGTATTATTTATGATACTAGAGATTTTAGGTTTAATGCTAAAAATGGGTTTTATCTTAAAACAAATTTCTTTCTTTTTAATAAGGCTTTTGGAAGTGATTATAAGTACAACTCATTTGAATTAGATATTAGAAAATATTTTAACCCATGGTTAGAACATGTAATCGCACTTCAAGTTTATACTCAAGCCAATTCAGGAAATGTTCCTTTTTATTCACTAGCACTTTTAGGTGGAGATCAAAGAATGAGAGGTTATTATAAAGGAGCGCTTAGAGATAAAGTTATCGGTGATGCGCAAATAGAATATAGGCTACCAATATGGTCAATTTTTGGAGCGACTGCTTTTGCTAGTGCTGGTAGAGTTTCTGCAGATTATAAATCGTTTGATTTTAATAATCTTCGTTATGGAGCAGGAATTGGATTACGTGTTTTGTTAGATAAAAAAAATAGAGGGAATTTAAGATTCGATTTTGGATACGGAGCTGGAGATGCTCAAACATTTTCTATTGGTTTTACAGAGGCTTTTTAATAAGACAAATTAGCCTATTTCACAAAACAAAGAGACCTAAATTTAATTTAGGCCTCTTTGTTTTTACATTTTCTTAAGCAATCTTAAAATTCACTAAAGAGCTAATTATAGGGTTATTCTTTTTTTGATTGCAGTTTATTGGTAAGAATTTTTTCAAATTCTGCCATTAACTCTAAATGTCTTTTATTTTGATCTATAGATAGAATAGGTTCTACACTCGAATTTAGTTTACTAATTTGTACTTTAATACTTTTTAAATATTCTGTTTTTGGTAAAACTTTTTCTTTGTTTTCTTTTTCCTTAAAGCGTCCTATTTTACCTAAATGAAAACCAAATAAGGTGTCATATTCAGTTTGCAATTTATCTCCCAACATCATTTTTTTTACTTGGTTGTCTACCCATATATGTAAATTTGAGAATTCTTCCATTGAAAAAATACCGTATCCATATTCCACTTTTTCATTCTCCTTTTCGGTTTGACCTTGAGCATTTAAACTTGATATTGCAAAAATGCAAACTATAATAATTAATGCTTTAATACTTTTCATAATTTTAATCTTTATTGAGTTAAAGTTTTAAGTTTCAGTTTATATTTATAGTATTACATTTTAAAAGTTAATACAGGTAATTTGGAATGATTTACAACATCTTCAGAAATACTACCACCAAAGAAATGACTTAAACCTTTTCTGCCATGAGTAGTCATTGCTATTGCTTTTGCTCCAGTTTTACTTGAGTGATTTAAAATACCGTCTTCAATAGAATAATCTGCAACATAATTAATTTTATCAGACCAATCTTTAGCATCTGCTTTTGCTAAGAAATTATTCACATTGCTTTCAATTTCTTGAGTACTTCTAAATTTAGCAGCACTTGGCGTATTTACATGTAATAAAGACGTATTACTTCCTAATTCTTTTAATAATTTAGACGCTTTTTTAAAGGCAGGCACGCTTTCTTCAGAAAAATCTGTGGCAAAGACCACATTATCAAAATCAATATTAGTGTTTTTGCCTTTAACAACAAGCACTGGAGTCTCACTATATCGTACTACTTTTTCAGTATTAGAACCCGTAAAAACACCATCGTGATTACTATGCCCACGAGATCCCATTACAATTAAATCGGCACCTTCCGCTTTAGCAACTTCGTCAACTTCTTTTAACACTTTATGATGCTTAATCATAGCTACAACATCTACGCCTTTTAAATAATCTTTATCTAAAAACTCCTCAAATTCTTTATTAGCAGATGCCAGCATAAACAACATTTCATTCTGCCTATCTGAAGATGATTCAGAAAATATAGATTCAGATAATTCTAGCATGTTCATAACAATAAGTTGAGAATTATGTTTTTTTGCTAATGCCGCAGCCGCTTCTAGAGCATATTCAGAATGCTTAGAGAAATCAACAGGTAAGATTATTTTTTTCATATCTTTTAAGTTGTTTTATTATACTATAAATTTACAAATAAATGAGTTAATATTAACTTTTAAAGTATCATTAATAGAGGTAATCTGCATAAATTTAAATGTTTGCAATACACATTGTTAATACTTGTCTTGATTCTTGAATTATCATTTTGAAGATTCATAATTATATCAAAATTGGTTATCTAATGGTTTTCTTTAAAATTAAAAAGGCCAAATTAAAGGCACTAGAACTAAAGATAGTATGAAGAATGACAGCAGTAATGGAGTTCCTACTTTTAAATAATTCATAAACTTATAATCGCCAGCAGCCATTACCATTGCGTTTGTGGTTGTTCCAACTGGTGTTAGAAAGGCAGTAGAAGCACTGATAGCAACAACAATCATAAAAGGCTGCGGAGAGATATTTAAAGACGTTGCTGCAATAATAGCTATAGGAGCCATTAAAACAGCAGTAGCAGAGTTATTAATTGCTTGACTAAAGCCTGTTGTCAATAAGAATATTCCACCTAATAAAACTATAGGATGTATGCTCCCTAAATTTGAAACCAAGCTATTGGCAGCAAGTTCTGCAATACCAGTTTTTTGAAGAGCAAGACCCATTGGGATCATAGCAGCAATCATAATAACACTTATCCAACTAATGCCTTTATAGGCTTTCGCCATAGGCACACCTCCGGTTAATAAAATAACGCCTGCACTAATCATAGCAGCAATTGCTCCAGGAACAATTTTAAAGACGAGTAATGCTATCATTACTAAAAGCATAGTTAATGCTATATATGACTTATATGTAAGCTTATTTACATCTTTAGCCATATTCTCTGGGCTTCCAGAAATAACAAGATTTTTATACACGCTTTTTAAATGTTCGATACGTTCCCACGTGCCACGAATAATAAAAGCATCACCAGCTTTTACAGCAATATTTTTATCTTTTAGAGGTTTGTTGTTTCTTGAAGCAGCTAATAATTGAATACCAGCTTGTTCTAAATACAATCCCATAGGAATATTGTGCCCTAAAAAAAGTGATTTTGGTGTCACAATCATTTCAGCCATACCAACTTCTTGATTAATAAATTCTTCTTTTAAGTTGTCGTCTTCATTTTTAAAAGGAATAATCCCAAGTTGAAAATCTATAATAAATTTATCAATAGCTTCAGTTTCTCCTTTAACAGTAATGATATCGTGGTATCTCATTTCAGTATCTATAGACGGAAATTCAACATATGTCTTAATACCTTTTAAAGGATTAGTTTTTCTTCTTTTTAATCTAATAATTGAAATATTATATTTCTCTTCAAAGTTCCATTCTCCTATTGTTGTGTTTAATAGTGGAGACATAGAGCGAATGCGCAAGCGATAAATATTTTCATCGATACTATAGTTTTCAATCCATTCGTGCATTTCAGAATCGATGTTTATAGGCTGATTTTCGGTTGTATTTTCTGGAAGTAATTTAGAGCCTATAAATCGAAAATATAAAACAGAAATTAATAACAATGGTATTCCAATTAAAGCAAACTCAAAAAATGAAAAGGCTTCAAAACCATTTTCTACTAATGCATTACTAGCAATAATATTTGGAGGTGTTCCAGTTAAAGTCAATAAACCACCAGTATTCGAACCAAATGCAACAGGCATTAATAATTTTGAGGGTACCGTTCCAATTTTATATGCTGCAGAAACTGTAACTGGTAATAGAGTTGCAACAGTTCCAGTGTTGCTTACAAAACCAGATAAAACACCAGAGCCTAATGTGACTAATACTAATAGTTTTGGAACACTTTTACCAGCCCATTGTACAAACTTTTGTCCTGCTAAAGCTGTCCAACCCGTTTGAGATAATCCTTCTCCAATAATAAAAAGGGAAGCAATCATTATAACTGTTGGGTTACTAAAACCGCTTAATGTTTCGTTTAAATCTAATATGCCGAATAAAAATAAGCTTAGCATTGACATTAAAGCGATAATATCTGGCGTAAATTTTCCCCAAACAAAAAGAATAATGGTTATTGTTAGAATAATTAAAACAGTAATCATAACTATACTTTTTTAGTTTGAAATTTTTTCGTTCTAATATAAGCCAAAACCGAAACTAGAATAACAATAGCTACTAACACATAAATAAACTTTGGAATAGGAATTGGGTCTCCAGCAGCATAACTGTGTAGACCAGATAAATAGTAATTTACTCCAAACGAGGTCATAATAATCGAGCCAAATGCAAATACACTAGCTGTGTTTAAAACATAGCGACTTTTTAATGCAGGAATAAAACGTAAATGCAAAACAATCACATAGACTATTATACTAATAAGTGCCCAAGTCTCTTTTGGGTCCCAAGCCCAATAACGCCCCCAACTTTCGTTTGCCCAAATACCACCTAAAAACGTGCCTACTGCTAAAACGAATAAACCTATCGTCATTGAGATTTCATTAATGTATGTGAGCTCTTTAATACGAATATTGATAGCGTCTTTCGTTTTTTCTGTTCTAAAAACATATAGCAACAATGCCATAAAACCTAAGACAGCAGATAGAGCTAAAGGAGCATAGCTACTAACAATAGTTGCTACGTGTACTTTTAACCAAAACGACTTTAATACAGGCATTAAGTTGGTTATTTCTGGACTCAACCAATCTAGATAGCTAACAAATAATAAAGCGCCAGAGAATAGCGTAGAAAGCGGTAAGGCAAAATCCGATTTTCTAAATGTCATTAAACCACAGAGTAGTAAAACCCAAGCTACAAATACCAACATTTCGTAACCGTTACTCCAAGGTGCGTGCTGCGCCACATACCAACGTAAAATGATGTTTCCTGTAAATAGAATAAAACTAATGAGTGTTAATAATATGAAGGTATTCCAAATGATTTCAACAGCTTTTTTCTGACTAAAAATTCTAACTATGGATAACACTAAAAGAATAGTGCCTAAAGTGAAAAACACCTGAAACAACCAGAAGTTTAGGTTTAACTGATTGTACCATAATTCGGCTTCTACACGTTTTCTACTCGGAATAATTTCTTTTCCTAAAACATCTTGAAACGTTTTAATATAGTCAAGTTTCTCACTAGCATCTACCCAGTTTTTTTCGTTGACGTCTTTAAAATAATTCGGAATTATTTGCTTTGCAAACTGACCGTCTTCAGCTGGGAAATCTTCAAAATGATGCGTTTGACTGTACCAAGTATTATTGTCATCATTACTATTGGGAAACACTTTTAAATAATTTCCAGAACAAACATTAAATAAAATATTAAAACGCTCGTCTACTTTTATAACTTCTTTGTCAAACTCACTGCGCTCGGCAGGTTTCTTTTTATTGGCTTGCTCAACAACTTCTCCTAAAAGGTATTTTCCTTTATCATCTAATAACCCAATAAAAGACACTAATCCATCCTCGCTAATGTCTAAATCTTTAAAAAGCACACCACCTTTTTTAGCATCTACTTTTATTATCGGAATGAATTGCCAAACATTTGCTGACGATTGCATTGCTAAAAAAGCTTGATTAGCAGTCAAGCGAATACTTTCTCCGTTTTTAGTGAATTTGAAATACGGTTTACGAGACAGCTTTCTTAAAAATTCAGAAGCCAGTGTATTAATTGGTTTTATACGTCCGTCTAAATCTTGAACCATCAAGCGCCCAAACAATTCGGCGTGTTGTACGTTAACCGTTTGTTGTTTTATAGTTTCAATGGTTATTTCTGGAATTTCAGGTTTTTCATTTTGTGAAAATGAAATACTTGAAATACTAAAAAAGAGTAGCAATAGAGTAGCGCTTTTAAGCTTCTTTAATTTCTTATTAATTAAAGTGAAACGCGAGGTTTTTCCGAAGAGTGTAAAAAACATACCTATCATCATTAAAAAATAACCTAAATACGTCACGTTTGTGCCTAAAGCATCGTGATTTACAGCCAAAACAGTTCCTAATTCATCAGTATCGTAACTGGCTTGAAAAAAGCGATAGCCTTTATAATCTAAAACGTTATTCATAAAAATACGATGTGGCGTTTCGGTATTATTATCAATCACTTTTACTTCACTTGCATATGCTGAAGGACTTGTAGAACCTGGATAACGCTCCAGTTGAAAATCGTCTAAATGAATAGAAAAAGGTGTGATTACAGGTTCTGCACCATAGGATAACGATACTTTAATATTTTCTATTTCAATATCGTGCATTGTTGGTAAAAAACCTTGTCTGTATAATAAAGTCGATTCTTTTTCGGTGTTATTTACTTTCACGTTTACAACTAAAGCATCGTCTTTTTGCTCGTCGTTATCTTTTGGTTTTTCTGCTTCGCTAATTAAACCAATAGTTGCTTTTGGATGAAATGATAAAGGCACAAAAGAGGCATCGCCATCACGATATAAGGTGCGTAATTGAATGGTATGTACGCTGTCTTTTTTAATCGTTCCAGCAGTTTCAGTAGCCATAACGAAAGTGCTTAAATTTCTAGGTGACAGAATACTAAACAGACCGTCTTTTTCCATGATATTAATAACACCTGGTTCATCAACTTCAAAACCAACTTTGTGTTGGTGTTGTCCAATAGCTTCAATTTCTCCTTTTTCTAAAAACACAGATTCTCGTCCATTTCCTGCAGAAACTACCATTTGAATCATCGGTTTTCCGTTAGGTTGATCGTCTTTTATCTGCGGAATCGCATCTGCTACAAACTCGTTATATGATACTGTAATTGATGTATTGTTAAATTCTGTAGTAATACTAAAATCATTATCACTTAAAGGCGAAAAGGTTAGTGGTTTTCTAACGGTTTTCGTTGTTTTTCCATCGGTTAAATGAATATGAAGGTAATTGGCATCAGAAATAATAACATTAGACGATGCACCTTCGCGAATACGCATAATACCGCCATAAGAATTGTAACGCGTGATGCTTGCACCAATTAGGATAACAATAAACGCCAAATGAAATAGTAATAATGGCCACTTCTCTAAACGGAAAAGTTTGTATTTGTAGATATTCATTATAAAACAAATACCTAAACCAACCATAACGAGTTCAAACCACCAAGCATCGTAAATGAGTTTCCATGCGGTTGCTGTACCAAAATCGTTTTCTACAAAGGTAGCGACAGCCATAGCGATTGCAAATACAAACAAGAGTAAGGTGGCTAATATTGGAGAAGCGAGTAGGCGATAGAGTTTATTCATTTATGGTGTTGTGGTTGTTTCAAATAATAAAGATACCTTCTGTAGTTTTACAGAATGGCATCTTATAAAATCTATTTTGGTTAAAAACTAATCTGTAGCTGAAACAGCTTTCTTATCGTCATATGTTGCTTCACGTGCTTTAGCTTCTTCTAGCCATTTTGGTAATAAGTTCTTTTTAAAGGCTTCTTTTTCAGCATGCAATTTTTCCATATCTAAGCCAATAAATTCTTGTGCTTTTTCTTTAGTAGACACATCTGGCATTTCAATTGGTTTGTTATGACCTAGAGTTGCCAACATACGTGCTAATTTTACACGAGCTTCTTGTGCAATAACTAAACCAGAACCAATAACTCTAGCAGTTTCAACAGGAGAATGAAAGGATGCTCCGTGAGATGCTGCCGAATAATCCCAACGCCATTGTGCGTGACGAATATCAGTTAAAATTGGTTTCATTTGTGCTTCAGTCGCACCTAAATCCCAACATTTTTTAGCTTCTAGATGAGATTTAACTAAAAGGTCTTCTAGTTTTAAACGGTTTTCAGTAGCCTTACGTTGTCTTTCATATACATTAGCTATTAGTTTACTAGATTCTTCTCTATGACAGACTTGACAAGCATTAGACGTATTACTTAAAGGAGAACGAATGTGATGATCTGTAAATTTTTGTCCGCCTTCACTTTTATAAGGCATATGACAATCTGCACAAGAAACACCTCTATCAGCGTGAACGCCAGTTACAAATGTTTCATAACCTGGATGTTGAGCTTTAAGCATTGGTGTTTTACTTAATTTATGTGTCCAATCTGAAAATTCGATGTTATCATAATAGTTTTCCATCGCTTCAACTGTGAAACCATCTTTCCAAGGAAATTTTAAATAAGGCACACCTTCTTTTCCTGGTATTTTTTTATCGAAATAATACTCAACATGACATTGCGCACAAACAAGAGAGCGCATTTCGTTATGCGTTGCTTGATTAATATCTTTTCCCATAGCATCAAACGCTTCAACTAAAGCTGGACGCGTAATACGTAGTTTCATACTATTTGGGTCGTGACAATCTGCACAACCAATCGGGTTTACAATTTCAGCACCTTTATCTGCCCATTTTCCGCTGTAAAATTCAGCAATACCAATCTCATTCATTAAACGTGGTACATCTGGACTTTTACATGTCCAACAGGTTGCTGGCATTGGTCCATCTCCTTTTCCTTCTGGACCACCAGTTCTTAATGTATTATGAATATCTTCAATTGCATACGCGTGACCACGACCTTGATTATAATCTTTAGAAAAACCATAACCTGCAAATAAAATTACTAAACGAGGATCTTCTTCAAGAACATCACGCATAACAGAACCTCCTTGATAAGATGCAAAAGTGGTATCTAAAGTTTGTAAAGACGATTGGTATTCAAGCGGAAAATTTTCACCCCAAACCTCGTTTCGAGGTTCATTTTCTGCAATATCAACTTTTGGTACAAATTGGTACTTTGCTTCAGATTTCCTGTTAATAATACTTGAGGCTAATAAGCCCAGCAGGAAAACTGCTATGATGGTTACGATAAATAATACTTTATTTTTCATCTTTTTTGGTTTTAATCTTTATTTCCAAGTTGGTCTTCCATCCAAGACGGAATAACTAATTCTTCTTTATCTGTTGGTAAAGGCGCCAAGTTAAATTTTACAGTTGTTAAACCGTGTAATTTGCCGTGAGGTACTTGTTTGTGGCAACTCCAACATTGGCGACCTGTTCTATTTTCGTTATGACCTTCTAACCAACCATCATATTTTGCTTGTGTTACTTGTTGTACGTGGCAGCGTATACAGTTTTGTTGTACTACTTTCTGAGAAGCTTCTTTCATTTTAATAACGTCTGGCTCGGCCCTAGCTGTAAAAACAGAAGCGTGATACAAACCATCTTTGGCTTTGAAGTAATACTTATTAAATACATTATTATGCGGTACGTGACAGTCATTGCATTTTGCCCATTCACGATGAGAACTATTCATCCAACTGTTGTAAACTGGTGTCATGACGTGGCAATTAACACAGGCTAAAGGATCATCAGATAAATAAGAAGTTATTCTTGATTCTCTAGCCATAAACAAGCCCATGCCAATAACAATAGCTATAAAAAACATTGCTGTTTTTCGCCATTTGGAATCCTTGGGTAATATGCTGATTTTTAGCTTCAAGAGATTACATAAAGATATTGAATATCAACTTTAATTTGTAGTATTATTTTGTTTTTTTTGCGCACTATTAAATAGGGTTGGTGTTACTTTTAATTGTACCCAAGCCCAATTATTGGTATTATCGTTTGGTCTTCCTGCTTTAACTAAACTCATACTATCTGAAGCAAATAGATGCGAATACCCAACATTAAGTGTAGCAAATGGCATTAATTTATGTGTGTAGACTAAGTCTAATTCAGTACCTAAATAGCTGTCTGCATTATTTGATAATGCTGCGTTAGCAGAAAAGTAGTGTCCTTTTACTAATAGGCTTGACTTTTCACTAGTTTTAAAAACTGCTTTAGCATATAGATCATTTAAACCAACATTATTAGCATGATTACCAACATAAAAATAGTCCATAAAGCCATTAAATTTATGATTTGTACCATATAATGGGAAGAACGATTTATTTTTAGAATCTCCATCTTGGTTTGTACCACTTAATAATTCTAATCCTAAACCGAAAAGTGTTTTATTAGGTTTATAATTTGCTTCTAAAGCGACTTGGTATGCCGCAAGATTGGTATTGTCATTAGCTTTACCAAACTGATAGTATGCAGAACCATTTAGTTTTACTGCGTCAATAGGGAAGGAGAAGTAGGTTCCAGTCGTTTGTCTGTAAAACACACCATCCGGAATATCGTTATCGTCTCCTGTAAATTTTTGAAATCCATTATTTAAGAATAAGAAACTTGCTGAAAGTTTATCCCAATCTTTTTTAAGATAAGCAAATTGCATAGCCTTATAAGTGAATGCTCCTGACAAGTTAAAATCTGTTCCTAATTGTCTTTGGTTTTCTTGACTAAAGGCAAACCCCAAATCTGCTTTAAAACTCCCTTTATTATACTTTATTAATGCTGCATCATGAAAACGACCTTGCATTGCCCAATCTAAGCCACCAAAAATTCTTTGGTCGTCATAAGACAGCACTTGCCTGCCTAACTTTGTAGACCAGTTGTCATCAAAATCATAATGTATCCAACCTTGAAATAGTGAAAACGAATTGTTACTATCTGCAGGATCTATTTGTCTTGTATCTCCCCAAGTACTCACGTCTTGAAAACTCATCATAATAGTAAGTTTGTCAATTTTGTAGTTTAAGTTTAACCGTGTTCTTTGTACTACAAATGCTGCAGGATCGGCATTGTCTGGAAATAAATTACCAAAACCGTGACGGTATTCAAAACGAGGTCTTATATCTGCATCTACTTTAAACTGCGAAAAAGCTTTAGAAAAGAAGAGAAAAGAACAAACGAGTAAGATGTGTTTTATAGTCATAGCGGATGGTTTTTGTGGTTTACTATGATTATAAATTTAAAGAATTATTTTTAATTAAGACGCACAATACAGATCTAATAATCAATTGATTATGAGTAACAAGTAACTTGTTGACTCAATATTAATATCTCTAGGGCTAATTATATACTATAATTTATTTTTTCATACTCTTCTAAAAACTAATGTATATGATTTAGAATGTATATATTTTGTTCTAAAGAATTTATTTTTCTGGTACAGAATAATATATCTTAGAAATAAATAATTTGGTATATCATTTTCTAATATGATTGGATATATATTATTATTTGAAAACTTAGATTTTATTATTTCTATTTTACATAATATTAATTATAGTACAAATATCATATTTTGATTATATCTTGTTGTTATGCCATTTGATAGCTATAATGTAATATTATGTAAAATATCCCATAAAGTCTTGTACACACAATAAACTGTAGTACTTGGGTCATTAAACATTAGACTCTTGGGTTTAGTACTAAATAAGAAACATTCTGCTGTTTGTAGCTATAATTAGCCATTATGTAAAATTGCCGCTGCCTATGCGCTCGATTGCTTTTTATAAATTAAACGCTTACTGGCGTTTATTTCTAAACTCAATTTCCAACCGCATAGCCACCGCCATAAAAAAGCTAACCTTTTAGATTCATTCAAAATTCGCGTATTCGATAATAATCCTGCAATATTTTTTTCTACGGCATTCTCGTAAAGGTTTCCGCAAGAGTATAAAATTTAAGAAAAATAAATTTCTATACACTTGCTCTAATTGTGCTATAATTCAACCTTTTTTGATTTGTGCTGTTTATGGTATTTAGAACTGAAATTTGAAATCGTGACAATAATAGTTAATGATTATCTTTTTTTCTTGATAAAAAAAGAAACAAAAAAATCAAGGCTGCACAAAACTTTGGAAACAATCACGGCTCAATCGCTATATTTTAGAAAACATTGGAACTATTATTATTGCTTTGAACTAGCCTTAAACCTTATTAATATTAAGAATATGTATTGCTAGACCTCTAAAATATTCACGCTCATTCGCCTATTGTTTTAACCAAAGTTTTCTAAGGCCGTTTTGCCAACGCTTCATCTGGGTAAAAACGCCGGTCTATTTTACATAATACTTAAGTGGTTAAATCATTAAGACATAATTCTATTCCGTGTAAAATCAATGATTTCTTATTCTTTTTTAAATCTGCTGCAACCCAATAATTTACTTTGTATATCCGGTCAATTTCTTTATCAATTTCTGCTTTAATTATTTCAATAATTTCAAAAGATGTTTTTCCATTGTAAAACTCTATTAAACCTATAGTTGCACAATTAATAAATGCATCAAGAAATTCATTATTCCAGATATAAACTTTTTTAGAGTGCCCAATATAACATAATAAGCCATTTTGCACAGTTAATTCATTTCCTAAAATTGCTCCTGTACTACAAGCAAAAGAATACATAAAACCACCTGTAAGTGCAGAACCATTTAAGTTATTCGTTATATATGGCTGATTACCTTTTATTAAAGCATTTGAAATTCCGTGGGAAAATGAACATATAATAAAGCTTTCTTTATTTTGAGCAAATGCAGTTATTCCTGTATGATGAATTTGAGGTGTTGTTAAGCTCGAATATGTAATATTTTGATTTTCAAAATATGATTCCATAACCTCTTTACAAGCTCTAAAAAAAAAGCCAGCTCTTCCGTCTTCATCGTCTGAGATAAGTAAAGTTTCTGCCATTATAACTTTTCTTTACCCCTAAGCAATAAATCTATAGTGAGTGAATTTAGTTTTTCCGCAAAATCTTTACCAATCTCAGTTTGATTTCTTACTTCGTTAGAAATATCATTCAAGGAAAAAGCTTCCCCTTCAGAAGAAAAATAAATTGGTTTATCCTTATCCTCATTATTTTCAATTACCCATTCATCAATTGCGCTAGCAATATTGTTTTTAATTTTATTTTTAGCACGATTAACTGATTCAATAAGTAGATCATCATATCCAACTTTACCTCTAACTATGTAATCAAAAGCTTCTAAACCAAATAGTTGATGTATTTTATCAAGTAGAGATGTTCCTGGCAAGTCTTGAGCAGATAAAATTATTACTTCTACTAAAAAACTATGCTCTCTTATTTTCTCTAATACATCATAACCATTTAGTCCATTTCCGAAATCGATATCTAAAATCACAATAGTCTTTCTAGTAAGATGATTTATAACAAAATTTAGACCTTCTTCTGGATCGTCTATTAATTTTACATTATTATACAATTCCTTAAGATTAGTTATAATTAAAGAATGTTCTTTAATATCATCGTGTATTACTACTACATCTACATCAGATTTCATCTTTTATAACTTTTAATGGTAAACAGATTTTAAATGTTGTACCAGTTGGTTTAAATTCATTCTCAATTAATTCTACACTTCCTTTCATAGCATTAATTCTAGTTTTAACAATATAAAGCCCCATTCCTGCTCCCCCTTCTGATTCGGTAGTTGTAAAATATATATTAAAAATTTTATTTTGGATTCTCTTAGGCACCCCTACTCCATTATCAGAAAAATAAATTTCATACATATCACCATTCAAGTTACCTGAACATTTAATGTGTTTTTTTCCTTTTATGCTTTTAAGAGCTTTTAAGGAGTTTCCAATTAAATTCTCAAAAATATCTTCAAAAAATTTCAGGTTATGTGTAAAAACAAATGAATCCTTCATTTCAACAGTATAATGAATATCATTTTTAATAAAACGATCCCGATAAGTTTTATTAAATAAATCAGAAATAGTTGCTCTTAAATCTATTTCAGTAAAGCCTACATTTGATTTTGCATAACTAAGCATAAAATCAATAGCAGATGAAAGTTTATTCATTTCGACTCCAATATGATCAGCGTGTTTTAAGTAATGGTTATTATATTTTTCATCTGGATAATAAACTGTAAAAAACTTAGCACTATCACTTATATTAGATATGGAAGTTCTTACTACGTGAGATATTTCAGAGGCATAATCTTGTAATGACATTAAGCTTAAAAATAAATTTCTTTGCTTAATTTGCTCTTTTTCTAATTCGTTATAGTCACTTATTCCTCTTTTAATCTGTACTTCAATTTCTCTAACATTCGATGTGACTTGAGTTAACTTTTCTTTTACTTCTGGCGTAGCAATTTTTCTAATGGCTCTAATAATTGCACTAGTTTTTTGCAAATCATTGTGAGCTATCTTTAATTTTGATTTTGTTTCTTCTCTTTCTTCAGTTTTTTGAGCAGATATTTTTTTCTCAAGTTCTTTGATTTGGTCAATAATAAAGGTTCTTAGCTCTCTATATTGTTTATTGTCTACAAAATCCTGTCTATTGGTAGATTCTAGTATAAGAGGATTGTTTTTGTCAGTAATTTCTATAAAGCCTAATAAATCTCTAGAGCTAATTTTATCAAAAAAGCCAGAGTATCTTCTCTTATCTATTCCAAGAATATCTCTTTCTTTATCTCTCTCTAATGCATATTCTGCGAATGGAGTAGTTATAAGCCCATCCCGATATATTTTGACTCCATCTATAATAGCCCCTGAGTAACTTTTATTAAATTTTCTTTTATCATTTTGATCAAAATAAAATAGTCGCATTTTAACGGGGCCCATACTATCATCATCATAATCAGATTCAATAATATCTAAATTATTGGTTTGCTCATTAAAAAATAATCTTTGCTGCTTTTTTCTTCTTAAATCAAAATCGATTTCTACTTCTAAAGTTGCAAAGCCTATAGAGTTATTTTGAACTAAAACATCATTTAATTCTTTATATTCATTAGATGATACATATATGTTAAATGGATAATCAAAAGTCTCGATTGGGGATATAAGTTTAGACAACTCTGTTGTTGCTTTTCTTATATCCTTTTCAACCCAAGGATCTGTAATGTTGTATATTTCTATTGAGGTTCCGTGAGTCTTTTTTTCTACTGTTTCTTCCCAATATTTATTTTCAATATCAGTAAAATATTGAAATTTTGAATCATCAAAACTAAGCTGAAGCTGTTTTGACTCTATCTGTTCATATTTAGTCCAATCTGTTTCAAGGCAGTGTCTGATTGTTGAGCCTTTCATTGTGGTTTTTAAAATAACTTTAGCTCCGAGTTTATCTACTGCAAAACGACCGACTCCTTTTTTACCAACAACTCTACGATTATATGGTGCGGGAGACCTTCTAGTTTCCCTTTTACTCATAGTCCCTATAACCATCCACTTATTTTCAAGATCAAATAAATCCATTCCAGAACCATCATCTTCTATTACAATTCTACTCTTATTCGACAAGGTATTTACATCGAAAAATTTAACACTTACATTTTCAGAATTTGCATCATAACTGTTTTTTACAATTTCAAATAACGCAGTAATCCTATCAGTAATTAATTCTCTACCTAGCAGACGGTAAGAACTAATATCAAAATTAAATTTTAGGTTTTTTATATTGGACATATTATACAGCTACGATTGATTGATAATCCTTTCAAAAATTACTTTAGCCAAAATAGGTGGCACAGCATTTCCTATTTGTTGCTGCATATACATTAATGTCCCTTTAAAAATAAAATCATCAGGAAAACTTTGTAATCTTGCAGCTTCTCTTACTGATAACCCTCTGTTTTCAAAAGGATGTATCAACATATTCTTTCTATAATTAGAAATTACTACAGATGGTTTTTCAGAATTTAAACGTTTATAAATTCCAGAATGACAGTTATTTTTGTCTGCATAATTTGTCATTAGCTCATCTGGTATGGCTCTCCAGTTTTGCCCCTGTTTTATATGCCTGTAGCGTTCTAGTACATAATCCCTATTTCTTGAAACATAATTTTGAGTTGAATAGTTGGAATTTGCCCTCATAGTTTCTGCAAATTCATTATTTGCTAAACCATTATAAGGCAAGGATTCAATGAAATCACCATTTTGTAAATTTGGTAAATCAAAAAATGCATCAGCTACTGTGAATTTATTCAGTATTGGCTCAGGAAATTTAAATTTTATTCCATTTCTATTACCAATCATAAAAAAACGTTTTCTATCCTGAGGAACACCATAATCAGATGCAATTAAAACATCAAAATTTACAGTATATCCTAAATCTTCTAATCGCTTCTTTAAAATTTTTACGACTTTACCTTTTTGGAAACTTCTAAAACCTTCAACATTTTCAAAAACACACCATTCAGGTTCAAGTTCTTCTATGAATCTTAAAAATTCTTCAAATAGACTATTTTTTTCATTCTTAGAATTTCGAGTAACAGTATTAGATAAAGAAAAACCTTGACAAGGTGGTCCTCCAAATAGTACAAATGGGTTTTTAGATATTAATTCTGTAGGTTTAACATTTCTTATGTCTTCTACAATAACTTTTGATGAGCTATGGTTCTTAAGAAAAGTCTCTGCAGCATATTTATCATTTTCAACAGCAAAAGAAATATTGATTCCAGCCATTTCTGCACCAAGACTCATACCTCCTGCCCCACTAAAGATATCACATCCTAGATGTGCATTATTATTCAAACAAGTACTGTTTACATCTGTCTGTAATGATAATTTATCTTCAATTAAAATATCCATAATTTATTTCTCGACAAGTTTTAATTCTTTACATACTTCTTCAAATATTTCACAAGGAGTTACATCAATAGCTAAAGCTATAAGGTATAACTCATTAGCTCTTAACTTCGTTCTTTTATTATTTGACAATTCACTCAGTCTAGTTTTACTAATTCCTGTTTTCCTAGATACATCAGACCTGTTTACAGATTTTCTAGATAAATAAAGTCCTAAATCAGTCATTTTTGTCCGTTTTTTAGATTATAAATCTAAAAAATAAGTCCGTTTATTCCGATTTTCTAAACAATTAGTTTTTATTTTATCCGATTTTTGATATATTTGTTCCGAAAAACGGGATATTTAATCTTAAAAACATATAATTTATGGGTAATTCAAGATATACAAAAGCAGATTTAGAACGTGTTGTTTATACTCAATTAGATAATTTAAATGCAATCCACGATTTACTTAGAGTTATGAAACTTCAAAATGAATTGATAGAAAATGCCAATAAGAAATTAAAAGATGAGATTATTGACTTTAAAAAGAGAGTTAATTATTCAACTGGCAAGAAATAAAGCCATTCCATACACATTTTGCCTCCACTCCTCTGCCCTTTCTGCAAAAAGAGTATTCCATTACATTTTTTAAAGAAGTTTTTAGAAAGAAAAAAATCCAAGAAAATTGGGTTAAAAAACTTCGCTTTTACCAAAGCAAAGTTACATAACGCAGAACATTATAGTACATTTTATAATAATTAGCGAAATAGCGCTTTTCAGCGATATTTGACATAATTAATGATATAACGTCTTCAGACTTATATCTAGTAATTTGTGTATAGTATTTTAAAATTCACATTCGATTTTTTTAAAATCAACATTTTTATTTAAGTAAAAAAACAAAACTTGTCTTAATACATAATTACCTAACGTTTATTTATTGTGTGAAAATAACGTGAATATTTCGTGAAAAAAGCTATAAAACGTGAAAAAACATATCAATTTTAAAATACTGGACACAAATATATTTTGTCGTTAACCATTTAAATTATGAGCGATTAACCATTTAAAATATGAAAAATAACAAAGTGTTTTACTCAAAAGCCTTATTAACATTAAGGTTGTGTTTTTAGTTTTATGAAAAACTCGTGAAAAAACAATAAAAAAAGCTTCATTTTTACAATATTATGTTAAATAGAAAAATGTGAGATTTTTTACTAACTATAGAAATCTCATAATTTTAATATTCTGCATATTTGCACATAAATTTTCAAATACACGATTCTCAATAGGTTTATAAAACAATATTCTGTGAATGGTATTTTAAAATCATCAATATCTATTCAAATAAAAACAGCATTTAGCATAATATCTAATCCTTAACTTTACTAGAATAAGAACGACTTTTTACAATAATTATTAATCTGTGAAATATTAGAATTCTTGACAAACTATAATCTTCAAAAGATATAGTATCTTACTTTAATCGCCTAGTTTGTGTTTATGTGGTTTAAGCTTAGGATGCTTGGGCATATTTGGAGGAGTAACTCTTCTCCTTCTGTCTGGTGTACCATCTGGTTTTTTTGGTTTTGGTCCAGGTTTAATAGCTTCAATTTTCATAATAATATTTTGTTTTTAGTAATTTATTTTAATGTGCTCTTGATTTGAAGCCTATACCATTTAGAATTTTCCTTAGTAATAATCTCTTCAATTCTTTGAACTAAAATTTGATACGATTCATCTTTATTATATGGTCCTGATTTACTCAAAAACATAAGTTTTTCAGATTTTAAATTTTCTGATGTAGATCTATATTCTACCCAATTTTCTTGAAATTTTAATAGAGATAATATACTTGCTATGAATGCAATTAATAGTCCTAAAACACTTATTATTCTTAATGTCCATGAAGATTCTTCAATGACGATATTGCTTAAAAATGGAATTGCTAAAGCAAAAACAATTTCTAATATTCTTAATCTATAATACCATTTTTTGTTTTTAGAGCTCTCATGATTATACCAGATAATTTGGTTATCAATTCTCTCTTTTATATAATTTTCCGAACTCATAAAAAATGATTAAAATGATTTCACTATTCTTTCTAATTCTTTCCATTTCCAGCTTATGATTTTAGAATTATTAAGCTCTGGTAGTATTGATTTTTGATTGTTTTTAAATATATGCATTCCTACTACTGGTATATTTTCTTCCTTAGCACATTTAACTTCCCATCTAGCACCTTGTGAATTCCAAGTTTTTCCACTGAGTAAGATTAAAACACCATCACAGCCTTTTATTTTTTTTCTACATTTTTCTTTCCAAACAGGCTTTGGCCAAGGCTTTTTAACAGACATATCTACAAACTCAAATGGTGATCTATTATCTTGCGCTTGCTCAACTAAATAATCTCGATAAATTTCATCTTTCATTGAAAAACTGATAAAAACACGCTTCTTATTTTTATGAGAATTTACTGTTTTTGTTTCCTTTTTTGGTTTAAAGATGTTGTACAATACAATTCCTAATACAACAGACCCAATAATTAAGTTACCAATTGAAACTTTATTGTCTTCTTTATTAGTCATTTATATTCTATCTTTTTTTACAAGATTCCAATAATGTTCTCCAAGGACTGTTAGTTTACAAGATTTTGACTGCATTGCAGCATGCCACATATGTGGCGCATCTACAGGAACTAATAGGTTAACTCTATTATATTTTTGTAGTATTTCAAACTTCTCTGTATTTTCCTCTATCGGTTCAGGATATTTATCTGCCTCCCCTTCTGCCCTTTCTGGCTCAAAGGTTGGATTTAGCTGGAAGTCTTCACCTTTTTTTGGAAATAGTTTTACTATTTCTTTTAAATCCGATAGAGATATAGAACTTTGTACTTCTCTCAAAGTTGTAAATTCTTTTACATTCGTCTTAAAAATTGGCCTCTGTCCCCAGCCACCAATTGCTTGATCGATATGTGCATATACACTTCCTGGAGAAATCTTCCCTATTAAGTTTGCACCACTACCATTTAATGCGTCCACAAGCAAATTTGTAAATACACCTGACCCATTTTCTTCCTTTGCATATTGATCTGGGTCAGATGCAGTTAAAATAGTCATTCCATCAGATAGAATAGCAGTTTCATCTATACCTGAAACATTTCCAAAAGCTCCTGAATGGCAACAATCTAAAATGATAACCTTATTGTTTGCTTTTGATTTATTTGCGATTTCTAATAGTTCACGCATATTAAGTCCAGCATCTCCTTCTGAACATTCTGAAGAAACTAGATATCCTCCTGTACTTTCAATATATCCATGACCTGCAAAATACAAAAGTGCAGTATCTGGTTTTCCATGAAATAATTCTTTAATATTTTGCTTTAGCTCTTTTCTTGATATCATTGAACTTTCTCCAGTAGCAGTTAATAATCTAATATCAAAGTTCTTTGTTCCATCACTATTTGTTGCTAATACTGATTTTACAGAATGTGCATCATTTACGCATCCAAAAAGGTCATTACCATGTTCATAATAATCTATTCCTACAATTAGTGCTTTTCTCATAATATATTAATGTTTTTATAATTAAAATCTGGTTGCCTATTATTCTTAACCCAATTACCAAAATCAACATAGGAATACGAAGATTCTACAGTATAAATGCGGTCAGAAAGACCATCTAAAGAAGCTAATTTTATATATGGATATAGTAAAAGATACTCTGAACGTTTAAAGGTTTTTTCTCCGTAAGTTTCACGTGTAATAGGAAAGATTGCACAACTATTTGTATTACCATCTACATAGCCTAATTCCCAAGGTATCCACTTTGACATACTTGCACTAGGTGATAAAGCGAGTAATAAAGTTTTAGAATATTTTAACCTATTTCTAACAAGTTCAGCACTTTCTTTTGTTACCTTATTTCTATTTAAATGACTATCCACAATCCAGTCCACATATACTTTATAGCCTCTATTAGATAATTCAATATATATTCCATATACTTCATCTTTATCTAAAAAACTATGAGATAAGAATATGTCAAATCTCTCTGTTTTGTTTATAGGTTTATTAGAAAATGTTCGTTTTGATTCATTAACAAATGATTGGCTATTTGAAGCAAGATTTTTTAAGTATTTACTTGTATAAAGTCCCATATCAATTTTTATTTATTCTTGCCTTCAGTCATACACTGATCAATAGCATTTGATATAGTACTCCATTTCCAGCTAATTGTTCTATTTCTTTGTAATCCATAAGGAAGACTCGTTTTAGAATTAGCTCCATCTACATACACTCCAAAAATTGGAACATCATTTTCCTTTGCAAAATTGATTTCCTTTATAACACCAGTTGCAGTATATGTTTTCTTCCCAACAAGTACAATTAACATATTACATTTGTTAACTTTCTTATTAATAAGCTCTTCCCACTCTTTTTGTGGTAATTCTTTTTTAGAAGACCAATCTTCTATATTAAAAGGTGTGTTACTATTTTTTGCTTGACCAACAAATAGGAGTCTATCCGACTTATTATTGTCAAAATCGAAGCTAATAAATGCTCTTGGGTTTGCCATTTTTTATGTTTTTTTGTTATGGTACAAATATTTGAAATGTGTGTTTAGGAAAAAACCTAATCTACATAGGAAAAAACCTATTTTATATATATGATTATTCAGGTATCACAAGCTATCATTGTGTTAGGTCGTTTTTTTTAATTTGTTTTGTTTCTAGAATTGAACAAATAATTGTTCAAATAAAACATATTATAAAAAACAATGACAATGAAGAAATCAAACTCTGCTAAAAAATTACCTTTCTTTTTTATTGGAAAGGAAACGACAGAAAAAAGAAAAGAAAATTTTATACGCAAGAAACATCCTGTTCTTTGTAAAGAATTGGGAAAAGTAGAAACAAAGAGTATATGGTATACAAGAGAACACATTGCAAAACTATTAGAAGAGATTGATTATGCAAATGGTAATGGGATTACACTTCACTTTGGTGCATACGAAAAAGGTCATGAATTTGAAGATCAGCTTTGTTTAGTAATGAATATTACACGAATAAATGTTAATGGTAAGGTCTCTTTTCAGGAAAATGTAGTATTAGAAAACGAGTCAGACTTTGCAGATCGCTCTAAGAACGATAGGTTACAACAAAGTCCAAATGAAAAAAATATTAAACGAGATTTTAATTTTGGGTCACCTTGCCCTCCAAGGTGTGATCAAAGCATTGATAATGATAGTAATTAAACAATTTACTATTAGTTTTTGTGTATATTTCAAAAGTGAAGAGTTTATTTAATTACGAATATATTTATCTAATTCCTATGACTTTATGTGCTATAATTAGCACTAGAAGCTTCTTAAGAAAGATGCCTATACATTTTAAAATATTCTCATTATTTATGATTATTAGCATAATCGTAGAAATTTTTGCTATTTCATGGAAATGGGGTTTACACGACACTAAGTATTGGAATTATAATCGTTCAAATCTTTGGATATATAATGCGTTTTTTATTATGCGGTATTTGTTCACAATTACTTTCTTCTTATGCATTATAAAGTCTATTTTTTTTAAAAAGATAATAAAGAAAATAACTGTATTTCTTACTGTTTTTTCGGTAATAAACTATTTATTCATTCAAACACCTTTTCAAATAAATAGCCATACAATTATTCTTGCTAATGTTTTATTAATTAGTGTTTCATTATCATTTTTCAATGAAATTTATGAAATAAAAAAGGGTTCAAAATTATATTCCATTCCAGAAATATGGATTGTCCTGGGCGTATTTATATACTATACTGGGACTCTTCCATTTTTTATATTATTTAATAGCCTTATAAATTCAAATTCACCAATGCTAAACTCATTCTTATTTATAAATGACACCTTGAATGTAGTTATGTATTCATTATATTTAACTGCTTATTTATGTCGACCTCAAATTCTGAAATAACCGTCACCATTGTCATATCAACAATTTTACTTCTATTATTTGTAGCTGTAATAATTTACTTTCTGTTTAAGCATCAATATAAACGCCATCTTCACAATAAAGAAATTATAGAATTGAAAGAGTCTTTTAATAAAATACTTCTAAATTCAAAAATCGAAATTCAGGAACAGACTCTTGATCATATTTCAAAGGAGCTACATTCAAATATTAGCCAATCTGCATCATTGATTAACATAAATCTATCAGAAATTTTAATGAAATGTAATGATGACAATAAAGAGAATGTAATTGAAACCAAACATTTAGCCAAACAATTACTCTCAGAACTTAAATCTATAAGTACAGCTCTTAACACTGATTATATAATGAAAATTGGATTTAGTAGAGCACTAGAGAAAGAGCTAGAAAGAGTTTCCAAATCAATGAAATATCCAGCAATAATTACTAAAAATGGAAATGCATTTAAATTAAATCCTGAAAAAGGAATTATTCTTTTTAGGCTTTGTCAAGAAGTTATCAATAATATAATAAATTATGCAAATGCAACAAGAATAATAGTAAATTTGAATTATGCAGCCAATGAACTTGTATTAGAGATTGAGGATAATGGTATAGGTTTTAATATTAATAATACAAAAGAACAAATTGATAAAAAAGGAAGCACAGGAATGATTAATATGAATAAACGGGCAAAGGTAATTAATGCAACTTTGAGTATTTCTAGTGAAATTAATAAAGGGACAAAAGTATCTATTAGGATTCCAAAATAAAATTATTTACAATGTCTGATAAACTCTCTAGCATTCAAATTGTCTTAGTAGATGATCATAATCTTTTTAGAAAAGGATTAGAAAAACTTATTAATATGAAGAACCATGATAATAAGTATTCTATCTTGTTTGAGGCAGATAATGGAATAGACCTCCAAAGCAAAATTAAATCAATTGGTATTCCCAATGTGATTTTTATGGATATCGATATGCCTTATATGGACGGTTTTGAGACAGTTAAATGGGTAAAACAGAATTTTTCAGAAGTTAAAATTATTGTAGTTTCAATGTTTGAAAGTGAAGAAGCGGTTATCAGAATGATACGTCAAGGTGTAGATGGTTACTTATCTAAAGACCTAGAAGTCGAAGACCTACACCAAGCACTTGAAGCTATCTTAGTAGAAAAAAAATATTACCCACATTTTGCTTCAAAAATTATGGCTGAAAATATTGAGAAGATAAGCTCTTCTGGGATTATAAGAGTAGGTCCTCTTGCTGGTATTTCTGAAAGAGAAAGAGAGTTTTTAGAATATGTTCCTACAGACTTAACTTATCAGCAAATTGCCGATAAAATGTACTTGAGCGAAAAAACAATTGATGGATACAGAAAAAATATGTTTAAAAAATTTAATGTTAAAAGTAGACAAGGATTAACTGCATATCTACTAAGAAATAAAATTATTAAATAAAACTAAATCCATAACTTTTCAAATCGACTACTAACTACTCTAGTATAGTTTACAGTATGCTTAGGGTCTCTATGTCCTAAATAATCTTGAATCAATCTTAAATCATAACCTTTATTGGCTAAATAAAACCCACAGGAATGTCTTAATATATGTGGATGCACGTTTTTTATTGCAGTTTTTTGAGAGGCAGTTTTAATTATATAATTTACTGCCTGTCTAGTAAGGGGTAAATTTCTTTCATTCACAAAAAGCCAAGGCAGATGATCTTTTCTAGCCCTTAAGTATCGTTTTATAGCACGAAGTTCATCTCCTACTATTGGATGTTCAACAGATAAGCCGTTTTTAAGCCTTTCTATCCATAACCTGGACTCTTTAAGGTTTACATCTGTTAGTTTAATATTAATCGCTTCAGAAACTCTTAAACCGTGTCTATACATCATTAATAATAACAAATAGTTTCTAATAGGATATCTACTTTGTTTTGAAGCCTCTAATAATTTTTTTACTTCTGCATTACTAAGAAAATTTTTAGAACGTTCGTGAGCATTTGTAGTTGTTTTTTCATTACTCTTTACATTTCGCCCTTTGGTCATAATTTAAAAGTTTTTAGCTAGGTCAATGGATTCAACGGTAGATTTTACTCACTCTTTACAAAATACACTTTTTGTAAAGAGTATGCAAACTAATTAGTTTATTCTAAAAGTGATTGAATTCTAACTTACTAAACTACCAACAATTAATACATTACTCATTAGCTTAATATGTCTTTCAATTTGTATTTCTTGGCCTTTTTGAATAATAAGTTCATACTCCCCTTTTTTACTAATTTCTTCTACATAACAAGCATTAGTTCCTTTAGGAACTTTTAATATCATTATGCAATCATTTTTAAAAGGTTTATAATTACATTCAAAGTCAAGTCTGGACGATAGATTTAAAGTAGTACTTATGAACCCTTTTTCTATATAACTACTTCCTTTTTTTATTTTAGGAATAAGTTTGCTCTTCGGAAATCTTCGCATTACTATCAAATTGTTCTTTAATTTAAATCTTGAAAGACTGTTTGATAATAACTCTATATTTTCCTCTACAAGCCTTGGAAAAGCTATATTTTCAGGTCCGTTTCTTAGATAATCATTTATTTGTATACTAACATAACCTGAGTAGTATAAATAAATTCTAATTTCTTCTTCTTCATCCTTTGTCGATCTCAAAGAATTAATTTTTTCTGTTTGTAATTTAAAAAAATGATTATAATCATAAGCCCATTTCTCAATACCATTAATATCTTTGAAATAATTATATTTATTAGGAATAAAATCAATCTTTACTTGTCTATTGACAAATTGTTTAAAGGCATATTCAAATAAAATATTTTTAAAATCTGGTGTTTTAAATTTTCTATTTATATAATTACTAAATTTTAAAATCATAAGGGATAAAATGTCCAGACGATATAATTCCTCCTAAAAACAATTGATCTAAAAAAAAGAAAGAGCTAGCTGTAGCTTTATCTTTATCATCGTCATATTGATTTTCAATTTCTTTTTGTTTATAAAGTAAATTCTTTTTGTAATATTTAGCATAATTTACTTCTATAATCTCAGATATTTTATCTGATAAACTATCAGATTCAATTTTAAGAATAACTTCTAATACTAAACTCGGAGCTAACTCCCCTAATTCATTATACGAATTCCATAAAGGGTAGTTATTATTTAAATGTAATACTACTTTAGCATAAATCTCATTTTTTTGATAACCTTTAATTAGCTTATTATAATCTTCGTTCATCTTATTAGCACTAATTAATTACACATAATAAATTGATGATTTTTAAAACCCTTTAAATAATTTATTGATAGAATTATCTAAATCTCTTTTAGTATTATTTTTTTTGGGGCATT
The DNA here is from genome assembly GCF_947500325.1 of uncultured Lacinutrix sp. Classification (GTDB taxonomy): domain Bacteria; phylum Bacteroidota; class Bacteroidia; order Flavobacteriales; family Flavobacteriaceae; genus Lacinutrix. Next base: position 275,867 of record NZ_CANMRQ010000004.1, read on the forward strand.
TATAGCGCCACCCATCATTAGTTTTAATTAACACAGCTTTACGTTCATTATTCTTTATCTTAATTGAGTTATAAATATCTATAATTGGATTAGTTATTTTACATTCAAATTCTACATTTGCGATATTTTCATTTGGAATTTCATGTATTGATACAATTTCTTTAACAGACTCATGATAAGTCTTGATATTCAATTTACGTTGAATGTCAATTTTATTATCTGTATACTGTTCAAGATTACTTACATACTCTTTTATCTTTTCTTTGAGCTTTATATTATAATTTAATGAGTATTTACTCTCATTTACTTCTTCTAAAGCTAAGAAACCAGATGCTTCTAATTTTTGATAAAAGGTAATAGTCTTTGTGTCTTTTTTTGATATTTTAACATTGCCATAAAACATAGTTCTATAGTTAACATTTTCTTTTAAACACATATTTAATAAATCTTCAGCCTCATTATTTGTTAGCTTATCTGAAGAACATGAAATTAAGAAGAAGCTAGAGAATAATAATGTAATAAGTGATTTCATTTTTAATATCATTTAATATCATAAACCCAAATGATAAAGTTAAGATATAAAAAAAGGCGGGGGTTTCAAGCCTTGCCGTAAAAGAGGTATCGCCAGACACCTAACCACAAACAAGTACACCCTCGCCCAGATGGACGAGAGCATTAAACTTGTTGAATTTGTGGTTTTAAAAACTGGCGATTTTCTTCTACAAAACAACAGCTAACGCTATCTTAATATTTTCTGGTACAAATATAAATTAATATTTGTATTATGAGGGTGCTTAAATTAAGGCTACTGTAAAATACTACTTTATACCTTCATTAAGTTTGTAATTTATTTCTTGATAATTATGAATTAAACTTATTAGGTCTCCAATATTTTTAACAGATAAAAATTTCTCTTTAATTACCTGTATTGATTTAATATCATACTCTCCACAAACTGATATAATTTCATCTTTAGTTAGGTCTTTAAGGTTAACTTGTAAATTTATTCTTCTGAAAAACTCAGGAACTCCTTTTATTTTTTTTTCATTCCATTTATTTAATTCGTGAATAAAATATTCAGGACCAGCAAGAATAATACCTAATTTATTTATGGTGAGATCGCGTAATTCATGTATAAAACCATATTGTTCTGGTTTGAATTTCCCTCCTTCATCGATTATTAATAAATAATTATTAATTGATATTTCTAAATAGTCCCTAATCCAATTGATAGTAGTATATATTTTTTTTTGAGGATATCTATATCCAAATTGTTTAGCTACCTCCTTAAAGAAATCATGTGGAGTCATACTTTGTCTCAAGCATACATATTTTACAAATTCCCTATTGTGTGTATAAAAATATTCTAATGCAACAGTTTTACCACTTCCAGTCTCTCCAGCAATAGTGAAAAATTTTGTGTTTTCGAGAGATATCTTACAAGTCTCTTGTACCAAAGAAAAATTCATAAGTTTAAAAATCTCTTTTTTTGCTTCTTCAATCATAATAATTGTACTTTTTCAAGAATAAACTTTTTAATAGGTTTTTCTTGCTGAAACACCTTTAAACTACCTGAATAAGCGCTTCCAGTAGAATTGCTTGTTTTGGATAATTTGAGAACTTTAGAATTTTGTTCTAATTCTTTATCACCAGCAATTTTGATTAACTCTATTTTTTTCTTTGTTTCTTTATCAAGACTTACAATAGGTATGAGTTTAAATTCCTCCCTGCTTTCCTTCATCTCAACATAGATTTCTTCTAAATCTTTTTTTATTTTAATTTCATTTCTAATAGTATGACTTTGATATGCTTTTATATCTTCATCAGTATATGCAATTGGATAAGCTTTTTTATCTATTTTCAAATCCATTATATGAATGTTTTTTAAGTCAAATAAATGGATAATAGATAAATTAAAATCATCATAATATACGTTAACCTTTGTTCTGTTATATTTATTTGAAACTATTCTATCCCATATAGTATAAGTTCTTTTGACACCCAAAGATTTTATGGTAATCATTGAGTTTCTTATTTTTAAAGTCTTACATTTTCCAAATATTAGACTAATATCATATTTGTTAAATTTATTGCTTAGATCCTTTCTTTCTCTATTGAAAACTCTATTAGGTATATCGTTTATGGAATTATGTACTGTATCGTTATACTCATAAATTTTATTTCTTATTAATTTTATTAGTTGATTTTTTTCTAACAAATTTTTTAATTTTGTGTATTCTTTTTCTAGCTCGGGATTAACTCTTCCACCAAGTCTTTTAGTTTTAATACCTTCTCCTAAAAAACCTTTAGTGCCTTTTAGATATGATATCTGAAATACATTAAACCAACTTTCTATATAAGCTTTATCTTTTGCGTTTTGAGGTTTGGCATTTCTTATATTAATACCATAAAGCTTTAATTTATTTGTTAACTCTTGAAACTCAATACTTTTATAAGACGCATGATTATCTACAACTATATGCTTAGGAATTAGCTCGTTAGTCTCAAATGCATCTCTAATAGCCGATTTTATTAATTTAACGTTCTCTTTTTCGTCAAAACTGAATCCCACAATTTTCCTAGAACAGACGTCTATAATTGCACATATAGTTAAGTATTTTTTTACACCATCTTCTTTACATGCAAAATTTATTCTAGTTGAATCTATTTGATATAAATCACCTATTTGTTTTACGTTTTTTCGTGTTAGATATGGATCAATAAAATCTTTTGCAAATTTTTCACCAAATCTTAATCTGTCAACTTTATTCCTGAGTGTTTGATTATTACATATTTTTGATACAGTAGATAAGGAAACAAGGTTTAATCCTTTTAATTTTAATTCGATATTGACATATTTATGTATTTGAGCTATCGAGTAAGTTTTTTTATCGGCATAATATGCTCTAATAATACTTTTAATAATAGGAGTAACTCTATATGGTTTTCTTCCGTTAATTCTAAAACTATGTACGAGAGCTTCCTCAATACTATTTTTCTCACAAAAAATTAATTTATTACAGAAATAGGAATAATTATCTGTTTTAAAAATGGTTTTAGGGAGAATTTTATATGAAGAAAACAGTTCCTTTACTGTAAACCTTTTGTTATTTTTATAAATAATACAAAACTGTAAGTATGCATGATTAATAGCATAGTTATTAATAACTTCTATATCGAAAAAAAAATCTTTATATATTGGAATAAATTCAACCCAATATTGACTATCTAATTTAATTCTCTGAAAAACAATATCAATTTCTGGGTTTGATTCTTCGTCCTGATTTGGCACAGCTGTTTGTAAAATATCACGAAGTTTTTTTGAATTTTCTGGAAGTTCTAATTTTTTAATTAGTTTTATAGGAATGCTATTATACTCTATCCAAACAGTACCATTAACATCTTTGAAAGAATTAAATAACTGTGATTTATTATTTCTCGATAATGATAATCTGTTATTTAAAGTTTTTTTCTCGTAACCATTATTAATTAATAATCCTTTTGAGACATAAACGGAACCGTTTACAATATTTAGATAACCTAAAGACATAAGACAATAATTACTTTTAAGCTATAACAATTAATAGTAATAGCATGTTATAAATCAAATAAGTAATTAATTGTTCTTTCACTAAAATAATAAAAATTAGTCAAATAAATATTCCCTTTTAGAAGAATTTTTAGATGTTAATCTTCTTGAGTTCCTTCTTTAATTCTTTAAATTATTTTCGTTTCTATCTTATTTGTAATGAATTCGTGAAAAAATAATATTAATTTTAAAATACTGAAAGTGATATATATAATGATTATATAAAATTTAAAAAAATCAATAAAATCTATAAAACCATCATTATACAAGGAGTAATTTTATATTAACTGAATCTCTAGTTATTAATTTTAAAATACTGGACACAAATTATGTACAAGCTAATTGTGGCTTCGTTAGAATAATTTAGATGTGTAGCTATAATGTTATATTATGTAAAATATCCCAGAGCGTTTATAGTTTCATTATAATGTTTTTTATTTGGGTCATTAAACATTTGCGTTTTTGCCTTTAGTTTAAATTGAATATCCTGTACAATGGTTCAAGAATTTTCAAATACGCGATTTATCAAGAAACATTTGAACTACATTTTTGTACTATAATTAGTCGCTATGTAAAATTGCCACTGCCAAACGCTCGATTGCTTTTTAAAAATTTAAATGCTTATTGCATTTATTTTTAAACACAATTATCCATCGCTTGCCAACGCCAAAATAAAAGCTAACCTTTTTGCACTTATTAAAAATCGCGTATTCGATAAAATGTACGTAATAAAAAAAATTAGACGATTCTCGTGGATTGCCACAAGAGCATAAATTTTAAGAAAAATAAAATTCTATGCACTTGTTATATTTAGAACTTCAATTAATTCTTTTTTTTAATGCTTCATTATCTTTTGTCTTGAAACAAAAGAAACAAAAATTCAAGGCTGTATATAATTTTGGAAACAATTAACGGCTCATTCACTATATTTTAGGAAACATTCGAACTCGTTAACATTGCTTTGAAATCCCTTGTATAATTGAAACTCTTAAGATACTTTATTGCTAAACCCCTAAAATATGCACGCTCTTTTCGCCTATTGTTTTGACCAAAATTTTATGAGGCAAAGTTTAACATTGAGATTCTATTTTACATAATAATTTTAATCTTCAAAAGCATTAAATAATTGTTCTTTAACATTATAAAAGCTTACTAATTTAAATGGCAATTCTTCTTTTTTAAGAAACTCTGTAGCCAATTGTTCTGATGTTAACATAATTGGAATAACATCAAATTCGTTCAAATCAGTATTATATTTTGCTCCAAGTAAATCTTTATTAGCTATTACCCATTCATATCTTTCTTTATGTTTTTTTATCCATCCTTTTTTTGATTCACTTCCAAATAAGTTATTTACTTCTTCCACTAACTGTTTAATGTTTTTTGCAGCTTCTGTATTTTTACACTCAAGTAAATAGATTTTTTTTGATTCTTTATTAATAACCAAAACATCAATATCACCAATGTCTTTTGAATGTTTTAATTGAGATTTAGTGTTTATTTCAACTTCTATATCAATTATACTATTTTGAATATTATCATTAAAATAATCATGCACTTCATTAGTAAAGGCTTCTCCTTTTTTATCTAGATTTTTCCCAATTAATTTATTCAATTTCCCTTCTGGTTTAGTTCTTAATTTCCCTGAATAAAATAAATAAAGCAAAAACCTTCCTGACTTAATTAATTGCCTAGGGCCTACATAATATTTATTTTCCTTTTTTTCTGTATCAAAAACTTTTACTAGAGGTTTTTGATTCAAGGAAAGTCTTCTATTAAATCTCCAAGGAAATACATCATAGGTTTCCATTCCATCTGGAAGATCCATAATATGCTTTCTTTTGCTCAGCGAAAAATGATTTAATAATGTTAATATTTCTTCTTTAACTAATTCTGGTAATATTTTTTGTATTTCAGATATTAACTCATCCTCATAAAAAATAGTACAACCAGGATCTTTTAAAAAACAAATTCCACTTAAAACTTGACTAAATTGGATTAATTGAGTCAAGTTAACACCATATTCGTATTTAAATGCTTCTTCAGTTTTTTTAGTAAATATTTCTTTTCCATCATCTTCAGATAAATCTTCATAATTGTTTTTATAAGAATTTATTGCATCACTTACATTTTCACTTGATTTAGACAACCTAAAAGGTTTAAAGACTTCCTCTGATAATTTTTTATCTGTTCCAATTCTTCCAGACTTTAAAACATCTATTTTAATATCATATAATTCATAGTTTACTTGATCACCAATCATTCCCCAATTAATTATTTGATCCATCTTAGCTAATAAATTATCAATATCTTCTTGACTTGGCAATAAATTTCCATTTCCAGGACACGCTGCAATATGTTCAATTAAACATCTAATTGATAATGTAGTTCTATCGATATTTTGAAAACTTTCATTTAAATCTTCTATTTGCTTTTCCTTACTTATAAAGCAAGCTATCATTGTAGGAGTGTTTAATATTTTCCTATTTCTTTTATAAATTAAAGATTCATTCAATCTAATAAAATGTTCTAATAGAAAATGGCTATCATATTTTTCAATTTCATTTATTAATTCTGGCAGGAATATTTTAGAAGACATTTTTTTTATGAAATTGTTTTTATCTTCAATATCTACCGTTTTATCTGTTATAAGTTTATGTTTTATAAGTTTAGGAATAAGCTCATCTAAATTCTTATTTATATTGTATTCTTGAATGTATCTGACTGCAGAAGTTCCTCTTGGGTCAAGCAGTAAATTATTATTAGTATTTAAAAGGTATATCTTCTTTTTATGTGGAATATTTACAACATTTTCTATTATTTCATTTATACTTTCTGGAGTTAATATAGCTTTCTCTATTTTGCTATTTGAAAGCATATTAAACCCTTCCAAAATTTTTCTAACCAAAATTTGTTCCCCTAAATTATCCTCACCAAATAAGTATGGTAAAATTTTATGTGGAATAATTATAGTAATTAAGTTACCTGTAACGTTAATCTCAAAATCATCTTCTACTCCCTCTTCCCTATCAAATGTAAATTCTATTTCATGAAACTTTGATTTTTCTTTAAAATCAAAGTTTATAGTTATTGGTTGGTAATCAATATTTTCTAAAGCAATTGACAAATGTTTAGTCATTTGCCAAATCCAATAACTAATTGCATCAAGAAATTCAATATAGATACCTTTAGATTCTATTGGTACTTTAGATAAATTATCCAAAGATTCTACCCAAATAGGTTGCTTATATCCTGTTATTGCTTTTGTAAGTCTCTTACCTAAATCGGCAAGAGAATAGTATAGATTTTCCTGTCCTTTTATTCTTACACAAGGTATCTTATAAACTCTTCCTTTATCATCTTCACGACTTATTGAATGAGAATCTTCATCCTCATATACTTTTTGTATAAATTTCTTGGCATATCCTAATTGAACCCACATCATATCTGGCTGAGCATCATCATTCATATAAAATGAATCATCTAAATCTTTGTACATTGAATACAAATCGATTTCATCTGTAAAGGGAGAAAATCTAGTTTTTTCAACGAATCGTTTCTTTGCTTGAGAATAATTCCAAAGATCAAGAGCTTCGTATTCTCTTGTATTCATAATGAGATCAAAATAATAAGCAGGAAAAGCCAAAACTTCTACATCAGCATGTTTTTTATAAGTTCTATAATACTCTCTTCCCAATCCTGCAAAAATCTGTATTAATAAAATTTTATCATCTGGGAATTGGGTTTTTAAGCTTTTAATAACTTGATCAATGTGTTTTTCTATCTTCGATGCATTCTTATTTTTTCCCTGAGAACCAAATGGGTTAGAAATATCATAATTGCTACCATCATCATATTGCATACTTACATATACAATTTTATCTCTGTCAATTCTATTGAACTCTTCATATATATCTAACCCTGAATTATCAATAGGTTTGTATCTTTCTAACCTAATATAATCTGAGTAGCCAAGATGAACATTAATGTTGTTCCAAATTATTGAGGTATAAATAGTTATTAATTCTTTTAAACAGTTTTGAGAAATAGACATTTCAATTATTGCATGTAATAGCGCAATATGAAAGTTTCCTAAAGAAATTATTTTGTAGCCACCATCTACTTTTAATAATGGCTTTCCGATAACTGGATTTTTACTTTCTTCAACGGTTGTTAAATCTTCATCTTGAATATCCAAAAGGATTAGATTAATGATTTCCTTTTCGATTTTATATATTTCACATAGTTTTAAAAAGTCCTCTTCAACAATGCTAATTGCATTTATGTAATCAATAGCTTCTTCTTTTTTAAAAACACTAATCTCATTATTTACAATATCTGCTTCTAAATATCTTTGGAGTCCAACATCTCTAATCGCTATATCAGAAATATTTAACATTAATAAACTTAATTGACTAACTAAGCTTTTGAAAGTGTTTGGTAGCTTGTTTTTAGTGTGAAAAATTGCACCAAGCATATTTGATAATATAAAATCTCCTCCTTCAGATATTCCAGGTAATATTAAATAATCTCCTCCAAAAAAGGTAATTATTTTTGTAAACGGATTAACTGGAGGATCTTCAAAATGATGGTGTGCATAATTAGTGTTTAAAACTTTTATCAATTCAATTATATTTGCTGAACCAGTATCTTTTTTACCATGTAGCAAGCTTTCTCTCATTAATAATTCTAGGCGAATGTTTTTCCCATGATTGTTTGGAAAAAGAAAACTCGAACTAAATACATCAATTAAAAAATTAATATTAAACTTTGATAAAGGATGTGCATTTGAAGGTCTCGGTATTTTTACATTGCTAATTTTACCGATACAGCACTTTTTGTATTTTTTACCACTTCCACAAGGGCATTTATCATTACGTCCAATTTTATTACCCATAATAAATTAATAGAATATTGAAAAGATTATTTAACAAATAGGGAGAGTTTAAATTTACAAATTATTGTAGGAATAACTTTGAGGGAAACCGTAAATGTTTGAAAATTAATCAACCTATAGTCATTTCACACACATTATGCTTCCCTCCTACGTCGTCGCATAAAAAGTGTTCCATTAACATTGTAGAAGAAACTTTTGGAGTAAATTTTTTCAAGAAACTATAGTAACAACTTTCGCTTTTAGCCAAAGCTCAAGTTACATAACGCAGAACATTATAGTACATTTTACAACAATTAGCGTAATAGCGCTTTTGGGCGATATTTGACATAATTAATGATATAATGCCTTTAGGTTTATATCTAGTAATTATGTACAAGCTAATTGTGTCTTCGTTAGAATAATTTAGATGTGTAGCTATAATGTAGTATTATGTAAAATATCCCAGAAAGTATTGTACACACAATAAACTCTAGAACTTGGGTCATTAAACATTTGGCTTTTTGGTTTAGTACTAAATAAGAAACATTCTGCTGTTTGTACTATAATTAGCCGTTATGTAAAATAGCCGCTACCAAGCGCTCGATTGTTTTATAAAATCAAATTGCTCTGGCAATTTATTTTACACACAATTATCCAACGCTTGCCAACGCCAAAATAAAAGCTAACCTTTTTGCTCTTATTAAAAATCGCGTATTCGATAAAATACCTGAAAGAAGTAAAACAAAGCGACTCGCACTTGTCTTCTCCTCTCCTTCTCCTTTTTGCTTTAATAAACCTAAACCCTGTCACTCTTTTTGATTAAACCAATTACAGTTAAAAAAGCAATTGAAAAGAAGATTGTTGGCAGTAATATTATAAATGTTTTTATTTTAATTGTTGTTAGTTATTTCGATTTCTGATATTAATATTGGTTGTAAATTATTATTTTTTTCATCAAATACTGTAAAGCGAACTAAATTTGTTTTACTATTCAATTCAACTTTTTCTTTATTAGTAAATGAATTCATTTTTTTAGGAATTAATAACTCTTTAACACCATGTGTTGTTTTTTGAAACTCTTCTATAGTAAAATTAAATATTTCCCACTCTCCTACTTCCTTTTCAAAATCCTTTTTATTATAACGTATAGCATCATCATTAAAAAATAGTTTTTCATTTCTTAAATATTGTAATCTAGGAATTAACGTTCCCGGATAGCTTACCCAAGGAGATTTAAATTTAAAGTCTTCATTGAGTTTTTCATCATCAATTTTTGAATTACGAGTAACCTGCATCTTTAAATCAACCGATTTTCTTAATTTTCCTTTTCTTAAAATATTAAACTCTCCTCCTCCTATAGTAGATAGACTAAATTTATAAACACCTTTTTCAACTTCTTCTATTTTTCCATTATCATTAGATTCCTTTTTCCATTTGTCTTTTTTAACCATTTCGAACATAACAGAAACTTTATTCTCACCCTCTTTTGAGCTTTTTAGAGCATTAGTATTAGCTATATTTAAGATCGGATTTGTAAGTATTTCACCTAATGTTAATGATTTTTTTTGATTTCCAAGAAAAGCAATTGCTCCAAAATTTAAAGAGTTAGAATGATTCGAAGATTTTTTTGATATTTTATTGGTTTCAAAATTTAAATTAAATTCGATTATATCACCAACTATAGCATCTCTATAAGTAAACTCACACTCAAGTTTCCAACTACCTAAGTCATTCCCATCACTTTTACTTATTATACAATCTTTAATAGTAGGAGATTTTGGAAATCTTCTTACTATAACGGGAATACTTATTTCTTTTTTACCTTCAATTTTAATTGGTTTATATAATTTTATCCAATCTGATGATTTAGGAGCATCGTTGTTTGTATCATTAAGACTAAAATTATGTTCAATATGTGTTATCCTATTTTTTAATTTTAATTGTTGTATAACACTTCCTTCAGCTTGTTGATTATTTTTTGCGTAATCTAATAGTAAACTTAAATTTTTATCTTCCATTTTACCTGGAATAGCTTTAAAATTATCATCATCTGTATTGGTTTCAATTAAAAGCTTTGTTCTAGGGTAAGGATTATTACATGTAAAATTCACTACATTGTCAAGGTTATGAAAATTTGTAAGGTTCTGCAGCATCATATTTCTAAAATCCATATTACTTTTAGAATCAGATTCGCTTTTTAAAGCATCGCCAAGATAGGTTTGAAGGACACCGGCTATTTCCATTTTATAATTAAGAAATTTGTTAATATTATCTATAGAAGCCATAGAAATAGATTCTTCTAATATGTTTTCAGGTTTTAGCAGATCTTCAATTCTTACAAGTATTTTTCTTAAACTTGCTTCTAAATCTGTATTGTTTTTAATTTCTGTATTGCTTTCAATTTCTATATTGTTTTCAATTATTCTATTTTCATAGTCTCCAGTATATAAAGAATTGCTTATTGGTTTAATACTTAAAACTTGAGTCCCTTCATTTTTAAATGTTATCTTTTTTTCAGGAATAAGATATATATATTCTTTTGCATATTTACGATTGTAACCTATTCCTAGTTTTGTATTTGTCTTGTTTTCTATACCAGAGATCAAAGCATTATTGTTCTTATCAATAAAAACGGGAGAATTCACTTCATAAACTTGCTTATATAATTTCTTATCATTATCTGATTTAAGTAAAAATGTTTTCGGTACATGGTCAAGATTTCTTGTTAATTTAATTAAAAACTCCAAAGGTATTATTTCAGATTTATCAATATTTTGAATATTAGAATTAGTAGCTTCATAAATATTGAATTTTTTAATAATGTTGTTGTACGAACTTCTTAAAGTAGTTGTTTTCTTACCATTATCATCAATTAGTGATTTAACATAGAAATAAGTGGTTTTACTAAGTTTTTGTAGACTAGTATCCGATAACTTCACTTTTGCCTCCTCAATTAGAGCAAATAATTCGCTATGAATATCATCATTAACAACATGTTCTAGATTATGAGATTCTTTATTTACAAGTTCAACCTTTCCTTTGTTATTTTTAATATCTTCTAGTTGATCATAAATTAGGCTAACCTGATCTAAAATTCCAGGGTCATTATTAATATCACCTAAGAAGTTTCTTTTTAATGCTATAAAGAATTCATTTTCATCTGTTACTTCATATCTTATATTATCATTAGATACTGTTTTTATTACCCAACTATTAGATTCCTCCTCCTCTAAAAGATCTTTTGGCACTTCTTTTTCTAAAAGATCTATAATAGCTCCTCTAATATCAATAGATAATTCAACTTTTAAATTTTTATTTAAGATTGCTTTAAAATATGGATATTCTGCAGGTGGAATAATTTCATCAAAATATTGATGAGTATATATTTGAGATTGTTCTAACTCTACTCCTCTTAATCTGAAACCAAGTTCATTTCTCCAATTTCCTTTAATCGTAAACTCTTTACCTATACTATCATATCTGTTTTGTTCTCTATCTATAGGAATTATTTGTTTATAGATCCATTTTTCTGAATTATCCGATTCTAGAGGTAAAATAGGGATAACGTTATTAAAGTTTACATTATCTAATTCAGAAATATCATATTCTAATAATCTATAATCATTTAGAACAATATTATCATTTTCAGGAATTGTTCTTTCTAGACTAAATCCAATTGTATTTGGTAACCTAGTAGTTGTATAATCTTTAAATATGCTATTATTCTCTGTGTTTCTTCGGTTTTCTGTTTCTTTTAGGAAGAGTTTAGAGTTATCATTTAGATCATCAACTGTATTTAAAACAAAACAGTTATGAAATTCTTCAAAAGAAATATCTATGTTATAGCCAGATTGTACTATTTCTTTAGCGTTTTTATAAAAAACAAACGTTAAATTAAATTCCTCATCCTTTTGACCATCGAACAATAATGATGTATCATCGTTACCTTTTTCTTTTATTTGACCAAAATAACCGCCATTATTAGTTAACCCAGCATCTCTTAAAAGTTTTACAAAATTCTTCTTGCTACTTTTATATTCATGTTGAGAGTCTATATCATCTGAAAAATAAGAGATATGTACTTTCTTTTGTGCGTCTTTTAGTTTTGACTTTTCTATGTTTGATGCTCCAAACGGAAATGTTCTAGGTGATAAATTATTTCTATAAATTAAATAAGTATCTAAATCCTGTTTGGTTAAAGTTTTAGACCATTTTTCGGTAGAATCATTTGTTGTCGTTTTTTCTATTTCGGTTACTAAAGAATATTCACTTTCAGAATTTGATTCTATCCATTTACTCAATAATTCTGCTTGACTTGGTTCACAACCAACAAATTCAAAATATTCGTTATCTTTCTTTTGTTTGCATAAAAAAGTTACTTTAATTGCTTTGGATATTACATTTTCAGATAATACTTCTTCTTTTTCATTTGTAATATTAGTATCAAATTTTAAGCTTTGTAAAGCTTTATCTAAAAGATAAACATTTGGAACGTTTTTTAACTTATGAATAGAAGTAGGAAATATTTTTGAAGTTATTTTATAAGGTTTTAAAGCATTAATTTTAGGTTTTTTAAGTCCATCTATAGCATCATTAAACTCCGTTTCTATAAAACTTACAGTTTCTTTATCTATAGTCGCTGGAAGTACTTTATCTGATTTTTTTAATTTAAAAACTGTTGTATCTTTTATTTTGGAAATACTATTTTTAAATAAACCATATAAAGGTATTGATTTTGCATTACTCTCATTATTTGGATTTGGTAACCTTAACCCATTAGCATAATATGTATTTATTAAACCTTCTAGTTCAAAACAGATATTTTGAACTTTAAGATTAATTTTGGTATCTAAATTTTGGTTATTATAACTAATAAAATTGTCTATTGAAATTCCCTCTTTAACAATTTTTTCTAATCCGAACGTTACTATTGTTTTAAAATAATCGTTTAGTATTTCATCAAATAAATTAATATTTTGAGTGAATTCTTTTTTGTTTTTATCTTCCTGTTTTTTTAACCTATAGTAATCAAAAAAATCATTAATCTCATTTTTGTAGTTTTCTGTAATGTCTCCAATTTGTTCAATATCTTTTGTTCCTAGTTCATTTTCAATTAATTTTAAATTATTAATTAAAGGAAAATATAATTTTGAAGGACCACTGACCTCTACAGAATCGCTATCATTATCTCCTGTAAATTCATCGAGAAATTTGTATTCAAAAAAACTAGATGGATTAGATACTCGTAAGTATTCAGTTAAAAGATCTTCATCAACAGTATTTTTATCTGTGTCAATTAATTCGTCTTTTAACTCAGTAGACATATTATCAAAAATGGCAGTAAGTATATCTTTAATTGGATTGAAATATCTACCTTTTTCAAATCCAGTTGTGCCATTTCCTTTCCAATCCTTATGTTTTCCTAAATCTTCATATTTGGTAATGCCACTATCTTCATTAGTAACATGATAAGATAACAATCCTACTAAATGAGCCACTTTTACGTTAGCCTCTGCGGTTTCATTCTCTACAAATAAATTAGGTGTATATATTAAAGAGAGTACTTTCTTATCAATGTTTTTGTTTAAAGACTTAATATTCTCTAGAGTTTTTTTCTTAGAAGTATTTCCTCCCCCGATATTAAATCTGTATTCAATATAGGTTTTGAATGTATAAGTTGCTTTAATTTTCCAACATTTTTTACGACCAAATGCACGAATACATATTTTTGCAATGACTATTGTAATTCTAACTTTTACGCTACCACCTGCTTTAACTATGATGGGTTTTAAACCACTACCATAATCTTCAATTAGCATGCTTGTATAAATTTCTACCCAAATGTGAACAGCTACTTTAACAATACTAAAATCTACATAACCAACAACTTCTAAAATTACACCTACACGACTTTCTATAGAAAAACCTTTAGGTTTAATACTATTGTTTTCAAAACAAACGGTACCAATAAAAATTCCGTAAACTGTAACAGATGCTCCGGCATAAAACGCACTTTTTTTAATCTCTTTACCAATGCCAACCCTTAAAGCCATTCCCATTTGTAATGCAGTCAGTTTATTACCAGCATCATCTACACACCAAGTTATCTGACCACCAGAATACTTTGCTAGATAAAATCCACCCTTACCTATAAAAGGAAGTAATTGAGCTACTGCACTATTGGAATAATCTGTGGTATATCTTCCAATTTTTGGGAATCCTAAATCTGCTTTAAAATCTCCATTCGTAAAAATATCTAGCCCAAAATTAGGCAGCGTAAAAGAAACTGCGCCAAACTCCCAGTTTCTTAATTCTGGAGATAATTCAAACTGGCTTTTCCAAACTCCTAATGAATCATTTACCTTATAATAAAGGACATCTAATGTAAAAAGTTCGCTTATTTTTAAATACAATCCATACATACTTGGATCATTAAAAATAAACTTAACATCTACAACATCTTTAAATTGTAAATCTGCTGCTATTAGCCAATTTCTATCCGATTTGTACAAGTTAGTCACGGCAGAACTGCATAATTCTACATTTTTTATGGTGCTTTTAACTTCATTAATAACTTCAGCGGTAGATTCTCCTTCACTTAACCCAACTCTCTGTCCTAGAGCAACCATTTTAACGATGTCGTCTTCATTATTCTCATAAACAGCTAACCATCCAAGTTTACTGTTATTACTATCTTTAAATATAACTCCATGAATGTTGTTTTCGCTATTAGGATATTGATTACCTAGTATAGTTAATCTACAGTTTATAAGTTGCAAATAAAAAAGATTATTTACTTGACACAAATTAAGGGTGTCTATACTAAGACCTAAAACATCATTTAGATTAATTTCTAAACTTGTAGTAAAACCATTAAATTTAAAGCCAACTTCTACATTCTTTCCAGACCAACCAATAAATAGATTAGAATTTAATTTTTTAAGTGAAGACATTTCACCTAATGTACCTAAATCTAGGTCAAATAAAAATCCAAATTCTAAATTGGTTAAATCTCCTATGATAGGCGCTAAGCTTAAGCTTTGTATCTTTTTATTACCAAACCAAAAAGAATTAAATTTAATTGGAAAACTTTTAAAAATAGTTGAGGTATCATCATCACTAAACCATTGTAATGAGACGTCTAAATCACTTAGGTTAAGATTAAAAGGAAAACCATCACCTCCAAAATTATAATCAATACCAAATTGCCAAAATTCAAAACTTTTAGGTAAATAATTTTTTACTTCAAATTTAGGAAGTGAAATTTCAGTGTTAAATGTAACAACTCCATATAAATCAAACTTATAGTCAATACTATTATCTAAATTACTTTTTACTTTATAAAAAGTTGCCCCTGTTAGTTCAATACTTTTTATAATGAATTCTTTAAAAGTAAATTTTATATCTTTTTTAATTGAAAATGAATAAATATCCTTGTCTTCAATTTTAATGTATGAACCAATAAGTTCAATATCTGTTGAATTTAAATTTTCATCAGTTGCACTATTGGTTACATCAGCTTCATTTAAATCTAGATTATAAATTTTTTCCGCTTTTAAATCAACTTTACAATTAAAGGCTGTTATTTCAGAATTTGTAAATTTTACAATTAGTTCTCTAAGTTCAAAACCAAATCCATTTTGAACAACAATTGACTTATTGTTATTATAATTAATACCTGCAAAAAACGAAGTTTTTTTAATAGTACCATTTTCTATATTACTAATAGGAAAAGCTAAGTAGTCTGCTTTTAAGGTTGTTTTGTCATCTTCTTTAGCTAGTCCTTTGATGTCATCTGGTAATTCGTCTGATGTAATTGGTATATTTAATACAATAACACCTTGCCAATTAGCCTTTTTAATTTCTCCTGGTAACCCATCTATTGATTCTCTTATGGTATTAGCATGTTTTACTTCATCTATCTTTTCATTTTCAAGATATTTATTAGACCAATATTTAAGATGACTACCATCTTCTTTGATCATATCTTTTAAAAGGATATTATTATATTTAAATATAATTAAAGGAGTAGTGTCTATTTCACCTTCAATAACATTTTTAAAAAATAAAGGGAATTTCCAACCCTTAATGTCAATTTTTCCAATTTGGCTATTAATGTAAGCTTTTAATTCATTAGAGGTAAGAACTAAAAACGCGTTTTCTGACTCTAAAGCATTTAAAAAACTGTCTCCCTTTGGGCCACTATTTATTTGAAACTTAAATGTTTCCTCTGTACTTGTTTGTTTTTCAGAGAAAAAATAGTTTCTCTTATTATCTCTTAACAACCCATTACTAGATTTATAATAAGTTGTTGATTCAGTATTTTTTAAGAAACTTAAAGATTTATTGTTTGTCTTTTGGATTAAATTTTCACGCGTTTTTAGTAAAACTTTATTTTCTAAATCTAATAATTCTTTGCTATCTAAAATAGGCAAATAAGGAAAAGCTCTGTCACTTGCATTACCAATAGGTATCGAAGCTAAATTTCCATTTTCATCATAAAATGCCCTTGTTTGAGGAGCTTTAAAATACCTTTTTTTATTATCGTAAATTATGTTTGCTTTTTCTGCTTCTTCATTATATGTTAAAAATTTGATGTAAGGAACTTCAAAATCTCCTTTAGTAAGTTGATAAATTTCTTTTTCTAAAACTTCGCCGTTTTTAAGTTTTTTTAGCTTTTTTTCCTTCTTTATTTTTGAGTTTAATGATGAGCTAAATTCTATAATCGTATCATTATTATTTTCTATGTAAGTTGCTCCTCCGTTTAATAATATTTTATTTTTTAGTGTTTTAGATTCTAATAAAAGTTTTCCTGTTGGACCAAATCCATAACTATAAGAAGGTGATCCATCTTCCCTGTAAGAGCCTGATTTTTTTCGTGTAAATTTAAAATCGCCAAATTGTTTTCCGATTAAATTATCTCCATTATTGTCTATTAAATTTAGTCTTACTTCATTAGAATCAATAGTTATATTATCTTTATTTTGTGCTAATGGATAAATATTAAAGGTAAAATCAATTTCATTATCAGTATAAAAAAAGGGAGAAGAGCCTATTGATTTAGCGTTTTCATAAAAAGTAATTCCTCCATTAAAAAAGAGTTCGTTTTTTGCTTTGAAACTCAATTTAAATATCGGATCAATGTCCAGTATATTTAATTTTAAATTACGACAGTCGACTATATTATCTTTTTTATTTACTAAATAAGCGTCTTCAATTTCAAATGTCCAATCATTAAGTTTATATTGGTTATCAATTGATTCCAATTCCATATCTGTAATAGGAAAATTTAAATAACTAATACGCTCATTAAAAATATTTATTTTTAAATCTCTAATGAAAATTGAAAAGGATTCAGGTTCATTATTAGAATCTATAGAGCTAGTGCTATTGAAAATATGAATTTTATAATTTGCTTTGGATACAAGAGACTCTATATCGTTATATTGTCCTTCGATTTCTGAATATGATAAAATTCTAACATTCTCATGCCCTTCTATAGTATAAATATTATTAGTACTAGTCTTAGTTATATTTTTTATCATTTTCTTCTTATTTTATCATATGGGTTTATTAATAGCTGTATTTCATTCAAATTTAAGCCCTTCTTAGTTTTTAAATTTTTATATCTATTATTTGAATTTAATCTCTTTATCTTATAATTAATGGCTTTGAAAAATTTTGAATAAGAAAAGCCAAAAGGTATTGTTTCTGATATCAATCTTCTACCAGCTCTGTTGTAATAAATATTAAAAGAAATTTCATAAAACAATCTTCTGTAGATATCCTCTCCATAATCGATATAAAATAAATTATTACCTCTTTTTAATTTTATAACTGTTCGAATTGCACTGTCATATTTTAGTTTAAAATAATCCTCAATATTGTCTAAACCTATCAACATCATATCTTTTCTGTAAAGATTATTTCTATTTTCATGTGTTCTAATATCTCTATTAGGAAAATAAATAATAAAA
The DNA here is from genome assembly GCF_947500325.1 of uncultured Lacinutrix sp. Lineage (GTDB taxonomy): Bacteria > Bacteroidota > Bacteroidia > Flavobacteriales > Flavobacteriaceae > Lacinutrix. Next base: position 294,309 of record NZ_CANMRQ010000004.1, read on the forward strand.
TGTTTTTTTCCAGAATTAAAAAAATTTGCAGGAGTTCTTAAATCTATAGAAACGCTACCTATAGTATCTAAGTTACTTTGGGAAGACTGCCAATCATATGGCCATTGCTGATTAATATATAATTTCTCACTCTCTTTATAAATACTAAATGTCTTTGCAGAATGAAATAAATGCGTAGAATATCCACTTTCGGGTGAACTTGTAGGAGTGTGATAAAAAACACTTAAACTAAAATTATTATCTAAAAAATAAGCAGGGCGATTACCATTGGTATTTCGTTTATCAACATAGCCATAATTGTATAAACTCAGCGAAAGCGGTAAGGTTAAATTACTAAAGAAATAATTCAAAATTTCTTGTTCATTTCCTTTTTTTAATAGTACTTCGTCTCCATATTCTTCCGTTTTAATATTTTTTACTAATACTATATTGCTATAAAAAGTATCTTTCTTTTTGTGCGTTAAATCTGAAATCAATAACCTTAATTCATCTATTGTTTTTAAGGTTTTAGGAATATCAAATTTATTTAACGAATCATTACTATTATACAGAGCTTTATAATTCCAAACAGTATAAAAATTAATTTCTTTTCCTGTATAGCAGAGGTATACATAAAGAGGTTTATCTAGTAGACCTTTATAAACAGAATCTTTTGTTTTCTTTATCCAACTTTCACCAAAACCAGAACGTTTTGATTTAAATATTTTTTTTGAACTAAATCTCTTATCTTTTTCTTTTTGTACTTCTAAATCAAACTTGTTAATAATGATAATACTTTTGTCATTTCTTATTTTTCCTAGCGAATCAAATTTTATATTTCTGGCTAAAAAATTCGAAGGAGGTCTAATAAAGGCTTCATCTTGATTTGTTTTTTTGTCAACAATAAATTTATTTGAGTTACAGCTTTGTAACGTAATAATAAATGAAATAAAAAAAATAGATTTAATAAAATTAGTAATTTTAAAAAAGTTCATATTGTTTAAATATTTAGAAAAAATTCCAGTTTCAATTATTATTTATAATTAGTAGCCTTTATCTCTTTTTCCATTAAATTTTAAGTATTAAAATAGATATAGTACAATCTTATAATAAAAAACAGAGCTATTCAATACCTGGTAAAGGGTATATTATGATTCCAATTTTGTTTTATTACCAATAATGAAATAATTACTTTAAATATAACAAAATTAGTTTTATACAAACCACTCCATACACATCGGGCAAAGAGTATTCCATTACATTTTTAAAGAAACATTTTGGAAGAAAAAAATTCAAGGAAATTGGGTTAAAGAACTTCGCTTTTACCAAAGCAAGACTACATAACGCAGAACATTATAGTACAAATGTTATCATTGGTATTTTATGAGAGAAGTCCATTTGCATTAATATTGAATGCTATTGTTAAAGTTAATATTAGTGCAATTGAATTTTTCATATTTAGTCAATTTTGTAATTCTAAAAGACAAATTCGAACCTTTGTAGTTGTCAATATTATTGCCAACCGTTTTGTATATGGTTTGTGCGGAATTGTATTTTATTTATTTTTTGAATTTATCAGTTGTATGATTTTCAATGAAACTGGTTTTGAAGATTGATAATTCTGCCCAGTTACTAAACGTCCATCAACTTCTAAAGTAAACTTCCCTCGTTCAGAAAATCTAAAATCTCCTCCTCGTTCTTCAATTGTTTTTTTAATTAAAAAAGGAAAAGTTTTAAAATATTCTTTTTCTGTATTTTCATAATCATCTGGATAACCGCTTACTCTTCTACCATCAACTAAATACCTGCCATCTTTTGTTTTTAGATTTACAATTCCTGCTGTACCATGACAAACCGAAGAAATAATCCCGTTATGTTTTTCATAAATATCCATAGCTATTTTTTGAATATTTTTGTTTTCAGGTACTCCAAACATAGCACTTCCTCCGCCAATATATTGTACTGCTTTATATTTTGAAGCATCAATTTCTGAAGGATTTTTAGTGCTTTTCAAAGTATTCATAAAAGCTGAATCATATAAGTATTTTTTACTCATTTCATCAGAAGTATTAATATATGCCAATGGAACTGCTCCGCCTTCAGGACTTACAAAGTCAACAGTATAACCAGCATTTTTAAAAACATCATAAGCATTTACAATTTCTGAAAAACTATTACCGGTTGTTAGTTTTGTATCCCCATAAAAATGAGCGTTTGAGACTATAAATAAAACGGAATTCTGTATAGGATTATTGACTCTAGATGATGTTCTATAGACAGAAGGGTCACTTATTGGATAAAAATCTTCTGTTTGTTCAGAAGTCATTTTCTCATTTTCTCTTTTAATTAAAAAAGACCCACCCCAAACTACTTGAGGATATTCTATAATTTGCGATATCATTTCGCCTTGAGATGGAATGGTGCTTTTAAATTTTTCTATAGCCTCATCTTTTGGAGCCCAATGGAATTCTACATTTTTATTTGTTGGTAAATCATTGGTAGTAGATTTAGCAACATAAATCTGCCTTACACTTAAAGAATTATTAAAGCCAAATTTATAAGTAAAAACACCTTTAAGGTTTGGTTTTGTAATGGACACTCCATATCTATTTGAGATACTATCGATAACTTCATTTATAGTTTGTCTTTTCTCATAAAATGCACCTATTGTAATCCAACCAATGGTTGCTTTTTTTAATAAAATATCTCCGTCATCATTAAGAATAATTAAATTAATAGCTGATGTATTCACATCTTCATCCATTTTAGGTTGGGCATTTGTAAATTGAAGTGTAAGAAGCATTACTAATATTAGAATTAGAATTTGATTTTTCATATTGATTGTTTTTAATATTAATATGCTGCAAATGTCTAAGGTTTAGATTCAGCTTCCTACTTACATCACGATGTTGGCATACAAAATGGAAAGGATTAAATATATTTTGGAGTATGTGCTAAAGAAAGATTATCAAGGGGTGTATTGCGCTTTCGCGAAAGCTTAACACATAAGCAATATTATTTTTGTTTTGAAGAATTACGATACTGTACTGCCGTGGTGGAAGTGATATTCTTAAAAGCAGCATTGAAAGAAGATAAACTGTTGAAACCGCTATCGTAAGCAATGGCTGAAATCTTTAAGTGGCTATACTCGTCTGCAACCAATCGTTTCTTAGCTTCCGCCACTCTATAATTTGTTATGAATTTTGAGTAATTCATATTTTCAGATTGATTGATGACCTGTGATAATCGTTTGGATGTAACACCCATCTTCTTACTCAATTTACCTAAGGATAAATCTGGGTCGAGATAGAGGTTTTCTGAAGTCATTAATCGCTTTAACGTACCTGATAATTCGACAATTTCATCTTGCTCTAATGTGGACTGACCATATTTTTCGGCTTCAATTTTAAAAAGAAAAGGGTTTTGCAACCACCAAATGGAAAACGCAATAATCACAGCTGAAAATAGGAACGCCATTCCCATATAATAAGGAATTATATTTTGTATAATAAAGAAATAGATAATTACAACGATTAAGGTAGTGGTTACAAAAAATCGTAACCAACTATCAATTTTACGTTCTCTATGCGACGTCGATTTTTTGTCACCTTTATCTTTAAGTAGCCAATAAAATGTATATCCTGCATACACAAAAATATGAGCGATGAGCACATAGTGCAATAATCTTGCTAAAGCACTTCTGTCGTTTGGAATTATCCAGCATAAGGCAATAAAAATTAGCATTGGCAAGTAATGCCATAAATGTGTTTTATTTACAAGTTGATGTAGTGGATGTTTCCGTAGAAAAACATACAGCCATAGAGAAGGTCCAATGGCTAATAGTACTGCTAAAAACACATTTCGAATCACAGGATCTATTGGGAAATAATTATAAAACAAAGATTTCCCGATACGTAAACTAAACGCCAATAAATACATTGACAAGAAGAAATTAGCTTTGTGTTGTTCTGTCTTGGTAACTAATAAAAATATACCAAATAACAGACTAATAATAACACCAATACCACCTATCAGTAATTCGATATGTTTTAAGATGTCTGCATTTACTTCCATCTTGTAAAGAAAATAAAATATTTTCAATAACCTACTTAATCAATTCTCAGGTAGAAAATATAGTAACTATAAATTATTATTGAGGCTTAGCGTTCTCTTTATTTCTTTTTACGCTTTTTGGCCTTTTTTAGTGACACTTCAAAATCATCTATGTTTCCATGCAGTTTTAGATTAAGATAACGCACTCTCTTATTGGGATCCAGTTCTATAATCTCTTCTTCATTTATTATACTATCCTTTTTATTTTTGTTACTAAACAGCTTATATCGCGCTGCTTTTCTAACTGTTTTCCATGGAATTCTTATATAATATTCAATTTTATGATTAGTATCGTGAGTACCCGATAACTCCATATGACCTAAGGTAGATTCTATAGTCATATTTGGTATTGTTATACGTCCATTAGTAATATCTAGATGATTTTGAAGCGTATCGAATTTGATATTTTTAAGGTTTTTATCGCCCATATAATCAGATAGCATAGCTATAGGTTCATAATTTTGTAATTTACCATTTAGGACTTCTACATCCATATGAATTTCAGACTGGTCTAAATCTGGAACTAAATCTGGATAGACTCTAATATTTCCATTTATTCTAGTCGAAACTCTACCCTTTAAATTGTCTGACACCAAATGATCTTGCCCAAAGTTTTCAAACTTAAGTAACAGTTTGTCTATATCTACATTTTCTGCTACTAAATCTGGTTTCATATAGATATGTTTTGGGTCACTACCATTAAAATAACCAGACATTTTAAAGTTCCCTCCAGCAGCATGCATTGTAAGAGTATCTACATAGATATAATGATTTTTCGTGGTTCGCAATTTTGCATTGATATCTTGTAAATCGATACTTTTATTTATAAAATGGTCCACATTTACATCAAACTTCATATCTGTAAAGGGTAACTCATATAAATTAAAAGCTTCAGCATGCACTTTAACATCGGCACTTTCTGTTGCTGCTGCTTTATAAGCTAACGAAGGCTTTGTATTGAAATTAAAAAGCTGATCGAAATCAATATAATTAGCTTTCAAACCAAGATAGTTGTCACGTTTTTTAATAACCTGATTATCTCCTAGATAATAGTTCATATCTACATCAAAAACAGTTCTACCAATTTTACCATGAAAATCCTGAATTACAAGATGCTTATCCTCATAATGAAACCTGCCTTTAAAATCTTCGAATCTTAAAGGGTGAACATGCATTTTGGTATTAAGTTTATCAAGATTCATATCTATGGAGTGCAATGCCGATTTTTTGTAATGCATACTAGAATTGAGGTGCAAGTCTAACTTTTCGAACTCCTCATGACGATAGTCTTTTGGGACATAATTCTCTCCCTGATATGAAAAAATATCTTCCAGTCGCAATAAATTAGATGTTAAAGTAATATCCAGATCAACATCTCCATTAAGTTCTTTTTGAAACCAAAAGCCATAATTATGTACAAGTCCATTAAAATGAAAATCGGAATCATCAATAAAACCAGTAAAATCTACAATTTTTAGGTCTTCATCATCTATAAGAACATCCACATGAAAATCGTGAAGATTATGTGGATAATGTTTAAGTTGGGCATGAAGACTATCTATAAAGAATTCTCCTTTTGGTAAGTATTTAGACTCTGTAAAAGCCTTAGCCGATGATTTAAAAGAGAATCCTGCACGTAAGTTTTCAATATTTTCATCTATACCTGTACTGTCTATTGCAGAATAACGGCTTATTTCTGCTATGTCTAACACATTAGATTTAATATCTAAATGCGCAATTACTGGAGTGTCTGTATGATGTACAATTGCAGGAAGATCTGACAAATATCCTGTTATAGACACATCAGATTTACCCAATAACATATCAAATTGATCTAGAGTTGCTTCTTTACCATTCATAATTAGATGCATGTTTAACTGCTCTAATGGTGCGGGAAGATTTGCAGAAGATAAACTTAGATTTGTTACTTTAAGTTCGCTAAAATAGGCTTGATTAAGTTTATTGAGTGCATTTTCAGGATGGTCCAAATCAATAATATCATGAAAATTCATCTCTAACGAAACATTTCCTGAGGTGTTATCTATATCAGTAAGATTTAAGAAACTTGCCATAAACTCAAGATCAAAATCAACATTCAATTGCATATCTACTTCTGGTGCTTCAAAATTACTTACCTCAAGATTACCAAAAATATGTCCTGTTTCTAGTTTGGCAGTCATATCTGTTAGCGAGAATGTAGAGGTACGTAAATTACGTTCTTCTCCATTAGTAAAGTACCCGCTAAAACCCATATCGTTAACGCGCTTACCTTTATCTGTATTTTCAAGAAAAGCTTCACTGGCTCCAAAATTGACATCAATAAATGGCGTTTGTTGGTGAAGTACAGGCCCTTGAACTATTGCATTGAAATATATCTTGCCAGCATTTTTGTAACGTTCCAGAACAGGTATAAGATCTTCTGGAGCAAAAGCAATGAGCATATCAAAATTTGGCTTTGTCCCTTTTATAGTAAGATCAAGATCTACATCATTTTTAGTATTTATAGAGCCTTCTAACTCAAAATCACCATGTTCCATTTTAACTCCAGAAGGTTTAATGGAAAGTAGTCCTGTATTTTGATTAAGCGTGACATCTGTATGCAATTTAAAATGCTTATGACGAATATAAGTAGTATCACCACTATCTATTAAATTCATTTCAAACTCTGTATCAATATGAGTAGAAATTTCGCTTTTGTTTATATCGAATCCACCTTTTGCTCGATGAATATAGGTTTCTAAATCTGTATTGTTTATTTCGTCTAGCTTATGAACATCCAGATTACGCAACTCAATATTCTTAAGTTTGATATTCGCAAATCCATCACTGTCTTCCTCATCGGAAGAAGACGATAAAGCATTTTGAAAATTGTTGGTATTATCGGTATGTAACACAAAATGAAAGAAGCCTTCTTCTATAATTAATGATCGAATGTTATAATCTCCTTTAACAATACGCCATATATTGAAACCTAAATAGATATCTGCAACATCCAATATCACTGAAGCATTGGCTTCTTTGGTTTCATAAATCTTTACATCATCTATCTTAAAAGAAATATCTGGAAAATTACTAAAAGGTGATAAATGTGTGTCGCCTATAGTAATTAAACCTTGATGTTCCTGATTTAAAATAGCAATCTCATTTTGAATAATAGCGTCTTGTTCTGAATATATATACAGCACAACAGCACCAAAAAATAGGATTGGCAATAGAATTGTAATAGAAATAAATCTCCACCAGAATTTTCGTTTTTTTAAAAATCTAAATTTCATGATATTTATTAAAATTATTACAATAACGTATTTATGCGAATATGATTATAGTAATCCACTATATTATGACTTCACACTTATGCCTTCAATTACAGTAAAGAAAGAATAGCGTCTTGCAAAAGTATTACTTTTTAAAAGAAACTTTGATTAAGAAAAATAACAAAATTTTAAGTTAAAACTACACGAACAAATTTTAGCTTTATTTAAAAATTAAAAACCTCATTTGGTTTATTAAAACTTTTAAACTCCAGCATGTAACCATTTGGGTCTTTTACAAAAAAAGATAAATGCTCTCCATGTTTATTTTTTAAAAAAGTAGCTTGAGTTACTATTTCTAAATTTAGGGTATTAAGTTTAGAATACATAACTCCCCATTTATCTACATTCAATATAATTCCAAAATGAAAGGACGGTAAAATTTTTCCTTCAAATACATAATTAGGGTTGTTAAAATTAAATTTGCCTGCTTGAGAAAAAGTGATTTGATGTCCAAATAAATTAATATCTACCCAGTTATTAGAGTGCCTTCCTAAAATAGCTCCAACTGTTTCGATATAAAATTTTTTGGTTTGTTCTACATTTATACAAGGTAATGAAAGGTGAAATAACGTTTCCATATTAATTTGCATTAATTAGTTCAAAAATATTCCTATTCTAAAAATAATAAATTTAAATCATATTTTTTTTTTTAGTTTTACCAACTCATTTTTTTATTAAGTTTGTTATATAATGAGTTCGTAAATTAAAAGAACGCATTGCCATAAACAAATGAAATCTTTTTTCAGGTTCGGGTTTAGGAGAATAAAAAAGTCTACTCCAAAAACTGCTCTAGGGATAGAGAACCGAATTCTCAGGCTGACTTTTAAAATTAATACATTGCTTTTACTATTGGAACAAAGATTCTTTGTCCCCAATAGCTTTAATATTATACGTATTTGAGATAATTAACACTTGAATAGCATTCACTATCCATTCTGATTTTTTTAATTTCTTAAATACATACTAATGAAAACAAAATATTTCGATCTTATCGATCAAACTTTTGATTTTCCGCAGGAAGAATTCACCTTAAATGAAAACGCATTAAATTTCTACGGAATTGATTTACAACGCCTTATTAAAAAATATGGTGCGCCTTTAAAATTTACATACTTACCTAAAATCTCTAAAAATATAAACAGAGCAAAGCATTGGTTTAATGCTGCTATTAAAGCAAATAATTATACGGGACAATATTATTATTGCTATTGTACAAAAAGCTCTCATTTTAAACATGTTTTAGATGAAGCACTTAAAAACGATATTCATATTGAAACATCATCTGCATTTGATGTTGATATTGTTGAAAATCTAAAAGCTGAAGGCAAAATAACAAACAATACTTATGTTATAAGTAATGGTTTTAAACGCGATCAATATGTTCAAAACCTTGCAAAACTTATAAATAATGGGCATAAAAATTGTATTGTAGTTATAGACAATTACGAAGAGATTAATTTGTTTGACCAAGTAGTTAAAGACAACTATAATATTGGTATTCGTATCGCTTCTGAAGAAGAACCTAAGTTTGAATTCTATACTTCAAGGCTTGGTATTGGGTATAAAAACATTGTCCCCTTTTATAATAATGAGATAAAAGACAATGCAAAGGTGACACTTAAAATGTTGCATTTCTTTATTAATACTGGTATTCGTGATACAGCTTATTATTGGAATGAACTATCTAAATGTATGAGTGTTTATGTTAAACTCAAAAAAGAATGCCCAACGCTAGACAGTTTAAATATTGGTGGTGGATTTCCTATAAAAAACTCATTAGCATTTGACTATGATTATGCATACATGGTGGATGAAATTATTCGTCAAATAAAACAAGCCTGTATTGAAGCAAGTGTAGATGTTCCAAATATTTTTACAGAATTTGGTAGCTTTACTGTTGGAGAAAGTGGTGGCGGAATCTATGAAGTGCTCTATCAAAAACAACAAAATGATAGAGAAAAATGGAATATGATTAATTCTTCTTTTATTACAACTCTACCCGATTCTTGGGCTATTAATAAACGATTTATTATGCTACCAATTACCGGATGGGATAAAGAATATGAACGTGTATTATTAGGTGGTCTCACTTGTGATAGTGATGATTATTATAATAGCGAACAGCATATGAATGCCATTTATCTACCAAAATTTAGCCAAGAAAAACCTTTATATATTGGTTTTTTCAATACTGGGGCATACCAAGAAACTATTGGTGGTTTTGGAGGTTTACAACATTGTTTAATTCCAACGCCTAAACATATACTTATTAATAGAAATAATAACGGAGAAATTGAAACATCCGTTTTCGCAGAACAACAAACCTCTGAACAACTATTGTCTATTCTAGGTTACGATTATGGTATCAATAAAAACATTTCTAATACTTCTAACCATCAACAGAAAAATAGATTAACACATTCAATATAATGAAAACCAATACTTACGCTGGCATTCCAGAAGAACTAGCGAAATTAGAAAATGCAAAGATTGTTTTAATTCCTGTGCCTTATGATGGTACAAGCACTTGGCAAAAGGGAGCAGATAAAGGCCCACAGGCTTTTTTAAATGCATCTGAAAACATGGAATTATACGACATAGAAACTGAAACGGAAGTTTATAAACAAGGTGTTTATTTAGCAGAATCGGTTACAGAGAACAGTTCTCCTGAAACTATGGTTGATGCTGTACATACAGCCACAAAAAAATACATTAAAAAAAATAAGTTTGTCACCATTTTTGGAGGAGAGCATTCAATTTCTATAGGTACTATTCGTGCTTTTAATGAATGCTATAATAGCTTAACGGTATTACAACTTGATGCCCATGCCGACTTAAGAAAAAGCTATGAAGGCTCTACTTGTAATCACGCTTGCGCGGTTTATGAGGCAAGCCAAACAACAAACCTAATTCAAGTGGGTATTCGTTCTATGGATGTTTCTGAAACTACCATAATGGATAATGATAAAACCTATTTCGCTCACGAAATGGCTATTAATGATTCTTGGATAGAATCATCTATAGACCAAATGACAAATAATGTATTCATTACAATAGATTTAGATGTATTCGATCCTTCAATTATGCCAAGTACAGGTACACCAGAACCTGGTGGATTATTATGGTACGAAACATTGGATTATTTAAAACAAGTTTTTAAAGAAAAAAATGTGGTAGGTTTTGATATTGTTGAGTTGTGTCCCAATAAAATTGATCAATCTTCAGATTTTCTAGCTGCTAAATTATATTACAAAATGTTAAGTTATAAATTTCAATATAGTGACGCAGAAGATGACTTTGATAACGATTATATAACAAAATCAAAAAATAACATTTCAAAATTCAACAAAGACGATGAGTATGAATACTAAAGGTCCTATTTCACAATTTATAGAAACCCATTATTTACATTTTAATGCTGCTTCATTGGTTGATGCCGCAAAAGCTTATGAAATGCAATTAGAGAATGGCGCAAAAATGTTAGTATCATTAGCTGGTGCTATGAGTACTGCAGAGTTAGGAAAAAGTTTTGCCGAAATGATTCGTCAAGACAAAGTACAAATCATCTCTTGCACTGGTGCAAATTTGGAAGAAGACATTATGAATTTGGTTGCGCATTCATATTATAAGCGTGTTCCAAATTATCGAGACTTAACACCACAAGAAGAATGGAATTTACTTGAGCAAGGTTTAAATCGTGTTACAGATACATGTATACCCGAAGAAGAAGCATTTAGACGCTTACAAAAACATATTGTGAAAATTTGGAAAGATGCTGAAGCCAATGGAGAGCGTTATTTGCCTCACGAGTATATGTATAAAATGCTACTTTCTGGGGTGCTTGAAGAGTATTATGAAATCGATTTAAAAGACTCTTGGATGTATGCTGCAGCGGAAAAGAATTTACCTATAATTTGCCCAGGTTGGGAAGATAGTACTATGGGTAACATTTTTGCAAGCTATGTGTTAAAAGGAGAGTTACAAGTAAACACAATGAAATCTGGTATTGAGTATATGACGTTCTTAGCAGATTGGTACACTAATAACTCTAAAAATGGAATAGGATTCTTCCAAATTGGAGGTGGCATTGCTGGCGATTTTCCTATTTGTGTAGTACCTATGTTATATCAAGATATGGAAAGAACAAATACTCCTTTTTGGAGTTACTTCTGCCAAATAAGTGACTCTACAACAAGCTATGGTTCCTACTCTGGTGCTGTACCAAATGAGAAAATCACTTGGGGAAAACTAGACATTAATACACCTAAGTTTATAATAGAATCTGATGCGACTATAGTAGCTCCATTAATATTCGCTTACTTACTAAATATGTAAAGATGAAAAACAACCAAAACATGAAAAGAGTAATTGTTGATTACAGTAAACTCAATAACGACATTTTAAATCTATTAGTTACTAAGTATCCTGATGGTTATGGAGATGAAAGCATTATTTCATTTAAAAATCAACATAATGAAATTATAGAATGTGTTGAAGTTAGGACTATTGATACTATTTATTTGGTTAAGGTTAGCAAAAAACTCGTTAACGCAATGCAAGATTTTGAAATAGAAGGCGATGATTTAGATATAGATATTGAAGCATTAGATAATTAGTTAGTAAAATAGTATATGATAAAAATGAAAATCATTAACAAAACTAGACTATTAGCCGTTAAAGGCAATTCTATACTGGTTTTAGAAAAAATAGACACGCCTATAAAACTAAGTTTTGCTGGAGGTATTTCTAAAAAAAAGGAAACGCTTGAAGAAACCTTAGTTAGAGAAACGATGGAAGAAATTGGATTTAAAATAAATCCAAATGATCTAACATTTTTTAAAACAAAATCTAAAACAATTGACAATACTATAATTGTAAAGCACTACTATAAACTAAAAACAAACTCTGATGCCTTTAAAGTTATTGAAACAGAAAAATTTAAAGCTGTATATTGGATAAAGTGGAAAGATGCCATTGAATATTTAGATAAAGAAGATAGAAAAGCAACTAAAGAGTATTTTACAAAAAAAGTAAGAAGAAATATAAAACTACTTAAAAGGATAGAAAAAGTATTATCTCAAAATAAATAATACTTTTCATATTTTTAATGTTTAAAAGCTTAAAAAATACATTATTAACCGCTCCTATACTCTAAGTCGAAAACTATTTTTTATTTCTCAAATTTCTCTATTTAAATAAAGTCCTGTTGTCAATTCAATAATAATTGCTCAAACAACTTTACAATTGGGTTTTCTATATCTAAATAAATAAATGTCAAGCCTATGGTGTCATGAAAACCGTGCATGAAAATCAAAAGCCACAAATTATCTTTATTTTTTAAAAATACAAGCGCATAAATAAATGCAAAAGGTATAATACCAAGTACACCAGAAATGCCTTGATAGTAATGGGATACACCAAAGTATATTGTTACTACTATTGCAGAGATAAACCAAGATGTTTTAGAGTCTCCAAACAATTCTGCCAACCATTTAAGATAATAGCCTCTAAACAAGAGCTCTTCTCCAAAAGCTGCAAAAACCCAAACAATAATAAGGGTCAATATATAACCAACCGTATTGTGTTTTAAATCGTCTAAAGATGATAAATCTGCCTCTCCAAAATATTGGTCTATTATGATACTTACAGGTACATAAGCAATTAATATTAAAACAGACAGCATCAAGGCTTTGACAACAGTCTTTTTTGTTAGTCTTTTGGATAAGCCAAATAATGTTACGTTAAAAGAACTTGACCAAAGTATTAATAGTGCAACTCCCAAACCGAAAAAAAAACTAACATTTCTATCAAACAAGTTTAATAGTGGTGCTAAAAACATAACAAGAATTACAATGTAAGGCTTAGTTAATGTATTATATATTTTGGTTTTCATATGTTTAAATTTATTGTTTTACAATTCTTTTCTTTCACCTGTATGCAATATTTGATAGTACTTATTATCTTTAATTAAAAGACCTTCAGATTTTCGATTGGGCCACATACTAATGTAATCCCTAGGATGCCTTACATCTATAGCATAAACTTTTCCTTGATATAGTTTTTTTACCATAGATTGTAATGTGTGTCCTACTACAATACTTTTTGCATTAAACTTTTCTATTCCTTTCTCTACTTCATCTTGAGATAAATCATCTTTAAAATAACCACGATACCAGCACACTCCTTTTTTGTGCGATAGAATAAGTTGTTCTATAGATTTTACTGGTTTTGGGAAATAAGTATTATAGTAGTTAGTTCTATTTATTTGGTTTATATCTTCAAGGGTAACCTTGGCTTCTACTAATTCTGGGTGAATACCTCCATGGGCAAATAACACTCCATTGATACGTTCAATCGTATTTTTACTAGACAACCATCTACCAAGAACTGAATTTTTACTATATAAATCATATTGCTGTTTTCCTAATATAGAAGCTACAGCATAATATTTTTGCTCGGCAGATTTATATTGACCTTGCATATTATAGAGTTCGTGATTCCCTAAAATAAAGTGTACCAAGCCACCATGTCTTTTTGCATCTTGCTCTAATTTAAAAATAAACCAAAGGACTTGAGTTGTAGAAAATCCTCTATCCACAAAATCGCCTACCAGTACCAAATGCCCTTTACTAAAAGTCCAATTAAGGTTTTTATCAATAACTCCATTAGCAATTAAAAAATCTCTAAAAGTTTTATAACCACTTTCTATATCTGAGATAGCCAAAATTTTATTACCATCATTGTAAATAGATTTTGGAGTTTTAAATTCAGATTTTAATTCAAAACTGAATGAGGATGAGTCTAATGGAAAATAAGTGCTTAATGTAGTTTCTTCTGCAACATGAGATTTTTTTTTATCCACATAAAAACCACTTTCTTTATTACCTTTAACATAGTTAATATTTACAATACTATCATTTTCATAAAAAACATAAGGACCTTCATTATGTAAATTATATCGCAAATCATTCTGTCCATAATTATAAGTACCGTTTAAATAAAAGAGAACTAAACTTCCAACAATAAGTAATACAATTAAGGTTGAAAATATATGCTTAAAATATCTTAAAATTCTTTTTTTCATCTTATTAAATTATTTGTTTAAGCAAATATGATAAGAACGGTATCATGTTAAAATTAATTGGGATATAAGCTTTAAAAAATGAGATGTAAATAGAAAAAATGATGATAAGTTTGCTTTGAACATTTTTTTAGATGGTTTGTCACACTAAACAAATTGTTTATCCCAGGAGCTTTATAAGCTAATAAACAATTCGTTATTTTGTAACATGATAGCTTGGATATATAAAAACAAAAAGTTACTTCTCGTCATTGGAGGAATTTCAATACTTATTCCTTTATTCTACATCAGTTATGTTGTCATTACAACTGAAGAAGATTCAACTACGATTTCAATAAATGCAAATTCAATACTTGTATATACTATTATTGCGTATTACATTTTAATAACTGTACTCATAATATTCTACGGAGTGCATTGGTTTTTTAAACAAATAAAGCAAGTAATAAATTTGAAAAATGAAAAAGCCAAAACAGAATTAAAACATTTAAAATCACAGGTAAATCCTCATTTTTTCTTCAATATGCTTAATAATTTGTACGGATTGGTTGATACTAATTCCGTTAAGGCAAAACAGTTAATTTTAAAACTATCAGATATGATGCGTTATAGCATATATGAAGGACAAAATGATAAAGTTTCCATACAAGAAGAGATTGATTTTATTTCTAATTATATAGAATTACATGAAATGAGATATCACAAACATATTGAGGTTTCATTTCATAGGGATATAGATAATAACAAGGTAAAAGTAATGCCTTTATTATTTATAATTTTAGTGGAGAATGCTTTTAAACATGGTGTTGAAGTATTACGAGAAGATGCGTATGTTCGTATGAAAATAAAAGCCAATAGAGAAAACGTTTTTTTTGAAATTGAAAATAATTTTGACAGCACACATAAAACTGAAAAAGGCATTGGTTTAAAGAATTTAAAAAGGCGCTTGGAATTAGTATATCCAAAGCAAAATAGTTTGTCAACCAAAACACAAAACGAAATTTTTAAAGCAACATTAGAAATTCAATTATGATTAGTTATTTAATTATAGATGACGAATATATAGCACATGACATTATTAAAGGTTATTGTGATAAATTTTCCAATTTTAAATTGGCTAAAAATTGTTATGATGCCATAGAAGCAATAGAATACTTACAGTCAAATCATGTAGATGTAATGTTTTTAGATTTAAACATGCCCAAACTTAAAGGATTCGATTTTTTAAAGTCCTTACAAAACCCACCAAAAGTGATTGTTACAACTGCTTACAGTGAGTTTGCTTTAGATGGATTTGAACTTAATGTTGTAGATTATTTGCTAAAGCCTTTTAGTTTTGAGCGTTTTCTAAAAGCAATCAATAAAATTGAATTATTTAAGACTGGTTCTAATGTAACTACCACATTATCTGTTAATTCAGAAAAAAGTATTTTTATAAGATCAAATAAAAAACTAATTCAAATAAAACTGGATAGCATTCTATTTATTGAAGCTATAGGCAACTATTGCAAAATAATATCTGCAGATAAAGAAATAAAGGTGCGAGGGAAAATTTCAGACTTTATCAATATGCTTCCGCAAGATGATTTTTTTCAAGTTCACAAATCATTTATTACTTCAAAGAACCACATTAATTCTATAGAAGGTAATAGAATATTCATTAATGACTTTGTAATTCCTATTGGAAAAGTTTATAAGATAAATATTAATAAGTTATTTTAAGAATATTTTATTGAAATGGGCAAAACTTTAGAAACTGAAAAATTAGTATTAAGAGAGTTTGAGCAATCGGATGTTGAATTTGTATTAACATTACTTAATTCACCTAATTGGTTAAAATTTATAGGAGATAAAAATATAAAGAGCATTACAGAGGCGTTAAACTATATAGAAAACAATAAAACCTAAACTAAATAATTAACACTAATAAAATGGAAAAAATCAAACACACTTTTTTAATCATTTTAGTAATAATGTCATGTAAAAGCAACAAAAAAAACAAAGATAAAATACTAGAAGAGACTATACCAATCACAACATTATCATTGAAAGCTAAAGAACATTTTGAAAAGGCACAGAATTTAGTTCAAAATGGATTAAATAATAATCCGTTAGAACATTACAAAAAAGCAATTGAGTTGGACAGCACCTTTGTAAGAATGTATAATTACATCTCAATATATTCGCCAAACGATTCTATAAAAAGGTTAAACCATGAGCTCGCCAAAAAATATATGCATATGGCTTCTAAAGATGAACAAATGCTGGTAGATGCAACAGAATATAGACTAAAGTATCCTAATGACAACAAAGAAGCAATACTGTTTAAATTGGCAGAGTTATACCCTTCCGATAAATACTTACATCATACTATTTGCTTTCTATTATTCAGAAAAAATCCGAGCCTCGCAATCCAAGCTGGCATAAAGTCTGTTGATATAGATAAAAATTATGGTTCTGGATATAATATCTTGGGATATGCCTATATAAACAATAATGAATTTACCATGGCTGAAGATGCTTTTGATAATTTTATAAGATGCGAATCAGAGAATGCCAATCCATACGACTCCAAGGGCGATTTAATGCTCCAAATGGGTAAATACAAAGAAGCATTGCTATTAAAACAAAAAGCTTATGAATTGGACAAATCTTTTGATTGGATTCCTAATGAAATAATTGAAATTAGAACTAAATTAGATTCATTAAATATTAAAGACATTAAAAATTAAATCACTTTGCTCATGTTATGCTTCTCTCCTACCTTGTCACATAAAAAGTGTTGTAATAACTTTAGTAAAAAACTTTGGAAACAGTAACTACTATATAGTACTTTGTAGTAGCTTTAAACTTTATTACTATAAGAATATGCATTGTTAGACTTCTATAGTATGTACGTTCATTCACTTATTGTTTTAGGTAAAGTTTTATGGCCTTAGTTTTATTTATTAATAATCTCAACTAATTTTTCTAATTGAGTATCTTTTCCTGTAAGGATTTGTTCAGAATCAATAGGTATATAAATATCTGGTTCTGTACCATTTCCATCCAAGGTCTTTCCGTTTCTTTGAAATGATAGCATAGTAGACACCTTAACTCTAATATTTGAGTTATTCAAATAGATTTTTCTTGAATTCCCACTTGAACCATCTGTTGTAACACCAACAATTTTCACATTCTTCAACCCTTTAAACGCACTTGTAAACACCGTTGCAGCACTAAAACTGTTTTCATTTACTAATATATAAACGGGTTTATTATAAGGTGTTTTACCAGCATGTAAAACCATATAAAATGGACTACTAAACTTTGACTTATCAAAGTCTTTTTCGATTTTAAAACTTTCACTAAAAATATCTATAGATTTTCTATCTAAATCTGATAAGTGCTCTGAATTATAGCTATATAAAAAACGTCCACTCATTGAATGCTCATCCATATTTTTAGCATCATTAGTACGTAAATAAGCAACGTTTGCGACCCAAGGAGATTGATCTGGCTGCACTATATAATTTGCAAAAAGTTTAAGAATTTCTCTACCTCCACCTGGATTATCGCGTAAGTCAATAATTAATGATTTAGTATCGGCAAACTCATTTAGTGTGCTTGTAATAAAGCCCTCTAATCCTTCAACTTCTTGAGGATGGAACATCATAGGAATTTTTATATAGCCTACATTATTATTTAGCTTTTTACTTAAACCATCAAATGTCTTATTGCTTCTCACATCCATAATAGATTTAAAGGTTTCTTTTTTTAGATTAGAAGTAAAGCCTTGCTTTTCTGTAGTTAAATTAACAGCTACAACTTTTTCTGTTTTACCATTAGTAAAAACAACTTGTACACTTTTTGGTATTTGTTTATTACTTTTAAATAAAAGCGCTCCTAATTTCTGTAAAGCATTAGCTCCTTTTGTTAATTTGGCTTCCTTTGGTGCTTTTTTATCTCTATAATTATATGTGTTTATAAACATCTCTATATCAACACCATTGATGCTTTTTATGTATTTATAATCGTCTAAGTAATAATCGTATTCTCCTCTTTTTGGATTTTGCCTTACTGCTATTAGCTTGCCCTCTAAAACAGTAACACCAAAAGGCAACCTTAAACTATAATTTGTATTAGCATTTTTATCAAACGATTCATTTTTAATTGTTGAATGTCTATCCCCAAATTCTGACAAGACGCTCTGTAATTGATTACTAAATTTAGCAACATTAATATCTCCTTTTCTATTAGAAATATCTATGACTAATGCCTTTATTGCAGTTTTATAGTCGTAATTAGATAATTGAGCATATGATGATTTGTAATCTAATATCTCTTTAAATTGTTTTAGATCTGCAATGGCTTGTATTTTATTAATAGTTTTTTCTTGTTTAGTGTTGGTGTTTTTCTGCTTATCAATTACAGCCACTCTATTATTTCTATTATACATTAAGCAACTTTGTCTGTTTTCTATAGTAAATGTTCCTTTATAAGTTTTTGATTCGTCATCTTTAGATAATATTAAATCGACTTGGATATTGGGAAAGTAATTAAGTCCATTAAGTACTTCTACAAGGTCTTCTGAAAAACGCTTTTTCCATTTGTGCCCATACTGTTTTTTACAAAAATCTAATATCTCTTTTTTACTAAAAATCTCTAATTTTTCAAAAGAATACCATTGTTCTTTAAATTGAACTATAGGCTGTTCACTCTTCCATTTAACAGCAGTAAATGGAGATGCTTTTTCTAATTCAAGTTTCTGTCCAAAAACAGAAATTGAACTTAAGGCAATTATAAATGCAATAATTTTTGTTTTCATTTTTATAGAGTATAAAATTAATTTTGTCAAACATATTTTTATTATATACTCTATAAAAATGAAATCGACCAATATAATTTCCTAATAGATAATCATAGTGTTTCAATCGACTTATCTGAAATATGTTTTAATATATTTACGATGATCTAAATAATCAGTTTATGATTCAACTAACAGATAAACAAATACGAATACTAAAGATTATTTTTAATGCTTTTTTTATAACTGTTATAGTTTTTCAGTTACTAGAAAAAGCATTAAAAACATTACCAAATAGATGGCTTTTGTTTTTAACAAGTGATGCAGTAGAATACTTTATTTTTACATCAATTGCCTATTTTCTTTATTATTATGTATTAAAACTAAAGCTATTTTGGCAAAAAATCAGTTTTATTATATCGTTTATAGTCATTATTGTATTATTGGCATCGCTCAAATCTTACAGAATATATAATGATGTAATATTTGAAAGAATATTTAACTTTTTTACTGAGTTTTTAGGCAAAACTTTTTTATGTTATGCTTTCATTGATATTGTTAATCGATTAGATTTTTTAAATCGCTATAAAAAATTAGAAAAAGAATTAGACCAAGCGAAAGAACAATTATTAAAAACACAATTGCATCCACACTTCTTATTCAATGCTTTTAACTCGTTGTATAGTATGTCTTTAAAAAATAGTCCAAAAACTCCAGATACTATATTAAAACTTTCAGGAATGATGCGTTATCTAACTGATGATTCTATTAATAAACAAGTAAAATTAGTAAACGAAATAAAGTTTATTCAAGAATATATTGCTATAGAAAAAATACGTTTTGGGGAACAAGCAAATATCAATTTACAAAAAGAAGGCAACCTTGAAAATATTACCGTAGTACCACTTTTATTAATTACACTTGTAGAAAATGCCTTTAAGCATGGATTTTATACTAACGATTCAAACGCATTTGTAAATATTAACATTAAAGTAATCAATGATACTTTACTTTTTAAAGTTGAAAACAGCATTCAAGAAAAACAACATTTCAGCATAAATGAAAGAAAAGGAAAAGGTATAGAAAACTTAAAAAGAAGGCTACAAATCTCTTACCCGAAAACATCTAAATTACTATTACAAAACAAAAGCAATGTATATTTAGCACAACTAGAACTAAAATTATTATAATGAATAAATACGAGGTAATAATTATTGATGATGAGTCTTTAGCTATTGATGTAATAACACATTATATAAAAAGATTTCCTGAATTTAACATTGCAGAGACGTTCACAAATTCTGTTGAGGCTTTTAAATACCTCAACGAAAATACAGTAGATTTAGTTTTTACTGATATTGCAATGCCACAACTCTCTGGAACAGAACTCGTAAAACTTACTAAAAACAAAACACAATTTGTAATGGCTACATCTTATGCAGATTATGCTATTGAAAGTTTTGAATTAAATGTTATTGATTATCTATTAAAGCCTGTTTCTTTTGAACGTTTTTCAAAAACTATTGAGCGCTTTAAATCTAATAAAAAGGTCATTATCAATAACGAAAACAGTTCTGCTAAACCTTCTTTTTACATCAAAGAAGGTGATGAGTTTGTGAAAGTATTAGTTGAAGACATTGACTACATTGAAGGCATGAAAGATTATGCAAAAATAGTTTGTGGTAAAAATTATTATTTAGCCTTAAAAACATTAAAATCTATTGAAGAAAAATTAAGCCCTTTTGGTTTTATTAGAATTCATAAATCATTTATTATTCCTTTAAAAAGAATCTCACAATATAATAGTAAATGTGTTTTAATTAATACTCATGAAATACCAGTTGGAAATAATTATCGTAACTATTTAAAAAAGTATCTTGAAGAAAATAAATTATAGTTTATTTCCATTTCACTTCACTCCTACCGCCTCTTCGAGCAAAGCAAATTTAATTAACACTACAATCGAATTTTTGAGAATTAAATTAATAAAATAAGCTTTATTAGGTGTCTAAAACGACAAGAAATATATTTTAAACTAACTTAAAAAAATAGAAAATAAAAGAAAGATTTTATTTAGGCAGTACAAAAAAAACTAATTTAGTAAAAATTAAACAACTAACTTTTATGAAACAATTTTACTTTTTAGCTTTCGTTTTTCTTTTTTCGATAAGCTGCTTAAATGCACAAACAATTACCATGAATGATTCTGGTCCGTGTATTTCTAATCAAACATTAAGTTTAGCAGGAACCCATAATGGCAAAAACTATTATAACAATACTGGAACAGGAATTTCTATTTATTGGAGTTCGGTAAATAACAGGTGGGAAAACGATGGCGCTAGCTCAACACCTGGTACAGCAGCATTTGTAGTTTGGGTTAGTTCTGTATACACTATCTTAAATCCTCCAGATTTAGCTACTGGATCATGGACAGATGCCTCAGGGTTTTGTGGAGGTTTACTTCAACTAGATGGTACAGGTACAGATACTGCTCCTGTAGTAGCATCTACAGATGTTGCAGGAAGTGTTAATAATAGCACCGTTGTTGATGGGGAGTCTATACTGATAACAGTAACATTTTCTGAAGATGTTACTACTACTACTGCTGCTACAGCAACTATACCGCTTACTGTTGGTGGTGTAACAAGAACAGCGTCATTACAAGCTGGACAGACAGATATAACAAGCTCAACACTTGTTTTTGAATACGCAGTTGGATCTGGAGAAAACGGTGCAGTGGTAGTCTTAGGTGCAGATGTAATTACTGTTACTTCTGGTACAATACAAGATGCTACTGGAAATGATTTAACTGGAGACTTGGGTACAGTTAGTGGAACGGTAACAGTAGATACTGCTCCTGTAGTAGCATCTACAGATGTTGCTGGAAGTGTTAATAATAGCGTCGTTGTTGATGGGGAGTCTATACTGATAACAGTAACATTTTCTGAAGATGTTACTACTACTGCTGCTACAGCAACTATACCGCTTACTGTTGGTGGTGTAACAAGAACAGCGTCATTACAAGCTGGACAGACATATATAACAAGCTCAACACTTTTTTTTGAATACGCAGTTGTATCTGGAGAAAACGGTGCAGTGATAGTCTTTGATACAGATGTAATTACTGTTACTTCTGGTATAATACAAGATGCTACTGGAAATGATTTAACTGGAGACTTGGGTACAGTTAGTGGACCGGTAACAGTAGATACTGCTCCTGTAGTAGTATCTACAGATGTTGCAGGAAGTGTTACAGATACTGTTATGTTTGGAGAATCTATACTAATTACAGTAACATTTTCTGAAGATGTTACTACTACTTTTGCTACAGCAACTATACCGCTTACTGTTGGTGGTGTAACAAGAACAGCGTCATTACAAGCTGGACAGGCAGATATAACAAGCTCAACACTTGTTTTTGAATACGCAGTTGGATCTGGAGAAAACGGTGCTGTGATAGTCTTTGATACAGATGTAATTACTGTTACTTCTGGTACAATACAAGATGCTACTGGAAATGATTTAACTGGAGACTTGGGTACAGTTAGTGGACCGGTAACAGTAGATACTGCTCCTGTAGTAGTATCTACAGATGTTGCAGGAAGTGTTAATAATAGCGTCGTTGTTGATGGGGAGTTTATACTGATAACAGTAACATTTTCTGAAGATGTTACTACTACTGCTGCTACAGCGACTATACCGCTTACTGTTGGTGGTGTAACAAGAATAGCGTCATTACAAGCTGGACAGACAGATATAACAAGCTCAATACTTGTTTTTGAATACGCAGTTGTATCTGGAGAAAACGGTGCAGTGATAGTCTTTGATACAGATGTAATTACTGTTACTTCTGGTACAATACAAGATGCTACTGGAAATGATTTAACTGGAGACTTGGGTACAGTTAGTGGAACGGTAACAGTAGATACTGCTCCTGTAGTAGTATCTACAGATGTTGCAGGAAGTGTTACAGATACTGTTATGTTTGGAGAATCTATACTAATTACAGTAACATTTTCTGAAGATGTTACTACTACTGCTGCTACAGCAACTATACCGCTTACTATTGGTGGTGAAGCTAGGACTGTAGCATTACAGAGTGAACCTGTAACTTCAACAGAATCAACATTAGTTTTTGAGTATGTTGTTATGCCAAGTGATAATGGTGCTGTTGTAGTTGCAGATACTGATACTATTACGGTTACTGCTGGTACAATACAAGATGCTGTTGGAAACAATTTAACAGGAGATTTAGGCACTGTAAGCGGAACGGTAACTGTTGACAACTCTACATTATCAATTGCAGACCTTGATACTTTAAATGAAATTAAAGTATACCCTAATCCAACTGTAGGGACTGTTAATATTAATATTAAGGATATACAAAACGTAATAATTTATAATGTTAATGGTCAAAAAATGTTTGAAACATTAAATAATACGTTTAATATTTCTGAATTAGAATCTGGAATGTATTTTGTACATATAAAAACCAAAAACGGAAGTAAGACAGTACGTCTTTTGAGAAAATAAATCAAAATAGTATTAAAATAATGTAAAAAAGCTTTCAGAGTTATACTCTGAAAGCTTTTTTACATTATTAGATATTTAAATTTATCTTTTTACTTCTACTTCTTGCACTATCGTAAAAGCACTAAAGAGATCAAGTACTTAGGTTTCTCTAGCTATTATAAAATTGCGTAAAAACTTTTATAATAGAATCATGATCGTTAACGCCACACATTTCTCTAATACTGTGCATAGATAACATTGGGTTTCCAACATCTATTATTGGTATGCCTAATTTAGCTGCAGTCATGGGGCCTATGGTAGAGCCACAACCAATATCGATACGGCTACAAAAATCTTGAAAAGGAACATTAGTCCTTTTAGACCATTGTTTAAACTTAGCTATAGAAAAGGCATTAGTAGCATAGCGCATGTTAGCATTACTTTTTATTACTGGCCCTGCACCAATATGTGGCTTGTGATTATTATCATGCTTGTTAGAATAACTTGGATGAACCGCACGAGGTTCATCTTCAAAGATTAGTATTTTCATGAGTTTTAATTGTTATTTGATGCGTTTAATAATGGTAGAGATACTTTAAAACATTTGCTATCATTATTAATAATAGGCGATTTACTCGATATAAGTTGATACCGCTTTTCAATATTTTTTAATCCAATTTTTGTCGATGGCGTTTGGGTGGACTTAGATTGAATTTTGTTACTTACAACTAAGAAATCATCTTCAATAGTAACGTTAATTAGTAATGGTTTAGCTTTAGAAACTATATTGTGCTTTATAGCATTTTCTAATAAAAGCTGTAAACTCATAGGCACAATCATAGAGGTTAACTTATTCTCTGGAACATTCCAGTTCATTTGCAAGTTATCTCCAAATCTTTCTGATTGAATATGAATATAGGCTTTTGCAAATTTCAACTCTTCTTCTAAAGGAATTAAATTCGAATTTCCAGACTCGATAATAAACCGATATACACCAGATAAATTATCTACAAAATCTTTAGCATCTTCCTTAGTGTCGTGATCAATAATATCTCGTAATGTGTTTAGACTATTAAATAGAAAATGAGGCTGCGCTTGATTTCTTAGTGTATCTAATTGCGCTTGTATCATTACTTGCTTTGTTTGTTCTTCTTCTCTAATCGATTTTTTAAGTCTTACATTATAGTAAATGGCTTCATATATTGCCATTATCATGATAACAATTAATATAATAGGTATAAGTACCTTGAATATTACCATATGTGTGGAATAGTACCCTAAAAAAGTAAATAGTTTTGCGAGTAAAAAACCCATTGTAAAATCAACAAAAAATATTACGAAAACAATTGCGAAAAGAAGGGAGATAATACGCTTAAAATCGTCCTTAAAATTTGGATATTTTTTTCGCAAAAAAATCAAAATATACCTTAACACAAACCAATTAATAATTGCAGGAATTAACGGCGAGAATAAACCTATAAGTACAAGCTCTATAGATTCTCGTTCTGATAGGTTATTAAATAAATAACTCGCTACAAGACTTAAAGTCAAAATTCCAACAACAGAGAACCACAAATCATTAAACCCTAAATATTGTATACGTCTTTTTTTGTTTAATAGCGGCATATATTTATAGGCTAATTATTTTTTGTTTTGTTTATAGAATATAAATTCAAAGATAATCACAATAACAATTTGATTCTTAATTGCGGTTTTTCATTATTAGGATAAGCATAATGCTAATAACAGTATTATTTGTACGCTGTGCAACCTATAAAAAGGAGCACTAGTTATATTTTAGCTATTTATACATTAGTATCCTAAGTCAAATATATATATGATAGAGACAATATGAAATTATATTATTTTGAATCATCGTAATATGTTTCTGAATTGTAATACCATTAGAAATAATCTCATTTTATGTAAATTAGTTATTGGTGTTACATTTATATTTTAAAAATCGAGAATCTTTAGAATAATTCACATCTATCGTTACTTAAAATAAAGCGTATTATAAAGTATTTTACTCAACTTTTATTTAACACTATAGAAAACTCTTTATTAAATTATTGTTATAGCCTTAATAAAAGAATTTTAGAGCATCAATTAAATAATACCTTTAGACCATTTTTAAGTTCAAAAACAGTTTTTATTTCTTTTAGACTTAATGGTTTATTAAAAACAGTAAGCTCATCTATCATTCCTATATAACCTAAACCAAGCATAATTTTTCCATTTTCGGCTTTCCAAGTAAATGGGTCATTAATATTTTTAATAACACCTTGAAGTTTACTGTTTATATATAATTTAAATTCAGATTTCGTTTTTGTATTTACTTTAGAAAAAACAATAGCTACGTGTGTCCATGTCTTAGACTGAAATGGAGATGGATTTACCGTAACTGTACGCTTGTTCCAATCTGTTTCGTTGCTGTCATTATTTGGGTCCCACACAGCTATATCACCCATTGCTCCTAGTCTAAATTTTCTTGGGCTATGATTTGTAAAGTCTACCCATAAACCAGCATCGTTCCATTTAGAATCTGTAATGCAAATGGGATCGCAATAACTAGGTGCTAAATCTTTATTAGGATCTAATCGTAACCAAAAAGAGACTGTACCACTCCAGGATGCATTAGTATATCCTACATTTTTGTATGCTTTATAAAAAATAGCAGACGTTTTTGCTTCTTTAAAATGAATGGCATCACCCGAAAGTCCTTTACCTTTAGCTAAAACAACATTAGGATCGTTTAGTCCTATTTTAGCTTTAGCTGCCTTTTTATAATCCTCTGCTGTATATAACATTGCATCACCTAAAGCTAAGTCCGCAGTTGTTTTTCCATCAAAGGAACTATAAAATAGTACATGGTCTAATAATTTTTTATTTTGTGAAAATAAATGAGTAGTAATTAATAAAAAGAATAGACTAAAAAGAGATACAAATTTTGTTGTTTTCATAATTTATTGATTTTGTTGTGAATCCTAATTACTTTGTTGAGTTATTTAAACTCCATTCTACAGCTTTATAGGCATGAATTTTTCCTGTATCAAATATTGGAATATCTATATCTGATTCTGAAATTAGAATAGGTAATTCTGTACAACCAAGAATAACTCCTTGAGCACCTTGACTTTGTAGTACTTTAATAGTGTTAATAATTTCTTGTTTTGAAACCTTAGTGAATTGCCCTTTAACTAATTCCTTATAAATAATGTCATGAATAACTTGTCTCTTATCTATATTTGGAATGACAATTTCAAGCCCAAAATCATTTATCAATGTTTTAGTATAAAAATCTTTTTCCATAGTGAATTTTGTTCCTAATAATGCTATTTTTTTTAACCCTAGTCTTTTAATGGATTCACCTGTGGTTTCTGCAATATGCATAAACGGGATATTTACATTTTCAGAAATATAATGGCTTACTAAATGTATGGTATTTGTACACAGTAAAATCAAGTCTGCTCCAGCCTTTTCTAGTTGTTGAGCAGCTTGTTTCATAATTTCTCCTATTGCGCTCCAATCCTCTTTAAAAGTCAAGCGCTCTATTTCTGCAAAGTCTACTGAAACCATAATACATTTTGCAGAATGTGATCCTCCTAACAACTCTTTTGCTTTTATATTTAAAAATTGATAATATAATTTTGAAGATTCCCAACTCATTCCTCCTATCAATCCTATCGTTTTCATATTTTAAGTGCTTTATATACTTATTTCGACTAAACTATTACGAATAGTTAAGCTTACATCGTTTTTAAATTGAGATAAATAAACGCTTAGTTGAAATAATTTCAATAATAACTTATAACCTAGTATTATATCTTTGTAATTATGGAACTTAAATATTTCAGATTAATAAAAACAATTACAGAAGAAGGTAGTCTTGCTAATTCTTCAGAACGTTTATTCTTAACTCAATCTGCTTTAAGTCATCAATTAAAAGATTTAGAAGAACGTTTAGGCTTTAAAGTTTTTTATAGGAGTCGAAATAAATGGCAACTTACGGAGGAAGGCACAGAACTTTATAAATTAGCAAATAAACTATTTAGTTCTATTGATGAAAGCTTTAGAACTATTAGAGATATAAAAGAAGGCTCTAAGGGTTCTATAAAATTGAGTGCAGAATGCCAATCATTTTTTCATTCTATTCCTGAATTCATTCAGAAAATGGAATTATTATATCCAGAAATTGGAATAGATGTCGCTCTTGGAGCTACGCATCAAACCGTTTCTCAAGTATTATCTAATGAAATTGATATTGCCATTGTAACATCTCAACTTGCTTCTGAAGCATTAGAAAGTATAAAAGTCTTTGAAGATGAGATTTTTGCTGTTATGCATAAAGAAAATAAATTAAATAACTTAGCGTATTTAGATGCTAGCCATTTTAAAAGTGTACATATGTTAATCAATTCTTTTCCACTAGAAGGCGTAGCTGTTTATGAGCATTTTCTAAAGCCAAATAAAATAAACCCAATTAAAATTTCTGCTATTCCTTTTACAGAAATTTCGTTATCAATGATTAAGGCAAATATGGGTATTATGTGCGCGCCTATATGGCAACTAAAACCTTTTAAACTTTCAGAAGACATTGTTTTTAAGCGTATTAGCGAAAATGGATTGAAACGAAATCATTACTTAGTTGTAAAAAAAGAACACCGCAATAAAAAGTATATACACAATTTTATTTCTAGTTTTGAGGATTATTTTTTAGATCTATAATTTATTCTATACACATTAACACTTCAACCCTATATTTCAATAATCTAAGTAGTTGTATTGCTTAGCTTAGTAAGCAGTTTATTTAATTAGCACAACTACGTTTATTATTATAACAATAAATAATCTAACATGAGCAACAATTGTCTGTTTTAGCTTCTTCATTAAAAGAACAATCAACTCCATCATCAATTGCTTGTTTTAATTGATAAAATGCTTGTTGAATCTTCTCTAATGGAGATGCTACATTCATTCGCATAAACTGAGTATGGCTTTTTTCAAACCAATCTCCAGGTGTTAACGCTAATTTTGCTTGATTAATAACTAGATGTTTTAATGCCTTTTCTGACAATTCCATTTTGCTAAAATCTAACCAGATTTGATATGTACCTTCTGGCTTGTATATTGTAATTTCAGGTAATTCATTTTCAACAAAATTAGTTATCCAATTCATTGTTTTTTCAAGATAGACCAACAAACTATTTAACCATTCTTCTCCTTTTGTAT
Source organism: uncultured Lacinutrix sp. (assembly GCF_947500325.1). Lineage (GTDB taxonomy): Bacteria > Bacteroidota > Bacteroidia > Flavobacteriales > Flavobacteriaceae > Lacinutrix. Next base: position 323,326 of record NZ_CANMRQ010000004.1, read on the forward strand.
AAGCTGCTATCGTTGCATTAGCAGAATGTATACTCCCATGATCTAAATACAAAGAGCCTATTGTATTTTTAACTTGTTTATAGATCTCTTCATTAGGGATATATAAATAACCATTAGAAATACTTTGCATACCAAATGTTTTTGCAGGAGAACCAATAACCGCGATATGATTTTCACTATTATCTATGGAAGCTATACTATTAAATGTTGACTTAGAGTAAACTATATCTGAATGAATTTCATCACTAATTATTGTGACGTTATATATATTAGCAAGATTGACTAACTTATTTAATTCTTCCTTTGTCCATACACGGCCAATAGGATTATGTGGATTACATAATAATATTGCTTTAATATTTAACGTTTTTAGCTTACGCTCTATATCTTCGAAATCCATTTGATAATTACCATCAACAACTTTTAGTTTATTACTAATAACTTTTCTTCCTGCAGATTCAATAACCTTAAAAAATTGATGATAAACAGGTGTTTGTACCATAATACCATCTCCTTTTTTAGATAATTCTCTTATTAACATACCTATACCTGTAAGTACGCCAGAAATTTGCACAAATGATTTAGGGTTTAGTTTTAATTGATGACGTTTATAATTCCAATCTGAAATAGCTTGAAAAACCTCTCCTGTATTAAACTCATAAGCATAAATATTTCGTGTTACCAGTTTTTGCATAGCTTCTTGTATAGGTTTTGCTGTTTCAAAATCCATATCTGCAATCCATAAAGGCATCACATCTGTAGCCCCAAACATGGCTTTTAAATAATTTGAATTACTTTTTGCGAAATTATTTTCTACTGTATGTATTGTATCAAATTGACTCATTGTTTTCTTATTTAATATATTATCAATTATTTCCATTCACTTTTTGCTGCTTTATAATCTTTTTGAAATTTATCTGTATGCCACATTAATAGTAACATTCTATGCGACATCTGTCTAGCAACTTCTTCATCACTTGGAAAATGTACTCCCATAATTTCTCTGGACAGCCCAATTTCATAAGCTAAAGCTACATATTCACTTCTTTTATCTGGTACTAATTCGCTTAATGTATAAGCTTGCATGTATGCCCATAAAGTATGTCCACTAGCAAAAGAAGGTGTTGGGATTTCCTGTAAAGGTTTAATGTTAGCATCTAGATGATATGGTCTTGCTCGTAGTAAATTAAATTTTACTACAAATTCTACTAATCGTGTATCATGCATTACTCCTTTTAATAAATTAGCAGTTTTGGGGTAATCTTTTGCATTATACTTTTCTCCAGAAATTTCTCTAGCCATAAAGAATAAATCTTTTAAATTATTCTCATACCTATCATCCGTATTTGTGTAATTCTTATGTGGCCAATAACCTATTCTAGCAAGTTGTAAAACGCGTTTTTCTTGTTTTTTTGTTCTCTTGTTTTGTAAGTCAATTAAAAAATCGAGTTCTGCTCTAGTTTGTTCAGAGCTATTTGCAGGAAAACTTACTGAATTTGTTATAAATTTAACTTGACTAGAGTTTAAATAGTAAGGTTCATTTGAGGCATAAACTAATATAAAATCTAGATAATTATCTGTTGGATAAACTATATTATCCATAGCTGCATATTCTGTACGTTTTTTTGAGTCTATTTTTTTCAACTCCTTATAATGATTACTTACAGGTTCTATATTGTGAATTGTAGAAAAAACAGTGTTCTGACTATATAATCCTAACGAAATACTTAATGTTATAATTAATGCTAAATTTTTATTTATTGTGTTCATTTTTTATATGGTTTTATAGATAGACGCTATTGAGAGAAAAAGACGCAAAAAAAAAATAGCCTTACATTTTGTGTAAGGCTAAATTGCTATAATTATATATTTTAAAGAGGCTATTTCTCTGCATAAACACCAAGGCTAATAACGGCATTATTACTTGCTTTAAACTCTTCTAATTCGTTAGGACTAACATAATTTAATAATACATCATCTGGCATATCTACAACTCTTTCTTTAGTGATTTTAATATTTTTAAAACCAGCATTTTTTATAGCTTGTATATAATCCTCTTGTTGCAATGCACCTGAAATGCAACCAGCATACATTTCTGCAGCATTCATAATACCATTTGGCAAAGTACCTTGTAACACAATATCTGACATGCTAAAGTGACCTCCAGGTTTTAATACACGATATACTTCTTGGTAAGCTTTTGTTTTGTTTGGAACTAAATTTAACACACAGTTACTAACAGAAACATCTATAGAATTGTCTTTTAAAGGAACTGCTTCAATTTCTCCTAAAACAAAATCTACATTATTATAACCTAGTTTTTGCTTATTCTCATTGGCTTTTTCAATCATAGCTTCAGTCATATCTACACCAATGACATGGCCAGAATCGCCTACAATTCTTCTTGCAACAAAAACATCATTTCCAGCGCCAGAACCTAAATCTAATACCGTATCTCCTTCTTTAATTTTAGCGTGTTCTGTTGGAATTCCACAACCCAAAGCATAATCTGCTTCTGCTTCATAGCCATCTACATTAGAGTAACTCTCACTAAGCGACCAATCTTGTGCTGGTGAACCACAAGCTGTTGGTCCGCAACCACAACCTGCTCCAGAGTTAGCTACTTTTGTATAAGCTTCTTTTACGTGCTCTTTAATTTCTTGTGACATATTATATCTATTTTAAAGTGTTTTAATTTAATTTTCACTCTATAGACGGCAGCTTAAAAAAAAGACGCAAAATAGTTAATCACATGATTGGTTACAATTATCGTCTGTATTGAATTTCTTACTATACCCTTTTGGTTTATAATCAAGAATATCACCATAAACATCAGTAGAAATATCACAGCATTGTTCACAAGTAGATTTTAACATCTCTCTTGCCCTTTGCACTCTAGATTTTAACCCTGAATAAGAAATATTCAATCTTTCTGCTATTTCCTTTTGGGGAATATTTTCAATGTCAGATAATATTAATGCCTCTTTATATTTTTGAGGTAAAGAATCTATTACTGGACGAACACACTTTGCTAGTTCGGATGTTAATTTCCTGTCATTAATTTCATCTTCTTGAATTGCAACAGATGGGTTATAAAAGTTGACATTTCTAAAATGATTAATAATTTCATTTCTAGTAATTTGATAAATCCAAGAGACTAATTTTTCTTTATGCTTTAATGTATCGCTTTTAGAAAACACTTTTAAAAAAACGTCTTGAACAATATCTTTTGTTAGCTCAGAATCCTTAACCTTACCATTAACAAAATTGGTTAATCGGTCATTCATTTCATTCCAAACGTGTATAATTTCAGTATTCATAGTAGTAAAAATAAATCTTTGATTTATTTAATAGACGTAAATAATTTAAAAAGACGCAAAAATTCTTTTTTATTCTAATCCCATATGTCATAACATTTGAATTAAAAACTACTTAATATATTTTTCCTCTATTAAGATTCCGCTTTTTTATAAACCATAAGTTTTGGCATCAATCTTGATTATATAACAATGAACAAAACGCCCCATTATGAAAAAAATTACTAAAAAAGCATTATTATATACAGCTATACTATTTATTGGCTGCATATATGCACAACAAGAAAAAGGAATCACAGGAACTGATAATTGGCTCAACTCTTGGACAGAGTTTAGGCCTGATAAAAACGATTATGGTAAACCTACACAAATCTTAACTGGTACTATTACACAAGACATTAAATTAATTAAGAAAGAAACTTATTTATTAATGGGAAGTGTTTTTATAGCTAATAATGCAACTCTAACTATAGAACCAGGAACTATTATTATGGGAGATTATGAAACAAATGGTTCTTTAACTATTAGTAAAGGTTCTACTATAATTGCTGAAGGTCAAGAAACAGATCCTATTATTTTTACATCTAACAAAAGTGCTAAGAAAGAGGGAGATTGGGGCGGTTTATTTATTCTTGGTAATGCACCTATAAATAAAATAGGTGACGCATCTACTGTAGATTATGGTTTAAAACCATCGTCTAATACAGATATTAGTTATGGTGGGAAAAATCTTGAAAGCAATTCTGGAATTTTAAATTATGTAAGAATAGAATATGCGGGAAAAAGGACTAAAAATTATGGTTACTTCAATGGTCTTACATTAGCAGGCGTTGGAAGTTCAACCATATTAGAAAACATAATGGTTAGTTACTGCAAAGGAAATTCTTTTAATATAATTGGAGGCGTTGTTAATTTAAATAAACTAATCTCTTATAGAACAAAAAGTAATGATTACGAATTTAATCAAGGGACTCAAAGTAAAATAACTAATTCCTTAGCCATACGCTCTCCTTATGTGTCTGGAGGGAAAGGCTCTAAAAGCATGTATATTTCATCTTACAAAAGAAAGGAAGATACAGACTTTTCTAAACCATCTACAAGTGTTAATGCAAGAAATATAACATTAGTAAATATTAGCAATAATTTGGCTTCAGATATTAAAATTGGCTTAGTAAAAGAGGCAATATATATAGCTAAAGATGCTTCTTTAGATATGAATAAAAGTGTTGTTTCTGGTTTTAGTCCTGCAGTAATATTAGATAATAAAATTACACTAAATGATGAAAATCTAAGTAAAATAAAGTTTAGTGAAATGTATTTTAATAATTGTAATGGTAATATTTTCATCAAAAACCAATCTAACAATGAAGATTTAGAAAATTGGTATGGTAATACCGCATTCTTTAATGTATATTCTAAAGGTTTAGATTCTGAAACATTTATTGATTCACAGAACATTAAAAGTCCTGATTTTAGATTAAGTATTAATAAAATTATAGCATTAAAAGAAGATTAGTGTTCTTTTAATTTAGAATGTAATTCTTTAACTATAAATATTTCTATCGTGCTCCAGAGAGCTTATATTTCTTTAGATTCAAAAATCATTAAAAAGAACATTTTATTATAATTTAAAATAGTCTAAAAAACTATATTCGCGCCATGTGGATGTATTTAGGATTATTAGCAGCGCTCTTTTTGGGATTACACAGTTTATGCAAAAAGCATGCTGTACAAGGAAATGAGGTGTTTCCTGTGCTTTTAGGCACTGTGTCTAGTGGTTTTTTATTTGTAGCAACATTCTATCTACTCTCTATTTTTTATCCTAAATACGCCTTAGACAATGGTTATTATTTTCAAGATATTTCTTGGCAGATACATGGATTTATTTTCATAAAGTCTGTTATTATGGCAAGTTCATGGGTTTTAGCTTATCAAGCCTTAAAGCATTTACCAATTACTATTGTTACACCAATACGTTCTGCAGGGCCATTTTTTACTTTTATTGGTGCTATTTTAATCTACAAAGAAAGTCCTAATTTATATCAATGGATAGGATTCTTTTTAATTATATTTTCTGTGGTTCTATATTCTAAAATTGGAAAAAAAGAAGGTATAAATTTTAAACGTAACAAATGGATTTTTGCAATTATTGGAGCTACATTTTTAGGAGCCAGTAGCGGTTTATACGATAAATTCTTAATTCAAAATTTAAGTTTAAATCCACAAACATTGCTGTTTTGGTTTTGTTTATATACTATACTAATTCTACTAATAATCTTAACCATTACCTGGTTCCCTTATGCTAAAAAACGTCAGGCATTTAAATTTAGATGGTCTATTATAGCTGTTGGAGTTTTATTACAAGCTGCAGATTATTTTTATTTTAAAGCTTTAGAAGATCCAGATGCATTAATCATGTTACTATCTGCTATAAAACGCAGTCAAATACTAATTGCAGTAGTTATAGGTGGAATCTTATTTAAAGAGCAAAATAAACGCAAAAAGTTAGTGCCGCTATTAGGTATTATGACAGGTGTGTTTTTAATTTTGTACTCATAACTTAAATTAGTTATTATAATACCATGTCTTTCTGGACACCTTCTTTTTGTATATATTTATAAATCAAAAGCTTCAAACTATATTTCCCTAAGTATTATTTAAAAAGTAATTTAATTGTCGTCTAAAGTAACTATCAAAAATTAAAGGTAATTATGTGCTATTTATATTTACTAAATTTGATATTATTAACACTAAATACTATTTGAAAGCTATTACTAAATACTGGTTTTTAGAAGATTTCAATCTTTTAAAAAAAATAGGAAGACTCAATATGATGAAGATATGTGAGGTTTTGGAAATGGAAAATATTGAAAAAGGAAAACCTATTAAACTTAAAGAAAAGCATAATAATAGTGTGTTTTTTCTAAAAAGAGGTAGTGTAAAAATTGTAAACACTACAAATGACACTGTAAAATATATAGTAAAAAGAGGAAATATTTTTGGAGAACTTGCACTCTTTGATAAAGAAGTCGCTGCTCAAGAAGTTGCATATGCTATAGAAGATTGTATAATATGCTACATCGAATCTAAACAAATGGAAGAGCTTATGCAAAAGCATACATCTCTTAAAAATGGTGTTCTTAAAGTTTATGGTTTACGGATAAAAAAGTTAGAACGAAGACTTCATGATCTACTATATAAAGATAGTCCAACTAGAATTAAAGAATTTATTACCGATTTTATAGATGAGTTTGGAGAAATTGATGAAACAGGTAGATTAGTTGCAAAAAACCTCTTATCACATAGAGAAATTGCGAATCTTACTAATACATCAAGACAAACAGTTAGCAATGTATTAAGTACTATGCGAAAAAAAGGAATCATTAATTATGATATGAAATCGATATCTATTAATAAACCTCAATATTTAAAAAAATAAATCCAACTAAAACAATTAAGTATGAAAAAACCAGTAATAATTGCTAAAATAAGTGAGTTATCAAATAAACAACCTGTACATGCATTAATAAATGGACTAGATTTAGTTATAGTAAAATTTGATGAAGCTATTTCTGTGCTATATGGTAGATGCTTACACAGAGGCGCATTAATGGCAGATGGACATGTAGATGGACACAATCTTATTTGCGGTGTTCATGGTTGGGATTATAGAGTAGATTCTGGAGTTTCTGAATATAATAATAAAGAAGTATTACATAAATTTTCTACCAAAATTGAAGGAGATGATTTATTTGTAGATGCATTCGAGATTGATGCCTATTTAGCAAACAATCCTCAACCATTTAATCGTGATGTCTATTTAGGAGCTTATGCAGATACACATCCAGAAGAGACAGAACCTTATACTGGCTATATTAAAGAACTGGCTCAAAATGGATTAAAAAACCTTGGACATCATGGATTTTCTGCATCAATGGGTGTTGATAGAAACACATTACCAAAATGGAACGATATTCAATTCCTTCCAGCCCAATTAGCATCTAGACCTTTATTAGATCATGAAAATGTTATAACCAAAATAGTTATTGGACCTAATGCAAAGAAACCATTAGAATTAGATATGCCACTTTTCGTGAGTGATATGAGTTTTGGAGCATTATCTCGTGAAGCCAAAATTGCATTATCAAAAGGTGCTCAATTAGCCGGCACAGGTATTTGTTCTGGTGAAGGTGGTATGCTTCCAGAGGAACAAGCAAATAATTCAAAGTATTTTTATGAATTAGCATCTGCTCAATTTGGGTTTTCTTGGGATAAATTAGATAATGTACAAGCCTTTCATTTTAAAGGAGGACAAGGTGCAAAAACGGGAACTGGCGGACATTTACCAGGTAACAAAGTAAGCAAAGAAATTGCAGAAGTAAGAGGCTTAAAACAAGGAGAAACAGCCATTTCTCCTGCTGCAAATCCTAATTTTCATTCTGCTCAAGATTTTAAAGATTTTGGAGATAAAGTTAGAGAGCGTACAGGAGGCATTCCAATTGGATTTAAGATTGCTGCTAGCCATATAGAAAAAGACATTCAATTTGCCTTAGATGCAGGTGTAGATTATATTATTCTAGATGGTCGTGGAGGCGGAACTGGCTCTGCTCCTACTATACTAAGAGATAATATTAATGTTCCTACAATTCCTGCATTAGCTAGAGCTAGGAAATATTTAGATAAAGTTGGTGCTACAAATGTTACATTAATAATCACTGGTGGTCTTCGTATTGCAGAAGATTTTGCAAAAGCTTTGATGCTTGGCGCAGATGCTATTGCAGTATCTAACTCCGCATTACAAGCCATAGGGTGTTTAGGTATGAGAGCTTGCGGAAGTAATAATTGTCCTGTTGGAATTGCTACACAAAAAGAATCATTACGTAGTCGTATTATTATAAACGAATCAGCAAAACAATTACATAATTATTTTAGTGCAACAAATGATTTAATTAAGGTAGTTGCTAGATCTTGTGGTTACAATAACATAAATAAATTTAATCAAGATGACTTGTCTACATGCAATAGAGACATGCATTATTTAACTGGAATAAACTATGGAGGAATAATACAATAATTATATTAACATAAATCATCATAAATGTTTGAATCTTTTAGTATTATATTCACTATTTCTGCTCTTTTTAATTTTATAAACTACAAATGGTTTAAACTTCCAACTACAATAGGTTTACTTATATTAAGTTTAATATTAATAATGTTAATAACATTAAGCCAAACTATTATTCCTGGATTTTATAAATTCTTTTGTAACATTATTGTTAATGCAGATTTCAAAACACTATTACTTGATGGTCTTTTAAGCTTTATGCTCTTTGCGGGAGCGTTGCATGTTAATATTGGAGCGTTAGCAAAAGAAAAAAAATCTATTTTATTGTTCGCGACGATAAGCGTCCTTATCTCTACTTTTATAGTTGGAGGCTTAATTTATTATGCTTCAAAATTAGTCGGTTTAGAATTACAACTTATTCATGCATTATTATTTGGAGCATTAATTTCTCCAACAGATCCAATTGCTGTTATGGCTATTCTAAAAAAAGCAAATATTTCTAAAAGTCTTGGTATAAAAATAGAAGGAGAATCCTTATTTAACGACGGTATAGGTGTTGTTGTTTTTTCAGGGATTTTATTAATAGCGAACGCAACAGGAAAAAATAATCAATCAGAGATTAGTAGAGAAATTGGAAGCCTATTTTTAGAAGAGGCTATTGGCGGTCTTATTTATGGATTAATTATTGGCTATATAGGATTGCAATTCATCAAATCATTAAAAAACAATCCTCATTTATCTGTTATAATGAGTTTAGCAATTGTTATTGGTGGTTATGCCGGTGCTTCTATATTACATGTTTCTGGACCTTTGGCCATGGTTGTTGCAGGTATATTAGTCGGTAATAAAATTAATATTAATGATAATAAAAATGATGTTCAAAAAGCACTCAACGAATTCTGGGAGATTTTAGATGATATTTTTAATGGTATTTTATTTGTTCTCATTGGGCTTGCTATACATTTACTAAACTTCAATAAAACATATCTAATATTAGGAATTATAGCCATTACAATAGTACTTTTTGCAAGAGTAATTTCTGTCCTTTTACCTTATTCCTTACTAAAACATGAAGAAAGTAAGCCTCTTAAAACTATAGCTATATTATCATGGGGCGGATTACGTGGCGGTATTTCAATAGCGTTAGCACTTAGTTTATCTGACGCCCTTTCAGGAGAATTGATTTTATATATTACTTATGTAGTTGTACTATTTTCAATTATAGTACAAGGCTTGAGCATTGGTTATATTGTTAAAAAAATATATTCTTAAACTAGGTTAACCTAAATAATTTATAGGGTTTTCTCTGGCAATAAGATTAAAGTCTTCGTCATTTAAATTCCCTTTAGTTTGTGCTAAAAGGTTTTTCTCTGCTTTATGATTTCTAACGACATAAAAGTCTGTTCCAAACAATACCTTTTTACCTAATTTAGGGTTATTAATAGTCTCCTTTAACAAATTGAAAATCTTTTCGTTATGAAGAATATAACTAATATCTGCATACACATTATCATGTTGTAACAACATACTACAAATTATAGAATACCAATCCACTACTTTCCAACAATCTTCAAGTTTTTTCCAACTAATTGTACGTTCATCTGGAGATTTTTTGAGTTCTGTATCTGTATATAAAAATTCAATCCCGTGATTAGGTTCTGTAGTTAGCATTTTTGAGTAATAAAAACGATCTAACTCTTGATAACGTTCCCATTGATCTTCACCTCCAAAATGTGCAAAGCAAATCTTTAAATGGCTTAAATCTTGTTTTAATTTAGTATTGGCATCTGTATAACCGAATATAGATTTAATTTCATCACTACATTGTCCAACATGTATACGTAATAATTCTTCTTTAAGCAAAACCAAATAATTTAATGGATGCGTAAAGTTTAAAGAAAAATCAATGTTTTTCTTTTGAGACAAGATAAGATCCGACAACTTTTGATCTCCTCCTAACCTTACATATTCTTTAAATATAGGATGCGTATCCCATACTTTCTTTTTCTTTCCTCTATAAAAAATTGTTCCTTTAATACAATGTGTCATTATTGGAATTTCATTATCTGCAGCATATTTCCATAATGGTAACAAAGCTTCATCAAAGGCATAATATCCTAAGGCAGGATAAATTTTAAAGCCGCTAAACTTTTTATCCTCTATATATTCTTTTATAAAACAATCTTCAAGTGTTACTTTTCCACTAGAGTCAAATTTATATTTAAGTTGATTCGAGTCTTCTAGAATACGTCTAGGCTCAACAAATACAAAAGGCAAAAATTCATCAGGATGATCTTCTTTAATGTCTGCGAGTTCTTTCATCTGTTCTGGATAACTACCTTCTGGACTAGCTGGACCAGCTCCCATATATTCCATATCCATAGGTAATACAATAAATTTTGTTCCTGAAGGATATTGATCTTTTAATCTATTATAAATCCCTAATTGTCCTTTATACATTGCAAATCTCCCCATAAGCATATAGCGATCAATTAGATCTTTTGCCATTTTCCCTGGTATTTTTTTTAACAAACTGACACTCTTTGTTAAAATAGTCCATAAAAGTTTTCTCCCAGATCTAACGAAAAAGGTAACAATGGCTACAGCAATAACTTGTTGCCATAATGTTTGAAGAGGTATTATTACATTGTTATTTATTAACCAATTGTATGCTACTCCTACCCATTTTTTCCACCAAACTGTAGACATTGCATCATTAATACCTAGCCAACTTAAAAGAGCAAATACTGCATGTAATGTAAACCATAGTCCTACTATATATAATAGCGTTTTTATAAATGTATTACGTTGTAACCATACAGCTCTTTTTCGTTTTTTCCATTCTCGTTCACGATAAGGATCTATATATTTTCTGTTTTTTCTATCCCTATACCAAGTCGCTATTTTAATAATTCGTGGTGTACTTAATAGACGGTCTAATGGGCTAAACACAAATGTTCTTGCAAGATACGGAGGCACATGTTTTCCTTTAAAAATATGTGTATGGCAATTAATAATTGGTTTTTCTTCTTTAGCTATAGACATAGTAATATATATTGAAATTTTACAAAGTAATCTTTATTCCTTCTTCTCCATTAGGTGGATAAGTTGTAGTATAATTATGTTGTGTTTTTAAAATATTTAAATCCCATATTTCATTAATATCAGATTTATAATTAAATATTAAATGAGCTCCATCTCCTGAAGATTTAATAATGCGAGAAATTGTATCTGCCTTTGGATGATGAAAAGTAGATCCACTTGTAGATATCACATAATTTCTACAGTTCAATTTTTCTAAAAGTTCAGAGTTTGTACTACCAGAACTTCCGTGGTGTGAAATTTTAACCAAATCTAAATCTATCTTCTTTTCTGGGCTAATAACATTTAATGCTTGTAAAACTTGAGAAGGAAATGCGTCTCCACAAAAAAGTATTTTAGTCTCTTCAAATTCAGCTAAAAAAGCAATACTACTACCATTTGCTACCGAAGTATCTTCATTAAATGGTGTTTGTGCTATAGCATCAATATTCGGGATTTCTGTAGCTCCAAAGCCTTCATCATCGTCTAGGATATCGTCTTCTATAAGAACTCCTCCGGGAATCATACCAGCATCTTCTACTTCTTTAATCCACTTAGGTCTAAGTTTCATTAAGTGTTCTGCTGTTGGAGATAATAGCGTGAGTTTCATTCCTCCAGGTATTTCTATTTCTGGCAATTCATCAAGATTCATAACAACTGCACCGCCATTAAAAGCCCCATTCCATGTAATAGTATGTTTTAATATAGATTCTGTGAGTCTTTCTGCTTGTTTTGCGCCAAAACTCTCATCTTCTTCCGCTTCTTCTGGCAAATGTTTAAAAGCATTAAACCAAAAATCCTTTATCTTAAAAGGTAATTCATCCTCATCTTCCAAAAGCCCCAAGATACCTGCAATATGATCTTTATCAATATGTGTAACGACCATTAGATCAAATGAACGTTGATCCTCTGGTAATTCTTCAATTCTTTTTCGAATGTTATGTCGTGTACCTGCAGTACCTCCATCAATTAAAATGCGATGTGTAGTTTGATTGTCTCCATATTCTATCCAAATGCAATCTCCAAAACGAGCAGGTAAGAATTCTAAATTTATCATGATTTATATTTTTTTCGTCCCATCCTATATTGTTTTATTTCATCTTCAAGATTAAGTTTAAATTCACCAGTATCAATTATTCCTTTATCTACAGGTATATTTAATTTTTTGCTCATATCTTGAAGTGATTTAAAAATTTCACCTTTTTCACTTAAAATTGAACCAGACTTTGACATTTTTAATTTCTCTGGAAAAGATTCTAATGAAAAGTCCATTGTATTTTCTTCAGGTACTTCTACATCATCCATAAGAACCTTAGTTGGTACATTATAAATAAATGCAAGGCCAAATAAATCTTTTGGAGTCCCTTTTTTAGATTTTTTAGAAGGTTTAACGGGATGCTCTCCATTAAAAGTAGTTACTGTACAGTTCCAATCGATCGCTTCTACATATCCATATACCATTTTTAATGCTTTTTGCACTAGCTCGTCATTAGGAAGTGTATCACTCAACATTCTTAGACCATCCCATAACAACCTAAACCCTTCGGTATAAATTGGCATACCACGTTCACATGCTTCCAAAAGACGCGCTCTCACTTCTTCTATATTTACATTATTAGCATACTGGCCTTGTTTAATTAATTGCCATGCCCAAATAATTGAGCCATCTGGCATCCACTCCATCCAATTTGCTAAATTTCGTGCCCAATCATGCAAACGATCAAAATTTTCTAAACGCAATAAATAATATGCACCTATAGCGGCTGAACACGGATCTTGCATTTTACCTTGCAATAAATTTTCTGCACTACTCTCTTTTAAATTAGAATGCTCAAATAAATTTTTAGCTTTCTCTACTGTATTATTTTTTAAAAGAGTAAGGATCGTCTCTGCTTCCCAATTAGGAGAAGCTATAACCACTTCTAGTGGATGTGTTAATGCTGATGGTCCTGTATTGGGTCTTATTAGACATTTTAACTCCCTGTTGGGTGGTAAAGCCACAAAACGCCATGGTATGTGTGGACCTCCAACTTGTAAAAATTGAAGCCCTCTATTAATAAATAATGTATAGCTCACTCCTTCTTCTGTCCATGAACTAGAATCTGAAATATTAAGTTCTTTTACTGACCATTTATTACTATCTAATTTCCACAATCGAATCCAAGACCCCAAATATTTAGAATTTTCAAGATTACTAGTTATAGGTGATTTAACCATTTTACGAGACAAATGTGCCCAATTATGACTCTCATGAGGGCTAATGTTTTCAAGTTGAAATACTACATTTGTTATTATTCTATTTTGAATCTTTGCTACTTTCTTTAATTCTTTGCCAGAAGGAAAAACTACTAGAATTACATAAACTCCGGCTCCTAATTCCAATGTTTTATGACTTTCCCCTTTTAGCCAAAAATCTTCAACAATGTCTAATTCTGTATTTAGAATTTTAATACGCTTGGGAATATAAGTAACTTCTCCTCCCTGATTTTCTATTTCTATTTCTAGTGTCCCCATTATAAACAGTCTAAAGATTTTTGAGTAATTGGTGGTATTACAGGAACAAACTCATTACAATTATTAAATCCATTGTCTTGAAAATTTGCGCTAAGCTCGTATACACCTGCCTGTACATCCAGCTTCCATGGTTCAGGCTTAGGTTCTTGTCTTGTTTCTGTAGTATTATTATTTAAATTTGTACATCTAAATGCTGCTTTAGCAATAGCTTCTTTTGGATTACATGATATTGATAAATGCGCCAAAGGTGCGGTATCATGTTTTAACAATGTTATTGGCGTTCCTAAATTATTAATAAACCGCTGCCGTTGTTCTTGTCCAGGTTTAACAATCCCTAAAATATCATGAATTCTACTAGCAACATCTGCTGTTTTCACCAACCAATCTCCATCTTGTTTATTGGCCGCATATCCTTTAAATGCCTTTAATAAGGCCTGAGTAAAATAAGAAGGTTTCTTTTTAGGACCATGAGCACGCTCGTTATGAGCAGAAGATTTAATCGTTAAATCATGTTGACAATCACTAACATTAAAATTAGGAATATCTAGAGGAATATCTGGTAAATCAAAATTGAGCATAGTCCCTGTAACTTCTCTACAAGAATCTATAAAAAAACATTGTGTTTTTGCCCTACAACTGTGGAATGCTCTACGTGTTTTATCAAAAGCAAAACTACCTAACCAAGGTAAACCTGGATTTTCACCAAAATCTTCAGCTAATAAATAATGATCCATTTTTTCTACTCCATGTCCACAGTAAAAAAAAATGGCTACATTATCTTCATGTGTATCACAGCGAGTTTTCCAGTTATTATATGCTGTACGAATATTATTGATCGTTGCAGGTTCAAATACTTCCCCGTTTTTTCCAGGATTTGGATCTTGCGGCGCTGGTGATATTAAAAGTTCTACACTTCCTAAAGGTTGTTGAAAATGCACACCTGTATGAGAATTTATTTCAAGGATAGCATCTCTAAATTCAAGAGCTGATTTTGGCGGTGATGTAAGTTGTTTTAATACTCCTATTTGATTAAAAGATTGTGCTCTTTCTTGATTGCCTCCCGATAAAAATTTATATCCTCCAACTCCTATTATAAAAACATGAACTTGAGGATTTGTATTATTTATATTATCGAATATTAACGCCATAATGCATTTATTATTAAAAATATTTATTCATACTAAGTAATTAGTACAGGTAATATGACAAATTGTATTAGTTCTTATACAAGAATTCAATGATACTATGAAATATGATGCTACAAAATACCCTATACTGGGTATTATATCTTTTAGGGAGAGTAAATAATAAACTAATTTATAGAAATTAAGATACAATTCCTAAATACTAACCTACTATTAATCAATGTTTTATTTCATTTCACTTTCATTTAATCTAATCCTACTGTTTTTAAAAACTTATTAGAAAACACCTCTTGCATCTTTGAAGACAATAACTTTGCTCGTTCATCTTTCCATTTTTCAACTTGATTTTTGTACATATGGTTTACTAAATTTGGAAATTTCCAATCGCTATTTTTGCCCCAATGAATAGTAAAAGGAATATTATTTTCTTTTAAAACTTCTATCATACGTCTAGAGTATTCTTCTAAACTCATTATTCTCCTTGTTTTTTTCCAAAGTACACCATCTATTTCAATCATACAGGTTACTGGAAACTTTGTAAACCCAAGTGTTGCCTTTGTTTGTTTTACAAATCGCAAAGCGAATATACCTGGTATTGGTCCTTCATCTCGAGTTAATTTTCCAAGAAGACTCATTGCCTTTTGGGAGTCTTTATGATGAATACCTAGAGAACAAGCAAAAGCTGGCCCTTGATATGGTGCGTCCCAAAATATTTCTTTAAGCATACCTGTTGTTTCTTCATCTACTTCTGGTAAAATAGTCTTAGTTAAACGTTTAACTAACCAAGGGATGCTTTTAGGAAAGTTTTCTGCTAGTTTAACAAAAAGGTATATTAAATCTCTATATAATGATTCTTTAATAATAGGAAATGGGTCTGGATACGGTTCTTGGTATGGTTTTTTGTACATGACTTCCACAACACAATCTGGCTCATTATTATATTGATTAACAAATATTTTATAATGAAAAGGGCGTTTACCTTTTCCTTGTGTATCTATTTCACCAGGAATAGTAAAGGTTGAATTTTTAAAATCCATGGTACTAGCAAGTTCGAAAGCTAATTTCTTACTTATCTTTTTCACGTAACGCTTTATTAGAAATATAGGCTCTGCTTCTATTACCACGCCATGAATAAAACCAAAACTACCTAAACTAACCAATGCTGCATAAAACAAATCATCGTTTCGGATAACTCTAGCATTTAAAGTATGTATAAAAGCGTCTTTTAATGCTGGTTTAGATTCTGGTTCAACATATATAATATCTTCTGGGTTTGGGCCTATAATTAGATTTAAACCTACTACATAATCTTGAACAGATCCAATATCTAAGCCTGCACCATGAACTCCTGTAGAAATACAGCCCGCTATAGTTTGCCCATTACTTGCTCCACTAGTTTTTAATGATTTTCCATTCTCTGCTAAAGTTTCTGATATTTCTTTAATAGTGTTTCCGCATTCAAACAAAAATAAATTTGTGGGATCATAACTATTATTATCATGACAATCGTTTACATGAATAGGCATTGAAATGTTCATGGCGCCATTAAAATGCATTCTATCTTTTTGATTAGCAATATTATTCATTGACCAGGCCGAACCATAGGCTCGAAAACCTTCATTTGAATCTTGGGCATCTTTTATTAATCGTTGAATTTCTTGCGCTACATCATTATAACGATCAATTTTATTAGGCATTACTCTTTCTCCTTCTAATTTTGTTTGATATAAGAGCTTTAATGGAAATGGCCCATTTTTATGTAAAGTATTCCATTCATTTAATATTTTAGATTTTGTAGTTGCCATACTTAAAATTTAGTTTGAAGGTTTTTCACATACATATTTAATTTTCACTTTTCGTTTATTTCCGAAAGTAATAGCACTTAACAATATACCTCCAAAAGTATTTCTATATTCTAGAATATTTATTTTACCAGATTCACAGGCATCACTTTCTTTTATAATGTAAGTAAAGTCTTTTGATGTTAGTTTTTTATTGAGAACAGTATCTATTTCAACTACGTCCATCCCTCTATAATAATCATCTCTCTCTGAAAAAGGATCAAGTTGAGGTGCGCCATTAACGTTTCGCACTCTTATAGAATAACAAGATGTAAGCATGCAAAAACTAATTATAAACATGAGGTTTTTTATCTGTTTCATAATAAATTTACTAAAGATTATCTTCTATATTTATTTTAAGGTTATCCACCATTGTAGTGAATAATGAATAAGATTTTCTTTTCTTGTGATGTAACGCCATAACCAGCTCCCATTTTTATTTTAACATTTATAGTATACCCATTGTAAATCTTCAAGTTTTGTAAGATGCCCTTTATCAAAATCACTTTTTTCTGCTTTATATAATTCATGTCCTAATTGATGCTCTTTTGGAATACGAACATCTTTTTTCCATGAATCTCCTTTACCACAAAAAAGTTCACTTCTCTTTATTTTTTTAAAAAGGTTTCCATCTATATTACATACCGTTGAATACGGAAATTTACGTAATGGATTATGTAACACTCTGTAATTGGTATACTCAAGGAGGTAGTTTGAATATAATATACTTTTAGCTTCAAATTTTTCTAATTCCTTTTCAGGAATTTTAGGGATTTCAATAATAAAATCCTCAAAAAACATATTTGAATACCCCATACCTAAGAATTAACTGTAATAAAACAACTTAAATGATACCATAAAAACATTTCCATCAATAGGAGTTTTTATAGAAAAATCTACTAAATATAATTCTTGTACGGGAGAGATTAGACACTGTAGATCAAGCGCTTAATCAAATATAGGGAAATTATTTCAATATTTATAATGATTATACTAGTATTCAATGTATTACCATAAAGCATATATAAATACTAAAAACCAATAAATATATCTAAATCATTTATTTATAAATTAATTAAAGACAGTCTTTGAGTGGAATTACTAAAAAATTTGATGGTTGTTTTATAAAGAATATAAATTATTCTTTTTCTATTTTTTTATAATTAATAGATCTTAAAATCCAAATCCCATTTTAAAAGCCAAACGCATACCATCATCACTATTAAATGCAGATAAATTAGCGGTCATCATATTTGCTAAATTTACAAACACACCGCCGCCAAATGAGGTGTTCCAGTCATTTTTATTAAATGTAGTATCAAACACTAAATCATTGTCTATCCATATACGCCCATAATCTGCTCCTCCAAAAACGCCAAGTTTAATTGGAAGTAATCCTGTTTTGAGACTCATAAAATTCCATCTTACATCTGTAGATTGCACAAAGGCACTTTTCCCCGTAAAACGCTCGTTTCTATATCCTCTAAGCCCTGTATTAGCACCTAAAGTAGCGCCTTGATAAAATTCAAAATCATCACCAATATTAATATGTGCTTTCAAGTCTGTTGCTAATACTAATTGTCCATTTGGAATCAATTTATAATCAAAGCCTAACTCTGGTATAATATAACCAAAGCCTTTACTGGTATCTACATTATTTTTATAACCAATTTGTAAACCTACCTGCATGCCAAGAGTTGGAAAAGCGGCATTATCCTTGTTTTCAAAATGATACATTGCATCTACACCATAAAAATCTTGTTTATCAAATAGACTTTGGTTTACAGGAACAACATTTACAACACTATTAATATCTATTGCATCATCTAAAAAACGTCCAGCTGTTCTATCAACCTCATTAGATTCATAAAAGATACCTGCTTTAAAATAACCGCCTAACGCTCCTCTCCAAATAACAGAAGGCATTGCTTTAAAGGTGCGTATTTTTACACGATTATAATCTAAATCTGTATCAAATTCATCGTCTCCATTAGCTTCAAAATTAGGAGTACTATTACCATAGCCAAAAAAGTTAACAGCATAATTTGGGCTATTAAAATGTGCATCTATCCCTAAATTTAAGTTATTAAATACTTTTGCAAACTCGCCTATATAATTTAAATCAAAACCTTGTGTTGCAAAATAATATGCTGCAGAAAGTGTATGCTTAGAAGTAAATGGATTACGCTCAAAACCATAAGCTGTATATGTGTTACTAACACCAATTTTAAAACCGTCATCAGGATTAGACCCAATTGTTGGAACAAATTGATTTGTGTTGTTCTTCAATTTTTTATAGTTGTATACATTGGTTTCATAATCGTCATTTAATCTAAGTTTTGCTTTTTTTGCTTCAGCGACATTATTCTTTTTAGATTTATAATCGTAAACTGTTATTTTACCTCCTTCAGGAATAATATAGGTGTCATTATTTTGACCTCCAATTAATCTAATTTTAATCTTATTATTTTTTCCTTTAGCTTCAAATACATCATCATCATCTAAACCGTAGATCCAAATTTCCTTAGTATACTTGTTAGTATAAGTACGCTCATGAAACACATCACTCTTTTCTCCTTTTTTTATCCGTTGGCCAATAATTCTAACTTCTCCATTATCAAGACATTCTATTGTAAAATAATCATCTTTATTAGTGCCTTTAATAACTGAGAATTTATTTACTAAATTATAATATCTATCAGATATTGCTTGGAGATTTGCACGTCTTGCTTTTAGTTTTCTTTTAATATCATCAACATTATGATCACGTACTTCTTCAGGAAAAAACAAGAATGCTTCTTCAATAACATCATCTGTAATACCTTCTTGAATCGTTTTAACTTGTGCATCCCAAACTGCTTTATTTGCTATTTGAATAAATTCCATATCCAAAGGATACGGTTCTACATTTACTCCTTTTACATCCACCAAATCATCATCATACTTTCTAAGTAATCTAGCAGTAGGTATTAAAGCTACTCCTGCACTTAATAAAAAACCATCAGACATAATAGAAAATGCTTGATCTCTATCTCTAGGTAGTGGACGATATACTTTTTTACCGTTTTCTTTAAATTCTATCCAACGCCATTGATCTTGGTGTCTATCCCAATCTCCAATAAGCATATCAAATAAACGTGCTCGAATATATGATGCCTCATCAATAAGAACGTCTTCGTCTTTGTGAATTTTTTTCATCACATCATCTGTACTAATAATCTTGTCTTGAAAACCAAAACTAGCTAAGTCACTATGTCCTTTGGACGTATGCTCTTCAATCATATATAATTCATCTCCAAATTCATTATTATAATCACCTAAAGCATTTTGTTTTGGAATATAATATAGTATTGGATTAGTATGATATACACCTACAGCATCAGATAATGTTCCAATGGTAAAAGGCGCATAAGGATGAGAACCTGCAAATACATCAAGAATTAAACTTTCTGTTCCTGTATTATCAAACTGTCCTTCAATATATTGATCTTTAAACATAACGGCCTGTAAATACTGTACCGCATTTTTACGCAGTGCACGCATAACGTATTGTGCTCCATTTTTATCTTTAAGACGTAATGATTTTGATTGATTTCCACCACCTTTTTTCACAATAGTCACTCCTCCATATAAAGTATCTAAATTAACTGTAGGTGCAGAAACCTTTGTACTATATAATTTTCTATAACGATCACCCCACAAAAACTTATAGAACCCAGATTTATCGGTTTCTTCTTCAGAATAAATAGAAGCTGCTTTTTCTTTTGGGAAACTATTAGGATATGTTGTTATTGATTTTTTTGTGTTAGGCTGAAGTACTTCTGTTTCAAAAACTACTTTATCATCATTTACTGAATAAAATCTAACATATGATGAACCATCTTTAAACACATCTAATCGCGCATATCCTGAAGTTCCATATGAAAATTGTCCGCCACCAACATTACGTGTTGCAGATACTTTAGAACCCGAACCACTTACAATTTGTCGTAAATTATCTTCTATTAAATATTGTAAGTTATGCTCATGACCAGATACAAATACTACTTTCTTATTTTCTTGAGAGATAGTTACTAATCGCTTTTTAAATTCGTTATAGCGTTTATTTTGTAAGTCTGCATTAGAGATACCGCTTGTTTTTCTAATTACATTTTTTAATGTTCCTAAAAGAGGAAGCGGTTTCATATGATCACCAAAAGTAAACTGACCGCCATGAGAACCATTTGTATACATTGGATGATGCAAAGCTATTATAGTAATTTTACCTCGTGACTTTTTTATTAAGCTTTTATATTCATCAAAAAAACTATGTCTAGTTTTTATATCGCAATTATCATTTATTGTAGGATGATTATCCCAATTTGTAATATACCAATGGCTATCAATAAGAATTAACTCGATATCATCAGACACATGGATATTTTCTATTGGACAACCATTTTCTGGTAAAAACGTATTTTTCCCAATTGCATCTTCAATATATTTTTCTTGACGCTTTAAACCTTCTACTCCATTACTATACCAATCGTGATTTCCTGGAATAAAAATAGTTTGTCCTTTAAAACCTTTAACGACATTTGTTTGTACGTTAAGTTGATGTTCAGCAAAAGCTCTGTTTTCATCATTTTTATTTGGCAATCCTCTATCATAGATATTATCACCAAGAAAAATAGCTGTGCTATTTTCTGAAGCTTTGCCTAATTCCTTTTTAAAAGCTTCTAATGTTTTAGAAACTTCTCCAATTGGCGAGTTACCACCATCTCCTATTAAATAAAAAGAATGTTCTATATTACTATTTGGCAGTGTTGAATCTATATTAGTGTTTTTATATTGTGCTTTAAATGTGGCACAAGTATTAAACAAAAAAAGAGTAAATATTACTGTGAGGGTTTTAAATGGTTTGATCATGAATAGTCTTATTTAATCTAAATATAATCATACAATTTTAAAAATATAAATTTTCACAACTAACATTACATAATTAATATCTTACTTTAATTTTTTAAAAGAATTTATAATATAGTTTTCTATAATTATTGCGGAAATTATTATCAAATAAATCTACTAAATTAGAGATTTCTAGCAATGAGAATGCTTGATTTTTTAAAACATATTATTTTAAATGTGAGCGTTTTACTTTTCCTTTTTTAAATGGTTTATTAGAATCATAAATAAATTTCGTTTTTGTATAACCTCTATACTCGACCAATTTATTGTTTATACCATAATGAGCAAATTCAATATTATTACCAAAAACATCAAACTTATAACGATCATAAGCTTTACCTCTCGATAACATTAAATCTCCATTAATATTAATTGTGGCGTATTTAATACAATTACCATTCTCATCATATTCTATTTTACCTCCAGCACTTTCAAGAAAAGAACCAATAACAGGTTCTTGGTTAGCATTATAAAAGCGGAAACCTATTAGATTAAAATTCTCATCATATTCTGCTTTATCTAATGCTATACCAGTTAAATCATCAAAATCATTAATTAAATTTCCATTTTCATCTATATTATTCATAGAAATCAATATTCCTTTTTCTGTATATTTATATAGTGTTGTCATAAAATAATAGTATGGTCTCATTGAAACATAATTACCTCTTTTGTCTTTACGCTTTTCAATTATATCAAAATCATTTGTTTTTTTCCATGTGTACTCAGCTATATTCCATGTGTTATTAGTTAAATCACCTGTTTTGTCATAGAATTTAACGCCAATTTTCTCCCCTTCTTTGTTATACTCATATACTTCCTTATAAACATTCATTGTATTATTACATTGAACACCTTTTGAATTATAAAATGTTCTAATCTCTAAATTTCCAACATATTTTATAGCCGTTTTTGAATATATATTTCTAAAACCATCCATGATACCTGCTCTTCTTCTATTAATTTGTTTATCTCCAAATAAGTATTCAATAAGAATAAGATTATTACTAGAGTCATAAGTTAATTTATAGTGATTTTCTTTTTCTGTTCTTTCTTTAGGTATTTCTATTCTACCTTTAATGAGTGAATATGGAGTTTCTCTAAACACTAAATGTTTATAATATTTGTAAGAATTATCTTGAGCACTTAAATTAATAGTTAATACTAAAGCTAATAAAATTATAGATTGTTTCATGATAAATCAATTTAGATACAACAACAAATATAACTAAATAATTAGTTTAAACTAATTATTTAGTTATCACATATATTAACTGATAAAATTAATGCATTTTATAAATTTATTAAAAATCGCGTATTTGAGTAATTATACAATAATTTTTGTTTTACGCGATTCTCATGGATTTAGCAATAAATAAAACTAATTTAATTCTAATTTGTAACCAACTCCGTGGACGTTTGTTAATTTAATAGAATCATCGTCTTTGAGTTTTTTTCTAAGTTTAGAGATATAAGTATCTAAACTTCTTCCAACAAATACACCATTATCTTCCCATACTCTTTTTGTTAATTCATCACGCTTAATAACTTGATTAGGGTTAGCAACAAAAATTGCAAGTAACTCACATTCTTTTTTAGATAAACTAATCTCTGTAGCTGCTTTAACTAACTTATTTTGTTCAGGATAAAATTGAAAACTCCCTATAGCTGCATATTTTATATTATTTTCTTCTTGTTTTATACCTTGTTTTTTTGAAGTGTAGAAAAAATCTAATATAATAAATAGAATCACTAGACCTATTATATACAATATTGTTTGTAGATTTAAATATGAGCTCGTTCTTTTTATAAATTTCACTTTAATAGTATAGCAAGAATTGGGTAAAAATCGACCTAAACAAGGAATAATTGTACTTTCTTCATCTACAGTAACTATATAACTATATGCTACTTCACCATCTATACATTGCAAAACTTCAACACGATAGCTATTGGGTAATTTTGATTTTTGAAAACTGTCTTGTATAATAGAAACTAAACTAATAGGTTCAAAAGACAGACTATTATTAAAAGACAATAAAAATTCAGACGGTTTTAATTCTTCTACAGGCAAAATTAAAGATTTGGTATCTTTATTAGTTAATAATAATTGGTGCCCAACTTCTCTTAAAGCAACTTTTACTGTTTCCGTAAATCCTTCATTATTCTCTCTTGAACTTAAAAATAGTCCTAAAAAAAATAATATAATAATTAAGCTACTATATAGATAAACTTTTTTCTTACTCATAACGCTGTAAAGAACATATAATTTAATGACTTTTTACAACCGTTGACACTTCTTTTACATTTTTTTGACATTTTTTGCCATTGCTAAATCTAGTTTTACTTAAAATTTAAAAACATAAAAATAATATCATGAAAAAATGTATTTTATTACTAGTTATTGCAATTTACTCAACAGCAAACATTTATGCACAAGAAAATTTAAAAATTAATAGTTCTAAAAGCGAACTAAAATGGTCTTCAGATTACACTTTTTATTTTGGAGGTCATTATGGAACTGTACAATTTAAAGAGGGATATTTTATTAAAACTAATGAAAAAATTACTGGCGGTGAATTTATTATAGATATGAATACTATAATAAATACAGATGGCGATTATAGTGAAGGTCTTGTAAACCATTTAAAAAATGATGACTTTTTTGATGTTCCAAAGTTTCCAACATCTAAATTAGTTATTACTGAAGTTAATTATTTAGAAGTTATGCTTTTAGAGGTTAAAGCTAATCTTACTATAAAAGGCATTACATTACCTATTAAGTTTAAAGCTGAAGTTAACTATGAAAAATTAGAAATGACTACTAAATTCAAGATCGATAGAACACGATGGGGAATCAATTTTAATAGTAAATTAAAAAGTGACGCTATCTCTGATGCCATAGTTTTTGAAGCCATATTAAGTCTATAATTTTAAACACATTACATTGGTATTGCGTTTATTAGTAGAAATTTAGTTTAGTAACTAAATTTATTCTTTAAAAGATTATAAAATATAATTCTCTTGAAAGCTGCAGCTTTCAAGAGAATTAAAATTATTAAGGATTTTACTTAATATGACATCCTAGACCACCATATTGAGCTGGTGTAGAATTACAAATAACAGTATGGCTATTTGACAATTATTCTAGACAAATAAGTAACATTGATTTTTACTTTTTAGTTATAAATCTAAGAATTCCTCAAAACCAATGGCAATGCAAAAAAACAAGAGAGATAGTATTCTAGTTGAGATGCAAGTTCTATTAAGTGAAATCATTCAATAATGTATAATTTGGATTTCAAAAATAGTAAATGTTTAATACGCATGTAAGCCAATATAAAACTTTAAAAATAGTTTAATAAATTGCAGTCATTTCATTTAATGTAAATTCTACTACTGCTCCATCTGTGGTCTTCATATATTCCGTTAAATGAGGATTACTCATGTGTTTTTGCCATAAACTTCGGTTAACCCAGTTCTCATAAAATAAAAACAAATTTGGATTTTCATTATCTTGATGCAAATCATAATTAATGCAACCTTCTTCTTCTCTTGTAATTTCTAAAAGTTTTAACAACTCAAATTTTACTAGTTCCCTTTTGTTTTCTTTTGCTAGAATTCTAGCTACTATTGTTAAATTACTGCTCATATCTATTTATTAAATTATACTGTAACAACAACTTTCCCTACTGTTCTTCCACTTTCTAGTTGCAAATGTGCTTTGCCAATATCTTCAAATACAAATGTTTTTGAAATAAATGGTTTAATAGCCCCTTTTTCTAATAAACTCTTAAGTGTATTCATATCTTTTCCATTAGACTGCACCATTATATTTGATACTTTAATATTACGCTCTTTTGCTAAATTTAAAACATCATTTGAGAACACAGGAGTTGGTATAGACACTATTTCACCTCCGTTTTTAACAACCTTGATAGAATTTAATAATATATCACCATTAAACATATCAAACACAAAGTCAACATCTGTTAACACATCTTGGAAAGCTTGTGCGCGATAATCTATATGTTCATCTGCTCTCAAAGACATTACAAAATTTTTATTTTTAGAAGAACTGGTCGTTATTACATATGCACCTAACCATTTAGCAATCTGAATAGCAAAATGTCCTACGCCTCCAGATCCAGCATGTATAAGGACTCTATCTCCTTTTTTTATTCTAGGTTCTAAAACTTGTAAAGCGGTTAGTGCGGCTAAAGTTGTTGCAGCTGCCGCTTCAAAAGAAATATTTGAAGGTATTTTTGCTAAGTGGTTTTTGGGAGCTGTTAAATATTCTGCATATGCATTACCCATACCTGGAAAGTTAACCATACCAAAGACTCTATCTCCAGTCTTAAATTCACTCACTTCATTACCAACAGCAACTACAACTCCAGCAATATCCCAACCCAGAATTATTATTTTAGAGCCTCCAAAAATCATTTTTAAAACATCTGAATTCGCTCTTACTTTATAGTCTACTGGATTTATACTAATTGCTTTCACTTCAATTAATACTTCATTATTATTAACTACTGGTATTTTTGTATCTTTAATAAAAAAATTTTCTACACCACCCGTTTCCTTTAATATTATTGTTTTCATTTTGTTTATATATTTAGTTAACTATCAAAAGTATAGTACAAAAATAAATAGAGTATTAATAACTTGCAATAACGGTCAAAAATGATAGCAAGAAAAAAACCACCTATAGTTATGAAAAACAGTATTTTAAATTTTTATTTTTTTACTATAAATAGTATAGTTGCATAATATTAGTTAGTAATATACTTTTGCAAATTATTTAATAGAATATGGATACAACTCATAAAAAAAGAATTATAAAGTACAATGATAAATTGTTTTCTTGTACAACAAGTATAGCAATGGAATTAATTGGAGGTAAATGGAAGAGTGTAATTTTAGTATACTTAATAGATGGAGGAAGGCGTTACAATGAACTACGAAAATTAATTTCTACAATTACTGAACGAACCTTAAGTTTGCAGCTTAAACAATTAGAAAAAAGTGGTTTAATAAACCGAAAAGTTTACGCTAAAAAACCGCCGCTTAAAGTTGAATATTCTTTAACTAAATTTGGAGAAAGTTTAGCGCCTGTATTAATATCTATAGCAGAATGGGGAATGACTGTAGCAAAAGAAAAAGGAGAGTTTATTGAATAATAAAATAAATAGTTCTACAAAATAAAAGACAACTATAATATTAAAATTAAAATTAAAGCATTTTAAGTATTTATCAATAAAAGCAAGCATAAATCATATATAATGCAATTCCAACAAACAAAAACAACTCTTTATTAATTATTTCACAAAATATTCACCTATTTATTTTAGAGAATATTATTTAATAAGTATTATATTTGCAAAATAAATAAGCTTTTAACCCTATCTATCATTTAAAAAAGAGAATAATAAAGTTGCTTTTTTTAATTAATTGTATAGATTTGTCACATAAGAATAATTAAAAACATGAAATTATGAAAACAAAACCTACATTGTTTAGTGTTATTTTTTTACTAATGGTTACCTTTTGTTTTTCGCAAAAAAAACCCCTAACTATTATAAGTGGAAAAGTTTCAATTTCTAAATACCATGATAAAGAAGATTTAGAAAAGCTTCCAAAAGGAAAATTATTAACATTATATAGAGAGCGCATTGAGGTTATTGTTAAAATATTACCAAATATCGCATTTGCAACTAAACCAGGTGTTACTATGGCCTCTTTAGGGATACCAGATACTAAAGAGCATAAAAAAGCTTTGGAAGAAAATATTGAAGCATCTAATGAATATTTTACAAGTACTATAGAATTTCAAAATAAAATATTACCATATTCTGATAAATCTAATTTAATTGCTGCTATTTTATTTTATGAAGAAACATTAAAATCACTTCACACTTATAGTGAATTTAATAGATATTAAACCATAGATATTTCGCTAATATCTAGTTATCCTACACTAACACTAAAATTAACAAATTTAAAAAAGCTAAACAATTTAAAATTGTTAGAGCTTTTTTGCTTAGTCACAGTCTTTGAGTTTCGCTAAACTAAGACCTAAAATTATTGAATGATATTAAACCTCTAAAATAGAGGTTATTGTTAAAAAAAATAGTAAGGATTTGGCTACATATGAAAGAAATCGTGTATTTTATCGGATATTATTTGCATTTCATGGAATTTGTTCATATGTTTGGGTCAAGATTAATTAAACAACCTCAAGTTTAAACATTGAATTAAAATAACTATGAAAAATCTAACTCAAATACTAACTTTATTTCTTTTAGTAGCAATAAGCACTTCTGCTCAACAAGAGAAAGGAATAATAGGAACAGACAACTGGTTAAATTCATGGACTGAATTCAAACCTAATAAGGTTAATTACGAAGAACCTACTCAAATCCTTACAGGAGATATTAGTTCTGACACTAAATTATACAAAAAAGATATTTATCTATTATCTGGTAGCGTTTTTGTTACTGATAGTACTACTCTTACAATAGAACCAGGAACTGTAATTATAGGTGATTTTAAAACTAATGGTTCGCTTACAATAACAAATGGTTCAAAAATCATAGCAGAAGGACTTGAAACAGACCCTATTGTATTTACATCAAATAAAAGTGTAAAAAAAGAAGGCGATTGGGGAGGATTAATTATTCTAGGTGATGCTCCTATTAACAAATACGGTAATGGTTCATCTATAAACTACGGATTAAGACCTTCTTCAAATAAAAACATTTCTTATGGAGGAGACAATACAAAAAGTAATTCTGGTATATTAAAATATGTAAGAATAGAATATGCTGGAAAAAGAACAAGAGATGGTTATTTTAGTGGACTTACACTTGCTGGTGTTGGTAATGAAACTACTATTGAAAACATAATGGTAAGCTACAGTAAAGGAAACTCATTCAATATATTAGGAGGAGAAGTTAATTTAACTAAAATGGTTTCATATAGATCTAATAGTAATGACTATAAGTTTAATTATGGGACACAAGCAAAAATTAGTAATTCTTTAGCTATTCGTTCTCCATATGTATCTGGAGGAAAAGGATCTAGATGTATGCATATTGCTTCTTATGATAAAAAAGAGGATGTTGATTTCTCTAAAAAATCTACTTTTGTTACTGCTAAAAATTTAACATTAGTGAATATTAGTAATGATTTAGCGTCTGACATTAGTGTTGGATTAGTTAAAGAAGCTTTATATATAGATAATGATACTTCTTTCCATATAGATAAAAGTGTTATTTCAGGTTTCAACCCTGCAGTAATACTAGATAATAGAATTGAAATCAATGGAGAGAGCTTAGATAAAATAAAGTTTAGCGAAATGTATTTCAATAACTGTAAAGGAAATATTTTCACTAAAAACAACCCAAATAATGAAGATCTAGAGAATTGGTATGGAAATAGTGCTTTCTTTAACGTATACTCTAAAGGCCCTGATTCTGAAACGTTTATTGATTCTGGAAATAGCAAACGCCCAGATTATAGATTAAGAATCAATAAAATTATTGCATCTAATGATGACTCTAAAAACTAATTAACCTATAACACAACATAAATTTATAACAATAACTTTTCAATTTAACTGTTTGACAGATCCTGTCGGTTGTCTTTCTTAATTAATCAAACATGTTTTGAATTAGTGCATAATTAAAATGCAGTAGAAATATATAGAATTGATATTAAAAAATATAATTGAATGCGGAAAACTACCCTCTTAAAAACATTTATTTATACACTTTGTTTATCTGTTCTTTTTTTTAACCAACAGATAAATGCTCAAGTAAGTATTACAACAATTAATTTAGGTTTCACTAAAGCTTGTGCAAGTGAGGACTTTAATAGTTACAATGTGAATTTTCAATTTACTGGAGAATCATCATTAAGTGCCTCAAATCAATTTGTAATTGAAATGTCTGATCCAAGTGGAACTTTTATTAATCCAGCAACTATTGTAGGATCATCATCAGCTGGAGCAATTACTACATCACCGGCTACTTTAAGCTTTCAATTACCTGAAGGGACTGCTGGTGAAAATTATAAAATACGTATTAAAAGTACGAGCCCTGCTCCTACTTCTAGTATCAATTCGCAAGCATTTGCAGCATATTACAAACCTCAAGATAGTCCATTTTCAATTAATAACTTAGTATCAACCGGAGTATATTGCCCTGGTGGAAGCTATGTATTAAGAATAGATAATCCAGGAACGGGATTAAATGATTCTCCTCTACAATATGATTCCTTAACATTTATATGGTATAAAGAAACAGGACCAACTACTTCTGTACCATATGATGATGGTGACGGTGATGATAAAACATTAGTGGTGAGTGAAGAAGGCACATATTTTGTTGAAACCGATTATGGTTCTTGTTCTCCTTCAGATTCTTTTTCTAATCGTGTTCAGGTTAGTGAAGCAACTTCTGGAACTGTGGATACTGAAATAGTTTCAAGTTTAGGTAATCCGTTTTGTCCAAGTGAAGATATAAATGGAGTAACAATATTAAGTACTCTAAGTGGTGGAATTGATTACAAATGGTATAAGGATAATGTTCTTGTAGGAACAGATGTAACATATGAAGCTAATGAATCTGGAACCTATCAAGTAGATATCGATCTAGGTGGTTGTACCGCTTCTACTTCTATTGATCTTGTTAGTGAAGGACCAACTAGCTCTCTTAATGTTCCAAATAGTAATACCATACAACAAGGAGATATATTAAATGTTATAGTTACTACAAATGCTACAGATCCAACTTTTCAATGGTTTTTAAATAATAATTTAATTTCTGGAGCTACAAGTGACACTTATGATGCTACAGAATTTGGTGATTATACAGTTATTGTTTCTCAAACAACTGGTTGTGTTTTTTCTAACGAATTATTTTTTACAATTAATGAAGCAGTAGATCCTTTCCCGGAAGTAGAAAATATTCCAAATTTAATTAGTCCTAATGGGGATGCTATTAATGACAAATGGATCCTTCCAACAGAATATGTTACTGGAACTAATACAGAAGTTATCATTTTAGATAGCCAAGGAAAAATTGTACACCAAACAAATGAATATCTTAATAACTGGCCAGAAGAGGAAATGAATTTAACCAGTGTTAATCTAGTCTACTATTATATTATTACAACCGAAGATCAACAAACTAAAAAAGGATCAATAACGCTAGTGAAGTAAAAAATGAAAACATACCTTTTGGCTATAGTGGTATTTATCTGTTCTATACAGATATTCTATTCTCAAGAAGATGATGGAGTGGTTTCACTTGCTTTACCTATAAGAAATTCGCTTGCATTTAATCAATATGCCATCAATCCAACTTTTAGTTTTGTAAGACAACAAAACGCAGCATTAAGTATTTCTAATAAAAGAGAATGGGTTCAATTTGAAAACGCACCACAAACTTATTTATTAAGTTATGCTGGTAGATTTAAAGAAAATATAGGTGTTGGTGTTGGCGTTTTTCAACAAAACTATGGCGTTTTAACTACCTTTGGAGGACTTTTAAATTTCGCATATAATGCAAGGCTAGATACAGATAGTAATCTAAGCTTCGGTGTCAACATTGGTGCCTACAAAAGTGGTGTTAATGACGGTAATGTTGTAACAAACAATTCAGACCCATCACTTGAAGAGATTCCTTCAAATTTTTTAGTCACAATTAACCCTGGTATCAATTATGGTACCGGTTTTTTTGATTTTGGAGTGTCTCTAAATAATTATTTTCTTTACAATTCAAGTGCTTCTGAAATAATTCAAGAAAATCCAAAAAAAGGAATACAAGGTCATATTATGTATACGGGTTACGTAGAAAGTTATGGGTTTCTTGATGAAAGTAAGTTTTCAGGTTTAATTAAATCAGAATTTACAAAAGGTAAAACAATTTTTTCTGGTATAGCAATGCTTACAGTACCTATGGGTGTATGGGCACATGTTGGATATAATAACTTATATGGTGTTTCTGGTGGTCTTGGTTTAAATATAAGTAAACAATTTTCTATTGAATATAGTTTTGAAAAAGCAATTGGTAATTTATCTGATTTTGGCCCTTCTCATGAAATTACATTGGCATATAAATTTAAAAATAGAGAAAAATATGATTATAGTAGTGAGGACAGAGTAAGCTCACTTTTTACCAAAAAGAGAAGAAAAAAACGTCCTAAAGCTTCTAATACTTCAAAAGAAGCTCAAGCTACAGCTCAAGCTAATCGTGAGTTAGCAGAACAAAGAAGAGCTGAAGCAAGACTAGCTACACAAGAAAGAGTTAAAGCAAGAGCAGAAGCACGAAAAAAACTAATAGCAGCTAATAAAGCTAAAGCTGAAGAACGTAGGAAGTTCTTAGCTGAAAACAGAAATAAATCTGAAGCAGAAAAAGAGGCTGATAGACTAGCAAAATTAGAAGCAGATAGATTAGCGAAAGAAGAAGCGGATAGAATTGCTGCACAAAACGAAGCAGACAGATTAGCTCAACAAGAGGCTGATAGACTAGCTAAGTTAGAAGCTGATAGATTAGCGAAAGAAGAAGCGGATAG
>NZ_CANMRQ010000005.1 GCF_947500325.1 uncultured Lacinutrix sp.
ATAAAACACCGAATATGGTATATTTAAAAACAGCGTAAATCAATTTTAACCTGTAGCCATATTTCAGGACAAGACATCAAAACCACAAAATGAAAAAAATAATTTACATTGGAATATTAGGACTTATACTATCTTGTTCTACAACCAAACAAGCTGTAAAAACTAGTTTAAGAAACAATCAAACATTTGAGCTAACTGAAATTTCAACTGACACTACATATGGCTTATCAGAAAAAAAACCAATCCAAGTCGGTGGAGTAGACAAAAAAGAAGGACCTTTAAATGAAAGGAGATTTCTAAACGCTCTAGCTGGTCCAAATGGCGAAGAAATTTCATATCATAGAGCTGGTAGTTGTTGTTCTATAAAAAGTAAAAATGATCCATTTGGATTTGGAAGTGTTATGTTGGATAATTATCGAGTAACTTGGCAAGGTTCAAAGGATACTATTTCCGTTTACATAAATATGTATGATTATGGAACTCTAAAAGCTCCCGTTGGATTTACAATAAAAAAATAAAACTGTTGCTAGCAATGCCAGTAATTAATGAGGGAGCAAGTACGAAGCGAAATGTTGGTTGATTTGCATTATCGCAAAAGCTTTTTTCTTATTTTTAAACTCAAACTAAAAAACGCTAAAAAGCTTTTACTTGTGTTAGGCTTGAAATTCCTTGAATTTCTTCGACGCTCTAATCATAGCAGGAACTTTGTAGCGCATTTAAACAAAATGCAGAAATCACTAATAATTATATTGCTTCTATTTTTTAATCTGACTTTCGGACAAGAAAAAACTGACCCAACTGAATCTCTTATTTCGGAGTTTAAATCGGAATTGAACAAAAAAGACATTTCGGATTTTTTTGTGATAAAACGCATAACTTATGGAACAGCATATATTTATGATTTAAACAACCCAAATTCTTGTAAGTCGAGCGGAATTTATTTTGAGATGTACGCATTTTGGAAAAACGGAAAGGATAGTTACGTGAAAAAATTTGATAACTGTGGAGGTTTCAACTCACTAAAACTATCTGACTCTAATGCAATTGAATTCTATAAAAAAAATATTGAAAAACTTAAATCGGAAAAAGTAAAAGCGTATCAATTAAAACCAGATAGTATTGGAAAAAACGGATTGCTTTACAAAAATATTTCTTCTGCAACACATCAACCTCAAAGATATTTTTGGTTCCATCAAGAATCAAAAGAATTTAAAAATCATTTTGACAAATACAATTTAACAACGGAAAAAGAAAATCCGAATCTGAATTATAAATCAAATAATGAACTTTCTATCGTAAAACTGAACGCAATTTGCGAGGAAATCATTGACGAATTTAATAACAAGGAATTATTTAACCGATTAAAATAAAAACGTACTACAACATCGTATAAAAATAATTGCTCAATTTTGGGCCTAAACAAAGGTCGTTGCAAGATTACTACAATTTTCCACCAGACATCAGAAATTCAATAACTTAACATAAATGAAATATTTATTATTATTTCTAATATTTTCTTCAAGCATTTCAATTTATTCCCAAGAAGGCAGGTATTTCAAAACAATTGATGAAGGGTTAGAAAATCCAGAAAAAGTTTATAATTTAACATTAAGTTGGAAAAACTTAACTGAATTCCCTGCTGATTTAATTAGGTTCAAAAACTTAAAATTTTTAAATATATCAAGAAATAAGATTGTAACTATTCCTGATTGGATTGGACAATTAGATAATTTAGAAATTTTGATTTTAAAGAATAATGAAATTTATGAAATCCCTGAAACTATTGGAAACCTAACTAAGTTAAAAGATTTAAATTTAAGTGATAATAATTTAGAGTATTTACCTCAAAATTTAAAAAAACTTACCAAGCTTAATTCATTATATGTTAGTAATAACAACTTAAATGCTTTCCCACAAAGCATATTAGAGTTAGTTAATTTAGAATACTTGTCTTTAGATAAGAATTCTATAAGTCAGATCCCTTCTAATATCAAAAATTTGAAAGGATTGTATGAATTAAGGTTAGAATATAATAGATTGATAGAACTTCCAATTGAAATTGGAAACCTTACAGAACTGAAAGAATTATATTTAGGTTCTAATAAATTAGAGAGAATTCCTGAAAACATAGGTGAATTAAATAATCTTCAAACGCTAAATTTATATGGCAATAGTTTAACCAGTTTGCCAGATTCTATTGGTAAGCTGGATAGTTTAATCTATTTAAATCTTGTTCGAAATTCTAATTTTACTCATTTCCCAAATAGCATAGGTAACTTAAAATCAATTAAAGATTTAAGATTAACTAACAGCAAAAAAATTACAACTATTCCTGATTCATTTTCTAAACTTCAAACCTTAGAAAATCTAGCTCTTGGATGGTGTGAAAATTTAAGGTTTCCAGAAATTATTTTAAGTATAGAATCTCTTAAATTCTTGGAATTAAGCAGTAATAGAATACTTGAAATTCCTAAAAAAGTAGGCGATTTAAATAAACTAAATCAGCTTTTATTGAATAACAATAGCATAACGTCTATTGATATCATTTGTGAACTTAAAAATCTTAAAACACTTGAATTAGAGGGCAATGCAGTAAAGTCAATTCCAGATTGTATAATTAGCCTAGAGAGATTGAAAAGGCTTAACTTAGAATGGAATAAAATTCGAAAGAAAGATATAAAAAAATACAAGCCTTTACTTATAGAATCTATCAATGAATTGCATATTGAAAATCAAAATTAAAACTAATACCAACAACGTGTATAATTAATTGCTTGGGTAATTGTTTACTCAGAAAATTCCTTAGAAATTTCCTCTGGCTCGTTCTATTTTGCTAACTTAGTTCTTAATCAACGCAACTAACCATACACGAACGCGTTGGCAGTAATTACTCAAAAAACCACGAAGACTAAATAGAAAATGTACAATACAGCAAAAATTTTAATCATTTTACTATTAATTGTAGGTTGCGGAAAAGAAGAAAAAAATATAAAACTCATCTCTCCTCTTGATAATCTTAAATTAACTAATAATTCTATCTATATATCTAGTAATGATATTAAAATTGACTCCCTAAATGAAATAGAAGCATTTATTAAAATCAAACAGTTTAAATTTATTGCAACTAATAATGGAATTTATGTTTTGGAGAACAACAAAATAACAAAGCAATATTCTTTCCATTTTAAAAATCACAATTTAGAATTACTTTCTGTAAAATTCAGACCTAACTCAAATAATTCAAAATTACTTTTTATCACAAGTACAGGACAATCTTCACCAGCACTATTATCACAGATAGATTTAAACACTTTAAATATTGATTGGATAAATGAATATTCTAAACAAATCGAATCAGCCAATTATTCTAACAATTCTAACTTGATTGCTATTGGTACTGGATATAATAAAAATAAAGAATCATCTAAACATTACTCTTCTTTATTTCTAATTGAAAGTACTAATGGTAAATTTCTTGATTATTTTAGACAAGGAGAGAGTGTCAAAAAAATTAAGTTCAGTGATAATGACCAACTTTTGTATTCTGTTTTAGATTGGCCACACGTATACACATATATTTGGAGTATTAATGAAAAAGAAAAAATAATTGGTAGTTATGGAAAGGATTCAACACCTTATTATGATATAAGCACTATTGATGAACAAACATTCATATCTATCGGAAAAAATGGAATTTCAAAATGGAATTTATCAAATGAGGACAAATATGAATTATTATATGATAAATATATTAACGCTGGGAATAAGATATTTAAATTTAAAAATACCGAAGAATACATTCTAATAGATTATTTTAAAGGGACAAGTAAAAATCCTTCAATAAAGTATTTAAACTCTGATTTTAAATTAACTTATAGCACTGAATTAAAAAATAATGTCACTAATATAGTTAAGTCTGAATTTATATTTAATGGAATAGATAGAGATAATAACTCAATCATTGCTTTTGATATTGAAAAAAGAGCAGTTACCCTTAATCTTAAAATAGATAGTTTAATAGTGAAAACTACTGCTAACAATGGTTATAACTAATACGGGTTTTGGTGCTTATCCGAAAGTTTAATGCTTTGAACCAAGTCCGCCAAATCTTTTGATTTGGCTTTAAAATTGAAAAAACAAAACACAAAATTTTATGACTTGTACCAATACGAAAGCCCACTCCTTCTCTACTCCGTACTATTTTATATACTAAACGTTAACATTAATACATAATAATAGATTGATAAAAAAACTCATTTGTATATTAACATTAATATTCCTAACTTCTTGTTTAAATAATAAAGAACTAAGAGAAGGTTGGTGGAAATATGGTGACGGATATCATATCGGAGATGTAATAAGTTTTGAAAGATACAATCTAATAAATAATACTTTATATCTAGAAAATATACCAAAAGCATTATTAATTAGTAAAGAAGAATCTGTTTTTGGCTTTACAAGTAGAAAAATAGTAATTAAAGATTTAGAGTCAAACAAAAGAGGTACCTATTATCAAAAATGAATAAAGTAATATTTAGCATACTATTAATTTTAACGTATAGTATTTCTTATGGACAAGAAATACTATACGTTAATGCAGACAATGGTTTAATAATTAGAGAAAAGCCTAGTAAAAACTCCAAAAGATTAGGCAAATTTAAATATGCAGAGAAAATTGAAGTTCAAGAAAAAACCAACA
Source organism: uncultured Lacinutrix sp. (assembly GCF_947500325.1). Taxonomy (GTDB): domain Bacteria; phylum Bacteroidota; class Bacteroidia; order Flavobacteriales; family Flavobacteriaceae; genus Lacinutrix. The sequence goes on from NZ_CANMRQ010000005.1 coordinate 4,700, forward strand.
TTAATTTTTCTATAGTTGATAATGAAAAAAAAATAAACGGTTCGTGGTTAAAAGTTCAAGGAATCATGAATAATAAAGTTACTAGTGGTTATGTTTTTAGTGGTTTCCTAATAGATGAAATTCTAAAAAAACGTATAGAAATAAAATTTAATGATTTTACTGTAGAGTTAGACCATATTGATCTAATGGGAGACTTAACTGCTTTATCAAAAAAACAAAAAGACACTGCTAAAATAAGCTTAGATTTATCTGGAACTCCAGAAAATAAATTCTTAAAAATTCTAAGTAAGAAATATAAGAAAATAGAAGTGTTTCAACGATATGAGAACAGTATCACTATAATGGACGAAGGCCCTCATTGTGATCTCACAGAATGGAAACATTTCTACTCTGAATGGAAAAAACTACCATATGACAGTAACAAAAACTCATTTAAAACCTTTAAATATTCTGAGAAAGATTGGAAAAACTTTATTCCTATAAAAATTAATGAGCTTAAAAGTGCAGTGGACAAATTTTGTGGGCAAAGATGGTCTGACTTATTAAAAAACATTAAAAAAGTGAATGAATATCCTAGCGGAGTATCAATGAGCAAGATATTTTTGAAAATTATTTTGACTGATAAAGACAATATAATAACTGAAAAAATTATTGAATTTGAAATTCCAATGGGATGTTAAAAAACTAATGCTAACAATTTGTATAATGTATATGCGTCCTTTAGGGTCGTAAATTAAACATACAAGAGATGTTGTGGCCAATTAGAACAAACTAGGAAAAATAAAAATGACAGAAACATTAAACTATCAATATTACTCACTCTCAAGTTTAGAAAAGAAAAAAGGGCAAGAAAATCTTCTTCTTTCAAAATTTAATGAAGTTGATAAAGGAATTTCTCCTTGTTTTTTCTGGGGGAAATTAAATAATCCTTATGAGTTGTCTAGATGTTTGATAACCTTATCTAATATTGTTCAATCAAGTTTTAATTTATCCCCATTTCAATTAGCACTATTGAAAGACCCAATAGTAACAGCAGGGAATAACCAAATAAGATTTGAAGGCTTTTCTCATTGTGCAGGGGTTTATGCTAGAGTTGATGTATTAGAAAATGGACAGGATGGAGAGTTTATAGAGAATGGTACTACAAATGTTGACTTTAATACACCTTTAATTTCAGAACTGGGTAAAATCAAGAAGAATGACGACCTTATCTTATCTGTTGGTCAAAAAGAAGTAGGGTTTCATAAAGGAGGAGAGAGTTTTATAGAACGTAAAGTACCGCTCCCGAGTAAGTGGATTAAGGGTTTAACAACAGTACAACATTACTTTTCAGAGTCAGATTATGCGCAAACATTGAATCGCATTCAAGCGATTCAATTATTTAAAACTATTCCGGCTGGAAAAGTAAAGACGGATTACTATTTAATAAAGCGAGGGAGTAAATATTTATTTAGCCCTCTAAAGGCTTCAAATGCTGTTTATATTGGTGGCATTCATAGATTAAAATTACTTCAACCACTTATTCCATTAATAAATAAGTTAAAAGTTTTTCCTCATCGGGATATGCAATCAGTAACTTTTATTTTATGTTTTGACGAATTGAATTTTGTGTTTTCTGTTTCAAGAGATTTTTGGAGAGGCTTTTCTGGTGAAGGAGCAGCTCTAGAGTCTTTAATAGAAGACCTACCTGATTCATTAGTAAAAGTATTTGATAATTACTCTTATACAAATCAAGAGTTTAATCCTGCATTAATGTCTTTTGAAGAAGGGATAGATATTTCCAAAATAGAAAAGCTATCCACTAAATTATCGGCTATGGGGCTATTGGGATATGATTTAGCAAAAAATGGATTCTTTTACAGAAGACTTCCTTTTAAGCTTGAAAGAATTTTGTCATTGAACCCTAGACTAAAAGGTGCAGAAAAACTTTTAGAAGAAAATAAGGTTAATATCTCTTTAAAGAAAGATAATAGAATAGAAGCTAAAGTAGAAGGTAGTGGCGTTCAACATTATATTGTTATTAATGGAGATAAGCAAAGATGTACTTGTACTTGGTTTAGTAAAAATCAAGGAGAAAGAGGTGCTTGTAAACATATTTTAGCCGTAAAGAAAAAAGCAAAAGCCATTTAAAATATGCTTGAAATAGAATTAGAATCTATTGTCTACAAGGAAAGAGATATTATTCCATTCTTGAAAAAACTTATTCCAAAAGAAAAAAGAGACCTTGTGCCATTTTTAAAAAAACTCGAAAAGACGATTTTTGAACGTTATGAGGTTACAGAGAAAACAAAATGGGGAACCTCTTATACAACTAAGCCAAAGCACTCTGAAACTAAAAGAGACCTAGTTCAAAAAGCTTGTTATGTATGTTTTAATAAAACTGATGCAAAAAAGATATTTTTTAATGTTAGTCAACTTTCAGTTAGTGATGATTATTTAGAAAATATTATTCCTTGGTACACACCAAAATGGTATGGAGATTTAATTAATGAACAAATGCCTTGGGAGTTAAATTATGAGAAGATGATGTCTTTGTATAAAAAAGAGTTGTTAGAACCCTCTCATGAGTTAATATTAGCACGACTTCCAAATGCAATAGTTGAAAGCAAATGGGAGAACAATAGAAATAGAAGTTTCTATAAACCCGAAATTCTTTACAAGTATAAAGAGACATTAGACAAACATATTTGGTTTTTATTTGAAGAAGAATCGGGTATTAATAGTTACTATAATTATTTACACCTAGAGAATTATAAAGGTGGTAATGATATATGGATTGACACCATTACCAATTTAGTCTATGAAAATAAGTTAGATAGAAAAAGAGTTTTAATTGCTACAATCTATTCTTCTACTAAAGGTTTTAATAAAACACTCAGCGGTTGGTTTTTTGATTTATTAATAAAATTAAATCCTTCTCAGGATGAAGTATTAAATTTACAAGATGAATTTTTTGCAGCTTTAAATTCGCTTCATTCCAAGATAATAAATACAGTTCTCAAATATTTTAAATTAGTTGCTAACCATAAAAAATTTAAACATAAAGTCTTTGTTGAAAATGCATCAATTCTTTTAAACTCTGAAACGAAATCTGTAGTTAATTCAACACTTATGATTTTAGATAAAATTGCTAAAACTCATAAAAATTCTGGTGTTTCTGTATGTGAAAAAGCTGCAGAAGCTTTGATAAATGTTGATGAAAAAATACAATTAAGAGCGGCTAAAATAATAGAAAAATATGGAGACTCTAAAAAGCAAGAGCTGTTTGATGTAGTTAATCTATATGCTGATAGTCTACTCCACTCGTCAAGAGAGGTTTTAAAGGAATATATAGAAACTTCTGATGAGATAGAAGAAGAAATCTATGCTGTAGATGAAGCGAAAATTTTATCAAAAGAGACAGAATTACTTAAACTTGTATCATTAGATGATTTAATCTTTTTTGTAAGTCAATCTATTGATAATAATGAAGTTTATCATATAGATTTGCTGCTAAGTTATTTGCCAAAACTTTACCCTCTTTTAAATAAAGATAATGTTACTAAACTAGAACCTATATTTAAGCGTTCTTTTGAGCTTTCTATGAATTTTGATTGGAAAAGTCAGATTGGAAATTTGGAATCGGAAGCAGCTTACTACATTAATGATTTTGCTGAAATTTTAATAAAAAAATATCCTTCTGAACTCGAAAGTTTTAAAAAGACTAAGTCTCAAAAAATCAAAAAATTTAAAGAAGATAGATACTATAGTTCTCATTATAAAGAAAGATTAAAACAAATAGAAAATCAGCCTATTCCAGATTACATATATCAAATACACCATTTTTTATTTATAAAATCTAAATCTTTAATCAAAAAGGGTTTGACTCTAGACCTCTTATCTACACCTACACATGCACCATGTTGGATTGAGCCTAATACTTTAATTGACAGAATCATTTCATATGAAAAAAGCAATGAAGAGATTAACCTATACGATTTTCAAATTGCGATTGGGAGGTTACCAATAAATGAATATTCGTCATATATTATTGAGAATATCAATAAGATAAAAGACAAAGAGATTAAGAAGGTTTTGAAGTATCATTTTAACCAATTGAAAATTCAAGACGTAAATATTTCAAGACCAGAATTATGGCTTCAAAGTGTATTGAGTAGAAATGTAAGTGTTGAAATTAAATATTTTCAAGAATATCTTGTAAATCCTTTAATAAAGGAAATGGGGACGTATAAATGGGATTGTAGAATGAGAGACCATTTCTATAAAGAATACGATTATGCAGCAGGAAAGCATATACAGAAAAAAATGATTCGAAAGGAGTTAAATTTTAAAGATTTTAATATCGACAAAAGAGAATCAGAATCAATTGTTTCAAACATTATAGGAGTTTTTAATAAAAAGAAAAAGAAGATTAAAGTTAGTAGTATTTATGATTACATGTACTTTAAAAAACAAAAATATTATACTACTATTCGCCCTCATGATGATGTGAAATTTTTATTTCTTTCACCAAATAACCCAAGTATGTTCTTAAGCCATGTTATTCATAATAACCTTAAAGAATCTACTTTTTTTGATGAAACAAGTAAAAAAAATATGGTCAACTTACTAAAAGGGCTTTATGAAGTCTGGTATAGAGAAGATTTTAAAGAGTCTACATATCTATTTTTAGCAACTGGTTTTTTGTGTAGTCATAAAGTGGGAAGAGAACTTTCTTCCGAGATATGGATTAAAGCAAATTCTGAAAACAAGATTAACAATTTACTACTAGGTAAAATTTTAGGTGAATTAGAATTGGGCGAATATGCTCCTATTAAAAGATTTACAGACTTATTAACTGCTAACCTATTCAATGTTTCTAAAAAGCATAATGAAGCTTTATTAAGTCTTTTAGATAATATGATTGCAAATATGGGCAATTCACCTATTAGAGGTGTCAATAAGTTGTTAGAAATATTCTTAGAATTAAAGCTTACTTTTCCTCAAATAGAAATCAGTCAATCATCAAAAGAAAGATTGATAAATTGGAAACAAACAAATACCCTCAAAACATTAATTAATAAAATTGAAAAATAATAAATTGGCCACAACAAAGAACTGAGTTAAAAAATAAGCAATTATAATCTTATTTCCCGCTTTTGTTCTTTCTTGTTTTTATCAAATTTAAGACGTTACAAACTTAAGACGTATAAAATTAATTACTACTTTGCTGGTTAAATGGAAGAGTTTGTTTTCAATTCGTATATTAGTTATGTTGAAAATAACGCGTCACAAACTTCGCGTATTTTTTCACTGCGAATTTTTGCCGTAAACGAATCATTTTAACGCAAAGTGCACAGCTTAAATCCGCAACTAATCATACACAAATTGTTAGTCAAAATTTAAAACGAATGATATTTAAAGGACATTTTGATCCATTATTAGCACCTCTTGATTTTAATAAACTTACGATCTTTACAAAATCAGACGAACAAAAAGATATTAGAAAAGAATACTTTTACAAAGACAACAAAGTTTCTAAAATTATTGATTATAGAAATAGTATAATATCCGAATATGAGCATTCTGACGACAATTTTGTTGTTAAATTTTATCTATTTGAAGATACGATAGATAAAAGGGAATTTGATTCAATTAAAAAATTCACTTATTCGAATAGTAAAAAAACAAGAGAAGTTCTAATAAATATCGAAAACGAAAAAGAAATAAAAATTTACACTGGAGAATTCGAATACTTAGGAGATGATTTATCCTTCGAACGATACACATATAATGATGGAGAAGAATATAGAATAAAGCACGAATGGAACAAAGCAAAGTCCATTAATAACATTATACACCTTGATGAACCAGACAAAGTAAAATATACGTTGAATGAAAATGGTTACTTAATTGAATCTCTACATTTTAAATATGAAGGAAGTGTAAAGAAAACAATTTACGAATATAAAGATAATAAGCTCTTTAAGTTAATTGAATATCCACATCTTGAATATAAAAAAACATTATTAGGTAAAATCAAAATTACTGGAGAGGCTCAGTTTATGGATGAAACAGAAAGTTATTACTTTGAAAATGGTTTACTGAAAGAAGAAGTTGTTAAAGATTTTGAAACTAAAGAAATAGTGAATGTTCTATATTACTATTATGAATAATAACTTTAGCTAAAAATGTGTATAGTTAGTAGCTTGTTCTGCGTGTACTCCAAAAATTTCACGAATTTTACTCTGGTTAGTTTTCTTTTACTAATTTAGTTCTAGCTTTCTTACAAAGACGTGATTCTATTCGGTTTTTAGTTGCTTAAACACACAACTAACCATACATTAAACACCTTAACATCAATTAAAAAAACTAACACAAATTGGAGATTATAGAAGAACATAAAAATGGATATATGATTTCAACCGACAAAAAAAAGTTGGATATTTCATTAATTCATAATTTCTTAACACACGAGTCTGGTTGGAGTGATGGAATACCCTATGAAAAGGTGGAAAAATCAATTAACAATTCATTGAATTTCGGAATATATTTTGAAAAAAAACTAGTTGGATATGCTAGAGTAATTTCAGATTTTTCTACTATCGCATATTTAGGGGATATTTTTATTTTGAAAGAACATCGAGGACTTCGATTAAGTAAATGGCTCATGGAAGTAATCATGAAACATAAAGAATTACAAGATTTAAGACGTTGGATTTTATTGACAAGCACAGCGGAATGGCTTTATGAAAAATACGGATTTACAAAACTACCAAAACCAGAAATTTACATGGAAAAATTCAATCCGAATGTTTACAAAAATGAAGAAAAAACTAATGCCAATACAGTATAAAAACAATTGCTATTTAGGTTAAACCAAAGGGCGTTGTAATTTTGTTGTTTCACTTCTTTAAAAAATATCCAATAAAAAAATGAGTCGAAAAAAATGGCCGTCAAAAAAAATATTCAATAGATTGTTGAATAACAAAACCCAAAAAACATATTGGGATAATATTTCTGAATTAAGAAGAAGACCAAATCAAAGTGTTTTTGATGAAGCTTATAAGTTAGCGAAGTCAAATATTGATAAACAAAAAATTATTGGACTCCACATACTCCAACAATTAGGATTTGAACCAAGATATAATAAAAAGCAAACTGTTGAATTACATTTTAAACTTCTTGAAAAAACACAATCAGATAATGTTCTTAAATCTATATTTCACGGAATAGGTCATAATAACGACGAATTAAACGATAAACAGGTTTCAAAATTAGTAGAATTTCAAAATGTAAAAAATATTGATGTTAAACACGCATTAATTTCAGCACTCTCAGGTATAGAACACTCAAAAGCTATTAATGTCCTTATTATTTTTATGAAAGACAAAGTTTCATCAATAAGAAATTGGGCTACTTTTGGAATTGGAAGTCTAATAGAATCTGATAATAAAGAGATTAGAAATGCCCTGTGGAATAGAGTTACCGATAATCATTTTGAAACTAAATCTGAGGCTATTGTTGGCTTAGCTAATAGGAAAGACAAACAAATTAAGAATATTATAATTTCTGAATTGAAAAAAGGAGATTATGGAACTTTATTATTTGAGGCCATTTTGACAATTAAAGACAAAGATTTTTTACCACTACTAAATAGTAATTTAGAAATAGCAAAAAAAGATAAAAATGATATTAAGAATGGTTGGGTTTTAGCTCTAGAAGAAACAATAAATGAATTAAAAAAATAACGAGCTAACAACAATTTGTATATTACATATATACAATTCGGTATGAAAACATAATATACAATAGATGTTGTACACAATTAACAATACTATAGAAACATATATGAAACTTATCCTGTTAATATTACTTTTTATTTCTTATGGTAGTACATCATGTCAAACGAAACCATCTACTAAATTAATAAGTTATAAAACTGAAACTGCTCAGAAAGATTTTCTGTGGCTTAAATTAGCGGATTCTGACAGCGTTAAATTCAAAGGTTATTCAATTAAAGTTTATAATCAAGGACGAGACTCAGTACTTTTTGCCCATTATATAACTAAGCTATATAAATCTAAAAAAGATGTAGAAAATTTACTATTCAAAAAACAATCGATTCTCGTTTTAGAGGCTTTAGCACTAAAAACCAATTTACCTGACACTATGTTTGTTCAAGCTAAGGGTCTAAAAAAAGAATCAGTAATTAGAAAAAGTACTGACTTTAATATTATGGCAGTTTTTAATAAAAATGAATGGCAAATAAAAGATGGACAAGTCTGAAAGACTCTAAGAGATTTCTAGGGTTAATATATTAAACATACACCGCAACGTTGTAAATAATTATAAAATAAACTATGAGAATAATAATTTTAGCTCTAATATTAATTTCAAATATTGGATTTTCACAAAATAATTTGACTGAATTAAAATTTGACACTAAATATTTTAATGCAGTTGATAAATGGGTAGTTTTTCCAAAAAAAGATACAGATTCCACTTATACTTATGGATTTATTTATTTGGACAATCAAGCAGGGTTTACATTCAATTATAAAACTCAATTTCAAATTGATGAACAAAACCTAAAAAATATTACTAAAGACTCTATTCTAGGTTTTATGAAATATAGACTTGAACCAAATACAAGTTTAGTTTCTGTTTTAACTGAAAACCAGATTTCAACACTAAATTTACCAAAAGAGCCAGAATGGTTATCTATTTATAAAGCAGGTTCAGATGAAGTTGATTATTTAAAAAATGAAGGGTATCACTTTAATCACGTTGGAGCAAGTGATTTAGCACTAAAACCACTTTTAAAAGCATACGCCATTGAACCACATTTTGACGGACTTGAGTTTGAATTATCATTTGCTTATAATCATTTGGGGCAATATGAAAATGCAATTCCAATTTTAGAAAAAGCTATTGAAAATAACCCTAAAAACTTCTATTTCTATAGAGAATTAGGCTATTCGTATGCTAACCTAAATAAAATTCAAGAAGCAGAAAAAACATATCACAAAGGAATTAAAATGTCCGATAACGATTTTGAAAAAAGTGAAATGGCAGTAAATATGGCTCAAGCATATTTTAAATTAAAGAACAAAGAAAAATTTCATGAATGGGCTAAATTAACAAAAAAATACGCTAAAGAAAACTCAAGATATGTTCAATATATCGAGTACTTTGAACAAAATTGGAATAAAAAATAACTATATACAATAATGGCTCCGAGCCATTATTACACATTTGAGAATGACGCAAAAACAACGTAAAATATTTTACCCAACAATTTTCTTTCTTGGAGCAATTTTAATTATTTGGGAAATTAATATTTATAGAGAAACAATTATTAATTGGATGATTCCGGTAGGGATTATAATTTTTGTCGGAATAATAGCATCTATTCTTGACTTTAAAAATTATAAAAAAACTTATCAATATAGCGGATTTGAACTTTATCTCTATTCCGCAATGCATTATGTAATTGGATTTGGGTTTATTGCTTGCTCAATTTTTATGTTATCGAACTATTATTTCGCTAACCAAAATATAAAAACTGAATCGTTTGAGATTATTCATACTTCATCATTAGCATCTGGAGGAAAACATACAGTTGACGTCAAAACACCAACATTTAGAATTAACTATAATGGAAAGGTAAAAGAACTAGTTTTTTCATCTAACTATTTTGAAAAAAGGAATTTCTACAATAATGTGGAGTTAGAAATTCGGAAAGGATTATTCGGGTTCGATATTTTGGAAAATAAAAAACTATTCTAACGTCGTATATAAGTCATTGCTAGTTTTTTTTGAACTTACATAATCTTCGTGGATTTTCCATCTGGTTTGTATTTGCTAAATTAGGTCCTTAAAACACACTATTAATCATACATAAACATATTGCTCAAACCTGAACCTATGAAAGAACTTTTAGATTATTTTAAAAATTTGGTTTCAATTTCGCCAGAAATAGAAAATAAACTTAATGAAATAGTCAAAGAAAGAAACTTAGTTAAAGGAGAACAAATTCTTGCTGACAATTCTTCAAAAAAGGAACATATTTTTGTTGTAAGTGGATGTTTACGTTCTTTTTACAAAACAGAAGACGGAAAAGAGCATACGTTACAATTTGCTATTAAAAATTGGTGGATAAGTGATTATATTACCCTTTATACGGATAAGAAATCCATTGTCTCTATAGAAAGCTTAACCCATTCTAAAGTTTTAATAATCGATAATTCTAATGTTGAAAAATTTTACCAAGAATTTTCTCAATTTGAAATCATCCAACGTAAGAATTTTGAAAAACGAATTGCTGCACTTCAAAAACGAATTTTAAGCTTGCTAGCATTAACTGCAGCAGAAAAATACAGTCAGTTCATTGAAGATTATACCGAATTCGAAAAGATTATACCTAATTATCAAATCGCTTCATATTTAGGCATTACACCTCAAAGTCTAAGCAGAATTCGAAAAGAAAGAATCAAAAATTAATTTATTACCATAGGTTCATATTTGCTTTTTAATTATCATTTAATTTTGTACGATAATTAAAAATAAGACAATGAATTTTTTAGACATATTAAATGAACGCTATGCTACTAAAGCTATGAATGGCAAAGTAGTTCCTCAAGAAAAAATAAATAACATTTTAGAAGCAATTAGATTAGCACCAACATCTAGTGGGCTGCAACCTTTTGAGGTATTTGTAGTTACAAACGACACTACTAAGTCTAGCATTAAAGAAATCGCCTGGAATCAATCGCAAGTTACAGATTGCTCTCATTTATTGGTGTTTGCTGCTTGGGATAATTATACCGAAGACCGTATTAATTATATGTTTGATTTAACCAACGAAATTAGAGGATTTAAAAACGAAGGTTGGGAAAACTACCGCCAAATGTTATTAGATGGCTACCCTAAGCGTGATGCTGAAAAGAATTTTGAGCATGCTGCAAGGCAAACATATATTGCTTTTATGGCTGCCATTGCTCAAACTACGTATGAAGGCTTAGATAGCACTCCTATGGAAGGTTTTGATCCAGATGCCTTAGATAAAATTCTTGGACTGCGAGAAAAAGGATTGCGAAGTACACTTTTACTACCTATAGGTTATAAAGACGCAGATAAAGATTGGTTAGTTAACCTTGTAAAGGTTAGAAAACCAATGGATAAATTAGTAACATTTATATAAATCAAATCATGAAGAAAAAAATAATATTAACTATAGTTAGCATTATCTTACTTGCTTGTGTTGTTCTATACCTTACTTCAAGACCAACTGAAACTAAAGACGGATCTTATATTCCATCTCCATTAGCATTAAAATTAGCAACATCTCCAACTACAAATTTTGATAATACCACTTATGAAAATAAATACACAGGAAATAAAAAGGTGTTAATGATTTGTACAGAACAAAAAAATATGACTATGGCTAATGGTAAAAAGTTCTCAACTGGAAATCATCCTGTCGAAATACTTCTACCTGTTCTACATTTAAAAAATGCTGGTTTTGATGTAGATGTCGTTACACCAAATGGAAAACCAGTAGTAATTGAACAATGGGCAATGCCAGAAAATGATGAGTATGTAAAAACAATATATTCTGAATTCAAGAACAAGTTCGAGAGTCCTATAAATCTATCTGATTTTGTAATAAACACAATGAATGAAAGTTCAGATTATATAGCCATTTTTATCCCTGGAGGTCATGGAGCAATGCTTGGACTACCAGATAACAAAGATTTGAATAAATTAATAAATTGGTCATATAATCAAGATATGTTTACACTTGCTATTTGTCATGGTCCAGCTGCATTATTAGCTGGAAGTTTAGACAATGACAAAGATAATTATCTATATAAAGGCTATAAAATTGCTTCATTTCCAGATGCTGTTGATGAGCAAGGACCAATAATAGGTTATACACCTGGTCATATGCCATACAAGTATGGTGAACGACTAAACAATTTGGGAGTTACAATTATTAACGAAGAAGCTGATAATACAGTTCATAAAGACCGAAAATTAATTACAGGTGCTAGTCCTTTAGCTGCAAATGCTTTTGGAAAATTGGCCGCAACAGAACTAATTAAAGAGGTAAACAAATAAATTACTCCATTAACATGTATAAGTAATAGCAATTTGAGTTTTAATTCAAATTGCTATTCTTTTTTATTTTGTAAATTACTCACAAAAAAAGTAGTGTACTAAAACTCGCTACTACCCATACCCAAACACGTTTGTAACAAGCTAAGTTACCCAAATGGAAATAAAAACTGAATTTACTATTGAACCTTGCGAAAAGGAAAATGTAAAGAAAATAGTTGATGGAATTAACAACTATAATTTGAGTAAAGTTCCTGCAATTGCAGACATTTGGACTCGCTTGGAATTTGTAGCCAAAGATAAAAACGGAATCGAAGTTGGTGGAATATTAGCAGGAATTGGTTATTGGAACGGACTTGAAATTAATATTTTGTGGATAAAAAAGGGCTATAGAAAAAAAGGAATTGGAACTCAGATTCTAAAACACGTAGAAAAAATAGCCATCGAAAAAGGAGCAGAAATTTCAATGCTCGACACATTTGATTTTCAAGCAGAGGATTTTTATTTGAAAAATGGATATAAACCAATTGGAGAAATAAAAGGCTTTCCAAAAGGGCAAAGACGGATCTATTTATCAAAAAAATTAACGAAATAAATAAAAGTCATTTAAGCATCTTATAAAAATGAGATTGATCAAGCCAGATTTCAATTTGGAAATTGAATATTTAAAAATGTTAGATGAATGGAAATCTACTAAAGAAGAAATGGTACCGTTCTCTTTAACGTATAACACCAGTGATTTCAAAAAATTCGTAAAAACCAATGAGAAACATGAAACTAACCCAGAAAACGGATTTGTCTGTCATACTACATTTTGGCTAGTTAACGATACCAATGAAATAATTGGCACTTCCAACATTAGACACAAATTAAATGAGAACTTGTTAATTGAAAATGGGCATATTGGATATGGAATTAGACCAACATTTAGAGGAAAAGGATATGCAACAAAGATATTAGCATTGTCACTAGAAAAAGCCAAGGAATTGGGATTAAAAAAGGCTTTATTAACTTGTGATAAGCTAAATATCGCTTCTAAAAAAGTAATACTAAAAAATGGAGGGACTTTGAGAAGAGAACAAGTTGTAAATGGAAAAAGAATACTAAGTTTTTGGATTAGTATTAACTAAAAATTAAACAAAAAATTCGTAATATGTTTAATACATTCCCTCTAAATTTTCCAATTACAGATACATATTCCTTATCCTTTTACTATATTATTTTATAATGAAACATCACAGGTTCTTACCGCAACAAACCATACATTTAACATTAATTTAAAAAACAAAATATAGGCCACTCATCTTTGAATAATTGGTAGTGTACACCTAATTTATAAAACCTCAGCTTTCTACGAAAAAAAGATATAAAAGAGTTTAATATGTAACAGGACGCAATTATCAAACATCATTAAAGGTCAAAAACTAGTAATAAAAATGATTACTAATAGCATATAAAAAAAATGTTTATTTTTAGGTTGAACAAATAGACGTTATACAAAACGTTGTCGATAATGCGAAATCAGTAAAAATGACATTCTACGAAACTGAAATAAAGCGAATAAGAAATATTTGTTATTCAAATAATAAGCAGATAGAGACTGTGATAGCAACACGAAATTATATCGATAACAACTTTGAAACAGAAATTAATTTGGATTTTTTATCTCTTATACACTTTACATCCAAGTATCATTTACTCAGACTTTTTAAGAAGTATTATGGACTAACACCAAGACAATACTTAATGGACAAACGAATTGAAAAATCTAAAGAGCTCCTCAAGGAGGGAATGACAGTTACTCAAACCTGTTTTTCTGTTGGGTTTGAAAGTTTGGGCTCTTTCAGTACTTTATTTAAAACCAAAACAGGAAAATCTCCTACCAAATTTCAAAAAGAGCAACTTTCAAGAAGTCAATTAAGTTGAAAATTCTCAACTTTGAAATTATAACTAAATAACATAAAGATGAGAGTAACACTAATTAGTATTCCTGTTCAAGATCAGGAAAAGGCGTTAAAGTTTTATACCGAAAAATTAGGATTTATTAAAAAACGAGACACGCCATTAGAAGGTGGTAATAGATGGTTGACTGTAATTTCTAAAGAAGCACAAGATGGTCCTGAACTTTTACTAGAGCCAGCACCTATACATTTTGAACCTTCTAAAGTTTTTCAAGAAGCATTAATGGAAGCTGGAATTCCATATACACAATTTGACGTTGATAATGTTGATAGCGAATATGATAGACTTCTAAAAAAAGGTGTAGAATTTAGTGTAAAACCAACTAAGATGGGAACAGTGAAATTTGCTATTTTCAATGATACTTGTGGAAATAACATTCAAATTGTAGAAATGTTGTAAAATAAAAACACAAAAAAATGAGAGTAATACTAATCTTAGTATTACTCATATTTGGTTGTTCAAACTATAATTTAGACTTGAAAAAATAACGAAAAAAAGACACAGAAAAAGGAGGTTTCCTATTCGATTTGTATTTACTAAAACTAGTAACCCAACCACACAACTAACTATACTACAGATTATTGAATTAAATTAATTATCTTACTAATTGTAATCTAACAATATAAAAATCATGAAATATTTAAAGTACATATTAGGAATTGTAGCCATCTTAGTTATCGTTTTTTTTCTTTTAGGCATAATTAAACCTGAACTATCTTATAATTGCGAAATAATGGTAGATAAACCATTAGCTGAATCTTGGGCTGTAAGTCAAGATGTAGAAAAAATGTCTGATTGGCTGGTTGGATTCCAAAAATTTGAACATGTGAGTGGCACTCCTAATACCATTGGTGCTGTATCTGATGTCTATTTTATAACAGATGGACAGGAAATGGTTATTCGTGAAACGATTACAGGTATTGTACCAAACGAGTCTGTATCTATGTCATTTACTTCAGATTTTATGGATATGGATTATATACTTAGTATGGTATCTATCGATGGAAAAACAAAAGTTAGAACTAGTACTAAAGCTAAAGGAAATGGAATAATTTCAAAATCCATAATGGCTTTAATGGAAAATTCTATGGAAACACAAGAAGAAACAAATCTTAGCCATCTTCAAAAAACAATTGAAAATAACACAAAGAATTATGTTATTAAAACAGAAGATTCTATTCAAATAAATAACAATTAAAGACAACTATAAAATCTAGCCTTATAACATATAAAAGCAATTACTTTATATAAAAATTAGACTTTTAATTTTACAACAAAATTAGATTGTAAACATCCTGTTTTCGATAAATACGATTGGAAATTAATAAAATAAAAGCCACAAAGTAAAATACAATGTGGCTTCATAGGTTAATTTAGATTAAAGATTATTCTTTAACTAATTTAATTGTATTTATACCTTTGTTAGTAGCGATTCTAGCAAAATACAATCCTGAATTTAAGTTTGAAGCATCAACATCTACCTTATCTACATTAGGTTTAATTGATAATACTTTCTTACCTAAAGTATCAAAAATTTCAATAGTATTAATTATGGTGTTATTCGATTTAATTGTCCAATTACTTCCTGTAGGATTTGGAAATACATTAAATGTATCTACAGAAAATTCTTCTGTTCCCAAAGTCGAAGATTTCCAGAAATAAACATTATCTAAATAAATATCCACCGGAACTGTACTTCCTGCTCCATTTGCAGCAAATTTCATTTGGAAAATACTATCCCATGTCATTCCTGTAAAATCTCCAATTGGTAAGTCTACACTTGTCCAAGTCCCCGATGCGTAAGCAATAGACACCAATGTTTCTACTGTTCCTGTACCGTTATTTATTGGACTTACTTGTATATCTGTAGCCATAGGATCTGCTGCTGTCCAAATATCTACATGTAAATATTCCATACCAGAAGCATCTACTGCCGCCAGTTCTGTGCCTTGGTAATTAAAATTAGGATACGCTAGTATTAAAGCTCCTGTTCCTGGATCGTATGCAGAATTAACTTGCATATGTCCTGATTGTCCCCAGTTAGGATCGTAATTTGTAACGCCATTGGAATAAGTACTACCGTAAATAGAAATAACATCGGCTGCATCATTTGTTGGAGCTGCTGCATTAGTTGTTGGTGCTGTAACTGTTGCTACAGAAAATGATACAGTATATGTTTTAGTTGTTATACCATCTTGTGCTGTGACTAAAACCGTAGCATCACCTGGAAGTGCAGCTGCTTGAGTTATAGTTGTTACTGTTGCTAAAGCGTCTGTAGTAGTCGCTAATGTAATTTGTGGAATAGCTGTTGTACCTATAGGAAGCTCAATTGCATAGTTTTCTGTAGCTGAAGAAAAGCCTGTAACTGTTGTCATTTCTACTTGTAAATCACTTAAAGTAGCATCTGTTCCTGGTGCTGTTGGTGTTTTCCAGAAATAAACATTATCTAAATAAATATCGACTGGAACTGTACTTCCTGCTCCATTTGCAGCAAATTTCATTTGGAAAATACTATCCCACGTCATTCCTGTAAAATCTCCAATTGGTAAGTCTACACTTGTCCAAGTCCCTGATGTGTAAGCAATAGACACCAATGCTTCTACTGCTCCTGTACCATTATTTATTGGACTTACTTGTATATCTGTAGCCATAGGATCTGCTGCTGTCCAAATATCTACATGTAAATATTCCATACCAGAAGCATCTACTGCCGCCAGTTCTGTGCCTTGATAATTAAAATTAGGATACGCTAGTATTAAAGCTCCTGTTCCTGGATCGTATGCAGAATTAACTTGCATATGTCCTGATTGTCCCCAGTTAGGATCGTAGTTTGTTACTCCATTGGAATAAGTACTACCGTAAATGGAAATAACATCGGCTGCATCATTTGTTGGAGCTGCTGCATTGGTTGTTGGTGCTGTAACTGTTGCTACAGAAAATGATACGGTGTATGTTTTAGTTGTTATGCCATCTTGTGCTGTGACTAAAACCGTAGCATCTCCTGGAAGTGCAGCTGCTTGAGTTATAGTTGTTACTGTTGCTAAAGCGTCTGTAGTAGTCGCTAATGTAATTTGTGGAATAGCTGTTGTACCTATAGGAAGCTCAATTGCATAGTTTTCTGTAGCTGAAGAAAAGCCTGTAACTGTTGTCATTTCTACTTGTAAATCACTTAAAGTAGCATCTGTTCCAGGTGCTGTTGGTGTTTTCCAGAAATAAACATTATCTAAATAAATATCGACTGGAACTGTACTTCCTGCTCCATTTGCAGCAAATTTCATTTGGAAAACACTATCCCACGTCATTCCTGTAAAATCTCCAATTGGTATGTCTACACTTGTCCAAGTCCCTGATGTGTAAGCAATAGACACCAATGTTTCTACTGTTCCTGTACCGTTATTTATTGGACTTACTTGTATATCTGTAGCCATAGGATCTGCTGCTGTCCAAATATCTACATGTAAATATTCCATACCTGAAGCATCTACTGCCGCCAGTTCTGTGCCTTGATAATTAAAATTAGGATACGCTAATATTAAAGCACCTGTTCCTGGATCGTATGCAGAATTAACTTGCATATGTCCTGATTGCCCCCAGTTAGGATCGTAGTTTGTTACTCCATTGGAATAAGTACTACCGTAAATGGAAATAACATCGGCTGCATCATTTGTTGGAGCTGCTGCATTGGTTGTTGGTGTTTGCGAAAACCCAAATGAGAAAGTTAAAAGGGTAAGCAGTAAAGTAATTTTCTTCATAATAATTTGTTTATATCTAATTAATCAACAAAAATTAAATAGAATGATTTCATTATTGATAAATATATCCCTTAAACTCTAACACATATGCAAAACATACCGCTACAAAAAACATACAACTCAAAATTATACTCTAACCTTTGTAAACAGCCATAAACACAGAGTCATTCTAAAAAACAACTAACTTAAAAAAACTGTGAAATTTATGATGTATAGGTAATGTTGTAGTCTTTTTTAGGTTTACTCTATCTTACTAAGATTAGAAATAAAAAATAGGATAACTTATTTTTCAATCCTTATTAAAATAAGTATCTAAATTACTAGCAATTAAAGTTTTATTACCTTTAAAAGGCTTTAATATTCTTCTTACTCAATTATTTATCACAGCAATTCATTACCCAGTTAATTATATCATTTCAATAGGTTTTATGGAATTCTTTTTAGAATATATTTTATCCATTCGTATAGATTATTATCTAAACAAACAGTATTATATATTTCTTTAAAATCTAGTTTTTATTTTTTTGTAATTACTAAAATAGTATCCAAATATCCATGATAGTCGGACAAACTCAAACACCTAACTTTTGAAGAATAACAAAGAGTTTTTTTAGCAGTTATTAATTAGATTATGGTAAGTATTCTAAAATTTGAGTTTTTCATTTTTATTCCAAAGCCCCCAATATGCTCCAACATCACCTTCATCACCTGTTTTCCATGATTCGTCAAATGATGAAAAATAAAAAATTGGTATATTATTTTCCTCAGTCCAATTTATAGTATCTATAAAATATTTCATAGCAGGAACTTCTCCAGTAAACGCTTCTTTATGGTTTCCTCCTTGACTTGGCCAACCAGTTTCTGTAATAATAATTGGTTTACCTTGAGCTGCATCTACAACTTGTCCATACATTGCCTGCATATGGCCTAAAGCATAATCTATTGGGCAACCTTCCCAATAAGGATATAAATTTGCTAATATTATATCTGTATTTTCAACTAATTCTGGGTGACGTGAAAATTCATAATAAGCATCTACATAACCTACAGGAATATTTAAACCTGACAAGGCTTGTTTTACGCGTTTTATATAACCTAACAATTCTGTTAATGATAAGTCGTTACGATATAAAACTTCATTTCCTACAGCTGCTACATCTACATTACCTGCTTTAGCTAGAGCTATTAAACTTTCAATTTCTTTTTCATTATCCTTTTTATTATTACTCAACCAAGCACCAACAACTGTTTTTATACCATGTTTTTTTGCTGCAACTGGAACATGCTCGTTACCTTCAATACATGAAAAAGAACGAATAGCTTTAATATGTGGTTTTAAAATTTTTACTCTACGTTCTACTTGTGCAAAACTAATGTCTTCTCCTGGTTCTTGACCGTCTTCATACATACTAAAGCATATACCATGAAAACCATTATCTATAATCTTATGCCAAAGACTTTTTAATTCTTCTAATGAAAGTTTAGAAGTATCTATACCTTTTGTTATAGTTTGCTTATAACCTTTATGCTTATAATACGATTCTTCTCTGTATGACATCTTTTAATGATATTTTAATTTTTCATCTTTATCCCATAAACCCCATCTTGCCCCAACATCTCCTTCATGATGTACTTTCCATGATTCATCAAAAGAAGAGAAATAAAACATTGGAATATTATTATGATTAGACCAGTTAACTGAATTTATAAAGTATTTCATTGCATTCTCATGAGAAGGTTTTGCTTTTTCTATACTACTTCCCTTATTTGGCCATCCTGTTTCTGTAATTATAACCTGTTTGCCTTTAGAGATTTGTTGTGTTACAGCATACATTTGATTTAAGTAAGTTGAAGATTTTTCTATATCACTTCCTTCCCAGAAAGGATAGCAGTTTGCCAAAATAACATCACATGCATCAACTAATTTTGGTCGTTCTACAAATTGATAATAAGCATCTACATAACTTACTTTAATATTTGGTAGTGCTTGCTTTACACGATTTATATAATTTATAATATCCTGTTCTGTTTGCTCATCACGCATTAAAACTTCGTTTCCTACTACAGCAATATCTACATACCCATTTTTTGCCAGTGTTATTAAAGCATTTATTTCCTCTTCATTTTTATCTTTATCCTCTCCAATCCATGCACCAACCATAGTTTTTAAGCCTTTTGCGCGTGCTACTTTTGGAATATATTCATTCCCATCAGTACAAGAAAAAGAACGCACCCATTTAGTATATGGAGTAATAACTGCCATACGTCTTTTTATTTGTTCTTGAGTTAATTGATCTCCAATATTTTGGCCTTCTTCATATGGACTAAAACAAATACCATGTAACTCGTTATTTAAAGTAGCAGAAAAAATATCTCTTATTTCTTGACCTGTTTTTGAAGAAAAATCAAGATCAGTTTTTAAACCAGTAGTATAATTGAATGAGTCTAAAGATGATAATTTATCGATTTGATAATAGGATGTTTTGCTTTTTGATGTCTTTTTACGCTTGTCTAGTGCTGCACGTATTTCGCTTGCTCTTTCTTCAGACACCTCATAATCACGCATAATATACATGGCAGCAATAGTGCCTAGTGTTGGAAAAAAACAAAAGAATGCATGTAAACCATCAACTGCACCTTGCTGGTCTAGAGTTGGTAGATCTGAATTAAAACCAACTAACCATATAATTACACCACTTAGTGCACCAGCTATAGCAAAACCTACCTTAACCATCCACCAATATATAGCTCCAAAAATACCTTCTCTTCGCTTACCTGTATTTAATTCGTCTATATCTATTACATCTGCAGTCATAGACATCATTATGGTAAATAAACTACCTATACCAAATGAAAAGAATGGTAAGGCAAAAATATACATCCAAGGTTTTCCTGGAATGAATAAAAAATACAGCATAATGTAACCGAAAATCGAGATGCTTTGACAAATCATAAATGCTTTTTTCTTACCGAATTTTTTTGAAAGCCTAATTACAATAGGAATTACAATAAAAGTTGTACCCAATGCACCTAAAGCTCCAAATAAAGAAACCCAAATACCAGAAGCGCCTGCATCTCCATTAAAAAGTTTGTATACAATTACAAAAAATGTAAGAGATGAGACAGCCATAAAAGCGTTATATATAAAGAACGTAGCGCCACATAATTTTCTAAATTCTTTGATTTTAAAAGCCTCTTTAAAGCTTGTTAATATTTTTTTAAGACTTCCCCCAATATTTGCAAAACTTAATATCTCATAGTCTTTATCAAGTGTAGATTCACTTTTTATAAATAAAGCAGGGACAATTGCACATATTGCGCATGGTATAGCAACCCATATAGCGAGTTCTCTTGCTGCTACATCTGCAGATGGGAACCATTCCGGATCGTACATTATAATCCAAAATAATGGTGCAATAACCCAAGCCCATTGCCCTATCCATTGTGCTACTGCCATTATATTAGTACGCTCATGAAAATCATCACTCATTTCATATCCCATAGCCACATAAGGCACACTAAAAAATGTAAGTCCTAAATAGAAAATAACCGACCAAAAAAAGAAATACCAAAAGTTATATTGTACAGTATTTTCTTTAAATAATTGCCACATAAAAACATAGGAAATCCCCATAACAATACCTCCTATTAATACATACTGCCTGCGTCTGCCCCATTTAGATTTAGTATTATCTGAAATAAACCCCATCAAAGGATCTGTTATAGCATCAAATAATCTTGGAAATAAATAAATCATTCCCCACATTAATCCAGTAAATTTTAAATCTTCTACCAGTACTACCATAAATATTCCCATAATAGCTGGAAACATTTGATTCGCAAACATGCCTATTCCAAAAGCGATTTTTTGACCAAATGGAACTTTTTTTGTAGTTGTTGACATAGTTTTAGTTTTAGTTGGTTGAAATTATTATCGTTTGAATAGCTTGTGCATTTATTTTAATACTTCTTTTTTTATCCTTTAAGATTAAGTTAAATACTTTAGATTTATTTCCTTCATTAAAAAGTACAACTGCTATAGATCCATCTGGATTTTTTGCTGCAGTAACCATTATATCTTTATCTGTATTATCAACATGAATAATACTTGCTCCAGGTCTTATATACTTACTAAAATGAACCATGACGTAATAGATTGGTGTAAAATAAACTTCATCCGTTTTTTCGTCAATTATAATTGGAGCTACACACCAATTTTTAAACCAATTTGGACCTCCTTGTCTATCTAATACCATATTCCAATCTACCCAACCATCTACCCAATTATTAAGACAACCTATAATATCTCTTGCATATCTATTTACTGGTGCATATTTGGGATGTAAATATTTATCTTCTTCTTTTGCCCAGTCCCATCCCCAATCTGTAGCTTCTTTTTTCCAGTACCAAGAATCATCTTGCCATTTAGGCACTTCAGAATCTACACATCCTTCAGTTTCTATTAAGTATTTATTTGGAGCTTTTTTATGCGCATATTGTAAATCCTCTGGAAAAAAGTCATAAGTACTTTCGTACCAATGAATAGCAGTACCGTCATAATATTTTGATGATTCTTCTGTTGCGTACATAACATCTACCCATTCTTTTAAGCCTGCTCTATTTTGGTCATAACCAAGTATTATTTTGTCTCCTTTTCCATCTGCTTCTAATTTTGGCCCTAAATGGTTTTGTACAAAATCTGTCATTTCCTTAGGTGTAAAGTGCATACTTTCCCAATTATTACCATTACCATGAGGTTCATTTTCTACTGTAAATCCCCAGATATCTATTCCTTCAGTTTTATAAGCGTCTATATATTTTGAAAAGAATAATGCCCATGTATCGTAATATTCTGGCAATAATTTTCCACCTACCCATTCTTTATTATTTTTCATCCAAGGTGGTGCTGTCCAAGGCGAAGCAAATATTTTAAAACCATCTTGAGATATAGTCAATGCCTCTTTTATCATAGGAATTAAATCCTTCATATCTTCTTTTACAGAAAAATCTTTGAGTTCTTTATCTGGTTTTGGCGTATATGAATATTGACTTAAAGAGAAGTCACAAGAATTCATATGTGTTCTTGTTAAGGAATAATTAGCGCCTTCTCGACTAAAATAGGCCTCTAATATTTTTTTACGATTTTCTTTGCCTAATTTGTTTAATAAATATGCTGAAGATTCTGTAAAAGCGCCTCCAAATCCAGTAATTAATTGATATTTCTTACTATCATTTAAAACAATTTTAGAAGGATTATCAACTGTATCAAAATGATTTATCAAAGCTAATTTATTACCATTAACAGATGTTTCATAAACCTCTACGTCCAGTTGACTTTGATTTTCTTTACAACTCATCATAAGCAATACTAAAATGGGATAAATTAAATACTTTACTATTTTCATATTGAATTAGTTTATTTGATATTTCTATCTATAGATCATAACTTCTTTTAATGTAGGTGGAATTAAAACTTCTTCTAGTAACTTTTTTTCATCTCCTTCATACGTTTTTGTTATTGGGTTTCCATTTCTAGTTAACCCTTTAAAAACACCTTCATCTACTAAACTCCAAATTGGGTATTTTGCTTTACCGTCTATTGTAAAAAGACCAAAATGATTTTCTGAACCATTAGGATGCTCTGCATCTTTCCATTGCTCATTAAACGCTTCAAAATAAAAACATGATATTTTATTCTTATTAGTCCATTCTCTCATGAGTTTATAATATAAACCTTGTTTGTATTCATCTGTAGCTTTAGATCCATTAGCCCCATAAAATCCTTTCGAAACTGTTGCCCATCCTGTCTCTCCTATATGGATATCTTTTTCTACTCCTATCGCTTTCATATAATTGCTAACACTATCATATTGCTTTTTAGAAAACTCTATAGCACGCTTCATAGCTATATCTATTTTTTCTTTATCAGATAGCGATTCTTCATTCTCTGGTACTCCCCAAAACTCTGGATTATAATGTGTATTATGGTAAGGATAAGTATGCATAGACACATAATCAACAGCTTTTATTAACTTTTCTAAAGCTTCTACATGGTAACGATCTTCTCCACCACCCCATGAGGCGAAATCATCAGAACTTGTTATCCAAAGCTCCTTTGGGAGTTTATTTTTCTCTTTTAAATCCTGTAAATGATTTACCCATTTTAAAATTACATCAGGCTGTACATAGTAACTTTCTGCCCATTTAACCATAGCTTCATTACCAACAGCTATAATTTTTACTATATCTGGATATTTGTTTGCTAATGCTACTGCTCTATCAATTTCTGCTGCATTGTTAGAACTTTCAACATTATGATTTACAGGTAAACCAGTCCAAGCATTCAAACAATCTATCCAAGCTCCCAACATCACATACATTTCGAAATTTGAATTCTCTTTTTTTAGTTCATCAATAGCCTTTAAAATATTTGCTGCATGTGGAAGTGCTAATTGAACGTTATAGGTTCTCAAAATCTTTATACCCATTGCAGACAACAATTTCATATCATCTTTTAACTCTTCTATAGTAGGTTGACTATCTCTAGATTTTTCACGATAGCCGCCATACGATATTGCCAAATAATTAGGGTTACCTAAAATATCTTTAGCCGTCATTTGTTTTATAGTCTTTTTTTGTTCTTTCACTTTAGTATTTTCATTACAAGACATCATGAACATTGTGGCAAATACAATTATTATTATGTTTATTTTCATTGCCATAGTTATTCGTTTATTTCAATGTTGCTTTATCAATATTTACTATAATCATCTCAATAGAGCCTGACCTTTTAAAAATTTCTTTGCTTATATTACTATTTAAGCGTGTATCATTATATTTTGTAGTATTACCATTTGTATGGACAACTATAAGTCCTTCTACTCCACTCATTTGATAAATAATTGGCACTTGACAATAGGTAAAGGCTAAAGAACTTGTTTCCAATTCTATAGATTTAAAGCTTTGATTAACATCAACATAATTATACTGTCGTGAAGTGCGGAGAAATTCATCTCCTCGCAACAAACATGGATTAAATATAATCTCTCCTTTTTCAACAAAAACTCCAAGCTCTCCAATACGCGATAAAATATCTTCTTTAACTTGCCCAGTCATTCCTGGTTGTTGCGCTCCTTTTCCTGCTGGCGTATGTGAATATGGATCTGTTGGAAATGCACCATACAATGTTGGTGATTTGTGCACGCCAATACCTTCATTAATCTCATAGTAATGTTCCAATAAACGCCCTACAATTTCTGGATTTTCTCTTCCTTTAACTGCTTTTAAGCAACACTCTTGAACTGCTAATTGTAGTTTTGAAACCATATGCCAATAAATTGAACCTAACCCTTCGTAACCATAAAAAGTACCTGATCGACCAGTAAATGCTTTGTGATTAAAAACTTCTTCAAAAATTTGAAGAATTAACTCTCTTTCATTATTACTTACTTGTATAGAAAGGCTATTTAGTGCCTGGCTTAGATCATTTGCATTTTTAAAATTTCCGTTGAAATGATAATCACCACGGGTATCTTTTTCAATAACTTGAACATTATTATTTCCAAGTAACTCTTGTAGCACAATAGATTTATTTATTGATTCCTTTGGAATTTTGTTTCGTTCAATAAATCCTTTTAAATCCTTATATGGGTATAATAAATAACTATATTGATCTGAACGGAAAAGCTTACTATTTTTCATAGCATCTAAAACTGCCAACGTCTCTATAGAAGTTAAATAACCAGAGCTTAAAGACGCTACTTGACCTTCTAACATTTCTTCTAAATACGACATAGAAATTTCACTATCGTTCTCAACAGTCATTAAATTATAAGCGTGATATAAATTATCTGTTCTCTTATTCGCTTTTATCGAGTGCTCTAAATATTCTAAACTAAGACTTATAAAATCTCTTAAAGATTGAAGTGTTATTGTTTCTTTTCTTCCTGAAAAAGAGTTGTTATATATATTATCTCTATATGCACTAGCCGGTTTAGCTAAACCGTCTAAAACTTCTTTTCTTTTTGAATCATTAAACTTATCTGAAAGTAAATTTTTATGGTTTTCAAAAGTTTTTAAAACTTCCCTATAAAACACTACCAATTCTGTAGAAACATCTACCGACTCTAATTCTGTATTATTAAAAACTTCTTTAAAGAAATTCAAAAATCGTCTTAAATAATATAAAGTAACCATAGAAACGCCATTACCAACCAAAGCATTATTAGCATCATTCCATTCTGGTCTTTGTGTATTCATCCAAATACCACATTCGGGAATAAAATTGGATAGTTTTGATAATACAGTCGCTAATATTTTTTCTACAAAATTTACTTTAACAATAAATCTATTTTCATCACGTAATAAAGCACCATCAGCACCTAATTCAATTCTTTCTCTACGTATTTTATGATCTAAGTCTTCATCAAACTCAATAGTATCTTTCGGGTTATCAAGAATATCCTCGTAAGACTTTATTCGATAAGGAACATTGGCATAAACAAACAAATCTTCATAAAAAAAACTTTCTAATTTTTTAGGTTGATGATTTTCTAAACATTCTAAAAATTTCAGCAAATAAATTATCTGATGATCACCCCAGTAACCAATATAACTCCATGGATCTTCTGGTTCACTAATTTCCCAATCAAACCCACCTTTTGTAACTCTATATGGATTATAACCATCAAAGGTAGTTGCATTCAAAAACTTATGAATCATACTTTCTATAAACTCGGGATATGATAGCGCTAAAGCTTCCCAATTTTGGAAAATATCTCGCCAATTACCCTCATAATCTAATATTTTAGAACCATCTTCATTACGTGTATTAATTGAGAATTTGTTCCAAGGACGGCTTGGGTCTCCATGACGACGACTAAATTTTAACGGCATATACTCTAAACACAAGCGACGGAAGTTTTTATCATCTGTATTTGATGCTATTTCTTTAAGTTTAGCTAATGGAAATTCCTCTGTAAGGTTCTTTAAAACTTGTTCATTATTACGTGCTACTTTTTTGTTAGCTTTTGCTATGTAATTTTTAAAGTCCCATTTTTCTATAGTATAATTATTATCAAAAATTCCGCCCCGCATTATGTTAAATAATGTATTGAAAAAATGACGTGTATCTCTAGCGTTATCTGCTGTTAATTGTATAGCATCTGAAGATGCATTCAAACTAATTAACCTTTGGGTACCAAGAGCAATATCTTGATTAATTTTATCTTCTAAATTCTCTTGACTATAAATACTTTCTGAAAGTAAAACAACATCTGAATGATCTTGATTTACATTAGCTATAAACATCCAATTCTCTTCAGATTCTGAAGCTAATTCAAAAGAAGTATTTACAAAATAAGCTCCTTTTTCTGCTTTAACATCTATCTCTTGATTTACTGTTTGTTTTCTTCTAAATTTTTTAAGTTGAAGAGAAGATAACAAGTACTTTGGATTGTTTAAACCTAAAGACCAAACAACGTTTGCTTTTAGGGCTTCGCTTGGCTCGGCTTTATCAACAATAATAGCACTTAATGCAAAAATTCCTAAACCAGATTTTTCTTCAAGCTCACTCCGTTTATAAGCGTCTACTAAATTACTACTAGCATTTTGTAAATCGCTACCAACACCATATGGTAAAATGTTTTGAATGCCGTCTAAAACTTCAATAGTTATAGAATCTACACCTGTATTTAATAATTGACTTTTACGAACAAAACCATAACGATTACTAGAGTTCCATTGATAACGAAAAGTAACTTCTAAATCATGATTAATTTCTTCAAATAGAATTTTATTACCATATGTGTTTTTATATAAATTACGAGTAGTTTTATACAAACCTTCATAGCGTTCGGAAAATGGTTCCCAAATGTAAATTTGCCCATTCTTTTCTACTTTAAAAATAGATTTACTTCCTGTAATATCTGCACTTTCTGTAATTTTATCATCCGTGTAATATGGGAATAATGCAAATTCAGAGTTTATTCTTCCTGCTGTTAATGCGCCATTACTAGAAATAAACATCCAATGATTAGAAGCGCTTACAATACTCATAAAAAATGGGCGCATTTCATCATTATTAGAAATCTTAAAAAAGCTTTCCCCTTTTATAATTACTTTATCTAGAGTAACTTTTTTATCTATATTTTCTTGTAAAATCGTATTCGTCATTATTCTTCTAACTTTAAAAAGCTATTGAGTTTAGATGTGTTTGTAAAGGCCGAGGTTGAACTCGACCTATTAATTCAAATAATTGGTATAAAAAAATGTAAGTACTATTCTTGAATTACATCATCTATATAATATATAGCCTCTGGATTAACAGGAACCATATTAGATTCATCATAATCTGGAAATATTACAATTTTATCATATCCATCTGCAAGATTTAATGGCGTAGTAGAAAAATCAAATGTTAATTCTACCCAAGTATTGGCTTGTGCTAAATTTTGATCTATTTGATAGGTTACTATTGGACCTTGATTACCTTCTTTTTCTAGTTGGAATCGTACATTAATATTTGCGTTTGGTGACCACATTTTAACTTTAAAAGTATTACCAGCTGTAGGATCTATATCTTGACTAAAAATATGAAAAGCACCAGAATACCATGCTGACCCCATTACTTTGTTAAATTGATAAACATTTGCAGAGGTATTAATACCAGTAGCATCTGGGTTAGATACAATAGAACCATTTGCTCCGCCATCAAAAGTTCCAGTAAAAGGAACACTATCTTCAAAATCTAAAAGAGCAGAACCTGTTCCGCCTCCACCACTTGGAGCTTTGTAGAAATAAATATTATCTAAATAAATATCAACAGGAACTGTACTACCTGGTCCGTTTGCTGCAAATTTCATTTGAAAAACACTATCCCATGTCATCCCTGTAAAATCAGCAATTGGTATATCTAAACTTGTCCAAGTACCAGTTGTATATGCAATTGACACAAGAGTTTCTCCTGCACCTGTTCCATTATTTATTGGACTTACTTGTATGTCTGTTGCCATAGGATCTGCTGGAGTCCATATGTCAATATGTAAAAATTCCATAGCTGATGCATCTTGTGCATTTGAAGAAAAATCGGTGCCTTGATAGTTAAAATTTGGATATGCTAATGCCAAGTTTCCATCACCTGGATCATAAGTCGTATTTACTTGCATATGCCCAGATTGTCCCCAGTTAGGATCGAAATTATCAACAGCAATATTAGTATAAGATTCTCCATAAATTGAAATAACATCGGCTGCAGCTCTTACTGGAGGTACAGGTGCAGAAGTAGTAGGTGCTGTTGGTGCCGTTATTACTTCTACAGTTCTTATTACTTGTGTCGCCGCGTTTCCTGCCGCATCGCTAACATCATAAGTTATCATGTAACTTCCTATTGTATTCACATCAACAGTATCTCCTCCAACTACAATATTGGCAGAAATATCTCCATCTATATTATCGCTAGCGGTAGCTCCAGGATCTGTAAACGTTGTACCAAGAATTACACTAACTGTTGCGCCTCCATTTAAAGTTATAACTGGTACTGTTAGGTCTACCGTAGCCACTTGTATAATATCATCAACATAAAACGTACCTACTGTAGTTCCTGGTCCATCTACAAACATTGTTAATTGTGAATATTCAGCAGCAGAATCTAAAGTAAAGATGATCTCTTCCCAACCAGTACCTCCATGACTGGCAGTAGTTTCTGTATCTGCACCAGAGCCTTGCTCTAATTTTAATAGAACATCTACTGGTACATCTGCCCAAAAGTTCATTTTAATAGATTTGTCTGTACTTAAATCTAATGGAGCTCCCAATTCAAAGAAAAAACCTTCAAAGGCAGCACCACTATTTGTTATCTTACCGACACTTGATGCTACAGTATTTGTTCCTGAAAGATCAGGATTATCGACAACTTCAAATGCGACTCCATTAAAAGTAGTTGCTTCATAAACAACCAAATCGTTATCAAAAGTAATAGGTAGTGTTATAGCTTCGGGTATCGCTATTGTTATAATATCTTCAAAAGTATCTGAAGCTCCTGATACATTTTTAGCCTCTAAAACTATTGTATAAGTACCAGATGGATACGCTTTTACAGGGTTAATTAAATTAGAAGTATTATCATCTCCAAACGACCATGAATATATATCTGCATTAGTAGATGTGTTAATAAAAGTTACAACTCCTGTGGTTTGATTAATCGTGTGTGTAAATCCAGCTTCAACTACTGGTAATATTACATCATCATCTTCGCATCCAAGAAAAGCGATAGCTAAAACTAATAGTGCAAATATTTTAGTTTTTTTAATTACTTGTTTCATAATTCTTTTTTTAAGTATTTATTATTGTTGATATACTCGTACATAATCTACAAGCATGGATTGTGGAAAAGTTGTTTCATCATTAGGAGCACCAGGGAAATTACCTCCAACTGCTACATTTAAAATGATGTAAAATTTGCTATCAAACACCCATTCACCAGGAACGTCTGCAGGAGTAATGGTTTGATATAATGCATCGTCTACATAATAATTGATAGATTCTGGTGACCATTCGATGCCGAATACATGAAAACCTGTATCATAACGATCATTTTCCAATGTATAGCTCTTTGTAACAGCTTGACCAGCTGAATAACCTGGCCCATGTACGCTTCCAAATATAGTAGTAGGATTATCACCTAAAAATTCCATAATATCTATTTCACCACATTGTGGCCAAATATTAGTTTCACAATCATTACCTAGAAGCCAAAAAGCTGGCCAAATACCTTTTCCAGAGGGTACTTTAATACGTGCTTCAAAACGACCGTAAGCTTGCTCAAAAAGGCCTTGAGTAGTAATTCTAGCAGATGTATATAAAGAACCATTAAAATCTTCTCTATTTGCTGTTATAAGTAAATATCCATTTTCTACCTTAACATTTTCTGTTCTATCTGTATAATATTGGAGTTCATTATTTCCCCAACCATTTACACCTGTTCCTATTTCATGATTCCATAATTCGCTATCTAGCGCTCCATCTGTATCAAATTCATCAGACATGACTAAATTAGTAAAAGTAGCAACTGTCTGCGTTTCGTCGGTATCACAACTAGAAATAACAAATAGTGTTACTAATAGAAAAGACATAAACAAAAAAGTTTTTCCTTTAATTATATATTTTATTGTTTTACTCATCATAATATATTTTGAATTTTGTTTAGGTTAGGCTTATTCTTTATAGTAATACACGTTATCAACATAAATGTTAGAAATTGTAGCATCAGAAATAAAGAATATTAACCCTAGTTCGTTTCTAACGGATAAACCATTAAAATCAGCTAACGGAATATCTAAACTGATCCATTCTTCAGATTGAAACTGAGAACCATCAATTGTAATGTCTCCAGAAGTTTCTACACCTCCTACGTTATTGATTAATTGCAACCTTATAAAGTCTCCTGCTTGTATAGCTTCTCTAACATTTATATCTACATGAAAATGCGTCATTTCGTTTGCGTTTATTGGAGACACGTCTACAAACGTACCAATACCTACAAAATTTAAATCGGTATAATTAATGACTCTATCGCCATTAACAAAAATATCATCTTGCCCTTGAGTAGTTTGAAAAGGTGCGAAATAGCCATTATAGTAGTCTACTGGTACATCATTATAAGCATTAGAGAATATAGAAATTACATCGGCTGGATCTCTTGCTGGTGGAATTGGTGCTGATTCAAATTCTCCTAACACCTCAAAAGTCACTGCTCCTGTTGCTTGAACTCCAGCCATAGTGGCTGTTATTACTGACATACCATTTGAGATCATTTCAATTCTACCAAAATCTTCTACCGCTACTACACTAGGATCTGATGAGCTCCAGTCGAAATAACTTAGCGCCGGAATAACCGTTTGATTTACACCTGAAGGTAAATTGAATATTACTGAGCGGTTTCCTACAACAGTATTAGTTCCTATAAAAGCTTGCACAGTTCTATCTTCACCAATTGAAGGTACTGGAGTTCCTAGAGTTCCTAATTTTTCAAATTTTAAATCGTCAATCCAAAACGTATACCCCAATCCACCTGTTTCTTGGGTTCCAGCAGAATACCAAAACATACCTCTTTCTTCTATAAGTTTAGAAGGATCTGGTATTGGAATAATGTATTTAGTCCAGCTTGTACTTAAACTTGTATTTTGAATAGTAGTCTGATATTTATTTTCTTCAAAGTCTGTACCAAAACCTAGTTCGCCAATAGTAACACCTTGAGAAGCTTTAGCCCAAAAGGTTAATGCATCATATCCTGTTAAATCTCGACCAGATCCATCTATTCTAAATATCGCACCAGCATAACTACCTTCAGGGTCGTCTGCATTAGGTACATCAAAACGCATGGATACTTGACTTTCATAACCTTCACTTTCATCCACAGACCAAGCTGTTGCCTTGGATCCAGAGAAAGGAAAGTAGAAATCGGTTCCTAAACCAATAGGAGCTTCTATAAATATTTCAGAAGTTTTAGCAAAGTCTGCAAACTCTGCTTCTTCAGACAAATCTCTATCACAGCTAATAGTCACAAGAAAAACTAGTGCTAAAAGACATGTCATTTTTGAATACATCAATTTTATATTTTTCATTTTTACTAGTTTTTTATTTTCCAATGTTGATATGTATATATGTTCTTATTTCCCATTCATTTCCATTATCAAACCCTACTGGGCTTAAGACAGGTTCTGGAGGGAATGTGTTTGCTGGAATTGCATTAGGAGCGTAACGTGGTGAAAATTCATCTAAAGTTCTCCAAGTACCACGTATACCTATTTGCGTACTTGGTAAAATAAACCAATCTGGTTTGCCAAGAGATGTTGATATATCTAGCATAAATTGGGTTGGGTATGTTAAATTAAAATCTCTGTGATAATCAAAAGGTCCCCAATCATTAAACTTTGCTTGATAGGTTACCTTCATTTTTTTATAAATCATCCTAATATCACCACCAAAACGTTCAACCAGTCTATCATCGCTACCATTAGCTTGTGCATTTCCTCCATAAAGATTAGCTATAATGCCTAAATCTGGACTCATTTTAGATACTATTCTAGAGTGTGCTTCCCATAAATCTTTAGCAGGAGCAGCGTTTGGAAATGCAAAAGCAGTACGATTAGCTAAAAATCCAATAGCAGCATCTTGAGCGGTTTTGTGATGCCTGAAAACAAACCCCAAATTCATAGCAAATTTTGCATCTTCTGCTCTATCATTGTCCCATTCATACATCCAAGTTCCTGGTGTTGGATCGTAAGTAAGTAGTAATTCACCTGCAGTTGTTTCTCTATTTGCTCTTACTGCAAAAGGATCATCTTGTATATTTCTTAATCTTCCTGGGCCGCTCACATCATTTGGCATTGCATCTACTAGTGGTTTTTGCCATAAAAAGTTTGGTGCAATTTGAAAATCACCAAAACTATATGTAAATCCAGAAAGAAAATTAGTTTGATTACCACTTCCTGAGTCTTTAAGTTTCCAACCCGTGTAAGTTTGTGTTTGATCGGCACCTCCGTTAGCAACTAAACCTTGATATGCTCCTTGAGCATACCAATTAAAAACACCTTTTTGATAAGTTATTTTTGCTTTTGCTCCCCAATTATCTTTAGAATTAATTTTATCTGTATAAATAATATAATTTCCTGGTTCTCCTTCTGCTACTTGAAATTCTCTACCATTTAATGGTTGACCTCCCCAAATACCTCCTACTTCAACGCCAAAATGTCCAAAATCTCTCTCAATATGTATAGTAGCTCTTCTTGTTTTTGGTAAAGGCACTGCTATTGAAGTTACTGCTTGACCTACATCATCGATATCTTCATGATAAACACCTGTAATATCATATTTACCAATTTTCTTAGAATATTTAAAAAGTACAGCTGGATTTGCTCCCCACCATAACTGTGGCCCAAATGCAAATTTTAAGCCTTTAAGAGCTCTTTTTGCATCTACCTCAATTCCTAAAATCTCACCATTATATATATCTAAATTTGGTCCGTAATTTGCTTCTGGATATAACCCGAAAAAATCTCCTTCATATGCCCAATGATAATGTCCAGTTCTATAAAAACCTCTTAAATCAAAATCTTTCGCGTTCCATTCAAATTCTGCATTATAAACTTGTACTCTATTATTATCTGCTAAATTAACATTACCATTATCTGTATTAACCTCTTGAGATCTTCCTCTATTTTCATAAAATATTTCATCTATAGGATTAGCTGCAACATTACCCAAAACATTAAAGTTTACATTAGCTCTCATATTAGCCGACGGCTTTCCTTCCACCCCAATAAAATAGGATTGCATATGATCAAAGCCTAATTCATTAGGAAACACAGGATTATCTGGATCTGCATCATCTGGTGTAGTTAATAAGCTACCTCCAGTATTGAATGTTGTAAATTCTGCTCTTAATTGGCTTATCCCTATTTTTTTATCTCCACCCATTGCAGCTTTGTCTCCTCTAGCTCTTAAAACACCATCCATTAGATTGATATTTGAAAAATAATTAGTGACAAATTCTAATGTAACCTCATTTTCATAAGGATTTAAGCTATGCGCTTCTTTTAATGAATAATAAGCTGCACGAGGATATAAAGTATATAATCCTCTACCATTAGTTGGTCCTTTAGCACAAATACCAAACCACTCTTCATTCATATTATTACTTCCATTTTCTGTATCTAAATAATAACCACCATTAGACCAAGAAGCACCATTATCATGAACATCTAAGTTTTTTGTTTGCCCCAATTTCCACCAACCATCACTAAATTGAAAAGTAAAACCTCCTATTGAATTTCCTGATTTTCCTAAACCAGCAGCGTTTTCATAAATTTCTTTCCAATTTTCGACCATAAAAAATGATTGCATTTTTTGATCTTCTGCATTATTTAGAGCATTAAAAGCATCTGCGCCAAACTCAGTAAACATAATTGGTTTATTTAATTCCTTCTTAACTCTTTCAAAAGCATCACCAAATGATTTTCCACGATACATATTAGTTCCATATATATCTACATCTTTACATTCTTCTGCTACAATTTCTGCAAATAACAAATCTCCATTGCATATTGCTATTGGATGAGATGTGTCTATAGCTTTCATTTTTATTGCTGCATCATTCATGAGCTTATACATTGGTCTACCTCGCTTTTCCCCAACTTCTTTTTTCTTTTCTTCTTCATCTGGAAAATCTTCAGTTTCTGCTCCAGCCCAAAATAAACCGTAGTTATTTTCATTACCAAGTAAGAATAATAATAACCCAGGCGTATTATTATAAGTTTCTGCCATTTTAGTAACTTCAGACATTAGCAATTCTTTAGTTGCCGTATCTCTATAATCTGTAACTGGAGTCCATGTGCCATTAATTGTTAACCCATATCTCCCAAACGAATGATTAAGCATTGTACGGATACCATAGTTTTCATATATATATTGAATCCACTTAGGTTGTATGCCTACATAAACACGAATGGTATTAACTCCCATATTTTTTAGTAAACTCATCTCAGCATCAAGTGCTGCTTTGATAAGATCGTCTGATTGTTTCCATAAGCTATATGAATAATTAGTACCTATTGGAACATAATCCCAGTTCATACCATTAATCATATAGTCTTCTCCATTAACTGTAAGCTTCATTCCATCGCTATTTTTCTTAACAGTTACTTTGTCTGCTTGAGCAGATACTGAGACTATGAATAAGAAAAATATTAATCCTAGAAATTTTTTTTTCATTACATTATCTTTTTTAATTGGTCAGTAATAATTACGGATTCTGTGTAGTGTAAATTTATTATTAAAGAATATTAATTTGACAAAATACACCTCAACAAAAAACATACATATTAATATTTAGCATCAAAAAATGAGAAATACTCAATAATATTGGCTATTTATTGATTAAAAATATGTTTAACAAATATAAAAAAACATTAAACAATACTATTGTTTAATATAAATGTTGTGGTAATGTATGGTTGTTTTATACTATTGTAGCACTCCTATAATTCAATGATGTAGTTAGTTAAACTAGATTCATGAGGTAAATTGATCTTTTTACGTAAACGATATCGTTTTACTTCTACACTTCTTGGAGAGATATTAAGTAAAGGAGCTATTTCTTTTGAAGATAAGTTTAGCCTGAGATAAGCACATAATCTTAAGTCATTTGGAGTAAGTGATGGATGGATTGCTTTTATTTTCTTTAGAAAATCTTTATCGGCATTATTAAATGCTTCTTGAAACAATTTCCAATCATCTGTATTGTTTAAGTTTTTGTCAATTATTTTAATAACGGGCTTAACATTACTCTCATTAATATTAATAAGTTCTCCTTTTACGCTATTTAAAAACTCATTTTTCTTTATTAGACTCATAGTTGAAATAGCGAGCTCTCTATTTTTACTTTCTATATCTTTAGTTAAACTCTCATTTTTAAAACGCATAGATTGTTCTTGATTAACTAGCTCTTTCAATTCCAATTCTTTATTTTTTTGTTCTAATAATTGTTGTCGTTGTTTTCTATAATAACTTTTATAGATATTATGCATCATTAGAGAAAACAAAACGAGCCCAATAAAATAAAAGACGATAGCTATATTTGATAAATACCATGGTCTATTAATACTAAATGAGTATGAAGCTACATTTTGTGTTATATTATTATTTATTCTGCCTCGCACATTAAATGTATAATCACCAAAGGGTAGATTTTCAAATAATTCTTCTGCATTTGAAGACCACTCACTCCATTCATCATAAATACCTTCAAGCTGATATTGATATTCTGCTTTTAAATATTTATTATACTCAAGAATACTATACGAAATCTCAAGACTATTCTCTTTATTATCAAATTCCCCTTTAACAGACTTATTAATAGCTTTATCCACATTATTACTATTATGCTTATCTGTAACAATTATAGTATTAATATTTGTTTTGTATTCTTTATCAAACGGTTTCTCTAAGTTTATTAAAATGTAACCAAAAGTTGTTCCTAATAAATATTGTTGATCGTCTATTGATAAAATATTTTCATAACTGGTAACACTTTTACGTAATTCGTATGGTAAGGGAATGCTATTAACTTCTGGCTTATTACTAAGCTTACCTGGGGAAATAAAACTAATTTCATTGTTAGAAAAACCCCATAATCTATTAGCCTTAGGTTCTGCTATTAATCTACCAGAGATAAAAGATCTGGAATTATATAAATTCATCAATAGCGTATCTTTTACAAATTTATTCTCTAAAACATTATATCTAAATATTCCATCTTTATACGCATAGAGTATATTATCATTATGTTTTGACAGACTTGACTTCAACCCTTTACTAATTGGAACTACGTTAATATCTGTTACTTTAGAAAACTCTTTATTTAAACTTATTTTAAGAACTCCTTTATATTCATGATTTAATAAAATTTCATTCTTGTTTAAAAACTCAAAAAACCTAGAAGATATATCAAAGCCATCAATTTTATATCCAAAACTCCATTCATTATCTTCTTTTTTTAAGATGTTTAGTCCTTTATAGTTACCTTGTAATAACATATTTGGCTGCCCTTTAATAGGCTTAATATTCCAAGCTCCTTCTACATTAGAAATCTTTTTAGCTTTTTTATTTTTTATAATAAAGGTTCCTGAATTATGCCCGCAAAATAATGTATCATCAAACTCTAATAAACTCCATACTTGTCCATGAGTTCCTTTAACAAAAGAAAACTTTTCGGCACTACCTATTGTCTTATAAAATAGACCTTGGTTTGTTCCTAAATACAAAATATCATTATAAATTGCTGCAGTATATACAGCACCTAATTCTCCATTAAAATCTTTAAAGACTTTAAAATGGGAATACATATTTAAACAACTTATTCCATTGTCTAATCCTAGCCATATATTATCTTCTTGGTCTTCAAACAGTGAAAGAATTGTATTATTAATTAAACCATTTCTTTGATCTATTCTATATTTAACAAATCCTTCTTTATCTAGTATAATTATTCCTTTAGATATTGTCCCTAATGCTAGACTCCCATCATTGAGTTCGATGCTATTATAAACACTTAATGTCTTTAGCTCATTATTTACTTTAGCATTCCAAGGCTTTAAAACATTATTTTTTAATGTATAAAACCCATCTTCTTGAGTTTCTATTAGTAACGCATCATTCTTTTTTATAATATTTATTACAATATTTTCTTTAATTACTGGATCATTAGTAACTAAAATATCATCACCGTTTTCAATTTTAAAAATACCATTATCTATTCTTTGAAAATAAATACTGTCTCCAACCATATACATTTTAGTTATATTGGTTTTAGATTCAATTATATTGAAAGACTCTTCTTTTAAATTATAAATATAAATTCTATTGAGTGATTGAAATAATATCCAATCTTCTAAAGCAATAATGTCCCAAAATTGTTCATCATCTATTAAAGGCGTTTTAAGTTTTTTAGATAATGAAGTATAATCTAAGATTCCAAGTTCATTTTCTTTCCAATAGCCAAACTCCATATAAAAACCAGAATACACATAACCGTTAATAGCATTTACAGATCGCATGATAGTTTCGTTTGGCGAAGAATATAAATGCCAACGTTCACCATCATATTTTAAAAGCCCTGCATTATTAGCTACATATATAGCATTATTTTCGTCCTGAGAAATATCCCAATTTTGATTTTCACCACCATACTGTTGTGGTGTATAAACATTTATAGGTGGCAACTCTTGAGCAAAAATCTGAGCACAGAAAGACACAAAAATGAATAACAGTATAGCTTTACAAGGTATATTAGATGTAATTTTCATAATTGTATATTATATGCAATATACAATTTTGTATGGTAAGTGTATTGTTGTATCTTAATATCACTTACTAGGTCTTTTATCTACAACCATAACTGGTTTCCTAGACATCTTAGGAAATTGAATTTTTTGTATTTCTGTTTTATCACAAAATTCAATTTTAGGAGACACTCGCAATTTCGCTCTAAAGTGATCTTTTATTCTTCTTAATAAAACCTCTGATGGTTCTTTAGTGGCAATTTTAATTAGTATTTCGTCTGTACCAATAGTATTATGAGAAATCTCAATAACATATGTACTAACGTCATCAAAATCGTTAAGAATATTATTCATTGCTGGTGGATATAAAGTAGTTCCTTTATACTTTATCATTTGTTTTTTTCTTCCAACAACTGGTCCTAATCGCATAGTATTTCTTCCGCAATCACACGCTTCTATGTGAGCTTTAACCATGTCTCCTGTTTTAAAACGCAATAGAGGCATCCCTTCTACTCCCAAAGTCGTAATTGTTAATTCTCCATCTTCACCTTGTTTAACTGGCAAATTATTATCATCAAGAATTTCGGCAATTATTAATTCTGGATGATGATGGCCTCCAACTTTATGTTCACATTCTGTAAATGCTGTGTTCATTTCTGTAGACGCATATGTAGAATACAAATTAATATCCCAACTTGCTTTTATTTTTTTAGCCAAAGGGTTTAACGAAAAATCCTGTTCTCTAATTGGCTCTCCAATACAAATAGCACCTTTTATTCCTGATGCATTGATGTCGATATCATTCTTTTTAGCAAATGCGATAAGTTTCAATAAGAATGAAGGCACAACAATAAGGTAAGTTGGTTTAAATTTTAAAATAGAATCCCATTGTAGTTCAGGAATTCCTGCACCTACTCTAATAATCCCCGCTCCTAATTGTCTTGCTCCTAAAAAATAAGCTAATCCAGCCATAAATCGTCTATCTATGGTAGTCATTAATTGTAAAACATCATCATTTGTAACACCTGCACAAGCAAAAGAAATAGCTTCGTTATATGCCAAACGATCTAAATCTTTATCTGTTAAAGCAAAAGTTACTGGATCGCCTAAAGTTCCAGACGTGGTAACATAATCAACAATTTCTCTTTTATTAACACAAAGAAATTCGTCATTATGCAATTGCAATTGATCTTTAGTTGTTACAGGAATTTGCGTTAAATCTTCAAGAGTGTTTATTGTATTCAAATCAATATTATGATCTAAAAATAGACGCTTGTAATAAGGAGATTTCTTGTTTAGATATGTTAATAATGATTTAAGCTTTTCTTCTTGAAAAGTTTTAATCTCTTGACTAGATGCTTTTTCTATTTCAGGAATCATTAGTTTAATTTCCTATTAATTTTTTTAATATAATCGTCTAATGCCTCTTCATCTGGCACTGTCGTTATTTCTTTTGTTTTTGCTTTTTCAAAAGCATTTAATGCTGCTTTATAATATCCTTTTTGATAATAATACTTCCCTACCAAAAAATAAGCTTGCCAATAGTCTGGATTGGTTTTTATAACATCTTTAAGTAAACTTGGAATTACAGTAGTTTCATTACCTATTGCTTTTTCTAATTTTCGACTTAGTACTCTAAAGTCTTCGTAATTTTTATAAGCTTGAGTATATTGAAAATTATCTTTTTCTATATTAAGTTCAGGTTTTGACAAATGTAATTTATCTGAATCATTAAAAACATCATTAAGATTAAAAGCTACAAATTCACCTAATTGATATGGGTTTGAAGATATCCAAACTAATCGCTCTGAAGGCTTAAATACAATGCCGTGATGCGCTAATAATTGATTTAAAGCTTTTTCATTACCATAGCCTATTTCTTTTTCTTCTAATCCTTTTTTATTTCTTAAAATTGAAACCGCCCGATCTACAGTTAACTTAGGCGTATCGTTTAACAACTCTTCCATGCGTTTATAACGGTATTGAGAATGACTTTCGGCTTTGTGCTTAATATTATTCTTATCATTTGCATACGCTTCACTTTGAAAGTGATTAGAGCATATTAATTGATTTTCATTAGGACTAACATAGACTCCAAAATTTTTAGGAGAGACTTCTATTGTAATGGCTTTATTATCTATAGCACTACCAACAAATATTGATTCCGAAACAAAGACTTTTCTTTTTTTAGCTATCTCTATAGCTTCATCTATAGTCTTAGCATATTGTAAAATCTCTCTAGTAACAATAGATATA
Source organism: uncultured Lacinutrix sp. (assembly GCF_947500325.1). Classification (GTDB taxonomy): domain Bacteria; phylum Bacteroidota; class Bacteroidia; order Flavobacteriales; family Flavobacteriaceae; genus Lacinutrix. The sequence continues at coordinate 45,609 of NZ_CANMRQ010000005.1, forward strand.
GGCGTTTTAGCAACCAATGGGATCTTAGATTTCCCTGCATTTATTGTTACTGTTAAACCGTGCTCATTCATTCCTGAAACAACTCCAATCATTCCTCCCCATGTTACAGACATAAATTTATAGCCTTCTTTTGGCTTTACAAAAGCAATAATTTTGTCTCTTGCAAAATCATCTCCTGCATAGAAATCAAAATTTCTACCAATTATTAAATTCCCGTCTTCTGTTTTATTCCCCCAAGCTGCAAAAGAGGAACAACCTACTAAAGCCAAATCTTGTAATGCATGGCCAATATCATGAGCACTATGTAAGTATAATATTCTTAAATAATTTTCTGCAATATGGTTGTAATCATCTGCTGCATATTTAGATAAACCATAAATTTCGGTTTTATATTCTTGAGGAATGTTTAAATACATTTTTCGGTTATACCATGCTAATAGTTTTCTTAAAAACCATTGTTTGGTTTTTGATGGTACTAATTCATTTACTTTACTTAAAAAAGCATGTTCTTGTTTTTTAAATAAGTCTTCTGTTAATACTCCTGTTACTAAGCCTATTTGGTATGGATTTCCTTCTACATATAATTCCCATTGCCCTTGCGCGTTTTTAGATAATGTATTATTACCTGAAATAAATGTAGAATCATTTATAATATTACGTTTAGCAACTGTGCTATCATAAGCACTAACATTTGGAATATCATGTAATGATTTTGAAACACCACATGAAGACAATACCACAAAAAGTAGTATTAAGAGACAACAACTAGCATTTCTATTCTTGAGCATTAATTTTTTATAGATTTATTTGTTTTCTTTATAGCTAATGTTTCTTTATAATCAATCCATTTTTGACCTCTCATTTTACGCATAACATTTTCAAAATGCCTCATAAAAGCCACATTATATAGCATACGCAATGCCGTTTTAGGCTTTTTAGTAAAAGCTCTCAAAGTCATAGAAAAACTGCCATTAAGATATTCTATATAATGCCAATAGCCACTAGGCATATATAGTGCTTCTCCATGATTCATTTCTGTATAAAATCCTTCTACCTTTTTTAACGCAGGGTATTTTTCAAAATCTGGATTAGCCATATCTATACTTTCTAAATTATGAACAGCATAAGGTATTTTATACAAATATTTTGTTTGGTCTGGAGAAAATAGTGTTACACTTTTTTTTCCATGAAAATGGAAATGCATTAAATCTGCTAAATCCATATCATAATGAGCTAAAACTTTAGAATCTTTACTTCCAAAAAACATAACTGGTAATCGTTTAAAGAACTTTAGACCAATATCTGGGTAAGTAAAATCTTTAGCTAAAATTGGCATTTTCTTCATTAAGTCAAAGAAAAAAATTCTTAACTCAGTAGGTCCAGCTTTTATTAACTCTATATATTCGTAGAGTTTCATATGCTCTACTGGTTCTGCAGATTTCTGGGTTCCCTTTGTTGGTTTACTATTATACAATGGAACAACTTGATCACCAGCTAACGATTGAATATAATCTAAATTCCACTTTGTTTTAGCTGGCCAATCATTGGTTAAATTTTCAATTAAAACAGGTTTTTGCTTTTTATAGTAGTTTTTTATAAAATCTTCTTTTGAGATAGATTTTACACGCTCAATTGTTTTTAATTTAAATTCCCCCATATAAATTATAATTAGCTCATTTCTACCTTTTCGTAATTTAATATTTTATCTATTAAATATTCTTTATCTATGATTTCCGCACAAGTAATAACAGCGCTAATAGTAACACCTAAAATACCATGCATATTAATGCTTTGTCCTGTAAAGAATAGGTTCTTAACTTTCGTTTTTGGGGATAAATGGGAGTACAATGGTTTTCCCGCATCTTTTGCATATCCATACATTGCTCCTCTATGACTGCCTATATAATCGCGATATGATAATGGTGTAGATGTATAAACCTCTTCAATACACTCACGTATGTTTGGAAATTTCTTTTCAATTTCTACTATAAATTTTTCTGCCTTTTCTGATTTAAACTCATCATATGTTTGCCCGCGATCGTTTTTATGAGCTACCGTATTAAATGTATCTTCCCATTGCTCAACTTCATCATAATGCATATAAGTCATAGCCGTTAAATTATCGCCATAACCATTATGATTTTTATTAATCCCCATAGATAACATATAACCTTCTGGCCAGCTTTCTTGGGTATAATCTTGAGCGGCCCATATTCTATTATGGTCTTTAAAATGGTAATAATTTTTATTTTGATATTTAAAAGAGTCTTTCTTTAAAACCAAATATAAACTAAAAGGCGCAATAGTAGTTTCTATTTTTTCTACACGACTAACATATGGTTTTTTAAATCGCTTTTCTCCTACCATTTTTAGAGTCGTTTTCGGTTCAATATTAGATATAAATAAATTGCCAAAAAATTCGTCTCCTTTTTTAGTTTTTACTGAAGCTATTTTTCCTTCATCATTGAATGTAAAATCTACAACTTCTTGATGTTTATAGATTTCTCCTCCATACTTTTTAAGTTTTTTGACTAGTAATTTAGTCATCTGGCTTCCACCGTTAATACATCTAAAAGAACTTTCTATATAGGAGTTTATGGCTAATGCGTGTACATAAAATGGAGTTTTATACTCGTCACCGGCATACAATGTATTTGTACCACCAAGTACCGCTCTTAGTTTTGCATTATCTGTAATATCTTCTAAATACTGTTTAATAGGCAGTTCGAAAGCATCTTTATCTCCAAAATATGCTTCTCCTTTTTTTAATGAATATAACGGAAACTTATTACATATCTCTTGCACTTTAGCACAATATATTCTAATCGCATTTTCTTCTTCAGGAAAATCTTTAATTAAAGCTTTTATGAAATTATCGTACCCCATTGCATGTTTATATTCCTTTTCATCATCATCAAAAGTGATAATATCAAAACCGTCATCATCCAATTTATGTAATGGTAAATCTTCCATTATTTCAATGTAGTTGAAATAATGATATAAGTTTTGCCCAGGTTCTAAACCTCCAATATAGTGTACTCCAGTATCGAAAATAGTTTTATTTCGTACAAAGGTTTGTAAGTTACCTCCATATTGATTATTCTTTTCTAATACACATACACTAAGTCCTTCTTTCGCTAAAATTATAGCAGATACAAAACCTCCTAAACCACTTCCAACTATAACGACATCGTAAACTTTTTTTCCGTCTTTATTTAATTTATGTTCCAATAAAAATTGTTTTAATTTTTAAAAATCATCAGGTTATCTTTTTCATCTTCAAGAATAAAACCTAATTTTTTTATAGCACTAGCATATAAAGTTCGACTTTCTTTTATTAATATAAAAATAGATATCGATTTTGACATTCTTTTTATCTCGTCATCAGTTATATATTCTGAGTTTAGAATTACCACTTCTGATGCTTTTTCTTCTAATTCTGTTATACTATCAACAATAGAAATTTTATAATGATTATTCGTTATAAAACTATTTTTTATTATAGCTGCTACCTCTTTATTCTCTATATAAGTAGTAATCTCGCGATCTGGTCTATCTATGGTCAACAAAAAATCTAATTGTCCAGAATCTTTAGAAACATGAATTATTTTAGCTTTATCTGGTATAGCATTTAATATAGCTTTATAAGTAGAAGCGTTACTTTTTAAATCTTCTTTTACTTTAGAATATAAAGTATCACCTTTATAACTATAATCTTCAAGAACTACCTGATGAAAATATTCATCATATTCTATTTCGTTTCTTAGTACATCAAATTCAGATCTAAAATGCGCTCCAATTTTTCTTGCTCTTTCTGAATAGTTTTTACCAAATGTTTTATCCTCAGGAGAAATTCTATCTAAAATTTTAAGTGTTATGCTTCCGTTTTTAATAACAAAACTTCCTTTAGGTAACACTTCTGAATTACCATGGATAAGTACTGGAATGATATCCAGATTAAATTGTTCTGCTAAATAAAAGGCGCCTTTATGAAAACGTTTTATCTTGTTTGTATTAGATCGTGTTCCTTCTGGAAAAGCAATTAAACTATAGCCTTGATCTATTTTCTTTTGTAAATGGGAGACACTGTTTTCAATACCACTAGAAACTGGATAAAAACCAGCTAATTTAACAGCTTTTCCAAAAATTGGTGAATTATAAACCCAATCATTTACTAAAAAAATAAGCTTTGGATATAACATTCCAACTGCCAAAATATCTAAAAAAGAAGTGTGATTGGCTATTATAAAAGCTTGCTTTTTAAAGGTTTCTTTATTTGGATTAACTATTTTTTTATCTACAAACCAATTAGTGTATAAAACCGACTTTTTAAAAGAAGATAATATCTTATGAAACCATTTCATCTTAGTTTCTTCTTTTAAAGGAATCAATTTAACCAACACAACACTTAACACAGAAAGTAATGCACCACCAATACCAAAATACCCAAACGATATTACAGAATGTATTAATAAACGTAATGTTATTGGTCTTTTATTTTTACTTCCAATAAAAAGCTTAAATAATAATGGTTGTATTGTAAATGCAATAATTAAAGCAGATAAAATACCCACAATAGATACTAAAGCAATAGAATGTAATGCCGGATGTTTAGCAAAAATTAAGACACCAACACCCAATATTGTAGTAATTACAGATAATATAATAGAAATTTTATGTGTTGGTAATGCTTTTTCTCCTGTGTGATATTCATGAAGTAAACCGTTAGTAATAAATATGCAATAGTCTACACCCAAGCCAAAAATAAAAGTCGAAATAATTATATTAAAAATATTAAACTTAATATCTAATAACCCCATTAAACCAATAGTAATAAACCAAGTCAATGCAATTGGAATACTTGTCACTAAGGTTAATGACATACTCTTATAATACAGAAACAATAATGCCAAAACGACAATCAATGAGTATAGTACTAATTTATTAAAGTCGTTTTTAAGATTACCTAAAAAGGTCTCATTCATTTGTTGGCGATCTATAACAACAGTTTCTGGATTATTTTCAAAGACTGAAACAACTTCTTTAAGTTGGCTTTCTTTTACTTTTACTAATGTAGTAACTGTTGTAAAATCTGCTTTAGATGTAATATAATCCTCAGCTGAGACCATTTTTAACTCTTTATAATCTTCTATAGATAATGGTATAAATTCTGAATCTAAAAAGTTATAAAATTGATTAAATGTTTTTGGTTTAAAACCATGAATATTCCCACTTGTTATTAGGTTTTCTTTAGCTGTTTTTTTTCTAACTAAAGTCCAAAACTGTTGCCAATCTTCAATTTTCTTTTTCTGAAATTCTTCAGACTTAACCAAAGTACCAATAGAACTAAACTCAATAATTTTATCTTCAGTTTTTAATTTTTTAAGTGTATTAAAAATAGTATCATTAACTTTAAAAGCAGTTTCGTTTGAGTCTCCAAAGGCAGCGATATAAAGTGATTTTGAAGATAAATTTGTAAGCGCATCTATATGTTTTTCTGCATTTACAAATTCTTCCGCTTGATAGTTTAATGTTGCTAGATCATTATTAAATTTTACTTTATTATAAGTAAATAAGCTTATTACAAATAGTGCAAAAACTACTATTATGAAGCCTTTATTTTTATGCAAACTATAAGATGCTATTCTATCAAGGATAGTTGTTTTAGAATTGTTTCTAGCTTTTTTAGAATACACTTGAGGTATAAATATTAAAGCAAATATTGATGCACTTATAACACTAACTGCAGCAAAAATTCCTAAATCTTGTAGTGCTTGAGATTGTAAAAATAATAAGCATAAAAAAGCTAATGCAGTTGTTAGACTGCTCATTAAAATAGGCTTTGCTATATCTTTATACAAAGACTCAATATTATTATTACTTCTAATATGTGTTAAAATGTGTAATGAATAGTCCAGTGTTACTCCCAATAAAACAGAACCAATACCTAAAGAAATAGCCGATACTTTTGTTCTTATTAAAAACAAAATAGACATAGCAACTAAACCTCCAAAAATAGTTGGAATAAACAATATAATTGGTACAGTGAGTTTTTTATAAAACAGAATTAAAATAATGAGTAAAACTGTAAGGGCAATACTTACTGTAAACTGTATGTCTTTTTTTATTTGATTAGCGTTAGCAACTGCTATTAAAGCGCCTCCAAAATATTCAAGTTCTACTTTATTAACATTATTCTTATTTAAATTCGTTTTTAAGTTATCTAGAATTTTTGCGAACACAGTATTCTTATCTGTTTCACTAGATTCATATTTAGGTGTAATAAATAACAGTAAGTTGTTATTATCCTTAGTAATTAAAAAACCATTATTTAATTTAAAATCATCTCCAAAACTTAATGTTTTTAAATGCTCTAATCCTAAAAAAGATAGCCCCAGAGGATCTTTTAAGATTGTTTTTTTTGCAATAATACCAGATGGAGATATTAATGTTTTGTAGTTATTATTTGTAATCGCTTGTATACTATCTGCTATTAATTTTTGCTCAATAATTTTATAATCTGAAGGCTCTAAAAATAGTGGTAAATTATTATACACAAAATCAATAGTATTAAGAGCATCTTCATCTTCAACTTGTCCTTGAATTTGCTTAACAAATGCTGATGCACTACTATTTACACTATCAATAAAAATAGAAGCTACTTGAGTTAAATCATTAGCAGTACCGCTACTTTGACGTTTAAAGTTTACAATAATTTTATCTGCAAAATTTACATTCTTTAGTACTTTTTGAAATTTTTCAGATTTAGAATTTGTAGGAATTAATTTGGTAATATCTTCTTCGAAAGTAATTTTAAAAGCTAGAAATACTAGACCAAAAACCAAGAGAAGTATAGCAAAAAGAGAAATGATTTTTTGCTTTCGTATTGTTTTATATATATTATAAAACACCTTATCCATTGTCTAAAGCAATCGTTTTTTTATTTAGGATATTTAAAATAATATAACCAATACCTCCAGAAATAACTGCGCAAATAATTGCTAAAGAAAAACTACCAATTAAGTAACTTTTTAAATGTGAAACCACTTCAAAATTATCAATCATTTCACTCATTGTTTGATTATTTTCTGCACCCGAGATAAACTGACCTAATTTAACACTAGCGTATAATATAAATGGAATAAATGGTGGTAAACTAACATTTGAAAATGCAAAAGCAATGGCTTTATTTAACCCAAGAGATACTGATAAGAATAAAACTAAAATAGTATGGAATCCCCAAAAAGGAGAAATACCAATAAAAACGCCTAAAGCTATCGATAATGCTTTTTTTATAGGGGAATCATTTTGCCCTATAAGATCTTCTACAAAGAAACGTTTAATGCCTTTTTTTTTTAATGCTCTAAAGAACTGTCTTGGCTTATAAAAAAATATGGCTAAAATCACAAAGTAAGTATTTAATATACTTATTCTAGTAAAATCTTTAAATGGTCTAAAATGTGAAACACGTTCATTTTTATCGTATAACACTTTTACTGGCACATTAAATACATTAACACCTTTCCAAGCTGCTTTTACGATTATTTCAATTTCGTATTCAAACTTATTAGTAATTAATTTTAATGCATTAACAGCTTTTAAATTATATAATCTATATCCAGATTGTGTGTCTGTTAACTTAATTCCTGTTTCAAACCAGTACCAGAAATTGGAAAATTTATGTCCAAAGCTACTTTTACCTGGAATATTTGCTTGCTCCATATTTCTTGCCCCAACAATAATGACATTATCATTTTCAGCATTTTCTAATCCAGTAATAAATTCGTGTAGGTCATCTGGGTAATGTTGCCCATCAGAATCTATAGTAATAGCATGTTTATATCCTAAACTTTCAGCTTTTTTAAAACCTTCTCGCAATGCATTACCTTTTCCTTTATTTTTTGGAATGTGCAACTGTTCAATGTCTGGGTAAGTCTTTAAAATATTTATAGTAGAATCTGTAGCACCATCATTAACGATAAGTAGATTATCTGTATAACTCAAAACACCATCAATGACACGTTTTAACGTATGCTCATTATTGTATGTTGGTATTAACACACATATATTAAGTGCTTTGAATTTTAGATTAATTAGCTTGTTTTCCACCTTGGTAGATTAATTTCTTAAGAAGTGTAAAATTAAGGTTTTTTTTATTGATTTGCTATTGCAGTTTTTTCTTTTCTTCTTCAGTAAAACCTTTAGATTTCATGATGTAATCTTTAATATGCGATTTAAGATGATTATCTCTAATCTGTTTAAATTGACTTAAAATAAAGTGTTTATCTTCAGCTATTTTACCTTTATATTTTAAAAGTTTTGGTGTATTTTCTTGAATGCTTAATCGTATAAAACGTGCTTCAATATTATTTGGCTCCTTTTTTATAGCAAATTCTAATAATTCTACACCTTTAATAAAACCAGTTTTTTTCTCTTTAATTGTTTTCTTTCCTTTAGCTAGCATTGCAATAGATGCTCCTTTATATGCTACAAAAACTGCTTTGTCTGTTTTTTTTACAGTACTTACTAATTTATAGAATGCTTCAACTTTAGTATTATCTTCTCCTGCCGCTCTATAAGCTGTACGTACTTCTTTTACATTTAAAGACTTAAATGCAAATATTGATACTATTAAAAGAAGAAAATATTTCATATTTATTACGTTTTATTTTACAATAAAATGTGTATTCAATTTTAATGCCACTGTATCTTCAAACTTAGTTACATTTTTCACTTTGTAACCATCTTCTACTTTAGAAACATTTAAAGTTAATTCTAAATCAGGCGTTTTTTCTGGGTTAATAATCGCCATAAATTTAATATTGCTGGATGTTTGCATAAACAGTTTTTCACTAACCACTTCCTCTGTTATTTCCTTGATTATTTGCATCATACAAACACCGGGAGTTACAGGGTTATTAGGAAAATGCCCATTAAATATATTATGATCTTTATTTATAGTAATATTTGCAGTTGTAGTATTATCAACTGTTTCGATAGTATTTACTTTATAGAAGTCTTGTAATTGCATATTAAAAATCGAATTTATAAGCTGCTCCTATTTGGAATACAGAGTTAGTATAATAATAATCAACATCATTATAAGTAGAAGAATCATATGTATCCTCTACATCAATAACACCTTGTTTATAACGCGCTTCAATGGCTAAGCCAAATGGAAACTCATAACCAATACCTCCAAAGAAAGATAAATCTATTGGTGTACTATTAAAATTAGTATCATTTACAATGATATCAATAGAAGGTCCAACAATAAAATGAAAACCATGGTCTTTAGCCATAACAAAAAATTTATTTGCAATTCCTAAAGATAAGTATTGTAGGTCTATATCTTCTTCAATTCTATTATTTGTAAAAAAAGGATCGTTTAGATTAATAGACAATGTTCTATTTACAGTTGCTCCTTGTTGAGAATAACCTGTTTCGATTTGTAGTTCATAGAAACGTGTGAAATCGAAATTTACAAATAGACCTCCATTAATTCCTGTTATAGATTCAGCATTATCTAAACCTTGTAATCTAGAATTATTTAATCCTAATTTCACACCTGGTCTAATTTTTATTTGAGCTATTGTAGATGATGAAACTACAAAAAAAGCTAAAAGCACTATTATTTTTTTCATTTTAATTGATTGATTTAAGATTGATTTTAAGTTTTATATTATTATGTTTTATTTCTATTTTTTTTGCAATATTATCACTAATTTCTGAAAACGTAAAGATGATTTTCTCTTTTCCTCCTTTTGCATTTATAATTTTATTTAAATACTCCTTTTTATAGTAATAATGTGGCTTCTTGTTTAAAATAGTTTTATAAACAGAGTTGTTATTAGTTGCATATTCTTCTATAGTATTTAAATTTTCAGTAATTAACACTCGAAAATCTTTTTCTAAAATATTGATTAATATTTTTCTATCTAAAGCTTCTAAAATTGAGTTTACCTTAAAATCGCTTTCTTTATATGAAAAATCGAACAGTTTATTACCCATTTCTGTAGTAAACACAATACGATGTTCTACTTTAGAAATCTTTTTTACTATAAAAAGACCTCCAAACGTATTATCATAGACTTCAATATTAGCTTTATACACATAGTCTTTATCTAAACTCGAAAAATAAGGATTTTGTATGACAGAGTTTTTAATGTCTACAGATTCTAAATTATACTTCTTGGTATAAGAACCACATGAAAACAATAAAATAAACGAAATACTAATGAGCAAATACCTCATTTGGAAGTGTTTTGTTTAGTACTTTATTACTAAAAACAATTTTTGTATAATCGTCTGAGGGTTCAATCATTTTCACTTCAACTACATCTCCTTTAGCATTAAAAGTTATATGAAATGATTTAATATATTTTGCCATTTTTTCTTCCTTTGGATTAAAATGAACTAAACTATTTTTTCCATCAACATAATATGTAATATTGAAAGCATTATCATCAAACATATCACCTTTAACACTTGCTATTATTAAACCATTAAGCTGTTTAAACATTTTGTTAGACCCAATATCTATTTTACTTTTATTCCCATTATCATTAATATAGAGTTTTTCTTCCTTAAAAACTATAGCATAAGAAAAAGGGTCTACATATTCCCATTTTACCAAATCTGGAGCTTTAAATGATAATTTCCCAGAGGTTTTTATATCATTATTTAAAAAATCCAAATGCTTGTATTGTATAAAATCACTAGTAATGGTTTGCGACGTTTTAGACAATGCTTTCACTTTAGATTGTAATGCTTTGGCATTAACAGGATCCATTTTTGTTTGTGCCTGTATAGCAAAAACAGATAAAAAGAAAATAAAAAACAGATTACGCATAGGCTTTAATATCTAAGAGTGTATCAATTGTAACAGACTCTATATTTCGTTCATGCAAAAATAGCAATAACTGTTCCAAAACCACTAATGTTTTTGTACTGCTATCGTGTAACAAAATAATATCTCCTTTTTGAAGTTTTCTAGTAATCTTTTGAATGATGAAATCTGCAGATAAAATAGAAGTGTCAAACGAACGATTATTCCAACCTATGCTTTGCATATTAAGTTTTTTTATCGCTCTACCTATTTGCGGGTTTGTAACTCCAAAAGCTGGACGATAGAGCTTCATTTCTAAACCACAGTTTTGTTTTACAATACTGTTTGTTTTACTTAATTCGGAAAGCACTTGTTTCGTACTAAAAAAACCAAATCCTTTAGCATGAGAATAGGTGTGATTACCTACTGTATGCCCTTGAGAAATAATAACATTAAATAGTTCTGGGTATTTTTCAATTTTATTACCAATGCAAAAAAAAGTTGCTTTAGCATTATATTTTTTAAGAAGTTCTAAAACCAGTGATGTATACTCTTCATTTGGTCCATCATCGAAAGTAATAGCTACTTGATTATTTTTTATATTCTTATTTGAGTTTAATGACTTTAAATGATAATTCCAATCAATATTAAAAGATCCTAGTGCAGTAATAATTAGCCAAAACACTAACCAAATTAAAAGCACATAAATAGGAAAACCATCAACAAAAAACAATATAGTACCGCCAATTAAAACGGTTAAAAAGAATATATCTATTTTCTTTTTTAGCATTGTTTCAATATTGTGAAACTATGGTTTTTTCCACGATATTGGTTGTATAATAATATAGTTTTAAACTTTGAAGTTTCTGTTATATTTAGTTTTACAGCTTCTGGCAGTATTTGAGATTTTATAATTCTAGCACCTAACCATAAACCAAATGATGACGCTGTATTAAATTCACCACTTATATGTTTGTAATATATTTGCTGAATATCTTTAAAGGTTTTGGACGTTAATTTATTGTAATATCCATCGAAATTAACATCTCCATTATTTCCTAAAATAATAGCATCAATAGAAGATGCCTCAATATTGTTTTCTTCTAAGAATCGTATTGCTTCTTCATTTACAGATTCTTCATCTAAAGTATTATAAGTATTTAAAGCAACAACTTCTGCATAAGATGACTCTTGCTTTTCATTTTTTAAAACAAAAAAACCAGCGCCTTCTCCAAATACACAACCCTGGGTTTTACTTTCTAGTAATGCATTAGAATTTATATTTTCTGATTTAATATGGTTTACCAACTTATGAATAGCTACAGTATGATCTCCAAGTTCATCTACGCCTCCAACCAAAATAGCTTTGGCTTCGTCTAATTCTAACTGCATTTTTGCATCTAACAAAGCCGATTCAAACGAAATACCAGAATGTACATAAGTAAAATTATAACCTTTACAACCTAACTCTAAAGCTATTTGACCGCCAACTGTATTATGTGTTGATTGTATAAAAGCTGTTGGCGTTAAAAATTGCTCATCATTATCTATAATTGCGCTTACAAATTTTTCAGAATCTCGAACGCATCCCATTCCCGTTCCTGTTATAATCGCATCTACATTTTCTAAACCAGATTCTTTTAAAGCCAATTTTGAAGCAACTACTCCCATTTTTATTCCTTTTGCCATACGGCGAGCTGCAGCTGGCGGAATAAAATCTTTATAAACAGGGTTTACCACATTAATAACATTTGCATCATACTCAATTAATTCTTCTAAAAACTGAGTGTTATCAAATGTTTTTTGAGGAGTAATAGCGCAAACGCTGTTGATATATACTTTTTTCATTAGGCTTCTTTAGAAAAAATAACAGTTGAACAATTGCCTCCAAATCCAAAAGAATTAGACATAATAACATCTAAATGCTTTTCCTTTAAGGTTAATTGAGGCGTTATATTAAATTCCTTCATCTGTGTTTTAAAATTCAGATTAGGATAAATAATATTGTTTTGCAATGCTAAAACAGAATATACTGCTTCAATTCCGCCAGCAGCTGCTAAAGTATGCCCTGTGTATGCTTTAGTAGAACTAAAATCTGGCACATTATCTCCAAAAACTCTTATAATTGCTCTACCTTCAGATAAATCATTGTTGCCCGTAGCTGTACCATGAGCATTAATATAATCTATATCTTTTGGTTCTAAACCCGCAACTTTTAATGCTTTTTCCATAGCTAGAGTTGCTCCATCTCCATGATCTGAAGATGCTGTTTGATGATGTGCATCATTTGCATTAGCGTAACCTTTGACATAAGCTAATACAGTTTTATTTTCTGCTTTTACGACAGCATCAGATTCTAAAACTAAAAATGCTGCAGCTTCTCCTAAATTTAACCCTTTACGGTTTTCATCAAAAGGCGTATTATACGTATCAGATAAAATCATCAAGGTTTTAAAACCATTGATAGTGAATTTAGACATACAATCTGTTCCACCAACTACCACTCGATCTAATTGTCCAGATTTAATTAATCTAGCACCAAACATAATGGCGTTTGCAGCAGATGAACATGCAGTACTTATAGTAGTAACTAAAGATTTTTCTATACCTAGTTGCTCAGCAATTTTCTGAGAAGAATCTCCAGCATGATGACCATCTATATATTTTCTTGGTTCCGCTTCTGTTAAATAGTTGTAGTAATGTGTTTCAGTTCTATCCATACCTCCAACACTAGTTGCAGATATTAAGCCTGTTTTGTACTTATTAATATTAGTAATTCCTGCATCTGCAATAGCTTGTTTAGCTGCTACTGCTCCTAAAAATGCAGTTCTTGAGTAATTATTATCTTTTGCAAGTCCTAACTTCTTTTCAAAAGCTTCGTTAGTAATATCAATCTCACCAACCATAATAACATCTTTGTGAATAGTATCAATTTTTTCAACTCTAGTGATACCTTTTTTACCATCTATAAGCGATTGATAGTTTTCTGCTACATTGTTCCCAATGGCAGAAATTATTCCCATTCCAGTTATTGCTACTCCTTTACTCATAATATATTCCTGCAAAAACAGGAATCTTATTTTAATATTATCTCTTCAAACTCAATTAACGAAGAGGCACCTATTTTCACAGGGATTTTACTTACTTCTATTCTCTGCAATATAAGCAGCCATAGTATCAATAGATTCAAAAATAGCACGACCTTCCTTTGGGTCTGCTAGTTTAATCCCATAGTTTTTATCTAACATTACTATTAATTCTAATGCATCAATAGAATCTAAGCCTAAACCATCACCAAAAAGAATATCATCATTTGCAATATCATCTGCAGTCATATCTTCCAAGTTTAATTGCTCGATAATGTTTTCTTTTAATTCTAATTTTAAAGCGTCCATATTATAATTTGTATAGTTTGTCAATATTTTGTTTTGTATGTTCTATTTTGCCTTTAGTTGAAACTAAATACAAAAAAGCATCGTAATTATCACCATCTAACTCTACCCAACCACAAAGCACTTCTTTAGCTTTATTAGTTTCTAATAGACTATTAGAATAGATTGATAAATGTTCTGCATTTAAGCTGTCAAAGATAAAAAAACTATTCTCAGAATACAGCTTATATTTTATACTTATCTCACCAATACATATATTTGGAAGTGTGTATACAAAAACTGCTGGACTTGGATAGTAGTTTTCTTTATCTTGAATTGCCTTTTGGTGTTTTCTATCTGTATCTAAGCTTGATGCTTTATTAGATAAAACTACTGCTATATCTTGTTCTATTTCAGGATTTAAGTTTTCATTTTTAAGTAAAACATCTGCTGCTATAAAAGCTAGTTTACTTAATCTATCCATTTTAAAAAACTTAGGATATTTAGTGTCTAACGATTTATAAGCTGCTTTTATAAATTCTATAAAATCTTTAGTTTCTCTTTCAAATACTTCTACAGTATTAAGACTAATTTTGCTATTCTTAATACGACAATGAGATTTTATGTAAAAACTATTATCCATTATCTAGTTTTTATTAAACACAAACATTGTATGGTATTCTCCAACTGCAATATCTTCTTTAATTAGTAATCCTGCTTCAGCTGCGATATCTTTAAATTCGGTTGCTTTATACATCTTAGAATTACCATTAGCAAGTGCTGTAAAGTATATTGATGTTGCTTCAAGAATAAATTTAGCATTATCAAACTTTTGTCTGTCTGTAAATGTTTCTACTATTATTAATTCTGAATTTTCATCCATAGAACCAACACAAGTTTTAAGTACTTTTAGAATTTCACTTTTAGAAAAGCAATCTAAAAATTGACACATCCAAATTGTTTCTGCTCCTTTAGGAATTTGTGGATTTTCTGAAAGCCAATTAATTTCATGACTGTTTACTCTATCTTGAAAGCCTTTATTTTTGACATTTGTAATTGCTTTATTTAATTGTCCTGGAAGGTCAATCATAGTCATCTTTACTTGATCGTTATAATTACAAGCTTGAATCGTGAATTTTCCAGTATTAGCCCCAATATCAAAAATTGACTTTCGTTCTTTTTTAAAAAGAATATCTAATGCTTCTTTAAATATATCATCAGAATAATGATGATCAAAATCAAACCAAGATTTCTGAGCTTCTGGCTCTAACTGAGATAAACCTTCATAAATAGTTTCCCACTGACCAAGCTCTTTTAAACCTTCAGGTTTACCAGTTTTTACAGCCTCCACTAAATGAAATAAGCCTTTATAACAAACTTCGTTAGTAAAGTTAATATTTACATTTACTGTTTCATTATAGGCTAAAAAATAACCTGTAGTAGTTAATTGAAATTTATCATCTTCATGTATTGAAACAACATTAGAACTTTCTGCTATTTCTAACAAAACGCCTATTCCATATTCACTAATTGATAACTTTTCTGACAATTCTTTTAAAGAAATACCTCCTTTTTTTCTGCGCTCAAAGATAAGATCAAGTACTCCTAACTTTCTTAATGCAACTGTGGCTTGAAAAACAAAAGGTGCGAATGCAATTTTCTGGGCTTCTTGTATAGCATCTATTGCTTTTACTGTAGTATCTGACATATCTTTATTCTATATTTTTTTTAAATACAACTGCTGTATTACAACCTCCAAATCCAGACGCTGTTTTTATAAATGTATTTAATGTTTTTTTTGTTGTATTCTTTATAACATTAAGAGGTTGCGATACTCCTAATTCTTCAAATCCTAAAGAGGCATAAAGCGTATTATTGTGCAAAGAATGCATTCCTACAATAGTTTCTAACAAACCCGATGCGCCAAGTGTATGGCCAAAATAGCCTTTTAAACTATGTAATGGAACATCACCTAATCCTACTCTATTAAATGCAATAGATTCCATTTCATCATTAAACAAAGTTGCAGTACCATGCGCAGAGATATAATCTATATCATTAACATTAATTCCTGCCTGTCTTATAGCTAAATTAACACTTCTATACAAACCTTCGCCTGTTCTTGATGGACCAGAAATATGGTTTGCATCATTGCATGAACTTTCACCCAATATCTCTACAGCATCTTTTGATAATTTAGTTTTATCATTTGTAACTAAAACACTTGTTGCAACTTCTCCTATGTTTATACCAGTTCTATTTTTATCAAACGGCTTACATGGCTTATCACTCAATGCTTGAAACGAATTAAACCCAGATAATATAAAAGCTGTGACTATATCTCCACCAACAACAAATACATGGTCATATTTTTCTTGTTGAATATAACGTTTTGCAATTGCTAGAGACAACACTCCAGATACACAGGCGTTAGATACTAAAACAGCTTCGTTTTTTAAATTAAAAAAATCTTGAATAGTTTTTCCTAAAGCACTTAAGTATGATCGTTTTTTTTCGAAAGGAGAATTAGCATCTAAAACATCTATATTCCCTTTTGTTGTTGAGATTATTAATCCTACACGATCATCTAATTTCACCTTTGACGCTTTGATTACTTTATTTAATGATGTAATCATCATTTGCTCTAAATGCGTATAATAATCTACATCTTTTAATTTAGGGAAAGCAGTCTGTAATTTATTTCTATCTATTAAAGAGGTATAAAAATCATTAGGTAAAATAGATTTATCATCTACTAACTTAAGTCCCGTTTTTTCTTCATGAATAGCTTTTACTACAGTTTCGCTATCAAAACCAAGTGAAGAGATAATATTATTATATGATACGTATACGTTATTCATCTAACAATCCTACCTTAGCTTTCCAATTCATAAAAAACTCTGGAGCTACAAGTTGTAATTCTCCTTCGTCCATTTTCTCTCCTACATGAGACACAAATACTTGTGTTGTTGATCCTTCACATACCAATTGATTTTTACCATTAAAAATCTGATATTTAAAAATCATCTTTGCTGCACTTGAATTAACAAATGTTGTTTTTATAGTTGCTACATCTCCATAATGTAATGGCAATTTATGCTCTGTGTTTGTTTTTACAATGGGTGTAGTATAACCTTTATTTTTTTGATCTAAGTATGAAATACCATGTGCACGACCAAAAGCTTCACGACCATCTTCGAAATATTGAATATAATTTCCATGCCATACTATACCTAAAGGATCTGTCTCTGCGAAACGAATTCTAATCTCACTTGTATGTGATATTTCTTGTATTTTAGACGGCATATTTTTTTTCATTATAAACTATAGCAATTGTGGTTGTGGCGATAAAAAATAGAAATAACAAACCAATCTCTGGTAAAATATCTAATAAAGAACCATTTCGTAAAAATACATCGTAAAAGGCATTTAAACCCCAATTCATTGGTGAAATATTAGATAAAATTTGCATGAATTTTGGCATAGCAAAAACGGGAATCCAAACACCACCAATTGCCGCTAAGATAACAACAAAAGTAGCTCCAAATGGAGCAGATTGCTCATGTGTTTTTGCTACAGTTCCTAATAACAAGCCTAAACCTATAGCGGCTAAACCTGCAAAGAAAGCAACTACAAATAATAATGGTAGTTTACCAGAAATATCTAATGTTGGTAATCCTATTGATGGAAATAAATAAACACCTATAAGTAACATTAATATAAATTGAATAATACATACCACTAAATATACAGCTGTTTTCCCTGCTAAAACTGTTGCATAAGACACTGGATTAGTGCGTAAGCGAACAAATGTGCCTTGATTTTTTTCTTGAACTACATTTATAGATAATGGAACGATAACAAAGAAAATAGCAAACAATGTCCAAGCTGGTACATTATGCTGTACCGAATTGGGCAAAATATCTTGCCCCTCTTTTTTTAATGAGACTTCTTTAAAATTGATGAAATTTTCTGTTTCAAAAATAGATTCGTTAGGGTCGTCTGATATTTGTGATTGAAACGCTTTATATATAGATTCTGTTTCAATTTTTGAAATCATCTTATCTATTCCGTTTTTTACTGAACTTTTAAATGTTAACTGAGTCGCTGGATCAAAATATAAACGCACTTCTTTTTTTTCAATTACCGTTTTTTCGCTAGCAACTTCATCTTCCATAGTAAACTTGGCAATAATACCTTCAACATTTTGATTAACTTTTAATGCTAAATCCTTAGAAAGATTCCTTGGTATAACTATCGCTAATTGATACTTTCCTTTAAAAACTTTTTCTTTTGCAATAGCTTCTTCTGCTTCTTCTATAATTTCGAAAGCACTAGAATCTTGCATTCCATTAATTATTGATTTAGAAACATCACCTTTATCATTATCAACTATTAAAATTGGAATTTTTGTATCACTAATTGTTTTAAACGAACTATCTTGAATTAAAGTGATCGTAATAATTAAGACTAATGGCATTACGAATAAAATAACGATACCACCAAAATCTCTTATTAACAAAGTAAATTCCTTGTATGTTGATGCTAAAAACTTATGCATAATCTCTTAGGTCTTTTCCTGTTAATTCGATAAATACATCTTCTAAATTATTTGCTTTTTTTTCTGCAGCTATTAAAGCTTTAGGTTCTCCTTTAGAAATAATTTTACCATGATCTATAATTGCAACTCTTGTACAAAAATGTTCTGCTTCATTTAAATGATGAGACGTATAAATTATTGTAGTACCACGACTATTTATATCTTGAAGGTACTTTATTATAACATTTTTAGATTGTACATCTACTCCTACAGTTGGTTCATCTAAGAACAAAATTTTTGGTTCGTGAAGAATACTTGCAATTAAATTAATACGCCGTTTCATTCCACCAGAGAAAGAGCTTATTTTTTTGTGCGCAAACTCTAAAAGGCCTAACGTTTCTAAAGCTTCATTAATTTTAGAAGTTAGCTCCTTACCTTTTAAACCATACATACTTCCAAAATATTTTAGATTTTCGAAAGCCGTTAATGTAGGATATAGTGCATATTCTTGAGGTACAATACCAATTAATTGTTTTAGTTCTTTTTTATTCTTTTTATAATTTAATCCCTTAATAGTAAAACTTCCAGATGTCGGTTTTATTAATGAGCATAATAATGAAATTAAAGTTGTT
This sequence comes from uncultured Lacinutrix sp., assembly GCF_947500325.1. GTDB lineage: Bacteria > Bacteroidota > Bacteroidia > Flavobacteriales > Flavobacteriaceae > Lacinutrix. Next base: position 64,980 of record NZ_CANMRQ010000005.1, read on the forward strand.
TTCCCTGCACCATTAGGACCTAAGAGACCAAATATTTCTTTCTCTTCAATGAGCAAGTCTAAGTTAGAGACAGAAAATTTTTCTGCATCTTTATATTTTTTAGAAATTTGCTCAATTTTAATCATATTTATTTTCCGAGTAATCGGTAATCTTTTAAATAGCTTTCTTTAATTTATTAAAGAATATCTTTTCTTTATTTGCAATAACTTCTAGCTGCGTTGCAATATCATTATACGCATCGTTTTTTGCGCTTCTATTTCTATAAATTCTTGATGCATCGACAGCAAAATCTCTCCAAGCATCTCCAATTTGAGTCATTTCTTTAGATAATTCAGATAACTTTTCGTTTTTAATGACCTTACTTGCTTCTTGAAGAAATGCTGCAAAAATGTATCTAAATCCACCACCGCCAGTACCTATTTCTTCTTGCATTCTCACAATTTGCCCTAAATAATGATTAGCTTTTTTCACCCCTTTCTTTTTTGGCCACTTTCGTATCAGTTTTGCTGTATATTTAATACCATTAACTCCAATAATTGGCATTGGCGCTAACATATCTCTACAAGTATGCTTAATACCTTTTATTATAGCTTTTTCTAGTTCTAATTCCTTTGGAAAATCTATAGGGTAATACATATGACCTTTAGGAGCAAATGCGCCTTTAGCATATCTTACTTTCTCTAATTCTTTATCTGTAAGCGTTGTTACGGTTTCCATAACGGGATCACTTATTAAATAAGTATCTTCTTTTTTACCATAAACTACTAAATTGTGTGCATTGAAATGAAAACGATACTCGTCTGGAAAATAAACAAGATTAAAAACACCTACTTGTAATCCTACTGGATTATCATTTTCTAAATTTCTATCTAAAACAGCTTTTGCTTCTTTAGGGTTTTTAAATTTTTGACGCTTAATTTTTATTCCTGTACGCTTTGCAAAGCGTTTAAAAATAGTGCCAGGCATTGAACGATAAGTAAATGCTGGCGCATGGTTTACCATTAAAAAAGGGATGTAACAAAATAACAACCCACTACCAATACCAAAAGCCATTGGTTCACTAATATCAAAACCATTATGCTTCATTAAATTTGAAATCACACCATTTTCGCAATGTGCAGATTGATGATGCGTAAATTTAATTTCCATTTGTTGTTTTTATTTTTTTAGAGGTCAAATGCAATAAATCTATCATAATTTTAGTAACCTTAGTGTTTTTATGATTTATTTCCATTTGTTATATCTTTTAATTTAGAAATACTAACTTCAAAAACATCTGCATATTTTTGCAATATTTTATTTGACAATTTATTAAAAACTTTAGGTTTAAAATGGCGTTTTACTCTCCATTTCCATAAACCTACATAGCTAGCTAAAATATTTAGGTCCATTTTATTAACTTCCATATAATATTCTATTGGACTTGTTTCATTTTTTAAAACACGTTGTTTAGCTATTTCAATACGTTCATTAATATCTGTAATTGCATTATTTAAAGCAATTGTTTTTGGATCCCAACCTGTTGAATTTACAGTAGTATAGTCACCATTCTCATCAACAGCATAACAAAGCTCTTTTGCTCCTTTTAAACTACTTTTATCTTGAGGTACTTCACTATTTCTCATGTGTCATTTTTATTAACTTTAAAGGTCACATGTGTTGACTTTTAATCTTTTTTATTTACTTGGCTCTTCTGTTATTTCTTGAATAAACAAATTCATTTCACAAGATAATAATTCTAAATCTTGAACTTTTATTCTACATTCTAAAGTGCATATACTATAATGGTCTGCATCAAACCTAGACTTTAAATTTGCATTAGAAATAATTGTTTGTCCTACTTTTGGAAAATTATTTATTTTCACTTTTTTAATACCACTAATAAAGCCTATTAATTTAGTGCCTTCTCCTTCTAAGTCATCCGCTTCAAAATAGCTTTTTCCAACAATTGCAGAACAAGTTTGCGCTGCATTTTCAATTAAGCCTATTTCACTAAATTCTCCATTTTTATCTAAAAAAATACAATCTTCTTTTACATAAAACTGTGTAGACACATGGTCATCATTTAATGCTAACAAACTATCAACCATAAGAAAAGGAGCTCTATGCGGCAAAAATTTTGAGATATCTAGTGATTTAATATTATGCATTTTCAACGATAACAGTTTTCATTTGTGCTTGTGCAATAATTTCTTTTCTTGAATTGCGTACTATAGTCTCAACCATAGTAACTCCCATGAATTCATGTAATATTTTAGCTTCAGTTTTAATTACCTCATTGCATTTTGGAAGTTTGAATACTTCTGCTTTTTTTATTGAGCCAATGTAACCTGTTGGTGCTTGTTCACCTTTTAAAAAAAAATCATACCCTGTATGTAGCGCTACAGTTTGTGCCATGTTTTCAATTAAACCAGGTTCTAAAAAAGTATCTTTTTCAACAAAAAGATTTGTTTCCTTTATAGTAAAACTAGATTTAATATTTTCGCTTGAAAATTCTAACAAAGTATCGACCATTACAAATGGTACTTTTTGAGGAATTAAACTTGATATATCCTGTATAGGTAATAGGTTAGACATATTAGCAAACAGTTAAAAGTGCATGCATATAAGAAAAACGAGCGCTTTCTGGCACTGCTAATAATATATTATCTCCTTTTTTGAGTTTTCCAGAATTAGCTAATTCTTCTAACATAACATAAATTGAAGCTGAACCTATATTACCAACTTCGCTTAAATTCATAAACCAATTATCTTTTGGGATATTAATTCCTTTTTCTAACATTACATTAAAAAATTTATCTTCAAAATAGTATGAAGAAAGATGTGGTAAATAATAATTAATAGCTTCTGGCTTTATATTGTGTTTTTCAAGGGCCAATTTCAAACTATCGACTCCTTTTTCCAAAATATTTTCGTCTAAAAGTTTTACATCTTGTTTTGCAGCAAATATTGATTTTTTACTCCATTGATCAGATGAATACTCGCTCCATGATTTTAAAAAGCCATCTTCTAATTTTTCGCTACCTGCATACATACAGGGTTCCATTTCATGCGCGTATGAATAACCTTCCATCCATTCAATCTTTAATGAATGTTCCCCTTTTGGTTCATTTTCTAATAAGAATGCACCAGCACCATCAGACAACATCCAGCGTAAGAAATCTTTATTAAAAGCTAAAATTGGATTCTCTTCTAGAGTTTTTAAATGTTGAATTTCATCTTCAAATGTATTAGACATCATCCAAGACGAGGTACGCTCTGAACCTGTACATACAGCGTTTTTCGTTTGCTCAGATTTCACAGACATGTAACCATATTTTAACGCGTTCATACCAGAACAACAAGCCCCAGAAGGTGAATTAATTTCAATATTACCATTCTTTAAAAACCCATGAACCATTGCTGCATGTGATGGTAATATTTGGTCTGGACTAGATGTTCCACATGACAAAAGTTCAATATTTTCAGCTTTAAAGTTAGCATCACATAATCCCTTAATAGCTTCTGTTGCTAATTGCGCATTATTGTGGGAAATATTACCATTATCGTCAATGGCATAATATCTTGTTTTTATTTTATTTTGTCTAAGTACTACACGTCTTCCTTTTGAAGTTTTTCCATTTATAAAACCTAATTTTTTTTCCATTTCATCATTAGTCACAGGTTTATTAGGTAAAAACTTTGATATTTTATTAATATATACTTCTTTCATTCCTTGTTAGTAGGTATTTTTTACTGATGAATAATACTCTTTATCCTTTTTTATTTTATGGATAGAAAACACATAAGTCAACAAAAATAAGATAAAAACTATTGGTGCAATAATCCAAATAGCAAATAATAAGTAATATTTAAAAAAAATAAGCCAAAAATTACGTGAAGTAATAGATTTTTCACCTTTAGCTTTAATTAAATCTGCCCATTTCGAAAAAATTAAATTCCCTCGTTTATCTGCGATAATTAAAAAAGGCTTAATTTTTACTGCTTCTTTTTCTAATAAGTTATTTTGAAGATTATTATAGTCATTTTGTAATACATGTTTCTCTATTATAGGCCCAAATTTTACAGCTTCATCGATATCTTTTTGAGAGACTCCTGGTTTTGGAAAAATACCGAACTTTTTTCTTTTTACGCCAGTAAACATCCAATCTACAATAGTTATAACGCTTATGTGATTTATATGTCTATCTGCTAAAACAATATTCCCTACTAATTTAGCATTGAGTTCTACAAGTTTTTTCTTAAGTTTTTCTTGCGCCATTATCCACATATTCCTACAACCTATAACTGTAATTACTGGCTTGTTTTTTAACAACTTATCGGCATCAGTTGTACTTAAAAAGGAAGTCGTTGGTAATGCTGGCGTTAAATACCATATTGGATAGCCTAAAATAACCAAATCGTATTCCTTATCTAAAATGTCTTGGGAAACTGGTTTTACTTTACTTGGTATTTGTTTAAAGGTCTCAGGGAAAACATTAAAGAATTGATTCTTTGTCCACGGAAAAGGAAATGGTTGTTCCATTTCAATTTTATGGTAATCAATTGTTATTTCTTTTTGGTTAAATGCAGATGTAATATTGTTAAGAATTTCAGTTAGTTGACCTGACTGAGAATAATATATAACTAAAATGTTTTTCACTAAAATATAATATTTCAATTAGTTTGAAAAGATACAAACTTTATAGTGACTGGAACTATTTAAGCTGCTTAAAAAGCTACTTTAATTATCATCTTTTCTCCAAAAATCAAAATAATTAAACCATTGTAAAGGATACGCTTTTAACATAGAGGTTACACTCATTGTATATTCTTTAAGTAATCCTTGAGCATCTCTATGTTTAACTTGAGCTTGACGCGCATATAAATGGTAATGTTTGCTTGTTTCTTTCATAACATAAACGAAAAGCACAGGTACTTTTAATCGTGATGCCAACATAAATGGCCCGGCAGGAAATTTAGCTGTTTCTCCTAAAAGGTTTTCTTTTAAAAATTTAGAGCCATCATAATAACGATCTCCTGTGATACAAACAATTTCGTTTCTTGTTAATGCTGCATTAATTTCAAATATATGAGATAAATCTTCTTGAATTAAAATAAGATTAACATTGGGTTTATTTGTAACACTATCTAAATACTCTTTAATAGCAGTATGCTCTGTATCTGTAGTTAATAAGCTAATTGATGCTTTTTCTTCAAGCTCACCAAAGAAATGTTCGGCAATTTCAAAGTTTCCTAAATGAGCACTAATTAAAATACCACCTCTTTTTTGTTTCAAAACCTCTTTTATCAAATCTACTCCATCGAAATCATAAGTAAATCTGTTTCTCATACCTGAAGAAATAGCTACTTTATCTAAAATAGTTTGGCCAAAAACATAATAACTCCTGTAAATGTTTAGTATCGCTTTAAATACGGAATTCTTATGCCTATTTCTAAAGTAATAATAGCTAGCCTTAGTACTCTCAAGAGCAAAGAAGCAAAAATAAAAAGCAACAAAGTAAAGGATAAAGTAGGCAGAACCAAGTCCGAAAGTTTTCATGAAAAATACAAAAATTTTGTACCCAAAAACTGTTCCTCTGGACTTACCTTTCCACTGAGTAGCCATTACTATTAATTAGTCTATTTTAATTTGTTTTCTATTAAATTATAGAAATCTTGAAGTGTAATAACATTAACGAAGTCTTGCGCTACTAATTTAACGCCAAAGCTTGATTCAACGGCAACTACAAGATCGACAAAATCCAAACTATCTAATTCTAAAGTTTCTTTTAAATTAGCTTCTGGAGCAATATCATTCTCATCTACCTCAAATTCATCGATAAGGAATAGGTTAATCTTATCAACAATATCTTCTTTAATCATTTTCTTTAATAAATTTTTTAATTACTAGGGCTGAATTTGTTCCACCAAATCCAAAAGAGTTTGACAAAAATACGTCAAATTTTTTATCTAACGTTTTACTTACTAAATTTAATTTAGCTGAGTCTTCATCTGGTTCCTCTAAATTTATATTTGGCGCAATAAAATTGTTTTGCATCATTAGTATAGAATATACTACTTCACTTGCTCCCGCCATCCAACATTCGTGACCTGTCATTGATTTGGTAGAACTAACATATGGCCCTTTTTCACCAAAAACATTAGTTATAGCTTTTGCTTCATTCCCATCTCCAACTGGTGTTGAAGTAGCATGAGCATTAACATATTCTATAACAGATGGTTTTATATTTGCTTGCGCAATAGCTTTTTTCATTGCTCTAGATGGTCCATCTACATTTGGTGTTGAAATATGTTCGCCATTTGATGAAAATCCATAACCTATAATTTCTGCTAATATAGTAGCTCCTCGTTTTTTTGCTGACTCATAACTTTCTACAATTAGGGTTGCCGCACCTCCACTTGGAACCAAACCATCTCTATTTTTATCAAAAGGTTTCGATGCCTTTTCTGGGTTTTCTGTATCCATCGCAAAAACTCCCAAACCATCAAAACTAGCCATAGCATACTTATTAATCTCCTGAGCTCCACCGCATATAACACAATCCTGCATCCCAGCTTTTATTAAATTAAAAGCAACACCAATAGAATGCGACCCACTAGCACAAGCTGCACTTATAGTAAAATTAACACCTTTAAGTTTAAATAGTGTTGACAAGTTCATTGTTACCGTAGAATTCATTGTCTTAAATATAGCTCCAGAACCTACAAGTGTAGTGTCTTTTTTTATTCTAACTTTATCTATAGCAACCATGACCTCTTTAGCAGTACTATCATTACCATAAAGAATACCAACCTCATTTTTATCTAAATAATCTTGAGATATTTTTGCTTGATCTAAAGCTTGTTGTGTAGCAACATAAGCAAAAGCACCTTCTTGGCTTAAACTTGCACGTTGCCTTCTAGATAAAACTTTTTTTAAATCTGGTTCATTAACACTACCAGTTAATGGTGAACGATAACCAAACTCATTACGATCTTCATCGTAAACAATTCCTGATTTACCATTGTATAGTGACGTTTTAACTTCTTCTAAGTTCTCGCCAATACAAGAATAAATTCCCATTCCTGTGACTACTACTCTTCTCATATAAATTAAATAGCGTAATTAATTAAGAGTATATACCTCCATTAATATTTATCACCTCTCCGGTGATGTATGATGCTTTCTTAGATACCAAAAATGATACCAAATCTGCAACTTCTTGTGCCTCACCAAAGCGATTAGCTGGCACAAGTTTTTTAAGTTCTTTCTCATCTAAATCTGCAGTCATGTCAGACTTAATAAAACCTGGAGCTACAGCATTTACAGTTATATTACGTTTTGCAACTTCTTGAGACAAAGCTTTAGTAGCAGCTACTATTGCCCCTTTTGCTGCTGAGTAATTAGTCTGACCAGGAGTTCCTTTTACTCCAGAAACTGAAGCTATACTAATTATTCTTCCATAACGATTACGCAACATCTTCTGAATAAGATGATTCGTTACATTAAAGAAGCCATTTAAAGAGGTATTAATTACACTTTGCCAATCTTCTTGTGGCATCCACATAAACAAACCATCTTTTGTAATTCCTGCGTTGTTAACAACAACCTCTATGATTGCATCTTTATTTTCTTCTTGCCAAGTGTCTAATTTTGTTTTCACATCATTAGCATCACTAACATTAAATTGCATAATTTCTCCAGTATTTCCGGCAGCCTCTACTTCTTTTAAAGTATTTTTAGCCTCATCTTCATTACTGTTATAATTTATTAAAATATGATACTCTGAATCTTTTGCTAATTGAGAACAAATAGCTTTTCCTATTCCTCTAGATCCTCCAGTTACTAATACGCACTTCATTAATAAAATAATTCTAAATTTTTAAACCACATATTTTTAAGCAGTTTTCCTTCTTTGTTAATAAACCCCCAAGATTTTTTATACTTTACTCTTGCTAAACCATTAACAAAACCTTTTTCGTTATTCTTTTTAAAAATTGAAAACCCACCAGCCGTTATATCATACTTCTCATCAATTACCATTTCTCCATTTTTATCCATGAAACCCCAAAATTTTTCTGATTTTACAGGCGCTAGTCCATCAACACTAAATATTTCTGCGTCTCTATATTGAATAGGAATTATAGTTTCTCCATTATTGTCAATATATCCCCAACTTTTATTCGCAAAAACTGGAGCCAAACCATTTCTAAAAGCCCTCGCTTTATCATATTTTGGTTTAATCACCCATTCTCCTTTAGAATTTATAAACCCAATTTTCCCTCCTTTTTTAGCATACGTTAAATCTGAATTTATTGAAAAATTCCATATTTTTTCTGCGCCTTCAATAACTTTAAACTCATTATTGATAATTAGACCGTTTTGTTCTCCTTTCTTAGCCGTTACTACTTTATTACTATTGTAAACTTTACTAACACCATCATATTCAGGCTTAACAAAATATGCCCCAGTTTTATCAATAAGCCCCCATTTATCTCCTACTCTTACTTTAGAATAACCATTTAAAAAATCAAAAGCTTTAATATACTTTGGTTCTACTATAATTTCTCCATTAGTATCTATAAATCCTACTAATTTACCTTGTCTATATGGAGCCAAACCTTCAGAAAAATCATAAAATTTCTCGATATTAAGTTTAGAAAACACTCTTTCTCCTTTTTTATTTATATACATCCAACCATCATCATCTGCAACTATTGCTATTCCTGAATTAAAGGCTTTAGTTTTTTTAAATTTAGGTTCTATTACCCATTCTCCTTTTCTATTAATATATCCCCATTTTTTCCCATTAATTGAAGCTTGTGCCATATCCTCAGAGAAATTTTTAGCAACTTTAAACTGAGGTTCAATGTGCCATTCTCCAGATGTATTTATATATCCAAACTTACCCGTTTCATTAGCCAGTGCTAACTTTTGAGCAAATGATAATGTTACTGAAAAAATTAACACAAGTGTTAAAAGAGAAATTTTAATCGTTTTCATTTTGATATATAGCGTTATATGTTATTGTTTAATATATAATCCTTTACTTGGTTAACATAAGGGTACATTATTACATCTTCTTTAAATGCTGGAACTATTTTTCTAATAGCATCGTACATTTTTTTAGTCTTAATAGAAACTTTGTCTTGAACATTAAGATACTCTATAGCTTGAACAATTGTTATAATTTCTATTGCTAAAACTTCATGCGCATTTTCAATTACTTTTTTGGTAATCAATGCTGCATTCGTCCCCATACTTACAATATCTTGATTGTCATTATTATTTGGTATACTATGTACATACATTGGATTAGAAAGTGTTTGATTTTCAGCAGTAGTTGAAGTTGCTGTAAATTGCACACCTTGCATTCCAAAGTTTAAACCTAATTTCCCCAAATTTACAAATGGAGGTAAAATATCATTCAATCTAGAATTTAATAAATAGTTTAATTGTCTTTCAGAAAGCATAGTAAGTTTCGTCACAACAATTTTCAACTTATCCATTTCTAAAGATACGTAATCTCCATGAAAGTTCCCTCCATGATAAACGTGTTCTTTTTCAACATCTACTATAGGATTATCATTTGCAGAATTAACCTCTTCTATTAAAATGCGTTCTATATTATTTAAAGTATCTAAAACTGGACCTAAAATTTGAGGTACACATCTTAAAGAGTAATATTCTTGTACTTTTTCTTTAAAAACATCTGTATCATCATTATTTTTATATAAATGATGCTCTCTCTTTCTTGTCAATTTACTATCTACTAAATGCTCACGCATAGATTTTGCAATAGCTCTTTGTCCTATATGCTTTTTAGAATGGTTTAACTCATGAGATAAATGATCATCATAAGCCATAACAATCTCATTAATAGCTGCAGAACATGAAACCATCCAATCTAACAATCTCCTAGTAGACATTGTGTTAACAATACCTATACCAGTCATTACAGATGTTCCATTCATTAATGCTAAACCTTCACGAAGTTCTACAGCAATTGGTTTAAGGTTCTCTATTTTGAAAACAGATGCTGTAGATACTCTTTCTCCTTTATAAAACACTTCTCCTTCTCCAATTAATACTAAAGCTAAATGTGCTAACTGTACTAAATCTCCACTGGCACCAACACCTCCATGTTCATAAATTAGTGGTGTAATATCTCTATTTATAAGTTCTGCCATTAATTCAATAACAGACTTATGAACTCCTGAATGACCAAGTGATAACGTATTTAACCTTGCCAACATCGCAGCTTTAACATATTCAGGAGCTATTGGATTTCCTGTCCCTGAAGCATGACTTCGTATTAAATTATATTGAAGCTGAATACGTTGAGAGTCTTCAATTTTATATTGCGCCATTGGCCCAAATCCAGTATTAACACCATAAATCACTTTGTTTTCAGAAAAGCGTTTTAAAAAATTAAAACTATTTTCCACCTTTTCTATTACTGAATCTGTTATTTGTATAGGATTATTTTCAATAATTACTTTTCGAAAATCTTCTATCCCTAGTTTGCCATTAAATTTCAGCATGCGTTTTTTAATTCTAAAAATTTATAAAATTGATCAATAACAAATATAAAGTCGTTATTTTTGTTTGCAAACTTAACATATTTAAAGCGTATTTACTAGAATGAATAACTTAGAATTTAATATTGATGTTTTAATTATTGGCTCTGGTCCATCTGGATCTGTTGCTGCTTCATATTTACATAAAAAAGGCTATAATATTAAAGTTATTGAAAAAAGTAAATTTCCGCGATTTGTAATAGGAGAAAGCTTACTACCACGCTGTATGGAACATTTTAAAGAGGTTGATTTACTTGACTGTTTAAATGAACAAGAATTCGAAATTAAAAGAGGCGCTCGTTTTTTAAAAAACAATGTGGTATGTGATTTCGATTTTAGTATAAAACATACTGAAGGATGGGATTGGACTTGGCAAGTACCTAGAGCTGATTTCGATAACACACTTGCTCAAGAATTAATTAAAAGAGGTGTTAATATTTCTTTTGAACATGAGGTAACAGATGTAAAGTTTTCTGAAGACGGTAGCTCTATTACTACAATAAAAGACGAACATGGAGCTCCTTACTTTGTAAAGTCAAAATTTATAGTAGACTCTAGTGGTTACGGAAGAGTTTTGCCTAGATTATTAAACTTAGACAAACCATCTGAAATCCCTGTACATTCTTCAATTTTCGGACATATTTCTGATACTAAAAGACCTGAAGGAGAAGAAGGAACACTTATTACATTTGATGTATTAGATACAGATACATGGTTATGGGTAATACCATTCTCTAACGGAACTACAAGTATAGGTTTTGTTGGTAAAAGTGAGTTTATAGACTCTTTTAAAGGCACAACTGAAGAACGATTACATGAAATGATGAAACTATCTAAACATTATAGAGATCGTTTTAAAGGTGAAAAATACTTATTCGAACCTAAAAGCATTAAAAACTTTTCAAAATCTGTAACAAAGTTATATGGAAAGGGTTTTGCCTTAACTGGTAATAGTGCAGAATTTTTAGACCCTGTATTTTCATCGGGAGTAACTTTCGCAACTGAATCTGCATTGAAAGCTGCAAAATTAATTGCAAAAGAACTTAATAATGAATCTGTAGATTGGGAAACAGATTATTCAGATTACATGAAACAAGGTGTAAATGTATTCGCAACTTATGTAAAAGAGTGGTATACTGGAAACTTACAAACATTATTTTTCCACAGACCAGAAAACCCTGAAGTAAAAAAGCAAATTTGTGCAGTTTTAGCTGGTTATGTTTGGGATCAAACAAACCCATTTGTTAAAAAACACAATCGTGCGGTAAAAACTATGGCACATATAATAAATATGCAAAAAGAAAAAAGTGAAACTATATAAGTTTCACTTTTTTCTTTAGTATTATGACTAAGAAATATTACTTCTTAGTTTTCTTTAAAATTAATCCTGCTAATGTTTTACCAGTCTTAGCATAACCTTCACCAATTCGATCTTCATTACTATAAGTTCCTCCAAAACTATTTCCAGGAGCATGTTTACCTGTAATTTCCAATAATACATTATCTCTATTAGCGGTTTCAACAAACCTAAGTAATGTAGATACTTTTGCAGGCCTTCTCATAACACCTACATTATAACCTGGATATAACCAAACTGTTTCTACTAATAAAGTATATTTTGCATCAGCTAACCCTTCTTCAAAAACAATACCTTTCTTCTTTTTTTCCATGTACCTGTTCATTAACTCTAAAAATTTAGGCGCATAAATTAATTCTCTCGCAGCAATCCACTTTTTCTCCCAAGCTTTTCCTTTTCCTTTACTTTTTTCTTCTAATTTTGCAGATCTCTCTGTCATATATTCTTCATTCGTTTTATTGTCTTTATATATTTTCATATTGTCATAGACAAACTCAACATTAAATTCTTTTTGACCCTTAATAAAATCAAAATCACCTTTAACTACTTTCATTTTTTGTGCGAACATAACCCCACAAAAAAGTAAACTCAATACTAATGCTACTTGTTTTTTCATTCTTTATATAATAATTGTTTAGTAAGCAAATATAAAAAATTAACCCAATTAAAAATTAAAGCAAATAAAATCGCAATAAAATGGCACAAACCAACCGAATCAAAAGCATTGCATTAACAACCTAATAAACAATATATTAAAATATGATCACATACGATAAAAATGCATTTCATCGGTTTTTAATGCTTTTTGTAGATATTTTGTTTTTGTTTTTTTAAATTAGCATAACATTTTAATTAAACTCTAGATTCCCAAATCTAACATCTATGAAAAAAAATAACTCTACCCCAACTTCAAACACACTTAATCGGACTTATTTACATTTAATCGATTTTTAAAACATTTTATCGATTGTTCTTAAATTAGAAATAAATAAAAGATGGCAGTGTATTACACATAATATATTTGTGTAAATAAGTTACCCAAATTTAAACATGAAGATTTTCTACTCAAATTCTATTCACGGCTTAACTGTGCTTAATTTCTAGTGATTAACGAATTATAGGAAAGATTATCTTCTCCACATAAACACAATATCTGAATATTTTATACCCAAATCATATTAACATAAAACTTAATCAATTTAACATGAAAAAAATTATTTTCATTTTAACCTTTCTGTTATCAGCCTATAGTAGTTACGCACAAACATTTAATTACCAAGCAGCAGCTAGAGATAATTCTGGTAATGTAATTACTAATCAAAACTTAAGTGTAGAGTTATCAATTTTAAAGACAGGTCCATCAGGAATTAATGTCTATTCCGAAAATCATAGCGTAACAACAAACAGTTTCGGTACATTCGATTTAGCAGTTGGAGCAGGTAATAATCCAACAACAAATTTTTCAAATATAGATTGGAGTAGTAACGATTATTGGTTACAAATAGCAATTGATCAAAATGGAGGTACAAACTACACTATAGTTGGCTCCTCTCAACTAAGAGCTGTCCCATATGCTCTATATGCAGCTTCTGGCCCACAAGGTTTACAAGGTCCTACAGGTGACCAAGGCCCAATAGGCGATCAAGGCTTACAAGGTCCTACAGGTGACCAAGGCCCAATAGGTGATCAAGGTTTACAAGGTCCTACTGGTGACCAAGGCCCAATAGGCGATCAAGGCTTACAAGGTCCTACAGGTGATCAAGGTTTACAAGGTCCTACTGGTGACCAAGGTCCAATAGGAGAACAAGGTTTACAAGGCCCTACGGGAGATCAAGGCCCAATAGGTGATCAAGGTTTACAAGGTCCTACAGGAGATCAGGGTCCAATAGGCGATCAAGGTTTACAAGGCCCTACAGGAGATCAGGGTCCAATAGGCGATCAAGGTTTACAAGGCCCAATAGGAGAACAAGGTTTACAAGGTCCTACTGGTGACCAAGGCCCAATAGGAGAGCAAGGTTTACAAGGTCCTACTGGTGACCAAGGCCCAATAGGCGATCAAGGTTTACAAGGTCCAACTGGTGACCAAGGCCCAATAGGAGAGCAAGGTTTACAAGGTCCTACGGGAGATCAGGGTCCAATAGGCGATCAAGGTTTACAAGGTCCTACTGGAGACCAAGGCCCAATAGGAGAACAAGGTTTACAAGGTCCAACTGGTGACCAAGGACCAATAGGCGATCAAGGTTTACAAGGCCCTACGGGTGACCAAGGCCCAATAGGAGAACAAGGTTTACAAGGTCCAACTGGTGACCAAGGCCCAATAGGAGAGCAAGGTTTACAAGGTCCTACGGGCGATCAAGGTTTACAAGGCCCTACGGGAGACCAAGGTCCAATTGGTGACCAAGGTTTACAAGGCCCTACGGGTGACCAAGGCCCAATTGGCGATCAAGGTTTACAAGGTCCTACGGGAGATCAAGGTCCAATAGGCGATCAAGGTTTACAAGGCCCTACTGGAGACCAAGGACCAATAGGCGATCAAGGTTTACAAGGTCCAACTGGTGACCAAGGCCCAATAGGAGAACAAGGTTTACAAGGTCCTACTGGTGACCAAGGCCCAATAGGTGAGCAAGGTTTACAAGGCCCTACGGGAGACCAAGGCCCAATAGGTGATCAAGGTTTACAAGGTCCTACAGGTGACCAAGGCCCTATAGGCGATCAAGGTTTACAAGGTCCTACGGGTGACCAAGGCCCAATAGGCGATCAAGGTTTACAAGGTCCTACAGGAGATCAGGGTCCAATAGGCGATCAAGGCTTACAAGGTCCTACGGGAGATCAGGGTCCAATAGGCGATCAAGGTTTACAAGGTCCTACGGGAGATCAGGGTCCAATTGGTGAGCAAGGTTTACAAGGTCCTACTGGTGATCAAGGTTTACAAGGTCCTACTGGTGACCAAGGCCCAATTGGTGAGCAAGGCTTACAAGGTCCTACAGGAGATCAGGGTCCAATAGGAGATCAAGGTTTACAAGGTCCTACGGGAGACCAAGGTCCAATAGGAGATCAAGGTTTACAAGGTCCTACTGGTGACCAAGGTCCAATTGGTGAGCAAGGTTTACAAGGTCCAACTGGTGACCAAGGTCCAATTGGTGATCAAGGTTTACAAGGTCCTACGGGAGATCAAGGTCCAATAGGAGAGCAAGGTTTACAAGGTCCTACGGGAGACCAAGGCCCAATAGGTGATCAAGGTTTACAAGGTCCTACAGGTAACCAAGGCCCAATTGGCGATCAAGGTTTACAAGGTCCTACTGGTGACCAAGGTCCAATTGGTGATCAAGGTTTACAAGGTCCTACAGGTGACCAAGGTCCAATTGGTGATCAAGGTTTACAAGGTCCTACGGGAGATCAAGGTCCAATTGGTGATCAAGGTTTACAAGGTCCTACTGGTGACCAAGGCCCAATTGGCGATCAAGGTTTACAAGGTCCTACTGGTGACCAAGGCCCAATTGGCGATCAAGGTTTACAAGGTTCTACTGGTGACCAAGGCCCAATTGGTGACAAAGGACCTACGGGTGACCAAGGTCCAGTAGGAGATCAAGGCTTACAAGGCCCAACGGGAGAACAAGGTCCACAAGGTCCTTCTGGAGTAGCACCTACACCAACAGTAATAGATGTATATAATTCTACAAGTACTACTATTGGGAATTCTTCAACAGTTATAAATTTAAATACAGTAAGAGTAAATATTGGAAGTTATAGTACTACAAACACTTCAATTACTATACCTGCAAGTGGTCTATATGAAATAACATACTCTATGTCTTATGACATAACAAATGTTCCACCCGGAACACCTAATGGAGATGTAAGATCTACAGTAGAAACAGCATTAAATTTGAACAGTACAGAAATATTAGGAACTAAAACTTTTACTTATCATAGAAACGCATCAAGTGGAGAATCTACAGGTTCAAAATCTATTATAATACAGCTAACTCAAAATAATATAATAAATGTATCTGCGAGGCAAATAGCCGGTACTGTTAGTATATCAACAGTAGCAAGTGGTTGTAATATAACAATCAAAAAATTAGATTAATTAGACCTTAAACTAAAAAAGCGAGTTAAAATTAACTCGCTTTTTTTATTATAGATAATCACATTAAAGCACAAAAACATCATTTTTAAAAGATCACAAAACTAAATACCATATACATAACTACCTAAAATACAACTAATTAAAATAACAACAAGCACTTAGTCGATTATTATTGCATTTAAAGGATAAAAAATGTAACTTTGAAACAAGTTACCCCAAATAACTACCCTTGTTATGAAAAATTTTGTCCTATTAAGACTGTGTTTTTTTGTCAGTATCTTATTCGCACAAACCACTAGTGCTCAAATACAGATAGATTGGTCTACATACAATAACCAAAATAATTATAATGTTTATCAATTAAACAATACAAACACCAAGAGCTTTAATTCAATAGCTGAATCTTATATTAATACTTTAAAATTAGAATCTTCAATAAATAATACTTCTAACTATTATATTATATTAAAAGCTAAAAAATATTTGATGATCTATAATGAAAAACTTAGTATTCAAAACACAAATAATTTTAACAAAGCAAATATTGATAAATCAATAAGTATTGATAAAAACTTTGAAATTTATATTTATGATACTATTAGTGACATGTTCTATAACATTAAAAACACTATAGACTTTCCAAATGATTTCCCTAAAGAAAACACATTTAAAAACGATGACTTTGAGTTGAAGCTTTTTAATGGAAGTACTTTAAGTAATGATGATTTTATTCCTGAAGAAACAAATATTCAATTTTATAACAATAACACTATTAATAATATTAGATCTATTGAATTAGATAACATAATTAAAAGAGCCATATCTCTTAGCCAAAATTAAAAAGTATTAGTTGAGTAGTATCATAATTTGCCTCAAGCATTTCTAAGTTTTCAACTGTACTTTTTATTAATCCCAAAATGAACATTTTGGGATTTTTTATTTACGTATAAGAATTTATCAAAAAAAAGAAACTTAATTATAATTATTCTACAATACTAAAATATCCTATCTTTCATCTTACTAATTAACTCCCTAATTTGTAACAAATCACAAGATAAGCACTCCTATTGCTAATTTTAATCATTTCTCAAGTGTAAAAACGACCTCTCCTTATTTTAATAAATAGTTTAATAAAACCCAACATCGAGAATACTAAGTTGATAAATAATAACAGTCTACAAAAAATATAATCAGTTAACAAGCGATACTCTATCTTCATAAAACAATAAAAACATACCATTCATCGAATTTATTCTCGTTTTAACGATAAACCACTACGCATCAACGAAATAAAAACAACTTAACGAGAAAAAGATTACATTTGTATTCCCTCAACGCTAAACTTTTAACCTATGAAAAAACATTCTCTTTTAAGAAGTAGCTTGCTCATTCTTTTTTTTACCCCTGTAAGT
The DNA here is from genome assembly GCF_947500325.1 of uncultured Lacinutrix sp. Lineage (GTDB taxonomy): Bacteria > Bacteroidota > Bacteroidia > Flavobacteriales > Flavobacteriaceae > Lacinutrix. The sequence continues at coordinate 82,402 of NZ_CANMRQ010000005.1, forward strand.
CTTTTCTCTCAAGTACACCTACCTCCAAGTTGTGGTGAAAATTATAGTTTAGAATGGTCTTCAAGTCCAATAGCTCAAAACGAATATAATTGGTCTTCTGCAGGCGCATTAACTAGCACTTATACAAATGTAGATAATTCTGGAGTGGATTTCACTGTAACATTTACTGGTGACACATCATCATTTGGAGCATGGAATGGGTTAACAACTCCAGTAGTTGGAAACGACTCAAGCCCAACTTATGAAAGTCTAGATCTATTTACTAACGGATATTCTGCCTCTGGAATTACTTGTACTATAACATTTAGCTCTCCTATTTATGCTTTATCATTTGATATCAATCACATAAACACATCTAGTGTAAACGGTGACAAATACACTATAAGTGGAATAAATACCAACGGAGATATTATATTACCTACATTTACAAGTTCTTCCACTCCATCATATACAGCAGATAATAGCACAGGAATAGTAAACTCAACTGGCGCATCCGTTTCAGGAAATGATGGAACTGTTGGTGTTAATTTTTCAGACAACGACTATATAACAAGTGTTTCATTCTTATGGCAAGATTGCGATACATGTTCACCTAATAACGTCCACGGTTCTGGATTAGGGAATTTTAGTTTTTGTATTCCTCAAACACTAGATTTTGATGGAAACAATGATTATATAAACAGGGCTCCTTTTCTAAGTAACAAAACTGAATCGTCAATGATGTCATGGATAAAACTAAAAAATGGATTTGATGGTGGAGATATTATGGGACAAAAAAATTACAGACTTTTTGTTGACAATTCTAATAAATTAAGGGCGGAAATAGAAACTAACACACCTTCATTAGTCAACTATCGTATTGATATGCGTGATTCTTATGGTGATGGATGGACCAATAAAGGGGTCCTAATTACTATTAATGGTGCCACTTTAAATGGTGGCGTTCCTTATACTGTTCATGACGCAGGACTATCCAATACTCCTATAACTAATTCTGAAAATTTTACAGCTTATGAAGGCGATATTATAGAGATCACTTTTACAACTGATAGTTACGCTAATGAAATGAGTTGGGATTTAGTAAATGCAACAGATGCGGCAAATGTAATTACGAATCATACTTATGGAACAAATAATGGATCAGAAAATCTTTCAAATATAATAGCATCTTGCAGCTCCTGCACTGGAAATGTAACGACAATCACTCCTATAGATGTTTCCCCAAAACTTTTAGAAAATTTATGGTATCATGTAGCTAGCACATATAATGGAACTACAGGAGAAATGAAATTATATTTAAATGGAGAATTACAAGATACTAGAACTGGGTTAGCTAGTACTCTAAGTACAGATACAAATGATTTCGAAATAGGCAGAAATTCAGAATTAGATAACAACTATTTTGAAGGAGCAATATATGAAACACGTGTTTATAGTAAAGCTTTAACCCCAGACCAATTACAAAAACAAGTTTATCAAGAAATTGAAAATAATTCTGGTAACGTAAAAGGAACTATAATTCCTAAAAATATTGATGGTTTACTTTGGAGTGATTTAGAGTTATATTATAAAATGGATATTATTGAAACTGGGTACACACCAGATGAGTCAACACATAATATAGCTGGAGGATTAAATAACATGAGGACTTACCAAGAAAGAACTGCTCCTTTACCTTACACAACTACATCTGGAGGTGATGGCAACTGGTCAAATTCTAATAATTGGCTTCATGGAGATGTTTGGGATATCTCATATTCTCATCCAGATTGGGCTATTGTTAAAATAACAGAAGATTTAAGTACAACAACAAGCCATAATACATTAGGAGTATTACTAGAAAGTACAAAAGAATTGACAATTAATAATGATTCAGAACTTAATATAAGTTGGTACCTAAAATTAGATGGAAAAATAGATTTAGAAGGAGAGTCTCAATTAATTCAATCTTTAAATTCAGATCTAGACATTACAAGTTCAGGAACATTAGAACGAGACCAACAAGGCACACAAGATTTATTTACTTATAACTATTGGTCTTCTCCTGTTGGCTTAACAAATACTATTACAAATAATAATAGCTATACTGTTCCTGATATATTTAAAGACGGAAGTGACTCTGCAAACCCAACTAATATTAATTTTATAACTTCAAGTTATGATGGAAATTCAGGTCCTCCTATTGGTATCGCAGATTATTGGATTTGGAAATATGGAAATTTAGCATCAGATTATTATAACTGGGAACATGTTCGTAGTACAGGTAGTTTAAAAGCCGGTGAAGGATTCACAATGAAAGGAGTTAATAATACAAATGGTAATGTTATATTAGAACAAAATTATGTACTAGAAGGAAAACCAAACAATGGAGATATTATATTACCTATATCTTTAGGAAACGAATATTTAGTAGGTAATCCTTATGCTTCTGCCATAGATGCTAATATATTTATTGCAAACAACACTAATACTACAGGTGTTCTTTATTTTTGGGAACATTGGGGTGGCGGTTCTCATGTTACAAATCAATATCAAGGTGGCTATGCCATTTATAATCTTTCAGGAGCTACTCCTGCTATGCAATATGATTTTGTTACTGGAGGTAACACAGGTACTAGTGGAGCAAACAAACTTCCTGGTCGTTATATTCCAGTAGCTCAAGGTTTTTTTGTTAATGGTAGTTCAAATGGCAATATTGTTTTTAATAATAGCCAACGTGTATTTCAAACTGAAGGTAGTAATTCCGTTTTTATAAGAAATGATTCTTACAATTCAACAACAAACGACGACGATAATAGAATGAAAATTCGTCTTGGTTTTGATTCAGTAAGTACTTATCATAGACAACTTTTAGTAACAGAAGACAATAATGCTACACCGCAGATTGATTTTGGTTATGACGCTGAAACAAACGAAACTCAAAAAGACGATATGTATTGGATGATAGACAACAAAAAATTCATCATTCAAGGTATAGATACTATAGACTCAACAACTATTTTACCATTAGGAATTCATACAGATATTGATGGTGTCAATTCATTTAAAATTGATGAATTAATTAACGTTCCTAGTAGTTTAGAAATTTACATTTATGACACTGCAACTAATACTTATCATGATATTAGAAACAATCCTAGCTTCTCAATAGAAATACCATCTGGAACATATACAGATCGTTTTGAGTTAAGATTTTCTAATGGAAATACTTTAAGTACTGACGACTTTATTACTGAAGCAGAAAATATTCAATTCTATTTTTCAAATGACAGTAATAGTATTGTGATTATTAATCCCGAGCTACATAACATTAAATCTGTAGAATTAAACAATATGCTAGGACAGACTATAACAACATTCAATAAAATTGAAACTGAAGACTATATTACACTTAAAGAAAAACAGTTAAGTAGTGGGGTTTACATTTTAACTCTTAATACTGATATAGGAAAAACATCTAAAAAAATACTAGTAGATTAATAGATTATTTATTTCAACTAATTCTAATAAAAAAGCCTGATATATATATCAGGCTTTTTCAATTTGACAAATATTAAAAACCACTATTTTATTGCAGTAACTAATTCTTCTATAGATACTTTAGATTGCTCACCAAGCGCCATATTTTTTAAAGTATATACATTGTTTTCTATTTCTTGCTCACCAACTAAAACAACAAAAGGAATATTACGTTTGTTAGCGTAATTCATTTGTTTTTTCATTTTTGCGCTATCTGGATATAATTCTGCTTTTACTCCTTTTTCACGCAATGCTTTCACAGCTTTTAAACTAAACAATGCTTCATTATCACCAAAATTAATAAATAACACTTCTGTACTCTTTGTTATCGTTTCTGGAAACAAACCTAGTTTTTCAAGCACTATATAGATACGATCTAAACCAAAACTAATACCAACACCACTAACATTTTTCAATCCAAAGATACCTGTTAAATCATCATATCTTCCACCGCCGCCAATCGATCCCATTTTCACACCTTCTGGAGCAGACACTTCAAAAATAGCTCCAGTATAATAGTTTAGTCCACGTGCTAAGGTTACATCTAATTGTAAAATAGCAGATTGTAAACCTAATTCATTAATTGCTTTGTTTATAAAATCTAATTCTTCTATACCCTTTTTACCGTCTTCAGAAGTACTAAGAATAGCTTTTAAACTTTCTATTTGCGACTCAAAAGTACCAGTTAAAGAAAATAATGGTTGTAATTTATCTATACCATCTTGCGGAATGCCTTTACTCAACATTTCTTCTTTTACTTTCTCCTCTCCTATCTTATCTAATTTATCTAAAGCTACAGTAAAATCTATTAATTTATCACTTGCACCAATTACTTCTGCAATACCTGATAATATTTTACGATTATTAATCTTTATTGTAGTCCCTTTTAATCCTAAAGCAGAAAACACATTATCATACAATTGTACAAACTCGACTTCTTGCCATAAGGATTTACTACCTACAACATCTGCGTCACATTGGTAGAATTCTCTAAAACGTCCATTTTGTGGCCTGTCTGCTCTCCAAACTGGTTGTATTTGGTAACGTTTAAAAGGAAAATCTATATCGTTTTGATGTTGCACAACATACCGCGCAAAAGGTACTGTTAAATCGTAACGCAATGCTTTTTCGGAAATTTTACTTACTACTTTTGTAGAATTTAGAATTTCTAATTTATTTAGATATTCTTTAAAAAAGTCAACAAAACAACTATTCTTAAATCGAATTAACTCATACCTTTTTTCGTTTTCGTCTTTGTTTTCTAGACTTTTATATAATAAAATATACTTTTCTTTTATCTCATCAAAAAAATCTAAAACTAACGAATTTATTTCTTTACCTAAATCATCATTAACAAGTGAACTCAAAGTATAATCATAAACATCTTCTATTTCTTCATTTTCATCTAAACCCAATATAAGAGTATCAAAAAAAACAGAAAAAATAAAATTCGCACTAGAAGAATCTATTATATCATTTCTTAAATCTTTCAAATAATCACCAGAATTCAAAATCTTAAAAATCAAGCGATCACCTTCTTCTCCATATTTTCCCATTAAGGTTGAAGAGTTTTCAAAACTAGGTGTTTCTATAGGTAGAAATCCAAAGGTTTCAAACTGAGATTTTATAGTACTAAAAATATAGTTGCGTTTTGCAACTTGTTCTGGATTAAAATCTCTTGTTCCTTTTGGTGTACTTGGTTTTTGTGCCATAATATTTCCCTTAAAAAAAGGGATTTTTTAAATGTCTTCTCGATACAATTTGCTCATGCTTCACAAATCACTCGAAGTGACGTTATCTTAAATTTAGGTTCCGCATCTAGTACGTGAAAACAAAAATAGTTGTTTAGTTATAAATAACGAAAGTTAATTAATGAGATTCCTGTCTTCGAAGGAATTAGTTAATTTATAAGTTTAAACATATAATTATATAACTCGCCTTTAGTAATGTTAGATCCCTGTTGAATGAATGTAAACCTATCTAGGTTTTTATCGTCACTATAGTCTTTTTTTGCTTGCACAAACTCTACATCATCATGCATTAAATTTTCACGAAGCCATGTAAAACCCTCTGCTGTCGTTAAATCTTGTTCTGCCTTAACTTTTATCCCAATTAAATGCATATGATCTTCATTTAAAGCAAATAAATGTATCTCTTTAGGAGATATATGTTCTAAATATTTTGCTTGATTTAAAACACCTTCCCAAACCAAGTCACTAAATATATCTAATTCTTGCTCTGCAACTTCTGGTTTGTTTGTTTTTATATCTTGCCACTCATCTCCAGTTATAGATTGTGTTGCTAAAAAGTTTATAAATTCCTGGTGTAATTCTTCAAACTGTTCTTTTGTAAGTCTAGAATATTTCATCTTATTTTTTTATTCTATTTAGTAATATTTAATGCTTTTGCAGTTGCAAAAGGTCTGTCTGTAGCAAAAACATCTATTCCTTTTTCTCTCCATACTTTATATGGTACATCTCCTTTTGTTTTTGCTTGTTTATCTAAGTTCCCTAAAGTTCCTAAAATAGTTTTAATACCATGAGATTGTACTTTTTTGTAAAACTCATTAGGAGCTAATCTTGTTCCTGTAAAAGCCAACATGTTTTCTGTAGGAATATTAGAATGCAATAACCAATCTAATTCCTTTTCATTTCTTGCAGATACCGATAATAATAACTCAGGTGCTAACTTATATGCAGCTTGGGCTTGTTTTATATCATAAGTAATTATTAGACAAACATCTTCTGCTTTTTCTGCCTTAATAGCTTGTATTACTTCAGTCACGGCAACACTACGTTTAATATCCACCGTTAGCACTACATTATTTGATTTTGCCCATTTTAGAACCTCTGTAAACAAAGGAATCTTAAAGGTTGTTTCATTACCATAATCATCTTCAAGATTAAAAACATTTAATTCTTGATACGTATAATCTATTAACTTTCCAGTTCCTGTTGTTGTTCTTTCTAAACTATTATCATGTAATAATACTAGTTTATTATCTTTTGTTTTTGCTACATCAATTTCATAGATAGCTGGAATACTATCATTAACATACTGCAATGTTTCTAAACAGTTTTCTGGGTAGTTCTTAATACTTTTCCCACCACGATGCACACTTATAATTGGTGCAGCTTTTGGATTATATTTAAAAACTTCTATTAAAGCAGATTTTTTAATGTTTTGTATTTTGGTTTCAGTTGAAACCACGGTATTAGAAACCTCCTTCTTGCAAGACGCAAATAGAGCTATTAATAGTATATAATATAAATACTTCATAATTAGTTTTTCCGCGACAGCGAAATAATATTAATTAAAAAAACCGTTTAGAGTAGAGCTCCAAACGGTTTTAATATTGTATTGATTAAAGATTAAGCTTGCGCTACAACTTCAAACTGAATGTCTGCAGATACTTCTCTATGTAAACGTACAGAAGCATCATACTTCCCTAAACGCTTAACATTTCCACCTACCACTGAGATGAATTTCTTATCTATAGAGTGACCAGCTTTTTCTAAAGCTTCTGCAACATTAATGTTGTTTACAGAACCAAATAACTTGTCTCCTTGACCAGTTTTTGAAGCGATCTTAATTTCTAATGCTTTGATAGCTTCAGCAGTTGCTGTAGCATCTTCGATTTCTTTCTTTTCTTTAAATGCACGTTGCTTTAAGTTTTCAGCTAAAACTTTCTTTGCAGAAGTTGTTGCCAATACAGCGTGACCTGAAGGAATTAAAAAGTTTCTACCATAACCGTTCTTAACCGTTACAACATCGTCTTTAAATCCTAAATTTTCAACGTCTTGTTTTAATATAAGTTCCATTGTTATGATAATTTTATTTTAATAAATCTGTTACGTATGGTAATAACGCTAAGTGACGCGCTCTTTTTACTGCTACAGATACTTTTCTTTGATACTTTAAAGATGTTCCTGTTAAACGTCTTGGTAAAATTTTGCCTTGTTCGTTAATAAAACCTAATAACCAATCTGCATCTTTATAATCTACATACTTGATTCCAGATTTTTTGAAACGGCAATACTTTTTATTCTTGCTCGTATCTATATTTAAAGGCGTTAAATATCTAATTTCGCCTTCTTTCTTTCCTTTTGCTTGTTGTTCTATAGATGCCATAATTACGCTTTTTGTTTTAATTTAGCTCTTCTTCTTTCTGCCCACGAAATCGCGTGCTTGTCTAAAGAGACAGTTAAGTAACGCATAAAACGCTCATCACGTCTAAACTCTACTTCTAAAGGGTTAATGTGTTCACCGTCTACAGTGTACTCAAATAAGTGGTAAAATCCACTTTTTTTGTTTTGAATTGGGTAAGCTAATTTTTTTAAGCCCCAATCTTCTTTGGCTACCATCTTTGCTCCTCTTGAAGTAAGAAATTCTTCGTATTTCTTTACTGTTTCCTTTATCTGAGTTTCAGATAAAACGGGATTTAAGATGAAAACAGTTTCATAATGATTCATAAAAATCTATTTTATTGTGTTAAAAATGAGTGCAAAAATAACTCTTTTTATTAAACCTCACAATAAATAAATAGCATTTTTACACTAATTTTAATCCGTTCAATTAAGACTATAGAAAATGTTAAAATTTACATTTTAGCGGTGTTTTTTGGTTTTAATCCGAATTTTTTGTAACATTGTCGATAAATAAACCCAAATAACCAAAACGCTATGTTTTTAAATTGTGTAGTAGTTGATGACTCAGCAATACAAAGATTATCTATAGTTAAGCTTATTGAAAATAACAGTTCGCTTAATCTAGTTGCAGAATACAGCAGCGCATTAGAAACTAAAAATGGATTGAACACTCATAAAGTGGATCTTATATTTTTAGATATAGAAATGCCTGTATTAAATGGTTTTGAACTTTTAGATGTATTAAATAATAAGCCTCAAATTATTTTTGTTACAGGTAAAACAGAATATGCATTTAAAGCTTTTAATTACGACGCTACAGATTATCTACAAAAACCAATTACTCGCGAACGTTTTAATCAAGCTGTTGATAAAGCTGTAGAACAACACAAACTTAAGTTAGACTTTAACGAAGTTGAAGGTGAGCATATATTTGTAAAAAGTAATCTTAAAAAACGTAAAGTATATATTAGGGATATTAAATGGATTGAAGCTCTTGGTGACTATGTAAAATTAGTAACTGAAGATACTTCTCTTGTTGTATTATCTACAATGAAAGCTTTTGAAGGGGAATTACCAGAAGGGAAATTTTTAAGAATTCATAAATCCTACATTGTAAATTTAGATAAAGTAGATCGATTTAACAGTAAAAATGTTGAAGTTGGGTCTTACGAAATACCATTAAGTAGAAATAAAAAGACATTGCTTGTTGATGCTTTAAATAATATCTAATAAAAATTATTTATAATAAAAAAGGCCAACTTATATAAGTTGGCCTTTTTTATTTAGTTATACTTTAATTCTTCAATCTTATCTAGTAATTCTTTTGCTTGCTCTTTTTTAAAATAAGACTCTTGAATTATTTTGTTTAGTACACTTTTAGCTTCAGAAAGCTTATTTGCCTTCACATATAATAAGCTTTTATACCAGAATCCTTTTTCGGCATCAATTAAATTAGTATTAATTAATTCGTTTAATATAATTTCTGCCTCATTATACTCTTTTAGTTCTATATGTGATACTGCTTTGTATATATATAATGAACTATAGTCCTTTTCTTTCTCTAAACTTTTATTAAAAAGATTAAGGGCTTTTCTATATTCCTTCTTTTTAAATTCCTTTTCTGCTACAACTAATTCTTTTTCTAAGGCATCTTCACCTCTACTTCTAAAAGAAACCAACTCTTCTTTATGTATATATTCTGCATAAAGCTCATTTGTACTTAAAGAGGTATTAGAAACAAAAAAGTTAATTACTAAGAGTAATAATACAATTGCAGCTGCACCAGTAAAAAGCATTAAAACTCGTTTACTATTTTTTTCCTTACGTTTTAATAATACTTTTTTAATTTCATTTTTTAATTTTTGGGTTTGTTCATCTTTAAACAAATTGTCATACTCTTCTAGTTCTTTTGTATTTTCATTAGCTACAAAATTCCAGTCTTTTTGATTTAATCCTTCAGAAATCTGTTTTTCTAGATTATACATCTCCCTGAAAGTTTCATCATTATTAATTCTTTTTAGGAAATTTTCTCTTTCTTCCTCAGATAATTCATTTCTTAAAAAGCGTTCTATTAGTATGTCTTCTTCTAAACTCATATTTAAATTAATGATCTAAATCTTATATCATTTTTAATTAATTCGGTCAACTTCTTTTTACATTTAAAAACACGTTGCCGTACAACAGATTCAGAATTATACTCAGTATTTTCAACTATCTCACTATATGGCATTCTAGCAAAAAAAAGATTTAAAATCTCCTTACAATTAGTAGAAATTTCATTTAATTTTTCAACAAATAATTCTTGCCTTTTTTGCTCTATAAGTGCTAAAGAATTATCTCTATAATCACTCACTAGTTCAACAAACTCTTTATTTGTTACCCGTTTTTTATAACTATTTAATTCTCTTCTCCACAAATTTTTACAAACAGTAAAAAAATAAGCATCAAAACTACTATTAATTGAAATACCTTCTTTTCTATGACGAACAGAAATTTGCAATAATGCTTTTTGAAAAATATCCTCAGCATCTTGCTCATTTCCTTTATTTTGAAGTATAAATTTTCTTACTAAGTAAAAATTTGTTTCATATATTTTTGCTATAGTTTTCGAATCTCCTTTTACTAGCGCATTTAAAAAACTCTCTTCCATTTATTAAAATTGATAAGCAAAAATAAAATTTTATACTTTCGCATGGGTAACATTATACTTTTTTATGAACATGGGAAAAAATAAAACATAAAAACATGAAAAAACAGACTCTAATTAAACTAGTGCTTATCTCTTTAGTAACTATTTTATCAAGTGGTTTTACCATTATAGATAAAAGTTTATTAAATAATAAAACTAATATTAACAGTATAAGTGAATATACTGATGAAATATTAGTATCCTATCCACCTGGATCTAATATCACAGATATTAGAAACTGTATTATTAATAGTTTTAATGGTCAAATATTACAAATTACACCATGCCCATCTAACCCCAATATAGAAACATTAAAATTTTTCAACCTTTTGTTTCAAAAAGGAGATACTAATGGGGTTTATGATGGTACAGATACTGATAGAAAAGGGTTTCTAAATTCAAATGCAATGTATGTTAGTCAACAACAAATATTAGATACAATGGCCAATTGCAATGCATTTATATTTGCTTATTATGGAAACCAAGACTGTGGTAGTTTTGGTGCATTTCAGAGTGGCTTTTAATTTTTTTTAATGATAGAAAACTAAATTTCACTTTTTTTACTATGACATTCACACACATAAATAAAAAGATTATGAAAAAGAGTATTTTAATTAAACTAATGCTAATTTTTATAGCTGCTTTTATATCAAGTAGTTATACTAAAAATAACAAAAACTTATTAAATAATAATATTAATGGAGATTATACTGATGAAATAGTTGTATCCTATCCTCCTGGATCTAATATTACTAATATTAGAAACTGTATTAGTAAAAATTTTAATGCTCAAATATTACAAATCACACCATGCCCTTCTAACCCTAATATAGAAACATTAAAGTTTTACAATGTTTTGTTTCCTAAAGAAGATACTAATGGGGTTTATGATGGTCAAGATCCAGATCAAGAAGCACCGCCGCCTTATTTATATGCAACTTATATTAGTCAACAACAAATATTAAATACAATGGCTAATTGTAATGCTTTTATATTTGCATATTCTGGAAACCAAGACTGTGGTAGTTTTGGAGCTTTTCAAAGCGGTTTTTAAATTCGTTATTAACACATAAATTTAATTTTTAATAATATTATATATTGTGAGATATAGCTATCCACTTTTTGTTTTACTTTTTGTATTTGGTTTTAAAGAAGCAAAAGCTCAATACAATAGTAAAGACATTATAATTTTAGATAAACAAAAAGAACTTAATGAAAAAAGAGTGGATAGTATATTATATACTATTACTAATAAAGATTCCTTATATGCACAAATAGCGCATAATTTCTCTTACTTCTTTTACAAACAAAAAAAAGAATATAATCTAGCTATTAAATATGGTATTATTGAAGTAAATACATTAGATAATTTAAAAATAAAAAATGAAAATCATACTAATGCGTTATATAATATAGGTAAATTCTATTTTATTAAGAATCAGTATGAAAATGCTATCGCCTATTACAAAAAAGCAATAAAGTCAAACGCTTTTCCTCTTAAAGTAGCTCAGTCTTATTGCATGTTAGGTGAATGTTATTTTAGAAAAGGGGACTATTATAAATCTATTAACCACTATACAAAAGGCATATCTTTATTAGAAAAACTTAATAGCTATAAAACTACTTTAATTGCCAAATGCAATAATTTATCTAGAGTATGTAATAAAATGGATACTCCTAAAAGCACAAAAATTGGACTATTTTACTTAAATAAAGCAGATAGTATTATAAAAAACACTTCAAATCTTAAAGTTGACGATCGCTCTGTATATTCTTTAAACGTAGGATTTGCTAATTTATATGCTTTAAAACATCAATATAATTTAAAAAAAGCTAAACATTATTATTTAAAAAACCTTAATAAAGCTACTAAAGAAAAAAACGATAAAATGATTGCTAATTCCTGTTTAAATATAGGAGAGTTATATTTAAAATCTAAAAATGATAGCTGTATTTATTTTTTTAAAAAAAGTATAAAATATGATTCTATAAATAAAATAGACATATATGAAACTTATAGGAATACAGCTAATTACTATATAAGTAAAAATAAATTCCAGAAAGCTCTAATAGATATAGAAAAGTCTTTGGCTTATAGTTTTAATGTTAAAAATTATAATGCTATTAATAACTTATCTTCAAAACAGATATTAAACATTGGAGATAAAATTAGTATCGTTGGAGCATTAAGAACTAGAACAGAAACCCTTATACATTTATACAATTCTACAAAAAACAAAGAGTTTCTATATAAAGCAATCAATATAGTAAACTTTAACGATAAACTAGTTGAACTTCTTTTAAATCATAGTAATGAAATAGATACTAAGTTACTTTGGAGAAATGAAACTTCTAAAACTTATATCTTAGGTGTAAAAGCTGCTTATATACTACAAGATGAAGTAACCATGCATAATTTCATGGAAAAAAATAGAGCTTTATTATTAATACAAAGTATAAAACAAAATATTTCGCAACTATCACTACCTATAAATTTAGCAAACAAAAGAATAGAACTTAAAGAAAGAATTTTAAAACTTGAGGATATTATCGATAAAAATCAAGGCTCAAATTCGTATTCGAAAGCAAAAGATTCTTTATTTAATTTAAAAGAGAAATATGCTGTATTTAATGATTCTATAAGTAAAATACATCCAAATTATTTTAATAATAATTTAAAACCAACATCACTAGAAGATGTTAAAAGCAATCTTGATAATTCCTCTATTATTGTATCTTACATTTCTAATACTATAAACACAGAAGAAACTGCCTTCTATGGATTAATTATTTCTAATAAAAATCAATATTCCTTTGAGGTTAAAAACGTTAATAGCCTACTTAAAAATGCAATTACATTTAAAAACTTAATTTCTAAACCTCTTAAAACAAAAAAAGAATTAGATTCGTTTAAAAAAACAGCATATAACCTCTATAATCAACTTTTCCCAGGAGATAGCTTAAAACAAATAATAAAAAACAAGCATTTAGTTATCATTCCTGGCACTATATTCCAAAATATTCCTTTTGAAGCTTTAAATGTTGATAAAAACGCTCTTAAATACTTAATTGAAGAAAACGACATTAGTTACACCTATTCTATGTCTTTTTCAGATAAGAATAATGAAGTCGTAAGAAATACCACTAAAGATTTTGTTGGTTTCTCTCCTGTTGAATTCGAAAATAAAAACCTAATAACTCTAGACAACACGGAAGAAGAAGTAGTAGCAATAAATGATATTTTAGATGGAGAAATATACACTCATAAAAAATCAAGTAAAAAAACATTTATAGAAAGCGGATTAAATTCAAAAATTATTCATTTAGCTACACATGCAAATTCTTCACAAAAACCAGAAATATACTTTACTAGAGACACTTTAAAATTACATGAACTCTACACATTAAGAAATAATGCAGACTTAGTTGTTTTAAGTGCCTGCGAAACAAATTTAGGTGCTATAAAAAAAGGTGAAGGTGTTTTTAGTTTAGCTAGAGGTTTCTTCTATTCAGGTTCAAATGCAGTAGTCTCATCTCTATGGAATGTAAATGATACTTCGACTTCTTTTTTAATGAAAAATTTTTATGAAAATTTAAAAAATAAACAATCTAAAGTTAAAGCATTAAATAATGCAAAAAGGCAATATTTAAGCGAGCACAAATTATCTGAAAAATCCCCATATTACTGGGCTTCTTTTATTTTAATTGGAGACACAGATAAAACATTTCATAATAACTATTACTTACTTTATCTCTTAGGGTTTATAATACTTCTCATTTTATTTTCATTTTTTTTCAAAAATAAAGGGTAACAAACTTACAATTATTGAACAGGTCGGAAAAATAATCAAATTTTGAAAGACAGTTTAATAAGCATTACACAAAAACTATTAAAAGAAAACAAAATTTCTTTTGATAAAGAGGAGCTCATATTTCAAATACAAAGTCATCCTTCATATCCAAGTCTGCATGCCATTACAGGTGTTTTAGATCACTTTAACATTGAAAATATCGCTGCAGAAGTACCAATTAATAATGATACTCTAAAGCAATTACCTGATTCTTTTATCGCACAAATAGTAACAGATACAGGAAAAGATTTAGTTACAGTTAGTAAACTTCAAAATAAATCTGCATACACTATATTTTTTGAATCCAAAAAGAAAAAAGAATTCTCAGTAACTAACTTCTTAGAAGTATTTACTGGAATTATAGTTGTTGTTGAAAAAACAGAAAATCAACAACAAAAAACAAAAAATAAATTTATAAGCACAGTTCTATTGAGTGCTATTATTTTATTGACTATAGTATTATTGATTACAAAGAATACTTCGGTATTAGATTTTGTATATATAGGCTTATCTGTGTTTGGAGTTGTTGTAAGTTACAGTATTACTAAACAAGAGTTGGGAACAACTACTGCTATTGGGGAAACTTTCTGCTCCGGCAATAACGACAAAAAAGATTGCGATGCTGTTTTAAACTCTAAAGGAGCAACCCTAGTTAAAGAACATAAAATTAGTGATCTAAGTATTATTTATTTCTCTGGATTATTACTATCTACTCTCTTAACTAGTAATTATAATCCTTTGTATTTAATTAGTTTTTTAGCACTACCAATAACATTTTATTCGATATACTACCAATACAAAATTGTAAAGACATGGTGTGTATTATGCCTAACTATTATTGGTGCTTTATGGTTACAAGCTAGTCTGGGTTTCATGAAAGTGGTAAATATATCATCTGCTTTAACCAATACTAACAACCTTATAGTTACTTTAATAGTTTTTATTAGTATTTATTTATGTTGGTATTATATAAAACCTTTAGCTAAAGGTGTAATTGAATTACAAAAAGATAAAATTGAATCTATAAGGTTTAAAAGAAATTATACTTTATTTAATAGTTTATTACAAAAATCTTCAACAAAAAACACTGTCATATCTGATGGCAGAGAAATTATTTTTGGTAATAAAGAGTCTAAATTAGAAATAACAATTATCACTAATCCATTTTGTAGTCACTGTAAGCCCGTTCACGAAACACTTAATGAGATATTAAAAAAATACAATCAATTAGTTAAGATTATCATTCGATTTAGTGTTTCAACTAATAACATTAAATCTAGTGATGTAATCGTTACTACTAGATTACTAGAGCTTTATAATTCTAAAAAACTAAATGATTGTAAACTAGCTATGAATGACATTTACCATGGAATGCCTTATAAAAAATGGCTCTCAAAATGGCAAACCACTAACGAAACTTCTCAATATTTAGAAGTCTTACAAAATGAGAAATCATGGTGCAATGATCATGCTATTAATTTCACACCAGAAATATTAATAAACGGTAAATCTTTTCCTAAAGAGTACAAGAGAACTGATTTAATTTTCTTCATTGAAGATTTACAAGAATCTTCTCAAATTATACAACCACTTGTAATAAAATAATTTTCTTGAAAAAATTTCCATACTACAAACAAACGGAGTCCAAAGATTGCGGTCCAACTTGTATTAAAATTATTGCTAAGCATTATGGCAAAACTATTAATACACAACAATTAAGAAACCTTAGCGAAACAACTCGTGAAGGCTCTAGTTTACTTGGTCTAAGTGAAGCAGCAGAATCTATTGGCTTTAAATCTTTAGGTATTAAATTAGCTTTTAATAAATTATTAGAAGCTCCATTACCATGCATTATACATTGGAATAAAAATCATTATGTAGTACTTTATAAAGTAAAAAAAGAGATACTATATATATCTGATCCCGCTCATGGACTTATCACTTTTTCAAAACAAGAATTTATTAAACACTGGATTGGTAATAATGCCAATGAAAATACAGAAGAAGGTATTGCTTTACTAATTGAGCCAACACCAAAATTCTATCAAGAAGAATTTGAAAAAGATGAGAAATTTGGATTTTCATTCATCTTTAAATACTTAATACAATACAAGAAATTTATTATTCAGCTAATTATTGGTTTATTAGCTGGTAGTTTATTGCAAGTAATACTTCCCTTTTTAACACAAAGTGTTGTAGATGTTGGTATAAAAAATCAAGACATAAATTTTGTATACTTAATTCTATTTGCTCAATTATTCTTGTTTTTAGGAAAAGCTTCTCTAGAAATTATTAGAAGCTGGATCTTACTCCACTTAAGTACCAGAATAAATATCTCTCTCATATCAGACTTCTTTATCAAGTTAATGAAATTACCTATTTCTTATTTTGATGTAAGGATGACAGGCGATTTATTACAACGTATTAATGATCATAAAAGAATTGAAAGAATACTAACGACATCTTCACTAACAGTTTTATTCTCATTTTTCAATTTAATCATTTTTAGTCTCGTTTTAGGATTCTATAGTTTGCAAATTTTTGGAGTCTTTGTACTTGGAAGCTTGTTATATTTTGGATGGGTATTATTTTTCTTCAAAAAACGAAAAGAGCTTGATTATAAACAATTTTCTGAAGTAAGTCAAGAACAAAGTAAAGTTATAGAACTTATAAATGGAATGCAAGAAATTAAACTCCATAATGCAGAAAGAAGAATGCGTTGGAATTGGGAATACGTTCAAGCTAGGTTATTTAAAGTTGCTACAAAAAGTCTGGCTTTAGAGCAAACCCAAAGTGTTGGCTCTAATCTTATTAATGAACTTAAAAACATGTTTATTACCATATTATCTGCCAAATTAGTGATTGATGGTCAAATAACTCTAGGCATGATGATGGCTATTAGTTATATCGTAGGGCAATTAAACGGACCAATTACACAACTCATAAACTTTATGAGAGACGTACAAGATGCTCAAATCTCTCTAGATAGATTAGGCGAAATACATAATATGGAAGATGAAGAAAAACCTAATGATGAAAAAGTCACAAATATTCCTATAAATACCCCAATTAAATTAAAT
Organism: uncultured Lacinutrix sp.; assembly: GCF_947500325.1. Taxonomy (GTDB): domain Bacteria; phylum Bacteroidota; class Bacteroidia; order Flavobacteriales; family Flavobacteriaceae; genus Lacinutrix. The sequence goes on from NZ_CANMRQ010000005.1 coordinate 99,689, forward strand.
AACATCTCATTTAAATATACAGGAGGTTTAGAACCTGTAATTAAAAACTTAACTCTAGAAATACCTGCTAATAAAACTACTGCTATTGTTGGTGTTAGTGGTAGTGGTAAAACGACTTTAATGAAACTATTACTAGGTTTTTACAACGTAGATGCTGGAGATATTTCTATTAGCAACTTCAACTTTAAAAATATTTCTCAAAAAGAATGGCGAAAAAACTGTGGTGTAGTTATGCAAGAAGGTTACATCTTTAATGATACCATAGCCAAAAACATTGCTGTAGGTCAAGATTATGTTGATAAGGAGAAATTAGCTCATGCAATTGATGTCGCGAATATCTCAGATTATATAGACGGATTACCACTAGGCTACAATACTAAAATTGGTAGTGAAGGTAGTGGATTAAGTACCGGGCAAAAACAACGCTTACTAATTGCTAGATCTGTATATAAAAACCCTCAATTTTTATTTTTTGACGAGGCAACTTCTGCTCTTGATGCCAATAATGAAAAAGTAATTATGGAGAAACTAAACACCTTTTTCGCAGATAAAACTGCCGTAGTGATAGCGCATAGATTAAGTACTGTAAAAAATGCTCATCAAATAGTAGTATTAGATAAAGGTAAAATAGTAGAGCAAGGAAATCACCAAGAACTTATACAATTGAAAGGAAGTTATTACCACTTAGTTAAAAACCAATTAAACTTAGGTAAATAATATTAAAATATTCTCTCGCGAGGAATAGACGCAAAACTTGAGTGTCTCTAAAAAATTCAAGGATACAAATCAACTTTATTAATTATTTAAATTATGAAAAAACAAATTTTAAACTTAGGAAAAGCTTTAAACAAAGTAGAACAAAAACAAATTAATGGAGGCTCAGCTTGTGCATACTACCACCAATACAACTTATGCTTTGGTCCAGTTCCTGGCTGTTTACCTTGTGGGCGAATGGATGATTATCCCGGTGCATCAACTTGCGGTTTATTAACACATGCAAGCTGTGAAGGTGATATCTCTTTTAATCAATTTTAGAAAACTAAAAACAAACAACTAGATGCTTAGTCTAGTTGTTTGCTAATCTATTTTATAGATAGCTAAATAGACACAATTCTTGAGTGTCTTTAAAAAAATTAAGAATCTTATTAATTTTTAAAAGAATTTAAAATGAAAAAATCAATTTTAAATATTGGAAAAGCTTTAAACAAGGCTGAATTAAAAACAATAAATGGTGGCGAAATAACATTTTGCAATAATCCTGGAGGACACTGTGATCTTCATCACATTTGCGAACCTTGGATGGGGCGAACTGGTATTTGTATTAGTGTAGACATTATATAATTGTAAAACAATAAGAGCACGGTTAGTACGTGCTCTTATTAAATCTTTAATTTATGCCACATACTATTCAAAATACAGAAATACGAAGCGAAGAAGTTCAAGAAATACTTACTAAAGTTCCCAATTGGATGATTAGGTATGGTAATACTCTTATACTAGTACTTATTATTATGTTATTGCTTATTTCTTGGTTTATTAAATATCCAGATGTAATATCGTCTCAAGTAATGATAACTACAGCTTTACCTCCAGAAAAAATATATACAAAATCAATAGGGCAATTCGAAGTATTTTTAGCTAGTGAAGGTGAAAAAGTTAAAGAGAACCAAGTATTAGCTGTTATAGAAAATAGTGCCTTCTATAAAGACGTTTTATTATTAAAAAGTATTGTTGATTCTATTAATTATCATGATGAAAGCTTCTCTTTTCCTTTAGATCAACTTACTCCTTTAGCATTAGGAGATATAAATACTAGTTTTTCTCAATTTGAGAATAGCTATTCAGATTATAAATTAAATAAAGAATTAACACCTTACGAACCTGAAACTTTTGCTAATACTATGTCTGTACTAGAAGCAAAAGGAAGGTTACAAAATTTACTATATCAAAAGGACTTAAATAAAAAAGAATTAGAGTTCAAAGAAAAAGATTTAGAAAGAAGCGAAAAACTATTCAAGAAAGGTATTATCGCAGAAAATGAGCTAGATAAAAAGGAAATAAGTTTTCTTCAGGCAAAACGATCATATCAAAACATGAGTTCATCTATATCCCAAATGCGAGACCTAATAAATAACTCTAATAAAAATATAAAAGGAACTTCTATAAAAAAAACCCAGAATGAGGTTAGATTAAAGAAAAAAGCAATTCAATCTTTTCTAAATTTAAAAAGAGCCATAAAAGAATGGGAGAGACAATATGCTTTAATCTCTTCTATTAATGGAAAAGTGTCATATCTTTCATTTTGGAACAAAAATCAAACTGTAAAGAATGGAGATTTAATTTTTACTATTATCCCCAATACAAGCGAATCTTTTATTGGTAAAATTAAGGCTCCTATAGTTAATTCAGGAAAAATTAAGACAGGTCAAAAAGTACAAATTAAGCTATTAAATTATCCTTCTGATGAATACGGAGAACTTAATGGAAAAGTAAAATCTATCTCACTTATTCCTGATCAAGAAAATAATTATCTAATAGATGTTGAATTACCAAAAGACCTTAAAACTACATATGGAAAAACAATCCTTTTTAAACAAGAAATGAGAGGAACAGCAAATATTATAACTGAAGATTTAAAATTAATAGAACGTTTCTTTTACCAACTAAAAAAAGCAATAGGATAATCTATTAATAATTATCCACATTAATAATCACACGAACAGACCTGAAATCTTTAACAGCTTCAAAACTGTTATTAATTTTTCGTATGGCTTCTTTTGTTTTTCCTAAAGATTGTTTCTGTGGAATTTTAATCAATATATTCTTAAGGTATAAATTTCTTATTCGTGATACTGGTGGAAATTCTGGTCCTAAAACATTAGATTTAAAAACTTGTCGAAGTGATTTTGCAAACCAATCACTTGCCTGCTCTACTCTATTATAATCTCTGTGTTTAAATGTTATTTTTATTAATCTATAATATGGTGGATACTTAAAATTGTAACGCTCTTGTAATTGTTCTTCAAACATACCCTTATAATCGTTTGTAGAGACTTGCTGTACTATTTTATGATATGGATTATACGTTTGAATTAGTACTTTACCACGTTTTTCTGTTCGGCCAGCTCTACCAGACACTTGCAACATTAATTGAAAACTACGTTCATGTGCTCTAAAATCTGGAAAGTTTAGCATATTATCTGCATTCATAATACCTACTAGCTTTACATTTCTAAAATCTAAACCTTTAGTTAGCATTTGCGTGCCTACCAAAATATCTATTTCTTGTTGTTCTAATGCCGTGATTATTTTCTCGTAACCATATTTACCACGAGTAGTATCTAAATCCATACGCGCAACATTATAATTTGGAAATATCGTTTTCACCTCAGCTTCTATCTGTTCTGTACCAAAACCTTTACTATCTAAACCAGCTGTACCACAAGCCATACATTTTTGCAACATAGCAATAGTATGCCCACAATAATGACATCGTAGCTGACTACGGTATTGGTGATAAGTTAAACTCACATCACAATTAGGACATTGTGGCGATTCGCCACATGTATTACATTCTACAATTGGAGAATAACCTCTACGATTCTGAAACAAAATAACCTGATGTCCTTCTTCCAAAGTCTCGGTAATTTCTGTTATTAGCCTATCGCTGAAATGGCCTTTCATTCTCTTTTTCTTATGCTTATCTGCTATGTCTACAATTTCTATTTCTGGCAATTGAACATTATTATACCGTCTATTTATTTCAACAAATCCATATTTGTTTTCCTTAGCATTATGATAAGATTCTAGGCTAGGTGTTGCACTTCCTAATAGAATTTTTGCTTTATGCATATTAGCTAAAACAATAGCTGTATCTCTTGCGTGATAGCGTGGTGCAGGATCAAATTGCTTGAAAGATTGTTCATGCTCCTCGTCTACAATTATTAACCCTAAGTCATTAAAAGGTAAAAATATAGAAGAACGTGCACCTAAAATAATTTTAGCTTTTACCGAATTATTTAAGACATTATTATACACTTCAACACGTTCGTGAGCAGAATATTTACTATGAAAAACAGCTACTTGCTCTCCAAAATAATTTTGCAAACGCTTAACTAATTGTGTTGTTAAAGCTATTTCAGGCAATAAGTATAATACTTGTCTTTTACTAGCTATCATAGCCTCTATAAGCTTAACGTATACCTCTGTTTTTCCAGAAGAAGTCACACCGTGTAATAGTGTTGTATTATAGGTTTTAAATGTATCTTGTATTTGATTTAGTGCTTCTGTTTGAAATTCATTAAGTTGTTTTGAGGCTTCATTATCTTCACCTTCATATTGTACACGATCTGTTTGAATATGATACTCTTCAAGAACACCTTTATCTATTAATGCTTTTACAATTGCTGAAGATGTACCACTTTCTTTAATTAATGCTTTAACCTTTACTGGTTTTTTAGTTTTAGCCGAAATAGAAAACAATGTCATCACTACTTGTCTCTGTTTTTCAGCTCTACTTAAGTCTTCTAATAATTGATGTAAACCAACTTCTGATGTATATTCAGGTTGTAATTTTACATAACGAACATATTTAGGTTTATACTTTTCATAAATTTCTTCTTGTAAAATAATGACTTCTTTTTCAATTAATCGCTTGATTACTGGAAGGGCATTTTTTTTATCTAAAATATTAGAAATTTCATGGATTTTTAATGATGACTGATGATGCAATGCTTCATAGATTAAAAACTCATCATCTTTTAAATCTTTATCGCTTATAGTTTTATCTAAATTCCTACTTATAAGTGTTTCACTTTCAAGAATAAAAGCGCTAGGTAATGCTGTGCGCATAACGTCTCCAATAGTACACATATAGTATTTAGCAATCCATTGCCACAATTGCAATTGTATTGTATTAACTATCGGTGTTTCATCTAAAATTTGATGTATCTCTTTTGCTTCGTATATGGTTGGTGCTTTAGTATGAACATTAGCTACTAATCCAGTATAAATTTTAGTTTTCCCAAAAGGTACAGATACTCGCATACCTGGTTTTAAAAATTTAGATTCAGCCTCAGTAATACTGTATGTAAATAATTTCTCTAAAGGAATTAGTAGTATGACATCTATAAAATGATTCACAATTTGGTATTCTGTTTTCAGTCGTTACATAATAGAATTGAATAACTTTAAAAGTTATTCAATTACGCGCTTCCAGTATTGTGTTTCGTAAAAGAAACCTATGTATCCACGAACAATTAAAATGTCTTTATTATCTTCATCAAGACACAATCTTAACTTATAAACTTTACCATTATTAGGGTCTACTATAGTGCCATCTTTATAATAGTCACCGCGTTTTTTTAAGTTTTTTATAATAGTCATCCCAAGAACTGGTTTGTTATAGTCTTCTCCTTTACAATCGGTACATTTGGAATTTTTATCTTTCTCTAAAAGCACCTCCGATATTTTACCAAAAACAGTTCCATCTACTTGGTAAATTTCTACTATAGATTTCTCAATATCATTTGTGTCTACTGTTTTCCATTTCCCGAAAATAGTTTGTGAAAATCCTGAAAATGAAATTAAAAAAAGTAAGATTAATAGTGATTTATTCATTGTTATGATGCTGTTGTTTTAATCGTTTTAATGACATATTTAATTCGAAACCTAATAATAATAGGTTTGCATTAAGCCATAAATAAAACATTAATATTAGTAACGCTCCAATAGACCCATATAGTTTATTATACTGTGCGAAATTTTCTATATATAATCCAAATAAAAAGGAATTTAACATAATAAGCAAAGTTGTAAATAATGCGCCAACAGAGAAAAACTTAGAATGCCTACCTTCTTTTGTTCCAAAATAATATAAAGTAGCAGTAGCCAAATAACACATAATTACAAAAAAGGCATACTGTGCAAGACTAGCCCAAAAATCTGTTTCTCGCTTTGTATCATAGCCATAATCGTCTAACATAACCAAAACATTATCTACTACATAAATTTGAAAATAGCCAAGTCCAACAACTGTGAGTATCAATAAAAAAGCTAGAATTATTGCAACTCCTAATGCATAAATGTATTGCTTAACAACATTCCTTGTTGATTGCTCATGATACGAATTTTCAAATCCTGAAAATAACGCATTAACTCCGTTTGTCATTAAAAAAATAGAAGCAACGAATACAGTAGAAATTAATCCACTACTATTATTAATATTTTTAAAAATATTGTCATCGAAAAACTCTGTAGTAGTTGGTGGCAAAAAGGACTCTAAAAAGGCTAAAAAATCGGTTTGAAAATCTTCTATTGGTATATGAGGAATAACAACAAATAGAAATAACAAAAAAGGAAACAATGCCATGAAAAAACTATAAGCAATGGCACTTGCTCTAGAACCTAATGCTCCTTTAGCAATACCAATAACATAAAGCTCCAATAAATCGTATAGCGATAAACCTTCTAAACCTGGAAGTTTTATTTTGGTTAGTAGCTTTACCAATAAATTGACCACTGGTATTTTAGCTAATTTAGCTTCTATTTCTTGAGACACTATTATTTAAATTAGTTGGTTTCTTTAGATTTAAAAATTAGTTAGATTACTAATCTACGGCTTTTAAGCTTAAATCCATATTGTAAACAGAATGTGTTAATGCTCCAGAAGAAATATAATCGACTCCACAAAGCGCATAATCTCTAACTGTTTTTTCATTAATACCTCCAGAACTTTCTGTTAAACACTTATCTCCTATTCGTTTTACTGCTTCTTTGGTATCTTCGTAATTAAAGTTATCTATAAGAATTCTATAAACGCCATCAGACTTTAAAATTTCGTCTATTTCACCTAAATCTCTAGCTTCCACTATAATCTTTAAGTCTCTATTCGTGTCTTTTAAATATTGTTTTGTTTTATTAATAGCATTTGTTAATCCGCCAGCAAAATCTATATGATTATCTTTAAGCATAATCATATCGTATAAGGCAAACCTATGGTTTTCTCCACCTCCAATTTTTACTGCCCATTTTTCTAGGGCACGAATACCTGGAGTTGTTTTACGTGTATCTAAAATTTTTGTTCCAGTACCTTCTAACAAATCAACAAATGTCTTTGTTTTAGTAGCAATCGCACTCATACGTTGCATAGCATTTAAAACTAAACGTTCTGCTTTTAAAATAGATTGAGAAGCACCAGTAACATAAAATACAATATCTCCATATTTCACCTTGCTCCCATCTTCTATAAGCGTTTCGACAGACATATTAGGATCTACATAACTAAATACTTGTTTAGCAAATTCTACTCCTGCAATAATGCCCTCGTCTTTAACTAAAAGCTTAGCTTTTCCCATAGCAGTTTCTGGAATACAAGACAGTGAACTATGATCTCCATCTCCAACATCTTCACGTATGGCATTAGTAATTATTAATTCTATTTCTTTATCAAATTGTACTTTACTTATCATTAGGTATTAGTTTAATGCTAAAATAAGAAATTGATTTATGAATTACGACAAGCACATAATGAATTAGAATTAAAAAAAATGTAAAATCGTAATTCTGAAATTGTAACTTTGCTACATGACAATTAAACTTCTCGCCATAGGTAAGACAGACAATAAGCAATTACAAGCTTTAATGGATGAATATACTAAACGGTTAGGCTTTTATATTAAGTTTAACCTAGAGGTCATTCCAGATATAAAGAATGTAAAAAACTTAAGTGAGGCACAACAAAAACAAAAAGAAGGCGACTTAATTCTAGCTAAGCTTTCCAATACAGATGTATTAATTCTATTAGATGAAAACGGCAAACAATTTGATAGTGTCGCATTCTCTAATTATCTTCAAAAACACATGAATTCTGGTATAAAGCAATTAGTATTTGTTATTGGTGGTCCATATGGATTTAGCCAAGATGTATATAATAAAGCTAGAGGAAAAGTATCGCTTTCAAAAATGACTTTTTCTCATCAAATGGTTCGGCTTTTTGTTATTGAGCAATTGTATCGTGGTTTTACTATTTTAAAGAATGAACCTTATCATCATCGATAATTAAGAAGTCTTTACAGTTTTTATACCTTTAATTGCTTTTAAATATTTTTTCAATTCTTTTCTAACCTTAGGGAAAAGAAATAGCAATCCAATCATATTTGGAAACACTAAAGCTAGTATCATAGCATCAGAAAATTTTATTACGGCGTCTAATGTAATAGCAGCACCAAGAACAGTAAATATTAGGAAAATAATTTTGTAAGATAAATCGATAAGTTTTCCTCTTCCAAATAAATATTTCCATGACTGCAATCCATAATAAGACCAAGATAAAATAGTAGAAAATGCAAATAAAGTAACGGCAACTACTAAAACATAGGAAGAACCAGGAATCGCATTATCGAATGCCATAGACGTTAAATTAACGCCTCCAAGTCTAGAACCATCAGCCATTAAAGCTTGACCATTGATAACGTCTCCATACACAAAAACACCATCCATATTAAACATGACTATAATTATTGCCGTCATAGTACAAATTACCACAGTATCTATAAATGGTTCTAATAACCCTACTAAACCTTCAGAGGCGGCAAATTTTGTATTAACAGCAGAATGTGCTATTGCTGCAGAACCAGCTCCAGCTTCATTTGAAAATGCAGCACGTCTAAACCCTTGAATCATAACACCAATAAAACCACCTGTAATTGTTGCTTTAGGTGTAAAAGCTTCAGTTATTATCAAGTTAATAGCATCATCTACAAAACTAAAATTCGAAAAAATAATAAATAATGCAGAAGCCACATATAGCACAGCCATTAATGGTACAACTTTCTCTGTAACTTTAGCAATGCGTTTTATACCTCCAATAATTACTATACCTACAAAAATGGCAAATATTAATCCTATAATACTACCAGATGCAGATCCTTCAATTCCAAATCTACTAATAATTTGCGCTGCTGCTTGATTGGTTTGAAATGCATTTCCGCCACCAAATGAAGCTCCAACACATAAAACAGCAAAGCTTACAGCTAATATTTTTCCAAGTACAGTAAAGCCTTTTTCTTTAAGCCCTTGAGATAGGTAATACATTGGTCCGCCAAAAACATGACCGTCTTTATCTATTTCTCTATACTTAACACCTAATGTACATTCTACAAATTTTGATGACATTCCTAAAAGACCTGCCATTACCATCCAAAAAGTTGCTCCTGGACCACCAATAGAAATAGCCACTGCAACCATAGCTATATTTCCTAAACCTACAGTACCAGAAATAGCTGTTGCCAGTGCCTGAAAATGATTCACTTCTCCATGATGACTTTCATCCTTTATAGTATCCACAATATCTCCATCTACTGAATGAACATTAATTTTCATTTCTACTTGTTGTACCTCTAAAGCATCATATTTCCCTCTAACTACTTGTATTGCAGTAGGAAAATGTTTTACATTAATAAACCCAAAGTAAAAAGTAAAAAATAAGGCTCCAAGTAGTAATAGTATTAAAACAATTGGAATATTATATCCATAAATGGTAATTGGAGAAAGCACAAAAGATTCCCACCATGTAGCGAAAGGCATAAAAGCGTCATTAATCTGTTCGTCTAATCCTTTTGATTGGGCATGATTGATGAATGGAATAAAAAATAAAATTGTAATAAAAAAACTTTGTCTCGAAGCCATAATTTGGTTTTTATGATTTTCAAGCAAAGTGTAAATTTGAATACTTAATGAGTGTTATTATCAGAAAAAAGTAATATTTGTCAGTAAGTCTACTACAGACAAATTGGTAACACCACCTATATTATATAGAAATATTTTCTTTAGGGATTTTTAAACGAATTTTACGATCTCGTTTTTCAGACATTTCAAAAAGTGTGCTTTTTAATGGATTTAAGTGATGTTCTGCTGTCCAATTATCTTTTCCAAAGAGCCCATCTAGTAATGCTGTTAGCAATCGTTTTACCTCGTTGTAATCATTAATATCGAATGTTCTATTACCAAGATTAAAGTTTTTAGGTTTGATTTCTAACCAATTATCTTCATCTTCTATTCTACGTTTTGCAAATTTTTCAAAAAGCTCAAATAAAGCAGGTGTTAATTTAACCTTACGAGTTTCTAGGCCAGGAAATCCCTTAAAAAAAACATGATTCACGTATTTACCATTTGGCAATTTACTTTTTTGAAAACGAACTCTTAACTCTTTATAACTAGGAACAATATTTTCAGATAATTCCTTAACCCAACTTAATGCTAAAGCAAAAAATATCATGATTAATGATGTTTTAAAAATAGCAGAGAACAAAGTTAAATTTATTGAGTTTCCAAATAATTTATAGACTTGTGCCACTAATACTATTAGAATACAAACTAGAGACAAAAACGCTAAAGCTTTGAGCCTTCTTTTTAAAAACGACTCCCATAATACATAACCTAAAAAACCTAAAGTAAAAATGGCATAGTATACATCTAACTCATTAATCATGGTAATAACCTTACCAGAAACCATACGACTAAGTGTTGGCAAAATTGAAAAGATAAATGGCAAACCTACAATGTAAATCCAATATTTAGATTTAATAATATGCTCAATAGATTGAGGTAAATATCTAAACCAAGGCAGCGCTAATAAAATAAATAGACTATTTAAAAGCGACCAAACACTTCTCCAACCTTCTATTATAACTACTGAAGCTTCATTTTTTTGTGCAAAATAAATCTCAAATGCTCCTGAAAAACTCCAACAAAGTATTGATAAAGCCAACCAAACTTGTCCAAAATCTTTTTGTTTCTTACCAATATGCCACCAAATAGACATTAATGCTATAAAAGCAAATAAACATACTGCAAATTGCCACCATCCGTAAAATGTTAGTATTTCATTATCAAAGTTTGTTAAAAAATTTATGGTTATGGGCATATATAAACAGTTTCCGTTTCAAATATAATTAAATAGAAAACAATTTATTTTTACTATTTGAAACAAATAAACTCTAATACTAATAAAAACTATATTGTCTTCCTAGTTAATTGTACTATAGATAATACATGTATAAAAACAGCGAAAGGCATTAAGAAAGCAGCAACTAGCAGATATGGATATTTTACCGCTTCCATAGGAATCAATGGTATATTAGCACTATATATTTCGGGTATATAAATACTTGAAACGAATACAAAAATCACAGAAGCTAAAACTAATAATCCTAAGTAATTCCAATAAACAACAAACTTTTTAGATAGCTTATTAAAAGCTAAATAAGCTACAATTGGAGCTGTAAATGCAAAAATCATGTCCATATTGTAGCCTTCTATTGTTACATTTTTATGTAAAATTCCTGCGCTCAAAGAAAACACAAAAATGGTTTCTACCAAAACTCTAAATGTTTGTATGTAGATTAAAGCTTTTGGGTTTATATTTTGAATCCAAGCATTATTTCTGTTTTTATAAATAAAAATAGCTGTAAACAGAAAAGCTGGCAATATTAAAAATATAGGAAATCTAGGAGGTAAATCGTAGGTCTCTAAAACACCTGAAGATGCTACTATAAAAACATAAAGTTGCCATAGTAACAAACCTGTTACTAGCGTTACTTTCTTTTTCTTTACAACTACTTTTTCTGAGAATGTTTTGTTTATAGTTTTAAACCCAATATTGATAATAATAAGAATGATAATAATTGTTAATAAAATATAAGCTGCTTTTAGTAACATTTTCTTTAGTTTAAGTTAGTTTTTGTAGTACCATATTTAAAGCCAATTCACCTTCATCTTCTAATTCTTCTCTAATGTCTTTCATTGCTTTTTCCCAATGCGGAATCACTTGTTCTAATAGTTCTTTTCCTTTAATTGTAGTTTGTAAATCATGAATGTTAAGTTTTGCAACATAACCATTATCAATTAATCGTTTTAAATTTCTATTCACAGACGATTTATCCATATATAACATTTGAGACAATAGTTTTTGTGTAGGATTATTAGCTTTAGTTATAACAAATAATGTACTTAACTGGCTATTTGTAATTCCAAAAGGTTTCAAATATTTTCTAAACACATTACTCACTATCCTATTGCATTTCATCATTTTCATAGAAATGCAAGATCTAGGATTGCAACTTTGAATATTTGGAAATTCATTTATTGTTTTCATACATTCAAATATAACTCAAAAAAGTTGTATATACAACTTTTTTGAGTTTACAATAACTTATTTTTGATTTCGAAAAAAAAGAACTCATGAAAATTGTTTTTGCTACAAATAACTTAAATAAGTTAAAAGAAGTACAAAGTATAGTACCCACTCATATTGAATTATTAAGCCTAAAAGATATAGGTTGTTTTGAAGACGTTCCAGAAACTCAAAATACCATAGAAGGCAATGCTATACAAAAAGCTGAATATGTAAAAGCTCATTATGGTTACGACTGCTTTGCAGATGATACTGGTTTAGAAGTAGAAAGTTTAAATAACGAACCTGGTGTTTATTCTGCACGTTATGCTGGTCCACAAAGAGATGCTAATGACAATATGAATTTACTTTTAGAGAAATTAAAAGAAAAGGAAAATAGAAAAGCACAATTTAAAACTGTTATTGCATTACATTTAAATGAAAAAATAGAAACTTTTACTGGCATTTGTAAAGGCGAAATAACTAAAGATAAACGAGGTGAAAAAGGTTTTGGATACGATCCTATTTTTTCACCAAATAACTATAATGAAACTTTTGCTGAAATGGATTTAGATTTAAAAAATAAGATTGGACATCGTGGTAAAGCTGTACAAGAGTTAGTTGAGTTTCTAAACACCTTATAAGACGCTTTATATCAAATGTTTACAATGCAAATTGAATATCTAATATTTAATTGTACCTTTGCACCTTGAAAAACGCACAAGCGTTTACTACTCCTCAGAGTGAGGATGTGTTACTAGAAGTTTTAGGTTAAGTATGTTCAATGCGCTTCTATATGTAACACCAAATAGAATGACATTGAAATACATAACAAAGAATGAGCACATTCCAAGAATTAGGTCTTAATGATCTATTATTACAAGGTATTACAGATTTAGGTTTTGAAACACCATCTGAAGTACAAGAAAAAGCAATCCCAATTTTATTAAACGAAGAGACAGATTTAGTCGCTTTAGCACAAACAGGAACAGGTAAAACTGCTGCATTTGGTTTCCCTATGCTACAAAAAATTGATGTAGATAGTAGAACTACTCAAGGCCTTATTTTGTCTCCTACTCGTGAGTTATGTTTGCAAATTGCAAACGAAATGAAAGCTTATGGTAAACATCTTAAAGGCTTAAATGTTGTCGCTATATATGGCGGTTCTAGTATTACAGACCAAGCACGTGAAGTAAAACGTGGCGCACAAATTATTGTTGCTACTCCTGGTCGTATGAAAGATATGATTAGTCGTAGATTAGTAGACATCACTAAAATACAATATTCGGTTTTAGATGAAGCAGACGAAATGTTAAACATGGGTTTCAAGGAAGATATCACAGATATTCTTTCTGGTACTCCAGACGATAAAAACACTTGGTTATTCTCTGCTACTATGCCAAAAGAAGTGGCAAGAATCGCAAAGAACTTTATGGTTGAACCACAAGAAATTACGGTTGGACATAAAAACGAAAGTACAAGTAATGTCTCTCATGAATATTATTTAGTAAACGCACGTGATCGCTACCAAGCATTAAAACGATTGGCAGATGCAAATCCTGATATTTTTTCGGTAGTATTTTGTCGTACTAAACGAGATACACAAAAAGTTGCTGAAAATTTAATTGAAGATGGTTACAGCGCAGGAGCTTTACATGGTGATTTAAGTCAAAATCAACGTGATATTGTGATGAAGCAATTTAGAACACGCCAAATACGTATGCTTGTTGCAACAGATGTTGCCGCTCGTGGTATTGATGTAGACGATGTAACTCACGTTATTAACTATCAATTAAGTGATGAAATAGAAACGTATACGCACCGTTCTGGTAGAACAGGTCGTGCTGGTAAAACTGGGGTTTCTATGGTTATTGTTTCTAAAAGTGAGGTTCGTAGATTAAAAAGTATTGAACGTATCATTAATAAGAAATTTGAATTAAAAGAAATTCCTAATGGAATGGAAATTTGCGAAGTACAACTAATGTCTCTTGCAAATAAAATTCATAATACAGAAATTAATCACGAAATAGATAAATACTTAGAAGAGATTAATGGGCTTTTTGAAGACACTTCAAAAGACGAATTAATTAAAAAGTTCTTCTCTGTAGAATTTACAAGATTCTTTAATTACTATCAAAAAGCAAAAGACTTAAATGTTGCAGCTGGAGATCCAAATCGTGAAGGTAGAACCTCTAGCGGAAATGCAGCACGTTACTTTATTAATGTTGGTGAGAAAGATGGTTTCGACTGGATGAAACTAAAAGATTTCTTAAAAGAACAATTAGGTTTAGGTCGTGATGATGTTTTTAAAGTAGATTGTAAAGACACATTCTCTTTCTTTAATACAGAAAAAGAACATCAAGAAAAAGTATTAGCTTTCTTTACAGACTTTAAATATAACGGTCGTTTTGTAAATGTAGAAATCACTGAAGACAAACCTAATCGTGGTGGTCGTGGTCGTGGAAGATCTGGTGGTGGACGACGTAGAGATGGAGATAAAAGACGTGGAGATAGACGCTCTAGTGGAAGAAACAATGAAAGACGAGGAAGACGTAGCGAAGGTTCTAACGATAATAGAGGAGACAGAAGACGCAATAACGATGACAACTCAAAATCTCGTTCTAGAAGAAGCGATGGTGGAGATAGAGATAAGAGTGAGTTTAAAACAACACACTCTAGACCAAGACGCTCTAGACGATAAATTAAACTTTTGTGTTAATTTTTAGTCAAAAAAGAGACTTATAAAAGTACTAAATACAATTTTTAGTACTTTTATAGTTCTTAATAGCAATATGAAATATTTTACAATCTTATTTTTCTTCCTTTTCAGCTTCACTTTTTGCTTTGCACAAGAGAAAGAAAGCAAAGTGGATCCTACTCAAGCTGAAGGTGTTATTATTGATGCTATTACTAATACTCCTTTAGAAAGTGTAAATATTGTAAATATTAATACAGTAATAGGAACCACCACAAATCAAGAGGGTAAGTTTAAAATTAAAGCAAAAGTTAACGATACACTTCACTTATCGTATATAGGTTATAAGTCTATAAAAGTTAGAGTAACTAATGATTGGCTAAAATTTGGTAGTTCTGAAATTACATTAACAGAATTAGCATTAGCACTTGAGGAAGTTGTTGTTAGTGAATTAAAATTAACTGGTTATTTAGAAGTTGATATTAAACAAGTGCAAGTCAACGATAATTTTAGATACAAAATTGCTGGATTAAATACTGGTTATGAAGCCGGTAATAATAAATCTCCAAATAAAATAAGTAAGGTTATAGGCTCTATTTTTAATCCGCTAGACTTTTTATACAATACTTTTGGAAGAAAAGGAAAAGAGCTAAGAAAACTTAAAAAAGTAAAGCAAGATGACGAAGTTAGAGCATTATTAGCGTCACGTTTTGATCGTGAAATGCTTATGGTTTTACTTAACGTTAACAAAGTAGATTTAGAAGAAATTGTTTCTCAATGTAACTATTCTAAAGAGTTTATAAATAGTGCAAACGATCTACAAATGCTAGATGCTATTAGCCAATGCTATGAAGAATACAAAGTTTTAAGTAGAAATAAGAAAAAGCGAATCTAATTAGGCATTAGTATATAAAGAAATTCTATTACCTTCAGAATCTATAAATACTCCCATATAACCAATTTCAGGTGAAATCTGTGTTTTCTCTTGAAGCACTTTCCCTCCATATTTTACAACATTTTTTAAATCTTTAGTAATATCATTTGAATTAAAATATACCATCACTCCTTTTGTTTCGCTTGGTATATATGCTTCATTATAAATTAATGAGCCAGATGCTCCTGGGTTTTTCTCATGCATTGGAAACCATCCCATTAATGTACCTTCAAAATCTTGTACAGTAACATTAATATTAAAAACGGCTTCATAGAATACTTTAGCCCTATCCATATTTAAAACTGGTATTTCAAACCAGCTAACTAAGTTAGCTTCCATAATAATTATTTTTCTAAAACTTGTTTTAACATTGTAAGACCTTCTTCAAAATCTTTCCCTACAGTTTTATCCATATTAAAAAACAGGAAAAACACATTTGATGGTGGTTTACTTTCTCCTTTAAATCCCCATGTCACTTTTGTTTGTCCATCACCAAGATCTTCTACTTTAGTAATAGCATCAGATTGTGATTTCCATGGTTTATAAAAACGTAATTGAGCCTCTATACTTTCGTTTTCTGTAATTCTTATAATCTCTTGTTCTCCAATTCCTACATCTTTATTGCCTTCCCATTTTGCAATGAAACCTACTTCTCCATCTGTACCAATATAATCTTGTTTCATATCTGGATCTTTAAGTTTCCATGGCGACCAATTATCTTGGTTCTTTATAAATTTTAAATACAGAAATACTTCAGCTAAAGGTTTATTAATAACAATACTCCTACTAACATTAAATTCTTTTGGCGCAATTAAAGTTAAAAGAATGAACAGCACTATAATTCCTAAAAAAACATATAAAATAAGCATAATAACGACGATTTTTGTAGACCTAAATATAGTTATTTTTTGCTTTCGTAAAACCGTCCAATAATGTCTTGATAGCTTTTTATTGTCTTTTTACACCAATCAAAACGCTTTTCAAGTGATTCGTTTTCAGTTATTTGCCAAGAAATATCAGTTTTTTTGAGTTTTGTAGTAACATGTTGTAATATAATTGCTGCAGACACAGATATATTTAAACTCTCGGTAAAACCAACCATTGGGATTTTTAAAAACACATCGGCTTCGTCTAAAACTTCTTGAGATAAACCTTCAGTCTCTCTTCCAAAGAAAAAACAAGACTTTTTAGTAACGTCGAAATCATGAAGTTCACAATCATCTGTATGCGGTGTAGTAGCAACAATTTGATAGCCTTTTGACTTTACATCGGTTATACAATCTTTAATAGAATGGTATCTATTTAAATCTACCCATTTTTGAGCTCCCATTGCAATCTCTCTATCAATACGTTTACTATTAATCTCTTCTACAATATTAATTTCCTGTATTCCAAACACATCACAACTACGTATAACTGCACTTGTATTATGTAATTGATAAACATCTTCAGTAGCTACTGTAAAATGTTTTGTTCTTTGTGACAGCACATTATGAAAACGTTCTAGACGATGTTCTGTTAAATAAGTTTCTAAATGCTCTAAGAGTTTAATATCTACCATAGAATTCAAAATTAAAGATTATTTTTAAAGCATGAAACATCTAGTTGTATTAACTGGCGCAGGAATGAGTGCCGAAAGCGGATTAAAAACCTTTAGAGATGCCAATGGCTTGTGGGAAGGACATAATGTTATGGAGGTTGCTTCTCCTGAAGGTTTTTTAAATAATCCAGAATTGGTTTTAGAATTTTATAATCAACGCCGTAAACAGTTATTAGACGTTAAGCCCAATAGCGCACATTTTGATTTAGCAGCTTTAGAAGAACATTATAAGGTAAGTATTGTTACACAAAATGTTGACGATTTACATGAACGTGCAGGAAGCAACACAGTTATTCATTTACATGGTGAATTACTTAAAGCACGAAGTATATTAAAAGAAGAGAATGTGTATTATTGGGATAAAGATTTAAATCTTGGCGATAAAGATAAAAACGGTCATCAACTACGTCCACATATTGTTTGGTTTGGTGAAGCTGTACCAATGATTGATACCGCTATAGACATCTGTAAAAGTGCAGATATTTTAGTTATTATTGGTACTTCTATGCAAGTGTATCCAGCTGCAAGTTTAAAAGATTATGTTCCAGAACATGTACATACATATTTTATTGATCCAAATCCAGCTGTAAATAATTCTACAAAATTAACGGTGATATCTAAAACGGCTACTGAAGGTTTAAAAGATTTAATTAATTTGCTCTAAATCTTTACAAAATTTCGTCAATTCGAGTGAATTTTATGTTGAAATATGTTTTCGATACGATTTTTTATTAAAAATCACTCGAACTGATAATAAATAATAAATATTGGAAATTAAATTTATCAATGAGTAAATTGTACATCTTTACAAAACAACATTTAACTGCTAACTGCGTTAAAATTACAAATGAACAATTAATGAAATACAGTCTCCTACTACTCTTTTTATGTGTTTACTCAAGTCTATATAGTCAAGAAAAAAACAGCCGTTCTATTGTTCAATTTTCAGATAAATTATTGATAAGAGCTAATTTAATTAAACAAAGTGAATCATTTTTAATTAACGACGATGATGAATCTACTATAATTGAAGCTAATAATACTTATAAGATTAAACTCTCAGGGAATTATAAGTTCTTAGGTTTAAGCATTGGATTTTCTCCAAATTCTGGAAATAGCAATTTTAAATCTAAATTTAGAAATGCGCAGCTAAGATTGTTTTATAACCAGTGGTTTCAAACTATAGAATATCGAAAAGTTCAAGGTTTTTATCAAGATGATTTTAATATAGGAGAACCTGTTGCTCAATTTCCCCATTTTAAAACCACAAATTGGACTGGAAGTACTTCTTATATATTTAATCCTGATTTCTCTTTAAAGCATTTGTTATCATTTAACGAATGGCAAGTAATAAGCGAAGGTAGTTTTGTTCCTAGTATAAATTATGGTTCTAATAGATTATCAGACTTTGTTGAAGATGGAAAATACGAACAAAATAATTTTGATATCGCCATAACACCTAGTTATTTTTATACTTGGGTTATTAAAGAACGTTGGTTTATATCATCATCTATTGCGCCAGCATTAGGTGTACGGTTTTCAAAAGAAAAAATAAGTGGTATTGAAACCGAAGATACATTTATTACTAAAGCACTAAACTTAAGTCTACAGTTTGGTTATACTTCAAATGATATAAGTGCTGGAGCCAAATTTAATTTCGATTCTAACGCTGCTAAAGAAAATGTTGAAAGAAACTTTGTGAACGATAAAAGTTATGCAAGCATATACTTTGGTTATCGTTTTAATCCTCCAAGATTTATAGAAAGAACTGCAGACTGGATTGAAGATAAAATTGGCTTATAATTTATACCAAATCTTATTTAATCTTCTTCAGTAAGTGAAAAGAAATCATTTATAGGCTTATTAAATACCTGCGATAATTTTAAAGCTAAAACTGTTGAAGGCACATATCTATTGGCTTCAATAGAATTAATAGTCTGCCTAGAAACACCAATTTTTTTTGCTAATTCATCTTGAGTTATGCTTAAAATAGCACGTTCTACTTTTATAGTATTTTGCATTATCTCATTTTTTTAAGTAACCAATAAAACCAGATTTGAATAAGTAACATAAAAAACAACAATTGAAAATCTCCTAACTGTAAAAAGTCTGCTTTATTTTCCTTACCTATTAAAGTAGCTATTAAATACGTTATATAAGGTTGAACCAAAGCATAAATTACAACAACAACAAATGCCATTTGAAACGCTTGAAGTCTTAATTTCTCTGTTAACTCATCTACTTCTACATCTTGAGAAATTGTTATTAATAACATTCCTGCAATCATTATTTTCTTAACTATATCTCTTAAAATTTCAGGTTCATTATCAATAAATCGCAATGCAATTAATATTGCAAAAGTTGTAAATGTTATAACAATTCCTGTTTTTTTAAAAGCATTAGGTAGTGTTAAATTCTGAAGCTTTTTAAATCGTTTTCTTTCACATTCTGCGATATTCTTTAAAGTCATAATCTCAAATTTTAATTAATAAGTATACTTTACATAAAGTAAAATTTAATTTACATAATGACAAATATACTTTACATTATTGAATTATGCAAATTTTTAGATTTAATAGAAGTAAATGTCAGTTTGAGTGATTTTGTAGCGATAACTATTTAGTACAGAATCTTATCGAGAGTAAATTTTAAGTTAAAACCTTTATTCTCGATACAAATTTTAATCATTGTATTCATATAATTTAATCGAATTGACGGGTTTTGTCAAAATGTATAGCTAGTAGTCTTAATTTAAATCTATAGCCTTTAAACTTTGAATACGATTACGCTCTAAGAAAGCATCAATAGTTTCGAAATGTTCTATAACACGTTGCTCTTTAAATTCGAATACTTTTTGAGATAAACCTTGTAAAAAATCACGATCGTGCGACACTAATATAAGTGTGCCATCGAAACTTAAAAGAGCTTCTTTTAAAACGTCTTTAGATTTTAAATCTAAATGGTTTGTAGGTTCATCAAGAATTAACAAATTTACCGGTTCTAATAATAGTTTCACCATCGCTAACCTTGTTTTTTCTCCACCAGATAATACTGATACTTTTTTATCTATATCATCGCCTTTAAACATAAAACGTCCTAAAATATTTTTAATCTGCGTTCTTACATCTCCTTTAGCAACCTCATCTACTGTTTGAAATATGGTTAAGTCAGGATCTAATAAAGCTGCTTGGTTTTGAGCAAAATAGCCAACTTGAACATTATGACCTAAACCACACTTACCTTCTACTTCTATTTCTCCTAAAATAGATTTTATCATAGTAGATTTACCTTCACCATTTCTTCCTACAAAAGACACTTTCTCTCCTCTAGCAATTGAGAAACTCGCCTTTTCAAAGACAACATGTTCGCCGTAACTTTTAGATAACTCTTCAACTATAACTGGGTAATCACCAGAACGTTGTGCTGGTGGAAATTTTAATTTTAATGCTGCATTATCTACTTCATCAACTTCTATTATCTCTAACTTCTCTAACATACGCTCACGAGAAGCCACTTGGTTTGTTTTAGAAAACGTGCCTTTAAAACGCTCTATAAAGGCCATATTATCTGCAATAAACTTTTGCTGTTCTTGGTATGCTTTTATTTGATGTGTTCTTCGTTCTTCTCTTAATTGTAGGTAATGAGAATAGTTCGCTTTATAATCGTAAATACGTCCCATAGTTACTTCTATAGTACGATTAGTAATATTATCTATAAACGCACGATCATGCGATATAACCATTACTGCATTAGCTTTATTTACTAAAAAATCTTCCAACCAAATCACAGATTCTATATCGATGTGGTTAGTAGGCTCATCTAATAATATCAAATCTGGCTTTTGTAATAAGATTTTGGCTAATTCAATACGCATACGCCAACCTCCAGAAAATTCATTAGTTAATCTAGTAAAATCTGCTTGTTTAAAACCTAATCCTTTTAGAGCTTTTTCTACCTCAGCATCGTAATTAATAGCTTCTATAGCATAGTATTGCTCCCCAAGTTCGCTTACTTTTTCTATAATAGACATGTATTCATTACTCTCGTAATCTGTTCTTGTCTCCAGTTGTTTGTTTAAAGCCTCCATTTCATCACGCATTTTAAAAATGTGCTTAAACGCTTTAGAAGCTTCTTCAAAAACTGTACAATTATCTTCAGTTAATAAATGCTGTGGTAAATAGGCAATTACAGTTTCTTTTGGATAGCTTACTTTTCCTCTAGTTGCTTTTTGTTCTCCAGCAACAATTTTCATCATTGTAGATTTTCCTGCGCCATTTTTACCCATTAAAGCAATTTTATCGTTTGGATTAATAACAAAATTAACTTCGCTAAATAAAGTGGTGCCACTAAATTCTACTGCTAAACCATCTACTGTAATCATATCGTACTTTTTGAAAGCGCGAAATTAAGAAAAAGTCCAATATTCTCCTTTATTAATGTCTTGACTTTATTTAAAATAAATATGACTATATAGATTAGAAATTTTCGCATTATACTATTTTAATTTATTGATGTAATTAAAAGTCAGGCAACCATATTGTCTTCTTTTACGTCTATATAAATAGATAAGCTAAACACCATTTAAATAGAATAAAATGTTAGAAAACCCAAAAGTTAATATCAAAATTAAACTATCAGCGTTATGGACATCTACCATATTTTGCTATCTATATGGAGACTATTTTGAGTTATATGTTCCAGAAAAAGTAAACAGTTTATTAAGTGGTATAAATATATTAGATAGTCCCACAAAATTACTTATTGCTTCAATAGTTTTAGCAATACCTTCAGTAATGGTTGCCTTATCTATTCTTTTAAAACCAAAAATTAATAGATGGTTAAATATTATTTTTGGATTATTATTTACCTTAATGATGTTATTAATTGCCGTCAATTCATTAACGGCTTGGTATAGTTTTTATGTTTTCCTAGCAATTCTAGAAAGTGTTATTACATCATTAATTGTATGGCACGCATGGAAATGGCCAAAAATATAATTAGAAAAATATTTCTTAAAAAAAACACTAATTTCTAAAATACTATTTGCAACTATTTTTATATTAGATTACTTCAATATGTTTATTCAAAAAATCGAACTTAAGCTAACATTCTAACCTCCAATCCAAAACAAAAGCCTACTTTCGCGCACTATTATAAAAAATCATTGATAATGAAGCGCATAAACGAATACAAAAAGCTATTTAATGTAGAGAAAGACATGACTTTAAAAAGTCTAAAAACAACCTATAGAAATTTAGTAAAAGAGTGGCATCCAGATAAATTTCAAGATAACGATGCTAAGGCTCAAGAAGCAGAAATTGTAAGTCGTAAAATTATTGATGGTTATCATTTTTTAGTAAGTATTGCTCCTGAAACTATTACAGCTAATTTAGATGAATACAATTCTACTATTAACACTACTATAATGGACTGGCAGCATAAGGGATTATTACTAGAAGTTACTTTCTTAGATGGTAATACTTACGAATATTTTGGTGTAAATAAAGCACTTTATATCAAGTTTTCTCAAAGTGATAAGCAAACGCGTTTTGGAAAACGAAATATTTTTAATTCTTTTACATATAGAAAGATAAAAAAACAAGACGTTATGGCTTAAACCAAGAATAAAGAGTAATAAAAAAGAGGAAGCCTTTATAGCTTCCTCTTTTTTATTACTCTATGAATGACTCCAATTATCTGGGTCATCACTATTATTAGGAGATAAGCCAATAATATCACCTTTAGTATTAACACCCAAACCTAAAACAGTTCTATTTACATAATTAAAATAGCTAGCAACTTGATTAAGTTCTAATACTTCGCCATCAGTAAACCCAGCAGTTCTAAGTTTTTCTATATTAGACTCCGTAATACTAGTATGTTCTAAGGTTAATAGTTTAGCATATTGTAATCCTTCCATATACTTTTCATTTAAGCACGCTTTAAAATCATCAATTTCAACAGCTTTAAAAATAGCTTTACTTTTATCATCGTTATCTAACAAACGACTTAATCCAGCAAAATGATGATCTACACAATAGCTACATTTGTTTAAATAACTTACATAAACGCCTATTGTTTCTAAATACCATTTTGGTAAGGTATTATTAGAGTTATGCAGTACATTTTTATACAATGCCATATGCCCAATTAAAGAGTGTGGTCTTAAGCTATGTATTGCTAATATATTATCTACATTATTATTTGGGCCTTTAACTTTATCATAAATGGTTTTTAAACGTGATTTTGCCTCACTATATGGTATTACTTTTATCCAGCTCATTCTTATTTTTTAACACGTTGTAAATCTAAATCTTGAAAATCGAAACTAAAATCAATATTTGGCGAAATTCCTTTTAAGGTCATACTTTGTGCTTTACCTTTATCATCTATACCAAAAGTTACAAAAGCATCTGCATTCATATCTTGATACTCCCATTTTACAGCAAATGTGTTGTCTTTATAATATTGTAATTCCCCATTTAATTTTGGAGAACGTAAAAACTTAATCCATAATTTACCTTTCGTTTTAAAAACTTCTGCTTTACCAAACCAATTATCTTTATAAAAACCAATATAGTTTTTAGGCTTTATAGTAGAAGCATCTACTATTGCAATCTCGTCCCATACTTTTTTTGTAATATCATCATTTCCTGTTGCTCGATTTTTAAAATAAGCAGCGTATTTATCTACCCAATTAAAATTATCTAAACCTAGGTAATCATCTGTAATTGCATTTGCAACCGCTGAAAATAAACCAGCACCATCATCACTTGTATTCGTTAAAATCACGACACCCAAGTTAAGATCTGGAATCATAACAGTATTAGATAACATTCCAGGTAAACCACCAGTATGCTCTACTTTCATGTTTCCTTTTACGTCCGATAAAAACCAACCTAGTCCATAACCTGCAAAATGAGAATTGTATCTAGGATTAGGATCTGCACTCATAACAGTATGCACTTTCCACATTTCTCTATGGTTCTGTTTAGAGAATAATTGTTTTTTTAAATCATCTCCAAACTTTCCTTTATTTAACTGTACTAACATCCATTGAGACATATCGTCTACGTTAGAAAATATCCCGCCAGCTGCACCATTCATCATTTCTTTAAAAGTAGGGATTATTCTAATTTCCCCTTTTTCTACAGCATGAGAAGCAGATAAATTACTAGTATCTTTTATTCTATCTAAAGATGCATAAGTATTATCCATATTTAATGGCTCAAGAATATTTACTTTAATAAACTCTTCCCAAGTCATACCACTTTTTCTAGCTATTAATTCTCCTGCTACTAGGTATAATAAATTATCATAGTCCCATTTGGTTCTAAAAGCAGATTCTGGTTTAAAATACTGAAAACTTGTTAGTAAATCGTTCATTGTAAAATCTGTACCATCCGGAAAGAACATTAAATCACCCATACCTAATCCTAAACCACTACGATGCGTTACTAAGTCTTGAATATTAAAATTATCTTCAACATACTTATTATACATTCTAAACTCCGGGATGTGATCTTTAACTTTATCTAGCCACGTTATTTTTCCTTCTTCAACCAAAATAGCTAATGCAGCAGTAGTAAATGCTTTACTATTAGATGCTATTGCAAATTGTGTATGCTCATTAACAGGACTTTTGGTGTTAATAGATTTTACACCATAGCCTTTATTATGTATTACTTTGCCTTCTTTTACAATTGCAACAGCACAACCAGCTACATTAAATTTACTCATGGCATAGTTTACTAATGAATCTAATTGTTTAGTATTCATTTGTGCATTTACAATGGTAGTAAATGCTATTGCAAATAATACTAGAGTTGTTGTTTTTAATGAGTCCATTTTCATGATAAAATAAGTATTTATAAGAATGAGTCGCCTGTTAAAGATAGGCTATTAAACTTTATTCTTCTCTTCAATCCATTTGCTCATAAACTTAGTACTTTGTAATGTATGGTGCATAAGCATGCTTCCCATAAAATTACTTTTTCTATGTACATCAAGTCCATTTTTAAGTGCTTCTATTCTATGAAGAAAATCGGCCGTAAATAATTGTTTATCAAAACGAAGATTAATAATATCTACGCCATGTTTTTGCTTTGCAGTCCAAAAGATTTTATTGGTATATAATTCTACTGCAATTTTTGCAAAATCTATAGGATCGTCTTCAATAAACCCATTAGGTTCTAAATTACCATACATGCCTTCTGCTCCAATACTAGTAGTAATACAAGGAATTCCGTTAAGCATAGCATCTACAATTTTACCTTTTAAACCTGCTCCATAACGTAATGGTACTAAACAAATTTTATAGTTCTTCATAACCTCATCAATATCATCAACAAAGCCTTTAATATAAAAGTCTTGACTTTCATCATTTAATTGTGTCACTTTTGCAGACTCGTAAGCACCATAAATATGCATTTCTGCTTTAGGTAATTTTTTCTTGATATATGGCCAAATAGATTCTTTTAGATATTTAATACCATCCATATTGGGTTCATGCAAAAAATTACCAACCGTAACAAAATGTTCACGTTGTTTAAAGTTTGGTAATGCATTCTGCTGCTTTAAAGAGACCGCTTCAAGTAAAAAAGGTAAATAACATAATAAATGCTCATCTACTTTAAACTGATGCATTAAAATTTCAACTTCTACTTGAGAAATCATTATACTTAAATCACATCTATAAATACTAGCTATTTCACGTTTAGCAGTATCATTATATAAATAATTAGTATCAAATATAGCTTGCTCTTTTAAAGCTTGAAACCTACCTTTTCTTAGACAATGTAAATCTTCTGTATCTAATAATCTTAAAGCATTAGGACAATGCTGTGCTACACGCCACCCAAATTGTTCTTCAATCATAAAACGATCGAAAAGTACTATCTCTGGATTTAGTGTTTTTATAAAATCATCAAAACTAGAATCATTTAGTTCTATAGTTTTAGTTTTTACTCCAATACTTTTTAAATCGAAAGCATTGTCACTTTTAGCACAGGCTGTTGCAAAAGTTATATCGTAATTTTTAGATTGAAAAATCTCAATAAGATGCATCATACGGCTTCCGGCGGCAGAACTTTTAGGTTCTGGCCATACGAAACCTATAATTAAAATATTATTATTCAAGAGGGAGAGAATTAATTAAGTTTTATTTTATGTATATATATAACTGTATTTTAAGTTAAAAATTATTCTGGTCTTGGTGCCAATGCATAACCAGCTCTTACAAGATTAGCCCAATCTACAATAGCTTTTATTTGCTCTTGAGTTAAATTAGCATCTCTATGCGTATAAGTATAACTTGGCAAAGGCATTTTTTTAGCTTCAACTTCTTCTACTAGCTCATCAAATTTATGGTCTTTTTTTTGTATTGAATAATTTTCCCACTTAGAAACGTTGAAATGCTTTTTTCCATGTTTAACGTGGTCTGCTAACCAATAATTCACCGGTGTAATATTATTATACCATGGATAATTAGTATTATCACTATGGCAATCAAAACAATTCTCTTTAAGTATTAGCTTTACATTTTCTGGCGGATTAGTTTCTGCTAAAAAGGCATTAACAGACTCTATAGAGCCACTGTTTTTTTCTGGCCTAAAAAATTGAGCAATTACGAAAGCTACTAATAAGACCAAAAGTATTTTTTTTACAATTTTCATTTTTGTTACATTTAAGCAATAAAAGTAATTAAAATCCTTTTGACAACAGAAGCTTTATACCAAGAATTAAATTACGTGAACCATTCGCGAGAGAAACGGTTATACTATGCAAATCTAGTGATCGATAATCCTAATTTAATTCCTAAATTATTAGATATTCTCTTTATGGTTGATGATAAAATTTCACCAAGAGCAGCATGGGTTTTCGAATTTATGTGTGGTGAAAATTTAGAAGCTATTATTCCTTATTTAGATATTTTTACAGAAAATCTTCATAAAGTACATTTAGATTCGGCAGTTAGACCAGTTGCTAAAGTTTGCGAATACTTAATTAAAGCATTTTACGGTAAAACAGAAACTAAAATAAAAGTCGCATTATTACCAAAGCATCGAGAAAAAATTATTGAAGCTTGTTTTGATTGGATGATAAACGACGAAAAAATTGCTCCAAAAGCTTATGCGATGAATAGTCTTTTTTTATTAGGCTATGATTACAACTGGATCCACTCTGAATTAATTATCATTTTAGAACGTGATTATCAAATGCAAAGTTCAGGTTTTAAAGCGCGTGCAAGGCATATTCTAAAAAAATTAGAAAAGAAAAAATTATAGTTAATAATTGCTTGATAACTAAGTAAAAGTTACGTTATACAGCTTCGGTCTTCTGTCTAAAAAAGTTATCTTTACTGCTTTCAAAAAAAGCAACACACACTATGTCATTAACTCACTTAAATGCCATCTCACCTATTGATGGTCGTTATAGAAATAAAATCGATAACTTAACTAATTATTTTTCTGAAGAAGCACTTATAAAATATCGTGTATTAGTAGAAATAGAATATTTTATTGCGCTTTGCGAACAACCTTTACCTCAACTATCTGGAGTAGATTCTTCAATTTTTGAAAGTTTAAGAGCTATCTACAAAGACTTTTCTTCTGAAGATGCTCAAGCTATAAAGGATATTGAAAAGGTTACTAATCATGATGTTAAAGCTGTTGAATACTTTATTAAAGAACAGTTCGACAAATTAAATCTTCAAGACTATAAAGAATTTATTCATTTTGGTTTAACCTCTCAAGACATAAATAACACAGCCGTTCCTTTAAGTATTAAAGAAGCTATGAACGATGTCTATGTTCCAGAATATTTTGAAATACTAAAGCGTCTAAAAGCATTAGCAACAGAATGGAAAGATATCCCAATGCTTGCAAGAACACATGGGCAACCAGCATCTCCAACGCGTCTAGGTAAAGAGATTCAAGTTTTTGTAGTACGACTAGAAGAGCAATTTAATTTATTGAATGATATTCCAAGTGCTGCAAAATTTGGTGGAGCAACAGGAAATTTTAATGCCCATAAAGTAGCATACCCTTCAATAGATTGGAAAGCTTTTGGAAGTACTTTTGTTCAAGAAAAATTAGGTTTACAACATTCGTTTCCTACAACTCAAATTGAACATTACGACCATATGGCTGCTTTGTTTGATTGCTTAAAGCGAATTAATACTATTATTATTGATTTAGATCGTGATATTTGGACCTACGTATCAATGGATTACTTTAAACAAAAAATTAAAGCTGGAGAAGTTGGAAGTAGTGCTATGCCACATAAAGTAAACCCAATAGATTTTGAAAATTCTGAAGGAAATTTAGGTATAGCTAATGCCATTTTTGAGCATTTATCTGCAAAACTACCTATTTCACGTTTACAACGCGATTTAACAGATAGTACAGTATTACGAAATGTAGGTGTGCCTTTTGGACATACTTTAATTGGTTTTAAATCTACTTTAAAGGGTTTAGGGAAGTTACTATTAAATGAAACTAAATTTGCTCAAGACTTAGAAAATAATTGGGCTGTAGTAGCTGAAGCGATTCAAACTATTTTACGTCGTGAAGCATATCCTAATCCATACGAAGCTCTAAAAGGTTTAACAAGAACAAATGAAGCAATTACTAAAACATCTATTTCAAATTTTATTGATACTTTAGAGGTTAGTGATAGTATTAAAACTGAGCTTAAGGCTATTTCTCCAAGTAATTACACAGGCATATAAATTATGTTTACTAATAGACAATCATTATTTCTATCTGGCGTAGTCGTTATAGGTTTTTTCCTGTCTGGCCTTTTAGGAATATTAGATTACTTTATCACAAAACTTGTACTAGCTAGTTTATTCTTATTGGTTATATTTAATTTATTTATGACTAAAAAAGACATTTCAAGTGAAACTGATGATGCAAATCCTGATGATAAAGAAGAAATGTAAATTATAAAAAAGATTCCTGCTTTCGCAGGAATGCATTAAAAAAGGACTGCGCCAACAGTCCTTTTTTCTATTTATATATCAACATATAAACTCTAATATATAAACATGAATTATTCTTTAAAATAATCCATAAGCTTATCAAGCTGGCTCCCATCAACATCTGCATTCTTCATTTGATCCATAAGCTTGTATAATTCTTCAGGTTTCATATTATCACCTAAAACTCTTACCACTGCAAATCCTGTTTCACGAGAACTTGCTAAAACTAAAAACTCATCTACAGTATCATCATTTCCAATAGTATTTACTCTAAATTTAAAGCCACTATCGCTAAATTCCATTAGTTCTTCATACTTTTCATTTTTAAAAACAGCTTTAGCTTTTTCAAATTCTCTAGTATAACTCTCGTCATCTCCATTAGTAGTTTTGTAAGCAATAATACTTATTTTCTCAAATGAATTATAAACTTCTAATTCCTCTTCACTTAATTCTGCCTGAGACAAATCAACCATTTTAGGAGATAAATCTAATGTTAAGAACTCAGGTCTATCTTGATGATCTACAACGTAGGTTTGTATTGAACCTTCGTCTTTACAGCTAACTATAGCTAATGCTAAAAGCAGCGTATAACATATGGTTTTTAATTTCTGGTTCATAACTGTTATTATTTTTTATCTAACTTATCTCCGCCTGGTAAATTCATCTGCTTAGTTAACTTAGAAACTTGATTTAAATCAATATTACCAGTTAAAGAGATAACTACAGTTTCAATGCTTCTCTTCTTACCATTAATAGTTACTTCAGAATCTTTCATCATAGCTTCCAAACCATTAACAAACATTAAAAGTTCTGCAACGTGATCGCTATCTTTTCCTTCTTTAACGTAGAATTTAACAATCATTCCATCATCTTTCACTTCCATTAATTCTTCAAGAGAATTAGAACGTGACTTTACCCATTTAGTAATATCTCCAGCTATAGCTTTATTGTCTGTAGCAATAGTTTTAAAACTAGTAATGCTGTTTACCATATCTATATAACCCTGTGATTCTTTATCATCCGATTCTATGTCCATTTTAGCTAACATTTGAAACATTTTTGGTTTAATAGATACATAAGTAACATCACTATTATCGCTATACTTAGCAAAAATATCGTTTTGAGCCATTGCAGTTAATGGCATTAATAGTATTGCAAAAGCAAATACAATTAGGGACTTTTTCATTGTGTTTAATTTATTTATAGTGTTCATTTTTGTTCTTTTTAATTTGTTAATACTGTAAAAATGTGTTCGCGTATTTATGTTCTTCTATAGAATAAACATCATCTTGCGCTCGGTTCATTTTTTCTATTTTTAATTGTTAATACTTTAATCCTAAGAGTGCAATTTATTTTTTAAATATGCGTCCCATTGGATTGTTAATCTCTTTTAAATAGTCAACTTGTGTGCCAGCTTTATTTATAGCATCTAAATAGCTCACTTGCGACGTAGCTTTATTTAAGTGTTTAGACACTAAAGCTAAAGCAGCTTTTGCATTATTGTAGTCTAATTTATCCTTAGCTGTGATTTCTTCAGCCTTATTAAAGTAGACACTTAACATAAGAACCGCAACTGCTGCGACAGATAACCACTTAAAATTAAATTTCCTTTTAGTGTTTAGTGGAATGTCTTTAGTGAACTGTTCTTGGTGGTTTACCAAAAAATACTGAAACATTGGTTTATACATTTCTAAATGCGGCGCTACAGTTTCTTGCGAAAAATAGTTTTTTAACTGCTGCTCTTCAATTAGTGATGTCTCACCGTTTTCGTACTTTTCAAGTAAATGTTCTATATTCTTATTTAACGCCATAATTATGGGTTTTAGTTAATTGTTCTCTTATTGTTTTTCTCGCTCTAGATAAAGCAACTCGCACTGCTGTTTCATTCATATCTAGCATTTTTGCAATCTCTTTAAAATCGTATTGTTCAATATCTCTTAATTGTATTACCATTTTTTGTTGTTCTGGCAACTGCTCCATAATTTTCCCAACCCAACCTATACTATCATTTAATTCAACTTGCTTCTGTAAAGCAACATTATGGTCTTGGTAATTACTATGTACTATTTTCAAATTTTGAGCTTGTTTAGATTTTAATTTATCGAAACAAAAATTCTTTGTCATTGTCATTGCAAAAGCTTCAATATTTCGATATTTTTTAAAATCATTATTCTTATTCCACAATTTAATTAACACTTCTTGCGTTGCATCTTCAGCTTCTTCTGTAGAAACTAGAAGTCGCTTTGCTAAACGAAAGACCTTGTCTTTAAAAGGTGTCACAATATTTATAAATTCTGACTGCGTCATTTAATTTGGTTGGTTTATGTTATTACGACGATACACTTTCAATTTTGTTACAAAAAATTTTTTGTTTCATAAAAAGTAAGTACATTGTAATCACACCTACAATAAAAAAAAGAAAAATTATTATAATGAAAAAAGCTGCAAAAGTCCTATTTCTATTAGTGTTTACTGTTTCATTATCTGGTTGTTTTGATGATTTTGACGACACTACTGTATCAACCTCTTCTATTAACGATTTTGTTTATAGAGCAATGGATATTTTTTACCTCTATAAAGAACAAGTACCAGATTTAGTTGAAGATAAACAATCTGGTTCAGATTATAATGGCTATCTAAATAGTTTTAATTCTCCTGAAGCTCTGTTCGAAAGTTTAATTTTTGATCGTCAAAATGTAGATAGATTTAGTTGGATTACTAGCGATTATATTGCTTTAGAGCAACAATTTAGTGGTGTCTCTAAATCTAATGGTATGGAGTTTGGCTTATTAAGATACACAGCTGGTAGTGATGATATTTTTGGTTATGTACGTTATATTTTACCAAATACAAGTGCCTCTAATACAACTTTGCAACGTGGTGATTTATTTTATGGTGTAAATGGCACGCCATTAACTGTAAATAACTGGAGAGATTTACTTGGACAGGATAATTATACTATTAATTTAGCTACATATGATGATAATGGTACAACAACTACAGATGATGATACTGTTAATCAAACAACAAACGAGATTAGCCTTAGTAAGGTAGTTTATACAGAAAACCCTGTTTTTAAAACAGAAATACTTCAAGTAGAAGGAGAAAATGTTGGCTATTTAATGTACAATAACTTTGTTTCTGATTTTAATACCGCTCTAAATGATGCATTTGCAAACTTTCAAGGTAATAGCATTCAACATTTAGTTTTAGACTTACGTTACAATCCTGGTGGCTCTGTAAATACTGCTACGCTTTTAGGAAGTATGATTACTGGACAGTTTAATGGTGATTTATTTTCGAAATTAGTTTATAACAATCAATTACAAGCTAATAATACCGATTTTAACTTTACTAATAGTTTTGATAATGGAGCTATTAACAGTTTAAACTTAACTAAAGTCTATGTTTTAGCTACAGGATCTTCTGCATCTGCTAGTGAGATGGTAATTAATAGTTTAAGTGAATATATTGAAGTTGTACATATTGGTAGCAATACTGTAGGTAAATCTCAAGCTTCGATAACGCGTTATGATTCTCCTGACTATTCTAGAAATAATGTAAATCCAACACATACTTATGCATTACAACCGCTAGTAGCAATAAGCGTAAATGCAAATGATGGTGTTGTACCATCTAATGGATTAGCTCCAGATATTTCGCTTAATGAACAAGTTAATAATTTAGGTATTCTGGGTGATGAGAATGAGCCGCTATTAGCAGCTGCCTTAGCAGATATAGCTGCTACTAATAGAGTTTCTACTACTAGACAAAGTATGCAAATAGAAAACATTGGTGATAGTAATGATCTATTACCCCATAAGAAAGAAATGTATATTGAGCATTAAAACTTATTTTAATTGGAGCTCTGGTAAAGATTCGGCTTTAGCGCTTTACTATTTGTTACAAGATTCTAATTATTCTATAAATAAGCTGGTAACTTCTGTTAATAGCCATTATAATCGTGTATCTATGCATGGTTTACCTATTAATTTATTAGAAGCACAAACCAATGCTATTGGTATTCCATTACAATTAATTAAACTACCAGAGCAACCTAGTATGCAAGATTACGAGGCAATAATGGATACTACGGTAAACACATTAAAAGCTGAGCAATTTACACATGCCGTTTTTGGAGATATTTTTCTAGAAGATTTAAAACGTTATCGAGAGGACAACTTATTAAAATATAATATAAAAACAGTTTTCCCTTTATGGAAGAAAGACACTACTAACTTGATAAATGAGTTTATAGACCTAGGCTTTAAAGCTGTAATAGTTTGTGCTAATGCTAAGTATTTTTCTGAAGATTTTGTTGGACAAACCATAACTAAAGAATTGATACAAAACTTACCTAAAGCTGTCGATGTTTGTGGAGAAAATGGAGAGTTTCACACCTTTTGTTATGATGGCCCCATTTTTAAAGCACCTATCGCTTTTTCAATTGGGGAGAAAATATATAGAGAGTATAATACACCAAAAACAGAAGACTCTGTTTGCGATTCCGGCAAAACAGGTTTTTGGTTTTGCGATTTGGTATTAAAATAAAAAAGCCTGCATTAATGCAGGCTTTTTTTATTACTGGTTTACTATACACTTTTTAGTTAAAATAAAAACCATTAGGAGCATTACCTTGAACCGTTCTAGATTCTAATAAATCACCATCTATACTATATTCAAAAGCTTGACCATTAGAATTAAAATCACCTGCATCTGAAATATGAATTACCCCATTTTCAACATTAAAACCGTACATAGATCCAAAAGCAGACGTCGATACATATGTAGCTATTGGAGTTGTAGAAATTGTTGTGTCATTTATTCCTAAACTATACACTGATGTTCCAGAAGTAAAATATAACATACCATTTTCTAAATCTAAATTCTTAGGAGATGTCAATACTGTAGGTATATCTATAGGTGTATCTAAAACATTATTAGTTAAATTAACTTTAATAAGTTTTTGAGAACTAGTTAATGTATATAACGTATTACCTTCTATTGACATAGAATTTGGAGAATTTCCAGCACCTAAATCTATAGGAGTAATAACTTCAGTAGTAGGATTTAAAACAGTAATCGCGTTACCACTACCAAAAGTTCCATTCATAATATAAATATTACCGTTATTATTAGTTATTCTTTCTACATAATCTCCAACAGCTATTTGAGATGTTGAATAATCCTCTAAATTAATAACAGTAATAAAATCATCTGTTCCTGTAGAAAAGGAATCTTGATTTGTTACATAAGCTTTTCCATTTAGAACTGTACCATATCTTGGTGTACTAATATTTGAAGTAATAGTAGTTATGTACTCAAAAGTATAACGATTGTATACAGTTACAGAATTTGTTGAACCTGAAACAATAAATGCTCTAGTATCATCAAAGAATATATTTTGTAAAAAAGTTCCTATTTCTGCTTGATCTGGGTTTTCTATTCTAAATACATCATCGGTTTGAGTTCCGTTTTCACTTATATAAGTAACAGAAGCTGTCATTGTATTAGAACCGCCTTCATTTAATATAAAGTATCCATTTTCATAAGCACCTAAAGGTTCTGGAGTCGTTATTGCATCATCATCATTACTACACGATGATAAAAAGGCAATACTAACTAAAAATAAAAATTTGCTTACTTGTTTCATTGTTTTTGTTTATTAAAAATTAAAATTGATATAAAAATTGTAATGTCTTCCTGGCATAAAACGACCAGCTATACTTTCGTAGTTTTCGTTAAATAAATTATTGACTTTAGCTCCTAATTTATATTGTTTACCTAAACTATAATCTAAACCAAAATTAGACACATAATACTCATCAACATTAAATTTAGGATTATTATCAGATTGCGTAAAAACATCTCCAACATATAAGTATTGATAATATGCTGACCATTTTTTATAATTATAACCGAGATTAGCAGTAACTTTATAAAAAGGAACATATATAAGTTGTTTCTTAGTTTGTTTGTTTTCTGAAATAGTATAGGCAAAAGTAGAATTGAATGTAAGTTTGTGATTATTAAAAGCTTTATTAGCTTCAAGCTTAGTTTCTATACCATAAGTAACAACTTCATCTGTATTAATTGGTTTCCAAACGCCATCTATAGGTAACCATCTTATCATATCTGTAATATCGTTATAAAAACCAGTAATATTAAAACCAATATTCTTAAACTGAAATTGTTGACTAACTTCAATTTGTTTTGAAGTTTCCGGTTTTAAATTCAAGTTACCACTACCTTCCCAATACAAATCGTTAAATGTTGGTATTCTAAAGTTTTTAGAACCGTTTATATTTATTGAATACACTTTAAATGGTTTGATTTTTAAGCCTATACTATATAGAAATGGGCTTGTGTAACTATTAGTAGTTTCTTGTCTTACAGTTGTCTCATATAAGAACCAATGAACAATTTTATGTTTAAATAATAGGTTAAACGCTCCAATTCTTCTGTTAACACTTTGAATACTTGTTCCATTACCTTTGTTTTGAGTGTAAGCTACAATAGCATTTAAAAGCATACTTTTATCAAAACTATATGAAGCATCATATTTTAGGATAGAACTATTAACTTTAGCTTCAGAAAAATCTGATCTTTGTATATTTTGAAAGTATTTATAAGCTTCTGTTAAATAAGCTAGTTTAATTTTAGATGTAAATTTCCCATAAAAACCATTCCACTCTAATAAATGTCTAGTATCAAAATTATCATACTTTGAAGGTGTTTCAGAAGGAAGCGCTAATGAAAAATTGCGACTTCCATCATAAATATTTGAATATAGCTTTAGTATGTTAGATTCATTAAATTTAAAACCTACATTAATTGATGCATTTTTATTATTAAACTGTCCGTTTAAATTTTGATTATCACTATCAACGTAATCATAATCATTATCACTATTCACGTAACCTAAAGCTGCGTTTATACTCCATTTTTTATTAGCAAAATCCCCTTTATAATTTGTGTTTAACGTGTTAAAACTTCCATAATTAATATTTAAATTATTAGAGAGTTTTTCTTTAAAACTAATGATATTATTTAAATGTACACTTCCTCCTATAGCTCCACTTCCATACAAAACACTACCTCCTCCACTTCTTAATGTAACCTGATCTGTAACGGTTACATTAATAGTATTAAAATCGGTTTGGCCATTTAATTGCGAATTAATATTAATACCATTCCAAACAACAGAAGTTTGTTGAGCTGTAGTACCTCTAAAAGCAACTGAAGAAACCATACCCAAACCATTTTCTTTAAAATAAATTGGACTATTATTATTTAATAAATCTGTTAGTGATGATTTACTTTTTTCTATAATACTGTCATTAAGTGTTAATAATGATTGTGTATTAGTAAAAGTTTTTAATTGAGAATCAGAAATCAACACTACTTCTTCAAGTTTTTGAATAGAGTCTTGCTTAGTTTGTGCCATAGAGCAAAAACCAACCAAAATAAATACTAAAAATAGAATTCCTTGTTTCATAAATCTTAAAATCTTTTTCCCGAAGATTTTTTTGATGTTGAAAATGGCAGGTCTCCTGACTCTCGTCTTATTATCTGTCTTCCCAGAACATTTTTCCAGTGACTTGAAGGTTGATAATAAGCATTCACAATAGTGAACTAAGATTACAGTTGCGGGAACAGCTCAAGATTTTCACTTGATTCCCTTTTAATCAATTTCGCTTCATTGCAAAATAGAACCAAAAATCGGTGCAAAAATAACCTTTTTGTTTAATGTTACACACAAAAGATTAAATAATATTACTTTTGGTATCTAAAACTTTCCATTTTGAAAAAAGTAGCCTTTTTATTTATATTCATTATTTTTTATTCTTGTAAACAAGATAAAGGTATTAGCGTACCATTGCCTCCATTAGAAACTGTAACTAAGGCAAATACCACTAGTATTGATTATGCTGAAGGTTTTACAATTATTAATAATAGTAATCATGATATTTTAGAGATTAAAAGTCCATGGCCAAACAGTGAACAGACGTTTCGTTATGTTTTAATTTCTGCTGAAGAGGCGGCCAAAACGACATTTATGAGCGATCAATATGATGGTATTATTTTAACACCTATTAAAACAATAGTAGTAACCTCTACAACACATATTCCTGCTTTAGAACTTTTAGGTGTCGAAGAAACGCTAAGTGGTTTTCCTGGCACTGATTATGTATCGTCTGAAAAAACAAGAACAAGAATTGAGAATAAAGAAATAAGAGAGTTAGGAAAAAACGAAGGTATTAATACAGAAGTTTTATTAGATATCAATCCAAATGTTGTCGTTGCTTTTGGAGTTGATGGCAAAAGCAAATCGTTAGAAACTATAAAAAAGGCTAATATTCCTGTAATTTATAATGGTGATTGGGTTGAAAAGTCACCTTTAGCAAAAGCAGAATGGATTAAATTTTTTGGAGCACTTTATAATAAAAACAAAGAAGCAGATTCTATTTTTAAACGAATAAAAAAAGACTATAATACAGCCAAAACTTTAGCAAAAAATGCTAGAAACAAGCCAACAATTTTATGTGGTGCAATGCACAAAGATGTATGGTATTTACCAAATGGCACTAGTACAGAAGCTCAGTTTTTAAAAGATGCTAATACTAATTATTTATGGAGTAACACCACTGGAAAAGGAAGCCTGTCATTAAACTTCGAAGTCGTTTTTGAAAAAGCAAAAAATGCCAATTTATGGTTAAGCCCATCATATTACACTAGTATTGAGGCACTAGAAAAAGCAAATGCACATTACACAAATTTTGATGCTTTTAAAAATAAGAAGATATATACTTTTTCAAATACTACTGGTAAAACTGGCGGCGTTTTATACTACGAATTGGGCACAGCAAGACCCGATTTAGTGTTAAAGGATATTATTAAAATTTGCCATCCAGAATTACTTAAAGATTACAAACCTTTCTTTTTTAAAGCTTTAGAATAAATTGATTACAAACAAATCATATAAAATTCCTTTTTTAATATTAGCAATCCTTTTATTACTTCTTTTTCTTGTTAATGTAAGTTTAGGTTCAATCTCTATTCCTTTAAAAACAATTATTAATAGTTTTTTTACTACAGCAGAAAACTATACTAATCAAGAATATATTATTCAAAATTACAGGTTACCAAAAGCCTTTACCGCTATACTTGTTGGCTCCGGTTTAGGCATTTCTGGATTATTAATGCAAACATTATTTCGTAATCCTTTAGCGGGACCTTTTGTATTAGGAATAACATCTGGCGCTAGTTTAGGAGTTGCTTTGGTTATTATGGGCTCTTCAATTTTTGGTGGGTTATTAGCTACATTTTTAATCTCTAAATGGAGTATAGTAATTGCTGCTAGTTTAGGTAGTTTTCTAGTATTATTAACTGTCTTAATTGTATCGTCAAGAGTTAGAGATACTATGGCCATTTTAATTATTGGTCTTATGTTTGGAAGCATTACTGCGGCTGTAGTTAGCGTGCTGTCTTATTTTAGTTCTGCAGAAGAATTACAGCAATACATTTTTTGGGGGTTTGGAAGTTTAGGTGATTTACAATGGAATGAATTAAAAGTCTTTACTATAATATACTGTATAGGAATACTATTCAGTATCGCTTCTATAAAAGCATTAAACACACTATTATTAGGTGAAAACTATGCAAAAAGCTTAGGTTTGAAGCTAAAACAAAGTCGACTATTAATTATAATTGCTACAAGCTTGCTAGCGGGAACTATTACAGCTTTTACTGGTCCAATTGCTTTTATAGGTTTAGCCGTACCACATTTAACGCGTCAAATATTTAATACTTCTAATCATAAAATATTATTACCAGCAGTATTCTTATTTGGTGCTATTATTATGCTTATTTGCGATAGTATTGCTCAATTACCAAGTACAGATTATACACTACCAATTAATGCTATTACCTCTTTAATTGGAGCACCTGTAGTTATATGGTTACTTGTGAGAAAAAAGAAGATGATTTTTTAATGACAAAAGAAAACCAAAATATAATCCTTAATACCACAGCACTTTCTATTGGATATCAATCTAAAAAGAAAGATAATATTGTAGCCTCAAATATAAATATTGAATTACAGCAAGGTGAATTAATTGGTTTAGTTGGCGCAAATGGTATTGGGAAATCTACACTATTAAGAACGCTTACTAAAGTTCAACCTCCAATAGATGGTGATATTGCTATTCATTCAAAATCTTTAAATAATTATACTTCTATAGAATTAGCTAAAGCATTAAGTCTTGTATTAACTGAAACTATAGCATCTAAAAATTTATCTGTTTTCGAATTGGTAGCTTTAGGAAGACAACCTTATACCAATTGGGTTGGTAATTTATCTAATGATGATATTTCTATTATAAATTTAGCAATTGAGAAAACTAATTTAACCGATTTAAAGCATAAAAAATGTTTTGAATTAAGTGATGGACAACTTCAAAAAGTAATGATTGCTCGTGCTCTAGCTCAAGATACATCATTAATTATTTTAGATGAACCTACAACTCATTTAGATATGTATCATAAAGCTTATGTATTGAAACTACTACAAAAGCTAGCAAAAGAAACAAATAAGACCATTCTTTTTTCTTCTCATGAAATAGATTTAGCGATACAATTATGTGATTCTTTAATTGTTATGACTAATAATGGTATTATTCAAGACTCTCCAACAAACCTTATTAAACAAGGTGCATTTAATACTTTATTTCCTCAAGACTTAATTGTTTTTGATGAGCATACTGGAGCTTTTAGAGTGAAAAAATAACTAATATTTAAAATATTTCTTCTAATTAATCACTTTAACACCATCAACTCCATTTAAAGTGAATTCGAAAGTACGCTCATGGCTTTCCCAATTAAATGCAAATTTAGCATCCGTTTTAATTTTTACATTCAATACCAATTGTGGAATTGGATTTTGTTTGGTTCCCATATTAGAGACATAAGTGCTATCTATTATAGCACTACCATTAATAATCCAAGGAAAATTTGCATCGCATTTTATAAAAGTAATATGCACATTAGGAATCCATTTCCCTCCAAAACTTGGATTAGTAGCCTTATAAGTACCTGCAGCTTTAAATTTCACAGTGTAACAATTAACGCCCGCAAAGTTATTAAGTTTATAGGTTATTTCTTCAGATTCAAAATTCTTAGCTAATTCATAATTTTCCCAGTTATCATCTTTCGCAGACAATACTCTAGATGTGGTTGCTTCTGTAGCTGCTTCTGCTTTAGAATCTTTAATAATATCCCACACAAATTTTGATACCTTAATAATATCATCTACACTTCCTTTAGAAGCCATTCTTACTCTACTATTCCTTAAGGACTTTTCTTTAGCAGCTAATTCTTTAAGTGTTCCTTCATTAGAAATCACTTCTTTACCACCAACTAATACAACTTCTACAAATCGCTCTTCTTGTGACATATATTTTATTTTTTTTAGTTTCAAATCAAAAATATAATATTAACTACTCATAAAATAAAGTACATCAACTCGGTTTTAATATCAGGTATTTCTACTTGTAAAGTTGAAATTATTACTAAATTAAGAATATAAAACTAGTACTTAGTTTCCGCAAAAATCTGTTTAAATTTTAATTACCTTTGATTTAATTTCAATTAAATAAATGAACGACAATTTCATTCTTATTCTTGCCATACTTATTTCTGCTGCTATTGGTGGCTATTTAGGAATACTATTCAATAAACTAAAAAGTAAAAGTGATAAAAGTACTCTAGAAGAGCGTCAAAATCAAATGGGTTTATCTATAGAGTCTTTAAAACGTAATCTTGCTAAAGTAGAAAATGAACGAGAAGACATTAGAAGAGAAAAAGAGTTTTTAAATACTGAGTTAGCTCGAAAAAACTCTGAATACGAAAACCTTCAGCAATTAAACCTAAAAAGAGATGAAGATTTAGCAAAACAACAAGAACAACTTCGTAAAGATTTTGAACTATTAGCTAATAAAATTCTAGAGGAAAAATCTGAAAAATTTACACTTCAAAATAAAGAGAATATCAAGAATATACTAAATCCACTTCAAGAGAAAATTCAAGTTTTCGAAAAGAAAGTAGATGAAACACAGAAGGAAAGTATAAGTATGCATTCTGCTTTAAAAGAGCAATTATTAGGTTTAAAAGATTTAAACCAACAAATGACAAAAGAAGCCACCAATTTAACAAAAGCCTTAAAAGGAGATAGTAAAATGCAAGGTAATTGGGGAGAATTAGTATTAGAACGCGTATTAGAAAAGTCTGGCTTAGAAAAAGACCGTGAATATTATGTACAACAAAATTTCACTTTAGATGATGGTTCTCGTGTTTTACCAGATGTAGTTTTACATCTACCAGATAACAAACGAATGATTATTGATAGTAAAGTATCTTTAACAGATTATGAACGTTATGTAAATGCAGAGCTTGAAGAAAGGGACCAATATTTAAAAGCGCATATTAACTCAATAAAAAGGCATGTTGAACAGCTATCTGACAAAAACTACCAAGATTTGTATGATATCGAATCTCCAGACTTTGTGTTATTATTCATTCCTATTGAACCCGCTTTTGCCATTGCCATAAATGAAGACAATTCACTCTACAACAAAGCATTCGAACGTAATATTGTTATTGTAACTCCTTCTACTCTTTTAGCTACATTACGTACTATAGATACCATGTGGAATAATGAAAAGCAACAACGAAACGCTATAGAAATAGCTAGACAAGCTGGAGCACTTTACGATAAATTTGAAGGACTTGTTAAAGATTTAACTGGAGTTGGGAAGAAAATAGATGACGCCAAAAAAGATTACTCTGCTGCAATGAATAAACTAGTTGAAGGGAGAGGCAATCTAATTACAAGTGTTGAAAAACTTAAAAAAATGG
Organism: uncultured Lacinutrix sp.; assembly: GCF_947500325.1. Lineage (GTDB taxonomy): Bacteria > Bacteroidota > Bacteroidia > Flavobacteriales > Flavobacteriaceae > Lacinutrix. The sequence goes on from NZ_CANMRQ010000005.1 coordinate 141,988, forward strand.
GGGCCAAAGCAAAGAAAGCATTACCAGATGCTATTATAAAACGAGCTAACGAAGAAGATTAGCTAAAAATTATAAAAACACCATAATACATGATAAAATTTCTTTTTAAATCACTAATAGTAATACTATTAATTGTTGCTGCCTATTTCAGTTTCATATACTTTATAAGTTATAGCGAAGGTGTACGTGCTGGTGAATTAGTAAAATTCAGCAACAAAGGTGTTATATTTAAAACTTGGGAAGGAGAAATTAGTCAAGGTGTTAGTGAATCACAAATTTTTATATTTTCGGTTGAAGATAAAGAAACTAAAGTAATAGAAGACCTTAACAAATATCAAGGTCGTTTAGTAAAACTAACTTATTTCGAACGTTATAAATCATTATTTTGGCTGGGTGACACAAAATACTTTATTACTAAAGTAGAACTAAATACTCCCGATAATTTATAACATATGGAAGCATACAAAAAAGTTGACGCCTCTCGCATAAGTATTTCAGAATTAATGTTGCCTTCACATTCAAATTTTAGCGGTAAAATTCATGGTGGTTATATTTTAGGTTTAATGGACCAAATAGCTTTTGCATGCGCAAGTAAACATTCTAAAATGTATTGTGTTACTGCTTCTGTAGATACTGTAGATTTTTTAAACCCAATAGAGGTTGGTGAATTGGTAACCATGAAAGCTTCGGTTAATTATGTAGGCAAAACGTCTATGGTAGTTGGTATTAGAGTTGAAGCAGAAAATATTCAAACTGGAAAAATTAAACATTGTAACTCGTCTTATTTCACTATGGTTGCTAAAGACAATAATGGAAAATCTATAGAAGTTCCTGGTTTAATTTTAAATGATAAAACAGAAGTAAAACGCTATCTTAAATCATTAAAACGAATAGAGACTAAAAAAGCAAGACAAGAAGAGTTTGATCATCAAAACTTTTCTCATCAAGATTATTTAGAGCAACTAAAAGGTTATAAAGTAAAAATAGAGCTTCCAGAAAATTATTAAAACTCCTTTTTTTTTAAATCCAGAAAAGTATCACAACTTTTCCGTATTTTAGTTTCCACGGTAATAAAACACAGATGATTATGAAAAAAATAAAATGGATTGCTTTACTCCTAATTGTTGTGCTTGCATATTTAGGTTATAATTACATTTATCAAGACCATAGAAACATTAGTGAAGAAAAAGCAGCATTTTCTGTAACAGCTGTTAGCCTTCAAGAAAAATTTAGTAATGACACACAGGCTTCTGAAACAAAATTTTTAAATAAAGTTATTGAAATCACTGGACAAGTATCAGAAATTAATGAAACAGATTTCACTTTAGACGATGCCGTATTTTGTAGTGTAGACAAGTCTAATGCATTATCTAAAGACAACTTGTCTAAAACAATTACCATAAAAGGCCGTTGCATTGGTTATGATGACCTTTTAGAACAAATAAAACTTGACCAATGCACAATAATTAACTAAAAACATAATGAAAAAATTTCTATTATTCTCTTTAATATTCATTCCATTATTTTTATTTTCTCAAGATGATTTACTTGGTGAAATAGACCAAGACTCTCCTGAAGACAATTATGCGACAGCTACATTTAAGGGTTTAAAAATTGTTAATTTTGAATCTACAAAACTTACAGCTAAAAAAGAATTAACTTTAGTAATAGCACACCGTTTTGGTAGTATTGAAAATGGTTTTGATAGTTTTTTTGGTTTAGATGATGCGTCTACAAGATTTAATTTTATTTATGGTTTGACTGATGCCATAAACATAAGTGTTTCAAGAAGTTCCTTCCAAAAAATATATGAAGGCGCTATAAAATATAGACTAGTTAAGCAACGCAAAAATGGCTCTCCTTTTACTATAGTAGGTTATAATTCCATATTAATAAACACCGCTCTTGATAAAAAGAATCTCCCAAAATTAGAGTTCAAAAATCGTATTGGTTATACTGCTCAAATGCTTATTGCTAGAAAATTTAGTAAAAAATTATCATTAGAACTAGCACCAACTTTTTTTCATGATAATTATGTTTTAGATAACAATCAAGATAATTCACAATTTGCATTAGGACTAGGTGGTCGTTACAAATTAGGTAAACGTTGGTCTCTAAATGCCGATTATGGTTGGCATTTAAATAGGTCTAGTACTTCTCCCTTTAAAAACCCACTATCCATTGGTATCGATTTAGAAACTGGAGGCCATGTTTTTCAAATGCATTTTAGCAATGCACAAGGCATGAATACCAATAGTTTTTTAGGTCAAGCAACAGGAGATTGGGGAGATGGAAACATCTATTTTGGATTTAATTTAAGTAGAGTATTTTAAAAAAAAAGCATGAAAAGAATTATATATACAACAGCATTACTCTATACAATTTTATTTGTAGGATGCTCAAATGTAAGTGAAGAAGATTTACTAGAACCTATTATTACAGGTGAAAAGGTTGTTTATGCAGATATTCAACCTATAATACAAAACAACTGTACATCTTGTCACAGTAATCCACCTCAATTTGGAGCTCCAATTGCTTTAGTTACATATGATAATGTAAAAAGCGCTGTTGAAAACTCTAATTTAATTAATAGGATTTCTTTACAATCTGGAGAAAGCGGAGCTATGCCATTTGGAGGTCCAAGATTACCTCAAGATTTAATCGATTTAATGATACAATGGGAAGCAGATGGCTTGTTAGAAGATGAAGAATAGCTACTATTTTTTTGGCAGGCTATTTGATTATTAATTAAAAAACTATTATTATGAAAAAACTTATTGCATTATCACTATTATTAAGCGTTAATTTTGCTATCTCACAAAATAAATTTCTAACTAAAACTGGTGTTGTTAACTTTGAAGCTTCAGTACCTTCTTTTGAAGAAGTCAAAGCTAAAAATGAAAATACAACTGCTATTTTAAATACAGGAAATGGAGAATTTGCTGCATTAGTATTAGTGAAAGGTTTCCGCTTTAAAAATGCTTTAATGGAAGAGCATTTTAATGAAAACTACGCAGAATCAGATGAATTTCCAAAAGCTACTTTTAAAGGTACTATTTCGAATTTTAATATTGAAGACTTAAACTCTTCTGAAAAAGAAATGGAATATAATGGTACATTAACGTTTCATGGGAAAACTAAAACATTAGATGCTAACAGTATAAAAATAACTCTTAATGCAGATAATACAATCTCTTTATCTGGAGAATTCAAAGCAAATGTTTCAGATTTTGATATAAAAATACCTAAGGTTGTTAGTAATAAACTATCAAAAACGGTGGATGTAAGCTATAATTTTACATTAACAAAAAAATAAAAAAAACTCCCATACAAAAAAACCTTCAGTAAAACTGAAGGTTTTTTTGTATAATCATTTATTATAATAACGCCTTATAACTTTACAAATCGCTTGGTTAATTTTATATCTTGTTTTTGATTTAAAGAAGTCAATCGTACTAAATACAATCCACTATTCCATTTAGATATATTAATTTTAGTGTTTAAATCACTTAATGTTTCAGAAAGTACTTTTTTACCTAATACATCAAAAACGTCTACTTTCAAACCATCATTAGACAAAAATGATACATCAATATTCATCTTATCATTTCCAGGATTTGGAAAAATGGAAAATTTAACTTGTTCTTGATCAACGCTATTTGATGAACCGACTACTTCATTTGTATTAGTTTGTGCATAAAACACTAAACTAAATAATAAAGTAAATATTAATAAAGTAGTTTTTTTCATGTTTAGTAGTAATTAAAATCTGGGGTATTATCTAAAGTTATAAAAATAATATTTTTTATGCAAAAAAAATGCCATAACTCTGATTAAAATGAACTTTAACTAAAAAAATGAGTATAAACTATTCTTTTTTTGCCTTATTACCTTAAACATGATAATTTTAAAATATAAATTATTATACAGTTTATTATTTGACTTTAAACAAAAAATAACTGTATTTATTTATGTGTTTATTTAAAAATATAAATTAATTTCACAAAAAAAAAGATTGCCTGTACTCGAAACATTACTGTATTTTTCTGTTTTTAATTACCCAGTAACTAAAGATGAAATTTTTAACTTTTCCAAAGTTGCCTCGCTTGAAGAAGTTGATAAACAATTAGAGTACTTATTAAATAAAGGCGTTATTTTTCAATTTGGTCTTTATTTTTCGGTTATAAATAATATACAAGATGTAAATCGTAGAGAGTTAGGAAACAAAAAGGCTAAAGCGATTCTACCAAAAGCTAAAAAAGTAAGTAAATTTATATCTAAATTTCCTTATGTAGAAAATGTAAGTATATCTGGTGCATTATCTAAAGGTTATTATGATGACGAAGGTGATTTTGATTTTTTTATTATAACTACTCCTAATAAATTATGGATAGCTAGAACACTATTAATTATTTTTAAAAAAATATTTTTACTTAATTCTAAAAAGTATTTTTGTGTTAATTATTTTATTAGTAGTAATCATTTAAATATACCTGAACGCAATAGATTTACTGCTACAGAAATTACGACTCTAATACCTGTTTATGGGAAAGCGCCTTTTTCTAAATTTATACAAGAAAACAATTGGGCTAAAAATGAATTCCCAAATAAAAAAATTGTTAATTCTGAAACGATAGAAGCTATAAAAAAACCAATAATAACTAAGTGTATAGAACGTGTTTTCAATACTCATTTTGGAGATTTACTAGATGATACTTTTAGAAAAATGACATTGAAAAAATGGAAGATTAATTTTAATCATATGAGTGAAGAAGATTTCAAAATAGCAATGAAATCTACAAAAAATGTATCTAAACATCATCCTCAACATTTTCAAAAAAAAGTAATAAATGAGCTAGAATATGCTTACAATGATATAACGCAAAAGTATAATTTAGAATACGTATAATAATGTTTGACGTACTTTTTTCACACTCTTATTTTTATAAGTTTGACCAAAAGCAATGGGATAACAAAACTCCTTTCCCTCCTTTGGGCACGTTATATGCAGCTTCATTTCTAAGAGAAAATGGTTATAAAGTATCTCTTTTTGACACTAATTTAATAGATAAACCTGAAAGTATTTTTGAAAAGTTAAAAACGGTAAAACCAAAATTTTTTGTTCTCTACGACGATGGGTTTAATTACCTAACAAAAATGTGTTTAACAACAATGAGAGAAGCAGCTTTTAAAATGATGTCTATAGCTAAAGAAGCTGGTTGTATTGTTATAGCGAACAGCTCAGATTCTACAGATCATTTTGAAAAATACTTAGATAATGGTGCCGACTTTATTATTAAAGGCGAAGGTGAAGAAGCTTTAAAAGAACTAATAGATAGCATTACTTTAAATCAAGCGACTACTACAATTAAAAGTATTGTATATAAAAAAGAAAATGAAATTATAGAAAACCCTAAAAGGCCTGTACTAAGAGATTTAGATGTATTACCATTACCTGCCTGGGATTTAATAAACATAGATGATTACAAAGCTATTTGGGAGTTAAGTGGTAAAGCATTCACTTTAAATATTGCAACAACAAGAGGTTGCCCTTTTAAATGTAATTGGTGCGCTAAACCCATATATGGCAATCGTTATAATTCGCATTCACCAGCTTATATTACAAAACACATTAAATACCTATCCGATACTTTTAATGTTAAACGTTTTTGGATGTGCGACGATATTTTTGGTTTAAAACCTAATTGGGTTCAAGAATTTAATATTCAATTAAAAACTCATAAATTAAATATTTCATACTATATACAAAGTCGTGTAGATCTGTTACTAAAAGAAGACACTATAGATGCATTAGTTGAAAGTGGTTTAGAAGAGGTTTGGGTTGGTGCAGAAAGTGGCTCTCAAGCTATTTTAGACGCCATGGATAAAGACACTAAAGTAGAGCAAATATACGAAGCCACTAAATTACTTAAAACTAAAAACGTTAGAGTAGCATTTTTTATACAATTTGGCTATTTAAATGAAACTAAAGAAGACATTGATAAAACAATACAAATGATTAAAGAACTGGTTCCAGATAATATAGGAGTTTCAGTTTCTTATCCATTACCAGGAACAAAATTTTATGAGAAAGTAAAAGATGATTTAATACTTAAAGCAAACTGGACCGACTCTGACGATTTAGCAATGATGTTTAAAGGTACTTATAGCACTGAATTCTATAGAAAGTTACAACGCTACGTTCATAAAGAATATCGTAAAAGTCAAGGGTTATATAACCTAAAACACTTTAATATTAGTAAAATAAAATCTATACTTAAATTAGCCTACTATTTGCCAAGTGCTTTTTACGATAAATTTCTTTTAAAAAAATTAGCGAAACAATAAATTAGGTTTATGAATTGGAAAATTAAAGCCTTACTTCAAAAAGTTTTATCCGCTACAAAGTTAGGAGATAATTTAAATCATATTCCAGCTACTTTAAACAAAAAATACAATTACAATACTACTTTATACCAAACACATGAATGCATAAGAAAATTTAGTTATTGTAACATAGACCTTTCTTTAAAGAAAACAGCATTAGAAATAGGAACTGGCTATTCATTAATTTCTGCTATTGTGTTATCGCTACTTGGATTTCAAAAAATAATAACTATTGATATCACTAAAGACGTACGCGTTTCAACATATAAAAAACAAAAGGAATATTTAGATCACCCGGAAATTCTTAAATTAATATACTCTAATAGTATCTATACAAAGATAGAAGTAATAAATAGGATAAATAAAATTAAAGAAAGTAACACATTAGAAACACTTCTTAAGTTATTAAACATAAAATATATCGCCCCTTATACGTTTGAAGACATACTTAAAGAACACAAACAAATTGACTATATATCTTCCCAAGTTGTACTAGAGCATATTACACCCAAAACATTAAATAAATTATTTAAATTCACAAAAGAGACAATTAGTAAAGGTCAGTTTTGTGTACATACTATTAATTTTATAGATCACTTTACCAATCCTGGTTTTTTTCAAGATAAAACAATATCTGAATTTAATTTCTTAAAATATTCAAATCGATTTTGGAGATTTTGGGCAGGAAATTCTATAGCATATACTAATAGATTGTCTTATATATACTATATTGAATTATGTAAAAAATATAATTTAAAAGTAATTGATTTTATAGGTGAAAATTATAAACTAAGAAAAGAATTAAGGCCTGAATTAATCCATCAAGATATTTTAAATAAATATGATTCTAATGTTAATCTTGAAGATTTAACAAAATACCAAAGAGGCACACTAATAATTTCTAATATATAAATGAAAGCTGATTTTGACATAGCATCAAGTCAATACGATACTATTTTTACCTTTTCTAATATTGGTAAAGCGCAACGTAATCGTGTATATAAACACATCACTCCATTATTAAAACAAAAAAAGAAATTATCTATTTTAGAATTAAACTGCGGTACAGGTGAAGATGCCATACAGTTTGGAAACCTAGGGCATAATGTAATTGCAACAGATATCTCTAAAGGGATGATTGAAATTGCAAATAACAAACCTCACCCTAAAAATGTTAGTTTTAGCACATTAGATATTAATTTAATTTCCAAAGCTTCATTCTCAAATAAATTTGACATTATCTTTTCTAACTTTGGAGGACTAAACTGTTTGTCAAAAGAACAATTAAATACATTCTTAAAAGAATCTATCAACTTACTAAATACAAATGGTAAATTAATATTAGTTATTATGCCTAAAAATTGCCTTTGGGAAAGATTATATTTTTCGTTAAAAGGAAACTTAAAAAAAGCGAAAAGAAGAAATACAACAAAAAGTGTTATAGCAAATGTTGATGGTGTTGGTATAGAGACATGGTATTACAATGCTGAAGATATTGTATCTTTAACAAATGGATTATACACATTAAAAACTGTAAAACCTATCGGTCTGGCTATTCCGCCTTCATATCTTGAAAATTCTATTTTGGCTAAAAAACCACTATTATCTATTTTTAAAGGCATTGATGCTTTATTTACAGGAGCTTTTTGGGCAAAATATGCAGATCATTTTTTAATTGAATTAACAAAAAACGAGCAACAGATATAAGTTTAATGAGTATTGTACTTACACATACCTATTATTTATTTGAAGACCCAAAAGAACAATTAATCATGCGGCCCTATGCCCCACTTGGGTTATTATATATATCATCTTATTTAAATGAAAATGAGGTAGAAAATCATGTGTATGACTCTACATTTTACTCTAAAGAAGAACAACTTGATTTTATTGCTAAAAAACAACCTAAAGCCCTTGCCATTTACACCAATTTAATGACTAAGATTAATGTTATAAAACTGGTAAAAACTTTAAATGAAGACCCAAAATATGGATTTCCAAAAATTATATTAGGTGGCCCAGATATAACATACAACTGTGAGAACTATTTAAACACTGGAGTCGATTTTTTAATTATTGGAGAAGGTGAACAAACTATGTTAGAATTATACACTGCCATAATTAATAATAATGACTATAGTGAAATTGACGGTATTGCTTATTTAAAAGATGGTAATTTAAAAAAAACGCCTCCACGCATGCGAATGAAAAGTCTTAAAGAATTACCTCTGCCAAACAGAGCTGCCATTCCTGTAGAGAAATATTTAGAGACTTGGAAAACACATCATGGACAAAGTTCAATGACAGTAAGTACACAACGTGGATGTCCATACACATGCAAATGGTGTAGTACGGCTGTATATGGACAAAGTTACAGAAGACGTCCTCCGGATATGGTAGCAGCAGAATTACTTATGCTAAAAAATACCTACAAACCAGATAGTATTTGGTTTGTAGACGATGTATTTAGTGTTAGCCATAAATGGATAGAAAAATTTCATGAAGAAGTAATAAAACAAGGCGCTATTATTCCTTTTGAATGTATTACTAGAGCCGAAAGATTAAACGATGAGATATTACAACTTTTAAAAGAAGCTGGCTGCTTTAGAATCTGGATTGGTGCAGAAAGTGGTTCTCAAAAAATAATAGATGCTATGGACCGTCGTGTAGACGTAGATGTAGTAAAAACTGCTATTCAAAAAACAAATGCTTTAGATATAGAAACTGGAACTTTTATTATGGTAGGTTACCCTGGTGAAGACGAACAAGATATTAATGAAACCATAAACTATCTTAAAGCTGCAAATCCAACACACTTTACTATTACAATAGCATATCCAATAAAAGGAACATCTCTATACAATGAAATAGAAGAAAAAATAATAGTACAACCAAACTGGGAAACATCTACAGATAGAGATATTGATTTTAAGAGAACTTATCCTAAGAAATTTTATGATTTTGCAGTTCGACGTATAGTAAATGAAGTCAATTTTAATAAGGAGTTATTAAAAGGAAAAAACAAAAGTATTTTAAAATCTTTAAAGCTTAAAACAAAATCTATAGTAGCGCAAACTGGAATGAAATTATACAAAACGCATGGAAATTAATGCGCTACATAAAGCAAATAATGTATTGTATTTAACCACAGTACAATCGCAATTTTCTAATATGTACATTGCTGTTCGAGAAAAAGAACAACGCCTTTTTACAGATGAAGAAATTAGTAATCTTCCGTATACATCCATACAAAATGTACACGCTAAAGAATGGAAATTACGCCAAAAATCGACAACACGATTTACATACTATCTAGAAACAAAACAACAACCACAAATCATTTTAGATATTGGTTGTGGAAACGGTTGGTTTTCTAAAGAAATGGCTCTTGTCTCTAAAAAAAATCACATTATTGGTTTAGATGTCAATACTGAAGAATTAGAACAAGCCTCACGAATTTTTAAGTATTCAAACTTACAATTTGTGTATGGAAACATTTTTGAAATCGATTCTTTTTCAAAACAATTTGACATCATAACATTAAATGGAAGCGTACAATATTTTCCAGATTTTAAAGAATTATTCCAAACATTACAATCGTTTTTAAAACCTAAAGGAGAAATTCATATTATTGACAGTCCTTTTTATGCATCGCATAAAATTATAGAAGCTGGAAATAGAACCTTAGACTATTATACAACACTTGGTTTTCCAGAAATGGCTGCAAATTATCATCACCATGAAATAAAATATGTTTCAAATTTTGATGTATTATACAAATATCAAAGAAGTATTATTAATAAATTATTAGGTAAAAAAGATTCCCCCTTTTCTTGGTTTCGTTACACCAAATAAAACATTATTAAAGATTTATAAATTTACCTCATGAAGTATTTACAAACAAGACTCTTAAAAAGACTAGCCTTTTCAGGACTTGTTTTTGTTCTTTTATTAGTTATAGCAGAAATAGTGCTTTCTTGGCTAAAAATATTTCCTAACGATTATTATACTAATACACCAAATGCAAGCAATAAGTATAGTGAAAACCCAAGTAAAATAGATGGTATTTCGGGGTTTTATGAGATATCATACGATGCTCTAGGTTCACGATCTGTTTCAGATTACTCAAAAGCAACTAATAAGATTGTTGCTATTGGAGGAAGCACAACAATCTGTTCTGTATTAACTCAAGAAAAAACTTGGACTGCTTTACTTGATAAAAAACTAGGAGACACTTATTGGGTTGGTAATTTTGCTAGAAGCGGAAATAGTAGTAATCACCATGTATTTCAATTTCAACATATTCTAGACAAGCCCGAGTTAAAAGATACAAAAGTAGTATTGATGTTAGTTGGTGTAAACGATTGTCGAGGCTACTTAATCTCTAAAGACAAGTATATGCATATGCCTGATATACTAGTTAAAAAAAGTGCTTTTGGCCATATCCCAAATTCAGAATTACCTTTCTTAAAAAGACTAACATTATTCAAACTGGCAAAAAAAGCAAGGCAGAGAATTCTCTTTCATTCCCAACCTAGAAGACCTCTTGATTATTTAGAAACGTATGTGAGCGAAACAGAACCAATTACTAAACTTCCGGATTTAACAGATGGTTTAAATCATTATGAAAATAATTTAAAAAAAATTATAAGAGAAGCACAAAAACGAGATATTTCAGTAATTTTTATAACACAGCCTACGCTTTGGCAAAAAAACTTATCAGATAAATATAAAACCTTACTTGCTGCAAGAGCTCATTATAATAAAACACCTTTGTATACAGGTGAAGCTTTAAATAAAATTATGACTATTTTCAATAAACGCTTGATCAAAGTATGCATTCAAACTAATACAGAGTATATTGACTTACAATTACCAAAAAATCAAACTATTTTTTATGATGATATGCATTTTAATGAATCTGGAGCCGAAATTGTTGCAGAAAAAGTATATCAATTTTTAAAAAACTAATTTATGAAATACTTATCCTTGTCTTTTTTAAAAAAACTTGCCTTATCCGGACTTGTTTTAGTAATTTTAATAGTATTCGCAGAAATCATTCTTTCTGCTCTAAAAATATTTCCAGACGATTATTTTACAATGACTCCAAATTCTGGTTTTACTTGGATAATTAATCCTGATGAAATAGAAGGCATTCAAGGAGATTCAGAAATTGCATTTGATGCACTTGGCGCACGGTCTATTTCTAATATAGAAAACAAAGAACATAAAATAGCTGTTTTTGGAGGAAGTACTACCGCTTGTTTTGCATTATCACAAGAACGAACTTGGACAGCTTTATTAGAAAAAAAATTAGGAGACAAATATTGGGTTGGTAATTTTGGACGACCAGGAAACAGTAGTAATCATCATATACTACAGATAGATCGCATTTTAGATAAGCCAGAATTAAATAATGTTGAAACGGTATTGGTTATGCTAGGTGTTAATGATTTTGTTGGTTATTTAGTCTCTTCAGAACAATATTTACATTCCTCGGATACTGAATTACAAAAGTTTGCTTTCCAGCATACACCGCCAAGTAAAGAATCTTCATTTCGTCAAAAATCCACTGTATATAGATTGATGGCCAAAGCAAAAAAAAAGATTAAATTCTATTTTTCTCACCAAGAATATTTAACTAAAACTTCAGATGATATTAAAGCTATAAAACGAAAATCTGAAACTGTTGATAGTCTCCCATCATTAACTTTGGGTTTAGAACATTATCAAAAAAACATTGAAAGAATCATCCAATTGGCCAAAGAAAAAAACATAGATTTGGTTTTCACTACACAAGCTACGATGTGGAAGCCTAATTTAGAAGAAAAGTATGAAAAATTACTACTAACAAGTGGTTTTAAAGACAATAAGAAATTCTATAGCACCGAAGCTTTTTACAACGGAATGCGTGCTTTTAATGAGCGTTTAATAGCTACTTGTAAAGAAAACAATATATCATATATAGATATTGAAGATCTTCCAAAAACTACAGTATCATTTTATGACGATTTCCATTTTAATGAATCTGGAGCTAAATTAGTTTCTGAAAAAATCTACAAAGGTTTAAAGAAATAATATGATTATGCCAATTGCTGTTTCTTAAAAAAGATGTCTACCATTTTCTTTTCTATTGGAAAACTAAAAAACTTGTACTTACATCTTAACTTAGCTAATATTTGCAATGGTTTGTATATTGTTTTTTGTTTAGAGTAGCCAAACTTCATATAAAATTTAAACTTTTCAAAGAAATCGTATTTTTCATCACTAACCCATGGACCTACTGATCCAACAAAATCAAAATCTGCCCACTCTTGTATTGTTTGAGGCAGGACATATCCTTTTTTTACAACATCATCAGTAATTTTGGTACCAGGATAAGGTTTAAAATAAAATATTGGTGTTTGAAAATTAGGGTGCATACTATTTAATTGATGCGCTACTTTTACAGTTTCTACTATACTTTTATTTGATTCTTCAGGAAAACCTACAATAAAGGGAAACTGCACTGCAATACCTAAATCTCTACAACGCTCGGCACACATAAATACATGCTCCAATTTTATATCTTTTTTTAACCAATCCATCATTTCTTGCGAGCCAGACTCTACACCAATTAATAAACGTCTTAATCCTGAATCTTTACATATTTTAAAGTCTTCTTTAGTCAATCTAGATCCTTGATCGGCACGCATTGTTGCTGCCCAGGTAAATTTCAATTTCTTCTCAATAATTAATTGTGAAATTTCAATAACTCTATCTCTGTAAGTAAAATAGGTTTCATCTTGTAAGTTAACATCGGTAAATTTATATTTATTATAAAGTTTCTCTAACTTATTTACCATTATTTCTGGAGAAATAGCAGTCCATTTTCTATTATAAACAAATGGGTCTGCACAAAAGCTACATCTAAAAAAGCAACCTGTAGATGATATATAATCAAGCTGTCTTCTTCCCTTTTTTTCGAAATATTTTTCTACATCAATTAAATCATAATTAACCTCAGCAAAGGCATCCATTTTAACAATGGTTCTTGGCGGGTTTTTTATTATATCACCAGTATTAGTTCTATAACATATACCTTTTACTTTAGATATATCTTGGTTAGCCACATAAGTTTCTACAAGTTCTTTAAATGTATCTTCTCCTTGACCTTGAACAGTAACATCAATACATAACTCGTCTTTTAATGTTTGTTCTGGAAATAAAGAGGTATGCCAACCTCCCCAAATAATAGGAATATCTTCTCGTAGGCTTCTAACCGCTTGTGTTACATCTAAGGCATTTCTTATTGGCCTACCAGTTAATGAGGTTACACCAAAACAAATCGCTTCATCAATATGCTCTTGAATTACTTTTATTGGATCTTCTTCAATACGACCGTCAACAATAATAACTTCATATTTTTTTGGGTCTAAAATTGAGCCAATAGCTAATAATGCCAATGGCATATCAAAAAAAACGGCTATCGGATTGTATAAAAGGACCTTATGTCTACTCAAAATAAATGTTTTTTTGTTAAATATACTCAACTATTTAAAGATTTGGAACCTCATGAGTTTCTTTTTGTGCAAAAAATATTGAATTGAAATTTTTAATACTCCTAAACCATAAATCATACTTCTTTTAAAATTAATAGAAGAGCTTTCACTAGAATAAGTTGTCGGGCATGTTATTTCGGCAATTTCATAACCTTTATTAAAAATTTGACATAACATTTGATTGTCAAAAATAAAATCGTCAGAATTATGTTCTAGAGTTAAAGAGTTTAATACTTCTGCTGAAAAAGCCCTAAATCCTGTATGATATTCTGATAACTTTTGATTAATGAGAATGTTTTGAAATAAAGTTAAAAAACGATTCGCTATATATTTATACATAGGCATACCTCCTAACAAAGCTCCTTTTCCCAAAATTCGAGAGCCTAATACTACTGGGTAAACATTATTTGCAATTAAATACACCATTGAATGAATTAATTTAGGTGTATATTGATAATCTGGATGTAACATAATAACAATATCTCCTCCCAATGATAACGCTTTTTTGTAACAGCTTTTTTGGTTAGCCCCATACCCCTTATTCTCATCGTGCTTTATAACGTTATTTATTCCTAACGCTTTAGCTACTTTAATTGTTTTATCCGTACTATTGTCATCTACTAATACCACTTCATCTACTATATCAAAAGGTATTTCCTCATAGGTTTTTTGTAATGTTCTAGAGGCATTGTATGCAGGAAGAACTACAATAACTTTTTTTTCATTAATCATGATTTTTGGGATGAATTACGTGTATGGTATAAAAAACAATAGTATTTTTTTACTATAGCCAATTTAACAACTATATTTATATACACAAAACAAAAATAGTATTGAAATCTCAGAAAACCAGCACTTCTTTTTACAAAAATTCAATTCTATTTTGTATTCCATTAGTTTTTCTTCTTGCCCTTAAATTAATTGGTTTTGATGGTTTATATGGTCAAGATTCTTATGAGTATTTACGCTATAGTATAGCTACTCAAGATTATATAACTCAAGGAACACATCCTGGCAATTATTTCTGGCCAGTTTTATATCCTTTTATGGGAAGCATATTAAGTTTTATTTTTGGTAACGTCCTAGCATTACAACTAATAAGTTGTGTAAGTTTTTCTATAACTTCTATTTTTATTTTTAAAACAATTAAATTACTATACACAAAAACCCAATATCATTTTTTCTATGTTTTAATTTTCACTGTTTTCTGCCCATTTTTATTAAAAATGGGATTAATTGTTATGTCTGATGCATTGGCCGTAATGTTTGTTGTATTATCGTTTTACTTCTTCTTTAAATCATATTATAAAAGTACAAATCTTACTCCTGTTTTTATATTTACCACTTGTGCTTTAATGACAAGGTATGCTTCTTTTTTTATTACGCTACCTATTATATTTTATGCTTTATATTTAGTCTACAAACAAAGAAAATACAAACAATTTATAATTGCTATACTATTAAGTTTTACAACTACTATTCCTTTTTTAATTCTTCAATGGGGCGCTTTATTTGATGCTACTTCAAATTATTTTTTAAAAATATGGTCAATAGCTAATTACTTTAAATCTAGTTACACTACACAAGATGGTACACAATATTACTTATTCCCTAACATAATACATACGCTATATTTATTTTTTCATCCTGGTTTTATTTTTATTGGAAGTATTCTAAGCATTATCATGCTAAGAAATTACAAAATATTATCTCCTTTTCATCAAAAGACCCTATTAATCTGTAGTACATTATATATTCTTTTCATAGCAGGAATACCATTTCAAAACCCAAGAGTTGTTGGATTAGTGTTTCCTCTTATTTTAATTTTGCTATATCCTGCTTTTATTAAGCTAATGCATATAAAATTTATTAAACGCTTTATTATTATTATCGGAGTTATATGTGTAGGATTACAATTAACTTTTTGGAGCCTTACATTTCATTCCATTTTTTCTCGAGCTATAATAGAAAAAGAAATCGCTACAATGCTAAAACCATATCAAGGTAGAAATTTGTATAGCTTTGATCTTGATTTGGCTATGCAAGGTCGTGGTTTAGATTTCCAGTACAAAAATATGTATATGAAACGCTATAAAAATTTCATAACAAACGATTTAATACTCTTTGACCCATTACGATATAAGGTACAATGGAAAGATAAAAATCCAATGATTAATTGGGAATTTATACAGAACAATTATAAATTAAAAATAGTAGAAACACATCCTGATGGATGGAAATTATATCAAATTGAATAGTATGCTTTGGATGCGTATAAAATACCGTTTAGGATTAATCTATAAAACCATTTTATTCAAACTTGGGTTAGGGAAATCTTTATTAAAAAATCGTTATGGTGAACGCATTTTGGTTTTTCATGGTATTGATAGTTATGGTGAAACAAAACTTAATAGTCGTTTTATTTCAAAACTATTCTTTGAAGAGTTTATAAAATATATCACAACGCATTATAATATAATATCATTAGATGATTACTACAATAAGAAATTTAAAAAAAACACTTTAAATATTGCCATTACTTTTGATGATGGTTACTTAAATAATTATAAATACGCAGTTCCTATTTTAGAAAAACATAACGTTCCCGCATGTTTTTATATTACCACAATACATAAAAAAGCGCCTTATTTATGGGCAGATTTTCTTGATATAATTTCTTTTAATACTCAAAAAAAAGACGTGTTTTTTGAACAAAAATCATATAAAAAAAATAATAAAAATGAATTTGTAAACAATGGTATGTCTTTGAAAAATATTGCCAAAACATTACCCTATGATACAATAAAACTTATGTATGAGATCTTTAATGATGACTGGAACGCTTTACCTCCAAAACAATTTGAAGACTACTGGAAATTAATGAATAAAAAGCAAATTAAAGAGATTTCAAAAAACCCATTATTTACAATTGGTGCGCATGGAGAAACACATGTAAGTTTAACCGACATTCCATTAGAAGAAGCCAAACGTGAAATTTTAACTAGTAAACAACAACTAGAGTTAATTTGCGAACAACCTATTACCGAGTTTGCTTTTCCATTTGGTTACTATAATCATGAAACTGCAAAATATTGCGAAGATATAGGCTTTAAAAAATTATTATTAGTAGATTACAATACTAAAAATGATGCTAAAAATGAAACGTGGAAAAATCGTTTTGTTATGAATCCTTATATATCCTTAGAACAACAGTTAGCATGTTTATTAAAAGGATCATATTTTTAATATGCTATACAAAGAGATATACCGTCTTAAACAACTTGATAAAAATGATTTTCCAGCTGTAAAAGAACTCTTTTGGAAAGTTTTCAAGAAGAAAGTATCTTTAAAATACCTCGAAAATAAATACGACACATCTTATCTAGGTATAAAATATATCTGCAGTATTGCATATGTAGATAAAGTTCCAGTTGCATTTTATGGAGCTATACCTCAAAAGTTTGCAAATAATGACACATATTTATATGTTGCTCATGCCTGTGATTCTTATACATTAGCAGAGCATCAACGCAAAGGATTACATTATCAATTGGCAAAACTCGCTTATGAGATTATGATAGAAAATGACATAAAATATGTCTATGCTTTTCATAGTGAAAACACTTACCGCAGCACTAAAAAATTAGGATGGAAAGAACATGAACACTTACAGCGATTTCATATTAAAATAAATACAATTCCAATTGCAAAAGTCTTAAATAAACTAGGTTATAATAGTATTTATGATATCTTTTTTAATAAAAAAATTACACAAACTAATTTAGAAAAATTAAACTCTGAACACAAAGAAAAATATAGACAAGTGTTAACAAAAGAGTTTATTAATTACAAAAATAGTTTTAAAAGCCATTATTGTATTGAAATTGAAAACTGTGTCTTTTGGGTAAAAATACAGGCTATTATGCATATAGGTTTATTTTATGCGCCTTCTGATATTGAATTAAAAAACGCCATTCAAAAATTAAAACGAAAAGCTTCTTTTTTAGGTATTACAGAGTTCCTTTTTCAAGTTGACGCTTCTTCAGTAATGGCTAAACAATTACAAACAATTACTAAACCTAAAGAATCTTGGCTAGCTGGATATTTGGACTTTGACCCAAAAATCAATTTAAAAGATTTTATATTTACTTATTCAGATTTAGACACTTATTAAATATGCAGATTAAGCTTAAAAATCATACATTTAAAATTGATCCGGGGCAGAATAAGCATTATTGGACTCACATAAATTCTATAGATTGGGAACCACATACATTTTCAATTTTTGATTACTTTATAGATAAAAACGATACTGTATTAGATATTGGTTCTTGGAGTGGTGTTCTAACCTTATACTCTGCAAAAATTGCCAAAGAAGTTCATGCACTTGATCCTGATCCTGTTTGCTTTAGTGAATTAGAAACTAATATTGCGTTAAACCCATCTATCTCAAAAAAAATAAAAGCTCACAAAGTTGCAATTTATAATAAAGCACAAAAACTACATTTATCTGCTCGAAAAGCATATGGACAATCTTCTAGTAGTGTTTTAAAACGTAAACGAGATATAGAACATTCATTAGAAATAGAAACGATTTCGTTATATGAGTTTTTAAAAAAAGAAAATATTACGAAAGTCGATTTTATTAAAATCGATGTAGAAGGTGCAGAATTTAAAATTTTACCTACTTTAGGAAAAGCTTTAAAGAAATGTAATTATCCAACATTATACGTCTCGTTCCACTATCATTTTTTAAATGAAAACATATACCATAATCATATTAGTTCTGGCTTTTTAAATAAATTACTGATGAGATTAGAAACTATTTTTGGTTTTCTATTATTTAAAAATAAGATTCGAAAGGAAATCGCTAATTTATTCAACGACTTAAAACCATATGAATACATATATAAAACAGATGGCACTCAAGTTTCTTTTAATGAGTTACATTTAAAACCCGAATTAATAAAAAATACAGATTTAGTATTTAGTAATAAAAAATGGAGTTCTAAAAATCTTTAGACTGTATTTTACTTAAGCTAGAATTTGGCACTATGGAAAATAAAAATCAACATATCGTTTTTTTAACCCCAGGTTTCGCAGAATCTGAAGCCGATTCTACTACCATTCCTGCACTACAAGTATTTTTAAAATCGTTACGTAAAACAATCCCTAATGCCAGTTTAACAATACTTGCATTTCAGTTTCCTTTTTCTAAAAAGAAATACAATTGGTATGGCATTGAAGTAATACCACTAAATGGGCAAAATAAACGCTATAAAAAACTTTTGGTATGGGAAAAAGCATTTAGAATACTTCAAAAAATGCACAAAACTAAAAAGATCGATGCTATTCATAGTTTTTGGATTGGTGAATGTTCACAAATTGGGCAACGGTTTTCTATTAAGTATAACATAAACCATATTATAACTGTTATGGGGCAAGATGCCTCAATTAAAAATTTATATGCAAAAAAACTAGTTAATTCTAATGCAAAAATAGTCTCTCTTTCTCCAAATCACCAAGCAAAATTATTAGAAACACATAACTTATCTTCAATTATAATTTCATGGCACATAGACACATTAAATTTTCCAGATTTACAGGATAATACAATAGATATTTTAGGTGTTGGCTCACTAAATACAATTAAAAATTATAATAATTTTATTGAGATAATTTATACAATAACAAAAACATATAAAACATTAAACATTGCAATTATTGGTAATGGTTCTTTACAAAAAGAATTACAACAAAAGATTAAACTTTTAGGTTTAGAACATACAATTACTTTACTTGGTGAACTAACTAGAAGTGAAGTTTTAAATACAATGGCAAAATCAAATATCTTATTGCATACCAGTAGTTTTGAATCGTTTGGGTTTGTTTTCTTAGAAGCCTTATATTCAGGAATGCACCTTGTATCCTATGATGTTGGAATAGCAAAAACATCTAAAAAATGGACTATTGGCAATGACAAAAGTGAACTTATTGAAGCCTGTAAAAACTTACTTTCATTACCTAATAGACAAAAAAAACGTGTTGAATTAAATTCAGAATCGGCCACTATAAATGCTTATTTAAATTTGTACAGTGCGTAAATTAATAACCATAGGAATTAATACTATTCAAGGATTTGCAAGTCCTGTATTTAACTTTTTGATAGTGGTTTTTGGTGTCAAAATCTTTGGAAAAGAAGATTGGGCAAGTTTAATTAATGTAATGCTATGGGTTTTTTTTATAACATTTATATTTAGCTGGGGTAATCGTGATCATTTACTTCGAAAGTATAGCGAAAAACCAAGCAAAATGTATCATGCCTTTTTTAGCAACTTTTTATCAAGAAGCATATTATTACCATTTTCTCTATTACTATTTCTATTTTTCCCTTTACAAATCGCTTTTTGGTCAATACTACTTATTATTCTCATATTTATATATTCATCATTAAGTACATTAGTGGTATATCATCAAAAATTCAGTTCGCAATTGTTAGCAGAAATTGTAGCCTTTGTAATTATTTTCGGGAGTCTTTTTTACTTTAAATCATTCAATTTAGAAACATTTTTAAAAATATATGCTTTAGCAATAACAATAAAATTAGTGTTATTAAGTGTGCAAATAAATTTTTGGAAAGAACCTTTTTCGGCAACCATTTCTATACAAGAATACAAATCTGGCTTGCCCTTTTTTATTCTTGGTCTTAGTGGTTGGCTTCTTTCAAAAATAGATATTTACATAGTAGATTTACACTTAGAAAAATCACAATTATCTGAATACCAACTATTAATAACTGCTTTTATAATGTTACAAGCACTAGCGGCATATATTACTATTCCATTTACAAAACATGTCTATCGTGTATCTAGTAAAGTATTAGAAAAGATTAAATATAAATTATATATAGCAGCGATACCACTTACTGCTACTGGAGGCTTCTTTATTTGGGTAATCATGGAACGTTTTGTAAAATTAGGTTTTACCTACAAATATTATGTAGTGGGTGGATTAATTGCTTTGCCATGTTATTTTTATACATTTAATATTATGGAGCTCATGAAAAACCATAAAGAACGTACTATTATCTACATTAGTTTTTTGGGCTTTTTCGTAAATATTAGCTTAATTTTTCTTTTAATTGAATCCTATGAGATTTTAGGTGTTTTAATTAGTGTTTGTATCTCACAATGGCTTTTGTTAATTATGTTTAAATCACACAAACTAATTACTAAATAAGTAATTATATATAGTATACATAGGATATTGAAAATTATCATCAAATAAAAAACGATAAACTTATTTTTTCCTTCTAAATGTATTCAATATTTTACTAACAAAGTCATCATTAATCCCTAATACCCCTTTAAGTTTAGTATATATTGCTATCATTTTTTTATCTATCCAAATAAAAACAGTTTTAAATCCATCACTTGGACGCGCACGGTAGTTGGTAGCTCTTCTCTTAAATGAGCCAGACTCTTCTTCGGTAAAATAATATAAAGCAATTGATTTACGAGTAATACCATCTGGGCACTGCATTGGTTCTGGAAAACCGTGATAGGAATCTTCATCCGTATTAAAGACAACGATTCTATTAAAAATGGGTTCAATTTTAACCACACATTCAGACATATCTTTTTGCCATAGTTCCAACGCTCCACCATAAGAAGTTGACCAATCTTTATTTAAATAAACTAAAACATTTACACGTCGTCTCCAATTTTTTTTATGTGGATGCACGGTAAAGTCAGCATGAATATTTAAATAACCTCCTTTTTCACTTTGATGAATTCCTCCGCCTTCAATAGTAGTATCTGGTAATAAATTATTTATTCCAGTAAGACGCTCTAAATATTTAATAAACTCGACAGAGTTCAATTCTTTTATTATTCCATCTTTAATAAATTCAGGAATTAATGATAGTTTATTAAGGCCATGTTTTTTTTCATTTACATGTACATAGTGAATCCAACCTTCATCTTTAATTTTTGGAAAAACATTCAATGCTTTTTCTGCAGCTTCAGTTTCTAAAAAATCATCTAGTATTATATGTGGATATGGTAAAGCATTTTGATAGTTTTTAGTATCAATTGCCAACATTTTAGTCCTTTTAGAATAATCTAGAATCATTAGATAGTTTCCTTGTATTTTGGTATAAATGTAAGCAAAATATAGGATTCATTTTATGCAATAGAATATCCTTTTAATAATTATATCCTTTTTTGATTGTTATATATTTTTAGTTCCTTTGTTTCAAATTCTATTGATGAAAAGATTACGTCTACTACTTATTAATTTATACGTTCTTATTGGATTATTACTATTAGTAGGTATCATAGCATATTTTATAGCAGTACATAGAATGCAATCATTTTTCGAAATGACTGGACCAAACCAAGTAGCCTATCTTCAAAAAGACTCCTTAGCTATGTTTGTTCATATTCCTAATATAAAAATTTATGATCATTGGGGAACACCTCAACAAAAATTAACTACTGAACGAAGAACAAATAACTTAGGATTTAGAGAGGATAACGATATTATTGAAAAACGACAAAATGAATACCGTATTTTAGTTACAGGTGATTCGCATACTGATGGCGTTTTAAAACATAACCCACAATCATTTGTAAATATTTGGGAAGAAAAACTAAACGCTTCTGATAGTCTTTCATATTATAATTGTATTAATGGAGGTGTTGGTTATTATACCTTTAGAAACTATTTAGGTTTCCTAAAAAAATACACGCATTTAAAACCTGACATGTACATTATCAATGTGTTTACAGGAAATGATTTTAGAGAAGCTCCAGTTTTTGAAGATGATAGAACTAATATTACCAACGTTTTTAAAAACACATATACACGTATAAAAAAACGATTCTATAAAGCAGAAAAAAAGGCAATTCCTTTTACTCAAGGAATTGAGCAAACCTTATATTTTTGTTCTTTCCCAAGTGAAAAAGAAAAATCTTTACGACTTGCAAAAAAATATATGCAAGAAATAAAAAAAATATGTAAGCAAGAAAACATCCAATTGGTAGTAACTTTATTACCTTCTAAAATTGAAACCAATCCTATATTTAAATCCAAAATTCAAAACTTATTTGATTTGAATGATGATGAAATTAAAACTACCGAATTACTCACCAATAATTTCGCATCTTGGTTAAGCTCAGAAAATATTTTAAATTATAATTTAAAACAACCTTTGGAGCAAGCCACTGAAAAAGTATTCTGGGACGAAGATTTGCATATCAATGTAAAAGGACACGAAGTTGTTGGAGATTTCTTTTTTAAAAATATTAAAATAAAGCATTAATTATTATAACAGTTTAGAATGAATAAATCGAGAAAAGTAATACGATTTAAATAATTATTACTTTTATTTAATAATCTTATATCAAGGGTTACCCTTGTCACATAAATATCAATATGATTTTAAAAAAAAAATATAAAACCATTAAAAGTGATGTTTTTCTTAAAAGGATTAAATCTACAATTATTGGAGAAGGCATGTTACATGAAGGGAATATATATTTAATGGACTATGCTATAGAAAATATGCCAAATGATGGTATTGTTTTTGAAATAGGATCATATGCTGGTTTATCCACCAATGTTATGTTACATTTATTGAATAAGTATAATAAAAAACATCTTTTTATAGGTTGCGATGCGTGGGTTTATGAAGGCATTAATGATTATAAAGGAATAATTGAAAATCATATAGACGGTAAAGTTGATGTGAGTAGAATAGATTATGTAGCCTATATAAAAAATGCATTTATTAATGCAACAAATCTATTGCATCCAAATGCAAAACCATACACATGTCACTTAACTTCTGATACTTTTTTTAAAAAATGGAAAAACAATAATAAATTCACTGATGTTTTTAATAGAACATTTAGTATTGATCAAGGTATTTCTTTTTCTTATATTGATGGAAATCATTCTTACGAACAAACTAAAAAAGATTTTGAAAATGTAGATTCAAAATTAAAATTAAATGGTTTTATTTTAATCGATGATTCTGCTAAACATCTAAATTTTGGGAGTTCTGATTTTATTAAAGAAATTAAAAAAAATACTCGATATAAAATAATAGATAATAATCCCAATTATTTAATTCAAAAAATAAAATAGCAGTCCGCTTTTTTTAATAAATTTCTACTCTAAATTTTAGAATTATATAACTAAAGTCAATTGTAGCATACCTACTCTATTTTTTTTGCCATCGTTTTATCATATACCAAATAAATATCATTATTACCTGGTAACCATCGACTATAATTTTTACGTTTTAAAATAGTAACTCCAGATGCTGGTTTAAATACAACTGCATATACGGGAATTACATTTTCCCACCATTTTTCTTGAGTTTCCGAAAATTGATGCCAAATAGTAAACTCTGCTCCACCTTGAATATAGTCTACATCTACACCTGAATCTTTTAACTCATTTAGTATTTCCCAACGTATACGATTCCACGCCAAATAATCATGCGTTGCAGCAATCGAAAATACGCCCAATAATATTGTAAAAACTATAGTGATAGTTTGTAAACGCATAGTGATAACTTCATGATATTTATAAACTAATACTACAATAACCATAGGAATAACAAAAAGTAAATACCTATCGTAGACACTAACTAGTAAAAATGGGGTTAAGTATATTACCATACATAAAACTGAAAAAACAAGTATGGCATTTGTTTTTTTACGTTGTAAGGTGTTAATAGCAATCGTCTTAATACTAAATAGTAAGCCAACACTGGAAAAAATTCCTAAAATAGTCATGAACCATCGTAGTAGCATCGGCGCTTTTATGTCTGGTGCTAGTTTAAAGTACCCATAGTGATCGTACATAGTTGTTGGTCCAATACCTAAATCGATCCAAACATTATCTAAAGTTGGAATTGTTTTCCCTACATAAATAAGATACCCAGCACCAAGAATTGTAAATATGATAATAATATATGGTTTTATCCTGTTCTTGAATATATATACTAAATGCATTGGTGATAGTAAAAATCCAACATAACTCAAACAAACTAAAAAATAGATTAAAATACTATTTAGTTTTTTCAGGCTTAGATTCTGAATAGCTTCAAATAACTTATATAATTTATCATTGTATCGTTCTTGCAACAATCCTAAATATTGCATAATAAAAGTATATAGAAAATACAATGTAGTTAGTATCAATAAAGGAAATATAGCCTTAATAAAGTTTTTAATGTTTAGTTTTTTTGTAAAAAGGAATGTTAAAAACCAAGCCAATGGTAGTACTAATGCTATTTGGCGAATAAGTAATGCCCAACAACTAAATAGAATTGCAATAATTAACGGCTTCCATGTATTACCTTGTAATGCTTTTAAATAAAAATAAAAACTCCAAATTACAACACAATAAAATGGTACATCTGTCATAAATGAAAATGACAACCCAAGGAACAATGGGTTAACCATAGACACTAAAGCACTTAAAAACGCTACTTTTCTTGACGCATTTATTAAGATACAGAGTTGATAAATTCCAAGTATAGAAGCTGCTCCCATAACTAAAGTTGACCATCTCAATACTGTAAAAGAAAAACCAAATACTTTGGTAAATAAAGTCCCCCAATAAACATGCGCTAACAAAGTCATCTCTCCCCAATTGTAAAGTTTTAAATAACCATCTTTGTATAAGGTTTTTACCGATTTACCATAACACCAATCGTCATTAAGTGGAAAATCTCCTATGGGGTTTATTAACAAAATAAACAATAGCCAAATAAGAAGTAGCGTAAAGTGATATTGATATTTTCTGATAAATATCATTTATTTTTGTAATAACTAAAATTTGATTCAATCTGTTTTTTAGCAAAAGCATTTCCTGCTTCACTCCAATGCCCGTCACAGGATAAAAATAGAGTTTCACATTGTTCAATAGTAAAGCTTTCTGTTTGCGGTAATAAATCTAAGTACTCAACATTAATACTATCACAAATAGCTTTTAATTCTCTTCCTAATGGGTTTTTCCCGTGTTCACGATAAGCTATAATTTCTTTATAGATTGGAATACTATATACCATCACTTTACGGTCACCTGCTAATCTTTTTATTTCCTCTATAGAAAATCGCATGCGGTTAAATTGTTTCTGAGAATAATTAAAATAACTTGGTATTTTTGATTCATCTAACAACTGGTCTTCCGGAATTGCCTTTATACCTTTCATTACACGCAAATAGCGGTACATATTATAAGAATATGTGAAATTTTTTAAAACCTTATATATAAAACTATGGTTTACAGGTTTTGCTTTTGATTTATTAATACTGTCGGTGTGGTATACCAATTCATAGTTTGGATAATGACCTTTGAAAAATGGTTGATAGCGATCTCCTCCAACTTTTAAACTAATCTCATAATCATCATCTATAAAATCATTTGAAGGTAAAACACCCAATAAAATGGCTTCATGTGAATATTTTTTAGCTAGTGTTTTATACATCATTAAGTATTGCGTAGGCCCAAAATTTCCTGCCAATCCAAAATTTAAATGTGGTATCTTATTTTGTTTTTCTAATAGATTCGTCAAACGATCTTCCAATTGCACACCAATTCCTTCCGTAAATGAATCTCCTAAAGCAACAACGCGTTTGGTCACTGTATATTCTTGACGTTCTATATCACGAAGTCCTTTTGAATTGGATTTGTAAATAACATCAAAGCAATATTTTTTTTGTCGATATTCACTATTTGGTAAATGAAGTGTCCCAAAGTTTTCGTCCAAATCAAACCAAAATCCATAGGTGTTTTGAAAGGTATAAGTTGGTAATTCTATTTTGATTTCAGCAGTACGTATATAAATCGCTAATACAATTTCTAATAACACAAATGTAATTCCGAAAATAACAATCAGGTTTTTTAGTAATTTAAAAATGTATTTTTTTAACAAAATATATTCTATATAAAATTGGCACAAACAAATATACAGTCTCTCTAAATAGATACTGCACGAAATTTAAAAAATAAAACGCATTCTCATATACTTTATCAAGATAGTATATTTTGCATATTTTAAATGTAAATTTGAGCGGTTTGATTCGTAGATTTACAATAACGTAAAAATAAAGTACCATGGGTGTTGCCACATTAAAAAAAATTAATAAAAAATTTCTTCCAAATAATTATCTGTTTGCACCAGATTGGATTATTTTGGGAGTAAATAATGTATGCAACTTACATTGTAAAATGTGCGATGTCGGAACCAAAAGCTTAGATTCAAATTTTGCTCAAAATTTAGTAGGGACTCATCCTATAAACATGCCATTACCACTTATCGAAAAAATTATTGATCAAATGGTAGATTCTTATCCTTCTTCAAAATTAGCATATGCGTTTACAGAACCATTAGTGTATCCACACTTAGAAGCTTCTTTACAGTATGCTAAACAAAAAGGGGTAGGTACTTCTATTACTACAAATGCGCTTACTTTGCGACAAAAAGCTAGTATTGTATCAGATACAGATATTTATATTTCATTAGATGGCCCACAAGACATTCATAACGAAATTAGAGGACATAAAAAATCATTTCAAAAAGCTGTAGAGGGCATTGAAGCTGTATTAGCTATCAATCCAAATGCTACGATTGGGGTTTTTTGTGTGATTACAGAATGGAATATTGGTCATTTAACTGAGTTTTTAGAATTTTTTAAAGACTACCCATTACAACAAATTGGATTTATGCATTCTAATTATACAGAACAGCGTATTGCAGATATGCACAATGAAGTTTGGGCAAATTCATATCCTGCTACTGCGTCTAATATGGATGAAGTAAATATTGATAATTTTGATTTAGAATTACTTTGGGATGAAATTGCGACTATAAAATCCTTTTCGTATAATTTTCCAATTAGTTTTTCTCCTGAAATTGCTTCTAAAGAAAAATTATACGAGTTTTATCATAAACCAGAGATAAAGATTGGAAAAATGTGCAATGACGTTTTCACCAACGTGATGATTAAATCAGATGGTAGCGTAATCCCTTCGCATGGAAGATGTTACAACTTAGAACTTGGAAATATTTATGAGAAAAGTTTAAAACAAATTTGGAATAGTAACGTTTTGTCTAAATTTCGTTCAACACTTTCTAAAAATGGAGGATTATTGCCTGCATGTAGTAGATGTTGCAGTGCTTTTTAATCATTAAATAATACTAAAAAAATTGATGGGAAATAAGATTATTATATTCAATCCAAGAAGTGCTAGAGCGAAGCATCGTTTGCCAAATACTATCATTCAGGTTGGCGCTGCTATTCATGGAAAATATGATTATATTTTTGTAGATGGCAATATGGAAACAGATCCTTGGGAAACCATTGATAGTTATTTTAAAACAGGAGAGTTTAAATACTTTTGTTTGACAGTTATGCCTGGTCCTCAACTAAAACAGGCAATTCCTTATGCTAAAAAAATAAAACAGTTATATCCTGACTCTATTAATATTTGGGGAGGCTATTTTGCTTCTAACCAATACAAAGCCTGTATGAATTCTGGTTATGTAGATTATATTATTAATGGCCCTGGGGATAATGCATTCCCACAATTAATAGATATTCTTGAAGGGAAAAGTGATGAAAAATTACTATTTGTCCGTAATTTAATTTATAAAAATGAGGAAGATGAAATTATACAAACGGTAAAAGAAAAACTACTAGATCAAGATTCATTACCGTCATACCCATATACTTATTTTAATACGTTTTATCCTCTAGAGCGTTATTTAGCAAAAACTTTTATGGGGAGAAGAACCTTTGCGTATCATTCAAGTATGGGATGCCCGTTTTCGTGTTCTTTTTGTGCTGTTGTACCTATTTATAATGCTAAATGGAAAGCAAAATCGGCAGCTACAATTTATAAAGACCTAACCTATTTTAAAGAAAAATATAATATTGATGCTGTAGAGTTTCATGATAATAATTTTTTCACATCTAGAAAACGTGTTATGGAATTTTCTAAGTTGGTAATAGATGATAATATAGAATGGTGGGGAGAAGGACGTATTGATACAATTAACAAATATTCGGATGAAGACTTGCGTTATATGAGAAAAGCTGGTTGCCGCATGATGTTTTTAGGTGCAGAAACCGGAAATGACGAAGTATTAAAACAAATGAATAAAGGAGGCACGCAATCTGGCCAAATGATTAAAGATTTTGTTAAACGCATGAAAGATGTCGATATTATTCCTGAGCTTTCATTTGTTCTTGGACTTCCTGGAGATAATGAAAAAAAAGTATACGAACAGATCCTTTGGGATATTAATTTTATTCGTGAAATCAAATCAATTAATCCTGATGCTGAAATTATTATTTATCTATATAGTCCAGTACCAACAGAAGGATCTGAACTTTACCAACAAATAGTAGATGCTGGTTTCTCTTTCCCTTCAAAATTAGAAGAATGGATTGAGCCTAGCTGGGAAAAATTCGATTTAAGAAAAAACCCTTTAACACCATGGCTAAAACCATATATGATTGACAAAATTCAAAATTTTGAAACAGTTTTAAATGGTTATTATCCAACAGCTTCAGATTTTAGAATTAAAGGTTATAAAAAATGGTTATTGAAATTAGTTTCAGGCTATCGTTTTAAATATGGATGGTATAAGTTTCCCTACGAAATAAAAGTATTACATAAAATTTGGAAATATCGCCAACCAGAAATTGAAGGTTTTTATTCAGAATAATTAGGTAGATTTATGCTTAAAAAAATTAAAAAAATAATATTTCCTATAGCTAAATTAGCATTTGATACATATCATTTAAAACATCGAAATTATACATATGAAGGTATTGAAGTAGAAATTAGCTCAGAAGTATTTCCGCCACATTTTACTATAAGTACAAAAATTCTTCTCGACTATATAAAACCTCTAAATATAACAAACAAAAACTTTTTAGAGCTTGGTTGTGGCTCAGGAATTATTTCATTATTTGCAGCTTCTAAAGGTGCAAAAGTAACGGCTTCAGATATTAACAAAATAGCAATTAATGCTCTTAAAGATGCCGCTTCTAAAAACAACTTTGATGTTGATGTTTTGTATTCTGACTTGTTTGAAAATCTTTCAGAAAAGCAATTTGATTATATTATTATAAACCCACCATATTATCCTAAAGCACCTCAAAGTGATAAAGAACGTGCCTGGTTTTGTGGTGAAAACTTTGAGTATTTCAAAGAATTATTTGCTCAATTACCTCAATACATTGCGCCAAATACTTGGATGATTTTATCTGAAGATTGTGAAATAGAATATATAAAACAGTTAGCTATTAAAAACGGACTTATCTTTGAACTTCTTCAAGAGAAAAGTGTTGTAAAGGAGAAAAACTATATCTTTAGTATTCATAATTCATAACTCTTTTGCATAAAACTTCGCGAAACATACTATTAGATATTTTAAAAGTCATCTCAGCGCTTTTCGTAATTTGTACACATTGTGGTTTTTTATTTGAATATAGCGAAGTAGCTTTTCAAACTATTACAAACGGAATTTTTAGAATTGCTGTTCCGTTTTTTTTCTGTGTTAACGGTTTCTTTTTATACAATGTATTTAAGAATAATCGTATGCGAATATGGTTAAAACGTGTTGGTATATTATACCTTATTTGGATGTTATTTTACACTTATTTTTGGGTGTTTTTAAATGATTTTAATTTATTAAAAATTATTACGACATTTTTATTTGGCTTTAATCATTTATGGTATTTGGCTGCGCTTCTTTTAGGTGGATTAGTACTATATATACTTCGAAATGTTTCAAATACAATATTAATTGTAAGTACGTTAATTTTATTTTTGATTGGAATTACTATTCAATATTTAGGACAGCTTCATATATTTTCACAACAAACCACATTAGATAAGTTGATTAATTATCCACCATTACATCGAAATTTTTTGCTATTCGCATTACCGCTTTTAAGTATTGGTTATGTATTAAGACGCACAAATTATCATACTAAACTCAGCAAAAAATTTGTCATAAACGCAGTCATTATAAGCTTGATGCTTTTAGTTGCAGAAAATTTGATTACGTATTATTACATAACAGGCAATCTAATCCTCAACACCTATCTTTCCTATATCTTTTTGGCTCCTGCACTGTTGATTGCTGCGTTTACTTTTAAAATAACATCCAATCTTAACAGTAAAGTAATATCATTATATTCTATTGCTCTTTATTTAATACATCCGTTAATTATCTTTTTAATTCTTCATTTTTTTAAATTAGAATCCACACCTTTAACCTTTGTAACAATTTTATTGTCTGGAATTTTAAGTTACTTGCTGATTGCACTCAATAAGAAATTAAAATACATTTTATAAAACTCTTATACTTTTGAAAAAGAAACTCAAATTTGTCTATATACTATTCCGAAATGTGTTTATTTCGTTTCTTCTCTTAGAAATTGGATTAGGTATTTTTTATAATTATCACGATAAAAGTGGTATTGATGGTAATACAGAACGTATTATAGCTTCAGGTATATATAATGGTACAGACCTAGATGATACAGCCATCAAAGAAATTCATAGAGAACTTCGTGAACAAGACATGATGTGGGAACCATATTTACATTATCGTTTTAAGTCAATGAATGGAAAGCACAATACAATTTATGAAAATGGACGTCGAAAAACAGTCAATCCAAGCTTGAAAGATTCGGCAACAGCTTTAAAAATATTCTGTTTTGGCGGTTCTACTATGTACAGTTCAGGCGCACGAGATGAACATACAATTCCATCAGAGTTATCAAAATTAATTCGCACCTCTTTTCCTAATCAAAATGTAGAAATCACTAATTTTGGCTGCCATGGTTATACTAGAGCTACTGAGAATATTCAACTCCAACATGAATTAATTAAAAACAATATTCCTGATATTGTCATTTTTTATGATGGTGTAAATGAAGTCATCTCTGGCCATCAAAATAATGAAGCTGGAGCACCAACAAATGCATACAATCGACGCAAAGAATTCAAAATTGCACACAGTTATAAAAAACGGATTGCATTAATGGTGTATTCAAGCAATTTATATAGATTTACCACTACCCTACAACGTAAATTGTTAACTAAATCTGCCTACAAACAACTCGGTCCACGTTCAGACACATTAGCTATAGATATTGCAGATACGTATATTGGATTGGTTAAAATTTCGAAGAGTTTTGAAAATGATTATAATTTCAAAGTATTCAACTTTATGCAACCAAATATCTATTCTAAAAAGAATCTTAGTGAATACGAACAAGGAGCTTACGAAAGTCAACAGTATTATGAAAATTTATACAGATTGTCGTATGAAAGAGTTCGTAACGATTCCTTAATGATAAAAGATAATACATTTGTTGATATTAGCAATGTATTTGATACAGCTAAGCAAACCATTTATTTCGATTTTTGCCACACAGGCGAACTTGGTAATCAATTAGTTGCCAAAAGAATTTTTGAATATATAAAACCTGAATTATCTATAAAAAACACTACTGACCATGAATTTAATAATGATTAATTATTGAATTTTATTTTGTAAAAATGCATGTAATGCATAATTCCCATCGTAATTAATATGTGGATCATTGGCAAAATATAATCTAGAATTCGTTGTATCTTTTGATTGAAAAAATGTTAGCGGATTTAGATGTCTAACATTTTTATAGCTACTTAAATCTTTTTCTGCTTTATAGAAAAAAGGATAATTATTTTGCTGAATAATTTTCTGGTCTCCAAATATTGCCCCAAGTGTTTTCATGTTTTCATAGTAATAATCATTTACTTGTACCGCATGGGGAATCCACAATAAATATACTTGTACATCTTTAGGGATAACATCTAAAAAATCTTGCATATGTTCTAACCAAGACAAGTAACGTTTTTTGAAATCCCCTTTTAATAATAATACATTATCTAAATAAGAAGCATCATATTGTAAAAAACGTTTAGTACGAATGTCATAAAGATTCGCATCAAATTCGTTTTTAACCATACCTTTTAATCTAAAATCTTTTTTAACATTAAGAAACGATAAACGCTGGTTTAAATACCCTAAACTTAAAAAATGATCTGAAGCTTCCCAATATAAATTCCTTGCTATAGAAAATTTCTCTAAATCCCATAAATGATTAACATCTATTAAGTCGTTACCAACATATACTTGATATAGAATAGCTTTGGGCTTCTGTTTTTTTATTTTTTTTAGGGCAAATGTATTGACTTGTTTAATACCAAATCCCGGAACACTATAATTTACTATCGAAAAATTATTAGAACTTTCTCGTAGCATATCTAAATAATTAATCGCTTTGGATGTCGCAGAAAAAGAATCTCCAAAAACCATTAAATCTACGTTATTATTTTCTAGTTCTTTTTTTGTATTTAAACCTTCACTTTGAATTTTATAGAAGTCTATTACATTATAACGATAACATATTTCAAATAAAAATAATGTTACAAGAATTATAATTGAACATTTAAATAGTAGTTTGCAAATTCTTTTTAAAAACAGCATTTGTTAATTAAAACAAGGTATAAACAAATGGAGCTATTACTGAATTCTCAGTAAAAAGAACTAATGCTGTTAATAGTACTAAAACAATAATGATAGGTATTAGCCAAAACTTTTTTTGTTCTATTAAAAAAACACCTAATTGTTTTATGGTTTGATACTTACTCATAACTAACTTAATTTTTTATAATCTATTTTCCTTGTAACTGTTTTCCATTCTGGTTTATACGGCTTGTCTTTTCTAGAAAGCCTTAAGATAAGAGATATTGGAGAAAAAAGCACAAAATAAACAGCTCCCATAATTAAAAAACTTGAAATAACCCCTAATAATTCACCTATTAATAGCCATATAATCAAGAAAGGTAATAAAATACGTCGGATAGTAAAAGTGATAAATAAGATCAAAAAGAACGCTGTAATAATTATAATTTGCGATTGATTTAATACAATACCATTTTTATATATAGAAACACCAAAAACGATTACAAGAACGACCAACAATAAATAACCAAACTCCTTTTGCTTTTTGGGTTGGCGACTAGATTGTAAAACTTTTTCTAAAATAGATTTAATCCAATTCATAACTTAAATTTATAGTTAATCTTTTATCTACAGTCGAATTATCTAATTTTGTTAAAATAAAATTACCTAAAACCAAGACATCCATTTTTGTATGAAAGAAACACTTTAAAGCATCTAATGGTGATTCTACAATTGGTTCACCTCTTACATTAAATGATGTATTTATTAAAATAGGGCAATCTGTTCTTGCTTTAAAGTTAGTCATTAATTGATGTAATAAAGGGTTTTCTCCTCTATTTAATGTTTGAACCCTTGCTGTATTATCCTCATGTATGCAAGAAGGTATTTTATTTTTTTTATCACTTTTAAATGTAAACAACATGTATTTAGAAATACTGCCTTTCATATCAAACCATTCATTACAATCTTCTTCAAGAACAATAGGTGCAAATGGTCTAAAGCCTTCCCTAAACTTAATATTTAAATTAACATGCTTCTTCATATCTTCAAATAATGGACTAGCTAATATACTTCTATGTCCTAAAGCTCTGGGACCAAACTCCATTTCACCTTGAAACCATCCAATAATTTTTTTATTCTGTAGCGCTAAAGAAACCGTATCACAAAGTGTCTTATCATCCAATTTCTTATAAATTAAATTATAAGTCTTTAAATACTGTTCTATTAGAGTATTGTTATATGAAGGCCCTAAATATATTTGATTATTTAGAGTGTTTTTTAAATACACTCTATCTTTTTTTAAATAATGATTCCAGCCAATAAATGCAGCCCCTAAAGCACAACCAGAGTCACCAGAACCAGGTTGAACCCATACTTCATCAAATATTCTCTCTCCCAGAATCTCTCCATTAGCTTTACAATTTAATGCTACACCTCCAGAAAGGCACAAATTATTTAAACCAGTTATAGATTTAGCATAAGTTAGTATAGAAATAATAATATCTTCAATAACGGATTGAATCGAGCTAGCAATATTACAATAGAAATCGTCCATCTTATCCTCTAAAGCTCTTTGTTTCTTTCCAAAAACGTTACAAAACGTTGAATTTATTGTTGATTTTCCTTTTTCAAAAGAAAAACAATCTAAGTTTAATACTACTAAACCAGAATCATCATAGCTAACTATATTATCTAAAATAAGTTGTTTGTATATAGGTTTACCATAAGGCGCTAATCCCATTAATTTATATTCACCAGAATTAACCCTAAAACCACAATATTGAGTAAAAGCAGAATATAGTAATCCTAAAGAATGTGGATAATGCTGTTCTTTTATAAGATCTATCTTATTATCTTTTCCAATAGCTATAGTTGTACAGGCTTTTTCTCCAACGCCATCAATAGTAACAATAACTGCTTCTTTAAAAGGCGATGTAAAAAAACTTCCTGCAGCATGAGCTTCATGATGTTCACTGTAAATAATTTCTCCTTTATAATTTAACTCTTTTGTAATCTCACTTGAAACCCACAGTTTACTTTTTAACCATGACATTAGGGTCTTTCTAAACAAATTAAATGTAGTAGGTGCTTGGTTTTGTAGTGTATTAATAATACGATCAAACTTAACGAAAGGTTTTTCGTAAAATACTACCAACGTAACTGCAGAAATATCGATTTCAGCTTGCTTTAAACAAAAATTAATGGCTTTAATTGGAAAAGAAGGATCATGTTTTATTCTTGAAAATCGTTCTTCTTGTACTGCTGCTATAACTTCACCTTCTTTAATTAAACAAGCAGCAGAGTCATGATAAAAAGCCGAAATTCCTAAAATATAATCCACTTACTATTTGTTTTTAATATTTTGGTATATAGTATTGATTTAATCTATTTAAATCATTCCTTTAAATAACAAAACTATAGAAAATTTAATTTTCTATAGTTTTATTATTATATAAAATCAATAAGATTTTATTTACTCAAATACATTTTACGTCTTGAATATAAATTATAAAACTCATCATCTTTTAAATCATCAATAAATAATATACTTTCACCAGTACTTTTCATTTCTGGCCCTAATTGTTTATTTACATTATGGAACTTATTAAAAGAAAATACTGGTTGTTTTATAGCATAACCATCTAATTTTGGATTAAAATTAAAGTCCGTTACTTTTTTATCTCCTAGCATTACTTTTGTAGCATAATTAACATAAGGTTCTCCGTAGGCTTTAGCTATAAAAGGAACAGTTCTTGATGCTCTAGGATTAGCTTCAATAATATATACCATATCATCCTTTACAGCAAATTGAATATTAATCAAACCTACTGTATTTAAAGCTAATGCTATTTTTTTAGTATGGTCTTTTATTTGTTGCATTACTAAATTACCTAAGTTAAAAGGAGGCAACGTAGCATTACTATCTCCCGAGTGGATACCACAAGGTTCAATATGTTCCATTATCCCAATGATGTATACATTCTCCCCATCACAAATAGCATCTGCTTCTGCTTCAATAGCGCCATCTAAATAGTGATCTAAAAGTAATTTATTACCAGGAATACTGCGCAATAAATCAACTACATGCTCTTCTAGTTCCTGTTTATTAATAACAATTTTCATGCCTTGACCTCCTAAAACATAAGATGGACGTACTAATATTGGAAAGTCTAATACATCTGCTATTGCCAATGCTTGTTCTGCAGTTTCTGCTACATCAAACTCAGGATAAGGAATATTATTTTCTTGTAATAATGTTGAAAAACTACCGCGATCTTCTGCTAAATCTAAAGATTTAAAGCTTGATCCTAAAATTTTAACACCATAACGTTCTAGTTTTTCAGCTAATTTTAAAGCTGTTTGTCCACCTAATTGTACAATAACGCCTTCTGGTTTTTCATGTTTAATGATGTCATAAATATGTTCCCAGAATACAGGTTCGAAATATAATTTATCTGCAGTATCAAAATCGGTTGAAACCGTTTCTGGGTTACAATTAATCATAATCGTTTCATAACCACATTCGGCTGCTGCTAAAACACCATGAACACAGCAATAATCAAATTCAATACCTTGACCTATTCTATTTGGGCCAGAACCTAAAACAATTACCTTTTTCTTATCTGTAACAACACTTTCGTTATCTGCATAACGCTTGCCATCTGGAGTTTCTACATCATTTTCGAATGTTGAGTAATAATAAGGTGTTTTTGCTTCAAATTCTGCTGCACAAGTATCTACTAATTTATAAACACGATTTATTCCTAATTCTTCTCTTTTATTATATACTTGACTTTCTAAACAGCCTAACATATGAGCTATTTGTCTATCTCCATATCCTTTTTGCTTTGCTTCAAGTAATAAGTCTTTTTGAATAGAATCAATTTCAAATGTAGAGATCTCTTTTTCTAAAAGATATAACTCTTCATATTGTTTTAAAAACCACATATCAATTTTTGTGATTTCGTGAATACGACTTAATGGAATTCCCATTTGTATAGCATCGTAAATTACAAATACGCGATCCCAACTTGCATGTGTTAATTTATCTATAATTTGGTCATAATTTTTATAGCCTTTACCATCTGCTCCTAAACCATTACGCTTAATCTCTAATGACTGAGTTGCTTTATGCAATGCTTCTTGAAACGAACGTCCAATTCCCATTACTTCTCCTACAGATTTCATTTGAAGCCCTAAAGTTCTGTCTGAACCTTCAAACTTATCAAAATTCCAACGTGGTATTTTTACAATTACATAATCTAATGTAGGTTCAAATAATGCAGAAGTAGATTGAGTTATTTGATTACTTAATTCATCTAAATGGTAACCCATAGCCAATTTCGCAGCAATTTTTGCAATAGGATACCCTGTTGCTTTACTTGCTAATGCCGATGAACGAGATACTCTTGGATTAATTTCAATTGCAATAATATCTTCATTTTCATCTGGACTTACAGCAAATTGTACGTTACAGCCTCCGGCAAAATCACCAATGCTTCGCATCATGTGTATCGCCATATCTCTCATTTTTTGATAGGTCGTATCACTCAATGTCATAGCTGGTGCAACGGTTATAGAATCTCCAGTATGAATTCCTATTGGATCCATATTTTCAATAGAACATATTATTACAACATTATCATTAGCATCTCTCAAAAGCTCTAACTCATACTCTTTCCAACCAATTAAAGCTTTATCAATCATAACTTCATGGATAGGAGAAATTTCTAATCCACGTGTTAATAACTCATCAAAATCTTCTTCCCTATGAACAAATGAAGCTCCTGCTCCACCCAATGTAAAAGAGGCTCTAATAATTAAAGGAAACCCAAACTCTTGAGCAATTTCTTTACCTTTTAAATATGATGTTGCTGTAGCTTGTGGCGCCATTGGCACTCCAATTTTTAACATCAATTCTCTAAATTTCTCTCTATCTTCTGTAATATTAATAGCATCAATATCTACACCAATAATCTCTACTCCAAAATCATCCCAGATTCCTTTTTCATCTACTTCAATACATAAATTTAATGCCGTTTGCCCACCCATTGTTGGTAAAACAGCATCAATTTGAGGATGTTCTTTTAATATTTTAATTATTGATTTTGAATTTAATGGTAACAAATAAACATGATCCGCCATAGATGGATCTGTCATAATTGTTGCTGGATTAGAATTGATTAAGATAGTTTCAATTCCATCTTCTCTTAAGGATCTTAATGCTTGTGTTCCTGAATAGTCAAATTCGCAAGCTTGCCCAATAACAATAGGTCCTGAACCTATAATAAGTATCGATTTTAATTTTGGATTTTTTGGCATTTTAATAGTTATGATTGTGTGTGCAAAAATAGTTATTATTAGATACAAAAAAAGGCGTTACACCTAAGTAACGCCTTTTAAATATTAACAATTGTTAATCATTATTTTTTATGTCTAGTTTCAGATGAAACAGATAATTTCTTTCTTCCTTTAGCTCTTCTACGAGCTAATACTTTTCTACCATTAGCAGAAGCCATTCTTTCTCTAAAACCATGTTTATTTCTTCTCTTTCTTTTTGATGGTTGAAACGTTCTTTTTGGCATTGTCTTATGTTTTTAAAATCTGAATAGTATTTATTTAACTTAGTTCTAGTCTTTACCTAAAACTGAGCGCAAATATACAACGACTTTTTTATTTCACAAACCTTATTTTGAAAATATTTTATTCTAAATTATTTAATGCTTAAAACCCAAGTGTTTTGGCTTAAAATAAGCTTAAACAGAAGTATAAAAGCAGTTTATGTAGCTATATATTTCAGAAAAAATGATTTTCTTTGCAGTCTAAAATAATAAAAAAACGCTTAATAGTTACTTAGCGCTTTTCAGAATTAATAAAACTAAATAAAAATGTACAATAAAATATTCAAATTAATAATCGCAGGTTTAATTTTAGCCGGAGCAATATGGCAATTCACTGAAGGTGGTATTGGTAATGGTATTA
Organism: uncultured Lacinutrix sp.; assembly: GCF_947500325.1. Lineage (GTDB taxonomy): Bacteria > Bacteroidota > Bacteroidia > Flavobacteriales > Flavobacteriaceae > Lacinutrix. Next base: position 181,456 of record NZ_CANMRQ010000005.1, read on the forward strand.
TGCTAATTTTTTTAGCATTAATATTTGTGTTTTTATACTTTAAAAACGAATTCATATTGTTGGCTTTTTTAAGATTAAGAAAGCAAGATTTTCCTGGAGCACAGAAATGGTTAAATAGAATTAAAAACCCAGAAGCGGCATTAGTTACAAAACAACAAGGTTACTTTAACTATTTACAAGGCATTATGGTATCTCAAACGGATCTTAATGCAGCCGAAAAATTCTTTAAAAAAGCTGTAACTCTTGGTTTAAGTATGGATCAAGATTTAGCAATGGCAAAATTAAATTTGGCCGGTATTGCTTTTTCTAAACGTAGAAAACAAGAAGCTAGCATTTTAATTAATGAAGCCCAAAAGTTAGATAAACAAGGTATGCTTAAAGATCAAATTAAAGAAATGAAAGCAAACATGAAACGTGCTCAAGGAGCTCCAAACCAACATTTTGGCCAAGGTGGATCTATGCGTGCACAACGTCGTGCTTCTCGAAGATAATATTAGATTTAAATAATCATAAATAAAAAAGAGACTTAATTATAAGTCTCTTTTTTATTTATGATTATTTTTTCTACTTACTAAAAAACATCTTTATTGCCACTAAAACTAAAAGTATACTAAACACTTTTCTTAATAGCGTTTCATTAATTGAAATTGCTATTTTAGTACCAAAATAACCTCCTAAAACAAAACATGATGCTATAATTAATGCGTACTTAAAATTAATAGGGTTTTCGCCTGTTTTATGATAAGTATAAGCTGCTAAAAAAGTAACAGGAACTGCTAAAACGGCAAGACTTGTACCTTGAGCTTCATGCTGTGTATAGCCTAAGGCAAATATCATTAAAGGAACCATTATAACACCACCACCAACGCCAAACATTCCACTAAAAACACCTGCTAATAATCCTACAATTATTAGTATAATTATAATCGATAAATCCATTTTAGTTTTCAATTGTTAGAAGTAAAATATTGTGTAGAACATTATCTAAGTATGGTTAAGTAAACCTTAAGGAGCTGTATAATATCCTTCTCTTGGGATCTCTATATAATATTCTTTTCTTGATTTATTATTTAGTACGTTTTGCCTTAACCAAGGGTTATGCAATTTTAAAATTTTATAATTAATACCAAAACCTTTAGCAAATTGAGCAAAATCTTTTACTGCGGTATCTACGGCTACTTTATAGGTTGGGATTTCAGAATACAAATCTTTATCTCTAAAATTAAAACCATATTTATTAGGGTTAGACAGGATCTCTTTTAATGCAATAATTCTAAACACATATCTACCTGTTTCTTCCCCTAACAATAAGTCGTAATAAGTATTTACTTTTTGAGCTTTTAAACGCTTAGAAATACCATAATTCCCTGCGTTATATGCTGCTGCTGCTAAAGTCCAGGTTCCTAAACGGGATTTTGATTTATTTAAATATTTACAAGCTACTTCTGTTGCCTTTTCTAAATTATAACGTTCATCTACATTTCCATTAACTTCTAATCCATGTTCTCGTCCTGTAGCTTTCATTATTTGCCAAAAACCACTTGCTCCAGCAGGTGATTTCGCATTTGTTAACCCACTTTCTATAACTGCTAAATATTTAAAATCATCTGGAATACCATGTTTTGCTAGAATTGGTTCTATAATTGGAAAATACTTTTGAGCTCTTTTAAACATTAACAAGCCATTAGATTGCCAATAAGTATTTACTAATAATTCTTTATCCATTCGTTCTAATATATCGGGATTAGAAAGCGGGACTTGCTCTCCAGCAAAATCTAAATAATCAGGCACTTGCAATGCATATACATTATAATCGTTAATTATTTTCTTTTCTAAATTTTCATCGGTTGGCGCATCTTGAAAAGCATTTATAAAAAGTGCTGCTAAACACACTAACCCCACAAACATCAAGCTTTTCTGTAATAGTTTCATCATCATTTCGTTTTTTATAAAATTATAAATAATTTATCGGAATGTCGTTCTATTTATTCTAAAATTAATTTTGGTAAATTTTCATTGAACCATTTATACCTATCAATTATCATAATATGTGTACCTCCTTTTATAGTAATACAACCATTGACGCAATGGTGAGGAAAAACAATATCCTTTTCACCATGGATATGAATTGACTCTGGTATAGCTTCCTTTTGTTCCCAGTTTATAATTTGTTCTATAGACCAATCTAAATAATATTTATCGTTGACTGATAAATATTTTTTGTATAACTCTATTCTTTTTTTTATTAGATCTCCAAATGCAAATTTTGCTAATAAATCTAGATTACTCGCTAATTGAGTTGGTAATAACTTATATGCTTTTGTAGCCTTTAAAATTTTAAACCGTTTAGGTAATTCGTCTTTTGTTTTAACACTAGAAACTACTATTAGTTTTCTTAACTTAATATGCTTACTCATTTCTTGAACCAAAATACCACCAAAAGAGACACCTAATAATACAACGTTATCATGCTTTATCTTTTTAGTCATTCTAAGCGCATAATCGCTTATTGATTCTTGTTTTACTGGTATTTCCCAATGCAACTTGTGTAATTGGAATTGATTGTTTGGTAGCAAAAGATTATCAAAAATGGATGGGTTCGCCGCCATACCTGGCATTAAATAAACATGTATTATCTCTTGATTCATAAGTATTTAACAGAAAAATTAAAGGTCATCATGATATTTTTTTGTACTTTTGCAAAGTGTAAAGCTAAAAAATAGTTGGCACTATTTTTGAATCCCTAAAAATAATTAAAAATTATAATTTATATGATTGATGCTGCAGAGTTAGTTGACAATGAGTTTTTACGTCAATTTGAATTAAAAAATGAAAATCATTTTGCTAAGATTGAATATTCTCTACAAGAACGCAAAATTTTCTTAACAAAACTTATTATTCCAGAAGGTATTAAAGATGAAAATTTCACTGAAGATTTTTTAAAATTAGTTTTTACTCATATTGAAGATATGAATAAGAGTATAGTACCAACAAGTCCTGAAATTGCTAAGTTTATAAGACGAAATAGGCAATACAAAAAATTATTACCTGTAGGTTTAAGAATATAATTACATTAGCTATTAACTGTAAAAAATAAAGAAAGTTGAAATTAAAATTTCAGCTTTTTTTATACACTTACATTTACAAATTCGAAACGTACTATACCATCTTCATCAATTTTAGAAAGTTCTACTTGATGTAGTGTATTTACTAATTCTGGATCCCATGGAGCTTTAACTTTTACATAGTTTTCTGTAAAACCATGAATATAACCTTCTTTATTTTCGCTCTCAAATAATACTGTTCTTGAAGAACCTATTTGTTTTTCATAAAATGCGCGGCGTTTTTTTACGCTTAAACCTCTTAGCATTTTACTACGTTTTGCTCTAATATTTTTAGGTACAACGTTTGCCATACTTGCAGCTACAGTATTCTCTCTTTCAGAATAAGTAAAAACATGTAAATAAGAAATATCAAGAGTATTTAAAAAGTTGTAGGTTTCTAAAAAATGGGTTTCTGTTTCTCCTGGAAAGCCTACAATCACATCTACACCTATACAAGCATGTGGCATGACCTCTTTTATCTTATTAACACGATCTATATATAATTCTGTCATGTATCGACGTCGCATTAGTTTAAGAATTTCATTATTTCCACTCTGTAAAGGAATATGAAAATGGGGCACAAATGTTCTACTATTAGCAACAAAATCTATCGTCTCATTTTTTAATAAATTTGGCTCTATAGAAGAAATTCTAAGACGTTCAATACCTTCAACATTATCTAAAGCCTGTACTAGTTCATAAAACGTATGCTCATGCTTTTTGTTTCCAAATTCTCCTTTACCATAATCTCCAATATTAACGCCAGTTAATACAATTTCTTTAATACCCTTTTCTGAAATTTCTTTTGCATTTTTTAGTACATTTTCCAATTCATCACTTCTAGAAATGCCTCTAGCTAAAGGAATAGTACAATATGTACATTTATAATCACATCCATCTTGTACCTTTAAAAAAGCACGTGTTCTATCTCCTATTGAATAACTACCAACATAAAAATCGGCATCATTAATATCGCATGAATGTACCTCGCCAAAATCATTTTTAGTTAAATCGTTTAAATAGTCTGTAATCTTAAATTTCTCTGTTGCTCCAAGTACTAAATCTACTCCATTAACATCTGCTAATTCTTGAGGTTTTAATTGAGCATAACAACCTACTGCTACAACAAAAGCTTCCGTATTTACTTTTTGCGCTTGTTTTACTATCGTTTTAAAACGTTTATCTGCATTTTCTGTTACAGAACAGGTGTTAATAACATAAATATCTGCCATTTCAGAAAAATCTACACGAGTAAAACCTTCATTTTTAAAACTCCTTGCTATAGTAGAAGTTTCAGAAAAATTTAGTTTACAACCTAAAGTATAAAAGGCAACTTTTTTATTCATTTTATAGTTTTATCATTTTCGTGCAGATAGAAATCTCTTATATTTACAGTGACTCGATCTTCTTTTTTGGAAGCGCAAATTTACAACTAAATTATAGAATGATAAAATTGAAAAACAGCCAACATCTACTTATAAAATACTATTTTTCAATAGCTTGTCTATTTTTTTTACTTTTTGCTTGCGGAAATGATAACAATTCAAACCAAAATCGGCAAGTTTTTAGATACAATGAACATAAAAATATAGGATCTTTAGATCCGGCATTTGCAAAAGATAACGCAGATATATGGGCAGTAAACCAACTTTTTAACGGTTTACTACAAATGGATGAGAACTTAAATGTACAACCATCAATTGCTAAAAGTTATAGCGTTTCTGAAGATGCACTCACTTATACATTTAACCTTAGAAATGATGTTTATTTTCATAAACATCATTTATTTGGTAAAGACTCTACAAGAATTGTAAATGCTTCAGATTTTGAATATAGTTTTAATCGTTTAATAGATAAAAAGGTGGCTTCTCCTGGCCGTTGGGTTATGGATATGGTCGAGAGTTTTTCTGCAGAAAATAATGATACTTTCAAAATAAAGCTAACACAACCATTTCCTGCTTTTTTAGGACTACTAACCATGAAATATTGCTCTGTTGTTCCTAAAGAAATTGTAGAACATTATGGTAGTGATTTTAGATCTAACGCTATTGGTACTGGTCCTTTTAAACTTAAGCGTTGGGAAGAAAATATAAAACTAGTATTTAGACGACATAATAATTATTTTGAAACTGATGACAAGGGCAAAAAACTACCTTATTTAGAAGCTGTAGCAATTACTTTTTTACCAGACAAACAGAGTGAATTTTTACAATTTATACAAGGTAATTTAGATTTTTTAAATTCTTTAGACGCTTCGTACCAAGATGACATTTTAACTTCTCAAGGACAATTAAGAGACAAGTATGTTCAGGATATAGATGTTATTCGCGGTCCATATTTAAATACAGAATATCTTGCGTTTTATATGGATACTAACCTAAACGAAATACAATCAAAACTATTAAGACAGGCTGTAAATTATGGTTTCGACAGAAAAAAAATGATGACTTATCTACGAAACGGTATTGGAATTCCTGCCAATGGTGGATTTATACCTAAAGGTTTACCAGGTTTTAATAGTACTATTGGGTTTAATTATAATCCAGAAAAAGCTAAATTACTAATTTCTCAATTTAAAACAGAAACTGGTAATAACTCTCCAGAAATAACAATTACTACAACTAGTAATTATTTGAATTTTTGTGAATACATACAAAGGGAACTACAAAAAGTGAATTTAAATGTTAATGTTGATGTCATACCTGCTTCTACATTAAAAAGTGCAAAAGCTAATGGTAAACTAGATTTTTTTAGAGCGAGTTGGGTAGCAGACTATCCAGATGCACAAAATTATCTATCTCTATTTTACAGTAAAAATTTCGCTCCTAATGGGCCAAATTATACGCACTTTAAAAACGAACAGTTTGATAACTGGTATGAACAATCATTTGTAGAAACAAACATTAAAAAAAGAGAAGAACTGTATGCCAAGATGGACAGCCTTGTTATTAATGAAACACCTATAGTACCTATGTATTATGATGAAGTTATTAGATTTAAAAGAAAAAACATTTCAGGTTTAGGTAACAACCCAACAAACCTTCTAGAACTAAAATCTGTTAAAAAAGAATAGACTCTTCTTTTATTTTTCTTTCGTTTGTTATACCCATTACTATTAAATACTGAGAAATACCATATACTAACATTATTAATATTTCATGAAACGGAAAGTTTTCATAATAGAAAGATTGTATTAAACTTATACTGTCTGACACTACTGCCGTAAAAACACCAGCTATAACTAATAAATAACTACTTTTAATCACCTCATTTTTTCTTAAGAAAGCAAATAAAATCACTATTAAAGAAGCAAATAAATATACCATAGCTGGAATAAAAAAGTCTCCTAAATTGTCTATTACTAGAAGCATAATTAAAACCATATATATAAAACAAATAATAAAATATGGCATAAGACTAGTTAGATTAAAATCTTTTTCATTAGAAAATCTAAATGCATAAAACAACTTTCCAATTATAAATAACAAAATGCCAATTATATATGCATTTGTAATCTCATAAAAGATTAATAATATATCACCTATTAAAAAACTTGAGAGCGCAATACACATATAAATAAAACGTCGCCTATGTTCTTCTTGGTTATTTAGTAAATAATAAATTATTAAAGACCCTACAATTATTGGCTTAGTAATAAACCTAAATGGTATTGCTTCTAAATTTAATTTAACAAAAATGTCAAGCAACAATATTGCAAAAAACAGAGTCGTAAAAAAGGTTTTGTTTTTAAAAATAACTTGCATCGTGTTTTGATAGGACTTACTAGGTGTAATAACAAAGTTAATCAACAATTTGATTACCAAGTATTTTTATTTCATTAATTATATATTTAAACTAAGATCTTAATAACTATTACTAGTTGTGGCATAAAAAAGTAAAGCACTATAAGGTATTTAAAAAACAATAAAAATTTCTATTTATTTTTAAGAAAACTTATATCTACATTCTCTTTTACTAAACCTACTAAAATAAAATATTGAGAAGCTCCATAAAAAAACATTATTGTATAATTATTGTATGCTATATCAAAATTATAAAACTCTTTTAAAAGATTTATACTATCTGAAAACATAGACAATATAATACCAATTAAAACGAACCAATAACTTGAATTATTTACTGCATTCTTTCTTAAATATGCAAATTGAGCAGTGAGCATTACAATAAACAAATACAGTAATACAGGTAAAAAGTAATCTCCCAAATTATCATATATAAATAGCATTACTACACTCATATATGTAAAGCAAAACAACAAAAAAGGAATTAATTTTAAAATATTAAAATCGTTATTGTTAGAGAATCGAACACTATACAAGATTTTTGCAATTGCAAAAAAGATAACTCCAGTAGTCAATAGCGTTTTATTCTCACCATTAATTATGAAAAAATCTCCAATTATAAAGCAACATATTGCAGTTACTACTAAATATACTTTGGTTCTACTCTCTTCATTTTGATTCACAACATAAAATATTAATAGTAATACTATTAAACTAGATTTAGTAATATATCTAAGGCGAGTAGGCGTTAAATTGACTTTAACTACAGTATCTAAAACAAAGATTGCAAAATACAATAGTGTAAAATATAGTAGGTTTTTAAAAAGCGAGTTCATACAATTTGGGAAAAGTATATAGTCACAATATATAAAATTTCAATTTGTTAATAAAAAAACATATTAAAAACCTAAATATCAATTCATTAATTATTCATAATAACTTCTCCTTCATCGACTATTCCTAAAACTATCATAAATTGAGAAAGCCCATAAAATATCATTATTGCAGAATCTTGGTAATTCATTTTAATATGAAAAATACTAAGCGCTACTATAGTTTCAGAAACAATAAAAGCAATCACTCCAAACAGAATTAATAAATAACTTTTAGAACTTACAGATCCTAACCTTAAATAAGCCATTAATAATAAAATTTGAGAAACGAAGTAATACAGTAATACAGGAATTGTAAAACTCCCTAATCCGTTAAATATAAAGTGAAGTAAGCAAATAATATAAATGAAACTAAAAATTAATAAAGGCAATAATTTCAAAATAGTAAACTCTTTATTAGTAGAAAACTTATATATATAAATTAACTTTCCTGCTATAAAAAATAACATTCCCAATAAAAAAAATAATTTATTTGAATCATCTATTAAAAAAAAATCTCCAATTAAAAAACATAGTATTCCAATTAAAAAAACAACATTCTTCACCCTTTTATTTCTATTGTAAATAAAAAAACATAAAATTGAAAGCATTACTAAAGGCTTAGAAATAAATCGATAAGGAAACGCCTCTAAAGTTAATTTCACAAAAACATCTACTCCAATTATTATAGAGAAAACAATAAAAAAAATACGTTTATTTTGCAGGATATATTTCATTGTAAATAGTTTTAGGGACTATTCTATTTCACTAATAATAGGCTAACTTAGATTTACTTTAGTTTTTTTAAAATTAGTACTTTCTTTAACAAGGCCAACAACAATAAAATATTGAGACAGACCATAAAAAAGCATAATTGTATATTCATTATATGCAATCTCTGGATCATAAAACTCTTTTAGAAATGTTATACTGTCTGAAAACATAGACAATACAATCCCAATAATAACTAGCCAATAACTAGTAATATTCACATTATTTTTTCTTAGATACGCAAACTGAGCAGTTATCATCACAATAAATAAATATACTAATACAGGAAAAAAATAAACGCCTAGATTGTTATAGATAAATAACATAACCAAACTCATGTATGCAAAACAAAATAGTAAAAAGGGTATGAGTCTTAAGATATTAAAATCGTTATTATTAGAAAATCGTATAGTATAAAGAATTTTAGCAACAGCAAAAAAGATAGCGCCAACTGTTATAAAAAGTTTAGATTTACCATCAATTATAAAAAAATCTCCAATAATAAAACAGCATATAGCAATTACTACTAAATACATTTTACTCTTATATTGCTCATTTTGATTTACAACATAAAACAATAGTAATAATAGCATTAAGCTAGACTTAGTAAAATATCTAAGACAAGTTAACTCTATATTAACTTTAACAATTGTATCTACTATAAAAAACACCAAATACAATAATGTAAAATACAGTATATTCTTAAAAAGCAGGTTCATATAATTGGGGGATTATATATAACCGCAATATAAATGTATTCTTATAAAAATCAATGTATTATTTATTAATCGCGTCTAAATTTTTTAGTTTCATCAAAAATATGTTCTAAAATTATTTGATCTTCAGATGAAAATTCTATACTACGTCTTGACATAACTACTTTGGCAACTTCAAATGCTTTTTTTGTTAAATACGTAGTAAAACCTCCACTTCCGCCCCAACTATAACTAGGCACAAAATTTCTTGGAAAACCGCTACCAAATATATTAGCCATAACACCTATTACTGTTCCTGTATTAAACATTGTATTAATACCACATTTACTATGGTCTCCCATCATAAGACCACAAAACTGCAAACCAGTTTTAGCAAAACCTTCAGTTTCATAATCCCACAAACGTACTTCTGCATAATTGTTTTTAAGATTAGAATTATTTGTATCTGCTCCTAAATTACACCATTCGCCTATAACAGAATTACCTAAAAAACCATCATGACCTTTATTAGAATAACCAAAAACAACCGAGTTATTTACTTCTCCTCCTACTTTACTATGCGGCCCAATAGTAGTAGGTCCATATATTTTAGCAGCAAGTTTTACTGTAGCGTTATTACAAAGTACAAAAGGGCCACGTATAACACTAGTTTCCATAATCTCTGCATTCTCACCTATATAAATAGGTCCAGCACTTGCATTAAGAGTTGTAAACTCTAATTTAGCACCTTCTTCAATAAAAATATTTTCTGGAGCAATAATATTATTTGATTTTGGAATTGGTTGCGATTTCCTTCCTTTAGTTAACAACTCAAAATCCTGAATAATAGCCTCTCCATTTTTAGAAAATATATCCCAGGTATTTTCTATTACTATTAAATCACTATCAAATTCAATAGCTTCAAAAGTAGCTAAATCTATATCTTCTTGATTTTCAGAAGTAAAAAAAGCAACAACGTCTTCTCCTTTAAAAATAGCCTGATTATTTTTTAAGTTTCTAATCTTTTCTACTAATTCTTTTGTAGGACAAAATGATGCATTAATCATTATATTAAATTCTAGTTCTACCATTGGCCATTTTACAGACAAATAGTCTTCTGTTACTGTCGTAGTAGTAACCTCTAAATATTTCTCCCACTTTTCACGAATAGTTAAAACACCAACTCTAATATCTGCAACAGGACGCGTATATGTAAATGGTAATAGTTGATTTCTTGATGGTCCATCGAAAAGAATGTAGTTCATTATAAAGTATTAGGATTAAAATTGACAATTCAATTTAAAAATATAGTCAAAAGTAAAGTAATTACAGAAAACAAAAAAGCCTTTCAGTAAAACTGAAAGGCTTTATATGGTTTAAAACGCTATAATTATTTTTTGAATTTAGCGTATTTGTTTTTGAATTTATCAATACGTCCAGCTGTATCAATTAATTTAGATTTACCAGTATAAAATGGGTGAGATGTTCTAGAGATTTCCATTTTAACTAATGGATACTCAACACCTTCAAATTCTAAAGTTTCGCTTGTGTTAGCTGTAGATTTAGTAATAAAAACATCATCGTTAGACATGTCTTTGAATGCTACTAATCTATAATTTTCTGGATGTATATCTTTTTTCATCGCTAAATGCTTTAAATGTATTCTATTTTTCGAGGTGCAAATTTAAGCAAATTTTATAAATCAACAATACTTTTTATAAAATTTATTTAAACTTATTTATGTAACGTTTTTCTATCTTTGGGTACTAACATACATAATTAACATATAAACCAAAAATTATGGAAACTTCAACAAAATCTTCATCAATTAACTATGGCCTATACTTAGGTGTAATATTAGCAGCCATAACTGTACTATGCTATGCTATAAAATTAGAATTATTAGTCAATTTTTGGTTAGTTCTAGTAGCTTTACCTATTTTAATAATTATGTTTGGTGTTATATCTGTAGTTAAATCCAGAAATATATTAGAAGGCTTTATAAGTTTTAAACAAGCCTTTTCATCTTATTTTATTACTGTTGCGATAGGAATAATTATTAGTACCATAATAAGTTATCTAATTTTTAATTTTGTAGATCCAGAAGCTGCTCTACATTTAAAGAGTTTAGCTATTGAAAAAACTGAAATAACAATGAAAAATTGGGGAGCTCCACTTGATGAAATAGCAAAACAAGTAGAAGCTATGGAAAATCAGGATTCTCAATCTATAAGTGCTCAATTATTCTCTTTAGCTCAAAGCTTAGTATTTTTTGCAGTTATAGGACTAATAGTAGCTTTAATAATGAAAAGAAACCCAGAAAACGCATAATAGTTATATATTTGAATAATCATTTTCAAATACATTTATGAACATATCAGTAGTCATACCACTACTTAACGAAGAAGAATCACTTACAGAATTACACGATTGGATTGCAAAAGTCATGCAATCCAATCGTTTTTCTCATGAAATTATATTTATTGACGATGGCAGTACAGATAAATCTTGGACTACCATAGAATCTCTATCTCAAAAGGACAATAACGTTAAAGGCATACGATTTTTAAAAAACTTTGGAAAATCTCAAGCTTTACATGCTGGATTTGATAAAGCTAAAGGAGACGTAGTAATTACAATGGATGCCGACTTACAAGACAATCCTGAAGAGATCCCATCACTTTACAATAAAATCACAAAAGAAAACTTTGATTTAGTATCTGGCTGGAAAAAGAAACGATACGATAATAAATTTACAAAAAACCTACCTTCAAAACTCTTTAATTGGGCTGCGCGTAAAACATCTGGAGTAATTCTTAACGATTTTAATTGCGGTCTTAAAGCCTACAAAAATAATGTTGTAAAAAACATTGATGTTAATGGCGAAATGCATCGTTATATACCAGTACTTGCTAAAAATGCTGGGTTTACAAAAATTGGAGAGCAAATAGTAAAACACCAAGCTAGAAAATATGGCGAAACCAAATTTGGTATGGATCGTTTTATTAATGGCTTTTTAGACCTTATAACCATTTGGTTTATTTCTCGTTTTGGTAAACGTCCCATGCACCTTTTTGGAGCTCTAGGTGTTATTATGTTTACTATTGGCTTTGCTTTTGCTGCTTATATAGGAATTGACAAAATATTTTTCCACACTTCAGGAAGACTTATTACTCAAAGACCTCAGTTTTATATAGCTTTAACGACTATGATTATTGGGTCACAATTTTTTATTGCAGGATTTCTAGGTGAAATAATATTACGTAGCAAAGAAAATAAAAAACGTTACTTAGTAAAAGAAGAACTAAATATTGTTCTAAATTAACAAGGCCTTAATTTTTAGCTTTTTTAATATTGCGTATTTTTGCGCACATATAGTACATAATTATGATATACATAGAACCAGAATTATTAAAACGTGTAAATACATGGTTAACACCTTCATTTGATAAAGATACGCAACTATATATTAAAGACTTAATTGGTACCAACCCAAAAGAACTTAAAGAGAGTTTTTATAAAGATTTAGAATTTGGTACTGGCGGTATGCGTGGTATAATGGGTATTGGAACTAATCGTATAAACAAATACACTTTAGGGAAAAATACGCAAGGCATAAGTGACTATATGTATAAAGTATTTCCTGACGAAAAACTAAAAGTTGCTATAGCTTTCGATTGTAGACATAATAGCAAATCTCTTGCTAAAATTGTTGCCAATGTTTTTTCTGCAAATAATATTGAAGTTTTTTTATTTGAAGACCTACGTCCTACGCCTGAATTATCTTTTGCTTTAAAGCATTTAAACTGCCATTGTGGTATTGTTTTAACTGCATCACATAATCCTCCAGAATACAATGGTTACAAAGTATATTGGCAAGATGGTGGGCAATTGGTTCCACCTCAAGATTCAGAAATCATTAATATTATAAATACTTTAGATTATGCTGAAATTAAATTTGAAGCTAATGAGGCGCTTATTAATTATATAGGAAAAGAAATTGACGATATATTTATTAACGCTTCGGTAAAAAACGGAAGCTTTAACACTTCTGCCGCAGCTAGAGAAAAATTAAATATTGTTTTTACATCACTACACGGCACATCAATAACAACTATTCCTGAAACGTTTAAACGTGCTGGTTATACTAATGTAAATATTGTTGAAGAGCAAAGAAAACCTAATGGAGACTTTCCTACTGTAACATCACCAAATCCTGAAGAACCTGAAGCTTTAAAAATGGCTTTAGACTTAGCTCAAAAAGTGAATGGTGATATAGTTATTGGTACAGATCCAGATAGTGATCGTGTTGGTATTGCAGTAAGAAATCTAAATAATGAGTTAATATTGCTTAACGGAAACCAAACGATGGTTTTAATGACTAATTTTTTATTAAAACAATGGAAGATTAACAATAAGATTAATGGCAATCAATTTATAGGAAGTACTATTGTTTCTACACCAATGATGAGTACTTTAGCTAAAGCGTATAACGTAGAATGTAAAATTGGGTTAACCGGTTTTAAATGGATTGCCAAAATGATTAAAGATTTTCCAACTGTAGATTTTATTGGCGGCGGAGAAGAAAGTTTTGGTTTTATGGTTGGTGATTTTGTTCGCGATAAAGATGCAAATACATCGGCTTTATTAGCTTGTGAAATTGCAGCTCAAGCTAAAGAAAAAGGAAGTTCATTATATAAAGAATTAATTGACATATATAATGAACATGGTTTCTATAAAGAACGCTTAGTCTCAATTACCAAAAAAGGTATAGAAGGCGCTCAAGAAATTAAACAAATGATGATTGATGCCAGAGAAAACCCATTAACAGAAGTTAATGGTTCTAAAGTAATAAGCATTGAAGACTATCAATTATCTATTACTAAAAACATTGCCACTGGAGAGACCAATACTATTACAATACCTAAATCTAATGTATTAATTTATTATACAGAAGATGGAAGCAAAATAGCACTAAGGCCAAGTGGTACAGAACCAAAAATAAAATTTTATATAAGTGTGAATACCGCATTAGACAATGTGGCAGAGTTTATAGAAACGGAACAACAATTGGAAACAAGGATTGATGCAATTTTAAAAGACATGAATCTTAACTAAATGAATTATTATTTAAAAAAAATATTAGCTTACGCTATACCTTATAAAAGGTATGCCATTTTAAACATTATATGTAATATTTTTTACGCATTATTTAGTACTCTATCTATGATAGCCTTAATCCCTATGGTTAATGTCTTATTTGATGATACAAAAAAAATATTTATTAAACCTACTTGGAATGGAATAATACATTCTAAAGATTATTTTGTAAAACTTTTTAATTACACTATAACTCAAAAACAGATTAACGAAGGACCTGAAAGCACTTTGTTTTTTATAGTCAGCATAATAATTGTATTGTTTTTACTAAAAAACTTTTTCGGCTATCTTTCATTATTTTATATAACCTTTTTAAGAAATGGAGTATTAAAAGATGTTAGAAATAAAATGTATTCTAAAATTTTAGATTTACCTATTTCTTTTTATTCTGAAAAACGAAAAGGTGATACTATATCAAGAATAACTACAGATGTAGCAATAGTACAAAATTCCTTTTTATCTGTTCTAGAATTAATAGTTAGAGAACCTCTAACTATTATTTTCGCAATTACTGTCATGCTATTTTTAAGTGTTAAACTTACTATTTTTGTTTTCCTATTTATACCTATTTCTGGATTTATCATTTCATTCCTTGGTAAAAACTTAAAAAAGAAGTCACATAAAGTTCAAGGTGAAGTTGGTATTTTTCTGTCTTTATTAGAAGAAACTTTAGGAGGATTAAAAGTAATCAAAGGTTTTAATGCAGAAGCAAGTTTTAATAATAAATTTCAAGAATCTACAAGTCGTTATTTTAATTTCTCTAATTCTCTACTAAACAGACAAAATTTAGCTTCTCCTGTAAGTGAGTTTTTAGGAATTCTAACAATAGCTGGTGTTTTATTATATGGAGGAAATCTAGTTTTTATTCAAAAAACATTAGATGGAGGAAGTTTTATTGGGTTTATGCTTTTAGCTTATCAAATTCTAACACCTGCAAAAGCTATTAGTAAAGCATCGTATTCTGTAAAGTTAGGAAATGCAGCAGCAGAACGTGTATTAGAAATAATAGAAACAGAAAGCTCAATAGCTGATAATATTGATGCTAAATTAAAGACTCAATTTAATAATGAAATTAGTATAAATAATATTTCATTTAAATATGAAGATCATTATGTTTTAAAAGATTTTAGTATTAAAGTCCCAAAAGGAAAAACTGTTGCCTTGGTAGGGCAATCTGGTAGTGGAAAAAGTACAATTGCAAATTTAGTAACTCGATTTTATGATGTTAATAAAGGTAGCATTACAATAGATGGTGAAAATATAAAAGACTTAACAAAACACTCGTTAAGAAGTTTAATGGGTTTAGTAACTCAAGATTCTATTCTATTTAATGAAACAATTAAAAACAATATTCTTATTGGCAAAGAAGATGCTACAGACGAAGAAGTTATTGAAGCCTTAAAAATAGCAAATGCATGGGAGTTTGTTAAAGAATTACCTAATGGCATGAATACCAACATTGGCGATTCTGGAAATAAATTATCTGGCGGACAAAAGCAGCGTTTAAGTATTGCTAGAGCTGTACTCAAAAATCCTCCAATCATGGTATTAGATGAAGCAACCTCAGCACTTGATACTGAAAGTGAACGTTTAGTACAAATTGCACTCGAAAACATGATGAAGAATAGAACATCTATAGTTATAGCACATAGATTATCTACTATTCAAAATGCAGATGAAATTATTGTAATGCAAAAAGGTGAAATTGCAGAACAAGGAAAACATGATGAATTAATTGCAAAAGATGGTATCTATAAAAAGTTAGTAGATATGCAAAGTTTTGAGTAACTCTAAAAACTTAAAAAAATAAAAAAGGATAAACTATATAGTTTATCCTTTTTATTCTCTGCTAGATTTGGGGCAAAAACTAACAATGCTTAGTAGGTTTATTGATGTAAAAATATATTAAAAAAATGTTAAAAACAAATTTTTAACGCTTTTAATCGATACTTATCAACACTTAATCGATGTTTTTACTTGCAAAATACTGATAATCAACATTTTAAATTGTTAATAAAAAACACCATTTATTTATAACAAAAAATAAAAAATCAAACTAATTTTAAACCAAAACAAATTGTTAGAGTCTAAAGTAAAAATCAAAGTTTGACAGACGACAAAACACTTGTAGCACAATTACAGATACCTGAAAAAAAAGATATAGCCTTTAAAGAGCTTGTATCTCTTTATAAAGAACGCTTATATTGGCACATTAGAAATATTGTTAAGTCTCATGACGACACAGATGATGTATTACAAAATACGTTTATAAAAGTATATAAGGGTATTGATAAATTTAAAGGTGACAGTAAGTTATACTCATGGCTATATCGTATTGCAACAAACGAAGCAATAACACAACTAAATAAAAATGCTAGACGCTTACAAATTACAAGTGAAGAAGTACAAAATATAGCTATTAATAATTTAGAATCCGATGTTTATTTTGAAGGAGATGCCATTCAATTAAAACTTCAAAAAGCAATAGCTACTTTACCAAACAAACAACAACTCGTTTTCAATATGAAATATTTTCAAGATTTAAAGTACAAAGAAATGTCTCAAATATTAGAAACGAGTGAAGGTGCTCTAAAAGCATCTTATAGTATTGCTATAAAAAAATTAGAAGCTTATTTAACAAGTAATTAAACCATTTATAATATATATAGTCTTATAAATAAGATGAATAATAAAAATTTACATAATATAAAGAATTCAGGATTCAAAGTTCCTGAAAACTATTTTAGTAAACTTGAAGACTCTATTATAACAGAAGTTAAATTAAAAAATTCTGCAAATAATACTGGTTTTAAAATACCTGAAAATTATTTTGATGAATTTGAAGTTCCTATAAAAAAAGAAACAAAGATAATTTCACTTTTTAATAGAAAAAATATAATAACGATTTCTAGTATTGCTGCTGCTATTGTATTATTGTTTAGCTTAAATATATTTAACAATAAAACACTATCTATTAACGATTTAAACACTGAAACTGTAGACAATTACATTTTAGATGAAACAAACGATTTTGAGTTAGCAGATTTATTTCTAGAAAACGAACTTGATGAAACTCAATTTATAGACTACGATATTAGTGATGATACTTTAGAATCTTATTTAGAGTCTGTAGAAGTGAATGAACTATTTATAGAATAAAAAATTAAAAAAAATGAAGAAATTATTAATCCCATTTATAGTTTTATTTATATCGGCAAATACTTTTGCGCAAAGATTAAATAAAGACAAAGTAAAAGCTTTAAAAATTGCTCATATTACTGAGGAATTAAATTTAACAGAAAAAGAAGCACAAGCCTTTTGGCCTATTTATAATGCAAATGAAGAAGCCCGAATTAAGCTTAAAGAAAACTCAGGGTTAAAGCGAACAAAAAGTATCGATGACTTAACTGAAGATGAGGCAAAAAGTCATTTAGAAGGTATTATCAAAATGGAATATAAAAAACAAGAATTATATCATAGTTATTTATTTAAACTTAGTAAGATATTGTCAGCTAAAAAAATATTGAAACTCATGAAAGCAGATCGATCATTTAGACAAAAAATGATTAAAGAGTTTAAAGACTGACATCGAGGAGAACGAAAAGAGTTTAAAAAACGTAAACAACAAGAACGAAATTAAAATAAAAAAGCAGCTCATGGCTGCTTTTTTACTTATTATAATTTACTTATTATCTAAAAGTAAGTTTCGCTATACGTTTACTACCTGCGGCATAGGCTACACTATCATTTACAAAACGTAAAGTATAAAAACCTTCATCGCTTAAATGTTTCCAACTAATACCTGCATCATTTGAATAATCTATTCCTTTAAATCCAACTACTACTAATTCTTCACCTTTTCTATTAGGAATATATTGAACACAACTTCTATAACCCGGATTTTGATATTGTGCCACTAAATCCCATGTCTTTCCGCCATCTTTGGTTTTTATTTTATTTGCAATATTATCTTCTGGTTTTGTGTAATCGCCTCCAATAGCAAATCCATTATTCTCATCATAAAAATCTATAGAATACATTCCTGTAGTTTCTACACCTTGTATAATTGGTGTTTCAAAAACGTCCCATGTTTTGCCTTTATTTGGAGAGAATAACACGCGACTTGCCTTTCCTCCTGTTGCAACCCAAGTTTTATCTCCTACAATAGCAATATTAGTATCACTAGCCGCAAAAGCAGCTTCACCTTCTTTTGCCTTTGGTAATACATCGCAAGGCAATTTAGTCCATGTTGCTCCGCCATCTCTAGTAATAATAACACTCATACAATCGTCTGTTGGATCTCCTATAGCAATTCCCTCTTTATCATTCCAAAAGTCCATTGAATCGTAAAATGCTTTTTCGTGGTTTTCTTGATAAACTAATTCTCCATCTTTAAATAATTTTGCAGGACTTCCTATTGATAACGTATATGAATAATCACCTTGAAATGCAGAAGCTCTAAAATTATTCACTTGAAGAGAGTCTTCTTCGTATTTAAAATAGTTTCCTTTTTCAAAACTATCCATATGACTCAAAATCATTCGATATATCTCACCATTTGATGTTGCAGCAATAACTCTTCCTTCATTCACTTCCAAAGCTCTAACATTTAAAGTAGAATCTTGCAACAATAAACCTATTTCTACTTCTTTAATATCTCTTGGCGTAAATTCTACTTCTGTTTTTTTAATATCTTTTTTACAAGAAAAACAAACAATTAAAAATAGAATTAAAATAATTTTATATTTCATGTTTTATATTTTTTTAGAAAGATAAAACTTTCCAATTAACTCATAAACAAAACAATCAAATAAACTTTTTAACGTACCTTTGCACGCTGTTTTTCAAGAAATTCAGGCAATAATTTATAGACAATGAGATTACACAGAAATTTATGTTTTGCAACGGTTGATGGTTTATTACTAATCTTTAACGAAGGTCAATATGCAGATAAAGTAGTACAACAACTTTTAAAGCGTGATAAGCGTTGGGGAAGTAGAGACAGAGGCTTTGTTGCAGAAACAACTTATGATATTGTGCGTTGGAAACGATTGTATGCAGAAATTGCTCAGGTAAAAGAGCCGTTTTCTCGTGACGATATTTGGAGATTATTTGCAGTTTGGGCAACACTAAAGGGTATTAAATTACCTGATTGGAAATATTTTGAAGGTACGCCTACACGAAAAATAAAAGGGCGGTTTGACGAACTATCGAAGATTAGAAAAATAAAAGAATCTTTTGCAGACTGGATGGATGCTTTAGCTGCAAAAGAATTAGGAGAAGCAACTTGGAATAAAGAAGCAGTAGCTTTAAACCAACAAGCAGATGTTATTTTAAGAGTAAATACATTAAAAACCACTAAAGAAAAATTACAAGCTGAGCTTTTTGATTTAGATATAGAAACAGAAGCTATTAAAGGTTATCCTGATGCTCTTAAATTAGCCCAACGTGGAAATGTATTTACAACTGAAGCTTTTAAAAAAGGGTTTTTCGAAGTACAAGATGCCTCTTCACAATTGGTTGCAGAGTTTCTTGATGTAAAAGGTGGAATGAAAGTTGTAGATACATGTGCAGGTGCTGGTGGTAAAACATTACATATTGCTGCCTTAATGGAAAACAAAGGACAAGTAATTGCAATGGATATTTATGAAAATAAATTAAAAGAGCTAAAACGTCGTGCTAAACGTAATGGAGCTCATAATATAGAAATGCGCGTTATAGACTCTACAAAACCAATTAAAAAATTATACGATAAAGCAGATCGTGTGTTAATAGACGCACCGTGTTCTGGCTTAGGTGTTTTGAGAAGAAATCCAGATGCAAAATGGAAATTACAACCTGAGTTTATTGATAAAATAAAACAAACGCAGCAAGATATTTTAAATAGTTATTCTAGAATGGTAAAACCTGGAGGGAAATTAGTTTATGCTACTTGCTCTATTTTACCTTCAGAAAATCAAGAACAAGTTAACAACTTTTTAGCATCTGAAAACGGAAAAGCCTTTAACTTTGTAAAGGACAAAAAGATTTTAAGTCATGAATCTGGTTTTGATGGATTTTATATGGCATTATTAGAAAAAAAATAAAACAATTGTAATATGAAACACTTTTACACCATACTAACTTTATTTTTAACAGTATACAGTTACGGGCAATTAACACCGCCAACAGAGTTACAAGCATATTATAATGATGTCGATTTTACTACAACTGGCACTACTCTATTTGACGATTTAGCAATAGAAACAATAGCAAAACATACAAACATATTAGATTACAGCGAAAGACACGATTATCTATATGATGCAGATGAAGATCTAACATTACCAACTCCATCTAATGTTATTTTAATGTATACTGGTGAGAGTCGTAGTGATGATGAGTGGTTATCTGGTTCTAATCCCAATCCAACTCAAACATTTAACACAGAACATGTATATCCACAATCTTTAATTGGAAATACTGCTCGTGGAGATTTACACCATTTAAGAACTTGTGACATTACTATTAACTCTAATAGAGGAAACGATCCTTTTGCCGATGTTGCAGTACCTAGTGGGTATCAAGATTTAGGCAATAGTTGGTTTCCTGGAGATGAATGGAAAGGAGATGTTGCCAGAATGATTATGTATTTAAATCTAAGGTATGATGAGCCCTTTAATGATGTTGGAACACTAGCCCTATTTTTAGAATGGAATGCAGAAGACCCTGTTTCAGATTTTGAAGACAACAGACAATCTATTATTGCTGGAGCACAAGGTAATAGAAACCCTTTTATAGATAATCCATATATAGCTACAGTTATTTGGGGAGGAACTCCTGCTGAAAATCGTTGGACTAATCTTTCAGTAGATGAGTTTTCAAAAAAAACTATTCGCATTTACCCAAACCCATTAACATCATCAATTTTAACAATTGAAACGAATACCAATACCAATTATAAAATTTATGATATCTTAGGGAAACAAGTCCTTTCTGGAAAAGTTAGCCAACAAAATAATAAAGTAAATACTCAAAGTTTAAATAAAGGGGTTTACATATTAAAATTAGAAACTGCAAAAGGAAAAATCACCAAGAAACTAATAAAATCATAAAATCAATAGTTCCCCAAAACCATTGTTTTATTTAAATCCTACTAAGAATGAAAAAACTATACTTTGCGTTAAGCTTAATATTAATAAGTACTCTTGCTCTTGCTCAAGTTCCTGCTAATTATTATAATAGTGCTAATGGTTTAACTGGCTACTCTTTAAAAACTGAACTAAGAAATATTACTACTAGTGGTCACACACCAAGAAGTTATGATCAGTTATTTGATGGAGCAGGAATTTCTGGATCACAAGGTTATATAGATACCCACTCTGATGTTAGTGTATCTTCTGGACAAAATTATGAAAATGACGGAAGCATTTTAGATATGTATTCTGAAAATCCAGAAGACAATGATACAAATCCATTAAATGCAACACCATATAATGATCCCTATTTATATAATCATGGTTTAAAGCAATGCGGTAATCAATCAGCCGAAGGTGACTGTTACAATAGAGAACATTTAGTGCCATCATCGTCATGGGGTTCATCAGAATCGACGCCAATGTTTACAGATATTCATCATGTAATTCCAACAGATGGAAGAGTAAATAATTTTAGAGGCACCTTACCTTTTGGAAAAGTAGTAGAACCAAACCCTACAGATTTCACTTCATTAAATGGTTCAAAAAGAGGTCCTAGTGATACTGTTGGCTTTTCTGGAACTATGTTTGAACCTATAGATGAATTTAAAGGTGACATTGCTAGAGCTCTACTGTATTTCGCAACTCGATATCAAAACAATGTAGATACCTATAATTTTGATATGTTTAATGGGACTGAAAATCAAGCATTTGAAGATTGGGCCATTGCTATTTTACTAGATTGGCATAATAATGTAGATCCTGTAGATCAAAGAGAAAGAGAAAGAAATGATGCCGCCTATAATTTTCAAGGCAATGCAAATCCTTTTGTTGACCATCCAGAATATGCGAACTTAATATGGAATCCTACACCAGATAACATAGACCCAACAACGCCAACAAATCTAATAGCTTCAAATCCTACTGCTTCAACAGTCGATTTAGCTTGGACCGCTTCAACAGATAATATTGGTGTAGTAACATACGATGTATATGTAAATGGGACATTTTATGTAACAACAAACTCTATAACTACAACCTATACCGTTACAGGCTTAAATCCTGAAACTACATATGTTTTTACTTTATTAGCAAAAGATGCAGCAGGTAATATGTCAATGCAAAGTAATTCTGTTAACGAAACAACAATCGCTGGACCACCAACAGGCACAGATTGTGTTAGTGAAACCTTTGAAACCATTCCTAATAACGGTTCTTCTTATTCAAGTTTTTCATGGACTGGTATAGATGGCATTACTAATGGATGGAATGCTACAGATTCTAGAACAGATCAAACTATTACAGCAAAAGCAGTAACTGTTAGAAATGGAACATTAACCTCTCCATCAATAGCTGGAGGTATTGGAGAACTAACTGTAACTACTAAACGTGTTTTTAGTGGTGGCAGTGGTACATTTACATTAAGAGTAAATGGTTCTGCAGTTGGAACTGTTGCCTACAGCGATGTAGAACAAAACATCACTATTTCTAATATTAATATAGAAGGAAATGTCTCTATTTCTTTTACAGACAAAGCATCAACATCAGACCGTGTATCTATTGATAATTTATCTTGGACATGCTACTCTGCACCAAGTGATTTAAAACTATCAGCAAAGGTATATTTACAAGGTCCGGCTATAAATAGAAGTGCTGTTATTGGTGAAGAAAATTGGATGCGAGATGATTTAAGAGTAAATAACTTAATACCAACTACCAGTCCATATGATGTAACAACATGCGATGCGTCTATTTTTAATACAACTGGAGCAAATGCAATTGTAGATTGGGTTTTAGTACAATTACGAGATGCAAATAATAATACTTCAATAATAGAAAGTCAATCGGCGTTACTACAACGAGATGGAAATATTGTAGCAATAGATGGAGTTTCTGAATTAAGTTTTAGCTCTCCTCCTACCGATTATTTTATTACAGTAAAACACCGTAATCATTTAGGTATTATGACTATTGGAGCTGTTACGCTTTCAAATACAATATTAGTGGTAGACTTTACAGATAACAGTACTCCTATTACTAATGGAACAGACGCTCAAACTTCATTTGGAATGCCAAATGGAATCTTAGCAATGTGGGCAGGTGATAGTAATAGCGATGGCCGCTTAAATTACTCTGGCGCTTTATCTGATGTTCCAGGAATTAGAAGTCAAGTATTCAATGATCCTAATAACTCTGTATTTGGTGGACCTCCAGTAGCTAGTTACCCATCTTCTGGTTATAATTCTACAGATATAGACATGGATGGTGTTACTGTATATTCTGGAGCTTCAAGTGATGTATTACATGTAAGAAATAACATCTTTAATAATCCATCAAACTCAGTATTTGGTGGACCACCAACATCTACTTATGTATTTATACAACAACTTCCTGAAGGTGCTAATTAATAATATATGACTTCATAAATACTTTAATAAAAAAGCGATTCTATAGAGTCGTTTTTTTTATGGTTAATAACCAAGTGAATAACTCTATAATTAATCGTTGTTTTTTATAAAAGAATACTACTAAAAAACTTAAATTTGTGCTTTTAAAAATCAACATACAAACTAAACAATATAATGATTCACTTCTTCGGAAACCAAAACAGTAAAGTATTTGCTGTTCAAGCAACAAAAGAATTATCAACTGAAACCATTTCAAAATTGACATGGTTATTTGGCAACCAACCAAAAATAAATGCAGCGTCTCTTGACGCTTTTTTTATTGGTCCTCGTGCTGCCATGATAACACCTTGGAGTACTAATGCGGTAGAGATCACTCAAAACATGGGAATTGAAGGTGTTATTAGAATTGAAGAATTTAAAGCGTCTACAGAAGATTTCTCAGATTTCGATCCAATGATTTCTGAAAAATTTAACAGCTTGAATCAAGACATGTTTACAATCGACATTCAGCCAGAAGCCATTCTTAATATTAAAGATATTTCTGCTTATAATCAACAAGAAGGTTTAGCATTAAGCGATGAAGAAGTTGATTATTTAGAAGGTGTTGCTAAAAAAATTGGTCGACCTCTAACAGATTCTGAGGTTTTTGGTTTTTCTCAAGTCAATTCAGAACACTGTAGACATAAAATATTTAATGGGACTTTCATTATTGATGGTGAAGAAAAGCCAACGTCACTATTTAAATTAATTAAAGAAACATCAAAACAACATCCAAATGATATTGTTTCGGCTTATAAAGATAATGTTGCCTTTATAAAAGGGCCAAAAGTTGAACAATTCGCTCCCAAAACAGCCGATAAGCCCGATTTTTATAAAACAGAAGATTACGATTCTGTAATCTCTCTAAAAGCAGAAACTCATAACTTCCCGACAACTGTAGAACCATTTAATGGAGCTGCAACTGGTTCTGGAGGAGAAATTAGAGATCGACTTGCTGGAGGAAAAGGCTCTCTACCTTTAGCTGGAACAGCAGTATATATGACTTCTTATTCTCGTTTAGAAGAAAACAGACCATGGGAACAAAAAATGGAAGCTAGAGATTGGTTATACCAAACGCCTGTAGACATTTTAATAAAAGCTAGTAATGGTGCTTCAGATTTTGGAAATAAATTTGGCCAACCATTAATTTGCGGTTCAGTTTTAACTTTTGAACACGAACAAGATGCAAGAAAATTAGGCTTCGACAAAGTTATAATGCAAGCTGGAGGTATTGGTTATGGCAAAGCTAATCAAGCTATAAAAGATACACCTAAAGAAGGTGATAAAATAGTAATTCTTGGTGGTGAAAATTATCGTATTGGAATGGGTGGAGCTGCTGTATCTAGTGCCGATACAGGAGAGTTTGCTTCAGGAATAGAACTTAATGCTGTGCAACGTTCTAATCCTGAAATGCAGAAAAGAGCAGCCAATGCTGTTAGAGGCATGGTTGAGAGTGATGAAAACTTTATTGTTTCAATTCACGATCATGGAGCTGGCGGACATTTAAATTGTTTAAGTGAATTAGTAGAAGATACAGGTGGAAAAATAGATTTAGACGCTTTACCTGTTGGTGATCCAACATTATCTGCTAAAGAAATTATTGGTAACGAATCTCAAGAACGTATGGGATTAGTTATTGCAGAAAAACATATAGAAACATTAAATAAAATTGCAGATCGAGAACGCTCACCTATGTATACAGTTGGTGATGTAACTGGTAAGCATCGTTTTACTTTCGAGTCTAAAACCAAAGGAGACAAACCTATGGATTTAGCCTTAGAAGATATGTTTGGAAGTTCACCAAAAACTATAATGAATGATGTTACTGTAGATAGAAACTATGGTGGTATTTCATATAATCCAGATGAATTTTATAACTATTTAGACCAAGTTTTACAACTAGAAGCTGTTGCCTGTAAAGATTGGTTAACAAATAAAGTTGACCGTTGTGTTGGTGGTAAAGTTGCTAAGCAACAATGTGTAGGTCCATTACAAATACCACTTAATAATGTAGGTGTAATGGCTTTAGACTATAAAGGAAAAGAAGGTATTGCAACTTCAATAGGTCACTCCCCTATTTCTGGATTAATTAATCCAGTAGCCGGAAGTCGTAATAGTATTACAGAAGCGTTAACTAATATTATTTGGGCGCCTTTAAAAGACGGTTTACAATCTATCTCTTTATCAGCCAACTGGATGTGGCCTTGTAAAAATGAAGGAGAAGATGCGCGATTATACGAAGCTGTACAAGCCATCTCTGAATACGCAATAGATTTAGGTATTAATGTTCCAACTGGAAAAGATTCTTTATCAATGAAACAGAAATATCCTAATGAAGAGGTTATTTCTCCTGGAACTGTAGTTATTTCTGCTGCAGGTAACTGTAATGCTATTTCAAAAGTTATAGAGCCGGTTTTTAACAAAAACAGTGGAGATATTTATTACATTAATTTATCTCAAGACGATTTTAAATTAGGCGGAAGTTCTTTCGCTCAAATTTTGAATAAAATAGGAAATGATGCACCAAATGTCAATGATTCTGGATTTGTAAAAAATGTATTCAATACTATTCAGCAATTAATAAAAGATGAGCAAATTGTTGCGGGTCATGATGTTGCTTCAGGAGGATTAATAACTACTTTATTAGAATTATGTTTTGCTGATACTAATCTAGGTGCAGAACTTGACATTACAGCTTTAAACCAAAAAGATTCTTGTAAAGTATTATTTGGAGAAAATGCAGGTATAGTATTTCAATCTAAAGACGCTTCAATTGAAGAAGTATTAGCCAATGCTAACATAGAATTCTTCAACATAGGAAAAGTTACAGAAAGTGACACACTTAGTGTAATTAATCAAGCAGAAGTATTTACTATGACAATTTCACGTTTACGAGATGTTTGGTATAAAACCTCTTTCCTACTCGATCAAAAACAAACTGCTAATAATTTAGCTGAAGCGCGTTATAAAAATTATAAAAATCAACCTTTAACTTATACATTTCCTAAACACTTTACGGGAAAATTACCAATAATTGGAACTAACAGACCAAAAGCAGCAATTTTACGTGAAAAAGGCTCAAACTCAGAGCGTGAAATGGCAAATGCTATGTATTTGGCTGGTTTTGATGTTAAAGATGTACACATGACCGATTTAATTTCTGGTCGTGAAGACTTAAAAGACATTCAGTTTTTAGGCGCTGTTGGTGGATTCTCTAATTCAGATGTTTTAGGCTCTGCAAAAGGTTGGGCAGGTGCTATTAAATATAACGACAAAGCAAATAAAGTGATCAACGATTTCTTTAATCGTGAAGATACTTTATCTGTCGGTATTTGCAATGGATGTCAATTATTCATGGAGTTAGATCTTATCAATCCAGAACATGATATTCATGGTAAAATGATTCATAACGATTCTCAAAAACATGAAAGTGCATTTACTTCAGTAGCTATTCAAAAAAACAATTCGGTAATGTTATCCACATTAGAGGGAACAACTTTAGGTGTTTGGATTTCTCATGGAGAAGGTAAATTTAACTTACCAAAAACTGAAGACCAATACAATATTGTAGCAAAATATGGTTATGAAGGCTATCCAAATAATCCAAATGGTTCAGATTTTAATACTGCGATGCTATGTGATAAAACTGGAAGACATTTAGTAACGATGCCACATATAGAACGTTCTACATTCCAATGGAACTGGGCAAATTACCCAGAAAATAGACAAGATGAAGTTTCTCCTTGGATAGAAGCATTTGTTAATGCTAGACTTTGGATTGAAAAGAAATAACCTATAAATAAAACAAAAAAAGTAGCAAATAGCTACTTTTTTTATTCTTCAATAGTTTATCTAATAGATTGAAAATAAAGTGAATTATAGTTTTTTTAGTAAGTAAATTCCTTACTTTTGCGATAATTTACCATCGCTATATTTAATGATTTTCAACTACTTTCAAAGTGAGAAAGCTTCGCATATAATAGATAATTTTTACGAAGTTTATTTTGAGTCCAAAGATATTCCTTTTGAATCTAGGATATTACCAACAGGGCAAAGCCATTTCATTTATGTCGAAACAGAGAAACCTTATGAAATTACATTTTCGAAAGGCACCTTTTACAATAAAGGGTTAATCATTTTTGGTCAATCATTCAGATCGTATAACTTAAAAATTGATAACGAAAGTTCCAATTTTGGCATTAGTTTTCATCCAACTACTTTATATAAGCTATTAAAGGAAGATTTATCAAAATATACCGATAAACATTTATGTTTAAAAAAAGTAAATCTAAAAATATATGAAACTATAAATCCCATCTTTGAAAAAAAAATAAAGAACATAAATAAAGTAAAATTACTTGAAACGGCTTTATTAAACTTACCCATTTACGAAGATAAGTATACAAAGATTATTGATAAAACAATAAAATTTATAAGAGAACATAATGGTTTAATAACTGTAGAAAATATTTTAAATACAATTAACATCTCTCAAAAAAATTTAGAAATTCAGTTTAAAAAAATTGTAGGGCTTACGCCTGGGAAGTATATAAAGTTATATCGTTTTTTTTCGTTAATGAAAAAATATGAAAGCCATGAAGTACAATTAAAAGAGTTGATTGATATGTATAACTATTATGACAGATCTCACTTTATAAAAGACTTTAAACTCTTTATGAATCAGTCTCCAAAAGAGTACTTCAAAAAAAATAATTCGCTTCTCAAAAAGTATTTAAAAGAGTAGATATTACGATTTTTTACTTTTTTGTTTGTCCAATTCTACTTACATTTACATAGAATTTATACTAAATATTTATTTAATTAAATGAAAGTTAAGGGATTCATTTAAAAATAGTTAGTTATTAAATAAACTTAGGTAACGTATAAATTCATGCTATCAATCAATTAGCAGAGGAGCTGTTTTTAACAGCTCCTTTTTTGCCTGTTATTTGTAAATCCCTTATTTATTCATATTTTGCAAGACATTTTAAAATGTTAGCCATACAAATGACAGAAATAACTCGCCTTTTTGATTTTCCTTATTATCAACTTGAAAAACACAATCTTGATAGTGCTTTGGTAACAAAGTACAACGGGAAATGGACTCCAATTTCAACAAAAGAATATGTTGAAAAAGCAAATATGATTAGTCGAGCATTGTTAAGACTTGGGGTTAATAAAAATGATAAAATTGCTATTATATCCACTACCAATAGAACAGAATGGAATATAATGGATATTGGAGTATTACAAGTAGGTGCGCAAAATGTTCCTATTTACCCAACTATTTCTGATGAAGATTATGAATATGTATTAAACCACAGTGGTTCTACATATTGTTTTGTTTCTGATAAAGAAGTCTTAGAAAAAGTAAATAAAGTAAAAGCAAATACCCAAATTAAAGCCGTATACTCTTTTGATAATATTGAAGGATGCAAACATTATTCTGAATTGTTTGAACTTGGAAAAGATGACAGTAACCAACAAGAAGTTCAAGCAAGAAAAGATGATGTAAAACCTGAAGATCTAGCTACAATTATATATACATCAGGTACAACAGGAAAACCAAAAGGCGTTATGTTATCTCACGATAATATAACAAGTAATGCTTTAGATGCATCGCATCGTTTACCAAATTTAGGGCAAGAAACTAGAGTTTTAAGTTTTTTACCAATATGTCACATTTTTGAACGTGTTCTTATCTATATATACCAATATGCTGGTACAACTGTATACTTTGCAGAAGGCATAGATAAAATTGGAGACAATGCTAAAGAAATTAAACCTAATTTAATGAGCGTTGTGCCAAGACTCTTAGAAAAGGTTTTTGATAAAATCATGGCTAAGGCGGAAGATTTATCTGGTATAAAAAAGACATTATTCCATTGGGCAGTTAATTTAGGTGAGCAATGGGAACCTTATGGAAAAAATGGAGCTTGGTATGAATTTAAATTAAAAATTGCGAACAAGCTCATTTTTAGTAAATGGAGAGCTGCTTTAGGAGGAGAATTAACAACTATAGTTTCTGGCTCTGCCCCTTTACAAACTAGATTATCGAAAATATTTTCTGCTGCCGGAATGCAAGTGATGCAAGGCTATGGTCTTACAGAAACCTCACCAGTAGTTTCTGTAGAAATGTATGCCAACAAGCATTTTAGATTAGGAACAGTAGGAAAACCAATTAAAGGCGTCGAAGTAAAAATCGCTGAAGATGGAGAAATCTTAATTAAAGGAAGAAACGTAATGATGGGGTATTTTAAAGATCCAGAAAAGACATCTAGCGTTATGACAGATAACTATTTTCATACTGGTGATAAAGGAGAAGTAGACGCAGATGGTTTCTTAAAAATTACAGGTCGTAAAAAAGAAATGTTTAAAACATCTGGTGGAAAATATGTTATTCCTACACTTTTAGAAAATGAATTAAAACAATCACGTTTTATTGAGCAAGTTATGGTTCTTGGTGAAGGTGAAAAAATGCCAGCAGCTCTTATCCAACCCAATTTTGAGTTTATTCAAGATTGGATAGACAGAAAACAAAAAAGTACAGGAAAATCTGGAGAAGAAATTGCAAACTCTCAAGAAATTAAAGATCGTATTCAAAGAGAAGTAGATACTTGTAACAAAAAATTTGGTAAATGGGAACAAATAAAACGTTTTGAACTCACTCCAGATGTATGGTCTATAGATGGTGGGCATTTAACACCTACAATGAAAATGAAACGTAAGATTATTAAAGATATATATCAAGACCTTTACGATAAAATATATAGGTGTTAAATCTATAAACACCTATACTCTCGCTATTTTATAATTCTAAATTATTTATTTATCAATTTATTATGCGTGCATAATAAATTTTTACTATATTTGGATTTCTATTAACAGAACTCCATTTAAATGAAAGATAAAACTATTGATTATTTACTAAGAACCACATGGTTAGCAGTAAATAAGATGTATAACGAAGAAGCTGCCAAATTCGATTCTACAATGGCAACTGGTTTTACATTATTAAGTATTGATCCTGAAAACGGTACACCTTCAACATCTCTAGGCCCAATTATGGGAATGGAAGCAACTAGCCTTTCACGCATTTTAAAAAAGATGGATGAGTTAGGTTTAATAGAACGTAAACCAAATCCCGAAGATGGTCGTGGCGTTCTTATACATCTAACAGATTTTGGAAAAGAAAAAAGAGAATACTCACGTGATCGTGTATTAACTTTTAATGATGCTGTTAGAAACAATCTTTCTGAAGAGAAACTAAAACATTTTCAAGAAGTTACAGAAACAATTATTGAATTGATCTCAAACAAAAAAATATACAATCAAAAACAAACTGTTTAAAAATAATATGAGCACACGTAGAATTAAAAAAGTAGCGATTATTGGTTCCGGAATTATGGGAAGCGGTATTGCTTGTCATTTTGCAAATATTGGTGTCGATGTCTTATTATTAGATATTGTACCAAGAGAACTTAATGCTAAAGAACAGGCTAAAGGATTATCTCTAGAAGATAAAGTGGTTAGAAATCGCTTAGTAAATGATGCTTTAACAGCTTCATTAAAATCTAAGCCTTCTCCAATTTATCATTCATCTTTTGCAAAAAGAATTACAACTGGAAATCTTGAAGACGATATAGCTAAAGTAAAAGATGTCGACTGGATTATGGAAGTTGTGGTTGAAAGATTAGACATTAAACAACAAGTTTTTGAAAAACTAGAAAAATATAGAACTCCTGGTACATTAATTACTTCGAATACTTCAGGTATTCCTATTAAATTTATGAGTGAAGACCGTTCAGATGATTTTCAAAAACATTTCTGTGGCACACACTTTTTCAATCCTGCTCGTTATCTAAAATTATTCGAAATCATTCCTGGGCCTAAAACTGATGCTTCTGTTTTAGAATTCTTAAATGGTTACGGTGAAAAGTTCTTAGGAAAAACTTCGGTAATTGCTAAAGATACACCAGCATTTATAGGAAATCGTATTGGTATTTTCTCTATCATGAGCTTATTCCATGCTGTAAAAGACATGGATTTAACTATTGAAGAAGTAGATAAATTATCTGGTCCAGTTATTGGTCGCCCTAAATCGGCAACTTTTAGAACTGTTGATGTTGTAGGTTTAGACACTTTAGTACATGTAGCTAATGGTATTGGAGACAACTGCAAAGACGATGAGCGTTTAGAACTTTTTAAATTACCTGATTTCATCAATACCATGATGGAAAATAAATGGTTAGGTAGTAAAACTAAACAAGGTTTTTATAAGAAAACTGTTTCTGCTGAAGGCAAAAAAGAAATTTTAAGCTTAGACTTAAACACATTAGAATATCGTGCAGCTAAAAAAGCAAAATTTGCCACTTTAGAATTAACAAAAACTATTGATAAAGTAGCAGATCGTTTTAAAGTATTAGTAAAAGGAAAAGATAAAGCAGGTGAATTTTATAGAAAAAGTTTTTCAGCATTATTCGCCTATTTATCTAATCGTATTCCTGAAATCACAGATGAGCTATATAAGATTGACGACGCAATGAAAGCTGGATTTGGATGGGAACATGGGCCATTCCAAATTTGGGACGCTATTGGTGTTGAAAAGGGTATTGAAATGATGCAAGCTGAAGGCTTAAAACCTGCAGACTGGGTTGTAGACATGATAGAATCTGGTAGCGATAGCTTCTACTCTATTAAAGATGGTGCTACTTATAGCTATGATATACCTAAGAAATTACAAGAAAAAATTCCTGGACAAGATGCATTTATCATTTTAGATAATATTAGAAAAACTACAGAAGTTTTCAAAAACTCTGGAGTATCTGTCCAAGATTTGGGAGATGGTATATTAAATGTAGAATTCCAATCTAAAATGAATACCATTGGTGGAGATGTTTTAGCAGGAATTAATAAAGCTATTGATATGGCAGAAAAAGATTTCCAAGGTTTAGTAGTTGGAAATCAAGGAGCAAATTTTTCAGTAGGAGCAAATATAGGCATGATCTTTATGATGGCTGCCGAACAAGAATATGATGAGCTTAATATGGCTATCAAATACTTCCAAGATACAATGATGCGTATGCGTTATTCATCAATTCCAACTATTGCAGCTCCTCACGGAATGTCTTTAGGTGGTGGTTGTGAATTGTCAATGCACGCAGATAAAGTTGTTGCAGCAGCAGAGACTTATATTGGCTTAGTAGAATTTGGCGTTGGTGTTATTCCTGGAGGCGGAGGTTCTAAAGAAATGGCTTTAAGAGCTTCAGATACGTTTAGAAAAGGTGATGTAGAATTAAATACATTACAAGAATATTTCTTAACTATAGGTATGGCTAAAGTAGCTACTTCTGCATACGAAGCTTATGATTTTGGAATCCTACAAAAAGGAAAAGATATAGTGGTGGTTAACAAAGACCGTCAAATAGCAGTTGCAAAACAACATGCTAAACTTATGGCAGAAACTGGTTACACACAACCGGTTAAACGTAATGATGTAAAAGTATTAGGAAAACAAGCTTTAAGTATGTTCTTAGTAGGAACAGATGCTATGGAAGCCTCTAATTACATTAGTGCTCATGACCATAAAATTGCTAATAAACTAGCTTATGTTATGGCTGGTGGTGATTTATCCGAGCCCACTTTAGTTAGCGAACAGTACCTATTAGATTTAGAAAGAGAGGCTTTCTTAAGTTTATGTACAGAACGCAAAACTTTAGAACGTATTCAACATATGTTAACAAAAGGAAAACCTTTAAGAAACTAAGACAATGAAACAAGCATATATAGTAAAAGCATATAGAACAGCAGTTGGAAAAGCTCCAAAAGGCGTGTTCCGTTTTAAAAGAACAGATGAATTAGCGGCAGAAACCATCAAACATATGATGACAGAGTTGCCAACTTTAGATCCAAAACGTATTGATGATGTTATTGTAGGTAATGCAATGCCAGAAGGTTCTCAAGGATTAAACATGGCACGTTTAATCTCATTAATGGGATTAGATATTGTTGATGTTCCTGGAGTAACTGTAAACCGTTTTTGTTCTTCTGGAATAGAAACTATTGGTATGGCTACAGCAAAAATTCAAGCAGGAATGGCAGATTGTATTATTGCTGGTGGAGCAGAAAGTATGAGCTCTGTACCAATGACAGGTTTTAAACCAGAATTAAACTACGATGCTATCGTTAAAGCTGGTCACGAAGATTATTACTGGGGCATGGGAAATACTGCAGAAGCAGTAGCAAACCAATTTAATATATCTCGTGAAGACCAAGATGAGTTTGCTTATAATTCACATATGAAAGCATTAAAAGCGCAAGCAGAAAATCGTTTTCAAGATCAAATTGTACCAATAGAAGTTGAACAAACTTATATTGATGCTAATGGAAAAAAAGCAACAAAATCATATACAGTAACAAAAGACGAAGGTCCTCGTAAAGGAACCAACAAAGCAGCTTTAGCAAAGTTAAGAGCAGTTTTTGCTCAAGGCGGTAGTGTTACAGCTGGTAACTCATCACAAATGAGTGATGGTGCAGCTTTTGTAATGGTTATGAGTGAAGATATGGTTAAAGAGTTAAACCTTGAACCTATAGCTCGATTAGTAAATTATGCAGCAGCTGGAGTTGAACCTAGAATTATGGGTATTGGGCCAGTAAAAGCAATACCAAAAGCATTAAAACAAGCAGGTTTAAAGCAAGATGATTTATCATTAATAGAATTAAATGAAGCCTTTGCCTCACAGTCATTAGCTGTTATTCGTGAATTAAACCTAAATCCAGACATTATTAATGTAAATGGAGGAGCTATTGCTTTAGGTCATCCTTTAGGTTGTACAGGCGCAAAACTATCGGTACAATTATTTGACGAAATGCGTAAACAAAATATGACAGGTAAATATGGAGCAGTTACCATGTGTGTTGGAACAGGTCAAGGCGCATGTGGAATATTTGAATTTTTAAACTAAAAAAAAGAACATAAGTTATATAATATAGAGATGGAAGAAAAAGAGTTATTAAGAGGTGGACAATTCCTAGTTAAGGAAACAAAATGTGAAGATGTTTTTACTCCTGAAGATTTTTCAGAAGAACAAAATATGATGAAAGATGCGGTTATGGAGTTTAATGATCGTGAGATTATACCTAACAAACCTCGTTTTGAAGCAAAAGATTATGCTTTAACAGAAGAATGTATGCGTAAAGCTGGAGATTTAGGTTTCTTAGGTGTAGCAGTTCCTGAAGCTTATGGTGGATTAGGAATGGGCTTTGTTTCTACAGTATTAACTTGTGATTATATTTCTAGTGGTACTGGTTCTTTTAGTACTGCATTTGGTGCACATACTGGTATTGGTACTATGCCAATTACTTTATATGGAACAGAAGCTCAAAAACAAAAATACGTTCCTAAACTAGCTTCTGGTGAGTGGTTTGGTGCTTATTGTTTAACTGAGCCTGGTGCTGGATCTGATGCTAATTCTGGTAAAACTACTGCCGAGTTAACCGAAGATGGAAAATCTTACAAAATTAACGGACAAAAAATGTGGATCTCTAATGCAGGTTTCTGTAGTGTATTCATTGTTTTTGCTCGTCTTGAAGATGATAAAAATATTACTGGTTTTATTATAGAGAATGACCCTTCAAACGGTATTACTCTAGGTGAAGAAGAACACAAATTAGGTATTCGTGCAAGTTCTACTCGTCAAGTATTCTTTAATGATACAATTGTACCTATCGAGAATATGTTAGCTGGACGTGGAGAAGGTTTTAAAATTGCTATGAATGCACTTAATGTTGGTCGTATTAAATTAGCTGCAGCATGTTTAGATTCACAAAGACGTATTACTACATTAGGAGTGCAATATGCAAATGAACGTAAGCAATTTAAAACTCCTATTTCTAATTTTGGAGCAATTAAAGTAAAAATAGCTGAAATGGCTACTAATACATATGCTGGTGAATCTGCAACCTATAGAGCTTCAAAAAATATTGAAGATCGTATTGCTTTAAGAGAAGCAGCTGGAAATACTCACCAAGAAGCAGAACTTAAAGGTGTAGAAGAGTATGCTATTGAGTGTTCTATCTTAAAAGTAGCGGTATCTGAAGATGTACAAAACTGTGCAGATGAAGGTATACAAATCTTTGGTGGTATGGGATTCTCTGAAGAGACACCAATGGAAGCGGCCTGGAGAGATGCTCGTATTGCTCGTATTTATGAAGGTACTAATGAAATTAACAGAATGTTATCTGTTGGTATGTTAGTAAAAAAAGCAATGAAAGGTCATGTTGATTTATTAACACCTGCAACTGCAGTTCAAAATGAATTAATGGGGATTCCTTCTTTTGAAACCCCAGATTATTCTGAGTTATTTTCTGAAGAGAAAGCCATGATAGGAAGACTTAAAAAAGTATTCTTAATGGTTGCTGGCGCAGCGGTTCAAAAATTTGGACCAGATTTAGAAGAACACCAACAATTATTAATTGCAGCAGCAGATATCTTAATTGAAATCTATATGGCTGAATCAACAATTTTAAGGACTGAGAAAAATGCAAAACGTACTAGTGAAAAAGAACAAGCTGTACAAATTGCTATGTCTAAATTATATTTATACAATGCTGTAAGTATTGTTGAAGGTAAAGGAAAAGAAAGTATTATTTCTTTTGCTGAAGGAGATGAACAACGTATGATGCTTATGGGGCTTAAGCGTTTTACTAAATATACAAATTACCCGGATATCGTTGATTTAAGAAACGAGATTGCAGAAAAGGTTAAAGCAGAAAATCAATATTGCTTTTAATTTAGTTTTAATTATCAAGTAGTTAAAAAACCGTTCCTCCCAAAGGAACGGTTTTTTTATTTATGTATCTTTAGTACTTAAAATCATTCAAAAAAATGAAATCATTACTCTTAATTTTATGTTTTTCTTTAGGCTGTTATGCACAAACAAATACAGAAGTATATCTTTTTAATCTAACGACTAAAAATGGTAGCTATCAATTGTCCAAAGGAGAAAATATTTCTAAGAATGAAGGTTATGATAATCAACCAAGTTTTTATAATGATAACATTTTACTCTTTGCATCAACTAGAAATAACCAAACAGATATTGCAAAATATAATATTAGAGATAAAAAAATCGACTATATAAGTAATACGCTTAATGGAAGTGAATATTCTCCTCAAAAAATATATGGGCAAAAAAAAGTATCATCTATTCGTTTAGATAAAGATGGTAAGCAATTGCTATATAGTTATGATTTTAAAACGGGTGCAAATAATGTATTAATAGAAGATTTAGTTATTGGCTATCATACATGGCTCGCTAAAGATCATTTAGCTTCATTTGTTATTAGAGGAGATTCTTCATATTTAGTGAGCTCAAACCTAAACAATAAAACGAATAAAATATTAGATAAAAATATAGGTAGATCATTACATAGAATTCCTAACTCTCAATTATTTAGTTATATAAGTAAAGTAGGTGATTCTTGGGCAGTTAATTCTATGAATCCAGAAACTGGAGAATCTAAAAAAATAATAAATACAATTTCTAAAAGCGAAGACATGTGTTGGCTTATTAATGGTACTATATTAATGCCAAAAGGAAATACTATTTATAAATTCAATCCTAAAACAGATCAAGACTGGAGTACTTTTAAAATTTTCGAAAACCCAGACTTACAAAATATTACAAGAATAGCAACAAATGAAATAGGTACTCTACTTTCATTAGTATCAGAAGTGTCTTCTGGTAATTAATTTAAAATTGTTTTGTCTAGTAATTCTTAATTAACATATCTAAGACTTGTTAAAAAGTACTTCTACCTCTAAGCCACTTTTATTTTTTAGTATTTTAGATGAAAATTCATTCTATGAAATATTTTATCATCCCTTTTTTATTTTTTTCAGTTGTGATATCTGCACAAACTAATCAAAAAATTTACGACATTATAGATAATGTTTCGGCAGAACGCATAAAAAAAGACATTGAAACTTTAGCTAATTTTGGTACTAGAAACACCTTTAGCGATACTATATCTAACACAAGAGGTATTGGTGCAGCTAGACGTTGGATTAAAAATGAATTTGATGCAATTTCTAAAGACTGCAAAAACTGCTTAAATGTATTTTATCAAAAAGATTTTGTTACAAAAGAAGGAAATCAGCGTGTTCCCCATGATGCATGGATAGTTAATGTTATTGCCGTTCAAAAGGGAACAAAATATCCAAATCGTTATATAATTATGAGCGGCGATATTGATTCTCGCGCTAGTGATACCATGGATTTTACCACAGATGCACCTGGCGCCAATGATAATGCTTCTGGAATGGCAGGTACAATTGAAGCTGCTCGTGTGCTTTCTAAATATAATTTTGAAAGCAGTATTATATATGTTGGTTTATCTGGTGAAGAACAAGGTTTGTTTGGTGGCGCTGGATTAGCAAAATATGCAAAAGATAAAGGTTGGGATATTATTGGTATTCTTAACAATGATATGATTGGAAATATTGAAGGTGTAGATGGTGTAATAGACAATAGAACCTTTAGAATTTTTTCTGAACCTGTACCTCCAACTGAAACCGAGAGACAACGTAGATTACGTCGTTTTTATGGTGGAGAAGTTGATGGTATTTCTAGGCAATTGGCTCGTTATGTTCATAAAAATGTAAAAACATACATGCCAGAAATGAATCCAATGATGGTATATCGATTAGATCGTTTTGGTCGTGGTGGACACCATAGACCATTTAATGATTTAGGATTTGCAGGCATTCGTATCATGGAAGCACATGAAAATTACACACAACAACATCAAGATATTCGTGAAGAAAATGGTATAAAATACGGTGATGTTGTAGAGCACGTAAATTTTGATTATGCAAAAAAATTAACTGCTGTAAATGCTATAAATATGGCTAGCCTAGCTTCTGCTCCTCCAGCTCCAAAAAATGTTGCAATTGGTGGTATTGTAGAACCTGCCGCAAAGTTTAAATGGGAAAAAGTAAATGGAGCCATTGGGTATAAAATTTACTGGCGAGACACTAC
Source organism: uncultured Lacinutrix sp. (assembly GCF_947500325.1). Taxonomy (GTDB): domain Bacteria; phylum Bacteroidota; class Bacteroidia; order Flavobacteriales; family Flavobacteriaceae; genus Lacinutrix. Next base: position 220,524 of record NZ_CANMRQ010000005.1, read on the forward strand.
TTCTCCAACATGGGACAATAGTAAATATGTTGGAGATGTTTCAGAATACATATTAAATGGCATTGTTATTGACAATTTCTTCTTTGGAATAGCTTCTGTAGGTAAAGATGGTTTTGAAAGCCCAGTAGTATTTCCAAATAAAATTTTTAGATAAATGAAATTATTTTTTTTACTACTAAGTTTATTCATTTTACTTTCTAGTTGCGCAAAAAAAATCATTAAACCTAGTTATATAAGTTTTGAATTAAGTAATGATTCAATTTATATAAAATCAATAAACAATTACAATTGTCCAGTATTTAATACTATTAAAAACTTGGAGACTGGAAAAAAAAACTATATTCAATTTAAAGCTCTTGAAACAAAAAACATTTTAAGTTTTCATATAAATGAAGAGGATTCTATATCTATTTTAGAAAAAATAAAATTCAGTAGACATTATGGATATTTTGATAAAAACAAACAATCGCACGACAGTCTTTTTAATTATGAACTACCATATTTAAAGGGGAAAACATATAAAATAATTCAAGGTTACAATGGAAACTTTACTCATAACAATAATGTATCAAGATATACACTAGACTTTAACACAAAAAAAGGAGATACTATTACAGCGTCAAGAGGTGGTATTGTTATTAAATCAATTATGAATAATGATAAACAAGGTACAACTTCTAAGTTTAGACCTTATGCAAATTATATTATTATATACCACAAAGACAATACTTTTGCGCAATACGTTCATCTAAAAAAAGAATCTAGCTTTATTAAAGTTGGAGATTCAGTAAGAATAAATCAGCCAATAGCTTTATCTGGATTTACTGGTTGGACAACAGTACCTCATTTACATTTCGGAGTCTTTAAATCTAGCAAAAAAGGAATATATTCTATTCCAATAATTTTAGATTCAATAGCTGGTAAAAATTACAAAAAAAACAAAACATATTTAAATGATTAATTTTAGACAAATTATATTTTATTCAATATTATTAGTATCCTTTTTAGGTTATCCTCAAGGTTTACTAGAAGACAAAAATAATTTCACTAGACAAGACACATTGCGAGGAAGTATCACTCCTGAACGAGAATGGTGGAACCTTACTTATTACCATTTAGATATTAAAGTTGAACCAGAAACAAAAACCATATCAGGAAAAAACACAATTCAATATAAGGTATTGAAACCTCATCAGGTTATGCAGATTGATCTTCAACCTCCATTACAACTTACAAAAGTAACGCAGAACGGAAAAGAATTAGAGATAAAACATGACGGGAATGCTCATTTTATTTCTCTTAAACAACAACAAAATATTAATGAAATAAATAGTGTTATTGCTTATTATGAAGGCAAACCTAGAGAAGCTGTTAATGCGCCTTGGGATGGTGGTATTTCATGGAAAAAAGATAACAACGGTAACCATTTTGTAGCATCATCTTGTCAAGGTTTAGGAGCTAGTGTTTGGTGGCCAAATAAAGATCATATGTACGATGAAGTAGATAGTATGGATATTAGTGTAAATGTCCCTAAAAAGTTAATGAATATTTCTAATGGCAGGTTAAAAAAGGTTGAACAAAAAACCAATAACACAACAACATATCACTGGACAGTTAAAAACCCAATAAATAATTATGGTATAAATATTAATATTGGAGATTATGCAAATTTTTCTGAAGTATATAAAGGAGAAAAAGGTAATTTAGATTTAAACTACTATGTTCTAAGAGATAACATAGATAAAGCAAAAGAACATTTTAAAGATACCCCAAAAATGATGAAGGCTTTCGAGCATTGGTTTGGACCTTATCCTTTTTATGAAGATAGCTTTAAACTTGTTGAAGTACCATATTTAGGTATGGAACATCAAAGCTCAGTAACTTATGGTAATCAATATAAAAAAGGTTATCTAGGTAGAGATTTATCTGGTACTGGTTGGGGACTAAAATTCGATTTTATAATTATTCATGAAGCAGGACACGAATGGTTTGCTAATAACATTACAAATAAAGACATTGCAGACATGTGGATTCATGAAAGCTTTACTGCTTATTCTGAAAATTTATTCTTGGATTATTATTATGGAGAAAAAGCATCTGCAGATTACGTGATTGGCACACGTAGAAATATTCAAAATGACAAACCACTAATAGGCAAATATGATGTAAACCATAGTGGTTCTAGTGACATGTACTATAAAGGAGCTAATATGTTACATACTCTACGTCAATTAATCGACGATGATAAAAAGTGGCAAAACATACTAAGAAATCTTAATTCTACATTTTACCACCAAACTGTAACAACAAAAGATATTGAAAACTACTTAGCTCAAGAATCTGGTTTAAAATTAGACGCATTTTTCAATCAATACCTTAGAGATACTAGAATTCCTACTATAGAAATCAAAACAGACAAGGACAGTATTAAATATAGATACACAAATATAGTAGATGGTTTTAATATGCCATTAATTCTCAATATTGGTGATAAAGAACATTGGGTTACACCTAATGAAAAATGGCAAACCAAAACGATACAATCACATAAACGTCCTATAACTGTAAAACGTGACTTTTTTGTAGTTTTAAAAGAAATGAAATAAAATGAACCGTCAAGAACTTTATTTTAAAACCGATATAGAGTGGCGAAACTGGTTATCAAAAAACTATGATAGTGATGAAGGTGTTTACCTCATTTTCTATAAAGTAGAAAACCCAGAGCCTTCTATGCGTTGGGAAGAAGCTGTAAAAGTAGCTTTATGTTATGGTTGGATTGATTCTACTGTAAAAAGTTTAGGTAACGGAAAACGTAGACAATACTTTTGTAAACGTAACTCTAAAAGTGTTTGGAGTGCTTTAAATAAAAAATATATAAAAGAACTTACAACAGAGAATTTAATGCATAAAAGCGGGCTATCTATTATTGCTACTGGCAAAAAAAATGGTTCATGGACAGCACTAGATACTGTTGAGAAAGGAATAATTCCTGAAGATCTCAAACTTCAATTTGACAAAAACCCTAAAGCGTTTGAAAATTATAATAATTTTGCACCGTCTTACAGAAAAAGCTATCTATACTGGTTAAATCAAGCAAAACGAGAAATTACTAGGCAAAAAAGAATTGTTGAAATAATAAAATTTTGCAATGCAAATATAAAATCAAGAGGTAATTGGTAATCCTATTCTGATAAAAAATTAGTAAATTTAAGTCTAATACCGACTTAATAATGAAAAGTAAATCTCTCCCGTGCTTATCATATTTGTTCTTTTTTTTCTTGTTTTTATTATACAATTGTGATTTCAAATCTCATCTATCAGAAAAAGAAAAACTTTATTTATCTAACAATCCAGATATAATTGTTGGTATTTACATATACTATCCACCTTTTGAATTTATAAATGAAAATGGACAAGTAAATGGGATTCTAATAGAGTACTTTAATAAGTTAGAATCTAATATAGATCACACATTTAAAAAAAGATATTATAATGATTGGCAACAATTAGTAAAAGATGCAAAAGCAAATAAAATAGACGTTATTCTTGAAATTCAAAATACAGAAGAAAGACGTAAATATTTAGATTTTACTGAACCTGTTTTTGTTGGTAGACATATTATATTAACAGAAAAAAATAGTACAAGTACAAAAATTTCAGATTTATATAATAAAAAAATATGCGTTTGTGAAGATTACTCTATAGAAGAATACTTAAGAAAGAAATACCCAAATATTACTCGTGTATTAAAACCAAATGAAAAAGCTTGTATAGATGCGCTTTTAAATAATGAAGTTGATGCTTTTATTGGGTTAGAAAGTGCTATAAACTATTTTATTACAAAAGATGGTATATCAAATTTAATAATACAAGGTTCAATAGGTTATGACAATGAATTAAGCTTTGCCATTAATAAAGAAGAACCCATACTTTCTGAAATAATAAAAAAAGGAAATAATTCTATATCATTAGAAGAAAAAAATGAAATTCTTAATAAATGGCTTCTAGATATAGCTAAACCTTTTCATAAAAAAGCTAGTTTCTGGAAAACACTATTATTAATATTAGGATCTGTTTTACTCCTTTCATTTATATTTAGTTTTTACTTAAAGCAGATAGTAAAAAAAAGAACAGAAGAACTTATAAAAGCGAAGAAAAAAGCAGAAAAAAACAATGAATTAAAAACGTTATTTCTTCAAAATATCTCTCATGAAGTAAGAACACCATTAAACAGTATTATTGGCTTTGCAAGTTTTTTAAAAGAAAATAGCATAGAAGAAGCAGATAAAACTGGCTTTGTAGATACTATACTTCAACAAAGTTCTAATCTAACGAATATTCTAAATAATATTATTGAAATTTCAGAATTAACTACAACAAAATCAAAACCTAAAAATCAAGCTTTATGTTTAGAAAAAGAGCTTAATATTATTGCAGAAATATATAAAATTAAAGCAGAAAATAAAGGTTTAAGTTTTAAATTCAACAACCAAGTTAATAGACCAGAAAGCATTATTTTATCTGATAAATCAAGGTTAACTAAAACCATTAGTAACCTGCTTGACAATGCTATAAAATTTACAAATAATGGCTCCATTATATTGTCTTCTAAAATTGAAAATAGCAATATAATAATACAAATAACAGACACTGGTATTGGAATACAATCTGAAAAATCTAAAGCAATTTTTGATGAATTTTATCAAATAGAACAGGAACTATCTAAAAAATATGATGGTTTAGGTATTGGTTTAACTATAGCTAAAGAAAATATAAAGTCTTTAAAAGGCTCAATTACTTTAGACACTAATCTAAAAGGCGGCACATCTTTTACAATTACGTTACCATATAATCCTGCCCCAAATGATTTAGAGACTAAAGCTCCTAAACTAATTAGCTCAACATTAAAAATTTTAATAGCTGAAGATATGAAGTTAAATTATTTAGTCTTACAAAAAATGTTAGATAAAATAATTTTAGACGACAAAACAATCATCTGGGCAAAAAATGGTCAAGAAGCAATAGATTATATTAATGAATCCAACTTTGACATTATTTTTATGGATATTAAAATGCCTGTATTGGATGGTTATGAAGCAACAAAACAAATTAAAGCTATTAGCCCAGATATTTATATAGTTGCGCAAACCGCTTATGCAGATGAAGAAGATTATAATAAAGCAATAGCTTCTGGTTTTGATGGCTATTTAACAAAGCCCATAAACTCTAATGCTTTAAAGATTACATTACAAGATTTATTTGCTATAAAAACGACTTCAGATTAATTAAATATGAATATTAAAAAAGTAAGTTTTACTAATCCTGAAGGCCAATTATTAGTTGGCCGTATAGAACTCCCTATAAACCAACATCCACATAACTTTGCGATTTTTGCGCATTGTTTTACATGTAACAAAAACCTGTCTGCAGTAAAAAATATAAGTCGGGCATTAACACAAAATGGCTTTGGTGTATTACGTTTTGACTTTACAGGTTTAGGAGAAAGTGATGGTGATTTTGAAAACACCAATTTTTCTGGAAACGTAGAAGATTTAATAAGCGCTGCAAATTTCTTAGAAAAAGAGTATGCTTCCCCAACGCTTTTAATAGGGCATTCATTAGGTGGAGCAGCATCTATTTTTGCTGCTGCAAAAATAGCATCTGTAAAGGCTGTGGCCACAATTGGAGCACCATCAAACCCTAAACATGTACAACATTTATTACATAGTAGTATAGACGAAATTAAGGCTAATGGGAAAGCTAAAGTAAATTTAGGAGGCAGAGAGTTTACAATAAAAAAGCAATTTCTAGATGATATTGAAAGTAAATCATTACCCGAAGTAGCACAAAATTTACGTAAAGCAATACTTGTAATTCATTCTCCTCAAGATACTACTGTTAGTATTAAAAATGCCGAAGACATATATGTAGCTGCACGTCACCCAAAAAGTTTTGTTTCTATTGATGGAGCCGACCATTTATTAATGAGAAAAGAAGATTCTAGATATGTTGGAAATATAATCTCAAATTGGTCTAAACGTTATGTTACAATACCAGAGAGCGAAAAACTATCTACAAAACATCAAGTTATAGCAAGTTTAGATACTGCTGATGGATTCTCAACTCAAATGAAAGTAGGCAATCATTATATGATGGCAGATGAACCTTTAAGTTTTGGAGGTAATGATTTTGGTCCTTCTCCATACGAACTTGTTTCTGCTGGATTATCTGCTTGTACAGCAATGACTGTGCAAATGTATACCAAGAGAAAAGAATGGGATTTACAAAATATAGAAGTACATACAAGTTATACTAAAACTCACGCAAAAGATTGTGAGGATTGTGAAGACAACACTGCAAAAATCGATACGTTTTACCGTGAAATAAAATTAGTCGGTAATTTAGATGACAAACAAAAAGCCAGAATATTACAAATAGCAGATAAATGTCCTGTTCATAAAACATTACATAACGAAACACAGGTTATTACAGAATTAGTTTAGTATTTAAGACTTTATAATTTTAAAGTTTTCTTCATTAATTTTTAAAAAATAAATACCAGCATTAAGTTGGGTTAAATCCAATTGGGTTAACATACTATTCTCTTTCTTTAGAATTAATTGCTTTCCATTGATTGAATGCAAACTAATCGTTTTGGGTTTTGATGATTTAAAAGAAATATTTAAATAATCTAGAACGGGATTAGGATATATTTTAAATGATTCCTGATTAACTTCAGATATACTTAATACATTTTCGGTTAATGCATTGTACATATTCCCAGATAAGGCAAACATATATAAAGCTCTTAAAGTAGCTCCAAAATATGCAGTAGTTACTTGATTTTTTAATTCAGTATAACCATTATTAACAAAGTTCTGATTGGTTGAAGACATTGCAGCAGAAGCATATGCTCCCGTGAATGTTGGATCTTTGTAAGACGTATTAATAGCGATACCAGCTTGAGAATACCCTGGATAAATTTGATTGAATCCACCTTGGGCATTTACAAAATCGTTACATAAACCAGAATAACTTAATGCTTGCGAATCTCCAGACCAAACATAATCTATAACCATTCTCCATGGTGTTCTTGCTGCATCATAATAATAAGATTTCCCTTCGTTATAAGCCCAAGAGACTTCATTTGAATAGGTTCCATCTGCTTTACACCAATCTGAAACCAAGTTATAAACAGCATTGTTTTGAGATAAGTTATCATTTAAAATAGCGTAACTCTTATTTGCTACTGCATTCCAAAATGTTATGTCATTAGAATATATTCCAAAAACTCTAAAATAACCTGGAGATAAATATGACGGATTTGTATTATTACTGCCACCCCAAGCATCACCTGGCTTTAAAACATTAGTACCATTTTCAATTTCGTATGTTTTTATAGCTGCAATTAATGTTAAAGCATCATTTTGGTAGTTAATTACTCCTGCATTACCCCAACGTTTATCTGCTACAATTAATGCATAAGCAGCATCTAACTCTGCATCAGTAGCTCCATTTTGTCCAATTACAGAAGTACAGCCATTAATCTTCCAATTCATAACGCCGTTAGCATTAGAAAAATCTTGATAGTACAACCACAATCCATCAAATAATTCTTTATCATTAGCATAAACAGATAGTAACATGCCATAAGCTATACCTTCAGAAACGGTTTCTGATGACGTATCGAATTTTATACGGTATCTTCCATTTGCGCATGGATCTGCAAAGGTATTACGCCACGAGACATACACATCATATATATCATTAGACTGAATATTTGTTGGTTGCGTTCCATAGCTATAATTAGCATTTACAAAACTAACTGCTGAAATTTGTGCATAAGCTGTAAATGATATTATAAGTGTGAAACAAAAAATAAAGGTGTAATGCTTTTTCATATTTGGGTTTGGTATATTGATTTATTAATATACGTCCCAAATCTATTAATGGATTTTAAAAATTAAATACCACTTATAAAACTACCATACGGATCTTTAAATTGAAGTCCTTCTGTAAAACGGTATTTACTCAATTGTTTATACTCTACCAATGCCCATAGTACAAATTCTTTTACAAAATAACTCTCTTGCTTAGATAGTTTAGACTGGTATTCTCCAAGCAAATCGTCTAATGGAGATACAGCATCTAATAACGTTTTATATTCTTTATCTCTTAAATCATCTAGTAATTCAAAACCCTCAGAATGATTAAAAAACCAAGATACTATATCATCGTATGGACTTTCATCATCTTGTTTTTGTAGTTTTTCAATTTTTGGAAAAAACTCAGGAAATAAACTTTTTACTGCTTCCCCAATTAAATTATAAGCAACTTGTGCTGCACCTTCTTGTTCTCCTTCATACACTAACTCTACTTTTCCTGTAATAGCAGGAATAATTCCTAAAAAATCTGATAGTCTTACTGTTGTATTTTCATCTCCTGCTTTTAATGCTCGTAATTCTGCTGTACTTAATAAGTTTTCATAGGCAGTAATGCTTAATCGCGCACTTACGCCACTTTTTTCGTCTATAAAATCGCTTTCTCGAGCTTCAAAGACAATTTGTTCTAATAAGTCTTTTGCTAATTCTGGAACATGAATAGCATTTTCCTGACGACTGTCTAGTTTAGCCTCTTGCTCGGTAATAGTTTTAGCAGTTTCTATATCTGCTGGATAATGCGTTAAAATTTGAGAACCTATACGATCTTTTAAAGGTGTAACAATACTTCCTCTATTGGTATAATCTTCAGGGTTTGCAGTAAAAATAAATTGCATATCTAAAGGCAACCGCAGCTTAAAACCTCTTATTTGAATATCACCTTCTTGCAAAATATTAAATAACGCAACTTGAATTCTGGCTTGTAAATCTGGTAATTCATTAATTACAAAAATGCAACGATTTGCTCTTGGAATCATGCCATAATGTATCACACGATCATCTGCATAACTTAATTTCAAATTCGCAGCTTTTATAGGATCTACATCACCAATTATATCTGCTACAGTAACATCTGGTGTTGCTAATTTCTCAGCAAAACGCTCACTTCTATGTAACCATGTAATTGGTGTGTTATCTCCTTTTTCTTTTATTAATTCTATTGCATAACGCGATATTGGCTGTAAAGGATCATCATTAATTTCGCTACCAGCTATAACAGGTATATATTCATCTAAGAGATTCAACATTAAACGCGCTAAACGCGTTTTTGCTTGACCGCGAAGGCCTAATAAATTAATATTATGTCTCGATAAAATAGCACGTTCTAACTCAGGAATTACTGTATTTTCATAACCGTGAACACCTGCAAATGTGGTTTCCTTATTTTTTATTTTTTCAATTAAATTATCTCTTAATTCATCTTTAATAGATTTGCTTTTATATCCCGATTTTTTTAAAGCCTCTAAAGTTTTAATTGTTTCTATTTTCATATTTATTTTTAGCTTTTTTGCTATTGGCTTTCAGCCTTTAATTCTTAGTCTTATGTTTTATAACAGCTAGTCGCTATTAACCTTTAATTCTTTTTTTTCTATTGGTTTCGTAATCTTCAAAAATCATCTCTCCCAAACCTTTTAAACCTGTATAAAAAGCTTTCCCTTGATTAGCATAAGTAAATTCTTGAACAAATTGCATTAAATATCGATCTTGAGCGATCATAAATGTTGTAATAGGAATATGTAATTTTCTAGCTTGCTGCGCCATAGCATAGCATTTATTAGTAATATGCGGATTTAAACCATTACTATCCTTATAATAAGTTCCATCTGGTAGTCTCAAACAACTTGGTTTACCATCGGTAATCATAAAAATTTGTTTGTTAGTATTACGTTTCCTCCTTAATAAATCCATTGCTAATTGTAATCCTGCAACTGTATTGGTATGATATGGGCCAACATTTAAATATGGTAGGTCCTTAATTTTAATTGGCCAAGCATCATTACCAAAAACCAAAATATCTAATGTATCTTTTGGATAGCGCGTAGTAATCAATTCGGCCAGAGCCATAGCTACTTTCTTTGCTGGTGTAATACGGTCTTCGCCATATAGAATCATACTATGACTAATATCAATCATTAAAACTGTACTCATTTGTGATTTATGAATAGTTTCTTCTACAACGAGATCATCTTCTGTTAAACGAAAATCACCAATACCATTATTAATTTGTGCATTTCTTAGGCTCTCTGTCATGCTTACTTTTTCTAAATTATCACCAAATTGATAATTTCTAAAATCACCTGTATGCTCATCTCCTATTCCTAAACCTTTACTTTTATGATTTCCAGAGCCGCTTTTTTTTATTTTTCCGAATATTTGATCTAAAGCAGATTGCCTAATAGCACGTTCTGTTTTTGCAGTAATGGCATTCCCTTTTTTTCCATCTGGTTTTATTTCTTCTCGTATATACCCTTTAGCTTTAAGATCTTCTATAAAATCATCAATGGTATACTCTGGGGTTGTTAGCTCATATTCTTTATCTAGCTCTTTTAACCAATCTATAGCTTCATCAAAATCACCAGAGGTATGTGTAATTAATTCTTTAAAGATATCGAAAAGCTTCTCGAAAGGAGATTGAGAAGGAGATTCATATTGCTTAAATACAAATCCTTTTCTATTAAGTTTATCGTTTTTCATTGTTGTATAAAAATACGGCTTTTTTAAAACAAAAGATTAAGACATTAACAGCTATTTAAGATTTAGTTACTTAACTTTATTCCGACTTTAATAAACCATTATAATGAAAAAAATTTCCCTTTTACTTTTACTACTATTTTCTTTTACTAGTTTTTCTCAAGAGTTCTCTATGGACTTGATAAAAAACATGAAACCTAGAAACATTGGTCCAGGTGGTATGTCTGGGCGTGTTACTTCTATTGATGCTGTTCATACTAATCCAGATATTATGTATGTTGGTACTGCTTCTGGCGGTTTATGGAAATCGACTTCAGGAGGCATAAAATGGGAACCTATTTTCGATAATGAAATTACTGCTTCTATTGGAGCTGTAGCTATACAACAATCAAATCCAAGTGTTATCTGGGCTGGTACTGGTGAAGGTAATCCACGAAATAGTTTAAATGGTGGCTATGGCATATACAAATCTTTAGATGCAGGGAAAAGCTGGAAAGCTATGGGACTAGAAAAAACAAGACATATACATCGTATTGTTATAGACCCAACAAATCCTAATATAGTTTATGTTGCTGCTATTGGTAGTCCTTGGGGAGAACATAGTGAGCGTGGTGTTTATAAAACTGTAGACGGCGGTTTTACATGGAATAAAATTTTATTCGCAAATAATAAAACTGGTGCTGCAGATTTAGTTATGGATCCTACAAATCCTAACAAGTTAATTGCTACACTTTGGGAACACAAGCGTGATCCTTGGTTTTTTAATTCTGGTGGAAAAGGTTCTGGTTTACATATTACTCATGATGGAGGAAAGACATGGAAGAGAATAACAGAAAAAGAAGGCTTTCCAAAAGGAGATTTAGGTAGAATTGGTGTTGCAATTGCTAGAAACAAACCCAATATTATATACGCATTAGTAGAAGCTAAAAAGAATGCGCTATATAAAAGTGTTGATGGTGGTTTTAATTGGAAAAAAATAAACGATAAAAGTGATATTGGTAACAGACCTTTTTATTACTCTGAAATATATGTAGATCCTCAAAATGAAAACCGTGTATACTCTGTATTCACTTATGTAAATGTTAGTGAAGATGGAGGAAAAAACTTTACTCAATTGATGCCCGCTTATGGCGTAAGCAATGGCGTACATCCAGATCATCATGCTTGGTGGATTCATCCTGAAAATGGAAATTTCATGATTGATGGTAACGATGGTGGGATGAATATTACTAAAGATGGTGGTAAATCCTGGCGTTTTATTGGTAACATGCCTGTAGCTCAATTTTACCATATTAATGTAGATAACGAATACCCATATAATGTTTATGGTGGTATGCAAGATAATGGCTCTTGGCGTGGTCCCGCTTATGTATGGCGCTCGCAAGGTATACGCAATAGTTATTGGCAAGAAATTAGTTTTGGTGATGGTTTTGATGTTGTTCCAGATCGCGACAATTCTCGTTATGGATGGTCTATGAGTCAACAAGGTTATGTTAGTCGCTACGATTGGCAAACAGGCGATAATTATTTAGTAAGACCTACACATCCAGATGCAGACATGCAATTACGATTTAATTGGAATTCTGCTATTAATATTGACCCTTTTAATAATAGCACGCTTTACTTTGGTAGTCAATTTGTACATAAATCAAATGATAAAGGAGATACTTGGACAATTATTTCTCCAGATTTAACAACCAATGACCCTGAAAAACAAAAACAAAGAGATAGTGGAGGACTTACAATTGATGCCACTGGAGCAGAAAACCATTGTACTATTTTAGTTATTGAACCATCACCTATTGAAAAAAACATGTTATGGGTTGGAACCGATGATGGCCGTGTACATGTAACACAAAATGGAGGTAACACATGGGCAGATGTTAGTCTTAATTTAAATGATTTACCAAAAGGAAGTTGGATTGTACAAATAAAAGCAAGCAATAAAAATAAAGGAGAAGCACTTTTAGTTGCTAATGATTATCGTCGTTTTAATTATACTCCATATGCTTATAGAACTAAAAATTATGGCCAATCATGGGAACGTATTGTAGATACAAACGATGTTAAAAGTTATACACTTTCAATTGTTGAAGATATTGAAGAACCTAATTTATTGTTTCTAGGTACAGATGATGGGTTATATGTTTCAACTAATGCAGGAAATAAATGGACAAAATGGACCAATGGTTTTCCAACCGTTCCAGTAAAAGATTTAGTTATTCAACCTAGAGAGCATGATTTAGTTATTGGAACTTTTGGTCGTGCTGCATGGGTTCTAGATGACATTAGACCATTACGTGCTATTGCAAAAAACAATCAAGTTTTAAATAGTAAGTTAGAATTATTTACGCCACCAACAACATACAAAGCATCTTACCAACAACCAACTGGAAGTCGTTTTGGAGCCGATGCCATGTATAGTGGAGAAAACAGAGGTTTTGGTGCACGCTTTAAATATTATATTAAAGTGGATAAGCCTATAAAGAAAGATAAGGACGATGACAAAAAAGAAGAGAAAGAGGAAGAAAACGAAGATGATAAAAATGAAATTAAGTGGGATTCTATCACTATGAACATTTATGATAATGATAAATTAATTAGAACTATAAAAAGAAAAACACCAGACTCTACTGGATTACATAACTGGACATGGAGATTACGTGAAAAAGGAAGTGATTATCCTTCAAAAACAATACGTAAAAGAACAAATGAACCAAGTGGTGTTTCTGTAAAACCAGGAACATATAAAGCAGTAATGCATTATGGTGATTTAACTTCTGAAAAACAAATTGAAGTAAAAGAAGACCCTAGAATTGATGTTTCAATGTCTAATACAAATGAAATATATGCCGCTTTAAAAGAAATAGAACAACTAAACCAAACTATGGCTGATGCTGTAAAACAAATAGTTGAGAGTAAAAATACGGCTGAAAAATATAAAAAAGACCTCAACGCTTTAGATGATAAAAAGTATAAAGAAAATATTAAAGACTCCAAAGAACTCATCGAAAAAATAGATGACTTACTAGCTGTTTATTTTGGAAAAGAAGATGAAAGACAAGGTATTACAAGAAGTACTTTACCAACAGTAAGCTCTAGATTAGACAATGCCTATGGCTATATTAGTTCTAGAAAAAATGGGTTAACAATTACTGAAACCACTTTACTAAATCATGCAAAAACAGCATTAAAGAATGTACTACAAAAGACGAATGCATTTTTTGATAACGATTGGAAAACATATAAAAACAGTATTGAAAATTTAAACCTTTCGGCTTTTAAAGATATTAAAGCATTTAAAATAGATTAATGATAAAAAGTAAGCCTTTTAAAGTAACACTCACTAATAAGTATAGTATTATAATTCCCAATACTGTTGCTGATTTATTTGCAGAAAAAAATCAAAAACGTGTAAAAGTAGAGGCTTCAAAAAATGATGTTATAATTTCCTTTCATGCCGCATTAAAAAAAGAAAAGACTGATAATTATCGTATGTATTTTAGTAATGCCAAACAAAAAGCATTAGATATTGATTTTGGAGATACTTTTAGCATTCAATTATTTGAAGATCAATCTAAATATGGTGTCGAAATGCCAGAGACTTTAAATGCTGTACTGTCAAGTGATTATGATGCTTACGAGCTCTTTGAAAATTTAACTCCTGGCAAAAAACGTAGTATTATTTATGCTATTATGCGCTATAAAAATGTACAAACACAAGTGGACAAATCTATAATAATGACAAACAATTTAAAACGTGGCATTAAAGACTTAAAATTAATCCTAAAGGGTAATTAGCTAGTAGTTTCTTGCAAATAGATAAATATCTACTTAACTTTAATCCTAGAATAAAATTTAAAAAAAATGAATAAAATAAGTATTTTATTAATTGTATTGTCGCTAAGTATTTTTTCTTGTAAAAACGATAAAAAGGAATCCAAAGTTGAACAAGAAACTCAAGTAATAGCTAAAGAAAACTTTATTGTAAAACCTGAAGCAACATCTGTAAAATGGACTGCCTATAAAACTACCGAAAAGAAAGGTGTTGGAGGTGAATTTACTGTTTTAAAGTTTGATAACAAATCTGGAACTACTCCGCAAGACGCTTTAAACAACTTAAAATTTACAATACCAATTAGTAGCTTGTTCACCAATGATGAAACCAATACAAGAGACTCCAAAATTAAAAATGCTTTTTTTGGTTCTATGTTAGATACAGATTTAATTAAAGGTACTATTAAGTATAATAATGATAAATATGTAGCATCGTTGACAATGAATGGTGTTACAAACGACTTACCATTGGATGTCGAAATCACTGATGAAAGACGTGTTACTATGAAAGGCACTATGCTACTTAAAGATTGGAATGCATTAGGCGCTTTAGAAGCTTTAAATAAGGTTTGTTTTGATTTACATAAAGGTGAAGATGGTGTAAGCAAAACATGGGATGATGTAGCTATAGAAGTTAATACTTTTTTAAGAAAAAATTAAAATGAAAAAGATACATGTATTTATACAAATAGTAGCTTTAATATTAGTTACAAGTTGTAAAAAAGAGGCAAAGGATATTGTAGACCCAATAACAGAAGCAGAAAAAGCTGTAAAAGTAAAACTTGCATTAGCTCCCAAAAGTGATAGTAATGTAAAAGGCAATATTGTTTTTAGACAAGAAGGAGGCAAAGTAGAAATGACAGCTATGTTAGAAGGTTTAACACCTGGAGAACATGCCATACATATTCATGAAAAAGCAGATTGCTCATCTGCAGACGGAAAATCTTCTGGCGGCCATTGGAATCCTACAAACAAGCCACATGGTAAATGGGGTGATACAGCAGGATTTCATAAAGGTGATATAGGAAATTTTACTGCTGATGAAAAAGGATTCGCAGTAGTAAATAAAACAACAGACCAATGGTGTATTGGTTGTGGAGACGCTAACAAAGATATTTTAGGAAAAGCAATTATTGTTCACGAAGGCATAGACGATTTTACATCGCAACCAAGTGGTGCAGCTGGTAGTCGTGTAAGCTGTGGTGGTATTATAAAATAATAACAATGCTATTATTTATTAACTAAGAGCCACTTTAAGGTGGCTTTTTTATTTAACTATGGATCCTAAAAAACTAATTACAGAACTACTAAATAAAAACAAAAGAATGCTGCTTAAAGAAATTAAGCAGAGTAAGGAATTGGTACAGCTAATTGGTAAATCTACTACCCAAGACTTAAGTGATGAGGAAAAGGAAAAAGTAAAAAATCAATTATTAGACATTTTTAAAAGTATTCCTGCTTTAGCCATATTTTTATTACCTGGTGGTGCAATTTTATTACCATTAGCAATAAAATATATTCCAAACTTATTACCATCTGCTTTTAATGAAGATGAAGAAGAATAAAATTTTTAATAATGACAGTTAAAAACTATTATGAGTTACTTGGAATTAGTTCTACAAGTAACCTAGAAGACATAAAAAAAGCATTTAGGAGAGAGATTGCTATATACCATCCTGATATTAATACCTCTAAAAATGCTGAAAAACGTTTTGATGATTTAGTTGAAGCCTTCGATATTTTATCTAAGCCAGATAAAAGAAAATTGTATGATGCCTTATTAAAAAATAACAATACCTTAAATTCAACAGCATCTAAAAAAGTTATAAAAAAACACGACACTTTTCAAGAATGGAGAAAAGAAGCAAAACAAAAAGCAACAGATTATAAAAGTAAAAATCCAGAAAACACTCCAGATTTCGAACTCTTAACCGAGACCGTTATTGAAGGTTTTATGGAAATTTTAATGGAAGGTGCGGGAGACTTATTTGAAGATTTTTTTGATGGCTTCTAATGACTATTCTATTCTAACCAATTTTTAAAATCTTTTACTCGTTCTCTGGCTACAATAACCTCTTGCTCTTTATAAGAACCTAACTTTATTTGTAATCTCGAATTAGTATAACTAACCATATCTTTTATAGCCTGGATATTGACGTAAAACTTTCTATTAATTCTAAAGAATTGTGATGGTTCAAGTTCATTTTCTAAATTATCAAGTGTTGTATCTAAAAGATAATTTCTTCCATCTGTTGTATGAAGGTATGTGCCTTTATTTTCACTGAAGAAGCATTCTATATCATCAATATTTATCAGTTTTAAATGCTGTCCCACTTTTACCGAAAAACGCTTTTTATACTCACGCTCTATAGGATTAATTAGTAGTTTTTTAATATCATTAAAATCTAAAGTAACACTTTGTTTTTCTGGTACTCTGTTTTTAAATTTAGATACTGCTTTCTCTAATTCTTCATCATCTATTGGCTTCAATAAATAATCAATACTATTTAATTTAAAGGCTTGCAATGCATACTCATCATAAGCTGTTGTAAAAATAATAGCCGAATTAATATTTACTTCATCAAAAATTTCAAATGACAAGCCATCACTTAACTGTATATCTAAAAAAATTAAATCTGGATGTTCATTATTTTGAAACCATGTTATAGATTCTTCTACAGAATGCAACATAGTTTCCGCTTGTATATTTATATTTTGCAGCATACGTTGTAAACGTCTTGCCGATGGTTTTTCATCTTCAATTATTAGTACTCTCATTAGTTAGTTTTACTCTTTTTATATAATATTAATTATTCCCAACGTTTTTTATCTTCTTCCATATATTTATCGATTTGACGTTGTTCCCATTGTTTTCCAAATAAAAAGTTAGGCCCAAAAACACTAATAAAATGAAAAACTAAGCCTATACCCCAAAAGAATGCTGTTGAGAATACTCTAAAACTCCAAAAGTTTTCGTCTGCATCCATATTTCTTACAATCATGAATATGATAAATATGTTAACTAAAACATACCATAGCGCATGCCAGTAAAAGCCAACGATTTTTTCAACCTTTTTTTTAGCTCTTATATAAGCCTCTTCACGCTCAAAATCGCGTTGCTTATTATCTTGATATGGTTCTATTCTACTGTCTTTCATAATAGTCTTATTTATAGCGATTGTTTTGTTCTTCTTCCATGAATTTTTCAATCTTGCGTTTTTCCCAATCCCGTCCTAAAATACCATCATTCACAAATACTTTATAGGCGTGAAAGGCTATTCCAATTCCCCAACCAATGGCAGAAAACCAGAACCATTTAAACTCCCAATAGGTTCTATAATTAATAAATATTAAAAAAGGAATAACAAAGCAATATGATATTACATTATAGTAAAATCCTTTTAATTCCTCAACATGCTTACGTGCTCTCACGTAACTATCATCAAATTGTTTTTCTGGTAATTGTCTCATAATTGTTATTTGTTTTGTAAGCATTGGAATAGAAACTTTAAAATTAGTTTTATCCTCTATTATACTTACTTGTCTGTTTGTTAATAATTTGTAGCGTTGTCTAATATTATCTAAACCAACACCACTACTCTTCTTTACCACTTGTTTTGTTTGCAAATTATTTTCTACAATTAATTGTCCGTCTCGTTCGTAAATTTTAATATGTAGTGGTTTATTTGCTGTTACTATATTATGCTTTACTGCATTTTCTAATAGTAATTGTAAAGACAACGGCACAACTTTACTATCTGGATTCGAAGCGTGTTCTGGAATATCGAATACTATACTATCTTCAAATCGCATTTTTAATAAAGACATGTATGTTTTTGCAAATTGTAACTCTTCGTCAACAGTTACTAGATCTTTATTTTTTTGCTCTAAAACATAGCGATATACTTTAGATAAACTTGTTGTAAATTTTTGAGCACTATCTGGATTCTCTTCAATTAGACTGGTTAAAACATTTAAACTATTAAATAAAAAATGCGGATCTAACTGGTTTTTTAAAGCATCGAACTTTGCACTAGCTGTACCAGCTATAACTTTTTGCTCTTTTATTTTATTTTTTTGATAACGATTATAAAAATATATGACATGAAAAATAATTACAATAGTCATAGTTATCCACAAACCAAATTGATAATATTCAAAACGTTCATTTGCTATAAACTCATTAAAAGAATAATCTAAATAAATAATATAAGTGAATGTTCTTAAAAGAAATAAACCTATTAATGTAATTAGAACAGATCCTATAATGCCAATAACTATACGTTTAATTCCTTCTTTTTCTTTCCAT
This sequence comes from uncultured Lacinutrix sp., assembly GCF_947500325.1. Taxonomy (GTDB): domain Bacteria; phylum Bacteroidota; class Bacteroidia; order Flavobacteriales; family Flavobacteriaceae; genus Lacinutrix. The sequence goes on from NZ_CANMRQ010000005.1 coordinate 239,301, forward strand.
TGTCTTCTCTCTAAAAATGCAAAATATCTAGTATTAGAAAACCCTAAAACAAAAGCGTATAATTGATAAAATGCAAAAGTAATTAAGTAAGCTTGTGTAGACTTGTGCTCATAATCTTCAAAAAACACGGTTCCAACTATAAATACTAGAGTACCTACAATAAAAGTGATTACTATTTCTTTTACTAGTTTATTCATTATAATTCTTAAATTTATTCTTTACAAGATTTTGATGCTTCCTCTGCTCTATCTTGCCCCCAATTAGGGTGAAATGCTGTTTCTGGTTTAAAGTTAGCAAAAAGTTTTAAGGCCTTATCGAATTCTTTGCAAAACGGCTTGGTATCCTGTCCAAAATATCTGGCGCTACCAATATTCCATTCTGCTCTATTTAATACCACTCTTGGATTATTTGGATTTAATTTATAAGCTTTCTCATATAACTGTGCGACTTTTGGAGCTAGCGTCATACCATATTTAGCACCATCACTAGATACATATACAGTATGTAATAAAGCTTGCATAACTAGAATCTCTGAGTTCTCTTTAGAAATTGCTGTAGCATCATTAATAAAATCTTGTGCGCGTTTTAATTGAGCATCGAGCTTTTCTGCATCTTTCAACTTAGTAAAACCATCTATAATTAAAACTTGCGCAGCATAATAAGGTGGTAACCAATTGTCTTGCTCTGCGCTAGCAATACGCTCAAAAAGGTTTACTGCATCGTCTGGTTTATTTTCTCCCCAAAGTGTTAAAGCTTTTTGCATACCTTTCTCATAATTCGATTGTGCTTGAGTTTCTAATTGTGTGCTTAGAAACATTACGATTAATAGTGCTAGTCTATACATAATAATTAATTTTATAGTTTAATATTTTGAATTACATTTTTGTCTTTTACTGTAAATACAGCATCTTCCCATTTTGGCGGTCCCATAATACCTTTTGCATTATTTGAAGTACCATAATCTTCTTTTGGAATACCAAATATAAAAGTGTCCATTTTTTTATTATCATTAGCATCGTGAAATAATGAAATGGCATAATCTCCAGGTTCTATATTTGTAAATGTTACACTTGCTGTAGACTGTGATACTTTTTCTAACTTACCTTTTATACGTTTTTTTAAAAAATTAGATTCATTATCATATAATCCAATAACTAAAGTCCCTTCTATAGTATTTATATTAGAAATGTTTACAACAATGTTATGATTTTGAGCTTTTACATTCTGAAAGCTGAATACAGTAATTAAGAGTAGTAAAATAGATTTCATGATTAGTGGTTTTATGTTGGTACAAATATCTAATAGTAATCTTCATTTTTAAAAAGCAATACACCGAACTGTCATTTTTATATGCTGAATTGTAATCTTGTTATTTACCAACTCATTTAAACAATATTCAAAAAAACGCGTAAATAAGGTAATAATCACGATAAAAAAAACATCAACAACAAGAGGCTAAATACCTGAAAATCATACATATAAACATCTATTTGCGATAAAAAAGATACGTAGTTCTACGTATTTTATTTATGCTTTATTGATTGTACCTTGCAACTGTAAATATAGTATTAGTGATTACTATTCAATCTACCTCAGGTTTAGTAAACTAAAAAACACTAATACTATTTTACCCGCTAATTAACCTAATCCATAATATTATGAAAAATCTAATTTTAACTTTCTTCTTACTAATAATCAGTCTTTCTATATATAGTCAAAACTCTAATTCGCTATTAGACTCAAAAACGGCAACTATTATTGAGAAAGCTATTAAAAAACATAACACTAATATAGTATTAGCTAATTCAAGCTTAAACTGTAATTTAAAATCTGTTAATATTAATACTATGCAGATTAATAATTCTAGTGTCTCTAAAATTAAAAATAATACTAAAGACTTTTTTAGAAAGTTTTTTGGCCGCAATCCTATACATTTAACTTCTATAGATCTATCAAAGAACAATTACTCTATATTTCCTGGAGAAAACGCTAATGTTTAATAACATTTAACTAAACACATTACAAATAGTACAGAATTCCCTTACTAATAATTAAACTACTTTTAGTTTCTTTACAAATAAGATAAACTAAATTACTAACGGAAACCTACAAGAAAGTCCCTCGTCTTATTAAGTTCCTTTACTTTATATTATGGCAACTTTTGAAGAACTTGCGAGTAAAATAGAAAATGAAATTCGTTCTTTTTCCAGCTTTAAAATAGGAAAAACTGGGAGAAATATAGTAGATCGCTATAACGATGTATATGCTAATACTTATAATAACTATAAGGTAGTAGCTTATTCAAAAAACTTAAATACTATTGAAGATTTTGAAATGTATTTAATACAACGCTTTAATACTTTAATAGGTTGCAAAAATAAATACATTGAAGATATTGAGACAACTGATACTGAATATTATATTTTATATTTAATGTTTAATCACTAACCTAATTATTTACATAAACAAAATTTAAAGATTATTAAACGGGTCATTTTATTTGTATCTTTTTAGAAAAATGATGAAAACTCAATTTATAATACTAGCCATATTCATTAATATTTTAAGTTACTCCCAAGAAGATAAAAGATTGTCAACTATAGATTTTGTAGAAGTTTTAAATGATAATAAAGATGAAGTATTATTCTATTATCAAAACAATTGGCAAGTACTAAGAGAAATCGCTTTAAAAAAGGGTTATATCCATTCATTTCAAATTTTAGAAACTCTAGCAACTCCAGAAGCACCATATCATTTTATATTAATAACTACTTATTCTAACCAAACACAATATGATAAAAGAGAAGTGCATTTTAGCGCAATAATTAAGGCTCAAGATGGTTTAAAATTACTCAATACAAAACAACCAAATGATTTTAGAAAGATTGTTATTAGAAAATATGTTATAAAGCATTGGTATTAGCGCTAATAATTTTAACGATATCTAACAAACTAAAAACGTATTAACAATTATATTATAAATTATCCAACTGATTATCTGTTCCTTTTTCACTAATCGTCCAGAAGAAACCAACAAAAAAGAATTGATCTGCAGCAGGTTTTAAGGCTCGTCTTGCAAAATTATTATTTAAATCTGGAGTATTTGCATACTGATATCCATTAACGTTTTTAAAACCTAAAACATTATTTATAGAGAAATACAATATCTTTTGCTGACTTAGTAAGTATGCCCAATTGACACTTAAACTATTAAAACCTTTTGTTTTTGCATTTAAAAATCCTGTTTCATTTGGATTAGTATAAGTTCTCCCTGATGCATAGGCATAACTAAGTCCTACTTGACTTTTCCAATCTTCAATCCAGTATTTACCAACAATATTTAAATTATGTCTATTTGCAAAATTTGGTTGCGCTGCATTTGGGTAATTTCTATAATCTCGTTCAGTATCTAAAAACGAATAACTTACCCAATAATCTATATTTTTTATGCTTTTACTATCACGATAAAATAAATCTAAACCTTTAGCAAAACCATTTCCAGCATTGTTATAATTACTATCAAAACTCGTAAAACTTGTATCGTATTTTACTAATTTATTGTAATTTTTATAATAGGTTTCTGCTCTAAAAATGCGTCCATCATTATTATATTGATAGTTTAAAATATAATGCTGCGTTTGCTCTGCATTTAAGTTTTGTTCAAATTTTAAAATACTACTGTTAGGGTTTTGATAAAAATTACCGTAAGCTAACGATACTTGACTTTTTGCTCCCGTTTTGTAGGCAAAAGATACTCGTGGTGATATATTAGTTTCTTTAAACAACTCACTATATTCAGCTCTTAATCCTGCTTTTAAAGCTAATTTTTTAGAGAAAATAATATCAGCTTCAGAAAATACAGCACTAATATTATTATTATAACCGTATTCTACTGGAGCTATAAAATCATCTTGGTAGTTTTCATTAAAATTAGTAGTAAAATACTCTGCTCCAAAATTTAGTTTAAAACGACTACTAAAACTTTTCCTTAATTTAAATTTAGCATGTATTGAATTCTCTGTATCATTTATATCACTTGCGTCAATCCCTACTCTTGTTTTAGCATTTGTATAACTTAAACCTGTGGCTAATTTCCAACGATTTTCTAATATTGCTTTATAAGAACCATTAAAATAAAGGTTACTATTTTTTAATTTAAAACGTAAACCATCTGCATTATTTATATCTTCTTGAATAAGTTCAAAGTTAGAGGCGTCAAACCCTGTATATAGTTTTAGTAAACCATTGTTAGTTTTTTGTCTAAATACGGTCTCTCCAGATGCGGTTTGAAATGGTTTTATCCAATCATTTCTATCTTTAAAAATTGCTAAATATGGTGCTAGATTTATATAAGATGCGTTAACACTTAAAGAACTTTCTTTCCATTTTTGCGTATTACCTAAAGTAGCACCAACACTCATTATTCCAATATCTGTTTTTTCCTGATCTGGTTCATCTATAGTGTTTAGTAGCAACACACTGGATAATGCCTGACCATATTCGGCACTATAACCACCAGTTGAAAAGGTTATACCATCAAACAAAAAAGGAGAATAACGTCCACGAGTTGGAGCATTATTAGTTGTTGGCGTATATGGTGTAAATACACGAATACCATCAATAAATATTTGAGTTTCTTCTGCTTCTCCACCACGAACAAATAATCTACCATCTTCGGCTACAGTTGTTGTTCCTGGTAATGTTTGTAATGCTCCTACAAAATCACCTAACGCACTAGCTGTAGTAACCACATCTAAAGGTTTTAAAACAGACACCTTACTATTATCACCGGCTGCAAATGTTCCAGCAGACAACACTACAGTTTCTAGTGAGTTGACATCTTCTCGTAATTTAATATTTAAATTATTTAGTGTAGATACATCACTTGCCATTTGAAATGACTCGTATGAAACATAAGATGCTATCAATATTTGTGTTCCAGTTTCGGTCGTTTTAAAATTAAACATACCTTTTTCGTTAGTTGTACCACCATCATAAGTGCCATCTAAATACACATTGACACCTTGTATTGGGTTGTTTTTAGCATCTGTAACTATTCCATTTATAGTAGTTTGAGCAGAGAGTTGTAGTGTGATTAATACTAATAATGCTTGTAAAAAAAATTTCATATTGTTCGTCGGTTTTGTTTGATGATTCAAAGATGCTTTAAGCATCCCTTTTTTTAAATTTATAATTACCGAACTGTGACTTTTTGAAGATGAATTGCATATTTTTATACCCGTTATAACAAATATGTAATGAAACCAAACAACAATTATTTATTCTTTATTATTTTCTTCTTTTTAGTTGCTATTGAAACTACAGTTGCTAATCTAGATGGCTTAACTTGGTTACATTATATATTTAAACCTCTTATAGTTATTTCCCTTATTATTTATTTTACAAAACACAACAAGCACCTTAGTATTTATACACAAAAATTCACTTTTTTTGCATTAACGTTTTCCTTAATTGGAGATATATTATTACTCTTTGTTAATCGCTCTCAGTTGTTTTTTATTGGAGGTTTAATAGCCTTCTTAATTGCACATATTTTATACAGTCTAGTCTTTTTTAATAAAAGAAATAAAAACACCAAATGGTATGGTTTTGTTGCTATTATTTTAATTTATACTATACTATTATTTTCGTATTTAAAAACTGGTATAGGACATTTATTAATTCCTGTAATTATATATATGCTAGTTATATTAACGATGGTTACATCAGCTTTTTTAAGAAAAGGTATGGTGAATACTAATAGTTTTAATTTAGTATTTATTGGAGCGTTAATTTTTATAGCTTCAGACAGTTTATTAGCCCTAAATAAATTCTATGCTCCATTATCTATAGCTAATTTTGGAATTATGTTTACATACGCATTAGCCCAATTACTAATTGTTTTAGGACTATTAAAACAACAAGATTTTAAAGTTTAGACTTATTAAAAGGTCTTATTATAAGTCTAGCAGCTTTATCAAAATTTATATAATTATAAGTCCAATTAAAAAAAACGATCACGCGGTTACGAAAGCCAACAAGAGACATTAAGTGAATAAACATCCATACAAACCACGCTAAAAAACCTGCAAATTTATAATGTTTTAAATCTACTACTGCTTTATTTCTACCTATAGTAGCCATAGAACCTTTATCATTATAAGTAAATATCTTTAACGGTTTATTATCAATTAATCTAAGTATATTTTTACCTAAAAGTTTTCCTTGTTGTATTGCTGGTTGAGCAACTTGAGGATGACCATTAGGGAAATTTTCTGTTGCCATTAATGCAATATCGCCTAACGCAAAGATAGCCTCATAACCTTCTACTTGATTATATCTATTTACTTTATAACGATTTGCACGCTCTATTAGGGCATTAGCTTGTAAACCTTTTATTGGTGCTCCAGTAACTCCTGCTGCCCATATAAGCGTTTCAGATTGTAAGGTTAATTCAGAGTTTGTTAATACCGTTTTCCCATCATAATCTTTAACAAATGTATTACAATGAACTTTTACACCTAGCTTTTTAAGAAACTGTTCTGCTTTTTTTGAAGCATGTTCACTCATAGGCGGTAATACTCTATCATTACCTTCTAGCAAATGTATTTGCATTGTTTTTGCATCTAAATCACGGTAGTCTCTAGGTAAAATATGATTTTTAAGTTCGGCAATCGCGCCAGCAAGCTCAACTCCTGTTGGTCCACCACCAACTATAACAAAATTTAACAAGGCTTGCTTTTCTTCATCTGAATTAGCAATAGCAGCTTTCTCAAAATTTTGAAGTATTAAACTTCGTATATTAAGTGCTTGCGGCACTTTTTTCATTGGCATACTATTAGCTTCAATAGTCTTATTTCCAAAATAGTTTGTTTTTGTTCCAGTAGCTAGAATTAAATAGTCAAAAGACAAATTACCTATATTAGTATGTATTTCCTTTTTGTCTGCATCTATATGATTAACTTCTGCCAAACGAAAAAATGAATTTTTATGCTTTTTTATAATTTTTCGAAGTGGATAAGCAATAGAATCTGGTTCTAAACCTGCAGAAGAGACTTGATAAAGTAATGGCTGAAACGTATGATAATTATGTTTATCTAATAATATAACTTGAACATTTTTATTAGCCAAAGTTTTAGCCATACTTACTCCAGCAAAACCGCCACCTACAATGACTATTCTGGACACATTAGACTCAGGTATATTCATAAAAAAAGTACTGAAAAATATCTTATCCAAAGATACGATTTATGCCTCTGAAAGACTATTTTTAAAAAATAATATTTTAATTATTGTAACGTTTTTAAAATTTAAACTACTTATAAAATAACCTAACCAACGACTATTGAATAAAGAACTTGAACATAGTTTTGTAGAATTACTGGAGAAACACCAGAATATAGTGCATAAAGTGTGCCGTCTGTACACTAATAATTACGATGCACATAATGATTTGTTTCAGGAGATAACAATTCAACTTTGGCGAGCGTACCCAAAATTTCGAGGTGACGCTAAGTTTAGTACTTGGATGTATCGAGTTGGGTTAAATACCGCTATTACTCTCTATAGGAAGTCTAAACGACGCATTAACACATCAGAATTTGATGCTGTTCAATTTAAAATCAAGGCTGAAGAATATGATGATACCGAAGAGCAACAATTAAAGCTCTTATATAAAGCTGTACATCAATTAAACGATATTGAAAAAGCCCTTGTGTTCTTATATTTAGAAGACAAGAACTATAAAGAAATTAGTGAAACAATGGGTATTAGTGAAGTAAATGCAAGAGTGAAGATGAATAGAGTAAAAACTAAACTAAAAACCATATTAAATCCGTAAAATATGGATGAATTAGATTTATTAAAAAAACATTGGCAGAGTGATGGAATTGAGGATAAACATTTAACCTCAAAAGACATATACCCTATGCTATTAAAAAAATCGTCTTCAATTGTCAAGACATTATTCTATATAAGTGTAGCAGAATTAATTTTTTGGATTCTTATAAATACACTTCCTGCCTTTTTTAGTGATGGTTACAATGAGCGTATGGCAGAATTATATGGAAGTCACATATCTGTAACAGTTTTTACTATATTAAGTTACGTAGTCATTGTACTATTTATCTATTTATTGTTTAAATCATACAAAAACATATCTGTCACTGACAATGCAAAAAAATTAATGGAAAACATATTAAAAACACGTAAAGTGATCAAGTACTATGTTATTTATAATTTAATTATGGCATTTCTTTCTATGGTTATTGGTTTTTATTATGCATTCCAAAACGACCCAAAAATTAAAACTATTTTTGAAGACCCCAATAATACAAAATCAATTATAACATATATAGTAATAGTTGCATTCACAGGTTTATTTGTTTTAATAATCTGGTTATTCTACAAGTTACTCTACGGTATTCTTTTAAAACGTTTAAATAGAAATTATAAGGAATTAAAAAAATTAGAAGTTTAAATTATGACTATAGAACAAGGCTTATCATTTTTTAAAGAACTAAATACTAAGAACCCTACAAAAAAAGAACTTAGAGTTTATAACACTTTTATTAGTGTACTCACAGACCTAAAAAATAGAGATTTAACTCCTGAACAAATACTAGATATCGAAGCTGAATTAACACATTTAGATATAAAAGAAAAGACTAACGACATAAAAAATTTAAGGAAAAAGCTAAATGGTTTTATATGTTTTATAAAGAAGAAATTATCATTAATTTCTGAAGGCCAATACATGGGATTGGGTATGGCAATAGGCTTGTCTTTAGGAATGTCTTTAGGCATGACATTTGGCATTATTTTTAGTAAAGACAACGGCATGATATTAGGTATGAACATTGGTATGGGAATTGGTATGGCTCTAGGTATGATTATAGGAGCCGCAAAAGATGCTGAGTTAAAAAAACAAGGAAAAGTTTTAAATACAAAACCATAAGCTATGATTATTGATAATACTATTTCTTTTTTAAAAAAATTAAAAACACAAAATAGCTCTAAAAAAGAGCTTGATACTTATAATGCTTTTATTAGAGTTTTAACTGATGTAAAACATAGAAATTTTAATTCTTTAGAACTTAACCGTATTGAACAAGAACTAGAATTACTAGACATAGAATTAAATACTGAAAGGAAAACATTAAACAAAAAACTACATCAGTTTTTTGAGTTTTTAAAAAATGAATTTTCTCTTATTTCTAAAGACTATTATAAAAATAACTATATGGCGTTAGGTATGTGTTTTGGTTCAGCTGCTGGCATTATTTTAGGAGTCGTCAGTCTACCCATTGGTTTAGTATTAGGAATGGTAATTGGCATGTATTTAGGATCTGAAAAAGACAAAAAAGCAAAAGAAGAAGGACGTGTCTTAAATTTTACTTCTTTTGAATCTATGTTCTAAAACAACTATCTAAGTAAGCCACTCTCGTTGTTTATTTAACTCTTCTTGAGCCAATAATTCTTTTTGCGGTATTACTTTTAAAAATGAAGGATGTTGCTCTATAGCATATTCAATTTTCGTAACAATATCTGCAATAGATTCATTCTCATAATCAATATCTAAAGGTGCTTTTACTTCAAATGTTTGATAAACATTTTTCTTTTTTATACGTAATCCTTTTTTATCAAATGCTCGACGAAAACCATCTATAACTATAGGTACCACTACTGGTTTGTATTGTTTAATTATATGAGCTGTACCTTTACGAATTGGTTTAAAAGGTGTTGTAGTTCCTTGCGGAAAAGTTACTACCCAACCATCATCAAGAGCTGTTCTAATAGCAGATATGTCGCTCATTTTCACCTGTCTATTAATATTTTCTCCTTTACTTCTCCATGTACGCTCAATACTTATCGATCCTGTGTAAGCAAATATTTTAGGCAAGAATCCAGATTTCATTGTCTCTTTTGCTGCTACATAATACATATTTAATTTAGGGTTCCATAAATAACCAACATTTTTTATAGAATCTCCCCTATTACTTAAGCTAGCATTAAACACGTGAAACATAGCAAATACATCTGCAAAATACGTTTGATGATTAGAAATAAAAAGAACGTTGGTATCTGGTAAGTCTTTTATTATTTGAGAGCCTTCTATTTGCAATTCGTTAAAACCACGAAAACGTCTATGCGATAATACACCAAGTATTCTGATGAGCCATTTCTTTACAAATAATATGTGTCCAAAAGGATTTCTTTTAAATAATCCCATAAATATTAATTAGTTTAGGATTAACAAATGTACAGAATAGCTTTTAGTCTATAACGCTATTTAACAAGTCTTTTACTTCACTTAGCATCATAGCTGTCGCTCCCCAAACCAAATGGCTATTCAAATTATAGGCTGGAACCTTGATTTTTAAACCATTAGAAGTCGTAACATTTTTAGTAGTTAAACTAGTATTGCTAAGAAAATCTTTAAGTTTTACTTCTAATACTTCTTCTACTTCACTATCCTGTTTTTTAAATATTGGTGTACTTTTTAAAATGCCTATAAATGGCTGCACATAAAAATTACTAGGCGGAATATATATTTGAGTTAAGCTTTTTAAAACAGTTATAGTATCTTGTTTTATTCCTACTTCTTCTTCTGTCTCTCGTAATGCCGCTGCTTCATTCGTTTCATTTTCTTCTAACTTTCCACCTGGAAATCCTATTTGAGCTGAATGCACACCTTTATAAGTTTTTCGAAGAATTAAAACAAGATGTGTTTCGTTTTTTGCATTAGGATAAAATAATGCCATCACTGCACTCTGTCTTGCATTTTTGATTTTTTCTTCTTGTAATTTAATTAAATGCTCTCGGTAAGGTGGGGACATCTTAAATTGTGAATCTTGACCTGGAAGAGGCAAACTAACAATGCTTTTTATCGCTTTGCAAAAGATGTTAAATTCCATGTTTTAAAATGCATATTTTAAGATTCTACTATTGTATTTAACGTGAAGATAGTAATAATATAACTAAGCTCTAAATCAACAAATTACGAAAAGGTACGTTAAAGGCACATAGTTTACAAAGTTAAAGGGACATAGTTTACACTTTTTCAAGTTATAATTTGAGACAAAA
>NZ_CANMRQ010000006.1 GCF_947500325.1 uncultured Lacinutrix sp.
AAAATCCTGTGAAGCTAGCTTCACAGGATAGTAATTAATTATTTTATAATCTGTCAACCTATTTTAGGACGACTCATTTATTAAATATTTATTTAACGTATTGTATAGTTTGAGCTGCTTCTTCGTTCTTACTGTCGAAGAAACCTTGAACTCGCATCCACTCATCGCTATATATTTTGCTCATATAGCGAGAACCATGGTCTGGAAAAATAATAACTACATTATCTGTTTCCTTAAACTCGCCTTCAGCATCTAATTGTTTAATGGCCTGCATTGCTGCTCCAGATGTATAGCCAACAAATAAGCCTTCAGTTTTAGCGATCTCACGAGCAGTATGTGCACTTTCTTCATCTGTTACTTTCACAAACTTGTCAATAGTATCAAAATCTGTAGCAGTAGGAATAAGGTTTTTACCTAATCCTTCTATACGATATGGATAAATCTCTTTATCATCAAACTCTCGTGTTTCATGATATTTCTTTAATACAGAACCATAAGCATCTACTCCTATAATTTTAATATTAGGATTTTGCTCTTTTAAATATTTTGCTGTACCAGATATAGTACCGCCAGTTCCACTACATGCCACTAAATGTGTTATTTTTCCTTCTGTTTGATTCCAAATTTCTGGACCAGTAGTAGCATAATGTGCATCTATATTTAATTGATTGAAATATTGGTTTATATATACAGAACCTTTTATTTCATCATGTAAGCGCTTTGCAACTTGATAATATGATCTTGGATCATCTGCACTTACATTTGCTGGGCAAACATAAACTTTAGCTCCCATATTCTTTAGCATATCTATTTTATCTGCTGAAGATTTTGAGCTAACAGCTAGGATACAATCATACCCTTTTATAACACTAACCATAGCTATACTAAAACCTGTATTACCAGATGTAGTTTCTATAATAGTGTCACCAGGCTTTATAATCCCTTGCTTTTCAGCTTGTTCAATTATGTAAAGTGCTATTCTATCTTTTGAAGAATGACCTGGATTAAAAGCTTCTACTTTAGCTAAAAAGTTACCTTTAAATTCCGATGTCATTTTTTTTAGTTTTATCATAGGTGTATTGCCAATTAAGTCCAATACATTATCAAAAACTTGTTTGTCTTGTGCCATAAACAATATTTGATCAGTTACTTTAGTTAGAAATGTAACCTAAAACCTCGCAAAAATAAGAAAATTATTTTTAATGGTCAATTCCTTCTAAATCCAACAAAAAGGCATATTCTAATGCCACTTCTTTTAAGCTTTCAAACCGTCCAGATGCGCCGCCATGTCCAGCATCCATATCAATATGAAATAATAATTTATTATTATCTGTTTTATATTCTCGTAATTTCGCTACCCATTTTGCAGGCTCAAAATATTGTACTTGAGAATCATGTAATCCAGTTGTAACTAACATGTTTGTATATCCTTTTACTTGTACGTTATCATATGGTGAATAAGATTTCATATAATCATAATATTCCTTATTATTTGGGTTTCCCCATTCATCATATTCGCCAGTTGTTAAAGGAATACTATCATCTAACATTGTCGTCACGACATCAACAAATGGTACTGCTGCTATAACACCATTATATAATTCAGAATTTAAATTAATAACTGTACCTATTAATAATCCACCTGCACTTCCTCCCATTGCATATAAATGCGCTGAAGAAGTATATTTCTCTTTTATTAAAAATTTTGAACAATCTATAAAATCTGTAAAAGTATTCATCTTCGCCAATAATTTTCCATCCTCATACCATTTACGTCCCAAGTATTCTCCACCTCTAACATGAGCTATAGCATATATAAAACCTCTATCTAAAAGACTTAATCTAATTGTTGAAAAATAAGGGTCTATTGTTGAACCATAAGAACCATAAGCATATTGTAATACTGGATTTTCTCCATTAAGTTCTATTCCTTTTTTATAGACTATGGACATAGGTACTTTAACACCATCTCTTGCAATAGCCCATACCCGTTTTGATTCATAATTGTTTTTATCAAACTTGCCGCCTAAAACTTCTTGTTCTTTTTTAACTGCTTTGGTTTTAGTTTTAAAATTATAATCAATTACAGAACTTGGTGTTGTTAACGAATTATAACTATATCTTAATGTTTTGCTATTAAAATCAGGATTATTACCAATGCTTGCCGTATAGGTTTCATTATCAAATTTTAAATAGTAATCTTCATTTCCATTCCAATTAATTATTCTTATGTTATTTAATCCATCTTCGCGTTCATTTATAACTAAATAGTCCTTAAATATTTCTATATCCTCTAATAAAACGTCTTCCCTATGGGGTATCACATCTTCCCAATTTTTTTTATCTGTTTTATTTTCCGATGTTTTTTGTAATTTAAAATTGGTAGCATCATCATTATTTGTCATAATATAGAAACTGTCACCATAATGCGCAATTGAGTATTCTAATTCACGCTCTCTCTTTTGAAAAATTTTAAATGTATCATCTGGAGTATTAGCATTAAGAATTCGGTATTCTGTAGTTAATGTACTAGACGAACCAATAACTATATATTTTTTAGATTTTGTTTTATAAACAAAAGAATTAAAGGTATCGTCTTCCTCATGATAAATTAAAATATCTTCAGAAACTTTTGTATTTAATTTATGCTTATAAATTTTATCAGAACGTAAAGTAACTTCATCTTTTTTAGTATAAAATAAAGTCTTATTATCGTTAGCCCAAGTAGAACTTCCTGTAGTGTTCTCTATTTTATCTGCAAAAATATCACCTGTAACTAAGTTTTTTATTTGAAGCGTATATTGTCTACGACTAACAGTATCTACCGAAAAACTGGCCATTGTATTATCTGGGCTAATAGAAATACCTGATAATTTAAAATAGGAATGTCCTTCTGCCATTTGATTACAATCAAAAATAATTTCTTCTGCAGCTTCTAAAGTTTCTTTTTTACGTGTATATACTGGATAATCTTTACCCTTTTCATATTTAGTAATATACCAATAACCATTTAATTTATAAGGAACTGAAGTATCATCTTCCTTTATTCTTCCTTTCATTTCTTCAAATAAGCTTTTTTGAAAAGGTTCTGTATGTTTTAATACGGATTTTGTATAAGTATTTTCAGCATTTAAATGACTTAAAACGTCTTCATCTTCTCTGTTATTCATCCAGAAATAATTATCTACTCTTATATCTTTATGAATTTCTAGTTTTTTTTCCTTTTTTTTTGCTGTTGGAGCTTTTACGACTAATGTGTTATCTAGCATATTTTGATTGTCTTTACAGGATGTGCAAAAGTAAAACTTACAAGTAATAAATAAGTAAGATTTTTCAATAGATATTGTATTGGTTATTATCCATCGAATTTAATAAATTTGTACACAACAACAACTTAAAAAAAAATTATGTTTGGAGATATAATGGGAATGATGGGAAAATTAAAAGAAACCCAACAAAAAGTAGAAGAAACAAAAGCTCGACTAGACAATGTATTAATAGATGAACAAAGCAGTGATGCTTTATTAAAAGTAACTCTAACAGCTAATAGAAGTATTAAATCTATTACTATAGATAATGCATTATTAGAAGATAAAGAACAACTTGAAGATTATTTAATTTTAACACTTAATAAAGCAATAGAAAAAGCTACAAATGTAAATGAAGCTGAAATTGCTGCAGTTGCTAAAGATGGTATGCCTAACATTCCAGGTATGGATATGTTTAAATAAAAAAAACCTATAGAGCTAACGCTATAGGTTTTTTTATCAATCAATCATTTACTTAATACTGAGCATTCATATTAATGTTGTGTTAGTCTTTGTTTTTTTAAATATTCCGGAGAATTAAGAAAAAGGGTTTTTATTTGATTATCCCAATCATTTACAATATCAAAATAACTGGTATTTACTTCTGCCATAATTGTATTACAATCCTTACAGGTATGTTTATAACCTAAAAAGTAATGTCCAAATTCGTGAAAGGCAACAACTTTAAGAATTTCTTTATCTAATAATGTCATCCAACTAAACACTATTTTTTCAACTTGATTATTACTATCTCTAACGAGCATTCCTAAAGTTCCTCCTTTAGATGACATTTGTAAAGAATCTACAATTGCAATTTCTTTTAATTTGAATAATTTATCAGAATATTCAATATCGTACTCTTTACATAGTTTTAAAAAATCATCTAAAAAAGGTTGTACTAAACCATCTGTTTTTAAAACATCTGAAGAACTAACTCTATTTGGAAGTTCGTATATCGCTTTTTGGGCATTTACATTAAAGGCTAAAGCTAACAATAGGGATAGAATTAAGTAAGCTCGTTTCATCTTCATAAGGGATTAAATATAGTTGCAATAACAATATTAAAACAACTAACTGATTATCATATAGTTAAAATAACTTTAGCGAACATAATTTAAAAATATCACTAAAACAAATAAAAAACGCATTTTAACGATAAAAATTGCCTTTAATCGTTATAATTTAACATTTAAACCAATAATAAGACCAAAAACAGAATAAATAAAGAACAAAAAAAGGGAAGCCGTTTGGCTTCCCTTTTAATAATTATATAAGATTTACTATATCTTAGTTAGCATCTATAACTCTAAATTGAGTTCTTCTGTTAACTCTATGATCTCTCTCAGTACAAGAAACACCATCAGAACAGTTATTTAATAATCTAGATTCTCCATAACCATTAGAAACTATTCTTGAAGAATTGATTCCTTTTGCAATTAAGTAGTTAGTTACAGCTTGCGCTCTTCTTTCTGATAAAGAACGGTTAGATTGCTTAGAACCTCTTGAATCTGTGTGAGATGCAATCTCTACAGATACTCCACTAGATAATACTGGTAATAATTTAGCATCGATTTCTCTTTTAGCTCCTTCTGTTAATGTAGCAGAACCTAAATTCCAGTTTATGTTAAGGTCATTATATTCAACTAATTTACAATCAACTTCTTGCCAAGTAGTTAAACCACCTTTAGTTTGAAGTACTTCTTTTGTAACTGTTTTGTTAACAGCTGGAATAGTTACTTCATCAACTCTAGCATCGCTAGCTAAAATAGTTCTCTTTAAAGAAGCTGTTTTTTGTGGCACATCGATAACTCTTGTTGTTGGAGGTGTAGCCATTACAGTACGCTTCATTGTTTTTGTTACGGCAGGAATATCAATAGCTCTTGTTGTTTCTGGAGAAACAATAGTCTTTCTAATTGTAGTAGATTTAGCTGGAATATCGATAGCTCTAGAAGTTGGAGGCGTTGCCATTACAACACGCTTCATTGTTTTAGTAGTACCAGGAATATCTGTTACTCTAGTAGTAGCTGGTGTAGCTACAATAGTACGCTTCATTGTTTTTGTTACAGCAGGAATATCAATTACTCTTGTTGTTGGAGGTGTAACCATTACAGTTCTCGTAACTTCTTTTGTTACAGCAGGAATATCAATTACTCTTGTTGTTGGAGGCGTAACCATTACTTTTCTAGTTACTTCTTTAGTTACAGCAGGAATATCTGTTACAGTAGTTGTAGCAGGAGAAATTAATACTGTTTTCTTAATAGTTTTAGTTACAGCAGGTACATCTATAGTTTGAGTAGTTGCTGGTTGAGTCATTACAGTTTTCTTAACTGTTTTAGTAACAGCAGGAATATCTATTACTCTTGTAGTAGCAGGAGTTTGTACAACTTTTCTTGTATATGTACCCATACCACAATCTGAACTACCAGCATTAGCTGTATCACATCCTGGTTTAGTAATTACTTGAGCATCTGCTGCTAAAACAGTAGTATTAACTGTAATGTTTTGAGCTGGTACATTTTTATAACACCAGTATCTACAATCATTAGGATCACTTGAAGCACAATCTGCAGCTGGAGTATCACTCATTCCCCATTTTGCTGTAGCTGGCTTAGTTTCGATTACTTGGTAATCTGAAGAAAACTTAGCAGGAACAACAGTTAAAGTTGAACCATATTCTCTCTTCTTATATGATAAAGTCTCAGTTCCCCATTTTGCTGGAATAACTTCTAAACGTTGGCTTGCTTCTTTTACTACAACTTCAACATTTTCTGTTCCGTATTGAGCAGGAATTATTTTAACTCTTGTTGTTGCAGGTTGTACAACAACTTCAACGTTTTCAGTTCCCCACTTTGCAGGTATAACTTTCATGCTTTGACCAGCTTCATTTACAACTACAGTTTCTGTTCTTGTCTCATATTTAGCAGGAATAGATTGTAATTTTTGATACGCTTGTTGAACAATTACTGTTTCTGTTCTAGTTTCGTATTTTGCAGGTACAACTTCTAAACGTTGGCTTGCTTCTTTTACTACAACTTCAAAAGTTTCTGAACCTAATTTAGCAGGAATAACAGATAATGTTTGTCCTCCTTCAGAAGATGTTACTTCAAAATTTTGAGTTTCGTACTTTGCAGGAACAACAGATAATTCTTGGTACCCTACTTTAGTTATCATTTCTTCAGTTGATGTTTCTGTAGTAGCAGCAACTTTTTCAAGTCTTTGAGCTGGTCCTTGTACAGTAACTTCAAAAGTTTGAGTTTCATACTTTGCAGGTACAACAGCTAATTCTTGACCAGCAGATTGAACTACTACTTCTTCATTTTCTGTTCTGTACTGTGCAGGTACAACTTTTAATTTTTTGTAAGCAGGTGCTACTTGAATAGTAACATCTTGATTTACCCAAACATCAGGAGTTACACATCGCTTGTAACATTTTCCTGGATCAGGATTTGTTGGTAAATCTTGAGCAAATGCTGCAACACATACTACAAAAGATAAGATTGTTAGTAATACTTTTTTCATTTGTTTTGAAAATTTAATGGTTATATAAATATTGATTATACTAATAAAGTAGAATACTAGTCGTTTCTACTAATTTCGGATAAAATTAATTGTTATCAAACTCAATCAAGTCTTAATTGTTAAAATTTCTTAATATTTCGATAAAATGCAAAAAAAATCGTTTAAACATTAATTTCCGATTTTAATCACTGATAATCAATCAGTTACAAACAAAATAAAGTAATTTTACAACATTGATAAAACTTCCAAAAAACGACTATGCATATCTCTACTATAGTCTATGTGTGTTACAATTCTAAGTTTTCCTCTTCCTAAATTACTTATAAAAATTGACTGCGATTCTAGTTTGTTTATAAACTCCAGTTCTGACATTGTATTATTTAAACTAAAAATAATAATATTAGTTTCTACTGGCTCTACACTATTAATATACGTGCAGTTATTTAAAACAGATGCTATTTCCTTAGCTTTTTTGTGATCTTCATTTAATTTTTCAATATTATTATCTAAAGCATACAATCCTGCAGCAGCCATAAACCCTATTTGACGCATACCTCCGCCTAAGATTTTACGTATTCTAATAGCATTTTTCATTAATAACTCATCTCCTATTAATACGGAACCTAGAGGGCAGCCTAATCCTTTACTTAAACATACAGAAATGGTGTCAAATACTTTTCCATAATCATGGGTCGTTTCATCTCCTTCAATTAATGCATTCCATAATCTCGCACCATCTAAATGTAAACCAAGACTATTATCATTACAGACTTGTCTAATTTTTTTAATTTCATTAAAATCCCAACAAGCGCCACCTCCTTTATTTGTTGTGTTTTCTATTTCTACTAATGTTGTTAATGGGCTATGATAAAAGTCTGGTGGGTTTATAGCTTCTATAACATCTGTAGCAGAAAACATGCCTCGATTGCCGTCTATTAATTTACAAGATACACCGCTATTAAATGAAACTCCTCCACCTTCATAATTAAAAACATGTGAATACTTATCACATATTAATTGATCTCCAGGGTTAGTATGCAGTTTAATAGCTGCTTGATTTGCCATGGTACCACTAGGAAAAAACAAAGCATGGCTTTTTCCAAACATATTAGCTAGTCTTTCTTCAAGTTTATTTACTGTTTCATCTTCTTTGTATACATCATCTCCAACTTTTGCATCCAGCATTGCTTCTAGCATTTCTTTTGTTGGCTTAGTTACTGTATCACTTCTTAAATCTATTCTCATTGGTTAAATAATTTCCGCATAAAACTATAAAATAAGTCCGTAATAATTTTCATATGCTACTAATAATTCTATTTTTGTTTTAAACTAATAAAAGACTATGATTACACAAGAGCATATTAAAGATCTTACAATTCGCCTAACGTCGTTAAGGCAATATCTTTGACATAGATGCCAAGCTCATTGAAATACATAATGAAGAAGAACTAACCTTCGATCCAAATTTTTGGAATGACTCTAAAGCTGCTGAAGCTATTATGCATTCTTTGCGTACTAATAAAAAATGGGTTGAAGATTATAATACAGCTATAACCCTTACTGAAGATCTAGAAGTCATTTATGATTTTTTTAAAGAAGAAGAAGCTACTGCCGAAGACGTAAATTTAAGGTATGAAAAAGCAGTAAATCTAATTGAAGATTTAGAATTTAAAAACATGTTGTCTGAAGATGGTGATAAGCTAAGTGCTGTATTACAAATTACAGCTGGTGCCGGAGGAACAGAAAGTTGTGATTGGGCTCAAATGCTTATGAGAATGTATTTAATGTATGCTGAAAAAAACAACTTAAAAGTCAAGGAATTAAATTTTCAAGAAGGTGATGTTGCTGGTATAAAAACTGTAACGCTAGAGATTGAAGGTGATTATGCCTTTGGGTGGTTAAAAGGAGAAAATGGTGTACATAGATTAGTACGTATATCTCCATTTGATAGTAATGCTAAACGCCATACTAGCTTCGCTTCTGTTTATGTATATCCTTTAGTTGATGATTCTATAGAGATTGAAATAAATCCAGCAGATGTTGAAATTACTACCGCGCGTTCTAGTGGTGCTGGTGGACAAAATGTAAATAAAGTTGAAACTAAAGTACAATTAACCCATAAACCTTCTGGGATACAAATTTCTTGCAGTGAGACACGTTCTCAACATGATAATAGAGCAAGAGCATTACAAATGTTAAAGTCTCAATTATATGAAATAGAATTACAAAAACAATTAGCGCAACGTAATGATATTGAAGCAGGAAAAATGAAAATTGAATGGGGTAGCCAAATTAGAAACTATGTTATGCATCCATACAAATTGGTAAAAGATGTGCGCACAGCTCATGAAACTGGTAATGTAGATGCCGTTATGGATGGTAGTATTACACCATTTCTTAAAGCATACCTTATGATGATGGGACAAAAAACAACAGATTTAGATACTTTATAAGAAAAATAATTATGATTAAAATATATCACAATCCAAGATGTAGTAAATCGAGACAAGGTATAGCAGTATTAGAAGATTCTGGAAAAGAATTTGAAATCATTAAATACCTTGACACAAATATTAGTTTTGAAGAATTAAGTAACATCATTAAAAAATTAGGTATAGCACCCATAGACTTAGTAAGAAAAAATGAGAAGGTTTGGAAAGATAATTACAAACATTTAACTTTAACGAATAAAGAAATTATTGAAATTCTAATTAAGAACCCTAAATTAATTGAAAGACCAATAGTTGTTAATAAAGAGAATGCAGTTATTGGACGCCCAACAGAAAATATTAAAACCATATTATAATATGAAAAAAACAAATGTTAGCCCTAACTAACATTATATAAAGTTAATTAATAGCATACCTTAACTAACTCCCTAAACTAAAATGATAGTAATATATCACAATCCAGAATCGGAAGATTCAAATAAATGTCTTGAAATATTAGAAACTAGTAAACATAATCATGAAATTATTAAGTACCAAGATAAGCCTCTAGACCAAATTAAGCTTCAAAAAATTATTAAAGTACTTAATGTATCTCCAATAGAAATTATTAGAACCAACGATTCGCTTTGGAAAGAAAAATTTCAACATCTTATAGATTCTGGTGTTGAATTTTCTGAAAAAGAATATATAGAAATAATGATTGAATATCCAGAACTCATAGAAAGGCCTATAATTATTAATGGTCAGAAAGCAGTTATTGGTAAACCACCAAAGAAAATCTTCGAAATCATATCATAATACTCAAAGCCTTGTTAAATAATAAGGCTTTTATATTTAACATACTTTTAACCAAACACAGTTAAACCTTAAACTACTTTTGCGTTCTAATTAGCATGAAACCTTACCATAGGTTTACACTAAAACTATGAACAAAACTATTTTCTACCTTCTTTTCTCTGTTTTATTAATACCATCACTATTTGCTCAAAAAGAAGTAAAACTTACTGGAAAAATCTTAGATCAAGATACTAAAACGCCTTTAGAATATGCTACTATTGTTATTAGTAGTAATGTACCAGGTAAACTAACTACTGGTGGCATAACCAATGAAAAAGGAGAATACAGTATAGAAGTTGAGACGGGCACATATACTATCTCTTACGAATACATTGGTTTTAAATCAAAAAAGACACTAAATAAAACCATTACTGAAGATCAAAATTTAGGTATAACCTATTTAACAGAAGACGCTACAGCTTTAGAAGAAGTAGAAATTATTGCAGAAAAAACAACAGTAGAAATAAAATTAGATAAGAAAATATATAATGTTGGTAAAGATTTAACTGTTAGAGGCGGAACTGTAAGTGATGTTCTAGATAATGTACCTTCTGTTTCTGTAGACGTAGAAGGTAATGTTGCTTTACGTGGAAACGATAACGTTCGCATACTTATTAATGGAAAGCCTTCAGGTTTAGTTGGTTTAAACTCTACAGATGCATTACGCCAACTCCCTGCTGAATCTATTGAAAAAGTAGAAGTTATCACATCTCCATCTGCTAGATATGATGCCGAAGGTACTGGTGGAATTTTAAATATTATTTTACGTCGTAGTAAACTACAAGGTTTAAATGGAGCTATAACTGCTAATGTTGGTTATAATCCTTCAGCAGGTATTTCTGGGAATGTAAATTATCGTACAGGAGATATTAATATATTTAACACCTCAGGATACAATTATAGAGAGATGCCAGGAAATAACTCTGCATCGACAAGATATTTTAATCGTGAATTTGATGATGCTGGGAATATAATCTTAGATAACGCAGATACTTTTTTAGATGAAACTAATATTTACGATCGTGAACGTAAAGGTTTAAATACAAATTTTGGAATAGAATGGTATGTAAATCCATCATCTTCTATTACAGCCTCATTTTTGTATAGAGATAATGATAACCAAAACAACTCCACCAACACTTTAAATCGTTTTGACAGTGATAGAGTTCTTACCTCTTCAACAGTACGTTTTGATCCAGAAATAGAAACTGGTAAAACAATACAATATGCTATTAATTACGATAAACAATTTAAAACTAGTGGGCATAAATTAACTTTCGATTTTCAATATGAAGACAGTGATGAAGATGAACGCTCTTTAGTAAATATTAATGGAGAAAATTTAGAAAAAGTAGCTACACTTGAAGACCAAGAGCGTATATTATTACAAACTGACTATGTTTTACCTATTGGTGAGAAAAGCCAATTCGAACTTGGATTTCGTGGGAATTTTAATACTAGGAATACAGATTATAGAGTAGATTTTCTTGATGAAACTACTAATACATTTATTAATGATACTGGCTTATCTAATTTATTTAATTATCGTGAATATTTAACTGCAGTATATACTCAGTATGGAAGTAAGATTGGAAAGTTTTCTTATTTATTAGGATTACGTTTAGAAGATACCCAAATAACATTAGATCAACCTACAAGTGGTGATTTTAGAAAAAATCAATATACTGGTTTGTTTCCAACTGTAAATTTAAATTATGAATTAAATGAAAGCGAAAACATAACACTTGCATATAATCGTCGTATACGTCGTCCAAGGTCATTTTTCGTTAATCCATTTCCATCACGAGCAAGTGTAACTAGTATATTTCAAGGCAATCCGGGATTAGCACCTAGCTACTCTGGGCAATTTGATTTAGGGTATTTAAAGCGTTTTGGAAAATTTACTTTTGATACCTCATTATATTATTCTCACGCTACAGATGTTTTTAATTTTACTATTTTCGATACTGGTGAAACTGTAGAAATAGATGGTGAAACTGTACCTGTTTTTCAACGTACTCCAATAAACCTATCTACTCAAGATAGAACAGGTTTTGAGTTTACACTTGCATATAGACCATCTAGAAAATGGAATATTAATACAAACTTTAACTTTTTTCAATCTGAAACAAAAGGAGTTGCTCTTAATGGTGACGATTTAGGAAATAAGAATTCTAGTTGGTTTGTAAGACTTAATAATAAATATACTTTACCAGGTAAAGTAGAATGGCAAACGCGTTTGCAATATCGTGGGCCAAGGGAAGAAAATGGTCAAAGTAGCCGTAATGGTTTATTTGTTGCCAATCTGGCCTTTAGTAAAGATCTATTTAAAGATAAGGCTTCTATAGCGTTAAATGTTAGCGATTTGTTGAACTCAAGAAAACGTCAACAAATTACAACTACAGAAACATTTATTAGTGACAGTGAGTTTCAATGGAGGGAACGCAGTTTCAATTTATCATTCACCTATAGATTTAATCAGAAAAAAGGCCGTAAACAAAGGTCTAATTTCGACGGCGGTGATGATTTTCAAGGTTAACATAAATCCTTAAAAAAAATCAATAAAAAAGGGAAACTTATTTAAGTTTCCCTTTTTTATTATCTATTAAAAGCTAATTAAGCATTTTTATTAGCTTTCTTTTCTTCCATAATTTCTTTAACACGTTCAATTAAACTCCCTCCAATCCAGTAAGGAATAACGAAAGTTAATAAAAAAATCATTAACCAAAATCCTATGGTTAAGATAGTTAAGAATGCTAAAAAGCCTAAATATTGGTCAAATTCGAACATAATTGATGTGTCTTGTTATAAATCTTTGGCAAAGATAAGTTAAACTCTTTTTTTATACAATACAAAGTTTATAATTATTAACAGAGTTGTTAAGATATCTATTAAATTATTCTTTTCTAATAAAAGTCTGATATTTATTAGGAAACCAATGCGTTACTTTTTTAATTAATCTTAATCTTGTATTTGGAACTTTTATTATTACTGGTATAGCATTAAATTTTATAGTTGTCGTTTTTTTAATTTGTTCATTAATACTTAAACTGGTCATTAAATTATATGAAAAGAATTCACTAATTTTCTCATTCCATTGTTTCTTGTTTCCCCAATAATGACCAACACAATTATCTATCGCTTCTAGTTTATTGTTGGTTTGTAGGGCTATTGAAAATGCCAATTGTTCTATTAATCTTGGTGTTACTTGCTGCATACACATACTATCACATATATCAAGTGCTAATTGTAATACTTCTACTCTATCATTACTAACTGCAATTGCTCCTGCATTCCACATACAAGTATTCGAGTCTATATTAATGCTGCCATGGCTAGTATTTTTTAACTGATGCCACATCAATTTTTCAGTTTTAGATTGTAACTCACTAAGTTTACCTTCATTAAGGTGCATTAAATTATAACCTTGAGATAATTTTGTTTTAATACTATTAAAATCTTCAAACAAGAACGTATCTGCATCTAAGTATAAAAATGGTTTATCGTTCCATTGTTTTGCAATTAATTGTAATGCTTTAATTTTAATACGCCAAAAAAACTGATGGTCTCCTTTCCATTCTGTAAGTGTAGACTCATTTAATTTAGAAATAATAATTCTGTCCTTTATAATATTAAAATAATCTGGATGGTCTGTAAGTACAATAATCTTATCTTCTTCTTTCATTTGAGAAAGAAAAGTAAACATAGAAAATAAAGCTTGTTGATAATTTATATAATCTTTACCAAATACTAAAAAAACAATATACATGTATAACAGTTATAGAGCTAAAATACATTTATTAATAAATATAAATCACTCTGCTTTTTATTTAATTCAATAATATTATTCTATTAAAGATAATTTATAATCTAAAAGGTCTTTTTTAATTGTAAAATAGCTGTTAGAAAGTAAAAAAACATAATTATTTAAGGTAGTAAAAAGAAGTTCTAAGTTTTTATCAAAGTAATTTTGATTTCCAAAATATTCCCAATCTTTGGATAAATACAATTCAAAATTGCCTTTCATTTCTTTAGAAATACCTTTAATAAATTCATCATTACGCAGGAATTCGTTTATACTTTTCTTAAGTTTTTTTTCAAAAAAATTAATATCTAAAAAATTTGATTTGATCTCTTCGAAAGGTGTTGTGAAATTAATAAATTGAAGTTTATTGATAAGAGTTTCATAAAGTTCCATTTTTTTATCATAATCCTTTTCAAAATCAAAAAGTTTAATATACATTTTTTTGAGCTTTCCATTTTTATCTTTTTTCTGCTCTTTTATTTTAAAATGATTATAAATATTAATGTCATTAGTTTTAATAACCTCTTTCAATTCTTCTAATTCACCTTTTAATTTTTTTAAAAGCGTTTTAGTTTCTTTTCTTTTATATTTTATACCATCATAATCAAATGTTTTTATTTTGATAGTTTTATCATCAATTTGTTTTAATATTTCAATATCACTAATTAAAGCTAATTCTTCATAGCATAAATGCACTTGTTTATCTGAAAACAAATCTGAAAATGATAATTGACCAATTAACTTTTCTTGCTCATTAAATACAAATTCTTGAGGGTTTTTATTATCATAATAACCGTTATATTTTTTAGCAAAAGATTTTTTTTCAAAATCTTCTTTATATCCAGATTTAAACGATTCTAAACTATTAATTAATACTTTATTTGAGTATTTTATTTCCCCAAAAACTTTAGAAGTTAGCTCTTTTTGTGTTTTTACTACATCTGTTAATAAATTTGTAGCTGGAGTAATTGGTTTTTCTTCATGGACAAGCATAGTAGCCTCTAATTTTACTATGCGTTCTTCAATACTTGGATGTGAAGCCCATTGATTTTCAATAGTAAGTTTAGATTTATTTAATTTATTTAAATCTTCTATAGTAATTTGAGGAAAATTATTTACTACATGTAAATCATCATATTCTGAAATAAATTGTATTACAAATTTTTGCTCGGTATATATATTATTACTTTTAATATTCTCTGCTATTTTATTCTCATAAAATCCAATTACAGAATTAAATGCATGATCAGCTAAATTCATTCTTAAAAGTGATGTTTTTAAAGGTAAATAGCCTGTTACATTAGCAGCTATTTCATCAGCATGAAATTCCATTTCTCTAGATAATGCTAAATAATTTTTATTTACAAACTCATACATTATTTTAAGTATATACTGTATTGCTTGTATAATTTTTAATGCCAGCATAACAAATATTGACAAATAGCCACTTAAATTTGCCCATCCAACAATCAACTTATCGAATGATTCATTATCATGAATAGTATTGTATATAATTTGATTCAAATTATATACAATACTACCCACTTTCATCGTGCGTTGAGAAAAATGACCAAACTCATGAGATAAAATAGCTTTTAGTTCCTCTTCTGTAATTGTATTAATTAGTCCCATACCAACTTGAAGGTTTTTTTTAATTGGCAAAAACATACTCCAAAAACTAGAATCGTAAAAAACAGAGGCATTAACATCTGGAGAGAAATATATTTTTTTAGGAAAAGGTGTTCCAACTTCATTGGTTATTCCTCTTATCATTTTAAAAAAAAGCGGTTCTTCTTTTTCTGTAATTTCTACAAGGTGTGATAAGTTCGTTTTATTCGATTTAAAAATAAATTTGATTAAAAAGATAAAAACCAAAATACCTAAACTTGCAATACCTATACCTAATACTATAGTTATTAAACTAGGTTTAGTTATTATTAAAGTAATTCCTCCATAGACACAAGCAACAGTTAAAACTAATGATAATATAAAAATTACTATATAAACAATTATAAAGACAGTAATAGCAAACATTGCTTTTCCTGTCTGGCTTTTAAATTTTTCTGAAACTTTTATATTATCCTTTAGCATTAAATTCTGTGTTTAGTTTAAACATACTAAAATAGTTTTTATATTATTATATTTCTGTTTGATTTACTGATATAAAACATACCGTGCAAACCAAATAGAATATTAACAAAAATTGTCTTAAGTAATCTGAAATTAGTAATTGATTTTAAAAACCATTACAACCGTTTTAAGTGTTTTGAATCAAAAAACAAGCGACTTTACTTTCGGGTTCAAAGAAAATATATAAATCGCCATCTCCCCAGAAATTCATGTTTTCAAAATACTGTTTATACCAATCGTCTTTGGGTTTTACATTTGTTCTTTTTGTTTTTACTTCAAGTCCATCGGTTAATTGACAAAGAAATTTCATTGTTTTCTTAGATTTAGGACAAGAAGGAATATCAGGATATTGAATCCAATTAGGGACTCCTGTATGGGCAAATCCATCTAAATTATTTGATTTTTCTGTACTAATAAATACTTTTTCATAAACTATTTCCGAATTTGGTTTTAAATCATCGTAAGAATTATCCGTTTGTGAAAGTTCTTCTACATTTATAACTTTTGGGTTTAATGGATCTGAATAATCAATAAATAGCTTGTCAAAATTTAAATAGATTGGTGCTACTAAATGCAAATCGAAAGGAAGCCAATTAAAAGCTTCATTCAATTTTGATAATTTACCCAAATACTGAAAAGGTGCGTTGAATTTAAATTTTGGAATTGAAAATTTCTCTGGTATTTCTCCTCCCAAATAACTTTCAGATTTAGATACTATATTTAAGTTAAAAATTTGGTTTGGCTCTAACTTTTGGTACTCAAATCCAATTTCATTTTCATTTAACTTTCTTTCTGTTTTATGGCCTTCATCATTATCATAAGCTTTTATGAGTTTATTATCTTTAAAAACAAGATCAATCGAACTCCAAATGTTATTAGCAGTCTTTTTGTCTATAATTTGTGTTTCTAGAAATTTTTGGCATTGCTCGTCTCCATTAAATTCGGCTTCCCAACCAGCTAAATAAATATGTTTTTCATCTTTTTGTCCAAAACAGAACGTAAATAATCCCATAAATGCCAATAATATGATTTTGGTTAGTGTTTTCATTTTTCTTGAATTAAGTCTAACAACTTTGTTTATTATATATAGTTTGGAAAAAGATACTAATTTTTGGATTGTTACTATTCTTAAATTTATAAAACTATATGTCTTTTATACTACTATTACTTACTCCTTAATTGTACGCTGTTATTTTTCTGTTTGCTTTTGAATCCAATCCATTAATTCATCTTTGTTTATTGTATTCCAAGTTGTTTGTGTATTCTTTTTTTCTAATGAACTATCTTCAGGTTGAAAAACAATTAGTTCTGTGTTTTCATTTCCTGCAAGTTCTAATTCAGCTAAAAACCCAACTATATCTATTGAGTTATTTTCGTACAATGTCTTGAGGTAGTTTGTTAACCTATATTTTATTGCGGGTTCTATATAAGCTCTTACAGCATAGTTTTTATAAATTTTAATATTTCTATTCTTTTCATCATAGTAGCTATACGGTGAGAAGTTGTGATAATTATCTGGTTTAGTTTTGGGTGTGCCTTTTAAATACGTTTCTAACATAAAATTTATAAATTTTGCTTCCCATAGGTTATTTCGGTTGATTCTTATTTCACGTTTATGTTGATACCATTTTCTTGTCCAGTCTAATGTAAAATTACATATAACAATGCCTTCTATATTAAGTTGAAACTCATAATTACCCGCTTTCATAAATTTAATATATCTCATCGCTCTATGCCCTACTAAACTTGCTCCTAAAAAGAAAATATTTTTATTTGGCAAATTGTATTTAGTAAAGGCTTCGTGAATTAGTTTGTGTGTAGAAAGTATAGAGGTTTTAGAAAAGTAAAAATCAAAAGGGATTTCGGTAGAAACGGACAATACAGCAAAGCCTTTTTTAGAAGCTTGATTATAAATTTGCTTTGCACTTTTATTTCTTTTGTCATAGCCTGAATCCTCAAGAAAGATAAGTACACCTTTAACTATTTTATCTTTTGGAATCATTAATGTATAACCACTTCTTATAAATGGCAAAAAGTCATTTTCTCCTGTTCCTATTCTTAAACTGTCATTTTTTAACTGCCTGTAATTTGTTTCAAGCTTTTGTGAATAAGATTTGTTACCGAAAAAAGTAAATAAAGTAAGTATAAAGAAAAACTTAAAAGTTTTATTATTATTCATTTGTATAAATTATGTACACTATTTTAGGTGTGATTAGTTCTGATTTTCTATTATGTACTTACTCATAATTATTTATTTTCTTTTATCTTTCTATATATAAAGCTAAATTTAAAATTTGGAGCTGTTGTTACCCAACGTTTTTTATTCCAATTCTGTTTTCAATCCAATCGTGGAAATATATTACTAATCCTATTATGAGATGAAAACCAATTAATATTTGTCCAAGTAATTCTGCTGAACCTCTAGAATTCATTCCAAATAATCCTATTACAATATGATAAGCCATCAATAAGAAAAGTCCAACATTAGATTTACTATTCAAAACCCATAATATTAATATCATCTGGACTATTAATCGACCAATTTGAGTTGGAAGCCTTTCTCCTCCAATTTTATTGTAAACTAAAACCATTAAAATAATTTCAACAACTACGGTGAGAATTATAGCTAATATTAAAACAGGTCTATCCTTCATCTACTTTTTTTATATAATTTCTGTCTATGTTTATATTTCCGCATTCTGTATCTTAAATTACCTAAAAATTTATTCAATTCGTGTCTAATTCCACCAAGTTCCCAATTCACATCAAATTTTTTCTCTGGTTCGTTTGAGTTTATTGATTTAGTTACATAAAAAGGTCGAGCAACTTTACAATGTAGCATAGGCTCGTTATCTATTATTGTTGGATAAAAATCTGCTGTATGTGAGGTTTTTAAAAAGTATCTAATTTCGATTATAGTTTTATTTGGTAATGCCCTGTATATGTATAAATTTATATCATAAAGATTTTCATATATAATAGTCAATTCAGTTACAATTTCGCTCAACGATTTGGGTGATTTTTTGCCATTAACTTGTTTCCGAATTTTAGCACGTTCAAAATAATTCTTCCCAACAGTTTCATCAATTTCGGACATTATATATTCACAATTTCTCGATATTTTATTCCAACAAATATCAGTTGCCATATTAATAAGACTTGATGTAGCCTCTGAAATTTTATTTTCGAGTTCTGCTTTTTTCATAATACTTGGTAACTCACTTATGTATGATTAGATAAGGGAAATAAGTTTCGTTTTAATCAAATAAGCAAACTTTTAAATTGATATAAAAAACTATGCAACAATTAATGCTTCTCAATTTTAACATTGACTTCACGGTTTTTAACATACTTATCAAACCAATTTATTTGCTCCCATAAAACATGCTCTATGGATTCTTTTGCTCTGTAACCGTGATCTTCAAATGGTAACAATACTAATCTTGCTGTACCACCAGAACCTCTTACTGCTTCATAAAATACTTCAGATTGAAAAGTTAAAGTCCCTGGATTAGAATCATCATCTCCATGAATAATTAAAATAGGTTCATTGACTTTATCTGCAAAAAAAGTTGGGGAACAATCAATATATGATTTGGTAGCTTCAAAAAGTGAACGACGTTCACCTTGAAATCCAAATGGCTGATTTGTTTTATTGTAAGAACCACTTCTAGCAATACCAGCGCAGAACAAATCTGTATGCGCAAGTAGATTGGCAACCATCAAACCTCCATGACTATGGCCAATAACACCAATTCTGTCTGGATCTGCGACACCTATCTCTATTGCTTTAGCAACTGCTGCTTCTGCATCCGCTACTAACTGCGGTACAAACGAATCATATACTGTTTCAGGATCACCTATCATTGGCATAGCTGTATTATCTAGTACTGCATAGCCTCGCATTAAAAAGTATTTGTGAGATGGTCCATATATACGCATAAATCGATTGGATGAGCCTCTTACTTGGCCAGCAGTCTTAGCGCCACCATACTCTAATGGATAAGCATATACAACAGTTGGTACTTTAGTTCCTTTCTTATAACCCGGAGGTAAAAGGAGTTGAAAACTTAACTCCACACCATCGTTTCTTTTATATCTGATAATTTTATTTTCTATCTGACGTAACTCTGGACTTGGATCTTTAAATTTTGTAATAGGAGATTTTGTAATAGCTCTGGTTGCTTCACCTGATTTGGCTGAAATTGAATTTCCGAATTTTGCCAAATAAAAATTAGGAACGACTGAAGATGATTCCGAACTCATAATGAAGCTGTTTGGCTCTTTACCGAAATCTACAAAATATTCATATTTATCTTTTTCGCAACGAAATATTCGTTCTACATCTCCATTCACAATATTACGTTTATCAACAAAAGGGCGATCTCCTTCTTTAGTTCCACCGCTTCCACGGAAATATATAGAACCGTCTTCTACTTTAAATACATATTTTCCATTACTTAATTGTGTAAAAATTGGATACCCTGGATCGTTATAACGATCGTTTTCATCCAAATCAAACCATTGTTTAGATGTGCCTTTATTAACATCCAATAGCCAGACATAACGCCATCTTTTTATGCGTTCTCTTTGATATACCATCAACATACCTTCAGATTGTCCCCACATGGTTGATTGAATTCTATGTTGTGCTTTAAAAACTTCTTCTGGTTTACCTTTAAATGGAGCTTCCCAACGCATTAGGCGGTCTCTAAACTCTACTTTGGCAACTGGATTACCTCCATCCAAAGCTTCCCTCCAAAATAAAGTATGCGGAGCAGTTGGCTGCCAGTTTATGGACCTAGGCCCAGTTATAACACCATGTATAGGCACTTCATTTGCAACAGAATGATTGACAATTGTTTTTAATACATTTCCTTTTAAGTCCCATACTTCTGCATCATTAGCAAAACGCCACCAAGCCACTTCATGAGACCATGGTTTTTTTAATCGCTCTACCAAAAGATAATTTCCATCAGGAGAAGCACCTGCCCAAATATATGAAGCTGCTGGTCCAACCACTTCAGATTGTTTCGTTTTAGTATCATAAATGACCAATTCACAATTTGTATAGTAACTAAATAAATCATCATCATATGCCGTTTCCAACAAGTTTCTTGATTCGTAAGTTGATCTCGCTATGGCGCCTGCATCTTCCTTAATCTTAGGCCCATTGGGTATTGATGGTTTTTTTGGAACAGCGCCTCGGTCTGCAATTCTTCGAACTAACAGTTTTTCTTGATTTGGTAACCATTTTACTGCAGCATCCATAAGTGGATTAAGCACCATGTTTGGAACTTTTTCAACATGTCCACTTATATCTCCCATCCACAATTCTATTCGATCCTCAAATCCTACAGCCAAAGCAAATCGTTTACCATCTGCGGCCCAAAAGGTTGAGATAATTTCGGATTCTACTGGGGTATTAAGCTTAACTGTTTTACCATCTTTTACTGTAAGTATTCTAGGAGAAGTACCACCATGCCTTCCATGATAATAATTATTTTTTGGATTGATACGTGTTCCTGCTAGTTTTAACATAGGTGCTGCTAACTCCGACAAAGTTGGGTAAACAATAGGATCTGTTAATAGCATATGTGTTTTTGATGGAGATATAGATGTTCTTGGTAATTGTGGAGCATGTAGAATTTTAAGAATATCTTCTTTAGGAGATTGCCAGGCATTTGTATTATCATCAATACTTTTGTTCTGGGCTATTGTTTCTTGATTGCATAATAAGCAAGTAAAACTTAGTAGCATAAATACTAAAAATGATTTTTTCATGATAAAGATGTTTTTTGTTGTTTTGATTGAAGAAATATGAAATTATTATTTTTACTTAATATTTTTTATTTATTACTTATTGTATTTACTATATAGTGTCTTAACGTAGTAATATGTTACCTTATTTTATGAATTAACATCCCAAGTTGATTTAAAATTATAACAAAATATACTTCTTATTAATTCAACTCAACTTTCCTAATAAAATGGTTGTATATGTTGTCCTTTTGTATTTTAGCAACTAATTTAGTAAATATTCTTTTTCAATAATAATGGCTAATATCAAACAATCTCTTTTAGATTTATAATTGAAAATATTTATATGATACTTGGCTCAATAGTTTTACAAACTATCCATTCTACATAGGTAGAATAAAAGAAGTGCTACTTCTTGAATTTCACCTTTTGAATTTCCATTTAGGAAATTCCACCGCTATTAATTATTGGTGTTGTTATACTTGGTTTTTTTATTTATTGTTTAAGATAGTTTACCATCCATTGCACTCCGAATTTATCTGTAAATGTCCCAAAGTATGCGCCCCAAAATGTATCCTCTAGCGGCGATGTTACCGTTCCTCCAGACGAAAGTCCATTAAATAATTTAATAGCTTCTTCTTTACTGTCTGGACTAATAGAGATATAATAATTATTTCCAAATGTTAGCGATTGTCCCATGGATTCAAGTGTATCTGTACCCATAAGAAAGTTTCCAGGTCCTATAAGTAAACCAACATGCATTATTTTTTGCTTGTCCTCTTTAGACATTAAATCATTATCTGGCATATCCCCATAACGTCTTATTCCTCCAACGAATTCCACACCAAATACTGATTTGTAAAAATTAAATGCTTTTTCTGTGTTACCCATAAAGCTTAAATAAGTATTGATTGCTGCCATATTTTATTTTTTTAGAAATTAATTACTCTTAATCCTTTTATTAATGAAGCATAATGGTCTGGTAACCGTCAGTTACGGGTTAAATGCGTTAGTTTTCGGTTTAGCATAGACTTTAGCAATTGCGAGTGGACCAGACGTAGTCGAATCCACCGTAATTGCGGTTATAGATTGTTGAGTACAGTTATTTTTATTCGTTCAATATTTTCAAATGGTTCTTTTTCCTCAGCATATTCCAACAGGTCAAATGCGATTCCAGTTTTGCCTTTTTCAATTTCCGTGTTTACAATTCGTTCTAATTTTTTTATTCCAATTGCGTCAACACCATAATAATCGATAAGTATAGAATTGTTTTTTACAAATAGAGCTTTTATAATTAAAGCTTTTCGATTTATGAAACCTACCTTTTCGAACTTATGATTTAATTTAATTCCGATTTCATCTGCAATTCTTATTGCGTTTTGTTTATCAATTTTCTTTTTCTTAATCAAATACCTCTCAACCGTAAGAGGAAATAATTTTTCCAAAATAGAATTTTGAGAGTAATTTTTCGCCCAAGGTAAATTCGTGTTCTTGTTTTGAAAATGTTTTATTAATTCAATTGTTAAGTCAAATCCAATAATTCTCACACTCGGAATATAAAGTCGGATTAGTTTTCCGCTTTTTAATTCAAATTCTGGTATAGAAATTCCGTTTAACTCAAACTCTTTGTTATGGAAAGTGCTGTTTATCATAATTGTAGGCAGCTTGTTTGTATATGATTTCGTTGCGTATTTCAGCAACAAATTTAGCAAATACAAACCGAATAGAAAATCCGCGAGAATTTCCAAAATTAGGCAAGTAATAGCTATAAATCACACACTTTTTGGCAGTAGTTATTGTTCCTTTTGTCTATTCTAATTTCGAATAGTGTTTTCAACATTTTTTTCGGTCATTTTTTGCATTTTGATTAATGTTCTTACTCCGTGAATCATAATCATTGAAGCCTTTCCTGTTTCGATTATATATTTTAATTCAGTTCCATTTTCTAGCTCAACAAGTCCAAGTGTTAAAGAATCATTTTTATATCCTTTAAAATCTCCATATCCTTTGTCTTTCGCATTAATCAAATTTCCACAACTTTCAGTTCCATTCTCATTTGTTATTAATTTTTGAGTTGTCAAAATACTATAGTTTTCAGAATCAATTACTGTTGAACATATAATTAATTCGTTTTCAGTCAAGTCAAGATTTAGTCCAGAATAAGGAAAGTCCGAATTCAATTCATAAAATTTTGTCCATTTAAAATCATCATATGGTTTCATAGTACTTCTTTTAATAGAAGCTATTGAAATATTATGTTTTGATTTATCAGTCTTGTTCATTCTAATTACTGCCAACGGTTTGTGTATGGTTAGTTACGGGAAATTAGTTAGAATTTTCCGACGTTGAATTAATTATACAGGTTGTTAGTAACAGGCTTTTGATCATATTAAATTTAATAAGGATATTCTTTTTTCCAGTCCAAGTATTTATTATAAATTAATATTTTCAATTCTTTTAATTCTGTATAATCTTTTCCCAAATTATTTATTCCTGTAGACATCTCTTTTAACATCTCCATAGTCAGATGTTCATTCCAAATGAGATTGGTTCCGAATTTGTTAATTCCTTTAAGGTGTTTATTCGCGATAGCTTTTTTAAAATTAATCCAATCAGATTTTATAGTGTCCGAGTGTCTTTTTTTTCTAAGATTTATTCGATAATAGAAAACACTAACTATTCCAATGGTAAGAACAAATGTTGTAATAAGAATCATTCCATTATCCATAATATTAGTCTCTTAGTTTTTGCTTGTGTAGCTTGTTGCTAACGGTTTGCGTATGGTTACTAAGGTAACTATATATCTTAAATATATGTATACAGATATATAATTGCCAACTTATAATTTTAATGATAAAAAACATTTTTTATCAGGCATTAAACTAAATTAAAAAAACAACAATTAAATATTTATTAGTTTATAACTCTTAAAACTTATAAACATACTTACTAAAATAAAACCTTAAGTTTTTATAAATTTGCACACCTAAAACAAACCAGAAACACAATGGAATATAGAATAGAAAAAGACACAATGGGCGATGTAAAAGTGCCTGCTAATAAACTTTGGGGAGCACAAACTGAGCGCTCTAGAAATAATTTTAAAATAGGCACACCAGCTTCTATGCCATTAGAAGTTGTTTATGGTTTTGCTTATTTAAAAAAAGCTGCCGCATATACCAATGCAGAATTAGGTGTTTTAGATAATGAAAAGCGTGATTTAATTGCACAAGTCTGTGATGAAATTTTAGATGGTAAACATGATGACCAGTTTCCTTTAGTTATTTGGCAAACTGGTTCTGGTACACAGAGTAATATGAATGTTAATGAGGTAATTGCTAATAGAGCACACCAAATAGCAGGAAAGGTAGTTGGTGAAGGTGATAAAACAATTCAACCAAATGATGATGTAAATAAGTCACAATCCTCTAATGATACATTTCCAACTGGGATGCATATTGCTGCTTATAAAAAAGTAGTAGAGAATACTATCCCTGGTGTAAAACAATTACGTGATACTTTAAATGCAAAATCTAAAGCATTTAAAGACGTAGTAAAAATTGGTAGAACACATTTAATGGATGCAACACCACTAACTTTGGGTCAAGAGTTTTCTGGTTATGTATCTCAATTAGATCATGGTTTAAAAGCTTTAGAAAATACCTTACCACACTTAGCAGAGTTAGCACTTGGAGGTACTGCTGTTGGCACTGGTTTAAATACGCCTAATGGTTATGATGTTTTAGTGGCTAAATATATAGCACAGTTTACAGATTTACCTTTTATTACCGCAGAGAACAAATTTGAAGCTTTAGCGGCTCACGATGCAATTGTTGAAACTCACGGAGCTTTAAAACAAATAGCAGTATCCTTAAACAAAATTGCAAATGATATTAGAATGATGGCTTCAGGCCCACGTTCTGGTATTGGTGAAATAATTATCCCTGCTAATGAACCTGGAAGTTCTA
This sequence comes from uncultured Lacinutrix sp., assembly GCF_947500325.1. Lineage (GTDB taxonomy): Bacteria > Bacteroidota > Bacteroidia > Flavobacteriales > Flavobacteriaceae > Lacinutrix. The sequence continues at coordinate 25,778 of NZ_CANMRQ010000006.1, forward strand.
TTATGCCTGGAAAAGTAAACCCAACACAATGTGAAGCTTTAACTATGGTATGTGCTCAAGTTATGGGTAATGATGTTGCTGTAACTATTGGTGGCACTCAAGGTCATTATGAACTTAATGTTTTTAAACCAATGATGGCTGCTAATATTTTACAAAGTGCACAACTTATTGGTGATGCTTGTGTTAGTTTTGAAGCACATTGTGCTTCTGGTATAGAGCCAAATCATGATGTTATTAAAGAATTATTAAATAATTCTTTAATGCTAGTAACGGCATTAAATACTAAAATTGGTTATTATAAAGCTGCTGAAATAGCTAATACTGCTCATAAAAACGGAACAACTTTAAAAACAGAAGCTGTTAATTTAGGTTATGTTACTGCTGAAGAATATGATGAATGGGTTAAACCAGAAAATATGGTTGGGAGTTTAAAATAAACGACCCGTTTATATATAAAAAAGCCGATAGCATATTATGTTATCGGCTTTTTTTTATTAGTATTAGTTAGTTATTATATGGGATATACAATATTTTGAATACAAGTTTATAACAATCATTTCTTTTAAGCATTAACATAGGTTAATAACATTTAAAGTTTTGCTCTAATTCTACTCAATTGTACTGGTGTAATGCCCAAACTAGCAGCTATTTGATATTGTGGAATAATATTATCTAAGTTGTGAATTCTTTCTCTTAAAGCCAGATAACGCTTAGTAGCATCTTTTGTTGACAATTCTATAAAACGAGATTCATTTAATAAAATTAAATATTCTAAATATCTATTATATACAGTCATTACATTCATATCCTGATAGCACAACAAATAAAAATCTTTAAAATCTATTTCAAAAATATGACAATCTGTTAACGTTTCGAATATAGTATTGGTTGGGCGTTGCTTTAGTAATGCCCTAAAAGAGGAAAAAAACATATACTCATTAATTAGTGTTTTAGTTAACTCTTTTCCACTATCTAAAATAATATAAGATCTTACTACTCCTTTTGCTAAGAAATACAATTTTTGAGGGATAACGCCTTGCCTTAAAAGCTTTTTATTGGACTTAATTTCTCTATAAGTTCCCATTTCATAGAGTTTATCAAACACAGAATCAGGAACAGGATGAAACTTATTGACAAAGTCAAAAGCTTCTTTATAATATGGTTTCATAATATTAATTTCGAAATATAATTCGCACCTTATATTTCAATTACACATTTACCGTATCAAAGTAGTTATAAAATAGTTTGGATAGAGAACATTTCGACGTAACACTTTTTATTAACGCCAGAAAGCATGTCGTAATTAAATATTCAGTTTATGCATTTTATCCTATATTTGAGCATGAAAAAATATCTAAGCGATCCAAGGTATAATATTATCGCAATTTTTATTGCAGAAATTATAGGTATTGCATTTACCTTTACAGCAGATTTTACGGGCGCTGGCTTGGAATCTGTAATTATAAAATGGGCACCTGCTATTATAGGTATCATAGCATTATTTTCTTATTTAATTTCTAGACTTTTTTTAAAGCAATACAATTGGATTATTAGCTTAATAGGTATACTTATTATTTTAATTGTAGCGATACATATTCACAATACAGATTTTACACAAACAATATAACATGGCGTTATTAATTACTAACATAAAAGAACTTCTTCAAGTTCGAGAAACAAATGTCTTAAAGGTTTCTGGTAAAGACATGAACATATTACCAACTATAAAAAATGCATATCTTTTAATTGAAGATGATACCATTGTAGATTATGGAAAAATGGAAGACTCTAAAGGTATTGAAGCAGATAAAGTTATAGATGCTACTGGGAAATTAGTTTTACCAACTTGGTGTGATTCTCATACCCATATTGTTTATGCTGGTAATAGAGAGCAAGAATTTGTAGATAGAATTAATGGCTTATCTTATGAAGATATAGCTAATCGAGGTGGCGGTATTTTAAACAGTGCACAAACATTACAAAACACATCTGAAGACGATTTGTATACACAATCTATTGCACGCGTTAAAAAAATTATGCAATTAGGTACTGGTGCTATAGAGATAAAGTCTGGTTATGGCTTAACTACAGAAGCAGAGTTAAAAATGCTTCGCGTTATAAAACGTATAAAAAAAGAATTTCCAATAAAAGTAAAAGCTACATTTTTAGGCGCTCATGCACTACCCCAAAAATATAAAGACAATAAACAAGGTTATTTAGATTTAATTATTAATGACATGCTTCCTTTAGTTTCTAAAGAAAACTTAGCTAGCTATATTGATGTTTTTTGTGAAAAAGGTTATTTCAGTATTGAAGATACAGAACAAATTTTAATAGCGGCTAAAAAATACCATTTAACACCAAAAATTCATGTTAATCAATTTAATGCTTTTGGAGGCGTAGCTTTGGCTGTAAAGCATAATGCTTTAAGTGTCGATCATTTAGAAGAACTTAATGATAAAGATATAGACGCTTTAAAAGGAAGTAATACAATGCCAGTAGCTTTACCTTCTTGTTCTTATTTTTTAAGCATTCCATATACGCCAGGAAGAACAATTATAAATGCTGGATTACCGCTAGCTCTAGCTACAGATTACAATCCTGGATCTACACCTTCTGGAAATATGAATTTTGTATTAAGTACTGCTTGTATAAAAATGAAACTCACTCCAGAAGAAGCGATAAATGCAGCTACAATAAATGGCGCTTATGCTATGGGAATTGAAAAGAACTACGGTAGTATAACAAAAGGAAAAAAAGCAAACATTATTATTACCAAGTCTATACCAAGTTACAATTATTTGCCATACGCATTTGGTGAAAATAATATAGATAAAGTTATTATTAATGGACAAAGTATTTAATTTTGATTTAAACGATAAGCCGCTTTCTAAATCATTAAAACGTGTTGGCATTAAAAACTTCTTAGAAGCTTCTAATTATATAAAACAATTACCATACGGAAGAAATACTGATAGAGCTAATTATACTTTAGTATTAAAAGAACAAAAAGGAACTTGTTCTACCAAACATGCTTTTTTAAAACAAATTGCTATTGAAAATAATATTACTGAGCTAAGGTTAATTCTTGGTATCTATAAAATGAACAATTCTAACACTAAAGGTGTTGGTTCTGTACTTGATAAGCATAATTTAGATTACATTCCTGAAGCACATACTTATTTAAAAGTAAACAATACTGTTATTGACCTAACAAATAATACCGTTTCTAATGATTCTTTTGAAAATTCAATCTTGTTAGAAGAAGATATTATTCCAGATCAAATTGGTGACTATAAAACCAGTAAACATAAAGCATATTTAGAACAATGGATTGTTAAAGAAAATATTAATTTTTCATTTAAAGACGTATGGCATATTAGAGAAAAGTGTATCGAAGCATTATCTAATAAAAAAGCCTGAAGTTAATTATACTTCAGGCTTTTTATTTATTATAGTATTATTACTATTTTATCTTAATTCAAAATGAGTACTTGTTACTAATTCTTTCCCTTCAAAAACATTCACTGCATACAGGCCTTTCTCGAATTTTTTATTTGCTTTAGAAATATACTCACAAACATCTAGGCTTTCATTTTCGTAATTAAACGTACTTATTAAACTATAACGAAGAGATTCTTCACCAAATACAACACGTTTGTTTAAACCTAAAACATTCTTTTTTGGATCTATAACTTGTACAAACACTTCTTTCTCCCCTGTTTTTACTAAATTACTTTTAGCTACAGTAAAACAAACTCTAATCTTGTCACTTCTTCTTGCTCTTTCTGTTGGTTTTTGTTTTCCAGATGAGCGTTGTATAATACCATCTACTTTCATACTATTGGCACTTAACACTGAGGCATTTTCTATAGCATTAGCTAAAGCTACATTTTGCGCTAAAAGTGTATTGGTTCGCTTAGTAGCATCTTCTAATATTATTTTTGTACTATCTATACTAATTGCTAAATGTTGATTTTCGTTTTTAAGCGCTTCATTTTCAGTTAAAATAAGATCCATTTCTTTTTGTAGTTGGATATATTTTCTTTGATATTGCCATAAACTTTTAACATTTAATTCGGCAACTTGAAGTGAATCTTTTAAAAGTGTAATGCGATGTGTAGCATCTTCTAATTTTTTATTAACGACAGTGTTTCGTTTCATTACCTCTTGATAATAATAAATCATCTGGCCATATTTGTCTACTACCCTTTCTTTTTGTGCTAAAAGTATTTTTTCATTTTCTTGCTTCTCTATATACAAAAATGAGCAATAGGTTACAATTCCAATTAATAAAGTAATAGCGATTCCAAATGCAGATTTAAATTTAGGGCTTACTGTATCTAACATAACATAGTTGATTAAGGGGTAAAATATTATTTTTCAACATAAGTTATATAATTAAAAATAGGAGATATTCATCACATCTTTTTAATTAAAAAACTAATATCCAGTAGGTTAAACTGTAAAATTTATAGATTAAAGCAGGTATTGATTTGTATTAATTTAGAAGAATAAATCTAGTTATTTTTACTAATATTATTTAATCAATGTTATATGCTAAAGATAATAAAATATCTTTAACAACTAACACTCTCAATTTGAGATAATTGAAGAAATTAGATATAAAAAGCGCACTTATTTACTTCGTATTTCTTTCTAAAAAATGAAAATATTAAGTTTCAATTATTAACATGAAATATAAAATGAAATTGTATAAAAAAACCTGAAACATCGTTTCAGGTTCTTCTTTATATTATAATACTACTATGTAGTGTAGTATAAATAATTTATCTTAATGAAAATTGTGTGCTTGTTACCAATTCTTTCCCATTAAAAACATTTACTTTATATACGCCTTTTATAAAATCATCATTTTTATCTGCTTTAGAAATATACTCACAAATGTCTAGGCTATTATTTTCATAATAAAATTTACTAATTAAACTGTAATTAAGTGATTCTTCATCAAAAGCAACTTGTTCATTTAAACCTAAAATATTGTTTTTTGGGTCTATAACTTGAACAAATAATTCTTTATCACCAGTTTCAACTAGTTTATTTCTAGCAACAGTAAAGCATACTTTAATTTTATCACTTCTTCCTGCTCTTTCAGTAGGTATTTGCTTTCCAGATGATCGTTCTATTATACCATTCGCTTTCATACTATTTGCAGTTAATACAGCAGCACTTTCAACAACATCTGCTAAAGCTGTATTTTGCACTAGAAGAGAATCTGTAAACATAGCACGTTCTTCTAATTGTAATTTTGTACTATCTAAGCTTGTTGCTAAATATTGGTTTTCAACTTTAAGTTTATCATTTTCAGTTAAAATAACATCCATTTCTTTTTGAAGTGCTAAATACTTCTTTTTATACTTCCATAGACTTTTTAAATTAGTTTCAGAAATTTGAAGAGAATCAATTAATCCTTGAATACGATCTTTAGCTTCTACTAAATTTTGATTTACAACAGTATTTTCACTCATTGCAACTTCATATTGAGAAGCCATTTGGTTAAGCTCATCTAAAACCTTTGCTTTCTCTTGCACTAGGACTCTTTCATTTTCTTGTTTTTCTTTATAAAGTGAGGAAGAATATATTCCTACTCCAATAAATAAAGCTATTGCTATACCTAATGCGACTTTTAATCCTGTGTTTACTGTGTTTGACATAATATATTTGTTTTTTTAGGGGTGAAACGTTATTTCTTAAAATTAATAATTGTCATTTACTTTTTTAAACGTAATTTTATTTTTTATAACACACTTTCAGTTTAATGAATACACTTGTTTTATTAAAACCAAATGAAGTAGATACTCTACTTAATAAACGTCAAGGTGAATCTAAATTTGGCGAACATGTTCAATTATTAACCTCGTCTGCTAACATATACGACGACATAAAAAGTTTAGACGTTAAGTATGTTCTAATTGGTTTACCCGAAGACGTAGGTGTATTCGCAAACCACGGAAAATCAGGAACTTCAACAACATGGGATAGCACAATTAAAATTTTGTTAAATACCCAAAGTAACCAATTTATAAATCCTAAAGACATACTCATTTTAGGTCATCTAGATTTTTCTAAAGCCGTAAATATTACTTCCAAATTAAAGCAAAATAATTCAAAACACATAAATAAAGTAAAAAAGTTAGTAACAGAAATTGACAAAGACGTTAGTAACTTGATTTTCAAAATTGTAAATGCAGGTAAAATTCCTATAATAATTGGTGGTGGTCATAACAATGCCTATGGTAATATAAAAGGGACGTCATTAGCATTAAAAAAGTCTATTAACTGTATAAACTTTGATGCTCATACAGACTTTAGAGCCTTAGAAGGTAGACATAGTGGTAATGGTTTTTCTTATGCCTTTTCTGAAGGTTTCTTAGATCGTTATTTTATATTTGGTATACATGAAAATTATACATCAGCTTCTATTTTTAATACTCTAAAAGCTGAAAAACGAATAGAATATAATACATATGAAGCTATAGCCGTAAGGCAACAATTAAAGTTTAAGGCAGAGATGAAAAGGGCTTTAAAACATATATCTAATAAACCATTTGGCATAGAAATAGATTGTGACGCTATGCAAAATATACCAAGTAGTGCACAAACTCCAAGCGGATTTTCAGTAGAAAAAACAAGACAATTTATTAACTATTTTGGTTCAAGTAAACAAGCAAAGTATATACATATATGTGAAGCAGCTCCAAAGAAAAAACAAGTAAACCAAGTTGGTAAATTGATTTCTTTTTTAATTACAGATTTTATAAAATCACAATCTTAGTTGGTATTACAAAACATTCAAAACACCGGATTAAGTGATTTATTTATACGTTTAAAAGTATATTTCTTACAAAATAAGACTTTAATCAGGTTTATTTACTTTTAATCGATGTTTTTGAATTTTATAATTTAGTATATAAAAGATGTTCTAAATATATTTTAAATTCATACTATAAATGAAACATAAAATAAACTCTTTACAGAGTCAATAGAAAGAAACATTTATTATTTAAAAAAAGCATTCTTAAAATTTAATATCATTTTGATTACCCTAAATCGCTATGAAAGTACATATATTTAAGAATGCTTTTTCTTTTTCTTTTACTTCTCTTTTGCTTAATTAGTGTGTTTATTAAAATTTTCATATATTTACATAAGCACTTATATAATTACATATATAATATGGATGCATTAAGAGGATTTGGTGAATTAGGTTTAGGATCAAGACTAAAAAGGTTAAGTGAATACTTAATGAAGGAAACACAATTGGTATATAATCACTTTAATATTGACTTTGACCCCTATTTATTTCCCGTATTTAAGATTTTAGTTCATAATAAAGGGGTTACAAATACAGATATTAAAAACTCATTAAACTTATCGCAACCCGCAATTACTCAAGCTATTAATAAACTTATAAAAAAGGAGCTCGTAATAATAAGCAGTGATAAAAAAGATAAAAGAAAAAAAATTGTTCATTTATCTAAAAAAGGAGAAACTCTATTTGTAAAACTAAACCCTATTTGGAAAGACATTGATCTTGTTATTAAGAATTTTACATTAACGACTTCTAGTTCACTTATAGAACACTTAAATACATTAGAAGATAAATTAACAGAACAAAGTTTAAGTAGTATGATAATACAAAAAGCTAAGATGAATACTAAAAGTGATTTAGATATTGTTACTTATAAACCAAAATATGCAACACATTTTTATAATTTAAATATAGAATGGTTAAAAACTTATTTTTATGTAGAACCATTTGATGAGGAAGTATTAAGTAAGCCAGACCAATATATAATACAAAAAGGTGGTCATATCTTTTTTGCAATACTAAACAATAAAGTTGTTGGTACAGTAGCTCTAATGCCACTGCCAAAAGAAGATGCTTTCGAGCTTACAAAAATGGCTGTATCTCCGAAACATCGTGGGCATAAAATTGGGCAACAATTAATGCAATATTGTATAGATTATGCTAAAGAACATAAATTTAATAGACTCCTACTCTACTCTAATACTGTATTAGAAAATGCTATTTATATTTATAGAAAATATGGTTTTATTGAATTAGAATTAGAAAAAAACTCACCATATAAGCGAAGTAATATCAAAATGGAATATTTTGGTTTATAGTAGAATTGTTTGTTATACATCAAAATAAAATATAAAGAAATCACGTATTTATAATACTTCCAATGTAATTGTTTTAATAGCATAATGTATTTAGAAAAACAAAATAAAGCACTGTAAAACAGTGCTTTACCATTTAAAACATCTTAGTTTTTTAAATTATCTAATAATTATCTTTTTATAAAATTTCTTTTCATTAACAATAATTTCAATTATATAAATTCCTGTACGCAAATTTGATTTATAAATAGGTATTTCATAATTACCTTTAACTTGTTTTGTTTCTGCTAAAATTATGTTAGAATTAAAACCGGCTAAATCTGATATAGAAATAGAAACAGTACTTTCTTTTTCTAAATTGTATTTTATAATTCCAGAATCTTTAATTGGATTTGGTATGACTTCTATTGCTATAGGTAAATCTATTAAGTTGATTTGCTTAACATTTTCTTTTTTAGAGCTATTAAATTGATTAAGCTCCAAAGCAACTAAATTGTTACTTTCATTACTTTCATTTATTATATTCTGTGCATCTATTTGTAACAAAACATAATTAAACCCCGAAGGTATCGTTAACGAAATAGTAGACAATGGTATTGAACTACCTGGGCATAGCGTCAAGCCAAATCTAGAAGAATCAACGATAAGAGGATCTGTGCTTTCTCCATCAAATTGATTATCTACTGATGCATAATATTTATTAAAAGATAGTAACGTTTGATTAGGAGCTTGAGCTTTTGTAAATCCACTATTTTTAGTCTGATAGGAAACTAAATATTCATTTCCTTGTACATTTGATACCATTGGACTTTCTATTGTAAGATCTGGTTTACTAATAATTTGAAAAGTATGTTTAAATCTATTAAACTCATTAAACTCTGTAACTTCTTCAGTTGTATCAACTTCAAAAGTTACCATGTCCGTATCTCCTAACAAATAACATTCTTCAATTAGAATAGGTATAGTAATTGTGTATTCATTAGAAGTTTGCTGCGAATTCAAAGCAGGAACATTTATAGTATTTATATTAGTACCAAACGCATACTTTAATACAGAAGCCTCAGCAATCTTATCTCCAGTATTTTTTACTTTAAACTTAATTATCAAATCTTCACCAGGTATTATCTCATTTGGGTTACTTGTAAACTCTAACGTAAGGTTAGGCAATAAAAAATCAGAATTAGGGTTAAATGTTTCCGCCATTTCTACAGCTGCTTTTGCATTTAAAGCACCATACCCTGTTTCTTCATCCCATTCATTAGGATTATTAGGTGCTATATCTCTTGCTGTTTCTTGCATAATATGCAATACTTGATAATTCTTTAGATTACTATTCATGCTCCATACTAGAGCAGCAATACCAGCAGCAAAAGGAGAAGACATTGAAGTTCCATAAGTATCTAGAATATAGTTACCATTCTCTACAGATTCATAAATATCATATTGAGAGTAACCTTCTGTAATACCCATTACATCTGTACTAGGTAATAAAGTCCCAGGTGCTAAAAAATCTAAACCTATACCATAATTACTTCCCCAATTAGTTGTTGGATGGTCTTCCCTACTATCTTGATCACAAGATCCACCATCGCTATCAGAAGTACTGCTTTTTCTTTCATCACATGGGCTTAAAGCTCCAACACCTGCAATAGAAGGATACTTTGCAGGGTAATCCATACTATTACCATTATCATTCCCTGCTGCTGCAAAAAGCAAAAGCCCAGCATCTATTGCATCTCCAAATGTTCGTTCTTTTTCAATATCGTATATAGTATTTCCTGTTGCAGTATGATTACCAAAACTCATGGTTACAATATTAGCTCCATAAAGTATAGCATGACGAATAGCGCTATCTACAAGATCATTTGGAGCGCCACCTCCCGAAATAACTTTAAGAGGCATAATATTACAATTCCAATCAACGCCAGCTACGCCTTCTCCATTGTTTGGTGTAGCTCCTAAAATACCAGTCACTAGTGTACCATGCCCCAATAAATCTTCGTAATTTGAAGTTCCATCCACAAAATTATAGCCATTTACGATTCTTGTATTATCTATATCTAAATGGTTTATATTTAAACCACTATCTAATATTGCTACCGTAATATTTGAAACCCCTTTAGTAATGTCCCAAGCTCCAAATACATCTGTCCCTTGTCCCAAATTTGAAATAGGGTTTCCATTAAAATCATTAAGAGTATTAATAGTATTAAAATGTCCCCATTGCTTAGCAATATATGGATCATTATAAAAAGGTCCATCACATATTCCTATTAAGGCGTCAAAATTTGCACCATTAATAGCATCAAAATCTGGTAGTAATGTAATTTCAAAACCAGCTCGATATTCAACTGTTGCGGTATTACCTATAAAATTTACTCCTGTTGCAGTAATACTATTAGTCGCTTGTACAACTTGATTACCAGTTACTGTTCCATTTGAAACATTTATATTTTCTTGACAAGCTTGTGCTTGAATTTGAATAACTGTAAAGAATAAAAATCCCAGCGATATATATATTTTCTGTATCATATCTAAATTATAAGGGTTAATTATTTATCTAACAGTTTATTAACCAAGCTCTTTAGCTGCTCTATTTCTTTTTGTTGGTCTATTGTATACAATGTAAGTTCTTCAATTTTTTCTAATAATTTAGCATTCATTTCTCCTACATTAAAACCTTCTTCTTTAACTTTTTTAGCAGAAGGCATGTTAGGTAAATGTCCAAGCGTATTAATTTCGATTTCTAAATTTGCTAGCGGTTTTAAATTGTAACTATCTTCAAAAACATAATCTGGCCAATTTGCATAAGTTCTAATTTTTAATTCTTCTGTCAATATGTTACCATTCACAGCTAATTTGTAACCTCTTGTATTTGTTGTCCCTATGCCTAATTGGCCATTTGTATTAAAAACAACTCTATCTTCCACATTTCCAGTATATTGATGTATGTATAAATTTCCGCCTTTAGGCTGAATGTGTAAAGAAGCATGATTTCCATTATTTCTAGCTTGAATTTCATTATTATCTATAACAACATTATGACTATTAAGAAGTCCTGCTGTGATAAATCCTCCTCCTGAAAGACCTGCTGGTGTTCCATTGGCAACATGAATTTTTGATTCTGGATTTATAGTACCTAATCCTATGCTTCCATCTACTAATAATTTAGATCCAGCAATTGTTACACCATCTTCGAAATCGCCATTATGATTAATGACTAGTTTTGACCTGTTTAAGGATGCATTATAAATTGGAAACAAAGCTCTATTATATTGAACTTCTCCTGCACTAAAATGTCTTAACTTAACTACACCTTTATCATTTGTTTTAAAACTAGGTGTTGTAATTATACCATCTACATGTAATTTTGATTCTGGATTAGTAACTCCAATACCAACAAAACCATTGTTTGTTATGCGCATACGTTCTATAGGAGCTGCACCATTAATAAAATTAGTTCCAAAAAGAATATCTCCATTTGTTTGTCCCTTTACTATTAAATCTCCAGGGAAAGCTGTTGAAAGAAATCTACCTTTTTTATTTGTAATTCCAATAAAAGCTGGATTATATGTTAATGTATAAGGTGCAGTTGTTAATGTAATATTTGGAGTTTCTCCTGAAAGAAGAATTGAGGGGTTATTATTAACAATATGAAGTGGTTGGTTTGGAGTTGTAGTTCCAATACCAACATTTCCAGCATTTGGAAATATATTTTGAGATTGAACCTTCGAAGGCATGAATACATACCCTAATATAATAACGATAATTAATACTTTGTTTTTCATAAAATTAAAATTTCATAATTAATTAAAATGTTTGCTTAATGAGTTTTATTGTTATTTTAAAATCTCACTTTTTGATAAATATCAAGACAAAAAAAAGAGGTGTACAAATCCTTAATTCATTTTAAAAGTAAAATAAAAATTAGGTCAAAAAAAAGAGTGTATTGTCAGTTTTATAAAATTGAACAGTTATAAAAACCTTAAAAAAACAATACTATTTTAATAATTAAACTAATCGCAAAAAAACTACCACAATCCTAATAAAGACAGCAACTACCATCAATTTTATTAGGCTCAAATTTATAAAATTGATAGTTACAACCTTTGAATGATAGCTTAAGAATAATTATCTTTATTGTAGTCTAATTTAAAATCTATAATTATGAAAAAAATTAATGGGATACTATTACTATCAATTACTTTTTTCTCTTGCTTAGTAAATGCACAATCTCTAAATCAATGTTCAAGTAACACTGTTAGCATTGTTATATCAAGTGTTCCAGGAACCACAAGTAGAGATTTTTCCATTTCTTTTACAAATGTTCCAAATCAAGTCTCTCAATTTGATGGTATGACATTAGATTTATGTGTTTATAATAATAGTAGCTATCCAATTCCTGGCTGGCGTTTTTATCTTGAAAACAATCATGTAAAAGGTTCTAGAATAGAGTCTTCAAATTGCCAAGAAATACTAGGAGGTCTAACTCCTGTTCGCATTCCCCCAATAGAATCTGGAGATTCTATTACAATGCCAGGTGCAATAAACATTCCTGGTAATGGAGGAACCGATCGTTTTTTATCTACTGGATCTCATATATTTAATTTCTCTATATACAAATATAAAAGTAGTGGTAAGAAAGTAATAAAAGATACGCAAGAAATGAATTTTAATGTTGTTACTTCAAGTTCGCAAGCTGTCAGTAATTGTGAATTATTATCTAAAACATCTAATAATTCTCAAGCTATAACGACCTATCCAAATCCATTTATAAATAAAGTCGTATTCGATATTAGCAAACAAAATTTTAAATTCCCTATAAGTTTAGAGATCTATAACAACAAAGGAATATTAGAAGATAAACATACATTTGATAAGAATAGTTTAAAAGGGTTAGAATATTACAATAACCAATTGAGTGCTGGAATCTATTATTATAAGTTGTTTTCCAAAAATAAAATTGTTTCTGGAAGTTTTGTTCGTAAATAATTAAGATTCTTTATTAAATTGTTTTATGTAATAAGACAAGTTTAATTGAGTATGCTTTTTAAACGTTTGATTTAAGGTATTCACACTTTTATACCCTGTTTCTTCTGCTATTGCCTTAATGGTATACAGTCTGAAACGTGGGTTCTCTTTTATTTCTTTTAAAACAAATTCTATTCTAAGTTCATTAATATATTCTTTAAACGTTTTTTGCTTATATGAGTTAATTATTTTAGATAAATAAGACGTATTAGTTTTTAATTTTGCTGCTGTATTGTGCAAACTACAGTCCTTTCTCAGAAAAAACGCCTTCTTTTCTAATTTTTCTAATTGTATTAATATTGTATTGACTTTTTCATCAGAGACAATAGTTGGAGATATTATTTTCTCTGTTTCAATTTTCTCAATTCTATTTAAAAGCTTTTTGAATTTTTTTCTGTTTTTTGAGTTATTATTCCAGTAAACAGAAACAGTTATTAATAAGCTTAATAATAAGATAAATATTATAATTTTTGTTTGCCCCAGTTTTTCAGATATTGTTTCATTATTTAAATTAAGCGCTTCATTCTTTTCAGAAAGATCTTTATTAATTAATTTTCTAGTTGAAACATTTCTTTTATGAATGGAATCTGTTATTTTATTTCTTAATAAACTATACTCTAGTTGTTTTTCTTTATCATTAAGTTTAGTTCCCATTTCGGCTGCTAAATCTGATATATCTATAAAAATGTTTAAATATATTTTTCCTTCTGAATTTGCTAGCGCTTCTTCTAAAACTATAAGTGCTTCTTTATAGTTCTGTTTTCCTTCTAAAGCCTTAGCCATAAAGAAACACATATAAAAATAAGTATGATCACTAAATTTATTTTCCTTTAAAAAAACATCTTTCGATAAGTTCAAATGGTGTAATGCTGTATCATAATCGCCTTGATTGATGCACGATTTACTCATATTAGATAATAATCTAGCCCGTTTTACATTAAAACTTTGATTATCTAAATTTTCTATAAATGAAATACCTTCTTTAAATAATTCTATAGATTTTTTTGTTTGCCCTATTTCTCGATGACAGATAGCTAATACATTAATTCCATTAATATAAATACGATTATAAGAGTCAATAGTGTGGTATTGTTCTGTTTTTAATAAAGAGAATAATTGATTATAAATTTCTATTGCTTCTTCATATTCTTCTAACTCTTTTTTTATATGGCCAAGGTGTCCCATTGACACAAGTTCTTCTTCATAAAGCTTATTTTTTTTAGATAAATCATAAGCATCTTTATACGATTTAAATGCATTTTCATAGTCCCCATATTGAATCTCTAAATTTCCTTTTAAATTGAGAGCTCTTGTTATTTTACTAAGAATATCTATATTTTTAGCAACTACAAGTGTAGAATCTGCATAAGCAGTTGCTTTAAAAAAATCTGCTTGTTCATAATGATAATATTCACTAAAACAATAGTAACTTAAGTACCTTATAGTATCATTATTAGTTCTTTTTCCGCGTTGTAAAAACAAAGAATTATAGTCAATTAATTTTTTCGGATTTTCTAGTGAAGTATTATAAATAAATTTCCCAACTTCATCAACACTAGCTTCCGTTATGAAATTATTTATCTCCTTATCATTAAGACTTTTTTTCGTTTCTATTTTTTGTTGCCCATATATTTCTCCCTGGACATTAAAGAATAAAAAAATACTTATTATAAAGTATTTATATCTAAACAATCTAGATATTAGAAGTCTCAATGTTTTCAAATAATAATGTTTTTCGTAAATATAGCAACCGATGTAAATATAAACAATAGAGCTATTAAATTTTAAGAAACTTTTCTAGTTCATTACAGTAATAGATATCTTCTTCACATAAAATATTAGTAGTTTCTATTAGCAAATTTATAACCTGATCATTATCTGGATTTATCTTATGAGCCAAAACAAATTCTGAATATGCCCCATGCACATTATTATTACTCAATCTACTAATACCAGAATTTAATAGAAAGTTAAAAGCTGTCGTATTTTTATAAGTTTTTGCTACGTTAATTGGTCTATTATATGCTTTTTCATGCTCAAAAAACTTATTACAAAAAAGAAAGGTAAAAAAAACTAAAGTTACAATAGTAAATACCGTTATAAATCCAGACAGTCTTTTATTTCTTTTAATTGTTGGTTTTAATTTAAACGTTCTTGAGTATTTTTGAAGAGGATTAAATGTAGGTACTTTTCCTCTTTTAGAAAATGGCTTTCGCATTTTTCTTTTATAAATCCAACTTTGCATTCCAAACCCCATATATCCTGCCATAATACTCTTTTATTTATAAGTATATTAATGTATATATATGTTACATTAAATAACTTTAGAAATAAGGAATAAAAGTACTATTTCAATAAAAACAAGTATTTATACGCTATTATGAGATATGAGATGTTTTTACTTTTGTTACACACTCTAAAATCAACAAAAATGAAAATCACTACACTCTTAATTTTACTCTTTCTTTTTACTTCTTGTCTCTCTGATAAAAACAAGAATTCCAATACCATAGCAATGGAAGTTCCTACTATTGAAACCGATTTATGTTTTGCTATAGATTCTATTAGATTTTGCGAAGATAAAACAGATAGTTTCTGTCCAAAATTACCATTAGATGTTTATTATTTAAACAGTAAAGATGGGCAATTTCAAAATGGTTATTCTTCTACTCTATCTCCAAATACCCAACCTTCTTTTGCTAATTTCTCATGGCAAAGTTTTATTGCTTTAAATTGGCCTGCAGATAGTAATGGTAATCCAGTTGGAGAATTAAATGAAAATACAAATAATAAACGTGTATGGGAATACTACACAGATGCTTCTACTGTCTTTAATAGCGCTCCCAAAGGTGTCACAAATTTAAATACAACCCAAGGAAAAAAGATTTTACATCTATCATCTAAAAACCCAGAATCTATACAAGTATCAGAGTTTTTAGAAGCAGATGATTATCCTTTAATAGATAGAAACTTAAACTTTGTAGTTTTTGAAGAAAAAATGAATAGTATTGAAGAGTTATTTATTACAAAAAACAATTTAACAACTAAAGAAGGTATCTATAATTATAAAAAGAAACATGGAGATTTTCAATTGCCTACAAATACAGATAAAAAAGTAGGTGCAATGGAAATTAAAGCAAGCTGGCGTATTATTGATACTAGCAAAGGTGATGATGCTAGTTTATTTTTTACTAGAGAAGCCACAATATTTGTTGATGCAGACAATAGTATTTCTGGACAATCATTTACCATAGATTGCACAATAGGATTAGTTGGACTTCATATATTAAGAAAAACTAAAAAATTCAACAATTGGGTTTGGTCTACATTTGAACATGTGGATAATGTTCCAGACAATGTTCAAGAGGCGCAAACAGATCAAGAAACGAACTGGTCTTTTTATAATCCTGAATGTTTAAACTGCGCTCCTAATACACCACCACAACATATTGCTGGTGATACATTAAGCAATGGAACAGTGGTATACAGATGGAATACAACAGCGCCTTATGGTGCTAGATATGGCGTTACTGTAGCAGGAGAAGCGAATGGCAAAGCCTTTGGAACACAAGTAACTCGTGTTTACCCTGTTTATTATTGTACTGAGCAGTTAAATAGTATCTGGCAAAGTAAATTGAAAGCTCTAGGTTCTGTATTTGCAAATTATAAACTAGTTGGTACACAATGGATGCTTCCTTTAGATGCGCCTCCGTTTTCAAAAATTAATGCACCATTCTTTTTAGGCAATACTACTGCAGAAACCTATATGCAAGACTCTGCATCCTGTATTTCTTGTCATGATTTTGCAACTGTAAAATATAATGGAGAAACTATTAAAACAGATTTTAGTTTTTTGTTTTCGAAAGCTAAGTAATATAAAAACAGGCTACTTTAGTTAGTAGCCTGTTTTAATTTTACAATCCCTTTAAAGAATCTAATTCACGCTTTAAACGTTTTATTTCTTCCTCTTTTTTAAGTTTCTTAAGAGAATCTACTTTACGTTGCATAGATTCTAATGTTTCACCTGATCCTTCTTCAACAACAAGTGGGTTGATTTGAACTTCTGGCACTTGGTCTCCTACAACATCTATAATTTTTGTGTCTTCAACAAAATATTCTCCAATACCTTCACTAGAACGCCAAGCTTCATTTAATTGATCATATACTTCTTTTTCCCAACTACTTGGATGTTTTACATCTATCCAAACAACATCTCGATACTCGCTATCGATTAATGCTAAATCTGGAGTTGCAGATCCATCAAAATTATCTGAATCTTCCGTAACAGAAGCTACCGTTCCTAAGAAGAATAAACGTTTTCTTCCTGCTATATTTTTAATATATGGCCTAAATTCTACTGGTTTATTTACATTCCAATCGTATTCTTTACGCGATTCTCTTACTTTTGAAGGCATCGCTGAAATACCAGCATAACCTTGTTTTTTTGAAGCATGATCGTAATAATATAACTTATCTGTTCCATCAGCTGGTATAAAAATACTATAGGTTAAACTAGTACGTTCATTACCTACAGGTTCTAAACCAAACCAATGGTATAAACCGCTATAAGTTTCTACTTTAGTTCCTTCAAAATTAAAATCGGTTACAAAAGGTAATTGGTTTTGATCTTCTTCTAAATCTGGAATTTTTACTGCCGTTTTCATATTCCATGGCAAAGGATCACTAAATCCACCTAGAAACTTTAAAGATTCTGCTTGCAAACGAGACACTTTTTCTGCTAAAGTATTTTGTCTTGTTAAATATGGATAGTTTTTCATTTCTTCTGGTGCAATAAATTGCCCTTTCCCTATTGCAATACGCTCAATATAATCATTAAAATCATGTGCTCCATTTTCAATAACCACGACACCGCCAAAACTTGGATAAGGAAAGAAAAAACCTTTCCATTTTATTAAACTTACTACTTGTACCCATTGTCCCGTATCGTTTTTCATATAAAACGTATCACTGGGTTCGTAATTAAATAACATCCATGGATTAAAACGTTGCACTACAGCATTATAGGTGTTACGACTAAACTTTAAAGACTCGCCTATAGAAAATGTAACAGGTATTCTGTTTTCATTAGAAAACCTAGGAAATGGTGTTGTACTAGATACAGCAAAGACTTCTTCTGTATTATCTCGCATACCTTGCCAATAGTATTTCTCGGTTGGCTGTATAGCCATAGTCCACTTATTCTCATCACCTATACGCACTAAATGCGGTAAAGACACATCTTTTGTTTCACCAACACTTTCATTCCCCATAGAATGTACATTTTTAAGTGGCTGAATGCGTTCGTTTTGAGTTAATGGTAACTCGCTTATTTCTACACGATTTAAATCGTTAAATACGTTATATGTTTTCATATAATCGTATAATTCCATCTTCCATCCAACAAAATAAAAAGCGCCAAAAAAGACTGCTAGTATAGCTAAAATAAAAATACGCTTACCAGTTGACGATTGGTTTCTAAACTTTCTTAAACCAAAGAAAAGTACTAAAGCACTTAACAAAATGACAAAGATGAATTTGCGAATAAACAATAACGCTGGTTGATAATCGTCTCGTAAAAAGAATAATAAGATGATAAATAATAGTGATAGAAAAATAACTATCCCTTTTTGTTTTCCGCCTTTATTCCAGTAGTTTTTAATCATATTATTTTAAGGTTTTTGCCTTTAGTTATTAGTTTTGGTAGAATGCTCATTATTTTTTATAAATTATAAATGACCTTTATCCTTCAAACGTTGTCGGGCACTCTTTTTTGGCGGTTCAGGTTTCGTTTTTATTTCTTGTTTTGTTTCTTCAACTACCTTACTTTCTTTAGTTTCTAAATTCTCTATAAATTCTTTACCTTTTTCAACTGTATCTTTTACAGCATCAACTAAAGAGTCACCTTTTTCATCTATTACTTCAGATGATTTAAATACAAAATTAGCCAAATACGTTCCTAATAATGTTCCAAAAATACTAGATGCAAATAAAGAAATAGTTGCTAGGTCTATAGGAATTATAAATCGTACTACAACAATTCCTACTAAAAATAATATTCCAATATACACTAAACGCATTAAAAAAGATTGTTGATACAGGAAGCCCTTTTTGCTTTCTGGTTTCATTTGTAATTCTTTAGAATAGAATATTTTATTAAAAAAACGATAAATCTTATTGCCTTTAGATTCTCTCCAATACAATACAATTCCAAAAAGAATTGAGGCGATAAATATTATTATTTCAAGTGACATCATAGTGCTTATGCTTTTATGGTTAGTAATTCTTTACTATAATATAAGTATACAAATGTTAGATATTGTTACTAATTTCTTGAATTACCCAATCTCTCATTGAGTCATCCCACGTTTCATAATTAATATAAAACTGTTCTTTATCGTACCAGTATAAAAATAAGATATCTTTTGCAGAAATATTAACTAATAGCTTCCAAATTAGATCTATATGTTTTGATGGTAATGAAGAATGTGGTTGATGTAAAGCTTCATAAAACTTAGTATCTACAATATCTCCAATTTTATATTGGTTACTTATTTCTAGCTTCTCAAGATAGCGTTCAACACCCATTACTCGTTTTCTTGAGTCTATATCTAGTTTGTTTAAATAGCTTTTAAATAGTACTTTATCGTTTAAAATAGTTTGAATAGGATGCTGTGTTTCTTTTAAAGACTGTGCAAATTCAAACTTTTTAATACGTTTATATCTATCTGTCTTAACTGCTCTTTCTAAATCACATTCTATAATAATATGGTCTCGAAGTTTAGCCATTAATTCTGGTTGCGATATATGATAAATCAAGACATCGTGTGTTGTATCTTTTATTGCTTCTTTATACCATTTTTCGTCCTCAAACACTACAATTTCACTAATAAAATCTCGTAATACATAAACGCCACCAAAAGCTTTAGTAAAAAAAGAATCTGTACTATATTGAAGTTCATGTAAATCTAAATCGCGATTCCTTAAATCTCCATAGGTTTTAGCAGATTCTAATAGCTGTTGTTGTAAGTTTTCATCTATAAAATTATTACCTGTTTTAAATTTTTCTACTAGCTGTAATTGTTCTTTTTGAACCGAATCTAAATTGTCTATTAAGTGAAAATGAATCGTTACTTTATCATATTTTAAAATATCTAATGGCTCGTAGAACGCATCGATATCTTGATCAAAATCTAAGCAAATAGCACTATCTCTAGTAATATCATTAATTTTTTGATTGTGGGTTCTAAATACATGCTGCATCATCTCACGATCAAACGTATGAAAAGGCACATATACTGGTTTTCCTTTTTGCAGTGGAGAAATTAATATAGCATGCGGATTTGCTTCTCCATTATTAAGGTAGTGTAAATTCTTTTTTTCTTCAGCAATTTCGGGGCTCCAACCAATACCGTCAATAGAAAACTCTTTAAGTTTTGTTGGCATAAAGCCAAGTTTAACCAAACATTTATTATAACGTTCTACTAGTTTTCCACTTACTGGGATAAGTTCACTCCTATATAGATTTGCTTGTTTTAATTTTTGCATCTTGTTTAAGTAAAACGGTAATCTTTTTTTGTATTCAATATTTAATACTGAATAACTTATTCTAAATAATTATTCTTTCTCTTTTAATTTCTTAATAACTTTAATGTTACCATCTATTGGAGCTATAGCTACTTCTCTTTCTTTCTGGGTAACATAAAATACATATAAACTATTTTTTCCTAACATTTTCACTTCTTGCTTTTCGCCATCTTCAAAAACTAATTGATGTGTTAACTCTATGGTTTCTTTAGCAAGTTTTTCTTTGGTTTTTCCGCCTCTACCAACTCCAAAGCCAATAAATAAACCAAAAATATACAGTGCTATAATAAAAATGATAAAGCTACTAGATTTAAAAGCCATATTCATTTTATCTAGCTTTTCTTTCTTTTTTCCGCTTTTATATTTTTCTTTTTTCCCTAACCATTTATAATATAACGGCATTAATTTAGCATAAGCTATTCCTAAAATAATACAAACTATAAATCCAACACCAAGTGATAGTGTACCAGAAATAACAGATACTGGACTAATTAAAACATCTAATATGGATGAATATTCTAAAATATTTATGCCTAAAAAATTGTAATATATAGTCTCATGAAAAATGCCAAGAATTAAAAGAAACACATAACCAATAGATAAATAGTCTTGTATACCATAACTACTTTTATTTTTCTCTTCTATAACTTTTTTAACTTGGTCTTCCATACTATATTAAGCTTAGTTTTTACCGAATGTTTCTCTAGCTTTTAAGTCTATATTCATTTGGTTAACTCTAGCATCTACTTTACGTTTAAAATCTGTATCTGCAATAGTTGCAACATTATCTAAGTAACGCACTACTTCTTGTCTTCTAATTTCAGAAAAATCTAAACCTTTCATATTGGCTTTCATTAACTCTTGAAGCATGTTGAATTTGGTTTCATAATTTTGCTTAAAATAGATTTCAGGTTTATCAAACCAATCTTGTTCTAAATCGAAATCTGTTAAACGTAATGAAATTGCAGATTGAATGTTACGCACATCTCTTGAAGAAAAAAATGGAAATATACTTTGAATTTCTTTATATAAACCTGCATAAAATAAATGCTCGTTTGTTTTATGACGTTTTTCTGCTTTATCATAAGCTTCCAAAACTCTAGCTTCTGTTGGTTTTTCGACACTATTTAAAATATCTCCCATGTTTTTTGCTAAACCTTGATCTTTTAAATAGTCGTAATCACTAGGGCTAGCCATATTTACAAAATCTGGCATGGTTTTATCTAGTTTTCTCCACCATAAATGGTCTTGATCTAAGAAATCATGTTCGGTTCTTGCTCCATCTATTTTAAAACGGCCTTGTACACGTGAAATCACAGCTTTATCTAACATTTCTGGAAGGTTTGTAAATAGCCCAATAGAACTATTTCCATAATTTACAGCGTATGCACCTTCAGTATATCTTAAAAAGACGCCAATCACTTCTTTTACACCAGCAGAAACACCTTGTGCTGTACGCTCTTGTAAATTATTTTCTGCATCATCAATTGGCGCAAAAATTAATTTTGAAGGGTCTTGCATTGGTTTCATCCATTCAACCATCTTTTCCGCAGACCCACCTTGAAAAGTACTTATCAAAGTATCTGGCATTGGATGAAATAAAAATGGGATATCTAAATTATCACAGTGTTCTTTTAATCTCGTTGCTATAGCAGCAATTAGCATACTTTTTCCTGTTCCAGGAATACCATATCCCATAAATACGGGCATGAAACCACCTAATTCTTGAAACGGATTCTTTTTTGCATCAAAATCGTAGCTTAACATACGTTCTGTTAAACGTCTAGCAAAGTGTTTTGCATCTCTGTTTCCTACAATTTGTTCAAATTGAATTTTATTAAATTCAATACTCTTAGCAGCACCAGCGAATACATTATCCCAACCTGAAATAGCAAATTCGGAATTTTCAAGTTTATAAGTTCTATCGACAATAGTCTCTGTATATTCTAAACTACTTTTACGTAGTTGAATTTCATCTATTAAAGCTTCGAAATACACGGTAGTAAAATCGACAACATCTTTATCACTTTTAATAATATCTGGGTGTCCTAAGTATTTGTCATAATAGAATAAACTACAAGCAATTCCTTTTAATGGAGACATAAAAGAAACTTCTGGTAAACCTGCAAACTTTTGCTTCATTACAGACAAATCATCTGATGCATGCGGCTTTAAATTATGTAAAACGTTATAAGCCATTGAAAACAACATAAATGCTGTAGCAGTTTGCATTTTACTTTCATACTCTCGCTTTCCATTACTATCTAATGCAGATCTACGTTCATGCAAACTTGATAAACCTGAGGCATCATAATAACTGTCTTTTACCCAAATCCCTAAAGCAATACCTTCTTGTACTGCATATAATGTTTGATTTAAAAGTACTGGTATAGCTATAGAATCTGGTAATAATCGTTTTTTTAATGCTAAAATTGTTTTAGAAACCGAAGTAATTTCTACTGCGCCACTACCATTATTTGCACGAGATAAGTACAATAATATCGATTCGTTTTTAGCATCTTTATCTTTATTTTTGGCTCTAGCGCCTTGTTCCCACTGTACACTTTTTAAGTAACCGCTAGCTTCATCTCGAAGCATATCTAGTTCATTTTTCTTTATTGGGAATGTTGAGTTGTGTTCCATTTATATAGTTAAAAGTTATAAGTGTAAAGTGAAAAGTTTTTACTCAAATGCATAGAGTTTAAAACCTCTTGCTTCTACCCTTCTATTTCATTTTTAAATCTGCAACTTGAAAAGGTGGTTTTGCCAACTTATTCATAATTTCAGGGTTTTTATTATATAATAGTTGAATGATACGATGAGGCGCAAACACATAATCTTGTTTTATAACATCGCTCCATTTTTGTAATTCTTGTTTGCTAAAATAACCACCTTCACTAAACGTGCTTCCAGATAATACCTCATCAATTTTAAACGATAAAGCGTAAGACTCTAATGGGACTTCTTTTTTAGCTATACTCTCTAAAATAGTATGTGTTAATACATTTTCGTCTTTAGCAAAGATATTATGAAACGGCCCTAAATCTATTCGTTTTATATGTTTAGGCTTTACATTTTTTAAACGTCTATCTATAGAATATGCCATAGTATCTAAAGGCATTTCTCTATCTGCAATGTTTTTTAAAACATCATATATCTCTTCTTTTTCTTTATTAGGATCTTTTCCATCATAATCGAAATACATAAAACATATAAATGGTCTATTATGAGATACATCATAAAAACTCCAGCTTACCATATATTTTGCTTGGCTTTTTTCTGGTGCATCTATAATTTTACCTTGAACAAAACGGTTGAAGATATATTTTTGTTCTACAGAAGTATAATATACTATTGAAGCTGCTTGAAATAATTTATCTCTTCTAACTGGTTGCTTTTTATGCATTAATTGCGTTAAAAATTCTTCCTGTAATTCGCTTACGTCTTTTAATTTATTTAAATAATTATCTCTTAATGACAAGTCATTAAATAGATAACGAAATTCTAGATAGTTAGGAAAGCCAGAATCTGTTAAATCGACTTTCATGTTGTCTTCATCATCATACATGTACTTAACACGCATGGCTTCTATTGAATACAATAATAAATCACAATATTGTTTAAAAAAGGTCATTTCTTTTGGTGTACACAATCCATTTTGTTGCACACTTACAATAAGCTCTTTTAAAGCAAAATCTACTTTTTTATGATAAAACACATATTGTTCTTTACTGTCTAGAACAGCAGAATCTAAAGGTGTTACTATGTGGTTTATTGACATTACTATAAATTATATTTCTCGTTACAAATATGTTTATTTGTCATCTTTTTTTTAGAACCATTCTTTGAGTAAACTACTTCTTCAACATTTAAACACTCTTTATGATCATTGGTAAAATGAATAAAAGTTATAGCAACAATAAACAAAACAGCAATACAAGCTAAAACTGTAATTATCTTCTTCATAATTTTATATATAAGTGTCTAGTTATGGCGTTTAAATACTACTTCTCTTTTAAGAATGATAAAAAAACAACCTTCTTTTATCTTATTACAAGTAAAAGAAGGTTTATATCACTATTATATTAAGACAATAAATCGTCGTCGCTTGACTCTGGTTTTGGTGCTGGTTTCCCATCATCTCCACCACCAGAAGGCGCAGTATTATCTGCATTATAGTAATCTTCAAAAATCTCTTTCATATCAATACCATAACGCTCTGCAAAATTCTTTTGAATATCTACATCTTTTGCTCTAATCTCTTGTAAAGCCTCAGCATAACTACTATAAACACCTTGCATTACTTTTTCATGAACAGGTATATTATCCATCATTTCTTGACGTGCTTTAGCACTTGCTGTATGCATAGATGCTAATGTTTCTCCTATATGTTCATCTGTTTTTACACCTAAATGCTCTAAAATAGCAGCAAACTCTTGATCTGTACGAGCTTTTAATGCCACTACATAACCATCATAGTATTTTAAACGCTCGTCTGTATCACTTTTTAATTTAGCACGGTGCGTTTGTAAGTTAGAACGTAAAGAGGTTAGAACTTTAATTGTTAAATTATGTTTATGTACAAAACTATCTTTAGAAGCAGCTAATGTTGTATACGCATTTTTAAGCCCTTCTAATTCTTCTACTTTTTGTTCTAAAGTTGTTACTTTAGATAACGCATCTGAATATTCTGTAGACTGTTTGTCTGCAACTTCTTCTAAAGCTTGTCTTGCTTGTTTAAGTAAAGCATATTGCTCTTCTAATTTTGTTTCGGTCTCCTTTTTCTTTTCTAAAGCTTTAGTATGATTCTTAGATGCTTCTACTATTGCATCTTTAAGTTTTTCCTCTACTTCTTTTATTTCTGTTTCACGGTTTTTTAAACGTGTTACTGCAGCTTGAGATTTGTATGACAACTCACTTAATAAAGTTTGTACATCTGCACTTTCTATACGCTCTTGAAACATTGCCTTTGCTTTATTATCTGCAGCAGCTCTTGTTTTTTCAGCTTCTTTTAATTCAGCTTCAGCCTTTTTTATTTTGCTTTTACGCCCCCAAAGATTATTCCACCAAGTATCTGGTTTGTTTTGAGCATCTTCTAATTCTACTTTAGCACGCTCTAATGCTTTTTGAGCATCGTCTATTACTTTCTGTTCCGTTTCGTTTAAGGATGAGAAACGTTCGAATAAAATACCAACCTCATCTTGGTAATCTGTTAAATCTTTAATAGCATCTAAAAGTGTCGTTCTATCTTTTTCTGCCATATCCACAACATCATCTAATGTTGCATTTAATATTTTTTGACGACTTTCCGGATCATCTTCTTGAGCTAGCTTAGATTTCATTGTATCTATAGCTTTCCCCCAATTTACATCTACTTTTTCAGCTTTTTCGTTTGTATTAGTTTCTAATAAATCAAAATCATCAGACATAGGATATATTGTTTTTTAAGGTTGGACAAATTTTGGTTAAGCAATTTCGTCAAAAAATATTAGTTGTGAAATAAAATCACACAATATATATGTATTAACTTTTATTTAAATGTTACAACTTTCTTCTTTGAAATAAAGAAATTATCTTTATCAAAACTAAAAACTATTAATCATGAGAGTGAAATTGTATTTAATTCTAATCGTAGCTATTTGTTTTACAGCCTGTAAAAGCGATAAAAAAGCTGAATCAAAAAAAGCTATAGGCCTAAAAATAACACCTATAGAACATGCTTCTTTTGTAATACAATACAATGACCTTACCATATATATTGATCCTACTGGAGGAAAAGAAGCTTATGACGCTTTCCCAAAGGCTGATTATGTATTAATTACTGATATACATGGAGACCATATGAATTTAAAAACACTTGAAGCTTTAGATTTAAGTACTACAAAAATTATTTCTCCCGAAGCCGTCTATGAAGCGCTTCCAAAAGTATTAACAAAAAACACTATTCCATTGGTTAATGGGGTGAAAGAAGATTTTAAAACTTTTACTTTAGAAACTGTACCTATGTATAATTTGAGAGAGGATGCATTAAAGTTTCATCCTAAAGGAAGAGGTAATGGCTATGTTATTTCTATTGCTAAAGAAAGAATATATATTTCTGGAGATACTGAAGATATTATAGAAATGAGAAACTTACAAAACATTACTAAAGCATTTGTTTGTATGAATTTACCATATACAATGACAGTAGAAAGTGCTGCAAATGCTGTTTTAGAATTTAAACCAAAACAAGTTTACCCTTATCATTATAGAGGTACTAATGGTTTAAGCGATGTTAATAAGTTTAAATCTATTGTAAATGCAGGAAATTCTAATATTGAGGTTACTCAGTTAAATTGGTACTCTAACAAGTAATGTATCAACTATTTAGTTTAATTTACAACAACTCTTTTCTGTTAATAAAAAAAAATTGATTATATCGAATTTTATTTTATATTTGAGAAACCATGTGCTTTTAATTAAATGATAACCAGTTTATTAACTCTACCATATAAAGCTTCTGCTTCGTTACATATATTTATATTTGTATTTTGGGCTTTATTCATTTTTTTTATTATTCATATAATAAACCAACGAGGAAAAGCTTCAAAGAAAAACAAAGAACTTCTTAAATCTTTTGATGATAACATTAAAAAGATGTCTGATAACTCATATAAAGATTTTACTGAGGGTCATATCTATAAAAAATAAAAAAGCCAGCTAGTTAGCTGGCTTTTTTATTTAATGTTAATTAAAACTATCTAATTAACTTCTTATATTTTATACGTTTAGGCATTAAATCTCCACCTAATCGTTTTTTCTTATTTTCTTCATATTCACTAAAACCACCTTCAAAGAAATACACTTGAGAGTCACCTTCAAATGCTAAAATATGAGTACATATTCTATCTAAAAACCAACGGTCGTGACTTATTACTACTGCACAACCTGCAAAGTTTTCTAAGCCTTCTTCTAATGCTCGCAATGTATTAACATCTAAATCATTAGTTGGCTCATCTAATAGTAGAACGTTTCCTTCTTCTTTTAATGTCATGGCAAGATGCAAACGATTACGTTCTCCACCAGATAATAACTTAACTTTTTTGTTTTGCTCACTTCCACTAAAATTAAAACGGCTTAAATATGCACGAGAGTTTACTTGCTTTCCTCCCATCATTACAAGTTCTTGCTCATCACTAAAGTTTTGCCATATTGATTTTTCTGGATCAATATTTGAATGACTTTGATCTACATATGCAATTTGAGCAGTTTCTCCAACCTTAAATTCTCCCTTATCAGAAGTTTCTTCACCCATTATCATTCTAAAAATGGTAGTTTTACCAGCTCCATTAGGGCCAATTATACCTACAATTCCAGCTTGCGGTAAGCTAAAGTTTAGGTCTTCATATAATAACTTATCATCATATGCTTTACTAATACCTATAGCGTCTATAACATTTGTTCCTAAGCGCGGACCATTAGGAATATATATTTCTAGTTTTTCGTCAAGTTGTTTTTGATCTTGACTCATTAACTTATCATAATTTTTTAAACGCGCCTTTTGTTTTGTTTGGCGCCCTTTTGCTCCTTGTCTAACCCAGTCTAACTCACGCTCTAATGTTTTTTGTCTCTTTGAAGCTGTTTTACTTTCTTGCGCCATACGCTTAGATTTTTGATCTAACCAAGAAGAATAGTTTCCTTTCCAAGGTATGCCTTCTCCTCTATCTAACTCTAAAATCCAACCAGCAACATTATCTAAAAAGTATCTATCGTGCGTTACAGCAATTACAGTTCCTTTATATTGTGCTAAATGATGCTCTAACCAATGTACAGATTCTGCATCTAAGTGGTTAGTAGGCTCATCAAGCAATAATACATCAGGTTCTTGTAAAAGCAAACGACATAAAGCAACACGTCTACGTTCTCCTCCAGATAGCACTGAAATCTTTTTGTCTCCATCTGGGGTACGCAATGCATCCATTGCAATCTCTAATTTGGTATCTAATTCCCAAGCATTAGAGGCATCAATTTGATCTTGAAGTACAGCTTGGCGATTCATTAGCTTTTCCATTTTATCTGCATCGCTATAAACTTCTTCTAAACCAAACTGATCATTAATTTTATTATACTCATCCAATATTGCAACAGTTTCTGCTGCACCTTCACGTACAATTTCCATTACAGTTTTATCCTCGTCAAGTTTTGGTTCTTGTTCTAAATAACCAACAGTGTAGTCTTGAGAAAAAACAACATCACCTTGATAGTTTTTATCAATACCTGCAATAATCTTTAATAACGTTGATTTACCAGATCCATTAAGACCAAGAATACCAATCTTAGCACCATAAAAGAAACTTAAATAAATATTTTTAAGCACTGGTGTATTTGCACTTTGAAATGTCTTTGTCACACCAGACATTGAGAATATTATTTTTTTATCATCACTCATAACTATACACGTCCTTTTAAAGCATTAAACACCCAAGCAATAGCGAAGAAACCAATGCCTACTGCTGCAAAACCCCAACCAGCTACATCATCATATCTAAATGCGCCCAATGCTATTAATGCTAATCCTACTATTATCATAATTGTGGTAGCCCATGCTAACACAGTATTTTTATTCATTGCCATATATTATTTCTTTAAAAAGGGAATTACAAATATCGTAAATATTTGTTGAAAATAGCTTGTACTTATATACGTATTACAATTAATTTAATGCTTGTCAATCCAAAGTCTAAATTCTGGTGTTCTACTATTAGATGTATATAATATAGACATTTCGTTATTTACAGAAACTTCCAATCTGTTTTTAGTATAAGATTTAAATTTTGTTATAAAATTAAAATTGACAAGCTCACTCCTATTAATTTGAAAAAACGTTCCTTGACATATTTGGGTTTTAATTGTTTTAAGTGACTCATTAATAATATGTTTATTATTACTATTATCAAAAGCAAACACAAAATCTCCTTGTGCTTGAAAGTATACTATATCTTTTACATATAAGAGAAAAACACCATCTCTCTTTTTCACTGTAAAAGTCTTTTTAACTGGTATTGTTTCAATTTCACTTTTTATAGTTGAAATATTCATTGTTTCAAAATGATTTTTATCTATTCCAACTATTTCTAATGAATTTAATTCTAACTGTAAGTTTTTAAGTTTTAAAGTTTCTATTACAGATTGATTAAGAATCCAGTCTCTTGTAAATCGATACACAAAAGAATAGAAAAGGCTGTGAAAAATTAATACGTTTAAAATGCCAAAAACTAAACTATTTTCTCCAAACAGTTCATTTTTAAAAAACTCTCTAAATGAATTATAATCGCTTAAAAAACAAGAAAATACAAAAGCTCTAATGATTTCAAAACCAAAAAATAAAGAGGTAGACAACCACAAATAACGCATCCATTGTGTCTTATTAAGAAACTTAGGTATTAACCAAAATACGTTTATTAAAAATATTGCAGGCACAGCTAAGGCTGTATGTGGTGCAACGGATTCTGGTAAAAAACTTTCTGCTATCCACGATTTAGTCCAGTTTACATTTATAGAAGCAAAAAATAGTGCCCACAAAATAATATGCAACCAAACTTCTTTATTTAATAAAAATAACTTGACCTGTGAAATCTTCATTTTGATAGCGTTTGATTATACTAATTAAACGATTAGCATTTGTTTTTGTAACAATTTTCAACTTGATTCTTGCCTTATTCAACTTCAAAATCACCTTGTTGGATTGAAAAACCCATATAAACAGTAACATGCGGGCACTTTTATCGTGTTACTAGTATGAGAAAACAACTTTTATTTCAATTGATTCTATGTGTTTTTATTTCAATAGGAAACATAACTAAAGACTTATTTCCTTTAGGAAAAACTTATTTAAAAAACTATGCCTGTCAATTTGATATACAGGTTTTGTTAAATGAAGAAATACTAAACAAAATAAAATCTAATCTAAGTCAAGAGGAACTAGAAGACATCAAAAAACTAAAAGACAATTATTGTAAAACATATCTATAATCAACAAAACATGAACCTAACAATCACAAATCTTACAAAAACATATAGTAATGGCACAAAAGCTATAGACAACCTCAACATAACAATAAATAAAGGTATGTTTGGACTTCTTGGTCCTAATGGTGCTGGAAAATCTTCTCTTATGCGAACTATTGCAACTCTGCAAGCTCCAGATTCTGGAAGTATTACTTTTCAAAATATAGATGTTCTAAACGATCAAATGAGTTTAAGAAAAGTATTAGGTTATTTACCACAATCTTTTGGTGTATACCCTAAACTATCAGCAGAAAAACTACTTGACTATTTTGCCGTTTTAAAAGGTATCGCTTCAAAGAAAGAGAGGCAAAAAATGATAGAGCATGTATTAGAACTCACTAATCTTCATGATGTTAAAGAGAAACATGTAAGTGGTTATTCTGGAGGAATGAAACAACGTTTTGGTATTGCTCAATTATTACTAAACTCACCTCAACTTATAATTGTTGACGAACCTACAGCTGGTTTAGACCCTGCTGAACGTAACCGCTTTTTAAATGTACTTAGAGAAGTTGGCGCAGAGAATACAGTTATCTTCTCCACACATATTGTTGAAGATGTTAAAGAACTATGTACAGATATGGCTATTATGAATAATGGCCAGATTTTACAAAAAACAAAACCTTCATTAGCGACTCAATCATTAGAATCAAAAATATGGACCACTACTATTGAAAGAAAAGAGTTAGACCTTTTTGAAAAAAAACATAACATTTTATCTAGTAATTATAACGAAGACAATTCATTAAATATTCGGGTATATGCTTTAGAGAAACCAAATGATACATTTCAATCTATTACTCCAAATTTAGAAGATGTCTATTTCATTGCTTTAAAAAATTCTTAAAATTCAATAATTATGTTCAGGTATATTTTTTTAAATGAATTAAAATATTGGTTAAAAAAACCGGCTATATACATTTATATTTTATTTTTCTCTGGTATAGCATTTATAGGTTTTGTTGGTACAGCGGGATTATTTGATTCACCTACAACTCAAAAGTTAACAAGACTCTCTAATTCTCCTTTCGAGATTAATTATATGATGCAATACTTTAACAAATTCTTTTTGTTTTTGCTTCCTGCAATTATAGGTGCTACTATATACAGAGATTATAAAGATAATGCACATAGTGTTCTTTACAGTTATCCTATAAAAAAGAAAGATTACTTATTTAGCAAGTTCTTAAGTAGTTTTTTACTGGTATGTTTCATTACGCTTTGTGTTGGCATTGCTTTATTAATTGCTGAACATATTCCAGGTCTAGACACTAATAAAATAGGCCCATTTAATCTACTAGGTTATATCCAAGTATTTCTAGTGTACACTATACCAAATATGTTATTCTTTGGTGCTATCGTTTTTGCTACTGTTAGCTACTTTAGAAATATCTATGCTGGATTTGTAGTCATCATCATTCTATTTCTTATACAGAATATTACGCAAAATCTTTTTAGTGGTTATTTAATTGCACTATTAGATCCATTTGGTCAAAATGCAACGATTTATGAAACTCAATATTGGACCTTACAAGACAAAAACACTAAATTAATTCCTACAATTGGAGCTGTACTATTTAATCGCTTATTGTGGTTTACTATAGCGTCTTTCATTTATATATATGTATACAAAAAATTTGCTTTCATTGAGTTACCAATACAAACGTTTTCTTTAAAAAGAAATAAGGCAAAAAGACAAAAAAAGACATTTAAAAACCATATAAATATGTCTTTACCAAAAGTAAATTATGTCTTTTCTATAAAACAACATTTAATTAATTGCTGGAAACTTTCGCATGTAAACTTTCTTTTTATTATTAAAAATTGGATGTTTTATATCATTGTAGTTCTTGGTTTATTATCTGTATTATTTACTATTGGCAGAGTTACAAATAATGAAGAGATAACTATTTTACCAGTCACTAATATTGTACTAACTATTCCTGCGTTCTTTTTTACAACTATAATCATGTTACTAACCTTTATTTATAGCGGTATGTTGATTCATAGAGACAGAACCTGTAATATAAACCAACTAATAGATACAACAGCAACAACCAATTGGACACTTTTATTATCTAGGGTTATTGCCATACTTAAAATGCAATTATTCTTATTACTAATTATGATGGCAGCAGGAATTATTATTCAACTATTTAATAATTATCATAATTTAGAAATAGGACTATATTTTGTTGATTTATTTGCAATTAAGTTTATTGGATTACTCATATGGGCCTTTGTTTCAGTATTAGTACATACTGTTTTTAAAAACACCTATTTAGGAATTTTTATTTTATTAATTGGGTGGTTTGGAATTTCTGGCATTAAACAAATAGGAATAGATAGTAGATTATTACTTTTTAATTTTACAGAACCAATGCAATATTCTGATGTCAATAAATATGGAGATCAGTTAATTCCATATTTCCTAGTTAAATTATATTGGTTTGCTTTTTCTTCATTATGTCTGGTAGTAACTTATTTTTTATGGAACCGAGGATTTGTAGAATCATTTAAAGAACGTTTACAATTCATTAAGTCTCGACTTAGTACTTCAATAAAAATTATAACTAGCTTACTTCTAATAACATTTGTCATTTCGGGTTTTACTATTTATACTGAAGAGCAAAAAAACGATGAATTGTCTTCAAGTGAACGTAATAAGGCTTTTTCTAAATTTGAAAAGGATTATGCTAAATATAAATCTATTGAGAATCAACCAAAAATCACCAATATAGATTTAAACATTTCTATTTTTCCAAAACCAAATGATTTATTAGTAAAAGGAAATTATACGCTAGTTAATAAATCATTAATACCTATCGACACTTTACTAATAAAAACAGGGTTTGATGAAACTACAACCTTTAAATTAGATAAAGCCTCTTCCGTTATAGACGAAGATACTTATGTTAAATTTACTGTATTAAAACTAGAAGAAAGTCTATTACCAAATGATAGTATTCAACTTGAGTTTTCAATAAAAAATAAACCTAAAACTCTTTTCGAGAATCACACTAATATTTTAAATAATGGTACTTTTTTTAAAAATGATATTTTCCCTAGGATTGGTTATTTCTTAAATTCTGGAAATAAACATCCAAACGATAGTACTGCGCATTACTATCATTATTATTCTAAAGATTCAGACCAAATAAATCTTAACACTATAATTAGCACTTCTAATAATCAAGTAGCTATTGCTCCTGGATATTTAAAAAAGCAATGGGAAAAGAATAATCGTAATTATTTTGAATACAAAACAGATTCTAAAATAAAAAATTCATTAAGTTTTAGTTCCGGTAACTATGAAGTATTAAAAGAACATTATAAAAACATTAATCTTGAGATTTACCATCACAACACACACACATATAACTTAAACCAAATGAAAGCTGGTTTAAAAGCTGCTATAGATTATAATACAAATCATTTTGGAGCTTATCAATTTAATGAAGCGCGTATTATAGAATTCCCCATAACCGAAGGCACTTTTGCTTCTGTAATGGCTAATAGTATTCCCACTTCTGAAATGCGTTTTATAGCAAATAATTCTAATGAAACTATAGATATTTCTTTTTATACAATTGCTCACGAACTCACCCATCAATGGTTTGGTAATCAAATTGTACCTGCAGATGCTCTAGGAGCTGTAATGTTAAGTG
The DNA here is from genome assembly GCF_947500325.1 of uncultured Lacinutrix sp. Taxonomy (GTDB): domain Bacteria; phylum Bacteroidota; class Bacteroidia; order Flavobacteriales; family Flavobacteriaceae; genus Lacinutrix. Next base: position 60,256 of record NZ_CANMRQ010000006.1, read on the forward strand.
AAAGTATTACAGAATACATTTCTTTAAATATTTATGGAAATAAATATGGTAAAGAAAAAGCTTTAGACTTTTTAAAAATGCAACACAAACGTTACTTAAGCGGAAGAACACAAGAGCAAAAGCAAGAAACACCTTTATATTTAGTGAAGAGTGGACAACAATACCTGGCTTACGGAAAAGGAAGTATTGCTTTTAATACATTAAGCCATTATATAGGAATTAACAAAATGCACGACATTTTAAAGTCCTTTTTAAATGATTATAAATTTAAAGAAGCGCCATATCCAACATCAATTAACTTTCTTAACCGAATAAAAAAAGAAACTCCAAATACATTACACTATTTAATTGAAGATTATTTTGAAACAATAACGTTTCATGACACAAAAATTAATACAGTAAATGTAATTACAGCGCATGAAAGCTATAATACATCTATAAACTTTCAATATTCTAAATCAAGGGTACATGATAAAAGTGTTTTAAAACTAAATGATACTATAGAGATTGGGTTTTATAATTCTCAAAATAAGCTCATTTCTATAAAAACTATTTTGATATCAAAAAAAGATAATACTAAAACATTTAATCTAAAAGAAAAGCCTACTAAGGTAGTAATAGACCCTAATTATTTATTAATCGAAAAGGATAGAAATGATAATGAATATAATTTATAACATCAGAACAAATTTAATTATATTAAAAAAGCATCCTATTTAGGATGCTTTTTGTTTAATTCATTGGAAGAAATCCCATTTTACCCATTTGATAATCTCTCATAGCTTCCATAATTTCTGTTTGGCTATTCATAACATAAGGTCCATAAGTTTTAACCTTTTCATGAAAAGGAGCTCCAGATAAAAAGAGTAATTTACTTCCTTTATGAGCTTCAATATTAAAACCATCTCCATCTTGATTGAATTCTATAAGTTGATATTCATCTTGAATTAACCTATGGTTATCATTTACACTTACATTACCGTTAAGTAAGTACAATAATGATTGATGGGACTTATCTATTTCAATATTGTGTTTTCCTCCTTCTTCTATATTAATCATATAAGCATTTACAGATGTTTGGGTTCCAATTTTTCCATGTACTCCTTCAAGAGATCCAGCAATAATTTGAATATTTACTTTTTTATCTTCAGAGACAACAATATTAAACTCATCATTTTTTACATGTTGATAATTAGGTTGCATCATTTTTTTCTCCGCTGGAAGATTTAACCATAATTGTATACCTTCTAATTCTCCTCCCTTTTGCACAAATTCTTTAGATGGTCCTTCTGCATGGATAATACCTCTTCCAGCAGTTGTCCATTGGACATCACCAGATTTAACTAAACTTTCATTGCCTAATGAATCCCTATGTAGTTGTTCTCCTTGAATTAAGAAGGTAATAGGCTCAAATCCTCTATGCGGATGTGGTCCCAAATCAAATGGATTATTTTGTTCATCTATTTTATATGGACCATAATGATGTAACAGTATAAATGGATCTATCATTTCTATTTGTCTTGTAGGTAATGGTTGCCTTAATTGAATTGGCCCCATATTTACAAAATCACTTCTTCCTATTTCTTTTATTGTGTTATGTTTCATAATTAAAAATATATTTTAGTTTCCATGGAAACTATTCTAATAAAAAAATACACTAACGTATTTTGTCCAGAAGATCACTTAGTTGTTTTGCTTCTGCTTCTGAAAGGTTTGCTAATAATTTACCTTCAAAATTTTTATCAATTTCTCTAATTAAACTTAGTCCTTTCTCAGTAATTAATATATTAACTACACGTCTATCATGAGTACATGTTGTTCTTTCTATTAAAGATTTTGCACAAAGTTTATCCATTAATCTAGTAACATTAGGAGACCGTTGAACCATTCTATTTTTAACAGTCTGTACACTAATGGCTTTTTTTGCCCCTTTTAAAATCCTTAAAATATTGTATTGTTGTGGTGAAATATTAAATGGCTTAAAAAATATTATCTGCTTACTATTAATCCAACTAGCAGTAAAAAGTATATTAATATATGCTTTTAAATCATTGTCTGGAAAAGTAGAATTTATTTCTTTAGCGAGATCTCCCATTTATAATGCCTTTTTAAAATTATCTATAGCTTCGTTTAATATAATATTTAAATTGTCGTCTTTTATTCCATTTTCAGAAAAATTTTCATTGAATGATGGTAATGAAAAAGTAGAAATTAAATTTGCATTATGCCTTGGAAAACGATCACTAGCTATTTCTAAAACTGTAGTTCCACCTCTACCTCCTGGAGAAGTAGCCATTAATAACATAGGTTTATCTGACCAAAACTTTCCTTCAATACGAGATAACCAATCTATTAAATTTTTAAATACAGAGCTGTAAGCACCATTATGTTCTGCTAATGATAAAACAATGCCTTTAGATTCTTTTATAAGATTATAAAAAGCATTTGCCGTATCTGGAATACCTTCTTTTACTTCTAAATCAATTCCATATAAAGGTAAAGTATAATCATTAAGATCTACAATTTTCATCTCTTCATCATGTATTTTATTAGCTGCATAACTAGCTAATTGTTTATTAATTGATGCTTTACTATTACTACCTGCAAAGGTTAATATATATGACATAGTTTTTTTATCTTTTTATAAAGATAAGCAAAATTATATACCATGGTATATAATACGATTGTTTTTAATAAAAAATTAACTAAAATAGTTATAATGAAACTTTGTATTTTAGCTCAAAATTTAATTTAATGGACATAAACTTCAACAAAAACGAAGATCATAATAAATTACTACTCTCAGATTTACGTAAACGCTTTGCTAAAGTAAAATTAGGTGGAGGACAAAAGCGTATAGATAAACATCATGCAAAGGGGAAATTAACAGCAAGAGAGCGTATAGACTATTTGCTTGATAAAAAATCTAAGAGCATTGAAATTGGAGCTTTTGTAGGTGACGATATGTATCAAGAACATGGTGGTTGTCCATCTGGTGGCGTTGTTGTTAAAATAGGCTATGTTAGTGGTAAACAATGTATTGTTGTTGCTAACGATGCCACTGTAAAAGCTGGTGCTTGGTTTCCTATTACTGGTAAAAAGAATTTACGAGCTCAAGAAATAGCTATTGAAAATAAATTACCTATTATATATTTAGTAGATAGTGCTGGTGTTTATTTACCTCTTCAAGATGAAATTTTTCCAGATAAAGAGCATTTTGGTCGTATTTTTAGAAACAATGCAGTCATGAGTAGTATGGGAATTACTCAAATTGCTGCAGTTATGGGTAGCTGTGTTGCTGGTGGTGCTTATTTACCTATTATGAGTGATGAAGCTTTAATTGTAGACAAAACAGGAAGTATATTTTTAGCTGGAAGTTACCTAGTAAAGGCAGCTATTGGAGAGAGTATAGACAATGAAACACTTGGTGGAGCAACAACACATTGTGAAATCTCTGGTGTAACTGATTATAAGGCAAAAGATGATAAAGATGCTTTAGATACTATAAAACGTTTAGTAGATAAAATTGGTGATTATGATAAAGCTGGCTTTAATAGAATTGAGTCAAAAAAACCAAAAGAAAACCCTGAAGATATTTATGGTATACTCCCTAAATCACGTGCTGATCAATATGATATGTTAGATATTATATCTAGACTAGTTGATAATGGAGATTATGATGAATATAAAGCTGGTTATGGGCAAACTATAATCACTGCTTATGCAAGAATAGATGGTTGGGCTGTTGGTATTGTAGCAAACCAAAGAAAGTTAGTAAAAACTAAAAAAGGCGAGATGCAATTTGGTGGTGTTATTTATAATGACAGTGCAGATAAAGCCACTCGTTTTATAGCTAATTGTAATCAGAAAAAAATTCCTTTAGTCTTTTTACAAGATGTTACTGGTTTTATGGTTGGTAGTAAAAGTGAACATGGTGGTATTATAAAAGATGGCGCCAAAATGGTAAATGCCGTTAGTAATAGTGTTGTTCCAAAATTTACTATTGTAATAGGAAACAGTTATGGTGCAGGGAATTATGCAATGTGCGGAAAAGCATACGATCCAAGATTAATTGCTGCGTGGCCAAGTGCCGAATTAGCTGTTATGAGCGGTAATAGTGCTGCAAAAGTATTATTGCAAATTGAAAAAGCTTCACTACTTAAAAAAGGGGAAGAAATTACTCCTGAAAAAGAAGAAGCGCTTTTTAGTAAAATAAAAAACAGGTATGATAATCAAGTATCTCCATATTATGCTGCCGCTAGATTATGGACAGATGCTATAATAGATCCTTTAGATACTAGAACATGGATTAGTATGGGTATTGAAGCTGCTAATCATGCACCTATTGAAAAACCTTTTAACATGGGCGTCTTACAGGTTTAACAGAATTCACATTTTTTTCGTATCTTAATACTTGATAATCAACACGTTTAAGATCATGGGAACAGTTAAATCATTGAATAAATGGGCTAATACGCATACGTATTATCCAATAGATATTTTACGAATTGCTTTAGGTGTATTTTTATTTATAAAAGGCTTTCAGTTCATGCAAAACATACAAGCTTTAAATGCTATTTGTGCTCCATTAGAAAAAATAACTGGAGGTATGCTAGCCTTACATTTAATAATTCCCGCTCATCTCATTGGTGGGCTTTTAATTGTTTTTGGGCTTCTAACACGATGGGCTATGGCTGTTCAAATTCCTTTATTAATTGGAGCTATTATTCTTAATTTTATTGGTGATATGAATACTAGTAATTTAATACTTGCTTCTATTACATTACTGGTTTGTATTTTTTTCTTGTTCTATGGCTCTGGTAAACATTCTGCAGATTATTACTTGAAAATGCAACAATAGAACGCTGCTCAAAACCCATATATAAAAAAGGAGACACACTATTATGTTCCTCCTTTTTTATACCTAATATATAGAATTTCTATTTATTTTTTATTTAACATATTTACTTCTTCAATACGATCATCCAAATCATCTAAATACTTTAAAGCCAATTTATTTTCATATTCTGTATAAGCTTTAGTTGCCCATTCTTTTGCTCTATTATAGTCGCCCTTAATTTCATTATAAAAAGCCATATTATAACAAGCCTGTCCAGCAATGTCTTTATCTTTGTTATTAGTTTCTTTTTCCCACAAAACAGAAGCTTCTTCCCATTTTCCAGTTTCTACATATCGTTTAGCAATTTCAAAATTTGGGGTATCACTAGTATAATATTTGCGGTATATCTTTCCTTTATATGGTAATAACCGTGATGCGTAATCTTGAGCTATTTTTTGACTTATTTGCAATACCGATTGTTTTCTATTTTTAGCAGCTTCTATTGCTTTTACAGGGTTTATACCTCTTCCCGTTGTTCTTACTTTTTGTGAAACCTCTAACTCATCACTTATAACTCTTTTAATAGGATCGTAAATACGCCACCCTGTTTTTATTATTGTATTAATTACAACACTATGATGAATAGCAGGTACTTCTATACCTAATGGTCCTTTTACTTTAGTATTGAATGTATCGTAAGTTGCGGTTGCATCTGTATCGTATAAAGACAATACAAAAAGACCATCTATATTATTATTTGCACATATAATGCTTATCTCATCCCAAGACAATGCCGCAGGAAATACGCTACCACCAGGATTATTCTTAGCATCAATGTTTATTAATTTTACTTCAGAAAATGTATTGCTTTTAGAGACTTCAGATTTTAAAGACAAAACTGCTTGCTTTGCGCCTTCTCTATCTAAATTTGCACCTTCAATTGATAATATTTTATCTAGTTCATCTAAAAACGACTCATTTTTTGAAACAATACTTCTATCTAATATCCCTATTCTTTTAATATCTTGATGTAAATTCACTAATGCAGGCTTAGTAACTTCTGTAGAAATAGATTTTTTACTTCCACATGACGTAATTACAGAACATAATATTATACTAACGATTAAACTATTAAATTTAATTCTCATGCTTTTTGTTTTTTGGATTAATTAATAGCTAATTAAAAACAAAAAACTAGTCATGATTTCATTATGTGGACGACTAACCGATTCTTGTGGATGAATATTTCAATCAAAAAAACAGAGTCCTATTATGCTGATTGTTCTTTTGTATTTATTTTTTCTGTTTCCAGAATATCATTTTCTGAAAGAGGAAAATTTAAATTAAACTTAGTACCTACTCTTTTTTCTGAAGATACCTTTATCGTACCTCCATTCATCTTAACAAAACGATAGACTAAGCTAAGACCTAATCCAGTTCCTTTTTCTCCTTTTGTGCCTATAGTTGATTCTTTTGTATCTAGAGTAAATATATTATCTAGTTGCGCTTTTGACATACCAATACCTGTATCTGTTAAGATACAGGTAAGAGTATTTAAATCTCTTTTAAATTCTATTCTAATAATACCATTCTCTGTATATTTCAATGCATTACCTATAAGGTTTCTAAAGATGATATGAAATGCACCTTTGTCTATATTTATAGCTATTTCTTCTGAATTAACAATATTTATTTTAGTGTCTTTAAATTCCGACTGTTGTGAGAAGGTCGTTTTTATTTCATTAATTTCTTTAGTAACATACAGTAACTCTGGATTCATTTTATAACCATTCATTTGCTCTATAGACCAGCTTAATAAGTTATCTAACATTGTAGACAATCCTTGAGAGTTCTTTTGTAGCTCTTTAGAAAAAGTAATAGTCTTATCGTAATTTTTTTCTTCAATATAATGCTCTAAAATACGCCCTGAACGCTGAAAAGGAATAATCATACCTCTTAAATCATGTGCTATAATTGAAAACAATCTATTCTTGACTTTGTTTGTTGTATCTAATTCTTCTTTTTGTTTCTTTAATTTTCTAAATAACCAGTATCCTAAAATTAATAACGATAATAATATTATAGCAGTAATTAAATATAAATTCTGTTTTGTTTTTGCTTTAGCAGTTAATTGTTCTTGTTCTACTTTAGCTTTATCTAATTTTACAATTTGTAATTCTTTACTTGTAGTATTATATTGCTTTTCCAATTTAGCAACTTGAGTTTTTACATTATCACTAGAGATAGAATCTTTTATTTTATATTCTTCTCTAAGATATTTTATAGCTTTTCCTGGTTGCCCAATGGCTTCATAATAATTACTAGAATATTTATTAAAAATTTCTTTATACATTAATAAACCACTTTTATTAGCCTCATCTTCTAGAACATTTAAAAAAATCTTAGCTTTTTTGTAATTCTTTTTTTGCATATAAACATTGAGCATTCCTTGAATAGAAGAAAATTTTAAAAGGTCGTCAGATTTTTTTGAAGAGTTTGCTTTTAAAGAACTTTCATAAGATTTAGTATAATATAACTCTGCTTTCTCATAATCTTTTATATGCTTAAAATATGCAGATCCTTTATTATTATATGCATTTCCTAAAATTCCGTTATCATTGTATTTTTTTGCTAGAATTATAGCAGAATCGATAGAAACCATAGCATCATCAATCAAATTTAAAGCTAGAAGAGATCTAGATTCTCTTGAATAATTGTACATAAGTATATAATTATTACTTGCTTTTTTTGCTCTATCTCTAGCTTTCTTATAATATGTAAGAGCTGTTTCGTGTTGTTCCCATCTAGTGTAACAAAAACCTACCATATGATAATAACTCTCTAGACCATCAGCTTTTCCACTTTTTTCTGATAATTCTATTCCTTTTAGAAAACTTGCTGCTGCTGCTTCATAGTCAGATTTTCTAAGTAAGTAAGTCCCTCTATTTACATAGCCATTTTGTTCAAAAGTATTTGACTTTATTCTTTTTGAAAACACTATAGAAGAGTCCATATAAGCTATAGCATCATCATAGTTGGAACTAATGTCTGCTAAATATGCTCTTGCTTGAAAATATAAATTCCAATCCTTATTATCTGGTGTTTTATCTAATGCTGCCTTTGCTTCTTTTAGTAAAGTATTAGCTTCTTTTATTTTATTCGTTTGAGCAAAAACATAAGCTTTATTTGTATATGCGGGTATAATCTCTTTAGTTAGATTTAATTCTTTTCCAATTTTTATTGCATTAGAAAAATTAGATATCGCCGAATCATTTTTTTGTTGCTTTTGATAAATAAAACCATTGGTAATAAAAATATCTACTTTACACTTTGAGCCAACCTTAGTTAGCATACTGTAGTTATAATCAAGATAATTATTATAATTATTAATTGTATCACTTACTTTTTCCCATTCTTTACATAAATCGTCTTTGCCTTGAGCATAAAGTTGTGTAGAAATAATTAAAAATAAAATAAGGGAGGTTTTTAATGGATTTAATTTCATTTTGATATTAATTTACAAGCAAATTAAAGCTTAAAAATGAAATTAAATTCTTACTTCGTTATAAGGCGAAAATACTCGCTAAAAAAAAGGAACACTTTTGTGCTCCTTTTATACTCATTAGTGTTTAGAAAGTAATACTTCCAATCTGTAATTCATCTTCTTCTTTTTCAAGGCGATAAATTCTAATCTCTTTAGTTTCATTGTCTTTACCATAGTTTTTGAATATTGTAATCTTTACTATTGTTGGCCCAGATATTTTTTGTACTTCATCTGAAAAATAATCTAATTCTACTTCATACTCGCCTTTTAAAGCATCTTTTATTAAGTATTCTTCTGGTCCATAACCTTCTGTCATATCTTCAGATAGTCTATCTCCATAATTAGTAGATCTATTTTTATAACTTATAGCTATCTCCTTTGGATTATTTACATATAAGTCTAAATCTGTGTTATTATGATTCCAATCTGCCACAACCCTTAAACCAATTGTTATTGGTTTAATAATTTCTTTTTGAGTTTCATTTAATATTAATTTTTCTTTATGTAGCTTATATAAATGTCCTGCTTCTATAAATGCAAGATGTTCTATACCATCAAAGCGCTCATCTAAATCTTTTTCAACTAAATCCCCATTAATTATTTTAAATAATAAATCGAATGCTTTTTGATAATCACCAACATTTTCATGAGCCAATGCTAAATCTCTTGTAGACTGTGGTTCTTCTGGTCTTAGTCTTAATACTTCCTTATAGATATATAAAGCTAAATCGTATGCTCTAAAATATTCTAATTTATAGGCTAAAGCTCGTAAAACTTCATGATTGTCTAAATCTATTTCTGCAAGATTTGATGCTATTTTGATGGCTAGTGCTTTTTCTTTTTTCGCTTCAAAAAAATCAGCAACGTCTATAAAAAAAGTAGGTGTATTATAATACTCTTTACGTATGTCTAAATATAAATTATAAGCTTCTTCTACTGTTTTAGTGGTTGATAATTGTTTTAAGTAATTAGCATCTGGTGTCCATTGTTTAAATGCTACAGCTTCTTTTATTTCCTCGTTTAATTTTTGAATCTGTTCTCCATTCTTTTTTAAACCTTCTTTAGTTGTAATCACTACCGCTCCATTTACTCCTCTATTACCATATATAGCTGTAGTCGCTGAGTCTTTCAATACAGATAACGATCCTATATTATTTGAATTTATACTCCTAAAATCACTTTCACTAACAGGAACTCCATCAACAATATATAGCGGTTTCGTATTACCAGATATGGAATTTGCTCCTCGTAAGTTAATATTAGTATTTGCTATAGGTTGTACACCACCAGAATTAATCTTAATGCCAGCTACTTGTCCCTGTAATGTTTGCGTAATAGATTCTGAAGTTACTGAAGTTACTGAGGCCGTTATTGATTCTTTTTTAGTTGCTCTATAAGCTGTAATCACAACTTCATCTATTGCAGTAGAATCTATTTCCATATTAAAATTAATAACATCATTAGTATTAACAACAACTTCTTTATTTATATAACCAATAAAAGAAAAACTTAAAGCATCTCCTGTTTCTGCATTAATAGAATAATTACCATCAAAATCTGTTTGACTACCTTTAGAAGTACCACTAATTACAATATTTACTCCTGGAATTGGCAATCCTTCTTCATCTAATATGGTTCCAGAAACAATTCTTTTATTTGGATCTAAATTTACGATAGAAGTGCTTTCATTAGTATTAGACGCATTATTTACTACTGATACAGGATTTTGATTTGTTATATTATTATTAGAAGTTGCTGTTGTATTTGTTTGATTTATTGATGAAGGTTGAGTAATATTAGCTATAGCTGTTGTATCTTTTTTAGGTTTAATTATAGCTATTGGATACTTAGTATTATACCATTTTATTAAATTTTCATAGTCCTCAAAAAGCTTATTCTTTCTATCTTTAATATCTTCTAATCTGTCTTCATCTTCTTCAACTATTTGTTCCATTCTTCTTTTAAAATCTTGTCTAAGCTCTTTTGGTGGTTCTATTTTATATCTCACATAATCTTCAATTCTATCCAAAATAATCATAGATGTATACGCTGTTATTAAATGATTTTTTTTAGCTAGTTTAATAATCGCTTTCTTATTCTCTTCCTTATTTTTATTTAGATAGTTTAATTTCTTTTTTGCCCAAAGTCGTTTTGCTAGTTTATTTTGTAATGATTTATTAATATTAACTATTATAGTGTCTGTAGTCACATTACCATAACCAAATAGCAATTCTATTGGAGTTGATTCTTTAAATTTTCCTGATATAGAGAAATCTGAATTTACATTTACTCTTGTTCTTGGATATACTTCACTTATTAAATTATTGTCTTTAACACCTAAAAACTGATAGGTTTCTTGTTTAAGCGATTCTAATGCTTGTTTTGCTCCTGTTAGTCTTAGATTTATATATTTACCTCCTAACTCTATAGCCTTGTTTTGTAAAAACTCATGATTTGCAGAATTCACTGTATTAATAGTATAAATAGGTGTCTTAAAGTTAGTATTTAAATCACCTAGATTAAACATTCCATCTGTGAAGAATAAAACCTCATTAGTTTTTATATTGGTTAAATTTAAATTAGAATGACTACCAAATTTGCTATATAATTTTGAATACGATGTTCCTCCATCATAAACAATAGTCTTAATTTCCTTTTTTAAAGCTTTCCAATTCCCATTTTTTACTACAAACGTTTTTGACTTTTCTATAGTGTTACTAAAACTTATAAAGTTTACCGTTACTGTATCTAAATAATTAAAATACTTATCTAATAATTTAATTTCAGAATCTAAGTCTCTGTATTGCATAGAATATGAAGCATCCCAAAAAATAGTAATGCGTTCTGGTTTTTGTTTTAATCTTGTTTTTGCATTTAAAACTTTATATAGACTAAAGTAATTTGAATATGTAATTATATTTTCATCATTATTTACTGGTAATTCAATTATAAAAGGTGTGTTAGCAATCCAATTAGTCTTATTAACTTTTGCGCTATGAACGCCTTGTTGTGATTTAAATTTAAGTCCTATGTTTTTGCCTTCAATAATATTATACTTTTGTTTGTCTCCATAAATAACCATTTGGAATGTAAAATCTAAGGCAGTATTGAAATTAAATGGAATTTCGTAAATATGTTTTCCATTAGAGCAGTATAATTCTTGTTCAAATTCTATACGCAATTCTTTATACCCTTTTGCTGGAATAGGATATACTCTTGCTTTATAATTATTCCCTTTTGTAACTTCTAATAATCCAGGATCTATACGTTGTCTAATAGTACTTTCATAGGCGATACGCCCTAACTCTTTTTCAACAATAACCGCATCTCTCATTTTACCATTTACATCCATTGAAAACTTTGTAACAGCCTGACCTTGACCTAACGGAAAAGCTAATTCTCCTTCAAGTATTCTATTAGAGCCGTTATAAAATTTCATTGTATAACTTGTTGTTGCGATGTTTCCAATAATTTCAGATTCTACTTTAAGTGTTTTTAACTCTAAAGTAGTTGAATCATTGATTTTTACTTGTGGTATCTCTTGTGCAAAAGACTTAAAAACAAGAAGAAAAAAGATAATAAACGGAATGTTTTTCATGATGATTAGTATTTATATTCAATACTAAACTATAACCAAAGTATATGTTATAAAATGAAGAATGAGTAAACGCTTATTTTGAATGAGTAAACACTACTTTTTTTAGTAATTGTAATGTTTTTTGACGTTGAATTTTCCCTGAAGTTGCTTCTATAAATTTAGATAGATAAAGTGGTTTAAATACATTCAAAAAATGAATTTAAACCACTTTATTAACTACTATTTTTACTATAATTACTTAATCTCTGTAGCAAAAGGAAACATAAGTTGTACTCCTTTTTGCTTAGTCATTGCTTTAACTTCTTGAAGTATTTTATAATTTTCTTCTCCTAACTCTTCTTTCATTAGATCTTCTTTAGATTGGATTAATCCAAAACCTTTTAACATATCATCTAAATCTTTTTCAAAAACTGGATACTGAATTATTTTATAATCTTCTATTTCTGTAAGTTCTGCAGCATGAGCCAAAGCTGTGTCTAGACCACCTAATTCATCAACCAAGCCATTACTTAAAGCATCTTTACCTGTCCAAACTCTACCCTGCGCAATTTCATGTACAGCTTCTTGCGTCATATTACGGCCTTGAGCGACTCTATTGGTAAACAAATCGTAAATAGAATTTATGCCTTCTTTAACAAAAGCACGTTGGTTATCGCTCATTGGTTCAAATAAACTATAAGTCACAGCATTTTTATTGGTAACAACTTGCTCAGCATTTATTCCCCATTTATTTGCTAATCCTTCTATATTAGGTAGTGTTCCAAATACACCAATACTTCCAGTAATTGTTGTTGCTTCTGCAAATATCTTATTAGCATTACAAGCTATATAATAACCTCCGGAAGCAGCAACGTCTCCCATTGATACAATAACTGGTTTTACTCTTTTAGTCAATTCAATCTCTCTCCAAATTAACTCGCTTGCTAAAGCACTTCCTCCAGGTGAATTTACTCGTAAAACTATTGCTTTTATATTATCGTCATTACGCGCTTTTTCTAAAGATTTATTAACCGCACCTTGTCCAACAGAATTTTCGTCTCCTTCTCCATAGAAAATTTGACCTTCGGTATAAATTACAGCTATTTTAGCTTTTGCTTTATATGGCTTTTTGCTATACGCATATTCTGCATAATCTTCTATTTCTATAGTATTTATTTCTTTTTCATCACTTAGTCCAATTGCTTTTTTTATGTCTTTTAAATACTCATCATGGTAGGCTATTTTATCTATTAATCCAGAGTTTAAAGCAAGTTCTGGTGTTCTTGAAAGTAATTCATCTGCAATTTTATCTAGTTGCTCTGTTGAAATATTTCTGCTTTGAGAAACTTCCTCTTTTATTTCGCTCCAAATACCATTTAAATACGTGCTTATTTGCTCGCGATTATTATCACTCATTTTGTTTTCTAGATATGGTTCTACAGCACTTTTATATTTTCCTAATCTAACCACTTCCATTTTTATCCCTGATTTTTCTTGAAAATCTTTAAAATACAAACGCTCAGTAGATAAACCTTTAAATTCCATAACCCCAACAGGGTTTATATATATAGTATCTGCTATAGAATTTAAATAATAATCTTTTTGAGAATAAACATCTCCATAAGACACTATAAACTTACCAGATTCTTTAAATTTTAAAAGTGCATCTCTTAATGCTTTTGTTTGCGAAACACCAGCCATTATATAGTTGTTATCTATAGAAATACCTTTAATATTTTCGTCAGTTGTAGCGTAATCTATAGCATAAATTAAGTCGAAAAGACCATTTTTTTTGTTTTGGTCTAAATAAGAATATTCCTTAAAAGTTGTTTCTGCTGCATAATCTTTTATTGGGAAATCTAATTTTAATTCTAATACGGTATCGTTTTCAACAACTACTTTATCCTTTGAAGAAGACCCTAAAAGCAGCCCGATAATTATTAAAAATCCAAAACAAATAAATAGAAAGACAAATATACCAGTAACTGTTGATAATACACGTTTTAAAAAACTCATAAGATTATTTTTTCTTTTATTAGTATCTATTTTAAATAAATAGTTACACTTAACTCAATAACTTTAATGTTTCTCCTCTATTAATTTTATTAGAATTAGTTTCGATAAACATAGGTAAGTAATATATTTTTTTAGGTATAGAATATCTATTTAAGCTTTTAAAAATAGAATTATCTAAACTGTTTTTTTCTCCTTCGACTACAAGAATAATACGTTCTCCAAGAATTCCATCTTTTTCTGAAGCAATAAAAAACCGATAAGCGATTTTATCATGTAATTGATTTTCAATCTGCTCAGGAAAGATTTTTATGCCTCCAGAGTTAATAACATTATCTTGTCTTCCTAACCACTCAAAAGTAGTTTTAGAGTGTATTTTAACAACATCATTAGTCATTACTGTTTCTTTAGAAAGTAATGGAGCATTAATTATTAAGCATTCATTTTTATCTTGAGAAATAGAAACATTAGGTAAAGTTTTAAAGTAATTACCTTCGAGTTTTGAAGGCAATTTATTGAGATGTTTAATAGCAATATGCGATACTGTTTCTGTCATACCATAGGTTTCAAAAACTGAGGTGCTAATACCTTTAATTTTTGAAATTAAATTATTAGACACTTTCGCTCCGCCTACGATTACAATATCAATATTTTTGAGGTTTTCTATATTCGCATTTAGTTGCATTGGCACCATTGCAGAAAAATGGTAATGTTTACTTTTATTAAGAACTAGATTTGTTTTAGGTTCAATACAATCTAATTCTAAACCCAAAACTATAGCGCGAACTAACATCATTTTTCCTGCTATATAACTAGCTGGTAAACATAGGAGAGCTTTAGATGATGGTTTTAAATTAAAGAAAGTACCAGTCGCAATGGCTGAGTTTACCATTGACTGTTTATTTATAGTTATAGTTTTTGGAATACCTGTAGAACCGGATGTTTTTACTTCTATAGCATCATTACCATCTAACCAACATAATAGAAACTCACCAATTTCTTGTTCAAAAGGATTTTCTATTTTTACTAAACTATAGGCAAATGCTTTAAGCTCATTAAAATTATAATACTTTTCATTGAGCTTAAATTTATTGTGGACTTTATTATATTCTGGTGTCAACTATTCAATAACTTTATAGTCTTCGTTTGGTGGTTGTTCTACTTTTCCAAATAATTTATCTTTCCAGTTAGTCCATTTATAGACACGACTAAATATAAAAAGTATGATAGGAAATATAATAAATACTGGCAGTATTAAGTCTATAAAACCTAATTCTGGTTCGGCCACATCTTTAAAAACTGAATGTGTTTGAAACGCTGTCCAATTGGCAGTAACTAATAAAGCTGTAAATAAATTATTAGCGGCATGAAAACCTAATGCCAACTCCATACCTTCATCCATTAAAGTTAATATACCTAAAAACAATCCTGTTCCTATGTAATACACCATTATAGAATAACCTAACTTATCAACTTCAGGGTTTGCAATATGAAGCAGACCAAATACCACTGAAGTAATGATAAGTGGTACCCATTTATTTTTAGCAAGTACACCAATCCCTTGCATTAAATACCCTCTAAACATATATTCTTCGAAACTGGTTTGCAATGGAATAAGTAGTATTGCTAATACAGCTAAGACTAAGAATCTATTTAATTCAAAATTATTTAAATAGTTTTCAGGAGATAAAAAATAATCTAACATCACCATTCCTGAAGATATAATGCCCCAGAAAAAGAATGAAAACCAAATACGTTTCCAATCTACTTTAGCTCGAGACGTCGTTAATAACCTTATAGATTGTTTGTGTATAAATTTTACTGCTAAAAGTAAAAACAATAATCCTCCAGCAAAGGGTAACAGTATATATACTAGGTTTTCATTAGAATCAAATAAACTCATGAGGTAATTAACATCTTCAAGTCTTGTTAAATCTACTTCAGCATTCATCCTTTTCATAAAAACTGCAATAAGATGAGGAGCAGAAAAAATAAAAACACCTATTATTGCTATTATAACTCCTACTATATAACGCCAGAAATCGTGTAAAACTTTATAAGTTTGGGCTATGTACATAATCTATATATTAAAATTCCAATGTAAGTTTGTATTGTGTTGCAATGTACCATTTTTTACTTGTAATGGCGAATCAAAATTATTAGTAAATAAACTTCCAGTACCAAGACCTTGCGGCAATAATGATTTCTTATTATAGGTATATTGTGCTATAGCGTTTAAACCTACATTACTTTCTAAAGCGCTAGTAATCCACCAGCCAATAGTTTCTTGTTCTGCTAAAGAAATCCATTCATTACTACCTTTAAAACCACCTATAAAACTTGGTTTTAAAATAATATATTGAGGTTTTATAGTTTTAAGTAACTTTTGTTTTTCTTCTTTAGAAAAAACACCTATTAACTCTTCATCTAAAGCAATTGGCAATGGTGTATGTTCACACAAATTAGCCATATTTTCAAACTGTTTAACAGCAATAGGTTGTTCTATAGAATGCAATTTAAATTCAGATAAACGTTTTAATTTCTCTAAGGCTTCATTAGCTTTAAAAGCACCATTAGCATCAACCCTTAACTCTATATCACTTTCACTAAACTGTTGTCTAATTCCTTTTAGTAAATTAAGTTCTGTTTCAAAATCTATAGCACCAATTTTTAGTTTAATACATTTAAAGCCAGCTTCAATCTTATCTTGAATTTGTTGCTTCATGAAATGCTCTGTTCCCATCCAAATTAATCCATTAATAGGAATTGAATCTTTACCTTTTGTAAAATTTGAAGGGTCTAATACAAAATCATCATCGGCTTCAAGAGATTTAAAAGCCATTTCTAATCCAATTTGAATACTAGGAAACTCAATATTTTTTGATAAAAGATACATTAAGCCTTTCTCAATATTATTACAAGTAAATTCTAGTTGTTTCTCGTAATCTGGCCTATCGTCAATAGACAATCCTCTAAGAATTCCGCACTCACCTATTCCTCTCTTCCCTTCTTCATTTAAAATAATAAACCAAGTTTCTTTTGTTTTTAAAACACCTCTAGAGGTTCCGCTTGGTTGTTTAAAATTTAGGCAATATTTGTAGTAAGTAGCTTTCATAATTTAAAATCAAAAATACTTATTTATTTTTGTAATTTGCTTTTTGAATTAATTTATAGATATGACAGATTTCCCCAATATTATCCTATTCGCAATTCCTTTTTTTATAGTTTCTATGGCATTAGAAATTTATGTTGTTTCAAAACAAAAGGTAAAAGGCTATGAAGCAAAGGATTCCATATCTTCTATTAGTATGGGAATTGGAAATGTGATTTTAGGTTTTTTAAGTAAGACCATTGTTTTAGTCTCTTTCTTCTATATTTATGATAATTTCAGGTTATTTACTGTACCTATTGTATGGTGGAGTTTTATCCTTCTACTTTTTTTAGATGATTTTAGCTATTACTGGTTTCATAGAATCTCACATGAGTGTAGATTATTTTGGGCTTCGCACGTGGTACATCATTCTTCTGAATATTATAATTTAAGTACTGCATTACGCCAAACTTGGTCTGGTGGATTTTACACTTTTGTTTTTTGGTTATGGCTTCCATTATTAGGTTTTCATCCAGGAATGATTTTATTGCAAATGTCTATAAGTTTAATTTACCAGTTTTGGATTCATACTGAAGCTATTGATAAACTCCCTAAGTGGTTTGAAGCTATAATGAATACACCTTCGCATCACAGAGTACATCATGGCAGTAATCCTATATACCTAGACAGAAATCATGCTGGCATTTTTATAATTTGGGATAAACTATTTCATACTTTTCAACCAGAATTAAAAGAAGAAAAAGTAGTTTATGGATTAACTGCAAACATTAATACTTATAATCCAATTAAAATTGCTTTTATAGAATGGGTAGTATTATTTAAAGAAGCATTATCGGGAAAAAAGTCACTTTATAATAGATTAAGATACCTATTAAAACCACCTGGCTGGAAACATGATGGCACTGGAAAAGTATCTAACGACCTACGTAATGAATGGTTAGAGAATAATAAATTAAAATAAGTGTCCTATTCCTAAAAGTAAGGCTAAAAGCACTGTTGATAAAGCTAGTTTTTTTAATTCAGGATCAAAATCTTTAGGATCAGATATATTTTTCACACGTTTTAAATGTAGAAATAATGGTATATATGCTATAAAAAACAATAAGTTAAATGGTGATACATAATATAAAACGCCAAATACAAACGAAGCAATAATACCTCCAATTATTAAAAAATAATGATAAAATTTTGCCTTTTTAGATCCAAATTTTACTGCTAATGTAATTTTATTAGATTTTAAGTCTCCGTGAATATCCCTCATGTTATTAAGGTTCAATACACCCGCACTTAGCAAACCAATTGTAACTGCTGGCAAAATAGTAACGTGATCAAATTGTTTTGCAAATAATATATAACAGCCTATAACACTTAGTAAGCCAAAAAATATAAATACATATACATCTCCTAAACCACGATATCCATAAGCATTATTACCTACAGTATATTTCATTGCAGCTCTTACAGATAGGAAAGCTAAAAAGAAAAATAATAATGCAAGTAAAAGGTGTTTAGAGCCAAAGGCAGTAAAAATTAAAAGGACTGTAAGTACAATACAAATTAAAATATTCATACGGATAGCATGAAACATTTGGTCTTGAGAAATTTTACCACTTTGTAAAGCTCGTTCAGGTCCTATTCTGTCTTCATTATCTGTTCCTTTTTCATAATCGCCAAAATCATTAGCCAAATTAGAAAGTATTTGATAGCTAATAGTAGCTGCAATAGCTAAAATAAAAATTAATGGTTCAAATAGTCCATTATATTCGGCCAAGCAACCAGCAACTATAATTCCAGAAATAGATAAAGGTAAAGTTCTTAATCTAATGGCAGAGATCCAAACCGAAATATTTTTCATAACATCACCTGTTTATGGAATCCACTGCTTAGGAAAGTTAGGTTTACGTTTTTCTAAAAACGCATCTCTACCTTCTTTAGCTTCATCTGTCATGTAAGCTAATCTAGTCGCTTCACCTGCAAAGACTTGTTGCCCAACCATACCATCATCTGTTAAATTCATTGCGAATTTCAACATTTTAATAGATGTTGGTGATTTTTCTAATATCTCTTGAGCCCATTGGTAAGCAGTAGTTTCTAACTCATCATGAGGAATGACAGCATTTACCATTCCCATTTCGTATGCTTCTTGCGCTGAGTAATTTCTTCCTAAAAAGAATATTTCTCTAGCTTTTTTCTGCCCAACCATTTTTGCTAAATAAGCAGAACCATATCCACCATCAAAACTTGTAACATCTGCATCTGTTTGCTTAAAAATAGCATGTTCTTTACTAGCCAGCGTTAAATCGCAAACCACATGTAAACTGTGTCCTCCACCAACAGCCCAACCAGGAACAACAGCTATTACAGCTTTAGGCATAAAACGAATAAGTCGTTGAACTTCTAAAATATTTAATCTATGGTAACCATCATCACCAACATAACCTTGATGACCTCTAGCTTTTTGGTCGCCTCCAGAACAAAAAGAATACACACCATCTTTAGTAGATGGGCCTTCAGCAGATAATAAAACTACTCCAATTGACGTATCTTCTTGAGCATCATAAAATGCATCGTATAATTCTTTTGTTGTTTTTGGTCTAAATGCATTTCTAACATTTGGTCTGTTAAATGCTATTCTAGCTACTCCATTACATTTATTATATGTAATATCTTCGTATTCTTTGGCTTTAACCCATTTTATCTCACTCATTATGCTTCTATTAATCGGCGATAAAAATACACAAAATTAGGCTTTCGAATGGTTAATATTATAAAATAATCATTAAAAAGATATAGCGCTATATATAAATATATTGAAGCCTTTATAATTTATAAAATTTACTAACTTTACTTTAAAATAAAATATTATGTTAGAACAGTTTATGCAATTTGAAATTAGAAATTCTAAAGATATATATGGTGGTCTAGACCATGGAGATAATGGTGGTATCCCACCAGATAATGAGAAATAATTAATTTCTATAAGAACCTATCTTGATTCGCTTTCCTATTCTTTTTTTATTACATGGGTAACATATTCAATATCCAGTTGATATAATACTATAAATCATAAAACATTATATCATGAAAAAAAAGAATCTTAAATCATTAAAACTGAATAAAAAATCAGTTTCAAATTTACAAGGCGGTCTATCTAGTTTTCCTTCAAGAATTCCATGGGATCCGCAAACAAGAATTGCAGTGTGTCCAACTGACACTTTAAATCATACTGAATGTTGGTGTGACATTATTTAAAAATTGAAGCGAACTTAGGTTCGCTTCTTTTTTTTAAACCTAATTATTAAATTAACATTAAAGACTCTATAATTAATAACAGCATAAAACTAGAGTTTTATTAACAGCCTACTTTTATTCCATAAATAAGATAATTTAAGGTAATGAAATTTGCATATACTTTTTAATATGATTTTATTTGAATTATTAATTTTCAAACTAATAATTTAATGCTAAAAATAAAATCAAAAATTCTATCTACATTACTCATTTTATCGACCGTCTCTATTATATTTATTTCCTGTAAAAGCGATGATGATAATGATGACATTACTACTTCTAAGACCTTAACTAATGAAAATTTAGCAGGCAATTGGATTGTTAAAAATTATAACAATACTCAAGTCGTGAATACAACCGATAATTCTAATGGCCAAACAACCACTGAATCTTCAGAAACTTTGGGTCATAATTTTTCATTAACATATGATTTCTCATCTAGTTCAAATACAGTTCTCTCTTCAGGTTTTTATACGGCATCTACTTCTTTAGAAAATGGAACTACAGTTGAGTCAGATCTTAATGAAATAACAGGAATTAAATCTAATTCTAATTGGAATGTATCTAATAATATCATTTCATTAACAAATCCAGATTTCATACAAAATTTAACTGTTATAAGTTTCATTGGGAACAAATTAGAATTAGAGTTTATATACTCTTATAACCTTGATGATTCACTATATAATCATGAATATACTTTTAATTCCTCATTAGTTTTAGAGAAATTATGATGAAATAAATATTTTACTTGGTATTTTTTATCTAACCATTAGAAATTAAAAAACGGTCATTATATTGGCCGTTATTTTATTCATTTATTATGTTAGAAAAAAACAAAGAATACCAAATCAACAATATCGGTTGTATCTATGGTGTTTATTCTAATGAAGGTACAGGAGAAAGCCGTAGCTAATTAAAAGGTGAACTTTTTTAGTTGCTTTTATTATTATTATTATTCATAATCAACGTTTTAACGGTTACAAGTAGGGTTTAAAGTATCTTAACTGTTTTTTATATACTCATCAACATTATTATATAAATGAAGTGGTACGATATTATTATGATCATTATGATTATTTCTCTTTTAGTTCTAACAATCCAACAATACCTGTATTCACGAAAAAATCATTTTTAATATCTTGATGTCTTATTAATTCTTTTTTATTCAATTAACAACTGTGTTATAAATTATATATATTTATAACTATGCAGTCATATAGACATCCTATACACAAAGAACCAATTACAGATATAGAAATAAATATTTATATATATCTAATTATAATTATTCTAGTTACTTTAATTATTGCTTTCATTAAATCTTATTTTCCAAATAGTAATAATGGGGATGATTAGGAACCAATGGATTTTGATGATTTTCATTAGTACTTTCCCAAAGTCTTATTCTTTTTACAACTCTCTAAAAATCAATAATTAAAATTATAAAATTTGGTAAACGTTTAATTTTAGAAAGAATAAACTTACACATTATTGTATTTCAACATAAAAGAAATGCATTTAATCGATATGTAATTTTGGAACTTGAATATTTTTCTATTTAACTATGCTTGCATAGTACTTTTGTAGAGCAATTAATCTTAGAATATATGAAATTACGTGATAGTGAGTTATTTAGAGACTCAATAGAAAGCTACCAACTTGAAATAGGAAACTTATACTTATTTGAAAATATAGCCATTTCAGAAATTAATGAAGGAAAGCATTTATGTGTAGATACTGCAGATGATTATGTAAGTATTCTATCTGATTTCTACGGTACAGCAAAGCCTTTTGCTTACATTTCAAATAGAGTAAACTCTTTTTCTATTGCTGCAATCGATTTTCCAAAGTTTGTTAATGTATTAAAAAACTTAAAAGCGTTCTCTACTGTAAGTTATAGACGTTTTGATGAAATGAACATACAGGTAGAGAAACAATTTTGCAAATTACCTTATAAAAAATTTAAAAGCTTAATTGATGCTTACAAAATCATGAATGATTATATCATAAATGATTTATCTAGCAAAACATTAAAAACTATTTAAATTTTATAAAAAATTACCCTAAGTAAATTTACTAATTAGATTAAAGTCGTTAGCAACATCGCTTGTTAACGGCTTTTGTTTTAGTTAAAAATTAACTCATGTTAATATTGTAAGAAAAAAACTTCATTTAATGTTTTTAATCAGAAAAAACATGTATTTAATCGTGTTTTAAACTCATATTCGTCTAATTTTCAATTATTTATAAAAATCAAAATAACTTTACTGTATATTAATTTATCTATTATATCCCTTAAAATGAAAATCATTGAATCTCCTCTTTATAATCTAGTTCTGGAAACGCATAATTTAGATATAGGTATTTTTTATTTCTTTAATAATATAATTATTTCTGAAATTAAAGAAGGTGTACATATTGACTTAAAAAATTCAAAATCCTTTTTTGAAACTACAAATAAATTTTATCAAGATAGGCCTTTTGTTTACATATCGAATAGAATAAACAAATTCTCGATTTCTCCTTTAGATTTTGCAAAATTTAGTTTCGAACTAAATAATGTTAAAGCTTATTCTGCTATAGTTTATAATAGTTTTTTTGATAAAATGAATGCGGAAATTGAAAAACGTTTTTCTCACATACCGTTCTATATTGCTATAAATTTAGAAGATGCTTTTAATTGGTCTAATAATATAGTAAATGATAGGAATAGGCCACTAACTGCTTAATATTCCACTTAATTAATTAGCTAATAGTAGCTAGAATTATGAATAAAATATTCTTTTTCTAGCTGCTATTTTTTTTAACATTACTTAAACCCGTTTATTACATAAACGCTTACAATTATGACAATGATTTATTTTATCGTGATAAAGTCAACTTACTTTGTATCACAATAAACCCCAATCGCTATGCAAACTATAAGTATAAACCAAACACCATTAGCAAGTAACATTTTGTCAACTTATAAGCACAAAAAAGGAACTATATTTTTCTTTGAGAATCTTATTGTTTCAGAAATAAATGATGGTGTACATTTAGATTACGAGTCTTTAAAAGAAGTAATAGATATCATTAAATTATATTTTAATGACAAGAATTTTGGTTATATTTCTAATAGAATTAATAATTTCTCTGCATCACCACTAGATTTCTCAAAACTTGATAGTTTTACATTAAATCTAAAACACTATTGTTCTGTGACCTATAGTCAATTAGGAACAATGAATTCTCGACTTGAACAACAGTTTTGTAAACTACCATTTAAAAACTTTGACAATATTATAGATGCTTACAAATGGACAGAGTCAATGTTATTTACAGAAAATAAAACAGTCTAAACACTTCATAAAAAGAGTCATATCTCTAAAAAAATCATTAAATTTAAGAGACTTTTACTTTGTGGCTAAATAAACTATATTGATAAAGCGGTTAAAAACTCATTTTTAGCGATATAAATTTCGCTTTATCGAAGAGATATATAATATACTACTGTTTTAATGCTATAAATATTCAGAATAAGTAATTTTGATTAACCTAATCAATACCTATCGAAATGAGAATCGCAGACTCTAACCTTGCAGATTTAATTGAAGATATACATGTCTCAGAATATGGAAATTATTATTTCTTTGACGATTTTATAATCTCTGAAATCAATGAAGGCGTTTTATACAATTGGGCTGCCGCACAAGATGCCATTGAAGCGGCTTATAAGCATTATGGAGAAAATCCATCTATATGCTATATCACAAATAGAGTAAATAATTACTCGGTAAAACCTTTAGATTGGATTAAGTTTTTTAGTAGTAAAAATAAGTTGAATGGATACGCAATTGTATCTTATACAGAAAGAGGTTGGGTAAATGCTGTAGTAGAAAAGTTATTTCTAAAAACTAGAGTTGAACGTTTTTTTGATTTATACGATGCAATAAGTTGGGCAAAAAAGGTGAACTCTAGTATAAAAAACACAGAAGAAAATAATGCTGCAAATAAAGAGAAATAGTCCTTCTATTTAACTATACGAACTATTTAACTATACGAATGCCATCATTTTCAATTGAAATTTGTTTTTGTTTATACAAAGTTCCTATTGCTTTTTTAAAATTCTTCTTACTCATTTCTAAAGTCTCTTTTATAGCTTCTGGTGAAGATTTATCATGTAACGGTAAAAAGCCAGAATTATCTTGAAGTAGCTCTAAGATTTTCTTTGCATTAGGCTCTATATTTCTATATCCAATTTGTCCTAAAGAGATATCTAATTTGTTTCCTGGTCTTACTTTCTTGACAATTCCTTTTAAGGTATCACCAATGCTTAGTTCTTGAAAAATATTGTCTTTATAAATTAAACCAGAATGTTTATTGTTAACAATTACATTCATCCCAATATCACTTGGATGAGAAACAATTAAATTTACTTGATCAAACTCAGAGACTGTTAATTCTGTATTATCTAAAAATCTATTGGTTTTACTAGAAGCCACTAGCCTTTCTGTTTTATCATCTAAGTAGCAATGCACTAAATACCAACCACCTTTTTTCATAGCAAAAGCTTGTTCTTTAAAAGGGCAAAACAGTTCTTTAACCATACCCCAATCTAAAAAAGCACCATAATCATTTACCGCATTACATCTTAATACTGCAAAAGTACCTTCTGTTATATAAGGCTCATCTGTTACTGCCACCAAACGCTCTTCGTTATCTAAATAAATAAAAACGTCTATTTTATCTCCTAACTCAAAACTTTCTGGCTTATATCGGTTTGGCAAAAGCACTTCATTATCATCTGTATCACCAAGAAATAAACCAGGTTCTGTATCTCTTAAAATTTCTAAGGTATTATATCGTCCAATATTAATCATGCCGCAAAGGTAAGTATATAAAAAAAGCGTTACAACTTAAGTTATAACGCTTTTTTATATTTTTTAAAACAGATTCTATTTATAAACAGACTCTTTTTTAAAGTGTTTAGCTAGTAAATAATATACTACAGCTCTGTATTTATTTTTGTTAGAACGACCGTAAGTTTCCATAACAGAATCGATAGCTTTATCTAAATCTGCACTATCTTTTAAACCTAATTTTTTGATTAAAAAATTATTTTTCACAGTATCTAGTTCACTTTGGTCAGAACCAGAAACAGTTGCAGCATCTTTATTATAAATAGATGGTCCACAACCAATTGTAACTTTAGTTAAAAAATCCATATCAGGATTTGTACCACACTTGTCTTTAAGATCTGAAGCGTATTTAGCAATAAGATCGTCTCTTTTACTCATAATTAATAGTTTTAAGTTTTTTTATTTACCCTTAAATATACAATATTTTTGAACTAATAAATTTCTAGGGCAAAAACAATATGTTAAAAATATCGACAAAGAACCAAATACATCGTTAAACTACTTAATATAGCTAAAATACTTCAATAGAATATCATCATTATCTTGACTAGGTGTAAAAATTTCTAGCAATTTTGGTTTATCATTTTTTGAATAAAATGTGTTTAATATTAAGGCTAATTCTTCTTCATTTGAAGCACTCTCATAATTAAAATTATACATTTTACATAAATGCTCTGCCGTTAAATTATGTTTAGTTTCAAAGTAAGTATCAAAATTATTAGTGTTTTTATGTCCTGGTAAGATTCTAAAAATACCACCGCCTTGATTATTAACTATAACCACTCTAAAATTATTAGGGATATAATTATTCCATAACGCATTACTGTCGTAGAAAAAACTTAAATCACCCGTAATAAAAACTGTTGGTTTATTAGTTGAAGCTAATGCTGCTCCAATTGCTGTACTTGTACTACCATCTATACCACTTGTTCCTCTATTACAAAACACATTTAAAGATGTATTTAAGTCGAAAAGTTGAGTGTAGCGTATCGCAGAACTATTACCAACTTGTAACTGAGAAAAGTCTGGGATGCTTTTTAAGACTATGTCGAAAACTTTAAAATCACTATAAGGAATTATATTAATATAATCTTTATGCTTTTCTCTACGAGTAGCAAAGATATTAGACCAAAAATTATTATAGTTACTTTGAATGTTATCAGTTTTTGATAATAAATTAGCAAAGAATACATTTACGGGCATTTTAAATACTTTATTTAAAATAAAAAAAGTATCGTTTGCGGTATATTCTCCAATATGCCAATGTTCTTTAGGCTTAAACTCACGCAAAAACTTCTTAATCTTTTTAGAAACTACTAAACCTCCAAAAGTTAATAATACGTCTGGTTTTAATTGTTCAAATTCTTCCGTATTTAATGCGCCTATTAATTTATCTATACTTGGTATAAATCTATCGTGGTGTATATTTGAAGTTGTCTCAGTTAGTACCAAAACACTATCATCTTTAGCTAAAAGATCTAAATATTCTTGTTCTACATCATTTGGTTGGTTTACTCCTACTAAAATAAGTTTTCGTTTAGCATTACTCCATATTTCTGATAAAGCATTAAAATCTTCACTGTCATTATCTTTAGTTGCTAATGGTATAACTTTTGGACTAACAGAAAGTTCTTCAACCATTTCATACAAAGGTTCACTAAATGGCGCATTTATATGTACTGGCCCTTTTTGTATAATTGAAATATTTATAGCCTTATTTATTTGCTCTTCGTTACTCTGTTGAATTGTTTTTTGCAAGCCTAAATACTTCTCGAGTTTATTCTCGATACTTTTCATTATTGGCAATGCTTCTTCTTCATCCAATTTATTTTCTTCACTTAAATCTTGTTTTAAGTTGGCAGAATATAGAATATGATTTTTATATACATTTTCTTGGTTTATAGTTTGTCCGTCTCCAATACCAATTAAATATTTTGGTCTATCTGCACTTAAAACCACTAAAGGTATATTACTATAAAAAGCTTCACTAATTGCAGGATAATAATTAAGTAATGCGCTACCTG
Source organism: uncultured Lacinutrix sp. (assembly GCF_947500325.1). Classification (GTDB taxonomy): domain Bacteria; phylum Bacteroidota; class Bacteroidia; order Flavobacteriales; family Flavobacteriaceae; genus Lacinutrix. Next base: position 87,561 of record NZ_CANMRQ010000006.1, read on the forward strand.
AAGTACAAACTACTACTACTGGGTGTTTAATTTGTTGTGCAATTCCCATTGCAAAAAATGCGGCACAACGTTCATCAACAATACTGTAGCATTTAAAAAAAGAATCGTGAGTAAAACCTATAGTTAACGGTGCATTTCTACTACCTGGGGATAGCACAATATGTTTAATATTTTTAGCCTTACAAAGCTGAATTAAGGTTTGAGCAAGTGGAATTTTTGGGTATAGCATATCTATTACAAAAATACGACATACAGTTTTTAATTGGAATTAAAACAAGACCTTTTTCATTGTAGAGGTTTTATTTACTGTTTCTTTCCATTCATTCCCAGGATTAGAATCTTTAGTAATTCCACCACCAATGTATAGGCTTGCTTTACTATCTGTTAATTGCATACAGCGTAGATTAACATATAAATTTGATACCGTTTTTATAGAAGTATATACATTATTTTCTACATTACGTCTATTAGTATTTCTAGTCGCTTTCTCTTTTATATTTAATTCTCCTAAGTAGCCTGTATAATATTCTCTATTATAATTTTCATTTTTTAAAATAAATTGTTTGCTCTCTTCTTTTGGGAATCCGCAAACTGCTGGTGTTGGATGTAACGCCTTAATAAGAGATTCTAGATTTGAATTTATAGTACCAGAAATTCTAGTTTTTATATGTAGTAAGTTACCAGCTTTAATAGTTTCTGCTGCTCCAATAATAATATTTTGTACTAGAGGTTTTAAATTATTTTCTATAAAACTAGTAACTAATTCCTGCTCTTCTATCTCTTTAGCTTCCCAATTTATTGTATTATGTCCTTCATCTTTTTGAGTACCAGCCAATGCCATAGTTGTAAACCTATTTCCTGTGATACTTATCAAAGTTTCTGGAGTAGCACCAAGCCATAATCCTACTTTTGGATGATACCAACAGTATACAAAAGCCTTAGAATATACTTTTAATAAACGTTGAAATAGTTTAATTGGATTAGCTTCAGATAGATTTATCGTTTCCTTTCTAGAAAGTACTACTTTCTTGAATTCATTATTATTTATAGCATTTATTGCTTTAGTAACTAATTGTACATGAAATGCTTTTGCATCAATTGAATTTTCGTCTTGTTCCTTATAAACATTTTCTTGTTCTTGAAAAGTAAAATTAGTTTCTATAGAAGAAGAATTTTCAATAGGAATTAATACTGTTTGCTCTTCGGTATTAAAAGGCGCAAAAACAAATCCACTATCTTTTAAGTGTTTTGAAGTATGAATATTATTATCATTTTGAAATAATCCCTTTATAGCATTTGTATTAGGTTTTCTATATAATACAAATGGTAATGCTTCGTCAAAATGAGTGTTGGCTATCTCAAAAAATTGGTCTTGCAACATGTATTACTTTTTTTTGGGCAATGTAATGGTAGATAACCGACAAATAGAAACTAAATTATCTGCTTCGTCTGTTACTTTAATATCTATTAATTGAGTGGTTCTGCCTTTATGTAAAAATGTAGCTTTTGCATAAATTAGACCTTCTTTTACACTTTTTAAATGGTTAGCCGTGATTTCTAATCCGCGCACAAACATATTTTCTGTATCTGTAAAAAGATGAGACGCGAAACTTCCAACACTTTCTGCTAATGCTGCAGTTGCACCACCATGCAATACTCCATCTGGTTGATAAACACGTGAATTAACCGGCATACTTGCTATTAAAAAATCGTCACCAAAATCTACAATTTTAATGTCTAATGTTTCCATTAATGTATTTTTCGACGCTGCATTTGCTTGCTCTAGCATTTCGGCTTTAGATAGTTTCATTAAATAAGATTATTTTAGTGCTGTAAAAATACGAAACAAAGCGAGCAATGCTAGAAAAAGAGATAACTTATACTACCAAAAAATCATATTCTACATTAAATACATTAACCGAAAAAACAGAAAATGTATGGTTTGTATGCCATGGCATGGGTTATTTAAGTCGTTATTTTATCAAGTATTTTTCTGAGTTAAATACAGACAAAAATTACATTATAGCACCACAAGCTCCAAGTTTATATTATCAAAAAAACTTTAGACATGTTGGTGCCAGTTGGTTAACTAAAGAGAATACAGTTAAAGAAACTGAAAACATAATGCAATATTTTGATGCTGTTTTAGAAGAAGAGCAAATACCAAAAAATAAAAACCTTATTATTTTAGGGTATTCTCAAGGTGTAAGCGTTTCAACAAGATATATAAAGACTAGACAATTACAATGCTCCCAGTTAGTATTACATTCTGGTGGCATACCAAAAGAATTAGTTCCTGAAGACTTTTCATTCTTAAAAGCTAAAGTATCTCTAGTTTATGGTACCGAAGACGAATACCTCAACGCAGATCGTATTATGTATGAAACAAAAAGAGCTAATGAGCTATTTGGAAACGAAGTTAATATCATACCTTTTGAAGGTAAACATGTTGTAAATGTTGATATTATAAAACAACTTACTTAATACATTTAAATAACCTTATTCCTTTTCCTAAGTATAATTACTTGTTTTAAACATTAAGAAATTATACGCTTAATAAACACCTTCTTTATAAATAATTTTGATCTATTATCAAGAACATTCTAGATAAAAGATAGATCGCTACTATCCTATTTCTTGATTTTTGGCGGTATCCGAAAAGCCATATAAAGAGTAGGTACTCACATTAAAAAACTTTTAAAATGTCAAAATTATCTAAAAAAGAGCTTGCTGCATTAGACCTGTTAATTGCTCATGTAGAAGAAAATGGAACTCAAGATCTAGCTTTTATTGGTAGTATTGTTAACGCTGCTAGTAAAGCTGTTAATGCTGTTACTAATGTTGTTTCTAACCCTGCTGTAACCAGTGCTTTAAATGTTGCTACGGCAGTTTGTCCAGTAGCGGTTGCTGCAATATTAGCAGCTAGACCAGCAGAAACTAGCAAGTTAGAATCTGTAGATGCCAAAACTACTTTAAATGAGTTAATTCAATTAAGAAAAGAGAATTCTTAATTATGTTAGTTTTTGTATTAATAGTACTTGCCATTTTTATGGTGGCAAGTACTTTATATCAGATTAAGTATTTTCAGAAATACTTAAATAAGTACGACAAACTTCAATTATTACCAAACTATTCTTTCTTTGCTCCTAAACCATATGCAAATGATTTTAGATTAGTTTATAAAATAGAAGAAGACCCAAATTCTAATTGGGAAGAACTTGATATGTATAAAGAATTTGCTTTAAAAAGAATTTTCTGGAATCCATTTAAATATTATAATAAAGGCATGATAGATATTTGCCAGCAATTGCTTGAAGAACAACATATCATACAAAATAAAGAGCAACTAAAATCATCAACTAATCACATAAATATTATTTTATCAATTTATAGATTTTTAAAACAACGAAATATTAAAGCTAGCGCTCTAAAGTTTGCTATTGTAACTTCTGAAGGTGTAAAAAACCTAAAAATTAAGAGCGTTGTATTTGATTCTAACTTACAAATTATATAATTATGGAATATTCAAATTTAATAAATATAGGTTATGCAATAAGTTTATACTTAATTTTATTCTCTACATTAATGTCTGTGCTAGAGTTAAGTTCTACGCCAAATCATTATTTCAATTTTATCTATCCAAAAATAAATACTATATCACTAAACAAAAGGAAGTGGTTAAAAATTCATAAACTACAAGTTATATCTTTACTGTTTACTGGTACTTTTTTCTTTTTAAACATGGAAGTTTTATTTAAAATTTTCTTCTTATCGCTTACTGCTCTAACGCTATATTCTTATATAAATAGAACCGCTGGAAAAGATGGTGCAGATCAATTAAGAATATTAGCGTTATTATCCTTTAGTTTATGTTTTTTATTAGATACTAATTTTGAAAAAATTGTTGCATTAGGTTTCTTAGGAGCACAAGTAGTTTTAGGATACACAACTTCGGGTATCGCGAAACTATTGTCTCCATACTGGAGAAAAGGAAATGTATTACATCTTATTTTTGGAACTTATTCTTATGGAATACCTAAAATTGCCAAATACATTAAAGCTTTCCCAAAAATAGAAAGGTTTATGTCTCATTCAGCAATATTTATTATGCTTGCAGTGCCAATAACATTTTTTATACCTAATCAATATGCTATTCTTTTTGCGCTGGCTGGTATTTTTATTTTCCATTTTGGTACAGCTGTTTTAATGGGTTTAAATGACTTTTTATACACATTTCCACTAGCATATCCTGGAATTATTTTACTACATGGATTAATGCATAATTATATTACAATATGAAAACTAATATTGTTTTTTTCGATGGTGAATGTGCTATGTGTAATGGTTTAGTTCTTTTTATATTAGAAAAGGATAAAAGTTTAAAAATGAATTTTATTTCTTTACAAACTAAAAAGGCTGAAGATCTACTTTTAAAAAATGACATTGTTATAAATAATAAAAAGATTACTACAATTTATTATTTGAGTAATGGAAAAATTAAAAGTCATTCGGATGCTATTATATCTATATTTTATGATTTGGGATCATTGTGGAAAGTATTTATAACACTTAAAATAATACCAAAAAAAATTAGAGATTTAGTATATAGGTTTATTTCTAAAAACCGTTATCTGTTTTTTGGAAAACAAGAGAGCTGTAAACTACTTTCAATTGAAAACAGAAATAGAATTATTGAATAAAAAAAATTCATCTTTTATTATATTATGATAAAGAAAAGCTGTTGAAAAAACTGGAGCTATTCTTAAAAAGATATTAATATAAGATAGATTTAAACGAAGCACCAGTTGTTATTATATTTAAAAAGTGAATCGATAAACAACTAAATTATTAAGTAAAAATGAGCTGCTATTTTAAAGGTTTTATTTAGTATTTAAATATAAACTTCTTTTTCTAAAGCTAATAGATGAGTAAGTTTACCTTCCTTATTTTTTAAAGGAAATATTTCGATGTCGCAAATATATTCCTCTCCATTTTTTCTATAATTAATTATACGCTCTTTAAAATGGATTTCTTTTTTTATGTTTTCTCTTACCGTTTTTAAAGACGCTTGACATGATTTTTCCCCTTGTAAAAATTTAGGTGATTTGCCTTTAGAAAATTTTGCAGGATAACCTGTCATTTTTACAAAACCTTTATTTACCCATTGAATTTCTTGAGTATCATTCGTTAGAACTATAGCTTCAAATGTCGTTTCATTTAAGGTTTTTTCTATATTAAAAGACCAATTGTATTGCTCTTTATACTCTTTTAATATTTCTATTTCTGTATTTTTAACAAATTCTTTTGCTTGCCTTTGAAGAAATAAGGCATAAAAATCCCAACTTTTTAAAGGTGCTCTAAGTGGTTCTTTTTTCATTTGTTTCATTTTAAAATACTTTTCTTTTATTATGAAACACGAATAGCTAAAAATCTAATATATAGAGAGCTACTAACAGGCTTCAAATCGCGAAAGCATTATTGTTATATATTAATAAAGGCAAGTAATCTGGCTTATAATAAATTAAATTATTAATTACAGTTGCGCGACAGCTTGAGATTTTAACACAATTCCTTTTATTGCTTAAAAGCAGCCTTTACCACATCAAAGATAGTTTTTATGCTATTAACTTTAATCTAAAGTGGTCAATTTTTCTTTAATCCATTCAGAAATATCTTTATAATAATTCTCACTGACTTCAGATTTTTGTTCTTCCAATAATTTCTGTGTTTTCTTAAAAAAAGTTTTAGCAACCTTTTTATCTCCCATTTTATCATAAATATCGCAAAGGTTAACATACACCCTAACGCTATTAGGTTTTTTGTCTAAAGCCATATTATAGATAGCCAAAGCTGTTTCGTAATCATCTCTATCTCTAAAATCGTTAGCTATAAAATTTAAATAACCAGCACTGGCTTTATGAACATAACCAAAGACCTTTTCTTTATCATCATAGAAATCGTCAATTCTTTGTTTTAAATTATTTTTCGAAATTTTCGAGAAGTCTTCAATTACCTTTTGATCTGCAAAGTAATTTCTACTCATACTAATTAAACCATCGCAAATAGAAGGCCCAACAATTTGCCAATGTCCAACACGCTCAATTAAACGAGGTTGCCAAGCTATTGTATTATTTGGGTATTTTTTTATTAGAGAATCTATAGTATTAACATAGCCACCAAACTCTGCTTCTCTTCTACCAACATCACCATGTGAAAAGTAGAGATATTTTCCAAAATCAGTTTTGTTTTTCAACAAAGTGTCTGCATTTTTTACAATTATATTATCTGTATCTCCAAAAGAAGGACTAATACCAATATAAGCATCAAACATATCTCTATTATCACTAAATAAAGTATTACCAACAAAAGCGCCACCCCAAGAATGACCTATAATGGTTTTAAAACCATCTGTTCTGTAATTCTTCTCTATAAAAGGAAAAATTTCTTTTTTAAAGTGCTCTTTTAGTTTAGAAGATTCTGGGTTAAACTCACTACCGCGATTGTCTGAAACAACACCAACAACTATCATTGGTATTACAGAATAATTATATACCATATAACCTATATTTCCTTTAGCAGCATCCCAAAATACTTTATGTTGTGCATCTAAAACATAAGTTACTGCATATGTAGCAGTAGAATCTTTAGAGTAAGACTTAGGCAAAAGGACTTTTACTTTTCTTTCTTTACCAAAAACCTTAGAATTAATCGTGTGTTCTATTTCTAATTTGTCTTGCGCATGTGCTGTAAATACAGATACAACCACATATAAAATACTAATAGCTTTAAAAAATCTCATGATATTAAATTTTATTTAAAATGTACAGTAAGCTTATTTAACTAAATATAAATGTTTTATATTTTAGTATATAGATTATAGTATTTAGAAAATGTTACAGTTAAAAGAAAATTAAGCACTTCTATAAGTTATTTATACATAGTAACAATTATAAATTATATTGAGTAAATAGAAGAAGTAACATCTGTTTTTAAGGGTGTTTGGTTTAACGATTGGGCTATGGTTTCGTTGTAGAATTGTCCGCTAGAACCAAGCGATTATATAAAGACAGGAATTTTCCGTAGAAAATTCTGCAACAATGAATTATAAAGGTTGTTATACACAGTTTTTTATTTATATAAATCTCCGTTTAAGTACTTTAATCCTGAATCACAAACAACAGTTACAATTGTTTTTCCTCTTCCAATAATTTTAGCTCTTTGTAAAGCTGCCCACACGTTGGAGCCAGATGTAGTACCTCCAAACACTCCTTCAATTCTTGCTAATTTTCTAGCAGTTTCATATGCGTCTTCATCTTTTACGGAAATTATTTCATCTGCTAAATCCAATCGACAAATTTCTGGAATAAATCCAGCTCCCATTCCGTCGAGCCTATGAGTTCCTGATGTATCTCCTCCAGATAATGTTCTCACATTAAATGGTTCTATAGGAATACATCTAATTCCAGAGATTTCCTTTTTGAATACTTCCGAATTTCCAGAAAAGCATCCACCAGTACCCACACCTGTTATAAACTCATCAATATTGCTTCCTAAAACATCCATTATTTCGTATGCCATTTTATGGTAGGCATTACGATTGTCAATGTTTTTAAATTGGTCAGTGTAAAACGTATTCGGTTGTTTCGCAATTTCTCGAACTCTTTCGAGTGCTTTATCAATAATTCTAGCTATTATTTTTCCATTTTCACTCGGAATCAGTTCAAGTTTTGCTCCAAACGCTCTCATAGTTTGAAGTTTTTCCTCGGCAAAAGCATCAGATGAAACAAAATGTGCTTTATAGCCTTTTGCAGAACAAATCATTGCCAAGGAACTTCCAGTACTTCCGCCAGTATAGTCAACTACAGTTCCGCCAGATTTTAATTCGCCTCTTCTTTCAGCACCTTCAATCATAGCCAGTGCCATTCTATCTTTCATACTCCCGGTTGGATTTGCTCCTTCAATCTTTACATAAATATCTGCAGAATTAGAATTGGTAAGATGTTTTAGTTTGACAAGTGGTGTATTTCCTATTCCTTCCATTTTAGTTTTCTCAAATTGCGTACAATGTTTCATCGATAAAAAGCGTTTTAATGTTTCTTATCGGATGCTAAACGAAGTTCGGCTATTTTTATAACCAAGTCAAGTTATCAAAAAATATGTATTAGTTAATCTACTTTACTTTTTACTGAAACTATAACATTAATTTCTACACCTTACGTATAGTGCAAAAATGTATTTTAGACATGAATACCTATACTATTTTTATCGCAAAATCTTCTCCATCTTACGCCCTTTTGCTAATTCATCAACTAATTTATCTAAATATCTACATTGTCTATACACTTCAAATTCATCATCTATTTCTTCTATTCGATATCCACAAACAACGCCTTTAATAAGATGCGCATTTGGATGTAATTCTGCTTTTTGAAAAAATGTTTCAAATGTTACCTTCTCTTCAATAAGTACTTGTAATTTATCTTCATCAAATCCAGTTAACCACTCTATTACTTGGTTTAGTTCTTTCTTGGTTCTTCCATTCTTCTCCAACCTATTCAAATAAAGTGGATAAATAGATGCAAAAATCATTTTTGCAACTTTTTCATTTTTTTCTGCTGTGACTTTCATTTGTATTGAATTTTGAATTAATAAGTCTACTAATTAATATAAAATGATTGCGTCTTAAATACATGCTAATTGCCTATTTAGACAATCACATTATAAGATACTTTGGAGTTCTTTCAAAATTAATTTCTGCGACTCTTCATCTAAATTGTTATTCATGCCGTCTAAAGCATATTGAATGATATGATTTTCTCTCTTGCACCAATTTATCAATCTAACGACTCCACTCTTCGTAATAATTCCATCCTTATTTTCAAATTTTGTAGGAGAAAATATGTGAACTAACTTTATATTGTCTCTAAGTGAAATAACAATTTTTCGATTATTTTCAATTTGCTGTAATCCGTATTTTAGAAACATCGATTGGTCAGAACTGACAGCCTTAATTTGAATTCCATCAAATTCTGTTTGGTCTGTTTCGTCAAAAACCCACCAGAGATATTCTTTCCCTTCCACATTCACCCGTTTTTTTCTCTTTTTACTAATTGTCATTTTATTTATCAATTAAACATAACAATATAATAAAAGTGAAAATCTTAAAAAAACGAATAAATGAAATCGTAAATTAAAATAGAAGTATTATTAATTCACCAATTTAGCAACTATATCTTTTACAGGAAGTATAGCTTTAGTATGTTCTATGCTTGGCCCTGCAACCCATACTGTTTTATAAGTGGCTTTAGTTGCTGCATTTTCGGCCGCTTTCATACCAATAGAAAAACGAATCATTTTAACCCATTTTTTTAGCTTCTTATTTTTATTTAATACAGATTCTAACCACGTTTGTTTAGTACCAATTTTCTTAACATAAGGTGTATTTATTACTGTGCATGGTGTACCAGAAATGCGTTCTGTCATCACTATATCGTCTGCCCCATAATCCACACAAGCTTGTTTGTATTCTTCTGTTACACCTGCTTCTATTGAAGCTATAAAAGGACTTCCTACAGAAACTCCTTCTGCTCCATAACTTAGCATATTATCAATATCTGCCTTACAGCCAACACCTCCAGCAGAAATAACAGGAATACTTAGCTTTTCGCTTAATTGGTTAGTTAACTCTTGCGGTGTTAAATTACCTCTATGTCCACCAGCTTCATTATTTACTGCAATAGCTGCATCTGCTCCTAATTGTTCTACTTTTTGCGCGAAACGCAAATCGGTAACATCACAAAACACTTTTATACCAACTTTATGAGCTTGCCTAATAGTTTCTTCAGGACTACCCAAAGACGTTATTATAAAATCACATCCTTCTTCACATAGCACCTCTAATTGCCCTTTATATTTAATATTTGATTTATTAACAATTAAGTTAAAACCAAACGATCCGCCTTCTACTTTATTAGCCTTTAATTCTTTAATAGCAGCTCTTAATTCTTCTAATGTTCTATAATTAAGTGCTGGAATACAACCTGCAATGCCTCCTTTCATTGCTTCTGTAACCATAGCTACATTTGAAACCAAAAACATTGGTGCTTGAATTATTGGGTATTTTATATTTAAAAGTTCTGTGAGTTTGGTATTCATCTTTATATTAAAATTAGTCATACAAATATAAGTATTAATTTATTATGCATGCATAGTTTATTATTATGCTTTTAAATAAAAAATGTAATCGAATAAATAATTATGTTTAAATAACTGAGTTAACTAAAGCTATAATTGGTTTGAGTTAAAGACATAAGGAATTATGTTTTTAAAAATAAAGCGTTAAAAAGTGCCTAAGAATACACTTAAATAAAATTATTAAAGATTAAATTTAATATTGTTTCTTAATATAAGTTTCTCGAAAAATAATAATTTCATTATCACTGACTTCTTCAAACTCTATAATTAAAGACGAAGGCTCTGTAATAAAGAGTTGTTGAATGGTAATTTCTGTACCATCTTCTTCAGTTATAATGTTATCTCTTAACGTGTAACTTTTGTTTAGTGTTTGTACACTACATTTATTACCTTTTCCACTTTTATTATAAACATAAATAATATTAGTCTCATCAAATATTATAAGATCTAATAAGTCACATTCGGTAAGTTTATAATTAATTCCATTTTGAGAAGAAGCAGTCAATTTCCATACACCTAGTAAGGAACCTATATTTAAAGTAGTATCATCGTCTATAGAATTATCTTTAGAACAAGAAAAAGAAATACTAATAAAAAGTATTATAAGTAGGTTTGTGGTTAGTTTTTTCATGAGTAAATTTGGGATTTACAGATTTTACTAATAGTTAAATATACTATTTTTTTTTAAATTAACATTTTACTCACTTTTCATAAGGTGTTGATTATAAATTTTTTACATAGAAACATCATATATTATTTGCTATATTAAAAGAAAAAACGCAATCAAATAAATGATTGCGTTTTTTATAATTTAATTCTTTCTAAAGATCCCAAAATGAATTTTAGGATAAGTAATTCTTACCATTTCTCTATTAAAAAATTGGTCTTCTTCTTACTTAACTTCTTCGAAGTCTACGTCTTCAACATTATCACCTTCAGGCTGTGCTTCTGCATTACCAGCTTCTGGTCCTGCTCCTGCTCCACCTTGAGCCTCTTGTTGTGCTTTGTACATTTCTTCACTAGCTACTTTCCAAGCTTCGTTAATTTTCTCTAACGCAGGCTCTATAACAGCTATATCTTTAGTTTCGTATGCTTTCTTTAGTTCTTCTAAAGCTTCTTCAATTGGTGCCTTTTTATCATCCGATAATTTATCACCAAATTCTTTTAATTGCTTTTCCGTTTGGAAAATCATTGAATCTGCTTCATTTAATTTCTTAGCATTTTCTGCCGCTTTTGCATCTGCTTCTGCATTTGCTTCTGCATCTGCTTTCATTTTTTGGATTTCTTCATCAGTTAAACCAGAAGACGCTTCAATACGAATATCTTGTGTCTTATTTGTTGCTTTATCTGTTGCAGAAACCTTAATAATACCATTAGCATCAATATCAAAAGTCACTTCAATTTGTGGTACTCCTCTTTGTGCTGGTGGAATCCCATCTAAGTGAAAACGTCCAATAGTTTTGTTATCTCCAGCCATTGCTCTTTCACCTTGTAATACGTGAATCTCTACAGATGGTTGATTATCTGCTGCTGTTGAAAATACTTGAGATTTTTTTGTTGGAATGGTAGTATTTGCTTCAATAAGTTTTGTCATTACATTACCCATTGTTTCAATACCTAATGATAAAGGTGTTACATCTAAAAGTAATACATCTTTAACATCTCCAGTTAAAACTCCACCTTGAATTCCTGCTCCTAATGATACTACTTCATCTGGGTTTACGCCTTTACTTGGTGCTTTACCAAAAAACTTCTCTACAGCAGTTTGTACAGCTGGAATACGAGTAGAACCACCTACTAAAATTACTTCATCAATATCATTAATTGATAATCCTGCAGATTTTAATGCTGTTTGGCAAGGTTCTATTGTTCTCTTTACTAAATCGTCAATTAACTGCTCAAATTTAGAACGTGTTAAAGTACGCACTAAGTGCTTTGGCCCACTAGCTGTAGCTGTAATATATGGTAAGTTAATCTCTGTTTGTTCAGATGATGATAATTCAATCTTAGCTTTTTCTGCTGCTTCTTTTAAACGTTGTAAAGACATTGGATCTTTTCTTAAATCCATAGACTCTTCAGCATTAAATTCATCAGCTAACCAATTAATAATTTTTTCATCTACATCATCACCTCCTAAGTGTGTATCACCATCTGTAGATAGTACTTCAAATACACCATCTCCTAATTCAAGGATAGATACATCATGTGTTCCTCCACCAAAATCAAATACAACTATTTTTTGGTCTGTTCCTTTTTTGTCCATACCATAAGCTAAAGCTGCTGCTGTTGGCTCATTGATAATACGACGTACTTTTAATCCAGCAATCTCACCAGCTTCTTTAGTTGCTTGACGTTGTGCATCGTTAAAATATGCTGGTACAGTAATTACTGCTTCTGCTACTGAAGTACCTAAGTAATCTTCAGCAGTTTTTTTCATTTTTTGTAATACCATTGCCGATAATTCTTGTGGTGTATATAAACGACCATCAATATCAACACGTGGTGTATCATTATCTCCTTTTACTACTTTATAAGGTACACGTTCTGCTTCTTTTTTAGATTCAGAATACTTATTACCCATAAAACGTTTTATAGAATAAACTGTTTTTGTTGGATTTGTTACTGCTTGACGTTTTGCAGGATCTCCAACTTTAATTTCACCGCCTTCAACAAAAGCGATAACTGAAGGTGTTGTTCTTTTTCCTTCAGCATTTGGGATAACTACTGGCTCGTTACCTTCCATTACAGAAACGCAAGAGTTGGTAGTTCCTAAATCGATTCCAATAATCTTACTCATAGTATATGTGTGTGTTTAATTTTATTAATTATTTACGAGAGGAATAAGTCAATGATTGTGCCAACACAAAATGACTGACACGATGTCATAAAACAAAAAAAGACTCATTTTAAATGAGTCCTTATATATTTCAATACGGTTTTTAATTAAGACTAATTTGCAGTTATAAATACATCAAAGAAAAATTGTCCTGCCCAACAACTAGCAGATGTGTCACCTAAACTATCTGTTCTTGTAATATTCATAGTTATAGAAGCCGCAGATTTATTAGCATAATTTAAACTAAAAGTATCTGGATAAGAACTATTATTATTTGCAGAAAAAATCATGCCTTCAGGGTTAAAGGGCAATGCAGGCGCAAAATCATACCTCACTTGTAATCTTTCAGGGTGAAATGGTGCCAATAACACTTCTTGTCCACTTATAGTTGCTGTTGAACCTATATTATCTTGAAGGTCTAATATTTCCCAAGACACAGTAGTAGGTACTCCTTTTATAGTTAAATTAAAACTACCTGTACTACCCACACTATTAGTATTACATATTGGAATTTCCATTCCGTTTACAGTTGCAATGCTTGGCACATCAGAAATTACATCGGTAGATAATGTAGTCCATTTTGCATTCCCATTTGCATCACTAATTAAAACTTTACCAACAGCTTGATTACCATCTACTATTCGTAAAGCTGCAGGTGCACTAGATACTAACGAAATGTCATCTATTCTTGCAAGGTCATCTCCTCCATCATCTGTAAAATCTTTAAAATACCTCCAACGTAATGTATGAGTTCCTGCACTTGCAAAATTATAAACATAATTAGTCCAACCTATAGTACCAGACCATGATTCTATAACTGCTCCATCTACAGAAAATTCAAGAAAGTCAAAAGTAGCTTCAGAACTTACTTCATAAAAGAAACTAAGTGTAGCGCCTCCAGCAGGTACTGCTGCGGTATATTCCATTATAGATTCTTGATCATCTGCTATATTACCAGACTCAGCGGCTTGAGTTCCCCCATTAACACTTGTACTTTGCAAAAACCAATTAGAATCACCGCTTGTTGTTAGTGGCGTTAAAGCACCTTCAAAATCTTGATTTAAAATAGTAGTAGCTGTCCCAGTACTCTCTATATGAAGTTGTGTTGATGGTGCATTGGTTCCAATACCTACATTACCAGAATTTGCATTATATATATCATTTCCATTAATTGTCCAATCATTATCAACTCCACCTCCAAAAGGTTGCCATGTAGTACCATCATAATAATAAAAACCAGGTGTATTATTAGTTTGATATATTAACAAACCTATCGCTGGTGTTGTAATTGCATTACGTTCAGTTTGCGTAAGTCTTGGTATTAAAATCCCTGATGTTGTGGACTCAATTTCTAATGCTGCACTAGAATCTGGAGTAGTAGTACCAATACCTACTTGTGCAAATAATAAAATAGGAAATAATACTATAATAATTAGTGGGGCAGTTTTCATAAAATATGACACTTTAATTAATATGATATCAATTTATCCTTTTTGTTCGTATTTTCTTATAGAACCCTACATTTTTAGTGTTTTTTTTCGTCGTAAACATAAAAAAAATCGATAATTAGCAACAAACTAATTAACGTTCGTTTGTTATTATAAAGAAACAATTTAACACATAAAATTACAATCATTTATTAGCAATAAAAACTATATTTGTTTAACAAATTAATTGAAATTCTATGGAGTTTATTTCGGTTTTCGATATGCTAAAAATTGGTGTTGGACCATCAAGTTCTCATACTCTAGGCCCTTGGCGTGCTGCTGAACGCTGGCTAAAAGAATTAAAAGATGATACTGTATTTAATGATGTTACGAGAATACAAATAGATTTATATGGTTCATTATCGTTAACAGGAAAGGGGCATGCCACAGATTTAGCCGTTATGCTAGGTTTAAGTGGAAGAGACCCTGAAACAATTCCTACTGAAACGATTGACATTATTATTGCTTCTATTGATAATACTGAAAAATTAGTTTTAGGTAATGAACGTATTATTGATTTTGATAGACCTTCAGAAATCGTTTTTAATCGTGTATTTCTTCCTTTTCATTCTAATGCAATAACCTTTACAGCTTTTAGCTTAAATACAGAAATTCATCAATCTACCTTCTACTCTATTGGTGGTGGTTTTGTTATAAAAGAAGAACCTACAAATAATGATAGCAATAAAACTACAGAACAGGAATTTCCTTATCCTGTTGAAAAGGCTTCAGATTTATTAGAGTTCTGTTTAAATAATAATAAATCTATTTCTGAAATAGTTATAGAAAACGAAAAAGTACTGCGTAAAGAAGATGCTATAGATTATGAGTTACAACGTGTATGGCAAACCATGCTTGACTGTATGTTTACAGGTTGTCATACTGAAGGAACATTACCTGGAGGACTTAATGTAAGACGTCGTGCTTTTGATATGCATAAAGGCTTAAATGTAGAAGTACCATATGTGACTCCTCAAGATTGGCTAGAAAGTATAAGACAAAGTGAAGTTAAATTTCGTCAAATTTTAAAGTGGGTAAGTTGTTTTGCATTAAGTGTAAATGAAGTAAATGCCTCACTTGGACGTGTAGTAACAGCTCCAACTAATGGTAGCGCAGGTGTTATACCATCTGTTTTAATGTACTATTTGGTTATTGAGAATCATGATGCCGATTTTAAACACATTAAACAATTTTTATTAGTTGCTGGAGAAATAGGTAGCATTTTTAAAAAAGGAGCTACTATTAGTGCAGCAATGGGTGGTTGTCAAGCTGAAATAGGAGTGTCTTCTGCGATGGCAGCAGGTGCTTTATGTGAATTACTTGGAGGCACTCCAGAACAAGTTATGATTGCTGCAGAAATAGCAATGGAGCATCACCTAGGGTTAACATGTGATCCTATTGGAGGTTTAGTACAAATACCATGTATAGAACGCAACTCAATGGGCGCCATAAAAGCAATTAATGCAGCTGAACTGGCTTTAGAAACTAATCCAGAAAATGCAAAAGTACCTTTAGATAAAGTTGTAGATACTATGTGGGAAACTGCAAAAGATATGAATACAAAGTATAAAGAAACTAGTGAAGGCGGATTAGCTATTAGAGTAAATATGGCCGATTGTTAGATTATTATTCTTGGCAGCCTTTTCTTCTACGAGTATCTACTAAGTAGAAAATTTTCCAATTATCGTCTTCTTTAATTAATTGAAAAGAATTTACACCACAATGGCTAAATTGTTCGTTAAACCAAAATTCATATTTAGTCCATACGTTAGCCATATTGCCATCTATTTGAATATTAAAACTTAATAGTTTCTCTTCAAACTTTTGATCTTTAGGAATAGAAGCTATAGATTTTATAAAATCTGATGTTTTGGTTGTAATTAACTGTACAATCCCTTCTTTATTTTTTCCAATAGATTGTAATTTCATTTCTTTATAAATCAATGATTTCATAATTGTAGTATCTTGTTTATGAAATCCTTCAAAAAAACGTTCTATAGTTTGTTTAACTTGTGTTTCGGCTTCAGTTTGGGCATTAGTATTTGTAATAAAAAGGAATACAAATGCAAAAAATAAATATTTCATAATTAAAGGATTTGACTGCAATGTATTGTTTTTCAGCAGGAAATAAAAATCAAATTATCATTTGTAAATTTAGTATTTTTACAGTCTTATCTTAATTTATAATAAATGTCTGTAGCAAAAAAAGAATATAAAAGAGTAACTGTAAAGTCATTGGTAGATATGAAGAAAAATGGTGAGAAGATTTCTATGCTCACTGCTTATGATTATACCATGGCAAAAATTGTAGACGGCGCTGGAATAGATGTTATTCTTGTTGGTGATTCAGCTAGTAATGTAATGGCTGGTCATGAAACCACTCTACCAATTACTTTAGATCAAATGATTTATCATGCTTCTTCAGTTATTAGAGCTATTCATCGTGCTTTGGTTGTTGTAGATTTACCATTTGGAAGCTACCAAAGTGACCCAAAAGAAGCGTTACGATCTGCAATTCGTATTATGAAAGAATCTGGTGGTCATGCTGTAAAAATGGAAGGTGGCAAGGAAGTTAAAGATTCTATTAAACGTATACTTCATGCTGGTATTCCTGTTATGGGCCATTTAGGTTTAACACCGCAATCTATTTATAAGTTTGGCACCTATACTGTTCGTGCTAAAGAAGAAGAAGAAGCTACTAGATTAAAAGAAGATGCATTAATGTTAGAAAAAGCAGGTTGCTTTGCTATTGTATTAGAAAAAATACCTGCAAAATTAGCTCAAGAAGTTGCTAAAAGTGTTTCTATTCCTGTTATTGGTATTGGAGCGGGTTCTGGTGTAGATGGCCAAGTTTTGGTTACTCATGACATGGTAGGAATGACACATGAATTTAATCCTAGGTTTTTACGTCGTTATATGAACTTATATGAGGAGATGACTAATGCTTTTACTCAATACGGTGAGGATGTAAAAAGTGGTGATTTCCCTAATGAAAGTGAGCAGTATTAAAATAGTTGTATCATAAATGGTAAATAACTTTCCTATATTAGAATCTGAAAGATTAATACTAAGACAATTCAACAGTTCTGATTTAGAAAATGTTTTTCAAGGACTTTCGCATCCAGATATTATAAAATATTACGGTATTAGTTTTAAAACTATAGAAGCTACAAAAGAACAGATGACATGGTTTTCTGATCTTGAAAAAAATGGTACAGGCATTTGGTGGGCTGTTTGCTCAAAAACTGATGGAGCATTTCTTGGGGCCGGAGGATTAAATAACTTAAATACAGAAAATAAAAAAGCAGAAATTGGTTTTTGGTTGCTTCCAGAGAATTGGGGTAAAGGGTTCATGTCTGAGGCTATGCTTTTAATATTTAATTATGCTTTTAATACTATAGGGTTACATAGAATTGAAGGATTTGTCGAGACAGAAAATATAAATTGTAAAAAAGCATTAGCCAAACTTGATTTTAACCTTGAAGGAACTATGCTTGACTGTGAAATAAAAAACGAAAAATTTATTAGTTTAGATATCTATTCAAAATTCAAATAAATATAATTAAAAACATTATCCAATTTTACAAAAAACCATCTATGGTTTACTACTAGAATAGTAATTAAATGTCTAAAACGCTTTCAAATAAGAATAATCTTCAAGTTATCTACGAAGATAATCACATAATTGTAGTTAATAAACGAGCTGGAGATATAGTACAAGGTGATAAAACTGGTGACAAACCATTAAGTGATGTTGTAAAAGAATATATAGCAGAAAAATATAATAAACCTGGAAATGTATATTTAGGTACAGTTCATAGATTAGATAGGCCGACAACAGGTTTAGTTATTTTTTCTAAAACAAGTAAGGCATTACCTCGATTAAATAAACTATTTGTATCCAAAGACATCTCTAAAACTTATTGGGCTTTAGTTAAAAATAAGCCTCAAAAAGAGAGTGACACTTTAATACATTGGTTAAAGAAAAACCCAAAAAACAATAAATCTACAGCTTATATTAAAGAAGTACCAGATAGTAAAAAAGCTATTTTACATTACAAAATTCTAAAATCTTTAGATAATTATTATTTACTAGAAGTAAACCTTGAAACTGGAAGGCATCACCAAATACGTTCTCAACTGTCTAATATTGGTTCTCCAATAAAAGGAGATTTAAAATATGGTTTTAATCGAAGTAATAAAGATGCAAGTATTAGTTTACATGCTAGAAACATTAAGTTTATTCATCCTGTTTCTAAAATAACACTTAATATAACTGCTCCTTTACCTAAAGATCCTATTTGGGATGCTTGTGTAAATTAATTATGAATCATATTAATTTAATTCACTTGATGCTTAGTATATCTATTACTTTAACTAGTGGGATTGTAGGCTTTGGGATTGCTGAAAAGTTAAATAAAAAAGGAGTCTTTTTTAATTTTATAAAATCTTTTATTTTAACTAAAAATATAAATTTTTATACCCTTATAGGTTTAAAGCCTTTTACTTGGATTGTAAAAAACACATTTTTTAAACATCTAAATCAAAAAATTAAAATTACTAATCATTTAAATATTGAAAAGGCTAAATATTTATTAGATGAAATTACTATTTCAGAAATATGCCACCTCATTGGATTTATAATTGTAATAATAGTTCAAATAATAATATTGTTGTTTTTTGGCTTCAACAATTTATTTGTTTTTCTTCTAATCTTAAATATATCATTAAATTTATATCCCTTCTTTCTACAAGAAAGAAATAAATTAAGAATTACAAAACTGATATCTATATACAATAAAAAGTATGATTTCTAATCTATTACAATTGCAAAAGGAGTATTTTAAAACTGGTGAGACAAAATCTGTTTCATATAGAAAACAAGTTTTAAAAAAGCTAAAAACTGAATTAATAAAACGAGAAAGTGATATTATACAAGCTTTATCAAAAGATTTTAAAAAACCAGTTTTCGAATCTGTTTTAACAGAAACTGCAGTTGTTCTTTCAGATTTAGATTTAATGATTAAAAACATTAATAAGTGGGCTAAACCTAAACGTATTACACCTGCTTTATTAAATTTCCCTTCTACAGATAAACTTTATTCTGAGCCTTATGGGCAAACATTAATTATTGCGCCTTGGAATTACCCGTATCAATTAGCTATTGCTCCATTAGTAGCTGCTATTGCTGCAGGAAATACAGTTATTTTAAAACCTAGTGAATTAACGCCACATACTTCCTCTTTATTAAAAGATATTATAAGTAATGTTTTTAAACCAGAACATGTTAATGTTGTTGAAGGTGGTGTAGATATTTCCACCAAATTATTAGCCCAACGTTGGGATTACATTTTTTTTACAGGAAGTGTTTTTGTAGGTAAAATTGTCGCAAAAGCGGCCGCAGAACATTTAACTCCTGTTACATTAGAATTAGGTGGTAAAAATCCATGCATTATTGATGAAACTGCAAATATAAAATTAACAGCTAAACGTATTGTTTGGGGTAAGTTTTTAAATGCTGGCCAAACATGTATTGCTCCAGATTATATATTAATTCATCAATCTAAAAAAGATGCTTTTTATAAAGCTTTAAAAATAGAAATTGAAAAGGCCTATACTAATACTCCAGAAACCTCTAATGATTTTGCTCGTATAGTAAATGAAAAGAACTATAACCGCTTGGCAAAAATGCTAACGAACGAAAAATGTATTATTGGAGGTAACACAAATTCTGAAACTTATTATATTTCTCCAACTGTAATAGATGAACCTAGTATAGATAGCGAAGTTATGAAAGATGAAATATTTGGTCCTATTCTTCCTGTTTTATCTTACAAAAACGAACACGAAATTGAAACGGTTATTTCTAATTATGAAAAACCATTATCACTTTATGTGTTTAGTACTAATTCTGAAAAAGCAAGACAAACAGTAGAAAAATTTTCTTTTGGAGGTGGTTGTATAAATGATACCGTAGTACATTTTGCAAATCATAGGTTACCATTTGGAGGTGTTGGCAATAGTGGTATTGGTGCTTATCATGGTAAGCAATCTTATATAACGTTCTCTCACCAAAAAGCAGTTGTAAAAAAAGGGAATTGGCTAGATCTTCCTGTACGTTATGCTCCCTATACAGGTAAACTAAACCAAGTAAAAAAAATTCTGAAATGGTTATAAAAAAGGCTCTCAAAATGAGAGCCTTTTTTGTTTAATATACTTTAATAATCTTTTTAGTGGTTTTCTTTTTGGCAGAATAGACATTAAGAATATAAACCGATTCTTGTAAATGTTCAATATTAAAAGTGGTTTGTTTTGTATCCAAATTATTTTGTTGAATCACTTTTCTACCTCTTATATCAAACAATTCAATTTTAGTAATATTATTATTTTCAGAATTTACAAAGACATCTCCATTAGACGGATTTGGATAAATACTAATAGCACTATCTTGACCATTAAAGTCTTCTACAGAAAGATTACTATCTATAGTCACTAAATAATCTTCTACTTCACCAAAAAACGTTCCGCATGGATCTGTATTATTATTATAAATATTGCTTACTCGTAATCTAATAGTTTCATTTAATACAGCATCATTAGGTACTGTAAAACTACCGGTTGAAACATTAGCAACATAATTTGACATTGTTATTGCTTCTGAAGGTTCAAATTCTGCATTATTATTAAAATCTATCCAAGCAGCAGCCACATCCTCAAGAAAAGCGTTAGATAATCTAGATGTTAATTGATATGTTGTTCCAGTATTAAGAACAATTGGTGACAAATTATCGTAAAGTGTATAAGTTGACTGCCCAGAATTATTTACAAAACTATCTAAAGTAACTTGATCTATATAATCTGCTCCTGTTCCAGATATTCCTTGAGAATTACAATAGACAAAATCTCTTTGTTCATACATAAACTTATATGTTTCAGATATATCTGCACTAGAGCCAGTAGCAATAACTTTAAAATATACTTTTGCTCCTACTGCTACATCTGGCAATGCTTGATCTGAAACCCAAATATTTCCACTAGAATTTGACATACTTATAGTATTATCAAATAATAAGTTATCTACAGAATATTTGACTTCTACTGTACTTAAAACACCTCCATAATTAATAGTAGAAGTAACAAATTGTGGCACCCCTATTTTTGGTGTATTAAGTGTTGGAGCATTAGAAATTATAGTTGTCTCAATCGATGGATAATTTTCTCTTCCAACTAAATCATACTCCCATAAACCACGACCCCATGTTACTGCTTTTATAGTATTAGCTCCATAGTTTATTTCCAACTCCTGCACTGCTACATATGGTAAATCTGTATTATATAGTAACCAATTCGTTCCATTTAATGGCTTATAGTATACACCAACTTCAGTACCAATATATATATTGGGATTAGATGTATTATCTACAACTACAGAATGAACAGGAATATCTCCCAAGTTATATGTAATATTGGACCAAGTTGTCCCTCCATCTGTTGTTCTATATACTTTTTGACTATTATTTTGATATGCAGCATTTACAATAATAAAGTCATCATCATTATTAGGATTAAATGCTATATCTTCTATATCATGATTTGGAAGAGCGCCTTGAATATCAAAAAAAGAGACACCTCCATTTATTGATTTTTCAATATCGCCTCCTTTTGTAACCACAATTATATTTGTGTTGTTTTGAGCGATTTCTGCATTTCTAATTTGACTCCAATAATTACCTGGATTAGCTGCTAAAAAATTTGGTGTACCTACATAATTATAATTCAATCCAAAATCTGTGCTAACATATACACCGTTTCGAAAATCGTATATTTTAAAATGGTCATTAGGATCATATAATAATGGAGCTTCCCACCATCCATCGGTAGCGTTAGAATCTACAATAGAGTTAGAAACGCCAGCATCTAGTGTTCTTATTCTTCCTCCAAATTGATAACTACCAATCATATAGTTTGGATTTAAAGGTAAAATAAGACCTTCCATACCATCTGCTCCATAAGCTTCAACCCATTCTGTTTCATTTTTAATTGTAGTTCCATTATCCTGAGAACCGCATATTACCACTTTGTTATTAGATTGGCTAATTCCTAGTTTATAATTTTCTCTAACTGCTGGCGATGCAGATTGCATCAAGTTCTCCCAATTAACACCTCCATTACTGCTTTTAGCTAAAAACCCATCTGTTCCAACATAAAATACTCCATTAATAGATTTCGCAACTCTTAAATCTGCATGCACATAAGAATTACTATTAAAATAATTATCTTCTAAAGTTCCAGAACCATTACTAAAATCATAAAGACTCCAATCTGTTCTTTTTACAAAATTTGCACCTCCATTTGTAGAATTAGCTATATTTAGTGCTCCTATAATTAAATTTTGGCTATTGGTATCATTTACAGCAAAACCATCAGTGCCAAAAGTTGATGCTCCAACTGAGGCAAAGGAACTTGCTTGATTTACAGATTTCCAAATCCCAGAAGATGATGCAAAAAACACAGCATCGGGCTCGTTTTCTGTTACATCAATAAGTCCGCGTGAATTGTTATTTCCTGGTATTAAAGTAGTAGAGAAAGTATCTCCTGTATTGTTTGATATATAAACAAAATCTCTTTCCTGCGAACCTCCATCATTAATATGGTTAACAGCATAAACTATAGTGCTATTTGTTGGATGAAATTTAATTTGAGTAAAATTACCTTGAGGAATAATACTAGTCCAATTTGTAAAATTACCTGTAACTTTATACAACCCTTCTGATGTACCAATAAATAACACACCAGCAATAGTTGGATGATGAACAATACTGTAGATTCTAAAATCTGATCCTAATCCTCCAAATCCTAAATTAGTTGGGTTAAATGCAGTTTCACTAAAAGTAACTCCAGCATCTAATGATTCATATATTCCATAAGAATAACCATTGCTAGCATTTCTTAAGGCTATATATACATGATTAGTATTTGCAGGGTTTACTGCTATCGAATTTACCCCGGAAGCTGGTAATATTTCTGTTCCACTTTTACTCCAAGTATTTCCTTCGTCTAGAGTACTCCAAAAACCACCACTTCTTGATCCAATATATATTTTCTGATCATTGTTAGGGTCGACATAAAGATCTTCTATGCGTCCCATTCCTGCTGCATAATGACCTGTTATATTTTCTACTACAAAAGGCCCTAACTCTCTCCAACCGCCTACTCTATTAGATTTATTAGTAATAGTATTATTCGACTTTAAGTATTTATTAAATGCCTCTGTAGCAAATGCAGGATTTACATTCATTCTATTTCCAGTTGGGTAATATTTATGTTCATTATTATTAGCCCAACGCATAAAATTTTTATAACCAGAGCCTTTTGCTTTAGCATTTATCGTTTTAAAATAAGCTTCAGCTTCTTGAACAACATCATAAAAATTAATAGCATTATCTGCCATCATCTCTTTATATTTTTGTCCAAATGAAATGAAATGAAAAGAAAAAAACACTGCGCAAAGAAGCGCAAGGTTAAGTTTATATTTAGCTTTCATAAAATTGTTTTTTTTACAAATTTATGAAAGTCCTTAGATGAAATTGCGAAATAATTACATAAAATGCATTATTTAGATAAAATAAGCATACTATTTAATAATATATTACAACTCTTTTTGACATTTAATCATTTTCATGCTTATATGGATATTCTAATTCTAAGTTAGTACCTTCTCCTATTTTAGAGCTTAGATTGTAAGACATATTAATAAGTTCTGCTCTACTCTTCATATTTAACAAGCCAGAACCTTTCTTTATAGTTTCAATATCAAAACCTTTACCATCATCACTAGCAGTGATTATTAATTTATCATTGTCATAGTTAAGCTTTACTGCTAGATTTTTTGCTTCAGAATATTTTACTGTGTTAGAAAAAAACTCTTGAAGTATTCTAAAAACTATTACTTCATGTTTTTTATTTTGAAAAGGAATGACTTCGCCCTTAACATTTAATTCAGCAGAGGCGAATTTCATTTTCTTTAATCTATTCAATTCATTTGTAATAGATTGTTCAAAACCAATATTAAGTATAACTTCATTATTTAAAGAACGAGATAATAATCTAACTTCTTTAAGGCTTTGTTTTACTGTATTAGATGCCTCAGAAAAATTTTCTTTTACATCATCACTTATTTGTGTCTTTAAAATATTTAATTGCATACTGGCTGCTGCTAAAAGTTGCCCTACATTATCATGTAACTCCCATCCAATATTTTTTAATGTTTGTTCCTGTATTTCGGTTTGCGCATTAGATAATTCTTCTTCAAAGGCCTGCTGTTGCTTAATCTTGTCTATTAACAGCTTGTTTTTTCTTTTTTGAAAAACTATAAAAAACAAAATAACTAAGGTGGTAACTATTATCAAAACACCAATCATATACACTAATAAATAGCGTTCTGCAGCTGTAGACACTTTTGGGTCTTGAAGTAATATTAATAAGTTATTCATTTTTATATTTTGGTTTAGAAACAATTAGGCCAATAGCAAAACAAGTATACATAAAGATATTTGCAAATACAAAAACACGTCGTTTTAAATACACAAAATCCCAATCTGAGTCTGTATTATAAACATCAAACAACAAAATTGGAGTTACTAATAACCACCATATAAGTAAGGCACTTAAAGCGTAAAAACTAAAAGTATTAAATGCTTTTGAAATAACGTCAGATTTAATAAACTCTAAAAGATAAAGTGCTACACAAATTAGCATTACAAGCGCTCCTGACAATTGATAAATTGCATGATGTTCTTTAAAGAATACTTGTGGGTAAATAAAAAAATGACCAAGTATTATTAAAACAAAAAGAACGGAAATCGCTTTTAGAATGATTTTAGTTTTTTTATTATTTAATAAATTATAGATATAATACATCATAAATAATATACTTCCAAACATCCAAAATAGGTTATACCATGCAGTACTATTAAAACCTATATTAATTAAAAAACGTGTAACCAAAAAGGATCTGTAGTAGAAAAACGTTGCGCCTATAGCTTCTACAAAAACAACATATATTATATAATAAACAAAAATAATTGTAGAAGTACCTCTATATTTTCTTATTGAGAAAAGGGCTGTAATCATAGCAAATAGCTCAAAACCATAAGAAATAAAATTAAAATATTTGGTTATAAATTCTAGCACATCTTAGATTTTAATTATTCTTCATTTTCTGGTTTAGAAACAATAAATCCAACTGTAAAACAACTATATAAAAATACATTTGCAAAAAACAATATGATAGTACGTGTGCATACATAACTCCAATCTTCTTTATTAAAGTACATTGAAAAAAATACTAAAGGAGCTATTATTACTGTCCATAGTAAAATAGATAGGCTTATATAAACATTAACAGATCTATAAAAATTTAAAATTTTTTCACTTTTTAAAATTTCTATTAAATAGAATAAAATACTTATTATAATTAGTATTGTACTGCATAAACTTATCCCGATTAGATTCGTTGTAAAAAAAGCATCCCATTGAGCAGCAATACTTATTATAGAAAAGATTATAAAAATAAAAGAGAGGTATTTAAGTATTATTTTAAAACTTTTATTGATTATTAATTTTGTAAAATAAAAAGCATAAAACAATGCACTTCCAATTGTCCATGTAATAGTATACCACCAATTATTACTACGCATCCAAGTGGTACTTAAATACTCCTTTATATGTGATAAAGAATCTAATCTATGTACATATACAGTATAGCCTCCAATACATTCAATAATAAATACATACCAAAGAAAATATATAAAGTACTTAACTGGAGTATTTTTATACTTAGGAAACAACAAAGCAGCAGTTATAGCAGCCATCAACTCTAATAACTTTGTTAGAGTTCCGGAAAAATCATATAAAAAATTGCACATTACAAGGCGTAATGTAGTGATTATTTAGATTCTTCTGGTTTTGAAACTATTAAACCAATGGTAAAAGTGGTATACATGAAAATATTGGCAAATAAATATATTTGCCATTTTAAAAACACAAAATCCAAATCAGACTTTGAAAAGTAAATATCAAAAAAGATTAATGGAGTTATAATCAACCACCATAATAATATAGCAGAACTAATATAAAAATTTAATGACTTATAAAAATCTAGTATTCTTTCACTTTTTAACATCTGCATAAAATATAAAACTGCACATGTTAAAATTACTATAGCACCTAGTACACTAATAATAGGAAAAAATTGAGTAAAGAATGCCTTAAAATTTAAAATTATATACAATAAAGAAAATAACAAAAATCCGATTCTACTATATTTAACAATATACTTATCTCTTTCTCTTTTTAAAATTTTCTGGTATAAAAAGGAAAAGAATACAACAGCTCCTATTTTCCATGTTAATGTAGACCACCAATGGTTAGTTTGAAATACTGTCCCTTCCAAAAAGTTTAAAAACCCCTCATTATTAATATATTTAACATATCTCGCTATGTAAGCGCAAAATACAATATACACTAAAAAATAGATGAAATATTTAGCAGCTGTATATCTATATTTTTTAAATAATAATAATCCAGTTACAGCTGCTAATACTTCAACTCCTAGTGTAATTTTCGAGTAGTTAAGTCTTAAAAATTCTTCCACTCAAACTTAATTTATTGAGGATAATTAGCACTCGGAGGATTGCCGCCGTACCCATCATTTAAACCATCTGCGCCACTAACATCACCTCCTGCTCTATAAGCAGCACCACTACCGCCTTTTATATTAAGTTTACTTGATGTTGGTACCATAAACATGGTTGTATAACCAACCACAGTTGTTGAATCTACTTTTGTATCTGGGTAAGCTCCTAAATACACACGTACACCATCCATTGGAAAACCTAAACTATCTGTTTGATGTTTAGCATATGCCAAATAATTTTCTATATCATCTAATGACCACCAAGACGATCTATTATCTGGTCGCTTTACTATTGAATCACTAATTAATTTATGTCTTGAATTAAATAAAGCATCTAAAGCTATAGCTTCTTTAGGAGTAATAATTCCACTTGGTTTAGTGATATCTGGATCTACCACATCTGGTGTTCCAAGTTTACAGCAATAAAAATACATTACTAGTGCTCCAATGATTAGGCCTAATATTAGGCTACCTAAGTTTTTCATTTTGTTTCGGTTTAAATGTTAGTAATAAGTTATTGTAAAAGGTTTTGCTATAAATAATTAGTATCATAGGGAAAAATTGATACTATGGTTTAAATCATATAAGATAAGTTTTAGTTAATAGCTTATATTAAATGTAGTAAAAAAAAACGACTATGCTTTAACTTCTGGTTTTGAAACTATTAAACCTATGGCAAAAGTTAAATACATAAACATATTTGAGAATATATAAATCCCTCTCTTTAAAAGAATAAAACTTTTATCTTCTAAAATATAATACATATCATAAAACACCAAAGGTGTTATAATTAGCCACCAAAGAAAAATAGCTGTACTAATATAAAAATAAAGAGATCTTGAAAATGTTAATAGGTTTTCATCTTTTAAAATTTGAATAAAATAAAAGCCTGAGCAGCAAATAATTAAAATAGCCCCTAATATATATAAAGTAGGAAAAGAGCTTTTAAATAAAGTCTCTGTATTATATAAAATTAAAACAGTAGCAATTACAAAATAAATTGAAGCTCCATATTTTAAAATCAATTTATGTCTTTCATTTTTTAAGATTTTTTGATAAAGAATAACAAATAAAATAACGGCTATAATATCAAAAAATATTGTAAACCACCAATAGTTTAAATAAAAAACTGATTCCTTATTAGTTGTGAAAAAAAGAAAATTATTATAATACGTCCCAATAATATCTACAAAAAATAAATAAACTAGAATAATAATAAAAAAAACAGCAGCTGTTCCTTGATGTTTCCTAATATAAAAAACACCAATTACAGCTGCTATAAATTCTATACAATGAGTTATATAAAGGCTATTTTTAAATAAAAACTCAAACATTAAATCTTCTATTGAGGATAACCCGATTGTGGTGGCTCACCATTTCCTCCTCTATCCATTCCATTAGCTCCAATTATATCTTGGTTATTTCCTTTTCCATCATCTTGAGTAGGAACCATAAAAATTGTTGTTAATCCTTTTGGATCTTCTTTTGTAGTTTCAACCCCTAAATAAAAACGAACACCATTTGCTTTTGGATTCTCTTTTTGCATTAAAGTTAAAAAATCTTGCATGTCTTGAAGTGAATACCAAGATGATCTGTTATCTGGTTGACCAGCAGCAGAATTGTTAGCGCTTTGTCTTAAGTTTGTCCAGTTATCGTTTAATTCTTGTGCTTCTGTTGAATTGATAATTCCTCTAGGTGTAGGCATAATATTATGTTATTGGTTAATAATTTAGGAAGTCTAAAATAGTAAAAAAAAGTTTACAAACCTTTTAATTTACCTAGGAAGATAAAATAAAAAACTCCAATAACACAGGATAAAAACGCATATTGGAGTTTAAAAAAGACTTTTAAGTTATTCTGAATAAGAACTTAATTATTAATTTTCTATTATATTTTAGTTAATGTAAACTCTGCTGCTGTAGGAACTCCACAAGAAGCTGTTGTATCATCTAGAACAATAATATTAAAGACACTATCATTGCCAACATTATAAGTGCCTTTAGATGGATCTGGTCCTAATAATAGTGAAGGTCCACAACCTAAGCCGGTAATTTGGTTATCTACTACATTCACTTCATCACATTTTAAGGTGAAATTGAATTCCATTGGTAGCTGACCAATAGCTAAATCTGGTAAGTAAACAGCAGAAAACTTACGTTCACCAGTACTAGATCCTAATTGAAGCGTAACTGTTACACCATCTCCAAAAACAGAACCATTAAATGCATTTGTTACATTAGAAATAAGATAATCTCCAACAAATAAAGTATCTGGTACATCGACTGCTCCTGAACAGGTTGTTATAATTGTGACTTCATTACCATATCCTGTACCTTCACTATTAGTTGCATAAGCTCTTACATAGTATGTTGTGTTTTCTGTTAGAGTATTAAGAGCAACTGTATAGTTATTTCCTGTACCTGTATTATTAATTACAGTATCGGCTGTAGTTGGGTTTGGATTTGTACCATAGACAACACCTTTGGCTGATACAGCAAAACCACCATCATTAGTAATAATACCATTAATTATTGCGGTAGTATCGCCAACAGATACAATATTAGTATTCAACATAGGGACACAAGCACCAAATCGAGGAATTCCTCCACACATATTTAATACCTCTCCTTGCTGTCCAGCTGCTATTGGCTCCCAACTATTTCCATCCCAATACAACATATCACCAAGCGTATTTCCATTAGATACGCCATTATCCGCTCTTGTTGCATGTAAAGCAAATGGTACACTTAATAATTGACTAGTATTAGTTAGTGTGTAGTTTGTTCCTCCTGTAGGGTCTATTTCTATTTTTAAAAAAAAATCGAAACCATTCCATATTACGGTAGTAAGATCTCCAGATTCTATAATTCCATTACCAATAATCAAATTTAATACACCAGTATCTCCAGTTGTTACAGTGTGTGTTTCTGTATATAATGATGATCCTGTTTCACTTCCAAAAAGTATGCTAGCTTTTACACCTATACTTTGATTAGCTATTACTCCATTACTAGCATCACGAACAACTGCTTGGTAATTAAATTTTGATGGCGATTGCCCATAAGAAGTTATTGTAGCCACAACTACAAAAATTAAGGTAAGTAGATTTTTCATTGATTAATGTTTATTTGAGGTTATTTAGTTTAGAACAAATATATTTATTTTAATAGCATTTACAAATCATGTATTTTAATAAGTTTATGATTTGACCTAGCCAACCTTCGCAATCTAGACTTCTATATTGTATAGTTACACTTATATGATTGCCATTTATAGATTCTGACTGTTCTAAATCTACAATAATACGCGAGGCTTTGGTCATTCATTATCACATATAGCATAAATGAAATTATAGAAAAAGTCAATAGAAACTACTATTAAAAACAACAATAAACAATTAAATAAAGTCTAACTTTTTTCATAACATAATTCTTCTCCATAGAACTGCAGTATCTATTATTACTAAACTAATCAATTAGCAGAAGACGTTGATGTAGCAATACCTGCATTGGCATTATGCTCTGGTATTAAGGGTGGTAAAAACTACCCTTTTACTTTAGATTTACTCATAAATAAGTTATTTATTTGTTATTTGATGACAATTGCTATCTAAATATAAGCTCTCATTATTATTGAGTATTAAATTATAAATTTCATGAACCTTTATCGATTATATATTTTCTTCCTTCTAAGTGCTACTTTAGCAATTGGTCAAAATGATGAAATAAATGAATCCTATGAATATTATATTGATATAGCCGATAAGTTAAATAGGAACTATCAATTTTCTGAAAGTATAGAAGCAATTGAAAAAGCAATACTTATATCTAAAAAAGAGAATAATCTTTATAAAAGATTAAGTTCTGAGATATCACTTGCTGAATTAATGCGAAGAACAAAAAACTATAAAAAAGGTCTTGAGATTCTATATACACAAAAAGATATAAAACAATTTCCATTACTGCAAGTTCGTAGGTTAGATCGTATGTCTGCCCTTTATTCCGAGGGTAGTTATTACAAAGAAACATTCTCAAATAATGTAAATGTTACTGATTCTGTTCAGGCTTTTCTCGAAAAAGCAATTTCAATTTCAATTAAGAATAAATTTGAAAATCATGAGGCAAGTTTGAGAAATCAAATGGGTTTATTCTTAATGCGAAAAGAAAAAAGATTACAATCAAGACCTCATTTACTAAGATCTGCAGAGTTGTTTAAAAAAATAGGTGATACGGCTAATTATTTACGACCAATGATGCATATTATGGAAAATAATATAATGTTTAATAATATGCAATCTTTCGATTCAATAGGCAAACACTTATTAACATTAACAAAAGGTAAGAAATGGTATTCTGTAGAAGCAGAATTATTTAAAAAAATTGGAGCTGGATACTTGCATCGTGGCGATTCTATTACTTATTATAAATGGTTAGATCGCGCTGGGAATAATTATATTGAATATTACAAACGTATAAATTCTGAACAAATGGCCGCGTTTAAGGTTCGTTTCGAGACAGATAAATTTAAAAGAGAAGCTTTAGAATCTAATTTAATTTCAAGTCAGAAATCAAAAAAATTGGATCAAGAAAAAAAAGAAAAAAAGAACATAATTTATTTTTCAGGAATTTTACTATTAATACTTTTTAGTGCAGGTGTTTTTATCATTCGAGAGCGTAAATTAAAACAAAAAGTACACCGTATAAATACAGACCTTGAATTTGCTAATGAGAAATATGAATTATTAATGATAGAAAGTAATCATAGAATAAAAAATAATCTTCAAATGATTATATCACTTCTTGATTATAGTAATAATGACTTTATAAATAATGGTCCAAAAGCTTTAAAACGTGTTTCAAGTAAGGTTGAAACAATAGCATCTTTGCACAAGCACCTTAACGAAAATGTGCATTTTGAAAAAGTTAGAATAGATTTGTTTTTTGAAGAAGTCATAGCCCTCTATAAAAATATTACAACATATCAATTGGTTATTAAAAGAGATATTCTGCCTTTAGAAATAAAAAATGAACGAATCGTTTATTTTGGTTTGATATTAAACGAATTGCTTTCAAATACAATAGAACACAATATATCTGATATTAAGAATGTAAACGTTGAAATTTCTATCGAAGGGGATTCATGTGTCTTTGTATATTGTGATTTTTCTCAATTAGTAGAAACAGAATCTATTGGAATGGGTATTACATTAATAAAAAAACTAATAAGGCGTGTTGGAGGTAATAATCTTTGTGTTGATAAATTAACTGGTTCGTATAAATTTAAATTCAATGTCTAAAATTGTTATTATAGAAGATGAGTTGTTTGCTGTAGAACACTTAATAAAAGTTGTAAAATCTCTAGAACACATTGTTGTAGGAGACTTTTATAGCGGAGAAGAATTTTTGGAGAACACAGATTGGAATTTCGATATTGCCATTATTGATGTTTTTTTAGCTGAAAAATTAACAGGACTTGATGTTGCTAAAGAAATGAATAAACGGTTTAAGTCATTTATTTTTCTAACAGCAAACAAAGATACTAATACACTTAAAGAAGCTGCAAGATTGAGACCTTCAGGATATTTAACTAAACCTTTTCAGGTTAATGATGTTGCCGCTGCCTTAGAAATTGTAAGTGCCAATACCGCAATACAAAAAAGTAAATCATACCTACAATTTTTAACTAAAAATGATCTTTTTATAGAACCACTTACTCAGCGTGAATTAGATATATTAAAATGTCTTTTAGAGGATTACTCAAATATAGAAATTGGTGACAAACTGTTTATTTCTTCAAACACAGTAAAATATCATGTTCGCAATATTTACCAAAAAACAATGGTTAATTCTAGAGATAAACTGCGTGAAAAAATAACGTTTTTTTTCAATCACAATAGATCCTAGATCTTGGTTATATATTACAAAGGTGGAAAAAACTACCCTAGTAAGAATAGTACGTGAGGTATTTAGTCTAAATACAGGCTTATCAATCATTTATTGGCGGTTTTAGACCACTTAATTACGCATATTGGTTAGCAACAGAAAATATTGCAGGACAAGCTAGTGGTAGAGTCATGATTCAAAACTAATGTGACAAAGGTTCTTTTTGTTTAAAAAGAGATTTCAAATTAATCTTTATTATAAGAGTTAGATTACGGAAAACCTCAAAATTGACAAAATCACCAATACATTTTAAGATTGAGATAAACCGTAATTATAATAATAATAAATACCATAATCGTTTATTATTCATTACTAATAGTAAGGTTATATCGTAAAATGTATGCAAAATAAAAGCCCTTTAAAAGGGCTTTTATTTATTGTTTTGTTAATATTAAATCTTTGGGGATTTTAAATGGCCACACGTCAGAATCTTTACTTTTAGTCCAATGTAAATCCCATTTCAACTGAGGATTACAACCTAAACTAGAACACGCAAGATATTTTAACTCTAGTCTTTGATATAAACTACGCCTATAAGTAATATCTGTTGGCTCAAAATAACCTAATGATATTTCTTTTCCACTCAAAGAAATCGAAGATCCTAAAATATAATGCTCACTAGATTCAGAATTATCGTTTAATGTATTATAAATTATTGTACCGTTATCTGTATATTTAAATTTAGCATATATTTCATCATAGTAATCACCACCTGATTCTTTATGCGTTTTTAATTCAAAAGTAACTATTAGTTCTTTTGTAACGTCTTGATATTTCCAAGTACCAATAAATTTATTTAAATCTAGGTTTAAATCTTTATAGTAATAGTATTTATTTTCATCTTCATCAAAAGAACCTAATTCACGTAATGGCACTATTGCATCTTCTTGTGCTTGATTAACACTAATATTTAATATCAAAATTAATGCTATTATTATTGTTTTCTTCATTGTGTTCAATTTTATAATTTATTCCAAAAAACTATTTGATTTTCAAATATACTCGCCTGATAAATACTTATACCTAATTTTTGACCATTAATTTTGTACTTTTTAATGAATTTGTTTATTTTTTTTATTAAACAAGCATTATCACAATTATTATTCCTCCATTCTTTTAATACTTTCTTTTCAAAATCTAATTCAAATTTTGTTTTAGTTTCTGCATTTTGTAATGCATTATTCGCATCAATAGCTAATTGTTTATCCTCTACAACTAATGCAAATGCACCTATCTCACTTAATAGAATAGAAGTTACATCTTCTGTTAAATCTGAATTAGAATTTTCTATAAACTTAATATTTCCTAAAAACTCTTTAATATCACCATCTGAAAATACAGGTGAGTTCTTATATGGCTGATCACTAGTTTCTAAATCATAAAATAATTGCTGATGTATGTGCACAGAAACAATTTCATTATCTAAATAATCTGGTGTGTAATTGACACCATTATTTAATCTTTCATTTGGTTCTCTAGGTGGGTTTTGGTATTCGTTCTCTCCTATTAATTTAAAACGTGCTCCATCTTCTTGATAATTATTACTTTGGACAGAATTAATACCAAGAACCAATTCTCCAATTTTATTTTTTATTACAGGGTTATCAGATATTTCTTGAAGTTTTTGCCTTCTTTTAATTACCGCTTTATCTATAAATGGGCTTGTAACAGTACTAGTAGTTGTTTGCGGACTACTAGTTGTTGTTCCTCCACTACCTCCACCGCCAGTTGTAATAACTGTACCATTAGTCCATCCCCCAGTTCCGCCGCCAGTAGGACTAGCAGATATAAAATTATATTGATATGTACACGAAGTAGTAACATTATCGATAACTAATTCTTGACAAGGTCCATCTGGACAATCTCCAACGTTAAAATTCCACTCAATATGATAAGTTACAGTTGTAGTACATTGATAAGAAAATGTACCTCTAGATAAATAATCAGAAGCATCAATACTTAAACTTGCTTTACGTATTTCCATATCATTATCACCAGTAAATCTATACTCAACTATTTCTGTATTATAACTACCATCTGGTTGAAGAGTAAAAACAAGATTCTCTGCAGTATCATCATCAACTGTGCCAATTACAGGAAAAGTATAAGAATGCGTATTCCCATCAATAGATTCTACATATTTTGCAAAATCAGTATCTACTGTAAAATCATATTCCGAATTATACACATCTCTGTTTTGAGAATTAGATTTAGCCTTATTAAATCTTTTTAAGTGTTTTGATAAATCAAGGTTTTTATTATAATCACTTTCTGGAATGACTTGTACTGTATAATTATTATCATTAATTATATTATTATCTTCAATAAACTTGTCATCATCATTTTGACAAGAATTAAAGAATAACAATATTCCGCAGAATAATGCTCCTAACTTCAAATAAAATTTAATGTTTTCTTTCATAGACTAGTTATAAATATGTAGGGTTAAAATTAATACGGTTATCAAATTAAAAGATTGTAAAGGTAAATCTAAATACTTTGATCATAATATTAAAACTAAATTAATCCTGTTTTATTATTTTTTAACTTAAGCAAACTTTGTTAAATTAAAATTTGATTATGTAGTAACTTGACACTATAATTAATTATATATAATCCATGTTGAATTTTAATATTTTAATTTAACCACCAACAAAAGCTCTAACTCCTTCAATTAACAAATAACCAATTCCAGCATCTATACCAACATTTGTTATTCTTTTTAAAACACCTACTCCTCTATAGATCATTTTTGCAAAAGTAAAGCTTACATGGTTCTTTATCTGTAGTTGAGTTAGTTATGATATGTTTTCATTTAAAACTTTTAATTCACCTATAATCTCATCTTCAACTTCTTCATCGTTTTCAAAATTCTCTATTAATAATACTAAAAACTTTGATAATTCTTCTTGTTTTTGGGGCTCAAGAGGTTTGTCATCATTTTCATCATTCATAAATGAAAACGATTCAAATAATTTTTCTTGATAATGATTAATATTTTTAGTAGTTGGGTGTATTTTTTGTCTTGTAGAATGAATATTTTTCACCAAATTCATACAATTTTTTAATTCATTTATAAGTCTATTATCTGTGGATGTATTCCTAGTGCTTTTAGTCGAATTACCCCTTTCGCTTGCAGGCATATAATTCAAACTATAATAAACATAATTCTTTCTAATTTTTGCTCAGAAATTGCAAAATAGTACTCTGTCGTAAAACTCATAATTATTCAATACCAATAGCAGCTTCATCATCATAAGTTATTCTAAATAAATCAGAATTAGATTCTACTTCAGAACGAATCGATGAAAATGTTCTTGCCATATCATTTAATTCCTTAGCAGGATATTTATTATAATCCATATGAAATAATTATTTAAATTTATTAAAGTATAATTACCCTAACCAGCCTTCGCGATCTAAACTTCTATATTGTATAGCTTCACTTATATGATTGCCAGTTATAGATTCTGAGTGTTCTAAATCTGCAATTGTTCTTGATACTTTTAAAATACGATCATAAGCTCTTGCTGAAAGATTTAAACGCTCCATCGCAGTTTTTAAGAGTCCTTTTGATGTTTCATCTAATTCACAATATTGACTTATTTGCTTGGTATTCATTTGCGCATTGTAATGCACAGTATTTGAAGTTTCAAAACGTTTAGTTTGTATGTCTCGAGCTTTTGTTACTCGTTTTCTTATGTCTACTGAAGATTCTCCTTTACGCGCTTCGCTTAATTTCTCGAAAGGTACTGGAGTCACTTCAATATGAATATCTATTCTATCTAAAAGCGGACCCGAAATTTTACTTAAATAGCGCTGCATTTCAGCTGGACTAGATGTAATAGGTGAATCTGGATCGTTAAAATAACCACTTGGGCTAGGATTCATACTTGCTACCAACATAAAAGATGATGGATAGGTCACAGTAAATTTTGCACGTGAAATAGTGACTTCTCTATCTTCTAATGGTTGACGCATAACCTCTAGGACTTCTCGTTTAAATTCAGGTAATTCATCTAAAAACAAAACACCATTATGACACAATGAAATTTCACCTGGTTGCGGATAACTTCCACCTCCAACTAATGCTACATTAGATATTGTATGGTGTGGAGAACGAAACGGCCTTTGTGACATAATACCTGTATCTGCTTTTACACGACCAACTACGCTATGAATTTTTGTTGTTTCTAAGGCTTCATCTAAAGTCATTGGTGGTAAAATACTTGGCAATCTTTTAGCTAGCATTGTTTTTCCTGCACCTGGAGGACCAATAAGTATAATATTATGTCCACCAGCTGCTGCAATTTCCATACAACGTTTTATAGATTCTTGGCCTTTTACATCACTAAAATCAAACTCTGGATAGTTTAAACTTTTTTCAAATTCTGCTTTAGTATCTATTATAGTTTGTTCTATAGCTTCTCCCTTATCAAAAAAATTAATAACTTCCTTAATATTATCTATTCCGTAAACTTCAAGGCCTTCAACTATAGCAGCCTCTTTTGCATTTTGCGATGGCAAAATAAAACCTTTGTATCCTTCTTCGAGTGCTTTTACAGCAATTGGTAATGCGCCACGAATAGGTTGTAAACTACCATCTAATGATAGTTCTCCCATTATAAGATAATCTTCTAGATTTTCTGCTTGTATTTGTTTTGATGCTGCTAGAATACCAATAGCTAAAGTTAAATCGTATGCACTACCTTCTTTTCTTAAGTCGGCTGGTGCCATATTTATGGTTATCTTTTTTCCAGGTATTTTATATCCATTATTTTGAAGTGCTGCCGCTATACGATAATTACTTTCTTTTATAGCGTTATCTGGAAGTCCAACTAAATGATAACCAATACCAGAATCGACATTTACTTCTACAGTAATGGTTGTAGCATCCACACCAAATACGGCGCTTCCAAAAACTTTTTTAAGCATATTGTTTGTTTAGGATTTAAATGTAAAGAAAATTAAAGCATTTTAAAACCTTGATTTCAAAATATTAATGATTATTAAGCACAATAAACTTATATAATATGGCTGGAAATCACCGATAGCAACAATAAGGCGTTCGACAACTATTTTAGTAGTATCTCAAAATCATTATTTTATTTTGCTAGATAATAAAATAGCTTCTTCATAATGATAATTTTCTTTGTTTTGAAGAATAGTATTTAAAGTTTCTTCTACATTCTTTTTATCATTTAGTTTTAAGTAAATTAAAAGTTTGTACCAATACCCTTTTGTATGTTCTTCAAATGTATTAAGGGTTATTAATTGATCAAAAGTAGCTAATGCTTTTTTGTTTTCATTTTCAAGTTCGTAGGAAGCTCCTATATACATTAAGCTATAAGGATAGAGTTTGTTATTTCTTTTAATGGTTTTAAAATACTTTAATGCACTAGTATAATTTTTATTTTTAAATGCAATTTCTCCATTAGAAAAAGCACTAGTATCTGAGTTTTTTACTATAAATGATGATAGTTCTTTATTCCAATTTGCATAATCTTTATAGTAAGAATCTAATCCAGAATTACGATTCATAAAAAACACACTAATAAATAACAATATAACAGCAGCTGGAATGTAATAAAACGGAAACTTCCGTTTTTTCTCTTCTATCTTTTCTTTTTTTTCTTTATAATTATCAAGCCCTATTTGTTTAATTTTTTTAGATGCATCTTGAAATGTTTTACTTCTAAGTTGTTCTTTTAAAGCTCTTAAGTCTTCATTCTCTTTAGTATTCCTAAAACTTACCCATTCTTCTAAGCCAATTAGAGTAATTAATTCCTGTTGTAAGATAACCTCATCTTTCAATGCCGTATTTTGTTCCATTTCTTTTTCAAAAGAAAGACGATCATCATCCATCATTCCCCCCTTTATATAATCATCAATTTGCTTTAGTAGAGCATCTGTTAATTTTACCTCCATCTCTTAATTTTTTGATATTGAGCATCAGCTTTAATAAGTTTTATAAGTTTAGATCTGCATTTAAAAACACGTTGCCGCACTGTATTAATTGACGCATAATCTTTTTCTTTTACTATATCGTCATAGCTTAATCCATTAAAATAAAGGTTTAATACCTCTTTACAGTTTAAAGATAATTTATTAAACTTTTCTATATATAAATCAAAACAGTTTTGTTCTAAAACAAATAAACTTAAATTAGTTTCTTTATCTATAAGGGTAGTAACTTCCTTTTTTATTACCTTACTATTTAAAGTTTTCTTCCATAAATTTTTACTTACTGTAAAAAAATAAGGCTCAAAAGAAAGAATTTCACTTGTTTTACCTTTTTGAGTCATAAAATACATTAAAGCATCATGAAAAACATCTAAGGCATCATCTTCGTTTCCTCTTGCAGAAATAACATATCGTTTTATCTTAGGATATAGTTTTGCATAGATTTCTTTTATTACTGTTTCGTCTCCTGCTAACAGTCCCTCTATATATCTATTAGTGATATTATTCATATATATTAAAAAAATGGGTAATGAATTTTTACTTTGTACCCAAATAAGTAAACAACAATTAAGTAAACAATTTAAAAAATGAGAAATATACAAAAACTAATAGTATCTACTTTGCTAACAATCATTTTCTCTTGTAGTAATGATGATGTATTAAAAGATATAAATAGCATTGAAAACGAAAAGACATCTGCACAACAAATGTCTAAAACCACGAATAATAATGGTTTGAAATATTCGCAATCTAAGCTTATAATTCAATACCAACCAGGGACATCCCAAGCTGTTAAAGGTAATTTGAGGGATTTTTATAATGTTGTCTCATTCGAAATCTGTAAGCATTGTCCAGATGAAATGATTGAAATGTGGGATTTTGGAGAGCCAATAGATATAGAACCCAAAAAAGAAGTTATAGAGGATAATCCAACTAATGAAGGTGGTTTTATGAATACTGCTGGTATTTATGCTATTAGGGATGTTGATTATGAATTTAAAATCCCTGCAACAAATAATTTTACTAATACTCCTATTATTTCTGATTTAGCTACTGATTATGTTTCTTTTATTAAAGGAAGCAATACTGGTATTAACATTGCTGTTATCGACACAGGAATAGATACTTCTCTTACTGAATTTGGATCACCATTTTTATACAATGCTAGTGGAACAGATTTAGAAGCAGAAGGCGTACTATCTGGTTGGAACTTTGTTGACAATACCAATGACACTTATGATGACAATTCTGGAAAACATGGTACAGTTATCTCAAAAATTATAGAACAAGAACTAACCAACTTAGGTATAGACTTTCAAATTATGCCTATAAAGGCTTTTGATGCTAATGGTGAAGGAAGTTATTTTGATGTTTTATGCGCAACTAATCTTGCCTTAAATTATACTAATGTAGTAAATATGAGTTTTGGTTGGTATGATGATAATTTTGGCGATTTTGCAAATACTATTTTTTCAAATTTACTAACTACGCATTCTAATGTTTCTGTAATTACATCTGCAGGTAACATTAGTAATAATAATGATATTAATAAACATTATCCGTCTGGATATCCTCAAGATAATCTTTTTTCAATAGCTGCTACAAAACCAGATCATTCCTATATTGCTGATTATTCAAATTATGGTGCAGTTAGTGTTGATTATTTTGCTTCTGGTCATTTTTCCCTTTCTGGGCATGACTATTATGGTACTTCTTTTGCTGCTCCCAAAGCCACCTCTTTAATTAGTTCGTTTGGAACAGAATCTTATTATATAGATATTATTTCTTCAATAAATTCAATAAGTCCTAATACTAATTTTGGGCTCCAATATCCTGTAAAATATAACCGAGTGATAATTCAATAAGCTCTTTTATAAGGACATATGATTAAAGACTGAATCTAAGCTAAAAACAAATGATTCAGTCTTTATTATTATATTTATATCTTTCCCTTTTTTTATGTATCACTCTCTCTTAAAATACTTCTTTGTTCTTTTTAGCTGCTATATAGCTAACAGTCAAATCAATATTTCCATTAAAATTGATAGTATAAAAGAAATCGATTCGCCTCAAAAAAGGATTCAAAAATTTATAACGCTTTTAGAAAAACAAGACACAACAAAAACCATAAAAGGATTAGAGAAGTTATATGGTGAAATATCTAGTGATTATATTAAAATTCAACAATATGACAGTGTTGTTTTCTATGCAAAAAAAGCTATTAAAACAAGAAAACAAGTTAAAAACAAAGACTTAGATCGGTTAAATATAGACAGGTATCGTTTAGCATATGGTTATAAGAATCTAAATAAAAAAACTAAATGGTATCAAGTATTACAACAAATTATAAAAAGTAATGGTAACGATGAATTTACGTATCGTGCTTATAGAGATATTTCTAGAATAGAAAGAGATAAAGGTGATCCTCATAAATCTCTTCAATATTTAAACGCTGCTTTGGCTAATAAAGAGTTATGCAATACCTTATATTATGAGCTCAATATTAGATTATTAATTATTACTACCTATGCTCAAAAATATGAAAGTAATTTTCAAGCTGATGAAAATAATTCTGATTTAGATATTATAAATAAACATTATCAAAGGATTGAACAACAATTTCAATTCTCAAATCTAAGAGAAGAGCAATTATTTGGTATGTATAACAACCTAGCCATAATTTTTGATGCTTTTGGAGAGCTTGAAAACGCTTTAAATTTATATAAAAAAGCCAAGGATTTTTATTTTTCTAGAGATAATAAAGTTGATGCATATAGTACTTTAATGAATATTGGTATTATTTATTCTAAACAACAAAAATTTAAAAAAGCAGCTACCTCTTTTCAAAAAATACTTAATGAAACTACTAGTATAGATCAAAAAGCAACTGCTTATGATAATTTGGGTTACTATCTAAACTCTAATTTAGCTAAAGACAAAATACCATATTTTCAAAAGGCAATAAATACAAGTTTAGGTAAAAAAATAGCGATAAATCATGCCTTTAAATTACCTAAACTAAAAACAATAGAAAACTCTGGAAACATTCAAGACATTTTAATATATGCTATAGATTTAGCACAATACCAAGTAAAAGCATTTGAACAAGAAAATGCTACTGTTCATTTAGAAAATGCAAAACAAACACTGTTACTTATTGATAAATTAGTATCACTAATTCGTTATGAGAGCAATAGTGAACAGTCTAAGTTATTCTGGATAGAAAAAGGTGTTGACTCATACATGCTTGCTGTAGAAGTTGCTTTTTTATTAAATGATCATGAACAGGCTTTTTATTATATGGAGAAAAATAAGGCCTTATTATTACAGGAAAACATAAGAATTAAACAAGCTAAAGAAAACTTGAACATTCCTAAATCTATTTCTACAAGAGGGTATCATTTATACTACAAACGTTTAAATACATATAAAAAACTTGAAGACAATCCAGATGATATAACTTCGCAACAAGCATTTACAAAACAGGATGTATTATATACCCGTTTTATAGATTCGATACAACTTAAGTATCCCGAATATGCTAAAATAAAAAAGGAAGTAGATATTGTTAATTATAAAGATATAGCAAATGGCAATACTAATTTTATAGAGTACATTCTTGATGACAATAATGGCTATGGTCTATTTTACAATAAAAATGAAACCTTACTTTTTAAAATATCTAATGTACCTGAATTCCAAAAAAAATTACATCTTTTAAAAACGTTTTTTAGAAACCCTTTATTAAATAAGGAAGAAAAAATAGCATTACAAAAGACAAGTTTTTCGGTTTTCAACACCTTATTTCCATTCCCAAATGCAAAAGAAAAACTATTAAATAAAAAACTTACTGTCATTCCAGATCAAAACCTGCAAACTTTTCCTTTTGAGGCACTATCAACTAGTCAAAAAAATACTTTGTCCGAAAGTTACTTAGTACATTCTACAGAGGTTTCTTATTTACAATCTTTCTCTGTTTTTGAACAGATTAAGAAGAAGAAAAACAATCCAAATCACAAACTATTGCTTATTGCTCCTCATCAATTTGAAAAGCATAATTTATTAGATTTAACGGGTTCTAAAGCAATAACAAAATCATTATCGCAGTTTAAATCTTCTACTATTCTGTTTGAAAAAGAAGCTACAAAAACTAACTTTCAAAAATATATTAATGATTATGAAATTATTCATATAAATACACATGCAGGTATAGATAGTCTTTCACAACCTTGGATTGTTTTTAGAGATTATAAAATGCCTTTACACGAATTGTATGGTTTGCAAAATCAGGCAGAGTTAGTTGTATTAGATGCCTGCCAAACTAACACAGGGAAACTTGCCATAGGTGAAGGCGTCATTAGTTTGTCTAGAGGCTTCTTTTTTAACGGTTCTCAAAGTGTATTAGCTTCTTTGTGGAATGTTAATGAAAAAGCGGGAAACACTATTTTAAATCAGTTTTATAAAGAAATGCAAAATGGTTACTCTAAATCTAAAGCATTACAATTATCTAAAATAAAGTATCTAAAAAATCATCAATTTTCTGAAGTATTACCTTTC
The DNA here is from genome assembly GCF_947500325.1 of uncultured Lacinutrix sp. Classification (GTDB taxonomy): domain Bacteria; phylum Bacteroidota; class Bacteroidia; order Flavobacteriales; family Flavobacteriaceae; genus Lacinutrix. The sequence goes on from NZ_CANMRQ010000006.1 coordinate 131,238, forward strand.
TATTGGTCTGCATTTACTTTAACTGGAAGTACTAATAAAGTAATACTTCAATCTAAATTTAATTACACATATCTTTTTATTAGTGTATTTATTTTAATAGTATTAAGCATTACTATTTACTACATTAAAACTTCTTTAAAAGCAAACTAGTTTTAAAAATTTGCCTGTAGCACTTTAAAATATTCCACAATCTTACTTCTTTTCTTTTTTATTGGGTAATGAATTTTAAAAAGTTTCCCATATAGATAAATACATCTATTAGAGAAACCTGAAAAGCTTATTAACAATAGAGTAAGGATATATAAATTAAAGATTCATGAGAAAACAATTAACTATTTTATTCATATTCTCAATTCGAAAATGGCATACTTAAGCAAGACAATTTCACAAATTAGTTCTCTTATTTTTAGGCAATAAATTTTTGATTTTAATAATTATAAACCATTAAATATTTAATAATAAATGAGATAGTTTGGCAAATAAAAAGAGAAAGCCTCTACTAGGTAGAAGCTCTCACAGTTTCTGAAAACGAAATAAACATGGAGAATGCTTATATCATCTTATGGCTAAAATATAAAAATTTTAAGATTAAGGTATAAGTAGTGTTTATTTTAAGAGTGTGATGCTTAATACACTTGAAATAAGACGCGGTTACCGAAAAGCGAATGAGTAGGTATTTATTTTAAAATTAAAATTATGAAAGCATTAAATTATTACCCAATTTTAATAGTAGCCTTTGTACTAAGTATATCTTTTTACGGTTGTTCAAAAGAAGAAAATGAAGAGCAATCTATTGCGACAGAAAAAGTTTTTGATAAAATTATTAATATTACTAATAATTATATAAAAACTAATAATAGTCTACATAGTAGAGCTGATTTAGAAGAGCTTGTTAAAACAGATATAGCTGCTGGTTTAATATCTTACACTCAAGGTAATTCAACTAATGATGCTATTATTGATGGATTAGCAGCTTCTGCTAAAGCATATTTTGCAAGCGAGTTTAATCCAGGAAATACTAATGGAGATATAGGTTTATTAGATAACGAATATGATTATATTGGAAGATATCATGTTCAAATTCTAGATAACATAATTAAAGATGAATCAGGAATATACATTCAAGATGGTGTTTTAAATTATGAGCAGGTTTTAGAATATTCTAACCAATTTATGAGTTTTGAAGGTTTAAATAATTATAGTGGAGATTTTACAGATTTAAAAATTTCAGTAAACAATTCTATAACAAAATTAAGTGAAGCAGGTAATTTAGTGTCGAATTTGGTTTCCAATGAAGGCCAAGTAAATATGATCCTTAAAAATTATTTTCTAGCATTAGAAAGTTCAGGTTCTGCAAATGCTTTTGTTGAATTCTCTAAGACTATTGAAACATTAATTATTAACTCTCAAGAATTCTCTAATGAAGATAAAGAATATCTGTTAATGAATATGGCTACTTCTAGATACGATTATAGTTATTGGAAAAGTGACTTTGAGACAAAAAAAACTAACGAAAAAAACCAATCTCTAATCAACAAATATTCATTTTCTAATCCAAAAGAATATATTGGAATTGAGCACAACGAAGCTCTTATTTATGTTTTTGAAAATTTACATGAAAAACCTAAAAAAGATCAAATTAAATCAGTTGTGGAAAATTTACTTTCATCTTATTATTCAAATACTGTATCACTACCTAATTTTCCGGAGAGTTTTGACAACTTAAATTTATATGATTGGGTTGATAGTGCAGATATTTCAAATAGTTTAAAAACTGAAGTTTATAATACATTTCAAATACTCCAAACAGCTTCAAGTTTAGAAGAGATAGTTACTCTAATCAACCAAAAAGAAAGTATTGCAAGTTCATTATTTGAAGGATCTGAATTAGATTTATATTATGAACATTTAGCAGTTACTAAATATTCTGCTAATTTTTGGTATCCAACATTTGAAGGAGGATTAAATGGTGTCTCATATATTCAATTTGAAGATGATATACCTTTTCAAACAATTGACTGGTGGAAAGTTATAGCTGCAGATTGTGTAGGAGGTTTTTTTGGTGGATTAGGCGGAGCTGCAGCTGCATCTATTTTAAATATCATAGGCCAGATGTAATTATTGAATTAGCTAAAGAAAATTAAGTAAAGGGCTTCTATAAAAAAAACAGTGATATATTCTCTAATATCACTGTTTTTATTTTGAACAATCCCAGACCAAAAAGAACAAAACTTTTAAAAATTTAAATTTATTATAAATTTCACATTTATTCTTCTATATACATTTTCAAAGTATCTAATTATTCAGAATACCCATTTTTAAGTGCATAAACAGCTAAACCTACCCTTGATTTTAAATCCAACTTATCAAACAAACTATCTCTGTAGTTTTCAATTGTTCTAGGGCTACAAAACATTTTTTCTGAAATTTGCTTGTAAGTCATCTCAGTAGTTGTATACTTTAGAAACTCTATTTCTCGCTCAGATAAGTTATTTTGCAAATGCGCATTTATATTATCATCTCCAATTGATGTAAATATTTTACTTGATGCCCAATCGGGAAAATAAAATCCTTTATTAATAAGTGCTTCTAGGCCTTTTTCTAACTCAACTGGCTGAGTGTTTTTTAGCATATAACCTTTGGCTCCATTTTTAATCATTTTAATTAATGACTGCTCATCATCTTGCATACTAAGTGTCATTATCAAAATATTAGGATGATTTTCTTTAAGCCATTTTGCAGTTTCAAAACCATCCATTATAGGCATACTAACATCTAACAAAACAATATTAGGTAGCGGTTTTGTAGTTATTTTTTCTTGAAAATCTAATCCGTTTTCACTAATATGTATTACTTCATATTGATTAAAGTTTGAAATAATACTCTTTAATGCATTTGCAATTAAAACATGATCGTCAACTATAGCTATTGTATATTTCATTTACGCTGGTATTTTTATAGTTAATCTTGTTCCTTTTTTATCACTATTAAGAATAAAATCTCCTTTTAGTATTATCACCCTCTTTTTTATATTTTTTAATCCTATTCCTTGAGATTTTATATTATTAATATCAAAACCGTTACCATCATCTTTTAATATCATTTGCACTTCATTTTTTGAATTTCTTAAAATGATATCTATTTTTTCACATTGAGAATGTTTTATACTATTTTGAACAAACTCTTGAACAATTCTTAATAAAACACTTTTAATTTGATATGATACAATGTAAATTTCTAACTCATTTTCAAAAACAACTTCGCATTGTTTTAAATCACGCATTTTAATGCATTCTTTTTCAATTAATTCAGCTATTGAATTGTTTTCTATTGTGTCATCTGTTAAAGATCTAGACAAATGTCTTAATTCTATGAGTGACTCATTAATTATATCGTTAATATTATTAATACTTTTGGCAATATTTGGCGCCTTGTTTTCAAAAACAAGTTGCTGTAAATACATACTAGATAATGTGAGTTTTTGGCCTACATTATCATGTATTTCCCTACCAATATGCCTCATGGTTTGAGTTTGTATTTCTATTCTTGTTTCTAAAAGCTCTTTTTTATGAAACACATCTTTAGTCTCCAATTCATTTGTATGTGCTTTCTTTTTTATTTTATATTCTCTTATAAAAACAATTATTGCTACAATAAAAGCTATGAAAAAAATACTAAAAAGAATTAAAGATATTATGATTGTGTTTTCCCCCATATAAATGACGCTGAAAATAATAAATACATTATACAATTAGTCACTAGAAAATAGATATTATAAAGATTGAAAATTTTCAAATGGTTTTCGTATAATTCTTGACCAAATACATGATATGGATAATTTCCAACATAAAATAACACCATTCCTATATTAATATAGAACATTTTATTCTCTCTAAACTTAAGAATGTCATCATTTTTAATTTGTTTAATAAACTCTAAAACAAGTAATATTATAAGTATAATTGTCCCTACATTATTACTTAAAGAGTACGCTTCATTATAAGTATTAAAATAAACTGTAAATCCAATTATTATTGCATATGTTAAACTAGACAACAGGAACATTTTTTTATTTTTAAGAGATTTATAAGCATATAACCAATATAAAAATATAAACTGAAGCGGTATTCCTAAAAATACGGCATACTTTATTTTCTCTTGATAAGCAATTGATTCACTCCCAAACAAAAAATATTCCTGGAAAAAAATCAATACTAAATAAACTGAGAACCATTTCCAATAGCTGTTTTTTAGCTTAAAGAAATATAAAAGACCTATTAAAATGGCTGTAAATTGAACCCCAAGTAACACGTCTTTTAATATAGATTGAGTCTCTTGCATATCTAATTAATAAAAAACATTCCTGTATCAGAATATGGTGGATGTAATTGTCCATGGTTTTGCGCACTAGCTGTTGGAGTTAATGCCGATGTTCTTTGACCTTGATTAGAATTACTATCGTTATTAGAAGGATCGTAATCAGAAGTCAACCCAGTAAGATATGTTGTAGAATCTAATGGATTAAAATCGTAATTAATTTGTCCTCTCTTTATTGTAGGTATCATAACTAAAGTATGCTTCCATTCGTATTGATTGGTAAAAGTGTTATTTGAAAATCCAGATAAATCTCTATTATAGATTGAGTTCCAAGTTGGTTTTTTAGGATAACGCGAATAGTAAATTCTAACACCCAAATTTTGACTTGCAACACTTTGATCATTTATTTTAGCATTCCTTTCTATATGATACACAAACTTTTTAAGTGTTTCTAAATCAAACCAAATAGCTTCTACTCCATCATTAGGAGTATTTTGATAAATTTTTGTCATTTCATGAACTAAATCTACATCTAATTCGCTTTCATCTACTCTGGAATAATTTGAACAAATAGAAGTGTCGTTTGATGTACTTCCTGTTCCTCTAAAAAAAGAACAACTATATAACATTAAAGTAGTTATTCCAATAAACATAAGCAAAGTTAAATATCTTGTTTTCATAATTCTGTGTTTTAAGTTATTAAAAGTATTGTTTTTAATCTTCAACAAAGAAACAATTAAAGCCTAATCTCACCTCAAGTAGTACAACCTAAATATTTAGGGTTAAACAACCTAAATATTTACCGTTGTTACTTATCTATTTTTCAGGCTAAATACTCATCAATTAAAGGTATGCTTCTTATGAGATTTGTAAAACATAAACACGGAAGCTGAAAAGTGTATAGAGTAAGCAATAAAATAACATATAACATTATGCCTGTATTATATAAGCAAGAAGTGGTAAGAAAACCAGGAGGTTTTTCAAAACCTGAAATTGAGACATTAAGTTTTTTATCACATAATGAAAATCAAGAATCTAAAACCATTTTAAAATGGTGTGAACTAGGTAAAGTAAGCTATCAAAAGATGATAGACGCTATGAATAAATACTTAATAAGCAAAGAAGCTATTACTTCTATAGAACAATTTCCAGCTGACATTAAGCCCAGTTTGCAATACGCAATGGAAAATAAAGACAACTTTTCTCTAAAAACCTTTTTAAGTAAAACCAATTTTAGAAACTTAAAAAATGAAATTAAAATAACAGAAGATGGTTGTGCAGATTCTTCTTCTTCAATCTATAATTTAATGGAACGCTGTGCAAATACGGCATTAGCCATTCATAAAACCGGAAATTTTATAAATAAAAGTTTTGATGTAAAAGAAGCCTTCAAAATTTCAAATTTATTAATAGATAGTTTTATTGTTGGAAAAAAGGAATTTAATATTAATGCAACAAAATATTTAGAAAGACCATTTATTTTAAACGTTCCATGTATCATGGAATTAAAACCTTGTCTTGATAAAAAACCTATTCTAAAAACAGGCAAAGACAAACCTAACAATAATGAAAAAGATTGCCCTTGTAATGATTTAAAAGAAAAAGAACACAGTTGTAATTGCGAAAAGACAGCAACAGATCCGTGCGATTGTAAATGTGATAATAGCTGTCATGACCAAAACCCTTGTTCTGCAAAAATTGAAACTTTTGTTGCAGAACTATTTGTAGTTGAAGATGAAGTAGCCTGTTACAAACCAGGAGACATCTCTTATATAGAGAATGTAATGAAAGGAGAGAAAAAAGTTAGAAAACATCGCCATTTACAACGTGAAGAAAGCTACACAGAAACAGAAGAAGAAAATAATAGCTACACAGAAAGAAATACACAAATTGATGAACGTTTTTCATTACATAAAGAAATTGATAAAGTAATAGAAACAGATCTAAGTGTTGAAGCTGGCGCAAATTACTCTAGTAAATGGGGTACAGCAAAAGGAGCAAACAGGACATTTTCAGCCTCTTTAGATGTTAGTTACAATAGGTCTAAAAAAGACGCAAGAAAAATAGTTCAAGACCAATCAAAGAATATTATTACAAATGCCATTGAAAAGCTTGAAAAAAAAGCTAGATCATTGAATTCTAAAAGAATGATTAATGAAATTGATGAGAAAAACAAACATAGTTTTGATGGTAAAGAATTTACCGAACATGATAACGGTATTTACTTCTTTGTAAACCAAGAAAGAAAAGCACAAGTTTATAGCCATGGTGTTAGGGAAATGTTAGATTTCTATATTCCAGATCCTTCATTACGATTAAAAACATTACTAGAAAAAGAATTTGAGCTTGAAAAACCTAAAAAACCGTGTATAAATATTGAAGATATTGATCCAAAAGATTATTTAAAATATGTACAATGCTATGGGTTTACAGATTTAGAAAAACCACCTAAAGTTTTACCAGATATTATTAAATCGTACAGAGATGTTAAAGGGTTTAAAAAAAATAATTGGAGAGAAGGATGGACTACTCAATATAATATAACTATACCTAATGGCTATAAAGGAGTAGAATGGAAACTTGAATACTCAAAAAATTGGCCTGCATCTGGAAAAAGAAATGTTGAATTTGAGTTAGGAGGTAGTACACTAACAGATTACAGTTCTGGAAGAGACAATCAAGATGTTCATGGTCCAAAATCATTAAATAACATTACAGGTACTTCTGCAACTATAAATATAAAAACTAATCTTAGAAGTTTTAGAGCTTGGATTACAATAAAATATACACCAATTGAACAAGTAGATTTCCTTCCTTGGCAAATAGAGGTATACAATCGTATCATGGAAAACTATAACTCAGAGCTTGAAAAATACAATACTGCATTTGAAGAGTTTCAACGTAACAAACAAAATAAGTTTAGCCAAAACCCATTTATGCTATCTGAAACAATAAAAGAGCAATTAAAACATTCGGCCTTAGAATATATTACCTGCCAATTTTTTGATGATAAAAATGGAATGAGAAATAAAGTAAAACCATGCGGTTTACCACAAATGGATATTCCCGAAACTGAAGAATTTGGAAAAAAAGTAAGGTTTTTTGAACAAGCTTTTGAATGGAAATTTATGAGCTATATGTTGTATCCCTATTTCTGGGCAGATAAATGTAGTTGGGAAGATAAGCTTAACGAAGAAGCTCAAAATGGTTTATTTCAAAAATTTCTGCAATCTGGTTATGCAAGAATATCATTATCTATAAGACCAGGTTTTGAACCTTTAGTTCAATATTATTTAGAAGAAGGAAAAACTTGGGGTGGTTTAGGTTTACCTTCTATAGGAAATGCGTCATACCTACCAATACATCAAGAAATTAAAGAAAGTAAAGATAATTTCAATACAAACCGTAATGGTTATTTACTATGGGATTCTACATTTACTCCTACATTAAATAAAGATGAAATTATTATAAAAGAAAAAGGAAAGAACTATTATAATATTATTACAGACACAGATAGTTCTAGTCCAACATTTAACCAACTTATTCTCGATCCCTTTGATACAGCTAAAGATATAAACCGTATTGTTACTATAGATTGTATTGAATATAGAATTGTAGATATCCTTTTAGTAAATGGAGAAATAATACTTAAGCTTGATAGAGATTTAGAACATAAAGACTCTACACTTTGTCCAGATGATTTTAATAATCGTTATAAAGATAAAAACATACTTTGGAGTACAGGTGCTAAATTTGAAGGCGCGCCATGGAGCTTTACAGTTCCAACATCTTTAACATGGCTTAAAGAAGAAGAATGCTTACCATGCTACCCAATTAATTGTAAAGAAAACTGTTAAGCCATGAAATATCTAAAAGAAGCATATGCTTTGCCCAAAAACAATTATGGAGGTGAAAAAACAAAGCCAGATCCAACTAGAGAAATCAGTAAAAGATCTGATTATGTAGATATCGCTCCTGAATTATCAGCAAATGAAAAATTATTTAAAATTTCTATTGACAGTAAAACGTTTTTAAAAAATATAAATACGAAATTAAAATCACAATATGATGTAAGAGCAGATGATATATATGAACACTTTTGGTGGTTAAACTTATCAAATTGGATAAAAAAATCGCTAGATAGAAAAAAAACAGACTATAGTTCTTCTAGCTTTGATACTGAAGATTTTGATCTGGATCATAAGTCAACAAAAGGTAAAATAACTTACTCAAATGCATCAATTTCTTATTTGATAAAAAAATCTAGTTTTAAGAAAATAAAAACACTTGTCCCTGAAGAATATTCAGGGAATTTTAAAAGAAAAGTAGAATCGCAAAAAAACCAAGGAACAAATATTAATCTAAAAATTAAGGATATTGTTGATGCAGGCATTAAAGTCCCAGGAGATTATTTTGGGGTTTCAGAAGATGTTAAATTTAAAGCTACTAAAAAAACGATAAAAATTCAATACTCTGCAATTGGAAGTGTCTTTTTTGAATGGACTCCAGAAATTAATGGTTCTTCACAGAATCCTGTAGAAGAAGAATTAGAAATTGAGATTGTAATAGAAAGAACAATTTCTAAAGTAAGAAACTAATATTTAAACAAAAGAGGGCTAAGACTGCATCAATAATCTTAGCCCTTTATATTATCGAAAGTGTTTTTGAATTAAAAAAATTAGTTATTAGCTATTATTAAGATGATTCTTATGCTTAAAACTAAGGCAAAAAATTTAGAGGTGCAATTTCCTTAAAAATGTCAATTTTAGTTCTAACAATAGCATTTATATGGTACGCTACTATTTTTTGTCTACCTTCTCTAGTGTTTAATATATCTTTAAATTCTTCAAAATTATCCATAAAGAAATTTTCTGTAAGTATAGCTGGCATCTTTGTTTTTGTAAGCACATAAAAACGACGTTCTTTATCTAAATCACCATCTGAAAAATCTGTTCTTAATTTTCTATTTGGAAACTCCTTTTTATATTCTAGTCCAAATATGGTAGCAATCTTATCACTTTTAGTATCTCCAGGAGAAGTAAATATTTCACTTCCATGACCTCCACCAGCATTACTATGTACACTTAAATAAAAACTTTTACTAGCTGGATATTTATTAGCTCTTTTTACGCGAGTCTCTAAACGTACATCTCTATATTCTGGAGCTATATTTACATATGGTATTTTATAAAATGTAAGTTGCTGTATAATTCCATTTACTATTGCTCTATTAAATTCGCCTTCGTATATAATACCTTTATCATTCCAGTCTTTACGTTTTCCTGGTGTTTGATATTCTCCATTAATTAGAGAGCCATGCCCATTGTCTAGAAGTACTAACATATAAAGAGTTATTAATACTTAAAGGTACAAAATACATTGCAATAAAAAACCTTTCAAAATTTGAACTTTTGAAAGGTTTAGATTATTTTATGTAGATATATTTATTGTTTTCTTGCAATAAATAAATCTCTTTTTACTTGATCTAATTCGTTATTAGATTTTTCTAATGCCATTTTATATTCTTCAATGGTATTCTTAGCATCATTTAAATCAATTAACTCTATTTCCGATTGTTGTAAATTAGAAAAAGTATTAACTATATTAGTATACATATCATATCTAAAAGTAGAATCTTTTGTAGGAATCGATTTTTGTAATTCAACTAACTTATTACTTATTTTAGAGTTTTCATGTGGCAAATTCTGTCCTGGAACATCTAAAGAATCTATCATCCCTTTAATAGTTTCCATCTGTTCAGAGAAATTCTTTTGAAATTCCATTTCTTTTTCTACTGCTTTAACTTGAGCTTTTAATAAGTCGTTTTCTTTATTTGGTACTTTAAAATTAAAGTAAACAGCAAAAAGTATGGCTAACATTGTGATTACAAAAAGTGCTAAAAACTTAAAAAACGCGCTACGTCTTTCTTTGCTATTCTTTGGTTTCATAATTTAATTATTGTTTATTTATTATTTAATCAAGTAAAAAGCTTCTTCTATTTTTTACTTCTACGTTATCAACTACTTCTTCTTTAACAAAGATATTTGAATCTTCTTTCTTACCAATATAATCTAGCTCATTTAATTTTTTAAATAAAGATAGCATTAGTTTTGAAAAAGAAGATACTTTTAATAAAGCCTCATTAATATCTGTATGTTCATATTTAATTTCTAACATCTCTATTAACACATTCTCAAATGCACCTTGGTTAAGGTCACACCAATCGGTAAGATAATTTAATAATTCTTCTTTACCTGTACCAACATATACATCTAAACTACTTTTTATAACTCGTGCCAAACCAGATAATTTATTAATCATCACTATTGGTGGTTGGTACTTGTCTTGCATTCTAAATTCTGGAATACTTCTATTTAAGTTTTCCAAAACTCTTTGACATATATGCAAAACCATATGTGACAAATCGTTGGCTTGCTTTTTTTGATATATCTTTTGAATAATATGCATAGCATACGATTCCATCAAATTAAAAAAGGTTACAATTTCATTAAATGTAAACTTTAAATCGGCATGACTTTGAATCGATTTACAAGGCGGAATAAAATTTTCTATTAATAGAGGGACACCATCTTTTACTACAACTTTACCAATGGTAATATGGTGCAATCCTAATTCTTGTTTAGATACTTCTGCTTTAGTTAGAATATCAAGTTTATATTCTGGTAATACATTTGGATGTCTTGGAGGTTCTTCATTGGGATCTGCATTACCAACAGGAACTCTTTTATAAGGGTTTACAGTTAGTATTACATAAAACTCATTATCCTCTGTACCAATAGCATATTGATGCTTTAAAATATAACCAGATTGTTCTAAAAGCGGTTTTGTTTCTTCAGATATATTTATTTGATAACCACCAAGTGTTATTGCATGGCATTTATTAAGTATTACTTCTATTGTATTTTGTCCATCTATAGAAATAAGTAAATCTATCGAACTTCCTTGCTCGGAAAACTCAGGTAATAAGCCATAGCTTATTGGAGTTACTTGTTTTTGTTCCGAATTTTTAATAGCATAAATCATAGATTCTTCAAAATCAATAAAGTGATCTTTATTAATCTTCATTCCATCTATCCAGTTTACTCTATGTTTATTTTGTGATTTCATTATATCTTAATCATTAAAAAGTCCTGGTATCTTACAATCTATGGTAACATTTGTTATACAATTAGAACCTTTGTTGCTTCTAAAAATTTGTAGTTTTTTAATTTTTGTTCGTTTTTTACCTGAAATCTTCTCGCAAAACAACAAAAAAGTAGTGTTTTTACCATTAACAATAATAGGTTTATTAATGTCTCCACAAAAATACTCTGAAAATTGTTTTGCACTCATTTCTTCTTTTGCTACCCTCATTAATTTTTTAGAAAAATCACTCTCACTTATATACGGTATTTTTTTGATTTTTTCTGCTCCATCAGGCTTATCCTTTATTACTATATCTGGTTTGTCTTTTATTACTACTCTAGGCTTTACAAACACTTTAGGCTTATCTAAAATATCTTCCTTAACTTCCTTAATAGGAATTACATCTATAATTTTTTTAGTGATAAAGTTTTCATCACCGTTTACAATTAGCGTTATGGATTTTAACCCTGGTTTTTCGTATATGTAACTAGCATTTTTAGAAGTTGCATCTACGCCTGCATTTTCTCCAAATCGCCATTCCCATGTTGAGGCATTATCTGTTTCGTCTTTTACAATTAACTTCTGCCCTACTTTAATTGTTTTTTGAACATTAAAAACTGGATATTTTGTTGAATCTATTACTTCTTCTTTCTGTTCTATAGTTATAACTTCTGTTCTTTCACATATATTATTCACTAATAATTTAACAGTATACTCACCTGGTTCTTTATATATATGAAACGGTGTTTTTTGGCTAGACTTTGGTGTATCATCCCCAAAATCCCATTGCCACGTTTGAGCTTGTTCTGTAAGGTCTTCAAATTTAATAAGGGTTTCAACTGTACGCTCCTTTGTATTTATTGCAAAATTAACATCTTTACAAGGAGAATAGATAGAATATCTATATGCAAAAACAGATACCGATATTAGAAATACGGCTAAAAAGACATAAATAACAGATTTATCAATATGATTAGATGCGTTGCTATATTTAGTCATGACATTAGTATTAAAAGTTTCAATGCCTTAAAATTAAGACATTAATTTAATATTTTTATTTTATATGGAAATATATTTACTGATTTTTTTTCCAAAAGCAAAAGTAGATTACTATTAAGAGAATCCCATTCGTTTTGCTCTAATTTTATTTTTTTATTAGGTTCTAATTCTATTTCAATACATTGTATCATTCCTTTATGAAGGTCTATATTATTTATATAGCCCTTTTTTATTTCTACTCCAGCAATTTTATTATTGTAGAGTTCGTAGCATAACGCTTTAATATCCTCTTTGGTAACAATCCTATCTCTAGACAGTAAAGATCTTCTATAGGAATTTAATCTTTCGTCCATATTAAGGCTATTTCTACCATCAAAAGTAGTAGTCATTAAATAGCTACCTTTTTGCTTAATTCCTATAGCTTTATATACATCTATATCACTTCCAGACTTTATATTATTTGCTTCTTCACCATTAGTTGTCCAATAATCTACAAGCAAGTTTTCTTTTTTACTGTAAGGCTCTAATGTAATGTAATTAGTTTCTATAAGTTTATCTGTAGAGGAAGCTACCTTTTTTTCTAATAATGAAATTAATTGATTAAGCTTTTTTAAGTTTCCATGTAAAAAATCATTATTTAAAAATGAAAATGAAGCACTTTCATCTTTAAGCAACTCTATTAAATGTATTAAATATTCTTTTGAGCTTCTTTGATCTAATTTACCAATATTATTACCTCTTACTGTATAATTTCCTTTTCCCGTGTTTAAAACATCTTTAAGTTTTGGCAAATAAACATCTCCATTTGTATTGACTATTGATTTTACATCAAGAAAATAATCTTCAGTTTTAATAGGAAGAATGTTTATGTAATTCCTTATCTGGTATGAAAACGAATTGATTTCACGATTTAATACAGGAAAAGCATTTAAAGAACAAAATACATTTTGTAAAATAGCATTACTAAGAACTCTAGGGAATTCTACTTTAACCCATGTTATATTAGGTTGAATTTCTAATTGATTAGCAGCTATAAAATCATCTAAATCACTATAACTAGAGTCACATATATTCCTTTTAGAGTTAACAGTTATAAAATGTTTTTTATAGTAATTTAAAGTTTGAGTATTAATATTTTGAGTATTACGAGATACCTCTTTAAAAATTGATTTTAAATTAATTTTATTTAATTTATCACTATTGTAAAATCCTTCAGATATTGCAATTTCTTTATTATTTACATACCATTTTGAATGTTTTAAATAATGATAAAAAATCTCTCTGTTTTCTATGTCATCTAATTCAAAGTAAAAAGAAACATCTTGTAATGATAAAGATTCCAAATTAGTTTCAATACCTAAATATATTGTTGAAGGAGGCAGCTCTGCTTTAGAAGAAGCTTTAGTTAGTTGTTCTTTTTCCTTTTTTTCTTCTATAAATGCACATGAATTTCCACATGCGATATATTTTATATTGGCATTAACAATTTTAAAGTCTTGAATTGATGAAAAAAATATGTTTTTCAGTTTTTGAGTTGCTTTTTTATCCTCTGTCCTTTTTTTATAATAAAATTGATATTCTGGTTTTATCGTTACAAATTCATCAACTGTATTTGCATGTAAAATTGCATGCGCGGGTTTAGAACCTATAGCTGTTTCAGGAGTCATTAGTTGTACTAACTTTTCTGTAACTCTATTTTGAGATTCGTTTAACTCTGCTTCTATTTTTAATATCTCAGAAGCACATGCAGATATTAATAGAGAAATTATAGGATCAAAAGAAGTTTCAATCTCATTTGATGCAACTCCCCATATAGAAGCTGCTTTTTTAATCATACGGTTCTTTATATGTTCAAAAGATTCTGTTTTCATTTTATAATAACATATTTAATAATAAGATAATGGACCAATATAAAAGAACTCTATATATTTAAAATCTTCATTAGTTTTTTTCACCCTAGCTTTAACTACAATATCCACTCTTTTTTTTATTCTATTTAAAGTTTCATTGTTTAAAATTTCTTCCTGCTTAATTTTAGTTTCTACAACAATATTTGTTAGTCTTTTTTCATGATTTTTCAAAGAGTCTTCTAAAGATGTTTTTACCAAAGTTCTAAGCTTATTGGAACTCTTTAAATTATCAAAATCTAATTCCCATATTGAACATCCAAAAGTTTCATCAAATCCACATTCTCCAAAAGAAGAGGTGTTTATTAAATGAATGTAATGCGCTATAGATTGTTTTATATCACAAGTATCGTGCTCTTTTTTTGAAAAAAAATTTGATGGTTTTAATGGTAATTCGTAATAGCGTTTAATCATAAAAATATGTCTTAGGATAAAGATATAATAATAATTATATAACCGTGATTTTACCTATCATTTTTTTTGAAAATTTGAAACAAAAAACATGGTAATCGGAATTTTTTACATCTTATAGAATAATAGCCCCGAATATAAATTTATTTACTACTTTTATTTTATCAAATTTTTTAAACAAAGGTTAATAAATTAAACCTACAAATATTAATAAAAAGAACTCTAAATTATGCTAAAGACATTAGCCCCATTTTTAATCTTACTAATAAGCTTTCAAACATATTCCCAAAGCTCATTTAAAGGGGTTGTTACAGAAAATGATGAAACCATGTTTGTTAACGATGCTATTGTAGAAATTGAAGGAACAGCTATAGCTCAAACTACAGATTCGAATGGATCTTTCACTTTTACTGAAAAAATACCTGATGGAGAACATGTTGTTACAATTACAAAAGAAGGTTATGTAACTGGTTATTTTTTAATTGATGTAGCTTTAGGAAAAAGTATAGCAATGACCAATTCTAGTGGTAAAAAGATTAATTCCAATAGTATTATCATTAATCCAAATAAAAAAGAACGAAAAAGACGTGAAAAAGCGTCAAAAGAACAAGAAAAAATAGAGAAAAAAATACGTAAAGAAAGAGAAAAGACAATTGCCAACGCACAAAAAGAAAAAGAAAAAAGAGATAAACTGCTAGAAAAGAATAAAAAGAAATTACTTAAGCAAAAGAAGAAAAACGGTTATGATGATGAACCAGAACCTGTTATAGTTGAAGATGTACCTGAAGAAAATATAATTACGCCATTACAAAAAAAGTATAGCGAAATTTTAAATGTAAGTCCTGAGTCTATAACTAACACTAAACTCTACGAGCTTGTAGAAGAATGGAATGGTGTGCCTTATCTTCTAGGAGGTTCTACAAAAAAAGGGATAGATTGCTCTGCAATTACCCTAATGTTTAGTGCTTCTGCATTTAATATATATATAGAACGTACTGCAGATACTCAATATCTATCTGAAAACACAGAGCATTTTCGTAGAAAAGAATATTTACAAGAAGGAAACTTAATATTTTTTAATGAAACAGGAGATGAAACTAAAGATATAACCCATGTTGGCATGTATTTAGCTAATAATTATTTTGTCCACTCTTCTAAATCAACAAAAGGTGTTGCAATAAGTAATCTAGACGAACCTTTATGGAAGAAAATGTATGTAGCTTCTGGTAAAAGATCTAAAAACTAAATAATTAAGTATAATAATGGTTGCTACAGCAGAGTTAGAAAACATACTTGAAGAACTCATATCGGTATATGAGAATGTAAAGGCTGAAGTAATTATTAGTGAATTACAAAAAAATTCTAATATCACAAATAATGATATTGTAATAAAAAATAAAAGTTCATTTAGACGCTCACATAGAAGAGATATTCTAGACATAGGTAATATTGAAGATGGCTTACTTAATTTAAACTTAAGTCGTAATGGTCTGTATGATAATTTACCAGAAGGTTTATTTCATTCAAAAGATACTAGTAAAGGAAAAATAGGCTACCCAGAATTAAGAAAAAGATATAAGAAAGAAGAAAAAGAAGCAAGACACTTTTTTTCTCCTATTGAAAATGAGTTTTTTAATCAAAAATTAAATATTGAGAATAACGAGCAAAGTTTATTAAACGACTTTCTAAACTTAGATGATGATTTTTTAATTAATTTTTGGAAAGTTGACAAATCAATATCAAAGAAATACTTATTAAAGCTATTAAAATTATTACCATATAGTTATAAAATAGCAGGAGATTTAGAATTGACAACACTGTGTTTAGAAAATATAATCAATAAAAAAGTAAAAATCACAAAAACATATAGTCCAAATGTTATTAATTATCGTAATATAATAGAGGATAATAATTATCTAGGAATAAATTTTACGCTAACCAATGACTACGATACTATTTCTCAACCACTCTACCAGGTTGAAATTGGTCCCATTCGAGAGGATAGCATAGAAGATTATATTAAAAAAGATGGTGTTTTAAAATTCATTAATGTGTTTTATGACTACTTTTTCCCATTAGAAGCTGATATAAAAACAACTTTTAATGTTAACCATGTAGATGGCTTTTTATTAAATAAAGAAAAAGAACCAATAATTGGGTTGTCTACAGTAATATAATTAATAGAAAATAATGAATGCAGTAACGAACATAATGAACGGAAACATGTTTAAAGTAAGTTTAGGCATGTTTTTGATTAGCTCTATTATTTTTGGGCTCATAAAAAAAATAAGAGCTGTTTTTACTAAAAATAAAAAAGCCGCAATTCTATACATACTATTTACACTTGTTACATTTGCGTTTGCTGCTCTTCTAAGTTCTAGTTTTGTTTTAAACAATACCCCTTTAAATAGTTTTATAGCTATACAAGTTGTCTTTATTATTTTAGGTATTATTCATTTATATGTTATAGAAAAATATTTTCCAGACTTAACAAAAGATAAGTCTAAATTTTTTCATGAGTTTTTATTTACAATAGTCATTTTATGTGTAGGATTAATTGCATACATGAACGTCGTAAATAGGTTTAGACCAGATTTTAGTCTTCTTTTTCTTGGTTCTAGTATTTGCTTTTTAATACCATTTTTATTCAATAAATTATATCAATTTGCATATAACATTCCTGTTTCTGTATACAAAAAATGGATTTTCCCTTTAGATAATAGTATAAAAGACCCTACAAAACATGAACTTACTAATCCAGCTGTAATTAGTTTTGAATTTCAAAAAACTGAAGATGATAAAGAAATTACAAACTTTCGCATCAAAGCGCCTGAAAACATGGATTTTGGAAAATTGTTTTATTTCTTTATAAATGATTATAATGAAAGGCACCCAGAAAGTACTATACAATACTTAAATCCTACAACAATGCAACCACAAGAATGGATTTTCTTTTTCAAACCAAATTGGTTAGGGAATTTAAATCACATTGATTACGATAAAACTGTAGTATCCAATAATATTAAAGAAAATGATATCATTGTTTGCCAAAGAGTAAACGATTAATAAAATATAAAGGTCGCTCCTTTCCTAGAGATTAAAACCCTCAATATAACCTACTTTAATAAAGTAAAATAAAGATTAAATAAACGTGTTACTTATTAAGCTTTTATTTTTTCAAATAATTAAATAGTAAATTAATTAAATCTCTATTATTATGTCATTTAAAGCAAATTTAAAAGTAGGTGGAACACATAAACGAGTGGGTTTAATTGGCCCCCATTTTTGTAAATAACATATAAATAATCTAAGGAGCGAAATACATTCCATAGATTATATTATTTCTATTAGATTAATAAATTTTTAATATTTCGTAATCATGTCTTTTTTAGCAAAATTAACTATAGATGACCAAGAGTATAATGTATTATCATTTTCTTTTGATGTAGCACAACAAATTCACCATGGTTCGGCTAGACCTTCTGGAATGCCAATAATTAACCATTTATATGTTCAAATAGAATCTACTAGTAATTCTGGCTTTTTTGGATGGAGCATTAGCGCATACGAACAAAAAGACGGAGAAATCATTTTCTATAAGAGAGATGCTATGGCAAGCTCTCGAACATTAAAATTTACAGGTGCTTTTTGTATTAATTATAATGAAGCATTTGAAAGTAATAGTGCTAATCCAATGGTTACTAGCTTAGTCTTGGCAGTAGAATCTATTGATTTAGATGATAGCACATATACCAATCCTGCAGTTGAAAACAACTAATAACCTATAAAATTTCAAGCTATGGCAATTTTATCAACAACACACATACATATTAACGGAAACGAACTTCCATATTATAATAGTTGTAGCTTACATCAGGAAATTGGTCAACATCATACAATGGACTTGCATTGCCTACTAGAAACTATTCAGCGGTTTTGTAACGACAATAGCCAGGAAATAGAAGATTTATTAGGCTCAATTATTACCATAGAAACAAAATCTTACGCAGATATAAATTTTCATGGTATGTTAAAATTTAAAGGTATAATAACAGGTTTAAGCTATAGAAAGGGTATGTATTCTAGTGAAGGCGATTATGTTATTATTAAAGCAAAAAGCCCAACTATTATAGCTGATGATGGACCACATTACACGTCATATAATGACATGAGTTTTGTAGATATCATAGAGCAAAACTTTAGTAACTATGATACTTCTAAACTAAAAATAAATACTAGTAATTCTAAGCTTTCAGAGCCTTTAACGTATACTGTGCAATCTAATGAAAGCTGTTTTTCATTTGCGCAACGTATGGCTGCAAGACATGGCGAATGGTTATACTATAATGGGGAAGAACTTGTATTTGGTATAGAAAGCGGTGGTGAAGAATTAGATTTAATTCTTGGAAGAGATTTACAAGATTTTAATACCTCACTAACACCAATACCTCAAAATTTCGATTATTACGCTAACGACTATTTAACTAACGATGTGCATGAAACATCGTCATCTTCTACAGCTAGTTCTAGTGAAGGTAATTTTAGCGTAGTAAATGATAATTCAAATGAAATATATACTAATCCAACTAAAATATGGGTTAATTTATCTGACGACTCTAATTCTAAAAATCGTTTAGATAATTATGCAGAATTACAACAAAAGGCTTTACAAACCAATCAAGTAAAAGTTAGTGGCTCTTCAGATAATCCTGGAGTAATGCTAGCAGGTGTTATAAAAATTAATCAAAGCTCGTATAGAGTAACTAAAGTAACACACTCCTACTCTAACAATGGTGAGTATGAAAACTTTTTTGAAGCTAATTCTACTAAGATAGATGCCTATCCACTTACAGATCTTAATGCATTTCCAAAAAGTGATTCACAAACTGCTGTTGTTATGGAAAATGCAGATCCAGATGGTATAGGTCGTATTAAAGTGCAATTACCTTGGCAAAAACCTTTAGGAGAAACAACACCGTGGCTTAGAATTGTAACACCGCATTCAGGTAGTGATAAAGGTTTACATTTTATTCCTGAAATTAACGAAGAAGTTTTAATTGGTTTTGAAGGACGTAATGCCGAGGTGCCATACATAATGGGAAGTTTATATAATGGCTCTGCTAAAGCAGGAGCTTTTAAAAATGAGAATAATGACATCAAAGCAATTAAAACCAGAAGTGGTCACATAATTGAATTAAACGATGCCAATGATGCAGAATTTATATCAATATCTGATAAGAATAATAATATAATCCTTATTGATACTGCAAATAATGACATTACTATATCTGCAGGAGAAAACATGACATTAAATGCTAAAAATATGCAGATAAATGTTGAAGAAAACCTAGATGTTTCAGTAGGCAAAAATAAAACCGAAGCTATTTCTGAAGACTATTTTATAACTGCTACAAATGAAGACCGCCAAATTGGAGAAACAATTAAAGTTATTAGTAGTGAATACAAACAAGAAGCCCAAGAGATTTCAACCGATGCTAGTGGGCAAATTAAAACCAATGCTGGAGGTAAAATTACCATTGCAAGCTCTGAAACTGTTGAGTATGGCGAATAAATTTCATATTTCTAATAGACTTTTTCTAATATTAGCAATTACATTAAACAGCATATTAATAATGTCTTGTCAGAATAATAAATCTGATAAAAAAAAAAATATTAATACAACAGAAATGCAAAAATACGAATGGACACCATCTGCTTGCGCACCTAAATACAATCCAGCACAGATTCATAAAGGTCGTTTTATATTTTCGAATGGAGAAAGTATTAATATCCCTTCTGGCCATACCTTACATCAAGGTTGGGGAAAATCAGGACCAACACATATAGTCGGTGATGATTTCAAATTAATTCCATCAAAACTAGAAATAACATGGGTCTCTTATCTAGAAAAAAAGTTTTATAAAGGCATCTTTAACTTACCAAAAGAAAAGATAACAAAGCTTTTTCAAAATGGATATATAGATCGATTAGGCAAAAAAGAAACCTATAGTGAAATCAATGTAGGTATAGCACCTGGTGGAATTATATGTGTATGGCTCATAGGAAATGGATGGACAATTGAAGTTGCAAGATATAAAGGAGATGCAACAAATGTTAGTATTGAAGAATTTGCTCCTTCTGCTATTATTTCTATGGAAGACTATCTAAATTCAGTATTAGCAGAAGATTTTAATGAAGAAACAAAAGCTAAAATGGATTTAGATAATATTTCATTTGGAAAATGGGATAATTACAGAAAAAGATATCAATGGAAACCAAATATAAAGTATAAGAAAACAGGAGAATTAAAAGAAATACGAATAACGTATTATAATGGAGAAAGTATATATACTATTGGATCTAACGAAATACTAAATCAATTCCAAGATTATCCTATTCCAGATCATATTAGAATGGAATGGACTGATAAAAATGGTAATGAGTTTGGTTCCAAAATCTATTTTGATGAAGAAGAAATAATTATGGCTTTTAAAAAGGTATTTGAAGATCTTGACCATAATCAAGCAGAATTAGTTTTAGAAATTGACAAATATAATAGTGATCTAACGGTAATTCTACAAAACGAATTAAAAGCAATTCATTTAAAAAAAGCTAGGATAAAGATATATGAAACTTCAAATTAAAATATAACAAATGGCTATTGGATTAACAGCAACTTCATCAGGTGGTGCTCAAGAAGCAAGTAAAAATATGCTAAGCGGTGTAAATGTTCAAACTGCTCCTGTACATGTTGGTAACGCAGAATATGAAGAATTAACACCAGATGAAAGTGTTAATATAACTGCTGCTGTATTTTTTGATGGCACAGCTAATAATAGAGAAAACACTAATATTCGTTTAGAATATGAAAAAATGAAACGTGGAGAACCTTATAACAAAGAATTAGTTGCTAAGTATCGAGATTTTTGGTGGGGAACTCCATGGAGCCCAAATAAAACTGGTAGTTTTGATAATGATCACTCAAATATTTCTAGAATAGAACCAGCTCACGAAGCTGTAGATGAAGAAAAAGAAAAGAAGTTTTCTATATACATGGAAGGGCAAGGAACAGAAAATGGAAATTCAGATTCTACCCTTGGTTTAGCTTTAGGTACAGGATCTACAGGTATTCGCGGCAAAGTAATAAAAGCATGTGAACAAGTGGTTGACAAAATAAAAAGAACTGGTGAGAAAACTATAAACACCTTAACAATTCAAACCTACGGTTTTAGTAGAGGTGCAGCTGCAGCTAGAAATTTTATTCATGAAGTTACACAAAGAAAAGGGCAAGTAAAAAAAGTTATTACAACTGGATCTGGCCAATATGGTCCAATAACAACTACTACCATTAAATACGAAGTAGATTATGGTGCTTTAGGTGAAAATCTAAAAGATAATGACATTAAGGTTAAAAGATTAGTTATACAATTTGCTGGATTATTTGATACGGTGGCATCTTTAGGAGTTTCGCATGATAATAATACAGCAGAATTAAAATTAAATGCTGTAAAAAAGTCATTACACACGCTACAATTAGCAGCAGATGATGAACATCGTGCTAATTTTAGATTAACAAATATAAATAGTACAGGAAACAGAGGTATAGAAAAATTCTTACCAGGAGTGCATTCAGATATAGGCGGAGGCTATATACATGAAGCAGATGAAGAAGTACGACTAGATTATACATTAAGTAATCTTAATGACCTAGAACAAGAAAGACTTTTCTTAATTGAACAAGGATGGTTTCTACCTGGAGAAATAACAGTTAGTAATTTTTGGGGTACGCTTACAGGTACAAGAGAAAAATTAAGTAATCGATATAGCTATATCCCATTACAAATAATGGCAAAGTTTTCAATTGAAAAAAACGTAAATTTAATAATGAGTAAAATTACTAGGGATTATGCTATAACTCCAGAATTAGCTTCAACTAAAGATATTTTAGATGAATATGTATTTAATGATGGTGTAAAAATGTCGTATAATAATCCTGAACATAAATTATTATTAAAAACCTTAAGAAATCGTTATTTTCATTTTTCGTCACATTATAGTAGTGTTGGAATGGGACCAAATCGAGTAAATGGTAATCGTCAACGGGTAACTCAAGCAGGATAAATACAGCAAAGTAATGCAAGACGCTCCATCACATACTGCCCAAATAATTAAACTCAATGGAGAAAGAATCACCCGTACATATACTAGTGAAATAGTAAATACTATAGAAAAAGCTAAACATAAATCTTATTCTGCAGTAGGTTTAGAATTTGACTTCACTTTTTATGGAAAGGATAAAGATGGACTTTTAAATTATAATTTAGAGGTAAAAAAAAGAGTACTGCTAAATGAAAAATTGAATGCTATTAGAAAACTTAACAAAGCTCAAAAAATAGCTATCAAAGTAGCAACTATTAATAATATTTTAAAATTTAAAGTTGATAAAAACTTTAAACTTAATAAAGTTGTAAACACCAACGAAATTAGAACTAAATGGACTGGTATAAAAGCAGAGCTTTTAAACGATTTTCCAGATCTATCAAAAATGATAGCCGATTTTGATTGGCAATTAAAAGAAGAAAACATTCAACGCGTTTTTTTAGAAGATAATTTTTACAATTTCTTTTTTAGCAATGTTTTTTATGCCGAATTTGATAATAAAAAGCTTTATAATCAATCCAAAACCATTGCAAATGGCGTAAATAATATTAACATTCCTATAATAGAACAAAGAAAAATTATTAAACAAGATTTAGCATTTACCGATGTTACTATTCAATTAAATTCAGAAATGGATAGCAATAATGAAAAATTTCCAATATCAAAATTAAACACTTTTATTGGTAGTTTACCATCTAATATTGGTGAAAACTATATGCTTGACTTTGACTATAAAGGTATCTACAAAATAAAACCAGAATATGGTTTAGTAACACAAGGAACGTTAAATTATACTTTTAATGTTGAAGGCCTTTATAAAAAAACAACTACCATAACCTTTAATTTAGAAAAAGATGAGTAGTAAAATATATGTATTAGATGGCGCATTGTTAGAATGCAATCAAGGTTTTGTTCCAGCCAAATTAATGGTAACACAAAACCAAAAAGTAAAAATCCAGGGCAAATTTAAAGCCACAGATATGGATGTACAGGTGCCAGCCACTTTTGGACAATGCAAACTAAAACCCACTAATGGTGGATATTTACCATGTATGCCCGCATTACAAAAGTGGACAAAAACCACTAAAACATCAACACTAGGCGGAAGTAAAAAATTTTTATACGAAGATTCAGAATGTATGTGTGCTACTGGTGGTAAAGTAACCATTATACAGCCCATGCAAATAAATACAGCTGGTAGTGCAAAAGAAGAATTTAAAGAAATTGCCATGACCATTCCTGGTGCTATGATTGGTAACGATAAGGCACCAAAAGTAGTAGAAAGCTACTGGATGGATGAAGCAGGAAAAGAAAAAATTAATGAAATTAAATATGGTGAGAAGGCAACTATGTTTATAAAAACAGAAAATATAGATCCAGGAGAATCTATAAGCATAAAAGTAAACGATACCAATGGCAATAAGATAGATGGTAATAAAGTGCAATTAACATATACTGGAACTGTCCAAAATGATGGTATAGCTAAATTAGAATCGCTAGAAACAAAAGAAGATTGGAATAAAACTAAAGAATAATATGTCTAGAGATAGAGAATTAGTAATGGAAATAGAAGTTGCAGGACGTTCTTTTAGCAATAACAAAGAAAAATTAGTATTAGCTCCTCCTGCACCGACAAATATTCTGAAAAAATTTTTAGTCCATTTTAGACGCCCTTATGACTATGATGGCACTTATGGTTTTGATTGGCTTAGAGATGAATATATATACCCCATTAAAACTGTAGCAAAAGACCATAGTGGTAATGCATTAAATGCGCCTTTAGAACTTTGTGAAAACATTACAGAGCTAAAAGCAAAATATAAAAAACTAACAGCTCATAGTAAAGATTATTATAGCTCATGGTTAACTATGTTTCCTAATACAGCTGAAGCGAACACAACACATTCGGCATCCATTCAAACCAATGGGATAGATTTAGATATAGAAATTGAAGAGTTAGAAACATTAGTAACTGATGATACCGAAATACTTTTTGAAAATAGTAATCCATATTTGAAAATAGTCCCAGAAAAACTAATGTTAAAAGATCTCCTAGTCAGCAAACAAACTAAAAGCCTTGGAGGTACTAATACCAAAGATTATTATTTAGCTCAAAAAAAAATAAATGTAAAAAGTGATGGAGGAGTTTTTGAAAATGATGAAGAAATTAAAGTATTTGCTAAGTTAGATAGCCAAAAAGTAGAAGTTGGTAAACTTATAGTATGCAAGAATAGTGATTATAAAGACTATACAACAACAGTATATGTTATAAAATCCTATTTAAGAGACGATTCTAATTTTGATAAAACAGTAATAGATAATGAATTAGCAAAAATTGGAGGCATTCAAGGATTAGAAGATTATTTAAACCAGAAGAGTATGAATCAATCTTTAATTAAAGTAAAATTAATATATAATCAAGATAAAGATTGGGTTTTTAGAAAACAATCACTAATTAATGCTTCTAATCAACCTAAATATTCGGGAATGATAACCAATCAATCTACTATGCTTATGAATACTGGTAGGTATATGAACTACATAAATGATAGATTTAAGTTAATGTATCCTGCTCTAGTTAATAAAAATGCTATTTTCTTATACATTACGCCATTTTCATCGCCAACAGCTGGTGGTGCTGCTTATAATACTCCTATAGACAGTAAACATATTATTATATTTAAAAATAACATTGACCATTTATCATCTTATGCACACGAAATTGGTCATAATATAGGATTAGAGCATTCATTTGAAGACGATGCTACATTAACAACTGCAGACTTACTAACAAAATCTCAAGCAGATGTAGTAAAATATAATAGGGAATTAGCAAATGCTAGAACAGAAAGGGTTAAACATATAAGAGATAACCAAGCATACTATAATGCAAATCCAGTAGAGAAAAGAGAAGCAATAAGAATATTAAATCAAAATATAAAAATCTCTGAAAGGAATCTGCAAAATGCAAAAGATGAAATTATTGTAACAAATAATAATATATTAAGATTTTCGCCAAAAATGACTGAAAACATTATGGATTACGATTTATCAAATCAAAAAGTATTTTTTAAATGGCAATCTGATATTATGAAAGAAGAAGTTAAATCATATTACCACTAATAATGAAAACATTTGTAATCGTTTTTTTTAGTTTTATTGTACTATTTGGTTGTAAAACAAATCCAAGTAAGCCTCTGCCTCCAAAACTAAAAGTTTTAGATAAACAACAACAATTAAGTTCAAAGGATTCAATATTATATTGGGCTTCAGATAGCTATAATATCAACGATGATTTAACTTTCGAAAAATATTCAAGTGTTATAAAAAACTATAAAATTAATAATGGAAAACTATATGATCTAAAAAATAATATAGTTCTAGATAACATCTATATAACATACCATAAAGACAAAAAGAATACTGAAGACATCTACATAATAAAAGGACTTCCTCAAGGAGTCTATTATAGTTCTAAAGAAATATTTAAAGATTGGCGTACTTTTAAATATGATGAAAAAGGTAACTTAAATGGTTCTTTTACTATAGCTAATTACACAACAACCTTTAATGAAGGTAATGGTTATTGGAAAGACTATTATTTTAATAACGCGAAAACCAATTATGTACTTAAAGAAGAAGGAGGTATTTCTAAAAATTTTAAAGTTGGAAAATGGTCATACTATTCAAATAAAGGTCAACTTGTTCAAACTAAAGAATATAGTCTAAAAGATTCAATAGATGTTAGATTTCCGCATTGTTTATTTAATAAAAACGAACCATGCTTTTAGTAAATTATTAAAATATAAATTTCTTTATTTTAAATAATTTATCGATTTTTTTGAGAAAGAATCTACAACTTTTTATTTCAAAGCATTAGAATAAAAAAATAGCCTTTTACTTCACTAATCCTAATTTAATAGCATACTTCGCCAATCCCACCACATTTTTTACCTCTAATTTAGAGATTAGACTCTTGCGATACCCTTCAATAGTATATTTACTTAAAAAAAGCGCCTCTGCAATCTCTTGTGTTGTATATTCTTTAGCAATAAGTTCTAATATTTCTTTTTCTCTTTTACTAAGTGTAATTGCAACTTCTTCTTTTTTCTCAAAGATACTTCTAGTATAAGCTTCTTTTATGCTTGATGAAAAATAATTGGTCCCCTTTAAAATGGTCTCAATAGCCAATAACAATTCTTCTTTCTTGGCATTTTTAGGAATATATCCATTAACCTCTTGCGTAGTCAATTCATATATTTTTTGAGTTTCTGCAGACATGCTTACAATCAACGTTTTTATACTAGGGTATTCTTTTTTAATATATTTATTTAATGCTACACCATCTAATTCTGGCATATTTATATCTAAGATTGCTAAATCTATTTTTTCTTTAGTATTAATATCTAAATATTTCTTTAAAGTCATACCACTATCTGCAGTGTATACAATTTCATAATCAGATCTTTGAGAAAGAATACTTATAAGACCATCTAAAAACATTTTATGATCATCGGCTATTACTAATCTATATGGTGTTTTATTTCTCATTTTAATGGAATTTCTATTCTAACAGCTGTACCTCTATTAATAACAGAATCTATATCTATAGAAGCGTTTAATAAAGATAATCGTTCTTTAATATTTTGCAACCCAATACCACTTACTCGCTTTTGGGTATTAAAACCAACACCATCATCTTCAAAGAAAATTTCTATCTTATCTTGGTATGCGTTTAAACAAATTTCTATCTCTTTTGCTTTGGCATGTTTTAATGTGTTATTAATTAGTTCCTGTATAATTTTAAAGATTTCAGACTTTTTATTTTCATCAATTGTATTAATTTTTTCCACTTGATGTGTAATAAATAAAATATCAGTCTCTGTAGCTTTTGAAATAGTATCAATATAATCTGAAAGATATTTACTAAACTGTGTATTATTAAATTTTTTCTGTACTAAATTATGAGAAATAGCTCTTACCTGTTCATAAGTATAGTTTATACGCGGAATGAATTCTTTTAAAAGAGGTAATTCGTGTACACGTCCTTCCATTTGTAGTTTTATACCAGCTAAATTACCACCAATACTATCGTGCAACTCTCTTCCTATCCTACTACGAACTTGGTTTTGAGCCAGCATATAAGTATTTGCCAATGTCAATTCATGCTCTTTTAACAAAGTAGTAATCTTTTGTTTGTTAATAGCTTCTTTTTGTTGATTATATTTATTTTTAACTTTCAATTTTTGTGCATAAACAAAGAGTAAACCAAGTGTAGGAATTAGAATAATAAGAAAACCATAAAGAAAAATTTTCTTATGCAAACGTTCCCGCTTTATTTCTGAATTATTATCTGTTAGAGCTTCATTTAAAGTTAATATATCTTTCTTTTCGTTTACTGTTTCATAATTAGCCACTAAAGCAGTAATCTCATTTTTATGCTTTGCATTAGTTATTGAGTCTCTTAATTTATAAAAATTAACCAATGCTGTATTAGCCGATTTATAATTTTTAGTAGTGCTATATATTTCTACTAAATTATTATAAATATTTTTCTGTATAGTTAAGCTAGATATTTTTTTAGCTGATTCTAAATTGTTTAACAACATAGTAATAGCCTGATTTGGTTTTCCTAACTTAGAAATAGACATCGCTTTATGTACTTGAGCATTGATACTTTTGTCTTTAAAACCATTTGCTTCTGCAATGGTTTTACTTTTATCATAATATTCTATTGCTCTAGAATAGTTTTTTTTAATAGCATATAAAATTCCTAAATCTAATTTTACATCACAAGTAATTTCTCTATAATCGTTTTTTTTTGAAATTTTAAGGCTTTTAAACAACATCTCCATTGCATTGTCTACTTTTCCTTTCTTCTTATAGCAAAAGCCCATAATATGGTAAGCTCTAGCGATTAGTTCTTCGTCTTTAAGATGCAATAATGCTCTTTTTGTATAATACATTGAAGAGTCTACAATGTTAATAGTATTAAAATAGTTCCCTAAAAATAATTCTGCTTTAGCATTAAAAACTGGAGTATTATCTTGTTTTAATACTTGTGATAAAGTTTTATAAGCATAATTAGAGTTAGAATTTAGTGAATCTATAGCAAGTGATAATTGTTTTTCATCATTACTTTGCCCATATAATATATTTACAAAACACAACAAAAACGATATAAACTTACAGACGCTAAAACTCATGCAATTGAGAGGGATTATGAATAACTAACTATATACAAACAAAAATACATTATAATAGCTTATATTTTGTATAATTTATTAAAATCTATATTAACCTTTTTGGTTAAAAAATAGTCCACAAATTTGTATACATTCATCCACAAGTTATTTGCATTCATCCTTTAAATAATCTTTTAGCTTTTATAATTTCGTTATTTTTATTAAAATTTAAACAATATGCTTGAAGGTAAGATGACTTTATTCCATAAATAAAATAAACAATAAAAACTATATATAGTTTTATAACCTAAATGTATATCTACATAATGGTTTCTTAATATTTTGTATTTCTTTTTAAAAAAATATTATATTTTTGCTGACCTAAATTTTTATAATTTTAGTATCGCATTAAGTCATAATAACATATGAACACAATAACCAACATAATAAGTGGTAATATATTTAAAGTAAGTTTTCTCTTATTATTTGTGGGTGCTATTATTTTTGGGCTCATGAAAAAAATAAGAGCTGTTTTTTCTAAAAATAAAAAAGCTTCTATTTTATATATTATTTTTATACTAGTCTCTTTTGCGCTTGCTGCTCTACTAAGTTCAAGTTTTGTATTAAACAATACGCCTTTAAATAGTTTTATTGCTATACAAATTGTATTTATAATTTTAGGTATTATTCATTTATATGTTATAGAAAAGTATTTTCCTGACTTAACAAAAGATAAGTCTAGATTTTTCCAGGAGTTTTTATTTACAATAATTATTTTATGTGTAGGATTAATTGCATACATGAACGTAGTTAATAGGTTTAGACCAGATTTCAGCTTTCTTTTTCTTGGTTCTGGACTTTGCTTTTTAATTCCGTTTCTTTTTAATAAGGTATATCTGTTTGCTTATAATATTCCGGTATCTGTGTATAAAAAATGGCTGTTCCCTCTTGATAATAGCATGAAAGAGCCTACAAAGCATGAGCTTACTAATCCTGCTGTGATTAGTTTTGAGTTTCAAAAAACAGAAGAAGATAAAGAAATTACAAACTTTCGAATCAAAGCACCTGAAAATATGGATTTTGGAAAATTGTTTTATTTCTTTATAAATGATTATAACGAAAGACATCCTGAAAGTACTATACAGTACTTAAATCCTACAACTATGCAACCGCAAGAATGGATTTTCTTTTTTAAACCAAATTGGTTAGGTAATTTAAATCACATAGATTACGATAAAACTGTAATATCTAATAATATTAAAGAAAATGATGTCATAGTTTGCCAAAGAGTAAACGATTAACTTCAAAAAATGATATCAGAATCAAATTTAAGTTTTATTTTTATATCTATTCTAAAGTCCAATTAAATATTGACAAAAAGATTAAGGCCTAATAAAATTGGTAGTTAATAGCTAGATGAATTATAAACAAATTAAATTCTAAACAGCCTTTAATATTTCTTTACACCTGAAAACAGGGGTAGTATTTTCACTAAAAAAAGGGGATTTTAAATCAAATATAAATCTGACCTTTGAATGAGGATATATAATTAATGTTTTTTACATGATATATCTTTATTTAAATTAAGTTAAATCTAAAATTTTTTAACAATTAAAAATTAATTAAATCTCAATTATTATGTCATTTAAAGCAAAATTAAAAGTAGGCGGAAAAGAGTACAATGTATTATCATGTAACTACAGACTACACCAAGAAACTGATGCAACTGGACGTCCATCTTCTGTAACTAGAGGTGGTCAATTTGAAGTTACTGTAGAATCTACAGCAGATACTTCTCTATCTGATTGGATGTTTAACAACTTTGAACGTAAAGATGGTTCTATTGTATTCTTAAAAAGAGACACAGATGCTACAGCTAAAGAATTAAAGTTTGAAGAAGGTTATGCAATAGCATATAGTGAAGAATTTGATCATCAAGGTAAGATGCCAATGTCTGAAAAAATTACAATATCAGCTAAAACTCTTCAAATGGGTAATGGTGAACACAGAAACGAGTGGGTATAATTTAACCACTTTTTGTAAATTAATGTATAATCTAAGGGATGTATTTCATTCCTTAGATTATATTATCTCTATTAGATT
Source organism: uncultured Lacinutrix sp. (assembly GCF_947500325.1). GTDB lineage: Bacteria > Bacteroidota > Bacteroidia > Flavobacteriales > Flavobacteriaceae > Lacinutrix. Next base: position 162,466 of record NZ_CANMRQ010000006.1, read on the forward strand.
AATAAATTCTTAATATTTCGTAATCATGTCTTTTTTAGCAAAATTAAATATAGATGATCAAGAGTATAATGTATTATCATTTTCTTTTGATGTTGCACAGCAAATTCACCATGGTTCGGCAAGACCTTCTGGAATGCCAATAATTAACCATTTATATATTCAAATAGAATCTACTAGTAATTCTGGCTTTTTTGGATGGAGCATTAGCGCATACGAACAAAAAGACGGAGAAATCATTTTCTATAAGAGAGATGCTATGGCAAGCTCTCGAACATTAAAATTTACAGGTGCTTTTTGTATTAATTATAATGAAGCATTTGAAAGTAATAGTGCTAATCCAATGGTCACTAGCTTAGTCTTGGCAGTAGAGTCTATTGATTTAGATGATAGTACATATACCAATCCTGCAGTTGAAAACAACCAATAACCTTAAAATTTCTAGCTATGGCAATTTTATCAACAACACACATACATATTAACGGAAATGAACTTCCATATTATAATAGTTGTAGCTTACATCAGGAAATTGGTCAACATCATACAATGGACTTGCATTGCCTACTAGAAACTATTCAGCGGTTTTGTAAAGACAATAGCCAAGAAATAGAAGATTTATTAGGCTCAATTATTACCATAGAAACAAAATCTTACGCAGATATAGATTTTCATGGTATGTTAAAATTTAAAGGTATAATAACAGGTTTAAGCTATAGAAAGGGTATGTATTCTAGTGAAGGCGATTATGTTATTATTAAAGCAAAAAGCCCAACTATTATAGCTGATGATGGACCACATTACACGTCATATAATGACATGAGCTTTGTAGATATCATAGAGCAAAACTTTAGTAACTATGATACTTCTAAACTAAAAATAAACACTAGTAATTCTAAGCTTTCAGAGCCTTTAACATATACTGTGCAATCTAATGAAAGCTGTTTTTCATTTGCGCAACGTATGGCTGCAAGGCATGGTGAATGGTTATACTATAATGGTGAAGAACTTGTATTTGGTATAGAAAGTGGTGGTGAAGAATTAGATTTAATTCTTGGAAGAGATTTACAAGATTTTAATACCTCACTAACACCAATACCTCAAAATTTCGATTATTACGCTAACGACTATTTAACTAACGATGTGCATGAAACATCGTCATCTTCTACGGCTAGTTCTAGTGAAGGTAATTTTAGCGTAGTAAATGATAATTCAAATGAAATATATACTAATCCAACTAAAATATGGGTTAATTTATCTGACGACTCTAATTCTAAAAACCGTTTAGATAATTATGCAGAATTACAACAAAAGGCTTTACAAACCAATCAAGTAAAAGTTAGTGGTTCTTCAGATAATCCTGGAGTAATGCTAGCAAGTGTTATAAAAATTAATCAAAGCTCGTATAGAGTAACTAAAGTAACACACTCCTACTCTAACAATGGTGAGTATGAAAACTTTTTTGAAGCTAATTCTACTAATATAGATGCCTATCCACTTACAGATCTTAATGCGTTTCCAGTGGCAAAAAGTCAAATGGCTAAAGTTATAGAAAATCATGATCCAGATGGATTAGGTCGTGTAAAAGTACAATTGCCATGGCAAAAAGCAGATGGTTTAACTACACCATGGATAAGAAATATTTCTCCAAGTGCATCATCTGGTCAAGGGCTTTTCTTTATACCAGAAGTTGATGACGAAGTATTGGTTGATTTTGAAGGCGCCAATGCAGAAGCTCCTTTCGTTCTTGGTAGTACTTATAACTCTGATGCTAAACCTCCGGGAGGAAGTGCTAATGAAAGTAACCACATTAAAATGTTTCAAAGTCGAAGTGGTTCTTTTTTAAAACTTAATGATGAAGATGGAAGTATAACACTACAAGATAAATCTGGAAGTTCTATAGTACTAGATGGCAGTGGTAACATTACAATTACGGCAGGAGAAACATTAACTGTTACTGCAGGAAAAGAGATGAAAACTACATCTGCAGAAGACACTACTATTATCTCTGGAAAGAAAGCAACTATTTCTTCTGAAGATACAGCTACACTTGTTTCATCAAAAGACACTGTTGTTGAAGGTACTACTGGTGTTACTGTAAAAGATGGTGTAAAAGTAGATATAAGCGCACCTAATGTTACTGCAAAAGGAGATATAGGTTTAAAAATGGAAGGTACCACTGTTGATATCAAAGGTACGGCAATGACTAATGTAAAAGGTGCTATAGTAAATTTAAATTGATAATAGTTTTGAAATGAGTAACGAGCATAATCCCATAGCACAACTTATATCTAAACTTCAGCTGAAATGGACAAATGAAGTAAGTCCGCATGAAAATATAAATCTGGCGCGTTGGATTATAAAACCAGAGCAAGCAAGGTTATATGAAGGTTTTTTAAAATTAGAATCTTCAGAGCATGGAAGTATCCCAGATATGCTACTTGTGTTTCTTACCCCATTTAATAATATAGAATCTCATAGTAAAAGTTTAATTACAGATTGGATTAAGACCTATCGAGAGAATGCAGAATTAATAGAACAGTATAAAAAAGAAAATACAACTTTCAATTGGGATATTGACAGTTTTGAAAAAAGAATAACTAATGATACTAATGCTAATAACTTATTATTAGTAGATATGTTATCTTCTTTTCAAAAAGAATTAGAAGATAAAAAACCGCTTACATTAGCCTTATTTCCTTATACAATTGAAGACACTAAAGCATATTCTAAATGGATTAATAGTATCTTGAAGTTAGGCTTACCTTTAAATGTAAGATTTATGATTTTTGATCATGCAAACGAACGTCATTTTGATATATTATGTAATAAACATGAAGCTGTTTCTAAATCATTATCTGTTCCTCTTGACTTAGAAGGAGCTATTAATAAAATAGCTAGTTCTGGAAATCCAAATGATCCCGAAGTACAATTTAGACAGTGTATTATTAAAATGTCTAAAAGTGTAAAAAACAAAGATTTAAATGATTTAAAAAAATGGGGCGAAAAAGGCTTAGAGGTTACTCAAAAAACAGGCGAAAAAGGCAGTTTCTCTAGTGCACATATAATCTATGCTTCAATGCTTTTTAACTTTAAAGAATACGAATTAATAGATGATTTATTAGCTAAAGGCTTAGCACTAGCTAAACAAGGTGCAAAAGCTGAAGACCCAGCATGCAAAACATTATTAGTTCAATATTATGGTTTTCAAGCGAGTTCAAAACAGTTTCAAAAAAAATATGAAGATGCTTCAAATTTATTTTGTAAACAAGCAGATATCGCAACAAATATAGGTTTGCCTCAACAATCATTAAATGCCTGGTGGATGGCGAGCAATGCCATAAAAAAAAGAGATAAAGCGCGTTTTAAAGCTATTGTTGAAAAAGCCTATAAAAATGGGATTAGTTTAGATAAAGACACTCTAAAATCGACAACAATGTCTTTTATAGCGGCAGACTATTATAATATTCTAGAAAAAGAACATAATGACAATGATTGCAAAAAAATAGATGATTTTATGTTAGAACTAGATGGTAAAGATTGGAGAAGTAATGTAGAATTACAGCGTAAGGCTATGGAGAAAAAGAAATTTTCATTATCTAACTTATTTTAAGTTATGTTATTAGCAAACAAACATTTAATACCAGTAATAGGAATCGATATTCATATCGTTATTATTCCACCTGGAATTCCTACACCTTTACCGCATCCATTTATAGGGATGATAATGGATCCAGCAGATTATATTCCATTTATAGGTTCTACAGTTAATGTCAATAATATGCCAAGAGGTAATAGTGGTACTGCAGGTATGTTAGGCACTATGGTACATATTCCTATGGGTGGTCCTTTTGCTATGGCTCCAATGATTGGTCATGATTCTATGAACTTTTTTGGAAGCACAAGAGTAAATGCAGATGGCTCTTATATGTCGCCTTCGGGTTATATGGTTATGTCTTGTAATGATATAGGTATGCCATTATCATTAACTCCTGGTAAAAAAATGAAACCAGTTCCTAGTCTTTATTTACCAACTTCTAGTACTATTCCTATTCCTTCTGGTCCACCAGTTATGGTTGGTGGTCCTTATGCTCCAGACCTTTTAGGTATGGTAATGGCATTAGTTATGTCTTATGGTATGGGATCCTTAATGAAAGGACTTGGTAAAGCAGCTTCTAAAGGCTTAAAAAAACTAAATCATGGTGTATTAAAAAAGTTTAAATGCACAAAAGGCCTTAGTGATAGTTTATGTAAAAAAGGGTTCGAACCAGTAGATTTAATTACTGGTCGTATGCTATATGATGGTCAAGATTTTGAAATACCGGGCATTATTCCAATAACATGGAAACGCAGTTGGTATTCAGATTCAGAATATGAAGGTCTATTAGGTTATGGTTACCATAACAATTATGATATTGCACTACATATAGAAGAAAAAGACGATGCTATTATTATGATGCTACCAGATGGTAGAGCAACTGTTTTCCCTTTGTTAATAGCTAAAGAAGAAACGTTCTATCATCGTTCGGAAAAATTAACATTAACATTTATAGATAGAAATACTTATACTGTAAAAGATCATAATACAGACTTAACCTATACTTTTAGAAAAAGAACAGAAACACTTTATAGACCTAAATCTTTAAGTAATGCCAATGGTGCAGCTATTACTTTTAACTATAATGCTGTAAACCAATTAGAGCAAATTATAGATACTGCTGGGCGCCTAATTAACTTACAATTAGATAGTAAAGGGCGTACTACAGAAATTACTGCAACTCATAATGGTAATAAGCGAAAGTTAGTTAGCTATACTTATAATGAAGATGGAGATCTTATAGCAATTACTGATGCTTTAGAGCAAACTACCAGCATGGAATACCAAAACCATTTAATGGTTAAAAAGACAGATCGTAATGGTCAAGCTTTTTATTGGGAATATAATGGTAAAACAACTGGTGCCAAATGTATTAAAACATGGGGTGATGGTGGTATATTATCTGGTACTATACAATATGAAAAAAATCATAATATTGTAACTAACTCACTTGGAGAAGAAACGATTTATTATTTTGACAGTAATAATCTTTGTACTCAAGTAACTAATCCTATAGGCTCACATACCTTTCATGAATTTACAGACTTCATGGAACCCTATAGAGATATAGATGAAGAAGGTAATGTTACTGGCTATAGCTATGATAGCCGTGGAAACCTTACGGGGTTACACCAACCAGACGGTAGTATTGTTACTTTTATATATGATGAAGAAGATAGACTTATACTAACAAAAAGCCCAGAAGGCAGTGATTATACAAAAGTATATAAAGAAGATAAATTACATGCTACTATTGCTACAAGTGGTGCTGTAACTTCTTTTATTTATAATAACAATGGTTTAATTCATAGTATTAGAAATGATGCCGGTAATGAAACCATTTTAAACTATGATGAGGATTATAACCTAAAAGAAATGTTATTTTCTAACGGCGCTAAATCTACATGGAATTACGATTCATGGGGACGTTGTACACAAGTCATTAATGCAGAACACCATAAGCAGCAATTTTTTTATGATGCACTAGATCGCGTTCAAAAAATACAACAAGCAGATAATAATACTATAAAGCTTGAATACAACGCTTACGATGAAGTATTAAGTACCATAGATTCTAAAAAGAGAGCTGTAAATTTTGAATATACGCCTATGGGTAGCCTTAAGGCTAGAGAGGAAAAAGGTAGAACAGTACATTTTAAATACAATACAGAAGAGCAATTACAAGCCATTACTAACGAACATAATGAGTACTATCGCTTTGGTAGAGATGCTAGTGGTAGTATTATTAACGAAACAGGTTTCGATGGCTTACGTAGAGATTATTTAAGAGATCGCGCAGGAAAAGTACTTAAAGTAAAACGTCCTAATAATCGCTTTACAGAATACGAATACGATAATAATGGTCGTATTATAAGAGCAGAACATCATGATGGTACATGGGAAACCTATACTTACGATCTTAATGGCAATCTTATTGAAGCCATAAACCAAAATACTCAAGTACAACTTGTAAGAGACGATGCTGGTAGAATAATAAAAGAAATACAAGATGGGCATGAAGTTATTAGTGAGTACAATAACTTAAATAGAACCAAAATTAGTAGTAGTCTTGGCGCAGATATTTCGTTAAGTCGTAATGCTTTGGGGCTTTTAGAAAAAGTCTCTGCAACTGTAACTACAGAAAATGAAGACACACGAAATACTTGGAATGCTAAGTTGGCCTATAACAGTTTAGGCCAAGAAGTAGAGCGTATATTACCTGGCAATGTAACCAGTACTATGGCATACGACTTTGCAGGCAGACCTATAGCTCAAAAAGTAACGCACGCTAATAAAGAAACAAGACATAGAACCTACGCTTGGGATGCTAACGACCAATTACAAAAAATGGTTAACCAGCTAACTAATGGTGTTGTAAGTTTTGGATACGATGATTTTGGTAGCCTTGCTTCTGCGCGTTACGAAGACCAACAGTTTGATTATAAACTCCCAGACGAAGTAGGTAATTTATATAGAACCAAAGGAAAAGGCGACCGTAAATATGCCAAAGGCGGACAATTACTTAAAGCTAATGGCAATAGCTTTAAATACGATAGCGAGGGCAACCTTGTTACTAAAATCACCAATAAAGGTGACTATAACTATACATGGTATGGTAATGGTATGCTTAAAAATGTAAAACGTCCAGACCATAAAGAAATAGCTTTTGAATATGATGCCTTAGGTAGAAGAACAGCAAAGATTTTTAATAATACAATAGAACGCTTTGTATGGGATGGTAATGTACCATTACACGAATGGAAATATAATGTAAAAGACAGACCAAAATTAATAGTAGACGAATTTGGATTACTTACAGAAAATGAACCAGAGCCTATAGAAAACTTAATTACTTGGGTATTTGATGAAGGCACGTTTAAACCTGCTGCCAAAATTACAGAACAGGACACCTACTCTATTATTACGGATTACTTGGGTACACCTGTTGAAATGTATAATAGCAATGGGGAGAAAACTTGGGAAGTTGAATATGATATTTATGGAAAAGTACGTAAACAGATAAAAGGTACTGCTGGTGATTGTCCATTTAGATATCAAGGACAATATGAAGATGAGGAAACTGGGCTGTATTATAACAGGTTTAGGTATTACTCAGCAGACGAAGGAGTTTATCTGAGTCAAGACCCAATTGGGCTTGATGGGGGAATATCAAATCATTACTCTTATTCAAGCGATTCAAATAAACTTATAGATATATTCGGATTAAGTTCAAATTCCGCTTTACTAGGAAGTAACTTAGGTCCTTCTCCTGGAGCTAATCATGATGCACACCATATTGTAATGACAGGAACTAAGAACCCTAAGATGAACTCATTAGTAGATCAAATGAAAACTCATGGAATTGATCCAGATGGTAAACAAAATGGAATATGGCTAGCTAGAACTGATGCAGATAAAATATCAGGGGTTTCGCCAAATACTTCTCATAAACAGGACGGATTACATGGAAATGCATATAAAGATGAATTGTTTGATAGATTAGATGGTAAGAATAAGAAAGATTTTAAGAAGGAAATGGCCAAAATCAAGCAAGAATTAAAAGCAGGTAGAACTTGGGATACTGCTACCCCTAAAAAACTAGGAAAAACTTGTCGATGATTAAACAGGAGTACAAAAAGATTGTTGAAATTTTTGAACAACATGAGAAATCCTTCAAAGAAAGGAAAGAAAAAATGAATACTATTCCATTTTCAAAAACAAATTGGAGTAACTCATATATAGATTTTACAACATATGAGTCAATAATTAACCAATTAAAACCTCCTAAAGTTTTTGAAAAAGAAAAAATGGCATCAATTAAAAATCACTATGTTAATGATAAATTGATTTATAGTTTTAATAAAGAAAATGAGAACTGGGGAAGTGTTTTTGTTGACTACGACAACGATAATACTAAATGGTTATTATTTTCTGAAAATTATGATGATGAAATGGTTTTACAGCAATTAAAAATAGCTTATTATCAGAATAATAGAATTATAAAAAAGATATTTTATTTATCGGATAAAGATGCAGAGGAAGAGACTTTAATGGTTGATTTATTCAATTATAATAAAGATGACAAATTAGACTCTATAATTAGGAATGGTTTTTATGAAATGAAAGCTACCGTTTTACCTGAAAGAAAAATATCTTTTGAGTATGGCAATTCAAAAGTTAAGATTTATTCAACTCAAGAAATTGCTGGCGATGTAAAAAAGCAACTGATTTATGAAGGCAAAGAGTGTTAATGTATACCTACTGGGCTAGTTTTTAATTAGTACCTAGTTAGGGGTAAGTACATTAAATATAAAGTAAAGATCTACAATAGTCCATACAGATTCTAATGAATGGGTTAAATCAACTTATCCTTTTTAAATAATTCGATTTTACTATGAAATTGTTATTCAATATTAATATAGAACATTATAAAAGTATTTTAAAAAGAAATTATATTAATTATTCTAATTCCGAATTAGGGAAAATCTTTTATGGGAAACTATCATTATTTTAAATGATAAAAATGAATCTTTATTTTTTGAAGCAGATCTATTAAGATTTTCTTATGATATTCATGATTCCTTAAATAAATAATTGACTATAAAGAAAGAGGACGAAGATAATTCCATAGAATATTTATTAAATGCGTATCAACTTTATCAATTGGAATTAAAAAAAGATAGAAAAAATGTACAGATAACATTTAATAAAATATTGAAGAATTCAAAGAACAAATTTAGAATCAAACTCTTCTATATTTAATTGAAACAGATAAAAATTTAATTTCCTATAAAAAAACTAATAATGAAAGCTATACTCTTTATAACCTTATCAATCATTTCATTTTTTTCTTATTCTCAGGAAGAAACTCCAAATTTTGTAGACACTGAGGCAAAAATAACAGAGTTAAGTTCTCAAGCAAGTGGTAGACGCTCTACAACTACTGCTACAGTAAATTTTACTACTAATACAGGAAAAAATATTACTAGTAAAGTACGTTTGTTACATATTCCTTTTCTAGGTTCTTTTAAGGAAGTTGGAGATAGTATAGCTATAAAGTATGATACCAACAATCCATACATAGTTAAAAGTAAATCCGATTCATTTATTAATACCTATGGTATTTATATCCTTATTGTTCTAGGTGTTTTCATTTCTCTTAACAGATATAGGAAAAACAAAAAAAGTGTTTCATAAATTCGATTAAACCACAGGAACTATTTTCACATGGTTATTTGTTGTTGGCTTTAATGGTCTATGTACTCTATAAACTCCAGGTGTTCTAGTTCTAAAAAAAGTATAAGTAGAATGTACTAAACCAACAGTTCCTGTAGATTCCACTACAACAGCTTCCATATTTTCGGCACAAAGTTCTCTAACACGATCTATAACTGCTATATGTTGCGCTCTTCCTCCACCGCTATTAATAGTTCCATGATTATCACACCATATTAAAACATCTTTACTTCTAAAATCCTCAAAATGTGTTCGTAAGCGTCGTCTTCCTCTTTGATAATAAGAACTTATTGTTCTTTCACTTAGACCATGAGTATCTTTAAAATAACAGTTAATAAATCCAGAACAATCTAAACCTAGATAAGTATCACAATAATTCTGTAAATTATTATTATAAGCTTGTAAATCTATTATTGCTGCTACTGCTCTTTGGCATTGCCTAATATTTGCTTTACCATGAAATGCTTTAGAAAGTGCCACTGCATCAGATCTACTATACCCATTTCTTCTCATTAAACCAGCGATTCTGTTTTTTTCTGTACTATTAGAAATACCACTTAAATAACTATGAATAGAAACCATATGGGTATTACTATCAGATATAGCAGTTTCTGTAGACATGCGTTGCGAAATGTCTACTCTTAAATTAATATATTGCGACTTATATTGTAATGGCCTCATTTTTAGCAATTTAATAAAAAAAAGATGATTATTAATTGTTTTGTTATTAATTAATGGAATACAACATTAATAGTTAACATTTTAAAGTGAAATTTTACTAATTTTCATATAATTTTCTAAATCTCTTCAATAAAAAAACCGCTTTCAAAATAATTTTGAAAGCGGTTATATTTAATTAAATATTACTAACTATTGTTGTTCGTAATCTGCATCCCATTCTGTACCATCATCTCCTTTTTGTCCATCCATTTTAATCATAAAATTCTTTGCAGGGAAATATGGTGTCATGTGTATGTCTAAAAATACACGATCCTTTTGATTAGGGTCTTGTTCAAATCTCTTAATTGAAAAGTCTTCAATTAATTTATCTGGACCAGTAATATTATCTAGGAACTTAACAATTTGTCCCATTAATTCTTTTCTTGTTTTAACGTTAAAGTTTTCAAAGGCACGACGATTTAAAAAATCCATCAACACTTTTGTTACATAATCAAATACTCTAACTACAGAATAGGTTTGTAATCCTAAATTATCTCCATTAAATAATGTTTTAGCAGAGAATGCCATTACTTTACCATACTCATTAACCATAGGTACTAATCCCATTTTTTCTAAGTGAGCAATTTCACTTTTCTTAAGGTCAAATCTTACACCATCTATTTCATTAATACCACCAAACTTTTTACCCGCGGTAACTTGAGACATTAAAGTGCTATATATTTTACCAGCTAATGCACCTGCAGGTGGAACGTATAAATCATCTTCCTCTCCTACTTCATCAACTTTTTCACGACCTACAAGCCAGTTACATGCCATTACAACATTAGACTTATATTTATCCCCGCTTGTTAAATTAGCTGCTTCAAACATTTCCATTACATCATCTGGTTCATCTAAATGTTCAAAATCTGTAACCAACATTGCTTTATTTTCATGAGCAATTTTAGCCCATTTTTCTACTACCTTGTTAGAACCCAAATAACCTGGTATTACTAATAAACCATAGTTATCTCTTAAATCTAATCTATCATAAGTAGATTTTAATTCTTCGGCAATAGCATCAATAAATCTTGTATTGTCTAAATCTTTAACCTGTTCTAATTCTGCGTTCATAATTGAGATATTCTTCAACTTATCAGACTCAGCATTTTTATAAAATAAAGCCATAGATCTATATGAACGTTCTAATTCATTAGTACTTTCCAATGCCTTATTAAGGTTCTTTTTTAATAAACTACTAGCCACCTGAGACTTCTTTTCTGAATCTTCTACCATATCAGAAATACTATCACTTCCGCCTAAAACAGATGACCAAATTTCTAAAACTTTTTTAAGCTCTTCACGATCTTCTTGCTTTGTTTTTTCTGTAAGAAATATTCTTTTTCGTGCTTTACGCTCTGGGTTCATATTCTGTACACCTTCAAGACAAGACTCAAGCAAATCAAAACCACCGTATTTGGCAAGTTTTTCACTTTTTTCTTTTAAATATTGGGCTGGATTCTCTACTGGTGTAAATTGTCCTTGTTGTTGTGGTGATGCCATAATTATTTATTTTCTTGTATTTCGGTTAGTAATGCGCGAATAGCTTCTAATAATGATTCTTTAGCTTCAGGGCTTTCTAAAGCTGTTTTCAAAATTTTATTTGTTTTAAGTTGTTTTACAATTTTTAGATATTGATCTTTTTCAGTATTTAAGCCTTTTAAGAAACTACTTTGTCTAGTAATACCTTTACCTCCAAAATCTCCTAAATTCTTAAAGTTTAAAGCCTCTTTCTTTTCTACTCCATCTGCATCTTCGAAATCTACTTCTACTTCTGGTTTATAGTGATCAAAAACTTCTTCAACGGTCTTTAAACCCGTTACAACTTCTGGTTTTATTGGTTGATCTTGTGTTAGTTTTTCTACAAAAAGGGTTCTGTTTTGAGGTATCTCCTGTAAGGCTTCATTTGCATCAGTTTTTACTTCCGTGCCGCCTAATCCATAACTGTCCATATGTTCTTGGTTTAATTAATTCAATGTTAATGTTAAATATAAGCAATTTTTAGTTACTAAAACTTATTTATATTGCCACTCTAATTCATTTTTCTTATTCATATTTAAAGTCACTTTCGCTCCTTTACTTATCTCTCCAGAAATTATCATTCTTGACAAAGGAGATCTTAAATCTGTACGAATAACACCTCGTAACGGACGTGCTCCATACTTAGGTGTAAAACCTTTTTCAGCAAGATGTGTCATTGCTTTATCTGATATTTCTAAAGACATATCTTGTTTCTGTAATGCTTTAAGTAATCCTTTTAATTGGATTTTAAATATTTTAACCACATTCTCTTTTGTAATTGGTGAGAATGGAATAATTTCTGTTAATCGACCAAGAAATTCTGGTCTAAAATAACTACCCATAATTTCTAATAAATCATTAGATTTTGGGATAATACCTTTATCGAATGAATCTACAATATGTTGACTACCAATATTTGATGTGAATAGTATAACTGCATTTGAAAAATCACCTACTTTCCCTAAACGATCACTTAACTTTCCTTCATCTAATATCTGAAGAAAGATATCGAAAACTGATGGATGCGCTTTTTCAATTTCATCAAAAAGTACTATCGAATATGGTTTTTGGCGTATTTTATTAACTAATAATCCACCTTCTTCATAACCTACATATCCCGGAGGCGCTCCATATAACAAAGCTGCAGAATGCTCTTCTTTAAACTCTGACATATCGAAACGAATAATTGCATTTTCATCTTGAAATAGAAATTCGGCTAGTGATTTTGCTAATTCGGTTTTACCTGTTCCTGTTGGACCAGAGAAAAAGAATGATCCTACTGGTAATCCCGGTTTACTAAGTCCAGATCTTGATTCTAAAACAGCAGATGTAATTACACTTATAGCATGATCTTGACCTATTACTCTTCTTTGAAGTACTTCTTCCATATTAAGCAAACGTTCTTTTTCATCTGCTTGCAACTTACCTGTTGGTATTCCTGTTTTATTAGCTATAGTAGAAGCTACATCATTTTTGCTAATACTTGTTTTTTCTTGAGAAGCTACTTCTAACAATTGAGACAATATATTTGCTAAAGCTTTAAAACCTTCTTTTGAAGTCTTTACACTATCAAAATGATTATCGTCTCCTAATTCATCAAATAATAAATAACTCAACCTATTTTTCATAGAGGCATACTGCCACGTTTGCTCTTTTATAAGCGCTTCTTCTGTTAACCCTTTATTCTTTTTTAACTCAGCTAAATGCTCGGTTATACTATTTATCTCATCTACAGACGTTTCTATCATATACTTTGCCGCAGACATTGTTCTGTCTATTAAATCTATAGCAGAATCTGGCAAACTACGTTCTTTATTATAACGTTTAGCTAATCTTATCGCTTCATGTATTGTTTCAGAATCTACACTTAAATTATGATGCTCTGTATAATAAGATACCGTATTTTTTATCATTCGGTGAGCATCATCTTCATTTGGCTCCATAAGTCTAACAACTTCAAATTGCCTTGCTAAACCTTCATCTACTTCTATATGTTTTCTAAAAGCATCATTAGTAGCTGTACCAATAACTGTAAGCTCTCCTTTTGATAATTCAGATTTTAGTAAATTGGCTAAACCTTGATTGCCTTGATTTTTATCAGTTAAATTGTTAATCTCATCTACCAATAAAATAGCTTTTGGAAATTGTTTAATTTCTTGAATCACCTTTTTCAGACGATCTTCTATTTCTCCTTTATAACCAGCTCCAGATACTAGATTAATAAAATCTAGTTCATAAATTCTAGCACTTTTTAAATGTTCTGGAACATTGTTATTTACAGATGCATATGCTAATCCATTAAACAAAACGGTTTTACCAACACCCGGATCGCCTAAAATAAGAACATTAGGTTTAGATCTACGTCCTAAAATCTCGCCTATCATTTTAATTTCTGATTCACGTCCAGAAATTTCATCTAACTCATTATTACTGGCTCCTGCTGTTTTATCTATACAATATTGAGATAAAGTACTAGTTCCTACAGCTTTTTTTTGTTGAGATGATGTATTTGAAAATGATGCATTATTTGAATCATTAGATTGGACACCTAAATTATCTATAATTTCATTTGGCGTTAAAGAAAATGATTTTAATTGCTCAAATGAGAATCCAACACCAGGAGTAGAAAGCGCAATTAGTGTAGCGTGTTCTGTGACTTCATCTAATCCTAATTTTAACTTAATATTATCAGCTTCATATAGTACATCATCAACCGATGAATCTGCTAAAGGGTTTTCTGGTACTTTATTAGTTTTTGGTAAAGACTCTAATCGTACTTCTGCCCATTCTTCTACATAATAGCCATCCTGACCAATACTTTCTAGATATTTAATCATACCTATACTTTTATGCATTAATGCTTTAAGCAAATGGGCTGCAGAATACTCTTTATGGGAATATTCTTTAGCGATAGCTTGTGCTATGTGAATTGCTTCTTTTAATGTATTAGATAATGCATATTCTGCCATAGTAATTATTTGTTAGAACTCTATTATTAATTGTTATTAAACAAAAAGGTTAACTCTCGCAGGTAGTATATTTAGATAAATAGGGAGAACTAAATTAGAAATAAAATAAGAGAAAACCAACTATTTACTCTTCACCGTTTCTTATAGTCTTTTAACGGTAAATTAATAAATTCATACTATGTGCTTTAGACAAAAAGCGCAATAAAAAAACGCATCAAATAATTTGATGCGCTTTATTTTTTAATGTAAGAAATCTTATTTTTTTAGTTTAAATTTTAATTTATATGATAAAGCTCTAGAAACATTAAATCTTTTATTAGAAAAAGGAAGTAATTATAACTATAAACTAGCTAAAGAATTAAAAGCTGAGTTAGTTAAGTTCTAATGACGTAAACTTAAAAACTCCACCATCAAACAACCCTTTATCACTTAATTTCAAGGTAGGAATTACCAATAGCGCCATAAAAGATAATGACATGTATGGTGCATGAAGAGTACTTCCCATTTGTTTAGCCATTTTATCTAATTCAGCATATTGTTTACCTATAGTTTCACCATCATGATCACTCATAATTCCTGCAACTGGTAACGCAACTGTTTTTTCTTCGGATGTATTTACAGCACAAATACCACCTTTTACTTTAATAATAGCATTAACCGCTTTACATATGGCATCATCACTAACACCAACTGCAATAATATTATGAGAATCATGACCAACAGAACTAGCAATAGCGCCTTCTTTTAAACCAAAGTTTTTAATAAAAGCAATTGCAGGTTTAGTATTATTATAACGATTAACAACTGTTATTTTTAATACATCGGTTTCGGTATTAGAAATTAGATTACCATTTTCTATTAAAGCATCTGCAATAATTTCATTAGTTACTAATTCGCCGTCTACACATTCAATAACACGAATTTTTTTAGCTGAAGATTCATATCTAAAATCTTCAACTTGTTTGGACTCGCAATTAAAGTTATTTAGGTTCTTAAAAGTAACATCTTTGATATTTACTTTACCAAAATCATAAACCAACTCTCCATTTATATATGTTTGAAGTGTTTTAAATGCTTTTAAATTGTCCACAAGAATAAAATCTGCAGTATCACCAACATTTAGTAATCCTACATCCAAATTGTAATGTTTTACGGGATTAATGCAAGCTGCTTGTAATACTTTGAATATATCTATATGCTTTGCAACTGCACGTGCACATAATGCATTAATATGGGACACTATTAAATCATCTGGGTGTTTATCGTCACTACAAAACATCATATTTTCAAAATGCTCAGGTAATAAATCTATTAAGGCTTCAAAGTTTTTAGCGGCGCTACCTTCACGAATAATAACTTTCATTCCTTTTTGCAGTTTCTCTAACGCTTCTTCGTAAGTAAAACACTCGTGATCTGTAGAAATACCGGCTGCAATGTATTTAGAGACCTCATCTCCTCTTAAACCTGGTGCATGTCCATCTACTGGTTTATTATAATGTTTTGCCCAAGCTATTTTTTTTAAAACTTCACTATCATCAAATAAAACACCTGGATAATTCATCATCTCGGCAAGGTATTTAATATCTGGATTTGCCATTAATGTTTTTATATCTTCAGAATCTATTACTGCTCCGGCAGATTCAAAATTGGTTGCTGGTACACAAGATGGCGCTCCAAAATTAAATTTAAACGGTGTTTGTTTTCCGTTTTCTATCATGAACTCCACTCCTTTTACACCTAAAACATTAGCTATTTCATGCGGATCGCTAACTGTAGCTATTGTACCATGAGTTACTGCTAATTTAGCAAACTCACTAGGTACTAACATTGAACTCTCTATATGAATATGAGCATCTACAAAACCAGGTAAAATATAGTGGTTAACATTATGGTCTTTTTCTACAATAGACTCTATTCTTCCATTTATAACAGTTATTTCTCCTTTATAAATTCTTTCGTTTTGGATATCTACTATTTGCCCTTGTATCTTCATAGTTGCAAAACTAAAGTATTTAGCCAAAAAAAGCGAGAACAAATAATGATCTCGCTTTTTTAAATTTTATTTATACTTTCTATTTCTTAAAATTCTCCAATCCTTTTTTCAACCATTCTAAATATTCGTCTTCATTTGGTGTATAAGCTGTTGTATGATTTAGTAGTTTCATGTTATGATCTAATAAGACATAAAAAGGCTGCGAATTGTTTTGGAAATTCACTGTTTGCAATGTAGCCCATTTATCTCCTATTGTTTTAATACTTTTTAAATTACCACTAGATTTTAAAAACTTAAATTGTTCATGTTCTGGTAATGCTTTTCTATCATCAACATAAAGAGAAATAATAATATAATCATCATTTAATATGTTATAAATTTTATCCTTACTCCATACTTGTTCTTCCATCTTACGACAGTTAACACATGCCCAGCCTGTAAAATCTAACATTATTGGTTTCTTTTCTGCTTTAGCAGCTGCTATACCTTCTTCAAGATCTTTATAACAATTTAAACCTAACGGACATTCTGAATCTTTCTCATAGATACTATAAGGCAATGGTGGAGGGAAACCACTTAAGAGCGTTAAATTAGCATATTTAGTATTAGACAAACCTGGTATTAAATACACAACAAAAGCCAGGACTAAAAATATAAACGACCATCTCCATTTAGTTGGTTTCTTTTTTGGTCCATCATGAGGGAATCTTATTTTTCCAATTAAGTATAATAAAAGACCTATTCCAACTATAATCCAAAGCCCTATAAATACTTCTCTTTTTAATAATCCCCAATGCTTTACTAAATCTGCATTTGATAAGAATTTTAATGCTAATGCTATTTCAATAAAACCTAATACTACTTTTACCGTATTTAACCAACCACCAGATTTTGGTAGAGAGTTTAACCATTTTGGAAACATTGCAAATAAAGTAAATGGCAACGCCAAGGCTAGACCAAAACCACTCATTCCCATTGTTAATTGTGTTGCACCTCCATCGCTAGACAATGAACTCCCTAATAAAGTTCCTAAAATTGGTCCCGTACAAGAAAATGAAACTATAGCTAAAGTTAAGGCCATAAAGAATACACCAATAATTCCTCCAATACTATTAGCTTTATTATCTAACGCTGCAGACCATGAGTGTGGTAATGTTAATTCATAATAACCAAAAAATGAAAAGGCAAAAGCAATAAATATGACAAAGAAAATAATATTTAAAGTCACATTTGTTGAGATGTTATTTAAAATTTCTGGATCTAAAGTATCTAAAACGTGAAATGGTAAGCTTAATAAAAAGTAAATTAAAAAGATAAAGAAACCATACATAATAGAGTTTGCTAACCCTTTTTGGGAATTAGCTGCACTCTTTGTAAAAAATGATACTGTTAACGGTATCATAGGAAATACGCAAGGTGTCAATAAGGCTATTAAACCTCCTAAAAAACCTAAAAAGAATATAGTTAGATTACTTTTCTCAGCAACCTCTTCTTTCTTATAATTATCCCAACCTGTAACACCTAAATCTAATGCTTTAGATTTTGCTATATCTCCATCTGTTAATTTAGCAGCATCAGAGCCTTTTAATAATTCTCCAGACAGAGAAGTTTCAAACTCAAAAGTTTCTGGTGCCAAACATTTTTCATTATCACAAACTTGAAAAAACACATTAGATTTTATAATCTTAGTTTCTGGATTAAGTAATTTTATTTTTTGCTTAAACGTTGCTTTCTTCTCAAAATATTCAACATTCATATCAAATACTTCTTCAAATACTTTTTTAGTTTTAGATTCTGAAGTTTTTCCAACTAATTCAAAGTCTTTAGATACTGTATCAAATTCAAAAATAGTTGCTATTGGTCCATCATCTGCAGCAGCTTCTATTTGAGAGTAAAAATGCCAGTTATCATCAATTATAGCAGTGTACTCAATCTCGTACTCTGTATCTGATAGTTTTTCGGCTTTAGAGGTCCATTTTACAGGTTCTAAAAGATTAGATTGCTTTTTTAGCGTGGCTATAGTACTTGGTAATTCGAAAGTTAAAATTTCACTGTCAAAAATACATTGTTTATCATCACAGGCTTGAAAGTTAACCTCTGCTTCTATCGATGTTATATCCTTATTAAGGATTTCAATTTTTTGAGTAAAAGTCGCTTCATAATCGAAATAAGTTAAATCCATTTGAAATACCTTATCAAAACTTGTAATGCTTTTACTTTCTATAGTTTTCCCCACTAATTTAAAATTCGTATCAAGAGATTTATCATCAAATACAAACTCGGTTGGGATTGCTCCTCCTTCAGGTAAATTTTGAGAATATAAATGCCAGTGGTCATCTATTTCTGCATTAAATTTTAAATTGTACTCAGTATCAGATATTTTTTCAACACTAGTACTCCATTTTACTGGATTTAATTGTGCTGTAACTAAATTAATAGAAAATAAAACGAAAATAAAAGCTAAAAACTGCCTCATTGTTGTAATGTGATTTTTAAAATATTTTTGGTTTCTTTTGTTACTTTAAAGCGATTATCTGCTCTATAATTTATCACCCAAACGACTTCATTATTAGAACACAATAACTGACATTTTTCTTTATCTAGCAAGGATAATTTCTCATCTTTAAAATATTTACTTAATTTCTTTTTTCCTTGTAAACCTATAGGATAAAAGAAATCTCCGTCTTTCCATGACCTAACTTGTAAAGGATAACTTAAAGTTTCTGCATCTACAAAAATTTCAAACTTCTGAGGTTTTGAAACTACCTTCACCTTATCAAAATATAGTACTCCATTAGGAATACCAATTGTCTTATCGTCTTTTACAATTTGAATGTCTTCGCCGTCGTTATTGTCTAAGACAGTTAAAATTAAACTGTCCCTATTTTTTATAAGTCTATGTGTCTTAGAATATATTTGCTTACCAGATTGTGCCTCTAACAAATTATAGATATCCTCAAAAGCTGTAAAACCATATTCTTTAAATATTTCATAGATATAAGCTTTAGGGTTATTCAGTTTTAAAAACTCTGGAACACTATATAAAACCTCATTATTATTAACATTCTGTATAACACTTTCTAAAACTGTTTTAAGACTTTGTTCAACAATATCTGATGTATCATTAAGATTTTTAATTGTACTCTCAAAACTATGCAACAATTGAGGGTTCACTTCTTTTAAAGTAGGAATAACTTCATGACGCAACTTATTTCTTAAATATTTAGTAGAAGCATTACTGCTATCTTCTCTCCATTTTAAGTTATACTTATTAGCATAAGATTCTATATCCTCTCTAGAAAATTTTAATAAAGGTCTAATAATATTATTATTCACTACTGGAATCCCTTTTAATCCATCTAAACCACTTCCTCGTGTTAGATTAATTAAAAAAGTTTCTAAATTATCATCTGCGTGATGTGCTGTTAATATATAATCGAATTGAAATTGATTTGTTAATTCCTTAAACCATTCATAACGCAATTTACGAGCTGCCATTTGTATAGATAGCTTTTGTTTTTTTGCATAACTTTCAGTTCCAAAATGTTGAACAAAAACTTCTAAATCTAAACTATTAGCAAGCTCCACCACAAAATTTTCATCTTCATCACTTTCATTCCCTCGCAAATTAAAATTACAATGCGCTAATGAAACATTAAAACTTAACTCATGACACATATGTGTTAGCACAACACTATCTAGTCCGCCAGATAAAGCAATAAGTATTTTACTTTTTTTTAAAAAGGGTAAGTTATTATCTGTATGTTCTTGAAATGCTTTTAGCATGAAACAAATTTAATGTTTGTCTAACCATTTAACTATCGTTTGCATCATTTCTTCTGCGTAGACATCATGATGTAATTCATGATAGCCATTATCATATAGTTTTAAATCGGCTGTATTTAATTCTTTACAGAAATCTATTGCCCCATTATGGTCTATTATTCTATCTCCTGTTCCATGGGTTATAAAAATGGGAACGTCAAGTTTTTTTGCATTATTAATTGCATATTCTCCAGCTTCTACAACAGGAAATAAATACATAGGACTTATTTTTCCATGGATTAACGGATCTTCTTGATAACGTTTTACTTCATTTGGAATACTAGAAATAGCCGCTTCTTCAATTTCACTTGGTAATGTTATAGATGGCAAAATATTAAGCATTAATTTTCCTAAACTAACTTTCCATTTAGGTGGATTAAAAGCCAAACGCAAAAATGGACTTGTAGCAATTATTCCTTTAATATTTACTTGTCGTTTTAAAGCATAGTTAATTACAATATTACCTCCTAAACTATGTCCATAAAGAAATACTGGTAATTCTGAGAATAATGTATTTGTTCTTTTAACAACTACATCAAGACTATCTAAAAGTGATTTATAACTTGGACAATGCCCTCTTTTTCCTTTAGATTTACCATGACCAAATTGATCATACGCTACAACGGCATAATTAGCTTTTAATACATGTTTTACAACAGAGTGTTCATAACGTCCTAAATGTTCTCCCATCCCGTGAACCAAAACAATAACTGCTTTTGGGGTTTCAGGTTTCCAAAATTGTCCAAATAACGTTATATTATTTAGATTAAAAGTAAATGTATTTTCCATTATTCGTTTTCTAAAACAGTACGCATTGCCTTGGCTTTTACTAAACATTCTTCATATTCTTTAAGCGGATCACTTTTAGCTGTAATAGCACCTCCAACAGAATAAGAAACATATTTTTTGGTTTCGTTATAAAGAATACTACGTATAATAACACTAAAATCGAAATTATTTTCTGGTGTTATGTAACCTACTGACCCAGAATATAACCCGCGTTTAGCATCTTCTAATTCTTCAATAATTTGCATAGCAGAAATTTTAGGCGCACCAGTCATACTACCCATTGGGAACGTTGTCTTTATAATATCAATAGGATTTATATTTTTATCTACTTTAGAGACTACAGTAGAAATCATTTGATGTACTTGATCAAAACTATATACTTTACATAGTTCTTCAACTTGAACACTGCCTTTTAAAGCCGTTTGTGACAAGTCATTACGCACCAAATCTACAATCATAATATTCTCACTACGCTCTTTCTCATCTGCAATTAAGTTATGCTTTAATGCATTATCTAAAACAGTATCATTCTCACGTTTAGCAGTTCCTTTTATTGGTTGTGATATAATTTTTTGCCCATCTTTTTTTATATAACGTTCTGGTGAAGCAGATAACATGTACTTGTCTCCTAATTTTAAAAAAGAAGCAAAAGGTGGTTTTGATATTAGATTTAACTTATTATAAGTTTCTAATGGTTCTATGTATGTGTTTTCTGCATAAAACTCTTGACAAAAATTAGCCTCGTAGATATCACCTCTATGGATATGAGCAAGCATAGCGTTTACTTTTTCGAAGTAATCATCTTTGCTTGTTCTTAGCTTTATTTTTATTGTATTGCTTGATTGTTTTTCTAACTGATGAATGTTCGTTTTTTCTATTGCTCTTAAATCAAACTCTAATTCATCATCTATAGCATTTAAATAACGTGTTTCTACTTTATTTCCTTTTATTAAAAAGATTTTTTTAGGCTGAAAAAAATACAAATCAGGAAATTGCAGCGCATCATAATTATTAGATTCTAATGCTTCAACATCATTTTTAAGATCGTAAGTAAGGTAACCAAAAAGCCAATCTTTTGTGATACTTTGATATTCTTTAAGTTTACTAAAAGCATCTGTATAATCTGTTTGAATTGCTGTAAAGGCATCTACAGCCAATACTACATCATAACTTGAATAATGTTGTTGGTATTTATTTGAATCTAGCCAAACAACATCATCAAACTGTTGTGACCATAAAAGTAATTGCGTCTTGAAATGAGCAATATTTTTAATACTATGTTTTTGGTTAGTTCTCAATAATAATGTAATGATTACAAATAACTGAAATTTATAACTGATATGAAATATTAATATTGCGTTTTAATGTTTTAAATATAATATGACACAGAAATAGTTAATTACATTATAAAAAGTAACTTTGCATCAAAATTATTACTGTGACTTTTCAAGACCTTAACTTAAATACACCATTATATAATGCCCTTGACGATTTAGGCTATACAATACCTACGCCTATTCAAGCCGAAGCATATAGCGTTGTTGCTAGTGGAAAAGACATGGTTGGTATTGCCCAAACTGGTACTGGTAAGACTTTTGCTTATATGCTGCCAATACTAAAAAACTTACCATTTTCTAAACAAGAAAATCCGCGTGTTCTTATTTTAGTACCTACTCGTGAATTAGTAGTTCAAGTTGTTGATGAAGTTGAAAAGCTTTCAAAATACATTAACAATCGTGTTTTAGGTGTATATGGAGGCACAAATATTAATACACAAAAACAAGCCATAGCTCAAGGTATAGATATTCTAGTAGCTACACCTGGTCGTTTGTATGACTTAGCTTTAAGTCGTGTTTTACAATTAAAGTCTATTCAAAAATTAGTGATTGATGAAGTTGACGTTATGCTAGATTTAGGATTTAGACATCAACTAATTAACATTTTTGACATACTACCAGAACGTAGGCAAAATATTATGTTCTCTGCAACAATGACTAAAGATGTAGATCATTTAATTAATGATTTCTTTATATCACCTTCAAAAGTGTCTATTGCTGCATCGGGTACGCCTTTAGATAACATAAAACAAGAACGTTATAATACTCCAAATTTCTATACAAAATTAAATCTGTTAAAATATATACTACAAGATGAAGATACCTATAATAAGGTTTTAGTATTTGTTGCTTATAAAAAAATGGCAGATCGCTTATTTGAAGCTCTAGATGAAGAATTTAAAGAAGAATTATGTGTTATCCACTCAAATAAAACACAAAATTATAGATTAAGAAGTATAGAGCAATTTCGCGAAGGCATTAATCGTATTTTGGTAGCCACAGATGTTATGGCTCGTGGTTTAGACATTGATAATGTATCTCATGTTATTAATTTTGATACACCAGAATATCCAGAAAACTATATGCACCGTATTGGTAGAACTGGTCGTGCTGAACGAGAAGGGAATGCATTGGTTTTTTCTACTGAAAAAGAACAACAAGCTTTAGGTGATATAGAATCGCTAATGAATATGAAAATCCCTTTGCTTGATTTCCCTGAAAATGTTGAAGTTTCTACAGAGTTAATTGAAGAAGAAAGACCACAAATAAGAGAACGTAATAATCCTCATAAACGTAGAAAAGATGAAGATGCACCTGGAGCAGCTTTTCATGAAAAATCTGAAAAAAACTCTAAAGAAAATTTAGGCGGTTCATATAAATTTAAAATTGCGGCAAAATATAAGAAACCCAAAACAAGAGGCGACAAAAATTACAATAAACGTAATAAAAGAAAATAATTCTTGAAATTTCAAATCGATTAAAGTCAAAAAAAACAGAACAACTGTTTTCACCCTTTATTAAAACCCTAAAAAACATACGTTTATCTAAAACCTAGCGTTTTAAATTAATAATCAAATTCTATTGATTAAATTTAAGTATGCAAACAGTTTTTAATTTACTATCTAATAACGAGCAATCTTACTCGCAAGCACATTTTACAAAAGTACTAGTTAATCAAAATTGGGTATTAGTAAATAAAATTAGTGAAGCCAAAACTATTTATGTTTTTCAAGAGGATAATACTTTAGTACAAAAAACAAATACTACAATATCTAAAGCTAAATGGCATTATGTTAATGAGAACTACATTAGAATTACTGATGAAGATGGCAGTATTAATGTTATAAAAATGAGTTTTAGAGATGATGATATTTTAACCTTAGACATCGATAGAAAATCTAACGAGCTAGCCGTTTTTATTAATGAAAGCGCTAATGAAATAGGCTTTAACTGTTATGATGACATTACAGATTATCTTCATGATAAATACTTAAACAAAGCAAAGAATATTATTTATAATCACCAGTATTACTATATTAATAAATCTGAAGAGTTTGGTCCTTTCACAGCAAAGCAAATTATAGACAAAACAAATCGTGGGCTTTTAAATAACCAATGTTTTATAAGAGAAACAAATGATTATGACTATTCTAAAAGACTAAGAATTATTGATTTATTTGATGCTATTTAAGCTCACTTTACTTCTTTCCTACTACAATTGTAGATAGACCAACACTATTAAAAATAACTTTATCAACTACTTTAAATAAAGGTACTAACTTATTATAAAGTTTCATTTGTCCACCAGGAATACTTTCTTTTTTCATTAAACTTCCTGTTACATACCAACCTAGAATACCAATAAAATTAAAGTGTTGTTTATGAATAATTTTAAAACTATTCGTTTTAAAGACTTTAGCCAACTTAGATTTTGTATACCTACGGTAATGTCCTAATTCTGTATCGAACTTATTAAAAAGCCCTTGATACGATGGCACTAAAATAACTAAATGCCCATCTTTTTTTAGTAGTTTTTTACAGTTTTTAATAGCTAAATTATCATCTTTAATATGTTCAACTACATTTAATGCAAAAACGGTATCATACTGCTCTAAATGGTTTTTAAATTTTTTATCAAACTCAACATCTGTTAAATTCATAACTTCGGAGCCTAAAAAATTTGAATATTGATTAAAATTACGGTTTAGTTTTTCAAAATAATTTTGCCTAATATCTGTTAATACCATTTCAAAACCATCTTCTAGAAAAAAAGTTGAAATATTACCTATACCACTTCCAATTTCTAATGTTTTCCCTTTGCAAAAAGGCTTAATGGTTTCATACATCCACCTATTAAACTTATCTGCTTTGGCAATAACATCTAACGTTGCTTCTCCAATAGCATCATTTTCTTCAAACTTTATTTCTTTAGGCATAAAAATGTATTCTTGTAATTCTAATTTGATTTATAAAAATCGTATTTGGCCAATTCTATAGCCACGATAGCTTCCCATTTCTCTTGCGTTTCTTGCTTTAAGCCATGCTTAGTCTCTTCGTCGTAGGCTTGTTGTCTTTTCTTATAATCAAAAAACACAGTAGAAAAAATAGCGCTAGCTTTTCCAGAAGCTGTAGAAGTAATATTAGAGTCTGACAATGCTTTTCTAAGTATTCTAGAGTAGATTTCTGTAATATCAAAATGGATTTGTTCATGTTTTAAAACATAATCATTACGTCCCTCTGGCAACACCCAACTTTTATCTGTATTAAAAACGGTCTGCACAAATAATTTACTATTTTTAAACACACTAATACTGCTTGACTCGTAACCAAAACCAGAATGCGTAACTGCTAAAGCATTTGGAAATTGTAATGTATCTGGCCGACCTTTAAAATCGTCCCATGTTAATTTTCTATTTGATGACCATGTAATTTCTTTCTCATAATCTTTAGGGTTATCTACTTTATAGATATTAGCCCATAGTCTATCGCATGTACTCAAACTATTTGCTGGCTTGTATTTTGTTATTTTAACCAAATTAGCACCAGCTTTTCTTGCCAATATTTTTAAATTTTTAACACCTTCATAATAGGAACAGTTATTTGAAAATCCATTATCTATTGCTTTAATTTCCCCTATTAATTCTGCGCTAACCTTTTGCTCGTCTACAACAGAAAGCACTACAACTAAGGTGTTCTCATCTAATGCCGGTAAAGTTTTAACTATATTAGATTTTAATTTGGGTGCACATGAAATTACGCTTAAAAACACCAGCAATAATAACGTTTTTTTCATATTTAATTTTTACCAAAAATAAAAAGAAAAAACGAACCTTTATGATACAGTATCAAAAAGATTCGCTTTATAAATTAGTCTATTTTAAATGACTTTGTTTTAGATTATTCTGCTTGTACCCATCTCAAAACTAATATTCCAATTCTAGAAATCACAAAAGTAATTAACCCAAAAGTAGCTGTTAATAAAGATACTTTAAGTCCTCCAGCAAAAATTGCTGGATTTGCTTCCCCTAAAGCTTGTAAAGAATCAAAAGCAGTAATTATTCCTATTATTGATCCTAAGAAACCTAAAACTAAACCTAAAAGCCCAGAATCACTTGTAAGCTTTAACATTTTTTTAGATTGTCCGTTATTATTTTTAAGATTCAAAAAGCCTTTAATAATAAAGAATACAGATAATAATAAGCAAATTAAAATAAGTGACATAAATAATGGTCCGCCCTCGTTAAAACGGTCTATAAATTGAATTGCGAGTAAAGTGTTTGTTAATTGCATAGTCTATAAATTTAGTTATTGTTTTTTGATTATGTAGCAAAACTATAAAGGATATCAAAGCAGAATTATTTTTTGCGACTAGTAACTGGATTAACTAGCTATTTAACATGTTGCTAAAACCAGACTTAAATCTGTCATTCGTCTACAAAACCAAGAATCACAATAAAAAAATATTATTATTGTACTACTATTTATAAATAATGCTAACAAAGAAATTCATTTTAAAAAAAATAGGCCAAGGATTACTTCATATTCTTTTTTGGTTTGGAGTTTTATTATTCTACACCTTTTATTTTGGAGTTGGTAGCTATCACTATGTAAATGCCTTATCATTTTCTCTTTTTTTAATGCCAGTAACCATTACTACTACTTATGTTTCTATTTATAAACTTATCCCCGATTATTTAAACACTAAACGTTATTTACTTTTTACATTATATAGTACATACACATTAATAATTTCTACATATTTAATATTCCTTTCTGTATTTTTTAGTATTACTTTTTTATTAGATTTTGAATATGATAAAATGGGGCCTATTAACAGAAACTTACTCTTTGTAATAACCGGTGTTTTTTTAGTAGTTATAATTGTCAGTGCATTTAAACTATTAAAAGAGAATTTAAAAAACAGCGCAAAAACTAATGCTTTAGAAAAAAAAATATTAGAGACTCAACTAAAATTAAAAGAGCAAGAACTCAATTATTTAAAAATGCAAATTCACCCACATTTCTTATTTAATACTTTAAATACTATGTATGGTTTTGCCTTAAAAAAAGCAGATGAAACACCAGAAATGATATTAAAACTTTCTAATTTATTAGACTATTTATTATATCAAGTAGACAAACCTTTTGTAAGTTTAACCGAAGAAATAAATCATCTAAAAGATTATATAGCACTAGAACAATTACGCTTTAATGACACCTTAGAAATTTCTTTTTCGTCTAATGTCATTAAAGACACAATTAAAATAGCTCCAATGTTATTAATACCTTTTGTTGAAAACAGCTTTAAGCATGGTTTTATAAAAAATGGAACGCTTAAAGTTAATATTACTATTTCTTGTAAGGATGCTGTATTAGTTTTCAATATAAAAAACACTGCACTCAATAATATTAATAATGCTTATGGTATTGGTTTAAATAATATTAAAAAGAGATTAGAATTATTATATAAAGACCATTACAATCTTAATATTAATGAAAAGGATAATTACTTTGAAGTAAAACTAAAATTAAATACTAAAAACTTAATACCAAATGTCTAAATCAATCTCTTGCATTATTGTGGATGATGAACTTATTGCAAGAGAAATTATTGCTACGCACCTCTCTAAAATTAAAAATATAGAAATAATACAAAGTTGCAGTAATGCTATTGAAGCCTTTAATTGTATTAGTAATAATACAATTGATTTGGTTTTTCTAGATATTAATATGCCTGAAATATCTGGTATTGCATTTGCCAAATCAATAAATAAAGATATTAAAGTTATTTTCACAACTGCATATAGAGATTATGCTGTAGAAGGTTTTGAATTACAAGCAGTAGATTATTTATTAAAACCTATTGCTTTTGAGCGCTTATTAAAAGCAGTAAATGCGTATTTTGATGTTTATAAATCTAAAGATCAAGTATCTAACAAGACAGAAGCATCTGTTGATTTTATGTTTGTACGATCTGATAGACGCATGCTTAAAATTGATTTCTCAAGTATTATTTACGTTGAAAGCTATAGCGATTATATAAAAATTCATTTACCAAATAAAACTATTGTAACAAGAGAAACTATAAGTGCTATTGAAGCTAAGTTACCTAAACAGCAATTTATACGTATACATCGTTCGTATATTATATCTTTAAAACATATCACTGCTTTTACTAATGAGCATATTACTATTAATACTATAGCATTGCCAATAAGTAGAAGTTATAAAAAGGAAGTTCTAAAATTATTAGAACAGTATTAATTAAAAAATAATGTAACTATTTCTAAACAATTAGAAATAAACATTAAGAAAACATAATTTATTTAATAAATTAGTAAATATACAGGAGAGAGATAGTTACCTATGGTTACTATATATCCTTGTTGTATGCAATTTAAAAAAATGAGAGTATTAAGTATAATTTTAGTCTTATTAGTAGTTTGTTCCTGTCAATTAAAAAAGGAATCTAAAAAACTGAACTGCATTCAAAAAAAGATTATGTTTTAGAAGAAGATGATGGAATATTTGCTGAAGTATTTGACTCTACAAATGTAAACCCAAATCGATATACAGAGAACAATACTATTTATCGAGAAGATGCAGAATTTATCTACTCATTGGTTTGTATTTGCTAAATTAGGTGGTGATACACATAACTAATCTTATACAATTACGTTAGCACAAATTAAAAACTAGAATGGGAATATTTGACATCTTTAAGAAAAAACCAAAGTTTAATGATGAAGTATTTGGAGAATTAGGGTATACCATATTCAAAGATCCTTCAAAAAATTTTTATGCCGGAGAAGTTACCTTTCAAGGAAAATTGATCGGAATTAGTCTTAACGCAGATGAAAATGGACCAACAAATGATCAAAAAGAATTCTTTAAAAAATTGGATAAGGAATACTCTAATATCAAAGAGAGTCTAATATTACCTTTCTTAAAGAAAGAACTAGAAGATAATATTGATGACACAGGACTTAATAATTTCGATAATGAGTTCAAGTTTGACGGAATTTCAATCGGACGAATTAAAAATGAAAAAACTGAATGGTCAATAACCTATGATTCAAAACCAATGAGGCACTATGTTTCAATTGACTTTGAAGAAATGGAACCTAAGCATATGACCATTGACGGATAAAAAACAACTTGTGCTAACACGATATATAACAAATAGGGCGGTTAGTGTTTAACCGAAAAGATAGTTGTCAATTTGCAAAGTCACCAAATCTTTTGTATTTGGTATTAATAAAGAAAAATTAAAACAAAACACAAAAGTTTTGGCTTGTGGTTAAACCGAAAATAATAGCTTGTTTCCTGCACTACTTGTCATATATTTAACGTTAGCCACAATTAGAAAAAAATGACAATGTTTCCAGTTATAGCCTCTACAATTTCAGAAAAAGAATTAGGCGAATTTGCAAAAGAAAGATACGGACTTAATGAAAATTATGACTGTAAACTATTTAGGACAGGGATGAACCATACTTATTTTCTTTCGGACAACGAAACAAAATATGTTCTAAGAATTTATAGCCATAATTGGAGGTCAAAATCTGATATTATTGCAGAGATAGAGCTATTAAACTTATTAAAAGAGAATAATTTAAGTGTCTCTTTTCCAATTCAAGATAGAAATGGAGATTTTATTCAAGAAATAAATGCACCAGAAGGAATTAGATACATAGTTCTTTTTTCGTTTGCAAAAGGAGAGAAAATTAGATTTACCAACAAAGAAACTTGTTTTGTAATTGGTTCATTAATGGCTAAAATCCATAATCTTACATCAAACACAACCATCGACCGAATTTCTTATGATAAAGAGTCACTTATAAAATTACCTTATGAACACTTAAAAGAGCACTTTTCAGAGAAATTACCAGAAATGGAATTTATTAAAGGGATTGATCAATTCTTTAAAAAAACTGATTTTGAAAACAGTAGAAATGGAGTCGTACATATGGATATTTGGTATGATAATATGGCGATAACTAATGAAAAGGAAATTACATTTTACGATTTTGATTTTTGTGGGAATGGAATACAAATTTTAGATGTTGGCTATTTTTGCAAACAACTATTTCACATTGAAACTGACAAGAAAGAATACGAATTAAAAATGAATCATTTTTTAGAAGGTTATCAAAGTATTAGACCATTATCTGATGATGAATTGAAATTAATTCCTAAAGCAGGATTAGCTGTTTTTGTTTTTTATCTTGGTGTTCAAGCACAAAGGTTTGATTGGTCGAATATCTTTTTATCTGAAAACTATCTCAAAATATTTTATGTAGGAAGACTCAAGTCCTGGATTGAATATAATAATATCGAAAAAATAACTGTGGTTAACAATGTATAAAAACATAGGGCATTACTGTTAAATCAAATGCTCTGTAAATATTTACAAAGTTAGCCAAATATAAAATTTGGTGTTTATAGGAGAAAAGATACAAGCAAAACATTTATTTTAGCTAACTAACAGACCGAAACGAAAGTGCTTATCACCTGCCCTACGTTTCTTATACTAAACGTTAGCAACAATATTGGCATGAATAAATCTATTAATGACTTAATTTCTAAACTAGAATTAAAACCACATCCTGAAGGTGGTTTTTTTAGAGAAACTTATCGTAGCAATGGAGAAATTAATAAAGACAGTCTAGATCAAGACTATAAAGGAAATAGAAACTATTCTACATGTATTTATTTTCTATTAACCTCAGACAACTTTTCTGCATTTCATAGAATAAAACAAGATGAAATTTGGCATTTTTATGATGGCTCTCCCATAAATCTACATATCATTTCTAATATAGGAGTATATACCAATCACGCCATTGGTATAGATTTTCAAAAAGGAGAAGTCCCGCAATTTGTTGTTCCCGGAGGAAGTTGGTTTGCTGCGGAAGTTGTAAATCAAAATGACTATTCTCTTATTGGCTGCACAGTATCGCCTGGGTTTAACTTTGAAGACTTTGAATTAAAATCTAGAAATGATTTAATAGCCTTATTTCCTGATAAAGAAGAAATTATCTCAAGGTTAACCCATCATTAAAATACAATTAGCAACAACTTGTAAAATAAATTACTTCTGAATTTCCTAAACCGAAATTCCTACGAATTAATTAACTTAGCTACTAAGTGGAAAATGAATAACGCCCCTTTCCTTAACTAAATCATAGATAAAAATGTTAACGGCAAGTTGACTAAAAAATGAAAATAGAGATATTACCAAACGAAGGATTTAAATTTAACTCTGATATTTTCTATTGGAATGATGACAGAAAATTAGTTAGAGAAAAACTAAAGAATCAACACAAAGAAGATGATAAATTGATTGAAATGCCTCAATTTTTCAATGGTGATACAAGTTATGATATTGACCAAAAAAGAGATGTTTATCAAGACACCAGCGGAACGAAAAATTGTTTCCTTTTAAGTTATGACAAAGACAATCAACTTATTGAATTAGAAGTTCATTCGGGAATTAAAGTTTGGATTGATAATATCGCGCTGGAGTTTGAAAAGGATATTAAAATTTATTTAAATCAACTGAATTCAAAAGGATATGACTTTAAAGAAGTTGAGCAAGGAAATTATTTGTTTGAAAAACTAAAAATAACAATTGCCGATTCTGAATCGATAGGTGGAGATGGAAACGGATTGTCTTACCTTTATTCAGGACAAAGTATTGAACATTTGATTGATAATTAAAAACCTGTGTCTTACACGATGTATAAAACAAAATTGAGTAAAAAAACTATAAATGAAACAATTAAATCATATAATTAAAGAAACTGTTCCGGTAATAATTGGAATTTTGATTGCTTTATTTATCAATAACTGGAACGAGGATAGAAAGGATAAAAAGTATCTGAATCAAATATTTTCATCAATCCAAAAGGAACTAGAAGAAAGTCTCCTAGATATAGAAAGAGTAATTCCAAAGCAAATGGCATCTGCAGACAGCATACAGAAATACTTGAATAACGAAAAAGTCTCTATATACGATGTAATTACTAGAGCTAATGGTGTTCATGCCGCAAGAATAAAAACGAATGCATGGAAGGCTATTGCTAATTCTAAAATTGAATTGATAGCATATGATAAACTATCTACATTAGCAAATATTGAAGATAGAAAAGAAAATCTAAGATGGAGGCTTGAAAAACAAATGGATTTTATGTTTCAAAACATGGAAAAGACTGATAAGGCAAAGAAGCAAATGCTAATGATGACAATTTTAGATATAGTTGGTGCAGAAAAAGAGCTACAATCTGAAATCGAAGACCTATTAAAAAATGAAGCTATTCTCAATAACAATAATTAAAAGAGAAAGTTCATAAGGCGGAACCAATAGCACTGCATATAAAAAATAGCGGTTAAAGTCCTTAAGTTAAAAAACATAAATTAAAGATAATTGTATAACCGAAAATTATTGCGTAAAATACGCTACTTTTCATACACCAAACGTTACCGCCAATTCCCTAAAATGAAAAAAACGATATTATTTATAATCCTGAGCGCTATATTACTGAGTTGTAATGCTCAAGTAAACACTGAAAACAATAAAGAAAAAATCAAAAAAGCACAAACAGAAATTACCCCAGCTCTTGAATATTTTTTATCTGATTGCTTAGTAAATAAAGATTGTAACGACTGCGTAGAAGATTTAGTTTCTAAAGCAAAAAATGAATATCAAAAATATCTAATTGGAGGAGCTTTATACACTATTGACTCAAAGACCTCTTATAAATTACATAAATCAGCTTATGAAAAGTACCCAAATGAACTAAACTTTAATTTAGAATATGCAATTGAAAGTCATAGAATTGGTGATTACCAAACCGCAATTAAGCATTACGAAGTTTATAAGCAGGCAATAGAAAAAGATTACAGAGTTGATGTTTGGTTAAGTGAATGCTATTTAAATATAGATAATTATCCAAAAGCAATTGAACATTGGAAGAAAGCAAATCATCCAAAAAATAATACAGGAATTGACAAAGCTATTTATATCATCCACGGACAAGTTGACCAAATTAAAAAACGTTCAGATTTAATAGCCAAAACTAAATCTAAAGATTCTAAAAGCGCATACGAGTTGATATT
Organism: uncultured Lacinutrix sp.; assembly: GCF_947500325.1. GTDB lineage: Bacteria > Bacteroidota > Bacteroidia > Flavobacteriales > Flavobacteriaceae > Lacinutrix. The sequence continues at coordinate 196,069 of NZ_CANMRQ010000006.1, forward strand.
TCTAGATATGAATTGGGAATTAGATTGGTGGAATAATAATATTCAAGAATACTTTTTAGAAAAAGATATAAATACAATTAAAAGTACTTTTGGTCCTAATAGTAAAGAATACTTACAACTATCTGCTTATAAAAAAATTAAGCACCTATCTAAAAAATCAAATTATAAAGATTCTATTAAAACGGCATTACTAGATTCGAAATTGATTCTTGACAATGCTCCAATGCCAATTAACGGAAAAGTCGCTTCAGATTTACTAAGAATTTCATTTATCAACAGATTACTTGATGAAAAAAAGTTCTTTGAAAAGAGAGGTCAAGAAATGATTAATTTAGCCGACAAATATAAAGATGAAGAGCTTCTTAATATTTATGCATACCTAGAATCTGTTGCTACTGGACACGTTTCTGAACAAACAGATAAAAAAGGGTGGAACGAATACCAAAGTGAGAAATTTGCGATAAGCTATTTTATAGGATTAGCAAACAAAAACAAATATGATAACCCTGATTTAGAAAAAGCTTTGGCTGACTTTCCTAATTCCTCAAAAATTCATTGGGTAAAACTTAATTGTGCAAAAATTGAAGGGAAAGATATAAAGACTGATTTAATAGAGGTTTTGAAAAAGGAATTCAAAACTTTAGGTTCTGACCAGAATAAATATTCTTATGGACTGAAAAACTATTTTTATTTACTAGAAACCGAAATATAACTAAAAGTACAATCTAAGGAGAACAAAAAATAAAAACCATTACTAACAACACATTTAATTAATTGCCGGATGTTGTTTAATGATTATCACTTAAATTCGGCAGAATTTACTCTACACTGCTACTTTTTGCTATCTTAGTGCATACCTACAAACTTAGACAAAGATGTTGTAACACCTATCAAAACGAACGAATCTAACTTTCGATAATTAAAAACTAAAAGAAATGGGTAAAAAAGGATCAATGCCAAATTTCAAGACCATTGACGACTATATTAATAGTCAATCTCTAGAAGCTCAATTAATTTTGCAAGAGCTAAGAAACTTGATAAAGGAAACTGTTCCAGAAACGGTTGAAATACAAAATTATAAAGTTCCTTCTTTTACACTTATTCCAGGAACTAAACCCGAAAAACAAATAATGATAGTAGCCTATGCTAAATATGTTAGCTTTTATCCTTATCAAGCTACAGTTGAACATTTTATAGACGAGCTAAAAAGCTTTGAATTAGGTAAAGGAACTATTAAGTTTCCTTTTAACAAACCTTTACCAAAACAACTTATTAAGAGAATGGTAATTTTTAGAAAGGAAGAGCTTTTAAATAAATAAGAAGATTACAAAACACATGCTACAACAAGTATAAAGCCAATTCTTGAAGACTTTCCAATTGCAAAATCTAACGAGACTAAACAATGAACATTTCTTTTTTGCTATCTTAGTAATTGAAGTGACGAGTCATACACAAAACATTGTAACCAATAAAAAAGAATCACAATGAAAGACATCTCTGGAATCGATGAAAATGGCAATCCTAAAAATGGCCCTTTTAAACTATTCTTCAAGAACGGACTTATCTCTTGTCAAGGTGAGTTCGACAACGGAAAGAAATCAGGAAAGTGGAAATACTTTCTAAACAATGGCCAGATGCAATCCTCTGGCAGTTTCAAGGACGGAAAGATTGTTGGTAAATGGAAATGGTTCTTCAAAAATGGCGAACCGCGTGGAACAGGCGGCTTCAACGATAAAGAACAAAAACACGGTGTATGGAAACGATATCATGCTAATGGCCAACTCTGGGACGAAGGTCGTTTTGAACACGGCAAAAAAACGGGCACTTGGAAAGTCTATAATGACGCTGGCGAACTCCTAAAGACACAAACTTTCAAGTAGCTAAACCACGTAATGAAATTATAAACATTTTTTAAGCTATTTGAGAAAAAATATGAGAATATTATTAATCTTAATATTTACTTCAAATTTCACTTTTGCCCAATATTGGGGAGGACAAGAAATTAATGAATCTGATTTAACTAATTGGATACCAAAATTAGAAATTGAATACGCTGGAACATATCATTTCGGAGAAAGTGAAAGTGAATCTGATTTTCACTTATTTTTCTCAGGAGATTGTATTATTGGACAAGTTCAAAATGGCTATTGGGAAGAAAATACTGGAATTTGGAAGAGTAATTATATAACTCTAACGAATATCTCGATAGATAAAAAAGGAAAACTTACTAGCGACCAACATTCTGGACAATTTATTAGATACAAAACAGAATCTGGTGACTACGCAAAAGGATTAAGAATTAATAACCCTTGGACCAGTTGGATTGAGGATAGTGAATTTGAAATTGGAACTAGAACTCAACTTAAGTTAGAAAACATCTATTATGGAAAGTATAGTAAAGCATCTTCTAGAAAATTAAACATTGATGAATTAAATCAAATGAGTTCACGAGATTTGAAATTAATGAGAAATGAAATTTTTGCTAGATATGGCTATACTTTTAAAAAAGGAGGCGAAATAGACAAGTATTTTAGAAAACAAGAATGGTATAAAGCTGAACATAAAAGTGTTCAACAATTTTTGACAGAAATTGAGTTGTATAATATTAAGCTAATTAAACAGAAAGAGTAAAACGGCTTACAACGCTGTATATAAAACAGAACTAATAAGTGCTAAATCGAAAAGTTTGTGTTTATTTACAAAATCCTCCAATTTTTTAAATTTAGCTTATAATATAGAAAAATTAAAAACAAAGCATAAAAATTAAACGCTGTATTTATCCAAAAAGGTAGTATCTTTTAGACGTTACGTTTCATAAACATATTAGCCTTCCTTCCACTTAAGGCCAGGTATAATTTAATTTGATCAGTATACTTTCAATTAAGACGCTTAGATATAATTTCTTTATATTTTCTACTAGAAATAATAACATCTGTATTAGCCATTGTAATCATGAAAGTATTATTATTTAAATACTTATAATCCTTTATAAAGCTGGTGTTAATTATAAATGAACGATGAACTCTAATAAAATTATTGGGCAATTGTTGCTCTAATAAATTTAGGGCTGCCCTGTAAAGTAACTTCTTCTCTTTTAAGTGCAATTCTGCATAGATAGTACTTGCTTCAATATAAAGAACCTCTTCTACATGTATTTTATACTCAAATCCTTTTTCTTTCAGACTGAATTCTGTTAAATGCGGCGATAGATTATTATTATATTCTTGATATAATGAAGTGAATTTTTGACTAAACTCTGCTTGTTGTCTTATTTCGACTTCATTTTTAGCACGCTGCAAAACTTCAAAAAAGCGATCGTCTTCATACGGTTTTAATAAATAGTCAAAAGCTTCTAATTCAAAGGCCTTAAGCGCATATTCATCATACGCCGTTGAAAATATGATTAGTGAATTTGTTGTTTTTAATTGAGCAGCAACCTCTACTCCACTAATTCCAGGCATATTAATATCTAAAAAAATAACACTTGGTGTTTGATGCTTTAAAAACTCAAGAACTTGCTTTCCGTTTTTGCACTCATAAATCACCTCCACATCTGAATCTTGTGAAATTAAGCTCTTTATATGTCTTCTTGCATGAGGTTCATCATCGACAATCAAAATAGATAAACGCATAGTTAATTTTTATTTTTAATAGTTATGGTTACTATATATTCATCAATTCCTTTTTTTGTATGTAAAATATAATTTTCTCCATAAACTTGCTGCAATCTCATGTCTAAATTTTGAAGTCCAAAATTAGTAGATACTGGAGCGTTTAATTTTTTGTTTTTAGCAATAGTATTAGATAAGCTAATTATAAAGTCACCCTCTTTTTTTAAAGCATTTAATTTAATAGTTCCTTTACTTTCAATATGTACAATGCCATGTTTAAAAGCATTTTCTATTAGGGGTTGAAGCACCAGAGTGGGCACCATTATTTCTCTTATTGCATCTTCAACATTTATCTGAACTTCTAATCTATCGTGAAAGCGTTCCTCTTCAATTTCTAAATAATTTTTAAAATAATCTAGTTCTTCATCAAAAGTTATAAGTTGTCGTTCTCTTTTGTCTAAAATTTTACGCAATAAATTAGTGACCTTAATAACCATAGATCTTGCTTTTTTATCATCGTAACCAATAAGTGTATTAAGTGTATGTAATGTATTAAATAAAAAGTGAGGGTCTAATTGATTTCTCAAAGTTTCTAGCTGTGAAATATGTAATTGATTTTCAAGTGAAATAACTTGTAAGTTTTGTTTTTGCAACGACTGATATCCATCTATTATCTTAAGAATTAAGCCTATAATAACAACATCAATGCAACGTATAATAATTGATTTTAAAATATAAGGCTGAAAATCAAGATAAGCATCAGATACACTAAAGTTCGAATAGATTAAAGGTATTGAGTAATAAATAACATTACTGATTACTAAATTAAATAGAACAAGTAAAACTAATGATATTAAGCGTTCAAGAACTTGTATTGATACTGATCTTTCTTTTTCTAAAGGCTTTATTAGTGCATTTATATAATCAAGTAATAAAGCCCATAAAATATAAATAGAGCTAAATAAAACTATGCGACGTATAAAAAAAATTGTATTAGTAATTTGTTCTGTATCATTTATTCGCATGATAACAGCTACCATAAAAAGTAATGCAGTTATGTAGACATATTTTTTAGGAAAACCTGTTTTAACTCGCCTTAAAATTTTCATAAGATAAAAGTAGTTAAATAAAATGTTGTTTGCCTAATTCTAAATTGCTATTAAAATCTTTAAATGTCACTCACAACAAAAGGTTTTTTAACATTGGACTTACTCAATAAATTTGGTTCATATTCAAAAAATAATAAAAGAAATGAAAACATTAAATTTATCACTCGTATTTGGTTTATTAGTTATTGTAAATAGCTTTAGCCAAGAAAAGTATGCATCAAATGAAACAAAAGAAGTAATTGAAAAAATGATTAAAGCTCATGGAGGTTATGATCAATGGAAGAGTCTTAAAACCTTAAGTTTTACAAACTCTATGTACAGCGAATCTTTAGGGTTTGTTAGATTTTGGGTTGCAGATCAAACAATTGATATGCAAACGAGACGTTCTTACCAATACTGGCCTCTATTTGGCTCACAAATGACCTATGATGGCAATAAAGTATGGACTACAAATTGGCAATCAGGAAATCCGCCAAATCATCAGCACTCTGTGTACTATTACTATGTAAACCTGCCATGGTTAACACAAGATAACAATGTGATTTTAGGTAAGGTTACCCAATTAAAGCATCCTGCTTTTAAAAATGAAGTTTATAAAATTAAAATGAGCTTTACAAAATCTCCAACATTAGGAAAATCTGCTAAAGACACCTTCACACTATATATAGATAAAGAAACTTATATTCTTAGTGGTTATGAATATACTGTAAGTTATGGTCCTTTATTAGATGTATTAAATGTACCTGTAACACAAAAGTCTTATGGACCTATATTAAGAATAAACACTTATACTGGAGATATTAATGGCTTAAAATTTCCAATGCTAATGACTACAAAAAGTCTTGATTTAAAACAACAATATGGTGATCATGCTATTTATGACTATAAAGTAAATGAAGCGTTTGATGAGCAAAAAATGATAAAACCAGAAAATGCAGTTGTAGATACTTCTGAAGATAAAAGAAAATCAGCAAATTAAAACACTTTGAAATATTGAGGCTATAATTCTTACATTTTATAGCCTCATTTTTATGAAACAAGCAATTATTTACTATGCACTAATATTTACAATAGTTATTGTATTATTTTTAAATTGATAATAAGTATCATTATTATCAAAAACAGTTTTACTAATATCTATATCTAAATATTTTTTATCTTAATTCATTACTAAAGCTATGCAAAGAGACTATCTACTATGAATTCAACAGCATAAAATCGAAGTCTAAAGCTTCATAGAATTTATCGTAGAAAAGAGAAGATATTCGAAATCTAGGTTTCTACGTGTATAATAACCTTATTCTTCTTTTGGGTTTTTATGATTTATTTATCTAATTTAATGAATAGATAACTTAAGACGTGCATAATTAATTGCTAATTATTGCCTACTTAAGAAAAATCTTCTCAGGTTTTCTTTAAGTTATAATCGTATTGTGTAAGCTTAACTTCTTTGTTCTCTTTTTTATAATGAGTTGATTTTGTGCCAACTTATTTCAGGACAGAAAAAATATAAACAAAAAAGCGAATCTAAAATAGATTCGCTTTTTTGTTAAAATTCGTCTTCAAAATCTTCGTCCCATTTAAACTGATTTACAATCCAGCCTTTTTCTGTTTTGTAATAAATAAATATAAACCTTAAAGCAGATACTCTGTATAGTGAAAAATATGTTTCTCTTATTGTTATATTTTCTAAATTACTATAATTAATCTTCTTAATTCCTTTTGCTTTACCGTAAATACTTTCAACCGTATTAAGCCCTTTAATAGTTTTCTCCTCTATTAATTCTACTTCTGTTTTAGGAATTGGCCAATAATCATTTAATAATAAAAAAGCTTCAGATACTTTATTCTGGTTAAATAATAACATTACATTTTCTGAAAAATCTTGAATTTCTTTTTCAGAATTAAAATATTTTTCTTGTCCATAAGATTTTACTCCTATAGAGCATATAATAAAAAATAATATAATTTTTTTCATATTAAACATGTAAAGCACCATCTCCAACTGCTAAAGCAGCTTCTTTTATTGCTTCAGTAAATGTAGGATGCGCATGAGACATTCTTGCTATATCTTCTGCACTTGCTCTATATTCCATTGCAACTACAGCTTCTGCAATCATATCTGCAGCTCTAGCACCAATCATGTGCACGCCAAGAATTTCATCTGTTTTTTCGTCTGCAAGAATTTTTACAAACCCGTCAATATCCATACTTGCTCTACTTCTACCTAATGCACGCATTGGGAAAGATCCAACTTTATAAGCTATACCCGTATCTTTTAACTCTTCTTCTGTTTTTCCTACAGCGGCAACTTCAGGCCAAGTATACACAACACCAGGGATTAAGTTATAATCTATATGTGGTTTTTGTCCTGCAATAGTTTCTGCCACTAAAACACCTTCTTCTGATGCTTTATGCGCTAACATTGCCCCTTTTACAACATCACCAATAGCATAAATATTACTAACATTAGTTTGTAAATGCGCATTAGTTTCTACTTGCCCGCGGTCAGTAAGTTTTACTCCAGCAGCTTCTACATTTAAACCATCTGTATATGGACGACGCCCTACAGAAACTAAACAATAATCGCCTCTAAACTCTACTTCTTCTCCTTTTTTATTATCAGCTTTTACAACAACCTCATCACCTACACGTTCCACAGATTTTACTTTGTGAGACATATTCATTTTAAATTTCGCTTTCTTAAAAACTTTATTAAGCTCTTTAGATAATGCTTTATCCATTGTTGGTATAATGCGATCCATATACTCTACAATAGATACTTCTGCTCCTAAACGCTTATATACTTGACCTAATTCAAGGCCAATAACACCACCACCAATTACAATTAAATGCTTAGGTATTTCTTTAAGTTTTAAAGCTTCAGTAGAAGTAATAATTCTTTCTTTATCAATATTTATAAATGGCAAGCTTGATGGTTTAGAACCAGTAGCAATAATAGTATTAGCTGCTTCAATTTCTGTAGCATCTTTACCAGTTACTTTTATATGAGTAGCATCTATAAAACTACCAACGCCTTCGTAAACATCAATCTTATTTTTTTTCATTAAAAAATCGATTCCACCAGTTGTAGTATCTACTACTGTTTGTTTACGAGCAATCATTTGTTTTAAGTTCACCTTAACTTCACCAGGAATATCAATACCATGCTCTTCAAAATGCTTTACTGCATCTTCGTAATGATGAGACGAATCTAAAAGTGCCTTACTTGGTATACAACCTACATTAAGGCAAGTACCACCAAGTGTTGAATATTTTTCGATAATTGCTGTTTTCATTCCTAGTTGCGCGCAACGTATTGCTGCTACATATCCTCCAGGGCCAGAGCCTATAACGGCTACATCGTATTTACTCATAAGTTTTATTTTTTTTCGCTATTTGCGGAAATTTATTTTTAAAAACGATTACAAAAATACAATTTTGGTTGACTAATCACGAATGCAAATGATGAATTTTAAATCTATAGTTTTTTGAAGATAATTACACCTGAATCTACTAGTAATTAAAAGCTGAAAATGCCTATTCATAGAACTTTTTTCTTTAGAATAGGCATATTTAGAAATATAGTGATTAATAGCTTTGTAAAAATCAACAAACTTTAGAGTCTACACAATACTCAAATTGAGTATTTAAATAAAAAATCAAATTAGATTTTTATTAATTTTCAACATTCCAATTAACTCACCTGTAGAAGAAATTTTTAACTTTTTAAGAATATTCCTTCTGTGTGTATCTACAGTATGTGGACTAATATTTAGCTTTTGAGAAATTTCTTTACTGGAAAAATTTAAAACTAATAAGCGAATAACGTCACGCTCTCTATTACTTATCCCGCTAGATAAGAGTTTTTGAGAAAAATTATTAAAATAAATGGTTTCATATTCGTTTTGAGCATTTAATAATTTTGCACTTGCAGTAATCCCCATTTTAACATTAGCATCTAAAACAGTATAGTGAGCTAAACCTATAATGGGCTTCTTTCTAGAATCGAACATTAACGGTGTTGTATTTTGCACAATATTTACATAAACATCGTCTGCATTTTTTAGCCTATAATTCCAAGTATAATTCGCATTCTCTCTTTTATCTCTTGGTATTTCATTTAAGGTAAATTCCATCAAATGATTTAAAGCACTTAACCAAACTTCAACGTCTTCTGGATGTATTCTTCCCCAAAAATATCTCATCCCTTTAGCTTTCAATATATCGGGATCTAAGCCTAAACAAGGACCAAAATTTTTACTTATATACTCAAATTTAAATTCTTGTGTATTAGTCACACAAAAAAAAGTAGAACTATATGGTAGATATTTATCTAACTCAATAAGTTTATTTATATGTATTTCCAGTGAAGGTTTATCGTATGACTCAAAAACAGACTTGTATTGGTCTTTAATTTTATAAAATTCCATAAATAATGATTAATAGCGCTACGAAGTTATAAAAATTAAAGAAATATCCTACTAACTAGGAAATCCTAACATTTCTCCCATACCAACAGTAAATAGCCAACAACCGTAAATAGCATGTTCAATACTTACTAATATTGTAGATTTTGTTTTATGAAAAGTGAATGCAAATAATAAACCGCCTAGAAAAGTAAGTATAATAACTAAAGTGTTTTTAAAAAATAAATGAGCTAGAGAGAATACTATAGCATTTATAAAGAAAAACAGTTCTTTGCTTTTAAACAAATTCTCATAACGCTGAAAATAAAAAGTCCTATATATTAGTTCTTGAGGATAAACAGAAAAAACACTATAAACAAAAAGAATAGCGACCCACATTAAAGGTTTTTCTCTTAAAACAATAAATAAATTTGAAGATTTTGTGTAATACACATATAATGTAGTAATAGCAATTATAACAATTAACTTAAAAAATGTCTCTTTAAAAAAACGATTCCAATTAAGATTTTTAGCTATTTTAAATTTATTATTCTCTACTCGCAATAAGACATAAATAATATAAAAAAAACCTAAAATACTTATTATCATTTTAATCCAAATAGAAAAAGCTATTGCAAAACTCACAGGGATTATAATAAATATTAAAAAGAATTCTAATAATCTATATTTTATTGATTGCATACTATAATATATCAAAATTAAACTGAAATTGCTGTTGTATGTTTTACTTCGTTAATCATAAACATACTGTGAGTACTTCCAATATGATTAATATTTGTTAATTTATTAACCATAAACTCTCTAAAAGCTTCCATATCTTTTACTAATACTTTTAATAAATAGTCATAATCACCACTTATATGATAACACTCTAAAACTTCCTCTAAATTAGTAACTTCTTTTTCAAATTTAACGACATAATCTTGAGTATGCTGCATTAATTTTATATGACAAAAAGCAACAAACGATTTATCAATAGCTTCTTTCTTTACCAAAGCTACATATTTATTTATAACACCACTATTTTCTAACTTTTTAATACGTTCGTAAACTGCCGTAACAGACAAGTTTAATTTATTAGACAATTCTTTATTTGTCTGTTTGCTATTTTCTTGTAAAAGTTCTAATATTTTTTTATCAATACTATCAAATTGCATAATCGGAAAATTTTCAGTTTTTGTAAATATAATTTATTTTTTTGATTAAAATTAAACTAACCAAAGGACATATAATAGTTTTATTTTCTAAAAAAATAGGCTTTCATTGATATATACCCTGCAATACCATAGTTTTGCCTTTATTGAATCACAATTCTATGAAGGACTTTATAATTATTGGTGCTGGACAATCTGGCCTATCAATAGCATATTATCTAACCCAACAAAAAAAAGATTTTGTTATACTAGATGCAAATGAAGAAGTTGGTGCGCCTTGGTTAAAACGATGGGATTCATTAAAACTGTTTACGCCTTCTGAATTTAATCATCTACCTGGCATGAGTTTTCCTCATAAAAAAGGACACTATGCTAACAAATATGAAGTAGCCGATTATTTAAAATCTTATGTTTCAAAATTTAAGATTCCAGTAAATTTTAATCAAAAAATAATTGCTTTAAAAAAAGAAGGTGATCACTTTATTTTAAAAAGTAAAGATCAAACTTTTAAAACTAAAAATGTTGTAGTATCTACTGGGCCTTTTCATACACCATATACACCATCGTGTCATGAAAAAATTTCAGGTAGCGTTTATCAAATTCATAGTGAACACTACAAAAACCCTAATCAATTACAAAAAGGAGATACTTTGGTTGTTGGTGCAGGAGATTCTGGTGTACAAATTCTAAAAGAAATCTCAGAGACTAATAGAACCGTTTATTTTTCAGGAACTACAAATATTGCAACACTTCCTCAAGAAATTTTAGGAAAAACTTTGTGGTGGTGGTTTAAAAAAATTGGTTTTTTAAGTGCCAATAAACATTCATTTATTGGAAAAAAAATAAGAACTGGTAGGCAACCCGTTATTGGAACTAACGTAAAGAAGTTATTAAATAAACAAAACGTAGTTTGTGTAGGCCGCACTTTAAATGCAAATGAAAATGAGTTAGTTTTCGAAAACAAAACCACTTCTTCTATTAAAAATATTATTTGGGCTACTGGTTTTAAGCCAAATTTTAATTGGATTGAAAATGAACAGTTAGATAGCAATAATTATCCAAAAAACTATAGAGGCGTTAGCAATACTAAAGGGTTATATTATTTAGGCTTACCATGGCTTCATACTAGAGGTTCTGCAACACTTGGTGGTGTAAAAAAAGATGCGAAATATTTAAGTAATTATATAAAAAAACAAGCGATCTAATTTAATAAAGGTTCTTTATGAAAAAAAGTTATCAAAATATAGAACATAAAAGAGAAGATGGAAGTATCTGGTTTAATGACTTAAAGCGAAAACGAGAAGAAGGTCCTGCTTTAAATAAACACCGCTATACAGAATTTTCAGATGCAACCAAATCTGTTCACGCTGGCCAATATGATGATCCAAACACTGGCGCTTTAGGCACACCAATATTTCAATGCTCTACATTCTATTTAAAAGAAACCTCATACCAGGCAATTGAAGAAGGACGAGGAAGAGATGAAATGATTTACACGCGTTATGGTAATCCATCACAATGGAGTGTTCAAGAAAAACTATCTGCTCTTGAAAATGCTGAAAGTTCTATTGTCTTTACCTCTGGAATGGCTGCCATTTCTTCAACACTTCTTGCTATGCTAGATAAAGGAAGTCATATTGTCTCCTCTAGAGATATTTATGGAGGAACATATAATTTTTTATATGAAGATTTAGACCGCTATGGCATGTCTGTAACATTTACATCTCCTACAAACATTAAAGAGATCGAATCTGCAATACAAGAGGATACTAAAATCTTATATTTTGAAGCGCTAACAAATCCGTTACTTAAAATCACTCCAATTAAAGCGTTAGTCGCATTAGGAAAAAAATACAACTTACGTGTTATTATAGACAACACTTTTTTAACACCTTATAATGTAAAACTACTAGATTTAGGAGTAGACTTAGTTGTAAATTCTGCTACAAAATACTTAAATGGCCATTCAGATTTAATTGGAGGCACAGTTTCTGGTTCTCGAAAACTTGTAGATCGTATTTGGCCGCAAATGCTTAAAAATGGAGGTTCTATGGATCCTCATGCTTGTTTTCTATTAGAACGCAGTTTAAAAACATTTGCATTACGTATGAAAACTCATAATGCAAATGCTATGGAGCTAGCAACTTATTTAGAAGCTCATACTAAAATTAAAAAAGTATACTATCCAGGTTTAGCCTCGCATGAACAACATAGTCTAGCTAAATCTCAACTAAAAGGAAAAAACTCTGGAATGATTAGTTTTGAAATTGAAGGTGGCGATACAAAAGCCCATCAATTACTAAGCTTCTTAAAACTACCAAAAGAAGCTACAAGTCTTGGAGGTGTTGAGAGTTTAATATCATTGCCATATAATACTTCGCAAGCTTCATTAACAAAAGAACAACAAAAAGCTATTGGAATCAATGATGGACTCATTAGATTATCTGTAGGAGTTGAAGATATTAATGATATCATTTCAGATTTTAATCAAGCTATTTCAAAAACATTTAAATCTTAATTACTATGCTAAACAATATTAATATTGCTGGGTTAAGCGAATACACAAATGAAGTAAAAGAAAATAATATTCAAGGAAAAGCATCTTATGGTGTTGAATTAAACTGGGAAAGCGGAACAAAAACTACAGTTTCGACAAAAAACATGATTCTAGGTGAACATAAATTAATTAGAGATTTTAATTTCACAATTGATGAACCTACTCAATTATTAGGTGTAAACTGTGCACCAAACCCTGCAGAATATATGCTTGGAGGATTAGCAGGTTGCATGGCAGTAACATTTATGGCAGGAGCAACTGCAATGGCTATTGAAATAGACCAATTAAAATTAGAAATTGATGGCGAATTAGACCTACAAGGCTTTTTAGGATTAAATACAAATAGTGACGCTGGTTTTCCTGAACTAAAATTTATTTTTCATGTAAAAGGAAATGGTACTCAAGAACAATATAATACATTAATGAACCGAGTAACAAAACATTCTCCAAATTTTAATACTATAAGAAACGAAGTTAAAATGGTAGGAGAATTAAAAGATAATGCTTTAAAATAAAAATATACGAAAGACTTATTTCCATTCAGTTGTGAACTCCGAAATCAAAAAAGCATTAATAATTCCTCCTTTAAATTCGTGTTCATTAGTAAACAAGGTGTATAAAAGCACCTTTTTTTTATCTTTCAATTCGGTTTTAAAATCATCTATAAGTTGATTTTGAATAGGCATCCATATTTTAGATTTCCCAATATTAAATTCAAGTTCTTTAGAAACCAAACCATTCAAAACTTCTGAACTTCCCATTTTTTATCTTAAAAACTCTTTTCATTGAATTAAGAACTTTAGAGTCAATCTCCCTTTCATTACCTGTAAACTCTGCTATAAACCTAAACTTTTCCATTGCTACATAATAATGTCCTTTACTACTATCTTTTTCTACCTCTTTAGCGTAGTCAATTTCCGATTGAATAATTTTTGCTGCACTTTCATATTTATAGTTTTTATCCCAATTTTCAAATCCATTTTGTGAATAAATCCAATTTGATATGAGTAAAAATAATATTAAACATTTTCTTGTCATAGTACTATATTCTTAATTTTAAATTCCTTTCATTCGCTTCCATAGGTTTGACATAGCTTCATCCATTTCGCCAACTTCTGGTTCAAAAGGTTTCATGTCTAATCTATCATCATTCTTAAAGAGAGCTAAACCAAAAATAGATTTATACCCGTTTTTTGTTTTTACCAATGGATAACGTAAATCCTTATATAAATAAGTATTTTTAGATATTTTATCAACACTAAAATAATCATTACTAAACCATGCCAAATCTTCAATATCTTTATTCTGCGCTTTAGTAATTGCTCGTGTTTTTGGTAGTTCTTGCCAATCTGAAAAACGATTAGAATTATCAAATAAAGAATAAAAAGCAACTTGATAAGACGTTTCTGTTTCTGCTATACCATACCATAACACATTATTTAATATTGAAGGTTGAGAACTAAAACGAGAGTACTCAATATTCTTTTCGGCTAAAGATTTTTTAAACACATAATCTATGTATAGCTTATTACCTATAGTAAATACCATATACATAGAACTTATTACAATGCCATAGTTTAACCATTGCTTTCTTCTTTTTGAAGCTCTTTTAAAAAACATTAAAACAAGCATGCAAATTAGAAAAGGAGCTGTATACATTGGATCGGCAACTGCTATGTTATTAAAGGCTACGCGATAGTTAGAAAATGGTGCAAACAATTGCGTTCCATATGGCGTAAAGCAATCTAAAATAGGATGTGTTAGCAATGACCAAAAAAACAACTGAATCCAATCTATAAGAGCTGTTGTATTAAACCTCTTCCCAGTATTATATAATTTATACGCTAGGAAACCAAAAAGAAAAGTTCCAATAATAGAAAATAAAATAGAATGCATGAATCCGCGATGAAACAACATAGCATCTATTTCATTGTTATATAATAATGCACCTAAAAAAACATCTAAATCTGGAATAGTACCACCAATAGTTCCAAAAAGCAAGGCTTTATTTCCTATTTTCTTTCCTAAAACAGCTTCTCCACAAGCAGCTCCAAGTACAATTTGAGTTAATGAATCCATATAAAAGGCTAATTTACAGTAACGAAATGAATTTGCATAACATCTTACAAAATCGTAACATTACATCTCTTAAAAAATAACAACTATGCAAGACGATAATCTTTCGGAAATAGATATCAAAGACCAGAAAATAATTGACAATAAAGAATTAAACTTATACGAAGCTTTAATTCCGGTTGTGATTTTAATGGGATTGTTAGCTTATAATATCTTTTTTGTTGAAGATCAAGAATGGTTTGGTGGTTATACCAATCAAATTATCTTATTAATGGGAGGTTTTGTGGCTATGATTGGAGGTTTTATGAATAAGGTTCCTTTTATGGTTATGGTTAAAGAAGTGTGGGAAAATCTAAAGAGTGTTTTTGTTCCTTTAATGATATTATTTCTAGTTGGAGCATTGGCTGGAACTTGGCTAGTAAGTGGTATTATACCAGCTATGGTTTATTACGGTTTACAAGTATTAAATCCCTCTATATTCTTACCCGCTTCTGTTATAATAGCCGCAATCATTTCTATTGCTACTGGTAGTTCTTGGACCACGTCTGCTACGGTAGGTATTGCCTTAATAGGTATTGGAAGCGCTTTAGGAATTCCCACAGGAATGATAGCTGGAGCTGTTATTTCTGGCGCTTATTTTGGAGATAAAATGTCTCCGTTAAGTGATACAACAAACCTTGCTCCTGCTATGGCTGGAACAGATTTGTTTACACATATTAGATACATGACAATAACAACAGTACCAACAATTATTGTTACACTTATCATTTTTGCTATTTTAAGTACAACTATAGATACTACAGGTAGCGCTGATATTAGCGGTTTATTGGCAACAATAGATTCTACTTTCAATATCACACCATGGCTATTTGCAGTGCCGTTAGTGGTAGTTGCTTTAATATTATTAAAAACAAAACCTCTTATTGCTTTAGGTTGTGGCGTTGTATTAGCTGCTATTTTTGCTTTTATTTTTCAACCAGACATTTTAGGAAGTTTATCTAGCTCTAAATTTGGATCTATTACAAATGCAGTATTAACAGATACTAACATAACTACTGATAATGAAAAATTAAATGATTTATTTAGTTCAGGCGGTATGAAAGGTATGCTTTGGACAATATATCTTATTTGTTGTGCTATGGTATTTGGAGGTATTATGGATGCTATTGGAGCATTATCTAGAATTACAAAAGCATTACTTTCTGTAGCTACAACAGTTTTTGGTTTATTTGCCAGTACAGTATTAAGTTGTTTAGGTTTAAATGCTATTGCAAGCGACCAGTATTTAGCCTTAGTTATACCTGGGAAGATGTTTAAAAAAGCATATGAAGATAAAGGTCTTGCGCCTGAAAACTTGAGTCGTACATTAGAAGATTCAGGAACAGTAACTTCTGTATTAATTCCATGGAATACTTGTGGTGCCTACCAATCTGGCGTTCTAGGTGTTGGTGTTGGAGAATATTTTATGTATGCCTTTTTCAATTGGTTAAGCCCATTCACAACACTTTTATTTGCTGCTTTAAACTTTAAAATAAGACAAATCACTTCTAAATAAGAAGTAACTAACTCATTTTCAGTCCATATTATTTAAATCTATACTACAATAAAGATTTACGTTTTTTTAATGTGCAAAAATCGCTATTACATAGTATATTTGCGCCTTGAAAATTGAATTATTAATTTATTAAATTTAAATACATGGCATTAGTAGGAAAACAATTTCCAGATCTTACTGTAGACGCAATCGATAGCTTAGGTCAAAACAGAAAAATCAATGTTTTAGAAGAAGCAAAAAAGAATAACAAAAAAGTAATTTTATTCTGGTACCCAAAAGACTTTACTTTTGTTTGCCCAACAGAATTATATGCTTTTCAAGCTGCTGTAGCTGAATTTGAAAAACGTAATACTATTGTTATAGGTGCTTCATGTGATACTCCAGAAGTACATTTTGCATGGTTAAATACTGCTAAAGATAATGGTGGTATTCAAGGTGTAACATATCCATTAATTGCAGATAGTAACCGTAACTTAGCTTCTACACTAGGTATATTAGACATTACTAACGAGCAGTACAATGAAGAAACTGGTGTTGTTACTGTTGAAGGAGACAATGTAACTTATAGAGCAACTTATTTAATTGATGAAGAAGGTACTATTTTCCATGAAAGTATTAACCACATGCCTTTAGGAAGAAACGTTTCTGAATTTATTCGTTTAGTTGATGCTTATACTCACGTACAACAAAATGGAGAAGTTTGTCCTGCAAACTGGAAAGAAGGAGAAGCTGCAATGAGAGCTAATAGAGAAGGTGTTGCCGAATATTTATCTGCGCACGTGAACTAAAAACATATTCGTTTTTTACATAAAAAAAGCCACTTCAAATTGAAGTGGCTTTTTTATTTATATCTCGTTATAATTTACCTTAAATCGAAACGATCTAAGTTCATTACTTTTACCCAAGCTGCTACAAAATCTTTAACAAATCGTTCTTCTCCATCATTAGCTCCATAGACTTCAGCAACTGCTCTTAATTCTGTATTAGAACCAAAAATTAAATCGGCTCTAGTTCCAGAAAACTGCATTGCTCCAGTTCTTCTATCTCTGCCTATAAATTCTTTCTCATCTATAGAAGCAGCTTCCCACGTTAATGAAAAATCAAGAATATTAGTAAAAAAGTCGTTAGTTAGATGTCCTACATTTTCAGTAAAAACACCGTGTTTAGATCCATCGTAATTGGCACCAATAACTCTTAAGCCACCAACAAGAGCGGTCATTTCTGGTATAGATAAAGTAAGTAAGTTTGCACGATCTACTAATAAATCTTCTGCCGCAACATTTAATTTAGCATTTATATAATTTCTAAACCCATCTGCTAATGGTTCTAAATAGCCAAACGATTCTAAATCTGTTTGCTCTTGAGACGCATCACCTCTACCCTGACTAAATGATACATTTACATTATATCCTGCATTTTTAGCTGCAGTTTCAACACCTGTATTACCAGCAAGTACAATTAAATCTGCCATAGAGATTGTTCCGCTAAACTCTTTTCTAATACCTTCAAAAACGGTTAAGACTTTATTTAATTCTACAGGATTGTTTACTTCCCAACTACGTTGGGGTTCTAAACGAATACGTCCTCCATTAGCACCACCTCTCATATCTGAACCTCTATATGTAGAAGCAGAAGCCCAAGCTGTTTTTACTAACTCAGACACAGTTAAACCAGAAGCTAAAATCATTTTCTTTAAAGATTCAATATCTCCATCACTTAATGTGTATTCTACTTTTGGAATTGGATCTTGCCAAATTAATGTTTCACTAGGCACTTCAGGACCTAAATAACGATCTATTGGTCCCATATCTCTATGTGTTAATTTAAACCAAGCGCGAGCAAAAGCATCTTCAAATGCTGCATGATCTTCATGAAAACGTTTAGAAATCTTTAAAAAATCTGGATCCATTTTTAAAGCCATATCTGCAGTAGACATCATTAAAGCTTGCTTACCATTAGCATCACCTGCTTTTGGAGCCATACGCGCATTAGATGCCTTTGTTGGTGTCCATTGATGAGCTCCAGCAGGACTCTTAGTTAATTCCCAATCGTAATTTAATAACACATCAAAATATTCATCATCCCATCGCGTTGGGTTTGGAGTCCACGCACCTTCTAATCCACTAGTAATTGTATCATCTAAAACACCAGTTCCAAATGTATTTTTCCAACCGGTACTCATTTGCTCAATAGAAGCCCCATGTGGTTCTACACCTACATATTTATCTGGATCTGCTGCACCATGTGCTTTACCAAAGGTATGACCACCAGCTACTAAAGCAACTGTCTCTTCATCATTCATTGCCATACGACCAAAAGTAATTCTAATATCATGCGCAGATTTTAAAGGGTCAGGGTCACCATTAGGTCCTTCTGGATTTACATAAATAAGTCCCATATGCACAGCTCCTAAATGACCTTCCAAGTCACCATCGCTAGTATCATAACGGTTATCATTGTCTAACCATCCTGTTTCACTACCCCAATACACGTCTTGTTCTGGTTCCCATACATCTTCTCTTCCGCCAGCAAAACCAAATGTTTTAAATCCCATAGATTCTAAAGCACAGTTTCCTGCAAGAATCATTAAATCTGCCCAAGAAATTTTATTTCCATATTTCTTTTTAACTGGCCATAATAACAAGCGCGCTTTATCAAGATTACCATTATCTGGCCAACTATTTAAAGGCGCAAAACGATGTGTTCCAGATCCAGCTCCTCCACGACCATCTCCTACTCTATATGTCCCTGCACTATGCCATGCCATACGAATCATAAAGCCTCCATAATGACCATAGTCTGCTGGCCACCAATCTTGTGAATCTGTCATTAAATCAATGACTTCTTGTTTTAAAGTAGAAAAATCAACACTTTTAAAGGCCTCTGCATAATTAAAGTCATCACCCATTGGATTATTCTTTAAAGCATTTTGTCTAAGAATATTTAATTTTAATTCATTAGGCCACCAGTCGCGATTACTTGTACCACTACCTGCGGCTTCTTTTTGTGTACCGTTAAAGAATGGGCATTTACTAATATCTCCATTATTGTTATGTTCCATATTTTTAATTGATTTTTAGTTTTTAATTTTAACGTTCCTAAAATTAGTCAATTATAGGTTTCATTCAACATTCTAAAAATTGATTGTCCTTATTTTGCAATAGTTTTTAATTATAAAAAACAAATAAAATCATAAATATTACTTATTTTACTATAATAAAATTATTAGTTTCTTAAGTTAATAATTTAAGTAGAATGTCTATTTTTAGATTTCAATTAAAACTTATAACAAATGGCATCAATTACATTAGGTGGTAATCCAGTAGAAACTTCAGGAACGTTACCAAAAATAGGAGAAAAAGCTCCAAATTTCACTTTAACAACTACAGATTTAGCTTCAAAATCATTAGAAGACTATAAAGGAAGTAGAGTTGTTTTAAATATATTTCCAAGTATAGATACAGGTACTTGTGCTAAATCTGTGAGAGAGTATAATAAAGAAGCTTCAACAATGGAAAACACTAAAGTTTTATGTATTTCTAGAGATTTGCCTTTTGCTCAGGCTCGTTTTTGTGGTGCTGAAGGTCTTGAAAATGTTGAAAACCTTTCAGATTTTAAAGATGGTAGCTTTGGAAAAGCTTATGGCTTAGATTTTACAAATGGTCCATTAGAAACATTACATTCGCGTTGTGTAGTAGTTCTTGACGAAAATGGAATAGTAAAATATACCGAGCAAGTTCCAGAAATTGTTGATGAACCAAATTACAAAGCATCTTTGGAATCACTTTCTTAAATGAATAAAAAAAAAGACTCTTTTATAGTAAATAGAATTAAAAGTGTAGGCTATGCCTTTAAAGGCGCCTACCTTTTAATTACTACTGAAGCCAGTTTAAAAATTCAGTTTGTCATTGGTATTATAATGACCATTGCAGGATTATATTATAACCTTTCTGCAACAGAATGGTGTATTCAAATATTAGTAATAGCACTAATTATGGCTATAGAAGGAGTAAATACTGCTATTGAAGAGATTGCAGATTTTATTCATCCAGATCGTCATCCAAAAATTGGTTTGATTAAAGATTTGGCAGCTGGTGCTGTATTTATTGTTGCAATTGCTGCAGTAGCAATAGGATGCATTATCTACGTCCCAAAAATTTTCTGAAACACTTTTAAACACAATTACTAATTAGGAAAACCGTTAGTTATTTGTATTTTTGTTTCACTCTAAAAACGCATAATGGCGAAAGCAAAACCGAAATCTAAACCAAAAAAGACTAAAAAAAAACGAAGTTTTAAAAAACCAAACTTAAAACTATCAAGTCAACAAAAGTTAATATTTGGAAGTCTATTGGTGCTTTTAGGCATCTTAATTTTCATTGCTTTTCTTTCTTTTCTATTTACAGGTAAAGCAGATCAAAGTATAATTGGAGAATTTCCTTCAAGGTCTATAGATACTAAAAACTGGGCAAGTCAATCTGGCGCTTGGCTAAGTGATTTTTTTATTCAACGTGGTTTTGGTATAGCTTCTTTTATTTTTTCGGGATTAATATTCTTAACTGGAATATATATTCTTTTAGATTTAAAAAAAGGAAAACTTCGCCAACATTGGTTTTGGGGAACTTTGGTAGTTATATGGGTTTCAGTTTTATTAGGGTTTATTTCCCCAGAAAATGGAATATTAAGTGGAACTATTGGGTTTGAAATTAATAATTTCCTTCAAGACTTTATTGGTAAAATAGGAGTTGTATTACTACTAATTTTTGTTTTTATAACCTATTTAGCAACACGTTTTAAATATACACCTGAAAGTATTGGCGCATTATTTAAAAACGCAAAAAAAGATATCAAATCTGAATTTGAAGAGGCTTCAAAAGAAACTATTGTACCTATTGATAATGCCTTAACAGAAGAAGCAGAAGCAATAAAATCGGCCTTTGAAATTAAAACAGAAGATTTACAACCTACTATTTCTAATCATTCTAAGTTAAAAACAACGTCTGATTTAGATGTAAAAATCCCTGAAAAAGAAAAGCCTATAGTAGAAACTTCGAAAATGGAAATTGAAATACCAAAAGAAGAACCTGAAGTAGAGATTGAAGTAGAAAGAGTAATTGAAGAGAAGTCTGAAACAGATAACCTGTCTGATAAATTAGTAGCAGATTTTGGTCAATTTGATCCTACATTAGAATTAGGTAATTACCAATTCCCTCCTTTAGATTTATTAAAAAAATATAATAATGAAGGCGTTACAATAAATCAAGAAGAACTTGAAGAAAATAAAAATAGAATTGTAGAAACTTTAAACAACTACAAAATTGGAATTGCTAGTATTAAAGCTACTATTGGTCCAACTGTTACATTATATGAAATTGTACCAGAAGCAGGTGTACGTATTTCTAAAATTAAAAATCTAGAAGATGATATTGCCTTATCATTATCTGCATTAGGTATTAGAATTATTGCTCCAATTCCAGGTAAAGGTACTATTGGTATAGAAGTTCCAAATAAAAATTCTACTATAGTTTCTATGCGATCTGTTATCGCTTCACAAAAATTTCAAAAAACCGAAATGCACTTACCAATAGCTATTGGTAAAACAATAAGTAATGAAACTTTAGTTATCGATTTAGCAAAAATGCCTCACTTATTAATGGCTGGGGCAACAGGGCAAGGAAAATCGGTAGGATTGAATGCTGTTTTAACGTCTCTATTATATAAAAAGCATCCTGCAGAAGTTAAATTTGTATTGGTAGATCCTAAAAAGGTAGAGCTAACATTATTTAATAAAATTGAACGTCATTACCTAGCTAAATTACCAGATGAAGCTGAAGCCATTATTACAGATAATACTAAAGTAATTAATACACTTAATTCATTATGTATTGAAATGGATAACCGTTACGAGATGCTTAAAAATGCATTATGTCGTAACATTGTAGAGTATAATAAAAAATTTAAAGACCGTAAATTAAACCCAAATGATGGTCATGCCTTTTTACCATATATAGTATTAGTGGTTGATGAGTTTGCAGATTTAATTATGACAGCTGGTAAAGAAGTAGAAACTCCTGTTGCCCGTTTAGCTCAATTAGCACGTGCAATTGGTATTCACTTAATTATAGCTACACAACGACCATCTGTTAATGTTATTACAGGTATTATTAAAGCAAATTTCCCTGCTCGTATAGCTTTTAGAGTATCTAGTAAAATAGATTCTCGTACTATTTTAGATGCTGGAGGAGCAGATCAACTTATAGGTCGTGGTGATATGTTATATACCCAAGGTAACGATATGATTCGGATACAATGTGCCTTTGTAGACACGCCTGAGGTAGAAAAAATAGTTGATTTTATTGGAGCTCAAAAAGCTTATCCTGATGCTTACTTACTTCCAGAATATGTAGGAGAAGAAGGTGGCACGAGTATTGATATAGACATAGCAGATAGAGACAAACTATTTAGAGAAGCTGCAGAAATTATTGTAACGGCGCAACAAGGTTCGGCATCTTTATTGCAACGAAAATTAAAACTAGGCTACAATCGTGCTGGTCGTTTAATAGATCAATTAGAAGCAGCTGGTATTGTTGGTGGTTTTGAAGGTAGTAAAGCTAGACAAGTATTAGTTCCTGATTTAGTTGCTCTTGATCAATTATTAGCAAACGAAGGTCAATAAAGCTAGGTTTCTATTAAAATAGAAGTACAAAAAATTTAAAAAAAATATAATGAAAAAATTATTTATCCTACTATTAATTACATGTTCAACAACTTTTGCTCAAAATGATACTAAAGCAAAAGCACTCTTAAATGAAGTTTCAGAAAAAGTAAAAGGCTACGATAACATTGCTATCAAATTTAAATATGTTTTAGAAAATGTTTCAGAAAATATAAAACAGGAAACTCATGGAGATGTTACTATGCAAGGTGACAAATACAAATTAAATATTCTTGGCATTACAAGACTTTTTGACGGTAAAAAACTACATACAATAAGCCCTGAAGATGAAGAGGTAACTGTTTCATCAGAAAATAATGATGAAGAAGGCACTATTACACCAAGTAAAATGTTATCCTTCTACGAAGATGGTTTTTCTTATAAAATGGATATTATACAAAATGTACGTGGCAGAAAAATTCAATATGTAAAGTTAACTCCTATAGATTCTAAAGCAACTATAAAGTATATTCTTTTAGGTATAGATGCGCAGACGAAACATATTTATAATTTAATAGAAATAGGTGAAAATGATACAAAAACGACTTTGACTGTTAATTCTTTTAAAACAAATGAACCTATATCAAAAACCTTGTTTACCTTTGACCAAAGTAAGTACAAAGATTACTACATCAATAAATTAGATTAGGTCAATTAGTGAAAATACTGGATAGATACATATTAAGTTCTTATCTAAAAACTTTTATCAGCGTGTTTGTAATTCTCATGCTGATTTTTGTATTACAGGCTATTTGGCTTTATATAAAAGAGTTAGCTGGTAAAGATTTAGACCCTACAACTATTGTAAAGTTTCTATTTTATATTACACCAACTCTTATTCCTCTAATTTTACCGCTTACTATATTATTATCTTCAATAATGGTATTTGGTAATTTTGCTGAGAATTATGAATTCGCAGCAATGAAATCTACTGGTATTTCATTACAACGTGCCATGTCTGGTTTAAGCATTTTTATCATAGCCTTAGGTATTACTACCTTTTTTTTTAGTAATAATGTTATTCCTTGGGCAGAATATAATAGTTATAATTTAAGAAAAAACATAGCAAAAGTAAAACCTGCTATGGCTATAGCTGAAGGACAGTTTAATCAAATTGGTGATAATTTCAATATTAAAGTATCTAATAAAACTGGAGAACGTGGTCAGTTTTTAGAAAATGTTATTATCCATAAAGGTCAAAAATCTAAGCCAGGTAATTATACTACTATCATTGCAGAAACTGGAGAATTGGTAAGTGCAAAAAAATCTGATGTTTTAAAACTTGTTTTACACAATGGCTATTACTATGACGATACACCTCCAAATGAATATAAAGAACGCTTAAGAAAGCCCTTTGCAAAAAGTACATTTAAAAAATATACTATAAATATAGATTTATCCAAACTTAATGAAATTGACTTAGATGAGAAAAGTACAGATAACAAATACTCTATGCTTAGTATTTCTCAATTAAACTACACTACAGACTCATTGCATTTAGGCCGTCAAGAAAAATATTCTATGTTTTCTAATAGGTTATACGATCGCACAAATCTTAGTACAATAAATTTAAATGTAGATACAAAAAAGGATACTATTTTTAATGGTGAAATAATAGACTTATTTATATTACCTAAAAGAAAAATACAGCTATTAGATTATGCCATAAATGCGGTTTCTCGAACTTCTAAGATAATAGAGACTAATGGAAACTCAATTAAAACTAAAAGTATTTGGTTAAATAAACATATTATAGCATTGCATGAAAAATTTGCTTTAGCATTTGCCTGCGTTATTCTCTTTTTTGTTGGTGCGCCACTAGGTGCATTAATAAGAAAAGGAGGTTTAGGTCTACCTATGGTTATAGCAATTGTTCTTTTTTTAACATATCATTTTATAGGTATTTTTGCAAAAAACAGTGCTAAAGATGGCTCTTTCAACCCAGTATTAGCAACATGGTTTTCTACATTAATAATGCTTCCTTTAAGTATTTTTTTAACAAGACGAGCTACTGCTGATCGTGGTATTCTTGAATTTGATCATATTACTATTCCTATAAAAAATTGGTATAATTCACGCTTTGGAAATAAAGACGAATCAAAAACTATAGCATTAAACAATAATAAAATCACTTCTTTCGATAAAGAATTTAAAAATATCTTTACAATTGAAAACATAGAAGAAAATGATTTTATAATTCCATTACATGAATTATTGGTAGAACATAATATTAATGGTACTAATATTTATAGACAAAAAGGAGATTCTAAAACTTATTTATTTCAGTTTGAAGAACAGTATAATTATAATATTTTTTTAACAGATTTAAAAAATAGAATTCCTAGGCATTCAATAGTTACAACAGAGCATGAATTTAAAAAACCATATTTAAAAACCGAATTTAACGATTACTTATATTTTGTAGTTAATGAAGACAGTGAGATCGAAGAAAACAACTCTTTTACTAAAGCAACTAATGTAAAAGAAAAAAAATCTCTATTTAATGCTGCAATAGGCACTTTAGTATTTGCAATAATTTGCTTAGTTCTCCATTTTGTGTTCGCAAATAATAAATTACCGCAATTTGCTTCTGCAGCGATACAATTAGCTCCAATTGCATTTATTGTATCAGTTTTCTACTTTATAAAAAGTAAGCGTATTAGGTAAACTTACTCCAAATATTTTATCTATTTAGAAATAAAAAAATCAAATCTCATTTAGCTTAATAATCACAAATTAGCAATATCTTTGCTTTAGTTAAAGGTATTGATATGATTACAAAAACTGAAGCGAAAAAAACTTTTAAATTAGACACTATACAAGAAGCTATTAATGATATTAAAGCTGGTAAAATAATTATAGTTGTTGATGATGAAGACAGAGAAAACGAAGGTGATTTTTTAGCTGCTGCTGAACTAGTGACTCCAGAGATGATAAATTTCATGGCAACTCACGGTCGTGGTTTAATTTGCGCTCCTTTAACAGAAAACAGATGTAAAGATCTAGGTCTACATATGATGGTAAGTAATAATACCGACCCAATGGAAACAGCTTTTACAGTTTCTGTAGATTTAAAAGGCGAAGGCGTTACTACAGGAATTTCTGCTAGTGACCGCTCAAAAACAGTAAAGTCTTTAGTAAATAAAGACACTAAACCATTCGATTTGGCAAGACCAGGACATATTTTTCCTTTAGTAGCTAAAGAAGGTGGTGTTTTACGACGAACTGGGCATACAGAAGCCGCAATAGATTTTGCTAGATTAGCTGGTTTAGAACCTGCAGGAGTAATAGTAGAAATCATGAATGAAGATGGTTCTATGGCACGTTTACCACAATTAATAGACGTTGCAAAAAAGTTTGATTTAAAACTTGTTTCTATAGAAGATTTAGTAGCCTATAGAATGGATCATGATTCGTTGATAGACAAGAAAGAAGATTTCAATATTGAAACTAGATTTGGAAGTTTTAGATTGAGAGCCTACCAGCAAACAACAAATAATCAAGTACATATAGCATTAACAAAAGGAGATTGGGCAACTAACGAGCATGTACTTACTAGAGTAAACTCTACTTTAGTAAATAATGATATTCTTGGAACACTTACTAATAATGCCGATGAAAAATTAGACGATATGTTTCGTGTTGTAAGTAAAGCAGGTAAAGGAGCTATTTTGTTTATAAACCAGCAAGCACAATCATTAAACTTATTAAAGCGATTAACTATTTTAAAAGACAATCAAATTGAAGGAAAAATATCTAAAGCTCCTGCCATAAATATGGATGCTAAAGATTTTGGAATTGGAGCTCAAATATTACACGATTTAAATATTCATAAACTAAAATTAATATCTAACTCGCAACAAACTAAGCGTGTAGGTATGATAGGTTACGGTTTAGAAATTGTAGAGTATGTAAACTATTAAATATATTTAGTTTTCATAAAAAAAGGAGTGTTTACAATTATGTAAACACTCCTTTTTTTATTGATTTTATAAGGAAGATTTAATAGCTTCTACCATTTTATTTGCTCTTAGCTTAATGTCTTCTTCCGTCCAAGATAGCTTAATTAAACATGAAATATTCCTTCCAATATAATGATCACTATTACTAAAATCTGTAGTCTTAATATTTGATAAGGCATCATTCATTTCTTGAGATAAAGGAAATAATGATTTCGCATCTTTTAAATGCTCCCATTTACGAACATAATGCCAATTGTTATCATAATAATTCCAACACACATCAACTCCTTTTTCTTTAAATACCTGTATGGTTTTCCTAGCCGTTTCTAGATCTGGCAAAAAGAAATTTAAAAAAGAATAACTCTCTTCTCCGCCATCTGGTACTGTTCTAAATGTTACTTCTGGAATTTGAGACAAAGCCGTTCTTATTATAGTATAGTTTTGTTTTTGAATCTCTAAAAACTCTGGTAAACGTTTAATTTGAGCCAAACCAACAGCTGCATGTAATTCTGAAATTCTAAAATTATAACCTAGAAAAGGATGTGTTTCTGCTCCTCTATCATTTCCTATATGATCATGCCCATGGTCGCTATAATGATCAGCATTTAAATAATATTTTTCATTATTAGTAATAACTGCTCCACCTTCACCACAAGTTACGGTCTTAACAAAATCGAAAGAAAAGCAACCTAAATCACCTATGCTTCCTAATGGTTTTCCTTGGTATGTTCCTCCTATTGCTTGACAAGCATCTTCAACTAAAATTAAATTATGAGTATCACAAACTAATTGTAATGCCGTCATATTTGCCATACTACCACACATTTGCACAACCATTACTGCCTTCGTTTTTTTTGTAATAGCAGCTTCAACTGCTTTAGCATCTAATCCTAATGTATCATCTATATCTACCAAAACAGGAATAGCGCCTAACATCATTATTGCTTCAAAGCTAGCTACAAAGGTAAATGTTGGCATAATAACCTCATCTCCTGCTCCAACTCCCGCACTAGCTAAAGCAACAGAAACCGCAGCAGTACCACTAGATACTAATTGGGCATGTTTAGTTTGCAATGTTGTTTGTAGTTGTGCTTCTAAAGCTTTTGCTTTCCAATGGCCATTACGCATACCATCAAACCCATAACGCATTAATACCCCGTTATCTAAAACGTCTTGTAATTCTTTTCTTTCTTCCGCTCCAAAGCGTTCAAATCCTGGCATTTTTATTAGTTTTATTAAACTCAAAAGTAATTGAAAATAATCAATAAAAAAAGCCTCTTAAACTAAGTTAAGAGGCTTTTTAATAAGGTATAAAAACCTTTAATATTTTCCTAAAACAGAATCTACAAATGCATAATGTCTATCTGTTTCTCTTAAAAAGGTATAACCAGATAATTCTCCTATAACACTTAAGTTTTTATCAAGAGCTACAATATTAGGATAACCACCACTTTTATTATATATTTTTACTAATTCTTTATTTTTTTGTTTTTGTTCTGGTGTAATAATATCTATACGTCTCGGCATATCTACCATTAACAAAACAAAGTTTTTTGATTTTTCTTCAAATTTATCTGTATTAAAAAAGTCCTTCTTTAAAGATTTACATGGACCACACCAATCGCTTCCTGTAAAATACATTAAAATAGGTTTTTTGGAATTAGCAGATTCTTTTTTAGCTTGTTCAAAATCTGTTAACCAATTAAGGTTAGAATAGTCTTCTTCTTGTGAAAACCCCAGTGAACAAATACACAAGGCAAATAGTAGGAATATGTTTTTCATTTGTTTTTAGACTTATAACTTTACAATAATATAAAAAATATATAATATAACAATAATCTTGCCAACTTATTGTATTATAACATAATAACACTATCACTTAGGTCTTTACGAACCTTCTTAAATCCTGCAAACATATCATTATCAGAACGGTACCCAATTGGCATTACTAAAACAGCGCTTAGGTTTTTCTCTTTTAAATTCAAAACAGCATCATAATCTTCTGGAGAAAACCCTTCCATTGGGCAGGCATCAATATGTTCTAAAGCGCAAACAGTTAATAAGTTCCCCATGGCTAAATACGCTTGTTTAGTAGCCCATAATGCTATATCTGCTTGAGATTTGTTTTTAAAATCTTCTATTAAAAAGTTTTTAAATGGCTCTAAAATACTATCTGGAGTATCTCTAATATTCTTAATACGTTGGAAGTAAGATTCTATATAGGCTTTATCTATAATTGTTTCAATACAAAAAACCAAAACATGAGAAGCTTGCGCAACTTGTTCTTGATCCATAGAATGTTTCACTAACTTCTTTTGAAGTTTTTTATCCTTTAAAACCAATAACTTTATAGGCTGCAAGCCATACGATGTTGCTGTTAAATTAAAGGTTTTTAAAAGTATATTTAGTTTTTCTTCCGAAATTAATTTCTCAGAATCAAATTGCTTTGTGGCATAACGCCATTGTAAGGCTTCTATTACGTTCATTGAATCGTTTTATAACTTTCTGCAAAAATAGAATTACATTCGCAAATAAGACTATAAAGTACCATAAATTAAAATGATATTACTATAAATATGAAAACTACAGAAGAACTAATTAACACCTCTGAAACTAGAATTTTCAAAGCTATTTTCCCCAATACTACTAATCATTACAATACGCTTTTTGGAGGTACTGCGCTACTCATGATGGATGAGGCCTCATTTATTTGCGCCACACGTTTTAGCAGAAAAAAGGTAGTTACCATTTCTACAGATAAAATAGACTTCGAAAAACCAATACCGGAAGGTACAATTGTAGAATTAGTAGCCAGAATAGATAAAGTAGGAAGAACAAGTTGTACTGTAAAAGTGGATATTTTTATGGAAAACATGTATAGTTATAAAAGAGAATTATCTGTTACAGGTTTCTTTAAGTTCGTGGCAGTCAACGCAGAAATGAAACCTATTCCTATTTTAGGATAATTATTTTAAAAAAATCGCAGTTTTTATTTGAAAAGAACTAAAAAGGACACTATATTTGCAGCCGCATTCAGGCAAATAGCTTGATGAGGCACTCAAGGAGAAATGGCAGAGTGGTCGAATGCGGCAGTCTTGAAAACTGTTGAGGGTCACACCTCCGGGGGTTCGAATCCCTCTTTCTCCGCAAAAACCCTTGTAATCATAAGATTCACAAGGGTTTTTTTATTTTTAAGGAAATAATAAAGGGAATGTGTTTTTTAAAATTATATTGTATTTAACATAAAAGTTCTAATTAAATTAATTGGAAAACTCTCTTTTATATGATTTCCTCTTTTATTTAATCAAATACAATAAACAGAATAATTATCTTCTATCTTTTTCACTTCTATATCTTGGACTCCTACTTTAACCTTAACGATATCTCCATTAAACATTTTTAACATTAATTATTGAGAAGAATAGAAATAAAAAATACTTGGGTAGTGATAAATTGTTTAAAATCTATTAGATTTATAAGTATATAAGAAATATAATAGCAATTGCTATTACATAATTGTTGTATGCCATTAAAACCAAACTGTGTCAAAAATAAAAATTAAAGGAGCAAGACAGAATAATCTAAAGAATATAGATTTAGAAATTCCTCGAAACAAAATTGTAGTTTTTACAGGTTTGTCAGGTTCTGGAAAATCATCTTTGGTATTTGAAACTATCACAGCAGAAGCACAACGACAACTTTACGACACCTTTAGTACGTTTGCAAGAAGCCGATTGCCTAAATATGAACAAGCCGATTACGATGCTATCGAAAATCTATCGCCTGTCATTCTTTTAGAGCAAAAAAGAATTGTAGGAAATTCACGCTCAAATGTAGGAACACTTTCAGAAATATCATCATTTTTAAAATTACTTTATTCTCGAATTGGCAAACCAGAAGTTGGAATGTCTAATCATTTTTCACCAAATTCACCCGAAGGAATGTGTCCTACTTGTGGTGGTGTTGGCTCTATAAATGATTTAGGTATTGATAGCATTTTAGATAAAGAAAAATCCTTGCAACAAGGAGCAATTCTCTTTCCCGATTTTAAAGTAAATTCATTAGCTTGGAAAATAGTTGCTAATTCAGGTTTCTTCGATTTAGACAAACCTTTAAAGGATTATACTGAAAAAGAAATCGACATTTTACTTAATGCAGACGGATTAAAGTTCACATTAGGTGGAAATGATAAAGGTTTTGATGCTAACTTTAATGGAGTTATTACCAAAATTAAACGAGGATATTTAAACAAAGATTTCAATACCTTATCCAAAGGAAGACAAAAAATAATAAAACAATTTGTTACTTCAACCACTTGCACCTCTTGCAATGGAGCAAGACTTAAACAAGAAGCGTTAAACTGTAAAATCAACGGGAAAAATATAGACGATTTAGGTAAATTTCAACTTACCGATTTATATAATTTCTTAAAAACGATAGAAAGCAAAGTAGTAGAAACTGTTTTAGAGCAACTATTAAAAAGAACAGATAACCTCATTAAAATTGGAGTGGGTTATCTTAACCTCTCTCGAAATACAGGCACGTTATCGGGTGGCGAGGCTCAACGTGTGCAATTAGCAAAACAATTGGGTAATAGTTTAACCGAAATGTTGTATGTGTTAGACGAACCAAGCGTAGGTTTACACCCAAGAGATGTAGATTTGGTAGGTAAATTATTAAGAAATTTATGCAAACAGGGCAATACTATTTTAATGGTTGAACACGACCCTGATTTAATAAAAATTGCCGACCACGTTATAGATATGGGTCCAAAAGCAGGAAGTCAAGGCGGAAAAGTTGTTTTTCAAGGAAGTTTCGATGAATTAATTGGTGCTGATACTTTAACAGGAAAATACATAACGCACAAAATTCCTGTAAAAAAGAAATTTAGACAATGGAGAGATTGTTTTGAAATCAAAAATGCAACAGCAAATAATCTTAAAAATATCTCGGTTAAAATTCCAAAAAATATTCTCACTTGTATAACTGGAGTAGCTGGTTCAGGTAAAAGTTCTTTAATTCATAAAGAATTTTTAAACAAACATCCTGAAGCTATTGTAATAGACCAAAAACCTGTGGGTAAATCTATTCGGTCTACACCAGCAACATATACTGGTGTATTTAATGATATAAGAGAGTTATTTGCAAAAACAAATCCTAATACAGACGCATCTTTATACAGTTTTAATAAAGACGGCTCTTGTCAAAATTGTAAAGGGCTTGGGCAAATTACTATGGATTTAGCATTTATGGATGCCATAAAGACAACTTGCGAAAAATGTCAAGGAAATCGCTATGAAAAAGAAGTTTTAAAATATCAATTAAATGGAAAATCTATTGTTGATGTGTTGGCATTAACGATGAATCAAGCCATAGACTTTTTTAAAGATAAAAACATTCTGAAAAAACTAAACATTCTGCAAGAAGTTGGGTTAGGTTATTTACAACTTGGGCAACCACTTTCAACATTATCAGGTGGCGAATGTCAACGCGTTAAATTAGCAAGTGAATTACATAAAGAAGGAAATATTTATATTCTTGACGAACCAACAACAGGATTACATTTATCAGACATCACAAAAATCATTGAATTATTAGAAAAATTAGTCAATAAAGGAAATTCCGTTATTGTAATTGAACACAGTTTAGACATAATGAACAATGCAGATTGGATAATAGACATTGGACCAGAAGGTGGAAAAAATGGTGGCGAATTAATGTTCGAGGGTACACCAATAGAACTGCAAGAAAATAACAATGGATATACATCCCAATTTTTGAACAGATATAACAAGAATAACGGCATACAACATTGTGTATAAGTAATAGCGGTTTAAGTGATGAAACGAAAGTATTAACATAAAACAAAGGTCAGTGTAAAACTAAAAAGTTAGTGAGTAGAAATCCGCTACTACTCATACACTAGACCGTTGTGCACAAGTGCTCACTCGAGCTCAAAAAAGTGTATATTAAATGTAAAAAAATACTCTGCTCCTTTCTGATTTCACTTAATCCCTAAACGGATTTAAAACGCACTCAGCCTTTTTAATCGGATATTACTCTTGCTTTTATACGCTGATTTTACTCAACCGTG